>NZ_JARZHH010000066.1 GCF_029946515.1 Polyangium sp. 6x1
CAGCGCGGCTGTCTTGGTTGGCAGGGTCGGTTGCGGTCTTGACCTGGCCCGTTCGATGAACTGCGCATTGCGCAGTTCATCGACCACGAGTCCAGCGCTTGCGCTGGTCCGGGTCCAGGGGCGGATAGCCCCTGGTGGGGCCTGGGGCAAAGCCCCAGCGAGGCGCCTCCGAGCCCAGACGCTCAGCGCCGTTGCCGCGGCGCCGCCGAGAGGTGGTGCAGGCAATGGCGCAGCCCGTCCTCCAGCGTGCGCAAGGTCCGGAGGTCGCCGAAGGAGACGTCGAGCGAGAGGAGCGCCCGCGCCACGACGGGGCGAATGCCCGTGAGCACGCAACGCGCACCGAGCATCTCCACGGCGGCTGCCACTTTGAGGAGCCGATCGGCGGTCGCCGCGTCGATGGTGTCCACGCCCGTGATGTCGAGGATCATGTAGCGGCATTGCGTGCGCGCGACCTCGTCGAGGACCTTTTCCATCATCTTTTGCGCGCGCTGCTCGTCGACGGCGCCGACGATGGGCAGCGCGAGGACGTCCTTCCAGACCTCGAGCACCGGCGTGGAGAGGACGTCGACCGCGGCGCGGAGGCGCGAGAGTGCGTCGTTCTTCTCGCGCTCGCGGAGCAGCATGGCCTCGAGCTCGCCTGCGAGCTTCTGCAGTGCTTCGCGGCTCTCCTTGCTCTGCGCCTCGCGCTCGCGAACCGCGTCCGTCATGTGGTGGAACGCTTCCGCGAGCTCGCCGAGCTCGTCGCGCCGCGCCCTGTCGAGTGCGACGTCCATCTCCCCGGCGGAGACCTTCCGCGTGGCCTGGGTGAGCGCGCCGAGCGGCGCCGCGACCTCCTTTTTGAGGACCCACGACAGCAGGAGGACCTCCAGAAGGAGCGAGGCAAGCCCGCCGAAAAGGACGAACCGCGCCGATTGGAAGGCCTGGGCGCGCAACCGCGATTTCGGGTAGACCGTGACGAAGAACCAGTCGGGGCCGTCGATGTGCGCCACGCCGAGGTGAGCGTCGCCGGCCTCGGTGACGCCCTCGCCGAAGGAGACTGCGAGCGCCGCCGCGTGGATCGCGGGGAGCGCGGGATCCCCCGATTTCGAGACGTGCAGGCCGCCGTTCGCCTCCGCGAGGGCCCGCGTCAGCGCGGGGTGCGCGATGATGTTGCCATTGCGGTGGACGATGAGGTTGTAGGTGCCGTCGAGCCGGACGTTCACCGTGCGATCGAGCAGCTCCGTGAGGGTGATGTCATGGCCTACGATCCCGAGGAACCTCTCGCCGTCGTACATCGGGAGGTTCATGGTGACGACCGGCGCCCGGAGGACGGGGTCGATGTAGACCTGGCTGAAGCTGCTCTTGCGCTCGGGGTTTTTCGCGGGGGCGGCTTCGACGAAGAGCTCGGCTCCCGCGTAATCGTGGTTGGGCTTGATTTCGAGGGTCCAGCGGGGCGACGCGGGCCAGTACGTGACTGCGAAGTTTGCGCCGTCGACGATGTACGTGTTCTGGAAGCGCGTGTGCATCGCCAGGCCCATCTGCGCGACGGCGTCCTGGTACACGAGGACGCGGCGCATGACCGCGGCGTCGAGCTCTGCCGGGTTCATGATCGTCGCGCCCGCATGCCGCGCCGGATCGAAGCCCTCGAGGCGGCTGCGGACGACGCCGTCCGGAAACGCGACGAAGCGCCGATCGAACGCCTCCTTCGGGTCGCCCGGCGGCGCCTCGCGGAGGCGCTTCGGCACCTCGGCGGCGAGCGTGCGCAGGTTGTCGATCGCGAGATCGAAGAGCCACCGCTCGCTCCGCGCGCGGGCCGCGATGTGGTTCGCGAGCCCGTCGAGCGAATGCTGCGTGGCCACGCCGAACGTATGCCAGTAGCTCACCGCGGTGAGCGCCGCGATGACGAGCGAGAGGCGCAGCGCCATCCGGAGGAGGGTTTGCCGCGCGAGCGTCGTGCGAGGGCGGGCGTCCGCTGCGCCCGAGACAGCCGCGGGAGGATCGGCGTGCTCGTCTGGAAGGGTAGGCGTCGTCACGGCTCATTGTACCGGATCCGGCGCGCTTCCTTATAACCTCGTTTCTCGATTCGAACACCTTACCTGAAGCGGCTTCGCTGGGGCTTTGCCCCAGGCCCCAGCAGGGGCTGTCCGCCCCTGCACCCGGACCAGCGCAAGCGCTGGACTCGGGGTCGATGAACTGCGCTCCGCACAGTTCATCGAACAGGCCGAGGCAAGACCAGCGACGAGCCCGCCAGCCAAGGCGGCAAAGGTGCCCGTCGACAGCAAAAATGAACCTCCACGGTCTTGCCACCGGCCTGTGGGAAGAACTGCGCGATGCGCAGTTCTTCCCCAAAGGGTCCAGGGCTGGCCCTGGTCCGGGTCGAGGGGCGGATAGCCCCCGCGGGGCCCGGGGCAGCGCCCCGGCGCGGCGCCTCCCGGGGGCCTTGAAGTGCGGCGCGAGCCCCCCCATCATCGCGATCGTGCGCCGCATGCAACTCGTCGAGCTCGAGGATCTCCCCTGGATGCCAGCCGCCATCCGTGACGGCGGCACCGATCTGCTCGATCTGGGCTTCGATCGCCTGGGGTTTTACCGCGGGGTGGTGCCGAAGCTCGCGGCGCTGCTCGATCGGACCGGCCGCACGCAAGTGATCGACGTGTGCTCGGGCGGCGGCGGCGGCGCGCTCTACGCGATCCGCGCGCTGCGCGACGAGGGGCGCGAGGACGTGAGGTTCGTCCTGACCGACCGGTATCCGAACGAGGCGGGACGCGCGCGCGTCGCGGCGCGCAGCGATCCGAGGCTCGTGTACCGCGACGAACCCGTCGACGCGCTCGCGGTCCCGGCTGAGCTCGACGGTGTGCGCACGATGTGGGGCGCGCTGCACCACTTCCCACCCGAGGCCGTCACGGCGCTCGTGGCTTCGATGGTTGCCGACGGCAAACCCCTCGCGTTCTTCGACGTCGCGGCCTCGCCCGCGCTGCGGCGGCTGCCGGGCGCGCTCGCGCCGCTCATGATGGGGGTGAACATGACGGCGCTTTTCGTCGGCTCGTTCTTCCTGGTCCCGTTCGTGCGCCCGCTCAGGGCGTCGCGTTTTGCGCTGACGTACCTCGTGCCGCTGATCCCGGCGCTCGTGGCGTGGGACGGCACGGTCTCGGCGATTCGCGCGTACGCGCCCGAGGAGCTGCTCGCGATCGCGCGCGCCGTGCCCGGCGGCGACGCGTACGATTGGGACGCGGGCGTCGCGGGGTCGGCGCTGTATTTCACGGGGTGCCCGCGCGCGGCGTGACGCTCCCGGGCGCATTCCTTCGGGCGCTTCAGGGGGCCTGACAGAATTTGTTGATGGCGTCGACGAGCGGGTCCTCTTGCTTGACCGCCTTCGCGAGGTCGACCTGCGCGGCGTTGATGCCGGGAAGATCCTTCGCTTCGGCCGCCTTCGCCATGGCGCGCGCGGCCTTCGCGACGGTGACGGCCATCCCCCGGTAATCGGCGCTGAACTTCACGAGCTCGGGCACCGTGAGGCGGACGCCCGCCGCCTGCTGCGCCACGCGGTCCATCTGGTCGGCCATGGCGCGGAGCTCGCGCGCGCCTGTCGGATCATCCTCGCCGCGCGCCGTCTTGTTGAGATCCTCCACGCCCTTGTTGATGACCCCGATCAGCGCATTGCATTCCTCGACCCTCATGCGTCTCTTCGCGCGCAGAGCGACGCGGTCCCCAGGCTTCGCCGCGAGGAGCGCGCAGCCGAGATCGCTTTTGCCCTCGCACGCCTTGCGGAGGAGCTCGGTCGACGCCGCCTCGTCGCGCGGACCGCCGCGGCCCTCCGCGCGGAGCACGCCGAGCTCGGCGCACGCCGACGGATTCCGCGCATCACACGCGCGACGATAGAGCTCGGCCGCGCGCATGTCGTCACGTGTCGTCCCCTTTCCCTCGGCATAGGCGTCGGCCGCCGCCTCGCAGGCCAGCGTCGAGCCACCCTCGCAGCTCTCGACGAAGAGCACGGCCGCGCGTGCCGGATCCTTCTGGGTCCCTTCTCCCTCCATGAAGAGCTGGCCGAGCCGCATGCAGGCATGCTGGACGCGCGCGTCGCACGCCGCAGACACGAGCTGCAAGCCGCCTCGCGGGTCCTTCGTCACACCCTCGCCGCGCACCATGGCCAGCCCGAGCCTCGTGCAAGCCGCCGCCGATCCCGTGGCGCACGCGCGCCGGTAGAGCATGGCCGCCTTCTGCGGATCCTTCGGCACCGCCTCGCCCGCCGCGTACGCCGTGCCGAGGTAGATGCAGGCCGACGGATCGGCGTCGCACGCGCGCTGCGCGATCGCGGCCTTCTCGGCGAGCTCTTTCGGGCCGGTCGAGCCTTCTGCGCGAAGCGCGCCGAAGCTGGCACAGCCGTGGGGGCTCCCCTCCTCGCAGCTCTGCTGCGCGAGGGCGAGGGCGCGTCCCGCATCGGTCGCTGCGCCGAGGCCGTATGCGTAGACCTCGCTCAGCCAATCGCATCCGTCGGCGAGCCCTGCATCGCAGGCGAGCTGGAAAAACGGCACGGCGCGCGCCTGGTCCCGCCGCACGCCACGCCCGCGAAAGAGTGCCGCGCCGAGCACGAGGCAAGCGCGCGGATCCTCCGCCGCGCAGCCCTTCTCGCTCACCTGCACGGTCTTGACGAAGAGCTCCTGCGCGCGTTCGGGATCCCGCGTGACGGCCTGGCCGAAGAGCAGCGCGATGCCGAGCACGTCGCAGCTCTTGCCGTCGCCGGCATTGCAGGCACGCGCGAGCAAGGCGGCGCCCCGCAGCTCGTCCGCGTCGGTGCCGACGCCGTGGAGCAGCATCCGCCCGAGATCGCCGCATCCCGCAGGGTCATCGCCGTCGCAGGCGCGGCGCGCGAGGGTGGCGGCGTGGAAGGGATTGCCGGCGAGCGCGCCGGGAAACCCGTCGTGCATGAGCCGGGAGAGCTTCTGGCAGCCGCGCGCGTGGCCGCCGTTGCACGCCTTGCCGAGCGCCTCCGCCGCGGCGAGGGCCCGTGAAGGTCCGCGGTCGCGATCCCGCAGGACGAGGTCGCCGAGGCGCTCGCAGCAGGCCGCGTCTCCGCCGTCGCACGCGGCCCGGCAAGCGCCCTCGGTGGTGGCTCCGCAGGCGCCCGCGGCGGCGCGCGTGGCCGCCTGGGGAGCCGGCGTCTCGGGCGAAGCCCCTCCACATGCGCCGGCGGCGAGGAGCGCGAATCCCAGGAGCAGCAGTGGAGCGGCCGAGCGACGCATGCGTTTCATCGAACCTTCGGACCGACATGTTTGTCAAGTTGCGAAAGCGCCCGGCCGTGATACGTGACCGCATCTTTCATGTGGGATCCGAGGCAATACAACCTGTTCCGCGAAGCGCGCCGCCGACCTTTTTTTGATCTGCTCGCGCAGGTAAAAACCACGGCCCCCGCGCGGGTCGTCGACCTCGGCTGTGGCACGGGCGACCTGACCCTCGCCCTGGCCGAACGCTGGCCCGCGGCCGAGATCCTCGGCGTGGACAGCTCCGCGGCCATGCTCGCCGAGGCCCAGGCGAAACACGCGTCCTCCCGCGTCCGCTTTCTCCAGGCCGACCTCGCCCGCGTCGAGCTGCCCGGCCCCGCCTCCGTGCTCTTCTCGAATGCGGCCCTCCACTGGCTCGACGACCACGCCGCGCTGCTCACGCATCTCGCTGGCCTCCTCGAGCCCGGCGGGACGCTGGCGTTCCAGGTGCCCGCGAATTTCGAGGCGCCTTCGCATCGGCGCGTCGAAGAGGTCCGCGCCCTGCCCCGCTTTGCAGCGACGCTCCGTGACGTGCGCCGAGGACACGCCGAGCCCCTGGCCTTCTATCTGGATCACCTCGTCGGCCTCGGATGCACGGTCGAGGCGTGGGACACGACCTACCTGCACGTGCTCCCCGGCGAGGACGCGGTCTTGCAATGGCTGCTCGGCACCACGCTGCGGCCCATCGTGACCGCGCTCGGGCCCGAGGATGCCGCGGCCTTCCTGGATACGCTCCGGCCTTTGCTGCAATCGGATTATCCTGCCCTGCCCTCGGGCACGCCGTTCCCGTTCACGCGCCGGTTCGTCGTGGCGACACGCGCTGCGTCTTCTTGACGGGGCGGCGTGGCTCGCATCTACTCGTCCGGATGAAACGCAAGAGAGTTCCGCGGCTCGCGGCGGCGTTCGTGGTCACGATCGCCGCGGGGTGCGGAGGAGCGACGCAGGAGCCCACGAAGCCGGATCCGCAGACCGAAGGCACCGGGCCGGAGAACCAGGACTGGGTGCCGAATCTCGGGAGCGTGAAGGAAGGTTTTGCGAAGAACGCGGATGGGACGTGCACCATCACGCACGCCGCGAATCCGCCGTGGGTCGAGCCCGTGGATTGCGAGACGCAAAAGCCACTGGCCAAACCCGAAGAGACGTCGCCCCCACCCACGCCTTGAACCCTTTCCCGCTCCGCGTCCGGCTCGTCGGTGGCCTGCTCTGCGCCGTGGCGCTTGCGCTCACGGTGCACTGGGTCAAGACGGGAACGGGGCCCTACGCGGTGTTCCTCGCGGCCGAGCTCGGCGAGGATGCGGCCACGCATCCGCTCGCGGCCGCCGGCCTCACGTTCATCGTGACAGAGGTCCCGGCGCTCGGCCTGATGTTCGTCCTCGCCGCGTTCGTGCTGCGCCGCGAAGGGCGTGATCCAGGCGAGATGACCGACTTCGCGCGCGCCCAGATCCGCGGCGCCATGGACGGCGAGGGCACGGACCCCGAGAGCATGCGCGCGGCCCGGAATTTCGGCATTGCCGCCGGTGGAGGCGTGGCCGGCGCCATGATCCGCGCGGGCTGGCTCGACATGTGGTTCGGGGATCCGGGCTCGCTCGTCGCGGCCGTCGTCGTGGCCGCTCTGTTCGGGCTCGTCGCGGGGCTCGTGCATGGCCGGACGGTGCTCGCGCGCCTCGGCTTTTGCATCGCGCTCGTGGCCGTGTCGCTCGGTTCGCTCCCAGCGGTCGCGTGGTACCTCGAACTTCGGCCGGAACCCTTCACGTTCGAGTTCTTGTTGCCGATTGTCGTGGGCGGTCTGCCGGGCATGCTCCTGTTCTGGGGCGTCACGTATGCGGTCCGGCGCGCGCGCCGGTGAGCGCTCCTGCCGGCCGCTACCTCTTCTTGCCCTTGGCGTGCCCGCGATGTTTGTTCGGATCGTGCCCCTTGCCGGTATCGTGGCAACGCCCGTCGGACCATCGGTGCCCCGGCGGGCAATCTTCGTTGCTGGCGCGGCTGGCATAAGGACGCGCCGTGCTCGGACGCGACGCGCTCGGACGCGAGGACGTCGATCGGTACGTGGTCGTGCGCGATCGATTCCTGTCCCAGCGATCGTCCCTGCCCGCGTATGCGCCGCCCCGCGCGGTCGCGACGCAGCCAGTGGTCATTGTAGTGACCAGAAGACAACCGAGGAGGAGAATGGCTCGCATCCCTCTTCGATAGCATCTCGCCGCGGTTTTTCCAAAGTACGCGGCGCGTTCGTTTTGTGCTGCAACAAAACGTGATGTCGAGGACGGGGCTCGCCCATCAAGGCATCGAACCGATCGGCACGTCGAACGTGCCCGAATCGACGTCGAGGAAGTTGTATCCGTTGAAGGAGGCGGCCCTGCCCTTGAACGAGCCCTGGATGCGATTGCACGCGAGGCTGTCCACGGTCACCTCGAAGCCGTCTTCTCCGCAGAGGGAGTTCGCCATTCCGAGGCCGCTGACGAAACAGGCGCCGTACACGGAGTGCGGGAAGCTCTTCGGCGTGATCGTCAAAGGCGGCTCGATGTTCGCCCCGAGGTGCAGGCTGAGCTCCACCTTCCACTCCGCGTTTTCGGCGCGGAGCTCCAGCATGTCCTCAGGCGCCCAGTATGCGGCGAGCGTGCTGTCGTTCGGGTTGCCGTACGTGCCCGAGGCCATCGCCATCGTGTTGTCGAACGAGGTCGTGCGCACGCCGTGAAACGAGAGGGATCCCGGGGAGGAATTACACGCGGCACCGCCGCCGCTGCCACCGCTGCCGCCATTGCCGGAGCTCGCGCTCGACGAGCTCGAGGCGGCACCACCCCCGGCGCCGCCCTCGTCGCCCGAGCTGCCGCCGTTCGAGAAGATATCGCCCTTTTCGCTGGAGCATGCGGGGAGGGCCAGGAAACACAGAAGAGCCATGCGGAGAATGTTCATGGCGCGCCTCGACGCTCGAGGTTGGCGATTTGTTCCCCGAAACTTTGTTGTGGAAATTTCCGCTCTAGATGGGGACTTGCTCGCGCTCGTCGCCCACCCGATACCAGGACAAACGCGTCGCACGATCCGGGGGCCGTCATCGAGTGCCCTCGCGATACGCCTCCACGCTCCACGACCCCTCCGCCCCGTGCACGAAAGAGAGCTCGTCGAATCCCTCCCCGCGCGACGGGAGCTCCATCCTCGACCGCATGCCGAGCACCGCGACGTCCGGCACGCGCTCGTGCGGCGGGCGCTTCGCGTTCCGATCGAGGCAAAGGTCCTTCCTGCTTTCGAAGAAATACCCGTGCACCCAAAAACCCGCTTCGTGCGCGGCCTCGATGTACCTCGCTCGCTCGGCGCGGGACACGTTCGTCTTGTCGACGACGAAGCTCGTCCCGCCTTGCAGGCACGCCTCGACGAGCAGCCGCTCGCGTGCCGCCGTCCGGAGCATGTCGCCGTTGATGCGGATGTGCGTATCGACGAACCGCGCCCGGAAATAGGTCGACTTTCCGGCCGCGGGCAGGCCGATGAAGAGGACGCACTGAGGCACGCGGTCGCCCCATCGCTTGCGTCGTTCGGCCCGCTCGGCCTCGCTCAGCATGCGTGATTTCTGGCCCCGTCAGGGCGCGATGACGACCCGCGTCTTGGCCGTCGCGGCGTCGCCCGTCGGGTCCGTGAGGACGAGATCGACGTCGAGCGGAAGGCCCCGGACGCTCTCGACCTCGATGCCTCGGTCCACCTGGAATCGGATTCCGTAAAGCTCGCAATGGTCGCCCGCTTTGCGCAGCGTGGCCAGCGAGGAGGCCGGAGGCAGCTTGTAGTCGAGGTCGGGATAGACCCCGCCTATCTTGAGCGTCGAGCCCATCTGCCGCAGGCCCGTCACGCGCAGCGCGAGCCATACGTGGTGGCCGCCCTGGGGGCCCTGCTCGATCGCCACCACCTCGCCCTCCGTGAGCGGGGCGAATGCGTCTTGCCCCTTCCCGACCACGATCGCCGGTTCCCCCGAAGACGCCATCTTGCACGCGTCCTCGGCCGATTGCATCCACGCCGGATCGTAGGCCGCGAGGGACGACGGTTCCAGGAAGGGGGAGGCACACGCGCCCTTCACGCAGGTCGTATTCGCCGCGCAGGACACCCCGGCGCACGCCTCGTCGAGGGAGACGGGCAAGAGCAGCGATTGCCCGCCGAGCACGCGCGTCCCCACCTCCCGCGTCACGACGGGGACGTCCTCGCCGATGTGCTTGGCCGTGAGCGATAGCTCGATCGTGGCGCCGTCCTTCGCCGTCGGGACCCGAAGCTCCGCCGGGAGGCGCAGGCTGCCCGCGCCATACGAGAGGCGCTCGCTCTGCGCGACGACGCCGTCGACCTTCACGGTCCGCTCGAGCTCATAAAAGTCGAACCCGACGGCCATGTTGGTCGTGAGGCCGACCACCACCTCCGTATTTGATTCCTCGTCGGCGCAGCCAGCGAGCGCGACGACGCACAGCATGAAACGCGAAAGGGAGGTCGGCCGCACGATCATCGGATCACCGCGAGGGACGCGAATCGCGCTTGCGGCGCCGCGAGAGCCAGCCGGCCGTGGCCGCGGCGAACAGCGCGAACGGCCCGACGAGGGTGGTCTTGTCGCCCGGGCTGTAGGAGCAGAGGCCCGCGGTGACGTCGCCGTTGATGCCGTCGGGGCCGATGGTCACGGTCGCCTCGGCCTTCACCTCGATGCCCTGCGCGGCGAGCGCCTTCAGGCAGGCCGGGAGCTGCGAGCCGGAGATCATGTACTCGCCGCCGCAGAAGAGCGCGCCGTCGCCGCTGCACGAGGCGTCGCAGTTCGCGCGGAACTCCTGCTCGCACTGTTCGAACTCCACGTCCTGGCAGCTGTACTGGCAGTCCATGTTGGCGTCGGCCGTGCACGAGCCGCCGCAGCACTCGATGCAGTGCTGATAGCAGCCGCCGTCCACGGTCACGCACTTGGCGTCGCACTCGTTGTCGCAGTTCGCGTCCCACGTCGCGGCGCACTGCGCCGGGTCCGCTTTCGCCGCGCAGTCGGTGTCGCGCCTCGCGGTGCATTCTTCGAAGCAGTTGTGGGAGCAGATGACGTTGACGCCGTTGTCGCAGTCGGACTTGCACTGCACGGTGCAGCTGTCCGTGCAGGTCGCCTCCGCCGAGAGCGTGCATTGGTTGCCGCAGACCTGCACGAGCTTCGTCGCGCAGGCCGTCTTGTAGATGCCGAACTCGCTGCATCCGGCCGTGCACTGGGCCGTGACGCGCACTTCGCAGTTCGAAAGCCCCTCGAAACGGAGGTTGCCGCACTCGGGGACGCCGGCGCTCGCCGGGAGCGCCGTCGTGAGGCCGATCGCGAGGCCCAAGAGCCCGAGGATACCGCTTTTACGCATGGAAGGTCTCCTTTGCCGAGAAAGGCAAGTACAAGAGCTTAAGCAAGGCCCCTGCCACAGGGAAGCTTTCTCTTCGCGTGGCGGTTCGAGGCCACGAAAGAGCCTCCGGACCACGCCGCTCGCCCGCTGTGTAAACGCCGGGGGGTGTGCCTCTCGTGAACGCGCGGCGACAGCCCGCCCCGTGGGCAATGGCCTTACCAGCCAAGCCATGGCGTGGCGCGTCAATCCGTGTATTGGTCGCAGTGGTCGTCCTCGTCGAGGCCCTCGTAGACGAAGTCCACGTATTCGACCGTATCGACACGACGTCCTTCGAGCAGGTAGGCGTGTTCCATCGGCAGGAACATGGGGCGCCTCCGGGGCATCCGATCGCAGGTGCCCGGGATACGGACGACGCGCCGATCGACGACCTTCTTTTGGGGCCGAAGCACGAGGAGCTTTCCGTCGGCGGTGGTCGCGAGCGCATATCGCACCTCGTCGGTGCCGGCGCGGACGGCGAGCATGCTCTTCCCGTCGTCGGTCGTGACCTCGGCGGCCCCGACGTGGAAAGCGTCGGCGAACGCCTGGCAGGGGACGACGAGCTTCCGGCCGTCGACGCGTTTGATCTCGATCGTCGCCGGCGGCTCGGGCAAGAGACCCCGGTAGCTCGAGAGGCATCGCTCGAGGTTGTCCACCATGAGCGGCTCGTCCTTGGCCGCGAGGAGGGTGGCGCCGCGCGCGCGGAGCGTATCCGACAGGGCGCGCTGGTAGCTCTCCCCATTCGTCTTCCGGATCTCTTCGGAAATCTCCGCGCGCCGCGCCTCGGATGTGTAGCCGGCGCAGGCCGGGAGGAGGACGGCGAGCGGGATCAGGATCGCGGCGGCGAAAGGAGCGCGCATGGCGTCGAGCACGATGGATCAACCGTCCGCGGAAACCAAGCCCCTCGGCGTCAAGCGCTTGTCGCAGCCGCGGAGTTGGCGTACGGGGCGCCGATGGCTTCTCTGAAGGATTCCGATCGCCCTCAGCGGGCCGCCGCGGCGACGCGGCGGGTCGCGGCCTGGTTGCAAAAGCACGCCCCCGAGGCGGCTGCGGAGCTTTCCCCGCCGGCCGATCCGGCTGCCGTGGAGGCGCTCGCGAAGGCCCTTCGGAAGCCGCTCCCGGCCGAGCTCGTGGCGATGTGGGCGGTCCACGATGGGCTGCCGATTTTCGAGTATGCGGGGCTCGGCGCGGCCGCGGCGAAGAAGCGCCGGGCCGGGCTCGAAACGCTGCGCAAGAAGGGGACGTTCGCCGACCACGAGGTCTTCGAGCAAAATGTCCCGCGTATCAAGCCGGTGAAGTGGCACGCGGCCTGGATTCCCATCGCCCAGGATGGCTGCGGCAATTTCTACTGCATCGACCTCGCGCCGGGGCCGGCGGGCCGCGTCGGGCAGGTCATCAAGTGGGAGGTCGCGGGCGGGCCGTTCGCGAGCGGCAGCAGCGACCTCGCCACGGTGCTCGAACGGTATGCGGATGCGCTCGAGAGCGGCGATCACACGTATCTCGTCGATTCGGGCACGTACGACGGTCCGTACCTCGACTTGCTCGCGGATCCATGAGCCACGGAGCGCGCGCCGAAGGCCCACCGGCACGAGCCCCGGACGGAGCGGCGGCAGCAGCGGCTCGCACGACGCAAAACCCCCCGTCAACCCGGTGCGTCGACGGGGGGTTTTGCGTCGTTGTGTCGGTGGGTTCAGGGAAGGATCCGGTGCGTCAGGGTGCTTCTTCGCACGGATTGTTGTTGTCCTTGATGGTGAATCCGGGGGCAGGCACGCTGTTTCCCCCTTGGCCCCCGATAAATTTGAAGCAGATAAGGCCGTCGTCGTTATGGTCGTAGACCTCATCGCCGACATCGGGCGCCACCGGTTCGGACCAGGCATCGCCCTGCGGGCAGCAGTCATGGCCCTCAGGCTGAGCTTGAGGCTCGAGCGCTGCGCTGGTCTCCGCGACCGCGTCGACCGCGTCGCCTTCGGAGCCGCACCCGAAGGCAGTCGTCGTCAGCATGAAAGCGAGGGCGAGACGGTACGCGGTGGAGTCATGCATATGCATCACGTTTCTCCTGATGGGAAGCGTTCTGTGTGTCGCGATGGCGACGCATCTCCCCCGATGCGCGTCCCATGCCACCGGTGTTTTCCGCTCCGGTCTCTTGCCACGAGCGTCGGCAGCGTTGTCACGCCGCGACAACCCCGGCTATCTGTCGAAGTGCGGGCCGCGCGTGCGCCGTTCTCCCAGCTTGGACGCGCCAGGGGGGCCTCGACTGCGCTCTGCCCTTTCCAGAGAGCGCATGGGCAGTGCGCGCGGATGGCGCGACATGCGGTCAAGCGATGCACACGGTCGCCGACACCGTCGACCTGTACATACTCCGCCGGACCATGCGTTCTCTGTGTGGACGAGAAATCGCAGATGGAGGCGCTCAACCGCTCGCAGCCGCTCTCGCCGATGCGGCCCAGGCAAATCGAGCGACGCTCGCACGACTACGTGCGGCACGGGACCCCGACGCTGTTCGCTGCGTCGGGCGACGAGACGGGCAAGGTCACCTCCGCTGGCTGGGGTGCACGCGCGTCGTGCTTTCCGTGCCCAGCGAATCCTGCTATGCGGGAGCGATGCGCATCTCTGCCTGGATTGCATCCACCTCACGCTGTGGAATTCCCCTGCTCCTCGTCCTCGCGGCCGGATGCAGTGAACCGCCCGGCAGCACGGGCGCGGGCGGCGAGGGGGGCGCGGGCGGCGCCAGCGGCATGGCGGGCGGGTCCGGCGGAATGGGCGGCGCCAGCGGCATGGCGGGCGGGTCCGGCGGAATGGGCGGGAAGGGCGGCGGCGGTGGCGCGGGCGGAATCGGTGGCGCCGGGGGCAGCGGCGGCGGCGAGCCGGCGGCCGTGTGCGGAGACGGTATGGTCGAGGCGCCCGAGGCCTGCGACGACGGCAATGCGGCGGCGGGTGATTATTGCGCAGCCGATTGCCTCGCCGTGACGGGCGCGTGCGGCGATGGGATGCTGCAATCGAACGAGGGCTGCGACGACGGCGTGGTGATGGCGGGCTGCGACGTCCTCGTCAACGGTGGCAATGGCGCGTGTGTGCCCGCGGGGACCTGCTCGCCGGGCTTCGTGAACGTGCCCGGCAAGGGCTGCCAGCCGGAGCTCGTCACCGCGCACGTCCACGTCATGGTCGACAATACCTGCAAGATGACCGTCGATCCGGTGGAGTTCTCCGTGCCCGCCGGGCAGAAGCTCAAGATCAGCTACCACAACCACAGCGCGTCCTACCCCATCGACATCTGGATGATGTACGGCGGCGGGTATACCGAGCTCGCGCCAGGCGGGACCTGGAACGAAATGTACGAGCATTGCTTCGGCCCGATCCCCTCCGAGGGGTACGCCGACATTTCGACGGCCTGCTCGGAGGTGAAGCTGCCCATTCATTGCCTCTGAGCCCGAAGCACGGCCCACACACAGGTGAGGCGCCCTCCCCGCCCTGCCCTCGCCGTCCGTGCTTTGTCCCGCCCCCCTCCGGACATCTCCATCGCCGACCCGTCCACGCGCCAGCGCGCCTGCCCGACCTCGTCCCGGGTCCGTGACGCAGGCCAGCCGCCCACCCCCGACCTCCGCGCGTGTCTGGGAAGGACGCCAGCGTGTCCCCGAGGACGCAGATCGTGTCCCGGCATGTGTGTGAGCCATCCCCCCCGAACGGCGCGCGGCGCCGTGACACGTGCCAGGCACCGTGCCGGCACAGGATCGGCCCCTGGCGCGTGTGTGAGGTTTGAAAAGGGCAGGAAAGCGTACGCGGACACGCATCTGGGGAGCGCTGCGCTGGGGCTTTGCCCCAGGCCCCAGCAGGGGTTGTCCACCCCTGCACCCGGACCAGCGCAAGCGCTGGACTCGGGGTCGATGAACTGCGCGATGCGCAGTTCATCGAACAGCCGGGTCAAGACCAGGGACGACCCTGCCCACCAAGACAGCCACGCTGACGGTTCAACCGGCGACGCGGTATCAACGGCCTGTTGGAAGAACTGCGCGCAGCGCAGTTCTTCCACGTAAGGTCCAGGGCTGGCCCTGGTCCGGGTCGAGGGGCGGAGAGCCCCCGCGGGGCCCGGGGCGGCGCCCCGGCGCGACGCTTCAGCCCACGGGCGGAGCCGTCTTCTTCGTCGAGGGGCGACTTCGGGCGGGGATCACCTCGTGGATGTCTACTTCGCGGAGGCCGTGGCCCTTGTAGAGGCGCTTCAGGTTTGCGAGCTCCATTTGCGCTGTCCGGGCGAGGGCGCTCCGCACGCGTCCGAGCATGTCGAGCTGCGTCCGCGCGGCCATGGATGGCTCGACGCGGGCGCGGAGGGATGCGGCGGCTGCCTCCACGGCGTTTGCGGCTGCGTCGCACGGCTCGGCGGGGAGCCGCGGGTGGACGTGGCTGCGCAGGAGCGAGACGAGCAGGTCCATGCGGCGCGGCTGGGCGGCGACGTCGCCGTCCGTATAGGGCGCGATGCCGCCTGGGAAGAGCAGGTTCAGGTAGGGATCGAGGGCTGGCCTTCCGAGCGCGTTCCAGAGGTCGTCGGAGACCTTTCCGATCACCTTGTCGGCCCTGTCGTTTTCGGCCGCGAGGGCGGCGAGCGCCGGCCCTGCTTTGGCCTCGGCCTGCGCGATCTCGGCGTCCACATGGCTCACCATCGCGAGCACGGGGCCGAGCCGCTGCTCGGCGAGATCCTGAAAGACTCCGCCTCGCGCGACGGCCCGCTCGCGCGTGACCTGCACGTCCTCGAAGATGACGTCGACCGAACCATCCTTGCGAATGACCTGACCCATGAGAACCTCCCTTGGTGGGGGGCGACGAGCGCCTCGGACGGGAGGAATTGCAAAGCGTGGGCCAGGCTGTCCGCTTTGCTGGGAGGGCCCCCGCGTCTATGCCGAGCGGGGCTTGGCCTTCGGCTTCTTGGCCGCCGTTTTCGTGCGCGCTTTCGTGGTTGTCGCCGGCGCGTCGAGCTGCTGCAGCAAGGCCTTCGGGGCCTTGAGACGCCACGCGCGTTCGAGGCGCAATCGGCATTCGGGGACGGTGAGCGCGGGGAGCCTGGCGAGCACGGCGGCATAGCCGCGATAATGGTCCGTGATGTAATAGATGTCGGGGCGGTTTTCGATCAAAAACTCCTGCTCGTCGACGCTCTCGGTGAGGAAGACGATCACGTCGCCCTCCTCGCGCAGCCGGCAGAAACCTTTGCCGCGGACCTTCATCGCGGGCGTGCGGAACCAGGTGTCCTCGACGACCTCGGGTAGCTCTCGCGCGAGCTCGCTGACTTGCTCCCACTTCATGCGAGCATGGTACACCGGCCGAGGTCCGCGGGAAAACAGCCGGGTTTGGCCAGCAGGCTCCTCGGCCGGCCGGCGGGGCGCTGCAGCGCGGGCCATCGGCCGGGCACCACGCTTGCTCCTTTGCAGCCAAGACGTCGAGCGAGAACGGAGGAGCCACATGGCAAACCAGGGAACTCAGGGCGGCCCGCGGATCGATCCCGTGTCGCGGCGCATCGTCGAGCACATCGAGCAGGCCGGCAGGCTGCCGCAGAAGGTGCGTACGCCCGAGGCCGCCGCGGCCGTGCTGTGTGTCCTGTCGCGACGGCTCAGCAAGGGCGAAGCAAAGGACCTCGCAAGCTGCCTCCCCGAGACCCTGCAATCCCTCGTGCAACCGTGCGCAGCCCACCGCGATCTCGCGAGTGATGTCTTCGATCGCGGGGAATTCTTGAACCTGCTCGCCGAGCACCTGAAAATCGAGGCAGCCGAGGCCGAGCGCGTCGCCCGCGCCGTGTTGCAAGGCGTGCGCGCCCTCTTGCCCCAGGGAGAAATCGAGCACCTCCGCAGCCAGCTTTCGTCGGAGCTGTGGGAGCTTTGGGGGCCCCATCGCGCAGCCGCTTGACGGGAGGCGCCGCGCCGGGGCGCTGCCCCGGACCCCGCGGGGGCTGTTCGCCCCTCGACCCGAACCAGGGCCAGCCCTGGACCTCTGGGCATCGACTGCGCGAAGCGCAGTCGATGCGGGGAGAGTTTTTCAAGCTGTTCGCCCCCTCTTTGCAGGGCCAGCCCGTGACCTTTTGGGGAAGAACTGCGCGATGCGCAGTTCTTCCCACAAGCCGTCGCTGGTACCACGTCGCCCGTTGAACCGTCAGCGCGGCTGTCTTGGCAGGCAAGGTCGTCGCTGTCTTGACCTGGCCCGTTCGATGAACTGCGCATTGCGCAGTTCATCGACCCCGAGTCCAGCGCTTGCGCTGGTCCGGGTCCAGGGGCGGACAGCCCCGGTGGGGCCTGGGGCAAAGCCCCAGCGAGGCGCCTTCAATGCTCGCGTTACCTGCGGCGGCGCAGGAAGATGCGCGTTCCCGTCGAATACGGGGTGAGGGATTCGTTCAGGTGGACGAGGGGGCCTTCGACGCCGACGATCACGCGATCGTCGTCCTTGCTTCGCGCCATGGCGAGGGGGAGCTCGTCTGCTGCGGCGCCGAAGGTCGAGATGGTGTTTGCTGTGTCGTCCCATTCGAGGTGGACGTCGAAGCCGTCGAGGCCGCCGCTGGAGCCGGCCATGGCTTCGCCGTGGAGCAGGAGCGTGTTTTCGAACCAGCCGATGGCCCGGATGCCTTCCTTGCCGGCTGGCGCTACGGAGGAGACCACGGCGGCTGCGTCGCCTGTGACCGAGGCGCCGAGGATGGGCTCGCCATTCGAATCGAGCCGCGCCACGAAGGCCGGACTGAACGTGCCAATGCCGCCGAGGATGAGCTCGCCTTCCCCGCCGAGGACCAGGCCGCCGTCGTCCGTGCGCGCCACGCTGCCGAAGTTGTACTGCTCCGAGTTCTCGAAGACCTTGCCCCAGACGAGGTCGCCGTTGGGTGAGAACTTCTTCACGTGCAAGCCAGGCGGCTCCCCCGCGCTCTCGATGATGCTGGGTTGTGTGTAGACGAGGAGCGTTTCGCCGCTCGGGGTCACGTCGAGGCCCACAGGAAGGTCCATGATGTCGCCGCCGTACCTCTTGGCCCAGCGCAGGTCGCCCTTCGTGTCGTAGTTCGCGAGGAAGACGTCGGGTTTGTAGTTCGTGAAATTGGGGTCCCAATCCTGGGGCACGCTCGTCAACGTGACGCCGCCGAGATCGAGGTCGCCGATGAACCTGCCGGTGATCACGAAGTTGCCCTCGGCGTCGAAGGCGACGTCCTCCACGACCCGCTGGAAGCTGCCCGCGTACCCGACATCGTCCGGCAGGTTTCCCGGGAGGCGGCGGCTGCTCACGTGATTGCCATCCGCGTCGAGGCGAAGCAAGAACGGGTAGTTCGCGCGCACGTATTCGCCGCCGAGCGGGCCTCCGCCGAGGTCGACGTCGGCGGAGAGGCTACCCGCGAGGAGGAGCGCGCCCGCGGCGTCCACGGCGAGCACGTTCTTCCCCTCGAACGCCGCGCCCTTCGGGAGCCCGCGGCTCCAGAGGTGCTCTCCGCGCGCGTCGAACTTCGCCACGAAGGCCGTCGGCGCGTCGTCCGAGCCGAGATACCCGCCGCCAAAATCGATCAGGCCCTGCGTCATGCCAGCAACGATCGTGTTGCACGCGCCATCGACGGCGACAGAGAGGCCCGCAAGGTTGGTCTTCGACGCCGAGCTCCCGAACACGAGGTCGAGCGGCTCGGCGCACGCGGACGTCGGCGCAGGCCCGGGCGTGGGAATCTCGGGAGGTGTTTCCCCGCAGCCAAGAACGAGGAGCGGAACGACAAGAAAAATTCGAAAGGTCGTCATGTACCCATCGTAGCGCAACCGACAGCGAAGAGGAGGAGGACGAGCCTGCTGTCTCGGCGGGAGGCGCCGCGCCGGGGCGCTGCCCCGGGCCCCGCGGGGGCTATCCGCCCCTCGACCCGGACCAGGGCCAGCCCTGGACCTTTGGTGGAAGAACTGCGCGATGCGCAGTTCTTCCAACGGGCCGGTGGCAAGACCAGCAGGGGCGTTTCGCGCTTCGACGGGTGTTGCTCGTCGCAGGGCTACCTGCGGCGACGCAGGAAGATCCGCGTTCCCGTCGAATACGGGGTGAGGGAGTCGTCCAGGTGGACGAGGGGGCCCTCGACGCCGACGATCACGCGATCGCCGGCTTTGCTTTGTGCCATCGCGAGGGGGAGCTCGTCCGCTGCGGCGCCGAAGGTCGCGAGGGTGTTTGCCGTGTCGTCCCATTCGAGGTGGACGTCGAATCCGTCGAGTCCGCCGCTGGTGCCGGCCATGACTTTGCCTTGAAGCAGGAGCGTGTCCTCGAACCAGCCGATGGCACGAATGCCGCCATTTTTGCCAGGCGCCACGGAGGAGACGATGGCGGCTGCGTCGCCTGTGATCGAGGCGCCGAGGACGGGCTTGCCGTTCGCATCGAGCCGTCCGACGAAGGACGGGCTGAATGTGCCAATGCCGTCGAAGACGAGCTGCCCTTCCCCGCCGAGGACCAGGCCGCCGTCGTCCGTCACGGCCATGTTGCCGCCGAATCCTGTCAGGTGCGACGCCTCGAAGACCTTGCTCCAGATGATGTCGCCGTCGCGTGAATACTTTTTCACGTGCAAGCCGATCGGCTCCCCGGAGGTCTCCATGACGCTGAATTGGTTATACGCGAAGACCACTTCGCCGGCCGGGGTCACGTCGAGTCCGGCCGGGAAGTCCGAGATGTCGCCGCCGTACTTCTCGGCCCAGAGGAGCTCGCCTTTCGTGTCGTATTTCGCGACGAATACGTCGGGCTTGTAGTTCGTGATGAATTCGTCCCAGGGCTCGGGCACGCTCGTCACTGTGACGCCGCCCAGATCGAGCGTGCCGACGAATCTGCCGCTGATCACGAAGTTGCCTTCGGGGTCGAAGGTGATGCCCTCCACGGCGCGGGCGAAGTTGCCGCTGAAGTTGATGTCGTCCGGCAGGTTTCCGGGCAGGCGACGGCTCGAGACGTGGTTGCCGTCTGCGTCGAGCCGCAGCAAAAAGGGGTGGTTTGCGCGCACGTATTCGCCGCCGAGCGTGCCTCCGCCGAGGTCGACGTTGGCGGTCAGGCTTCCGGCGAGGAGGATTCCGCCTTGGGGGTCCAGGGCGAGGACGTCCTTTCCTTCGAAGGTGGCGCCGTTCGGGAGTGCGCGGCTCCAGATGTGTTTGCCGCTGGCGTCGAGTTTTGCCACGAAGGAAAAGGGCGCTTCGGCGCTGCCGAGGGGGCCTCCGCCGAAATCGATCGGGCCTTGTGTCGTGCCGGTGAGGAGGGTGTTGCAGGCGTCGTCGACGGCAATCGAGAGGCCGGTGAGGTTCGTTCGTGATTCCGTGGTGCCGAACGTCAGGTCGAGCGCCTCGCCGCACGCTGAGGTCGGCGTGGGAGTCTCGGCGACCGTCTCCGCGCAGCCGAGAACGAAAAGCGGGGCGACAAGAAAGAATCGAAGCTTCGCCATACGCCGATCGTAGCGCATCACCGCCGACAAAAATAGGAGCGCCACTCTCACAAACGCAAACGACACCCGATCGCTGGCGCATTGCTCCGTTCGATGAACTGCAACGCAGTTCATCGACCCTGGGTCCAGCGCTTGCGCTGGTCCGGGTCCAGGGGCGGACAGCCCCGGTGGGGCCTGGGGCAAAGCCCCAGCGCAACGCCTTTGCGAGCCTAGCTCCGCACGCGGGTCCGCCGCACGGCGACGTCGGTGGGCTCGCCTGTGCCGCTGCGGCGTATGGAGAGTTTGACGACGCTGCCTTCGGGGCCGCGGATGCGCTGGACGGCGCCTTCGAAGCCGAGCTCGACGATGGGGGCGCCGTCGATGGCGAGGATGGCGTCGCCTGGGCTGAGGCCTGCGTTTGCGGCGCCGCCGCCGGGGAGGACTTGGCCGATGATGAGGGCGTCGTCTTTGGGGGAGAGGACGGCGCCGATGCCGGTGAGCTCCATGCGGGGCTCTTCGCCTTCTTTCAGCTTGGCGAGGCTGATTGTGACGGGGCCGATGTCGCCGCCTTCGGTGACGACGAGGCCGGAGAGGATGCGGCCGTGGTGGTTGGGGGCGGTTGCTGTGACGGAGCGTGCGCCTTCGGCGAGGCCGAGGAGGGAGAAGTGGCCGGAGGCGTCGGTGGTTGCGTCGGCGACGACGGGGATGGGGCTGGCGCCGGCGCCGAGGACGCCTTCGAGGGTGATGCGTGCGCCTTCGATGGGGGTTTTTGTGTCGTCTTCGAGGACGATGCCGTGGAGGCGGCCGCCGGTGCGGAGGAGGAGGTCGGCTGTGGCTTCGCCGCCTGCGGGGACGGTGACGTTCATGGTGGCCGAAGGGGCGTGGCCGAGGGCGGCTGCGGTGACGGCGTAGGTGCCTGGGAGGAGGTCTCCGATTTCGTAGGCGCCGGTGGCGTCGAAGAAGGAGGTGCCGGTGGAGGCGTCGCGCTCCAGGGGGCCGCGGTGGCGCGCGGCGACGACGGAGAATGAGGCGACGGGGGTGGCGGGGTTGCCGCTGCGGACGGTGCCGCGGATGCGGCCGGCGGCGGCGAGGCGGAGGGTCACGCCTTCGGCGCCGGCTGCGATGCCTTCGGCGTGGGCGATGCGTGCGCCTTCGCGGGCTGTGAGCTCGTAGGTGCCTGGGTCGAGGCCTTCCAGCGTGAAGGCGCCGCGCTCGTCGGTGGTGGCTTCGGCTCCGGGGTGGAGGTCGTCGTCGCGCGCTGCGATTTCCCGGTGGAAGTGGGCGCTCACGCTGGCGAAGGGGACGGGCGCTCCGGCGGCGTCGAGCACCAGGCCGGTGATGGATGCGAGCACGACGGCTTCGCCTTTGGGTCGCAGCCGGAGCGTCACGCGGCCGCTCGCTTGTGCGCGCATGTCGAGGCGGGCACGGGCTCGGGCGTGGTCTGGGTGGGTCGCTTCGAGCAAGGCGTCGTCGGGGGCGCTGAACGAGAATGCGCCCTTGTCGTCGGCGATGAAATGCCCGCCCGCGCTGGCCTCGCCGCCCGGGGCTTCGAGGATGCGCACCTCGGCCTTTGGCGCGGGTTCGCCGGTGGGCGTGAGGACCATGCCCTCGTAGCGTCGCTCGGGTTCGAGGGTGATGGTCAGGCCACGGACGACCTCGCCGGCGCGGGCGATCAGCGTGATGGGGCTCTCGCCCCACGCTGGGGCGAATGGGTGGAAGCCCTTGGCGGCCACCATTGCGAGCGCGTAGACGCCCGGCGCGGGGGGTTCGAAGAGGAAGGCTCCGTCCGCGCCCGAGGTGATGGCGCGGGCGACGCCGTCGTGGTCGAAGGTGAGCGTGGCGCCTTCGATGGGCGCGCCGGTGCGGGCGGCGATCACGCGGCCGGAGAAGGCGCCGGCGCGGCGGGAGGCGTCGGCGGCGATCTCGCCGCTCGGCAGGCGCAGGGGGCCTTGGCGCTCGGTGATGGCGCGGGACGTGCGGGCGCGCGGTGCGGGCGCGTGGGTCGTGCTCGAAGCTGGGGAGGGGGCCGACCGCTCGGAGCTGCTGCCGCCGAGGCGCGAGAGCAGGAGCGCGAGGAGCGCGATGACGACGACGATCAGGATCGGGCGCACGAGCCGGTTCGGCTGCGACATGCGCCTATCGTACGCGTTGGGCCGGGAATGTCAGGTCAGGAGCCGGACGGGCGCGCCTCGGTGCCAGGCGAGGATGTCCTCCAGGGCGTCCTGGTAGAACACGGCGAAGTTTTCCCGCGTGACGTACCCGAGGTGCGGCGTGAGGACGACGTGGGGCAAGGCGCAGAGCGCGTGGCTCGGCGGCAAGGGCTCCTCCGGGAAGACGTCGAGGCCGGCGCCGGCGATGCGGCGTGTTTGCAGCGCGGCGAGCAGGGCGTCCATGTCCACGAGGCCCGCGCGCGAGGTGTTCACGAAAAACGCCGAGGGTTTCATGGCGGAGAGCTCGTCCGCGCCGACGATGTTCCGCGTCCGCTCGCCGAGCACGAGGTGCAGGCTGATGACGTCCGAGGTCGCGAAAAGCTCGGCTTTCTCCACGCGCTTCGCCCCTCCGGCTACGGCTCGCGCGTCGTCGAGGTTCGGGCTCCAGGCCACGACCTCCATTCCGAATGCGAGCCCCACGCGCGCGACCTGGGTTCCTAGCTTCCCGAGCCCCACGAGGCCGAGGCGCTTGCCGGCGAGCCCCTCGGTGAGCCCCGTCTGCCACGTCCCTGCGCGGAGCGCCCTGTCCTCTGCGGGGATGCGCTTCACGAGCGCCAGGATCAGGCCCCACGTGAGCTCCGCCGTCGGCGTGCCGACCGAGCCCGTACCCGAGACCGGGATGTTTCGCGCGCGGCATGCCGCGAGGTCAATCGCCGCGTTGCGCCCGCCCGTCGTCACGACGAGCCGCAGGTTCGGGAGGTTTTCGATCACGGCGGCCGGCAGCGGCGTCCGCTCCCGCATGAGGACCACGACGTCGAACGGGCGCAGCTTGGCGACGAGCTCGTCCCGATCGGGGATGGGCCGGTCGAACACGACGACCTCGCTCCCGGGCGGCAGGCGGCGAACGTCGGCGAGGGTTTCCGCCACGCGCAGGTAGTCGTCGAGGATGGCGATCTTCATGCGCCGCATGGTCTGGGCTTCGCGGGCGCGATGTCCAGCACCGTGGGACCAGGAGCAAACGCGCGTCGCATGGCCGGTTCGTGGTTCGCCTTCGATTTCGACTACGATGCCGCCCGCCTTGGGCCTCCCCCACGTCTCCCCGCGCCGCTCCCGCTTCCCCCGGCCCCTCGCGCTCGCCCTCGGCTTGACGCTCGCGGCCGTCCCTCGGGCCTCCGCGGCCGCGCTGCCCCGCCTCGTGGTCGAGCGCGCGCCCGAAGCGGCCGATTGCCCCGACGCCATCGCCCTCGCCGCGGCCGTCGAGCACCAGATGCAGCGACCCGCCCTCGATTCGGCGGACGGCGACCCGTCGGCCCCGGTCTACGAGGTGCGGATTGTCCGCTCGGAGGAAGGTTACGCCGCGACGCTCGAGGCCGGCGACCTCACGCGGCAGCTCTCCGACGCGGGAACCACGTGCACCGAGCTCGCCGACGCGCTCGCCCTGACCCTGGCCATCCTGCTCGACAGCGAGCCCGCAGCACCGGCGCCGCCTCCGCCGCCTCCGCCACCACCACCCCCTCCTCCGCCTCCGCTCCCACCGCGTCCTGCCCCCTGGGACGTCTCCTTCGACCTCGGCGCCGCCGTGACCGCTGGATTCCTCACCCCTTTCTCCCCAGCCGTCAGCGGCGAGGTCGCCCTCCGCTTTGGCGTCGCTTCCTTCGGCGCCGGCGTCTTCGCCCTCCCCGGCGCCTCCGTCGACGTCGGGCCCGGCCAGGTCCACCTCTGGCTCGTCGCCGCCACCGCGCGGGCCTGCGTCGCCGTCCTGCGCCCGCCTCGTGGCGTCCGCCTCTCCTTGTGCGCCCAGCCCTTCCTCGGCGCCGTCCATGGCGAAGGTCGCGGCTTCGAGGCCAACCGCGACGGCACCCGCCCCTGGATCGCCCTCGGCGGCACCGGGCTCCTCGAAGGCCCCCTCGTCGGCCGCCTCGGCTGGTCCGCCCGCCTCGGCGTCGCCGCCCCGCTCCTCTCCCAGGCCTTCACCGTCGATGTGCCCGCGCCCGGCGCGGGCCCCTCCGCCCCGATCGTCCCCGTCACCGCCTTCCAGCCCTCGCCCGTGGGCGGGTTTCTCGGCGCTGGCCTCCGCTGGACGATTCCGTGATGGCGAACGGCCCGTCCCTCCACCCAGCCAGGGCGATGACCACAACCCCGCTCCCTTCATGAACTTCCGGCAGCTCTACGACGAGCATTTCCCGTTCGTCTGGCGCTCCCTCCGCCGCCTCGGGATCCGGGAGAGCGACCTGCCCGACGCCGTGCAGGACGTCTTTCTGGTCGTTCATCGGCGGCTGCCCGAGTTCGAGGGACGATCGAAGGTGAGCACCTGGCTCTTCGGCATCTGCTTCCGGGTCGCCGGCGATCGGCGCAAGGCGGCCCGCGCCGCCGCCCGTCGCGACGGCGGCGACGAGCCCTTGCTCGACACACCCGACGAGCGCGCCGACGTCGCCGCCGAGGCCGAGCGCCGGCAGGGGCTCGCGCAGCTCGAAGCGCTGCTCGACGAACTGCCGCTCGATCAACGCGCGGTCTTCACGCTCTTCGAGCTCGAGGGCATGACGGGCGAGGACATCGCGCAGACGCTGGAGCTGCCGCTCGGCACCGTCTACTCGCGCCTCCGGCTCGCCCGCGAGGCGTTCCGGCGCGGCGCGGCGCGCTCCCAGGCGCGCGATCGGTTTTATGGGGCCCCGTCCGCGCAGGTCTTGGGCAGCGTCCTCACGAGTCAGGCAGGAGGGAAGCGATGAGCGACCCCAAGCGATGGATGGAGGAAGGCGCGGACGCCGCGCCCCACGAACGCGCATTGCTCCGCGCCGGGCTCGACATGAACCCGCCCACCGGCGCCGAGGACGCGATCTGGGCCGCGCTCAGCGCCAAGATCGGCCCCGGCGGAGGCGGCGGAGGTGACGGCGGAGGCGGAGGTTCGTCGGGAGGCACGGGGGCGCCCGCGGGAGCACCCGCCCAGGCGGCGACGGCGGGCTCGTCGACGGCCGGCGCCTCGGGGATGATCGGCGTCGCGAAAGGGCTCATCGTCGGAATCATGGGCGCGACGCTCGTTGCCGGCGCCGTCGCCGTGCTCGTCCCGGCGAAGGAGGCCACGCCGGCCGCGCCGAAGGCGGTTCCGACGGCGGAAGCGGCCATCGAAGCGCCCCACGCGGAAGCGCCGGACGTCCCGGAGGCCGAAGCCACACCGACGCCCGAGCCGCCCGCCCCGGAGGACGAGGCTCCGCGCAGCGCCACGCCGCGCCGGGCTTCGAGCGCCCTCCCCTCGGCGAGCGTTGCCCCGAAAGAGCCCCCTTCGTCGAGCGTCGAGCCGGAGGCCAGCCGCGCCGAGCGGGCCAGCCGTCTCCGCGAGGAGCGCACGGCGCTCGGCGATGCGCGCGCGGCGCTCCGGGCCGGCGACACGGCCTCTGCTCTGCAGAAGCTCGAAGCCATGGGCGATTCTTTCCCGAATGGCACCCTCGCGCAGGAGCGTGAGGCCCTGGCCATCGAGGCCCTCGCCCGGGCTGGCAATACCGCCGCCGCCTCCGAGCGCGCCGCCTCTTTCCTTCGCGCCCACCCGACGAGCGCGCATGCCAAGAAGCTCCGCGCCTTCGTCCGATGAAACCACCGAGCGCGTCTTTTTTGAAATGGCGCCCGGCGCCTCGCTCCACCCACCTTGCACGAACTGGCGCCGGCCGTCGTCCGGCGGCGCCGCGTGCAAAGGAGAATGTCATGGGCCAGCGATCTGCAATGGCGTGGTTTTCGTGTGTCCTCGGCCTCGGCGCGACGCTCGCCGCGTGCCAGGGCGTCGTCAACGTGGGCGGAGGCAATGGGAACAGCGGTCCGCTCCCCAGGGCGGACAAACTCGATCTCCTGCTCGTCGTGGACAATTCGAGGTCGATGGCCGACAAGCAGGAGGTCCTCTCGCGCGCGACCGCCGACCTCGTGCAAACGCTCGTGAACCCGCCGTGCGTCGACCCGAACGGCGCGGTCGCATCGACGCCGAGCACCGCCGTCGAACCCTGCCCTCCCGGCCAGGTGCGAAGGCACGTGCCCATGACCGACATCCACATCGGCGTGATCAGCTCGAGCCTCGGAGGCCACGGCTCGAGCGCGTGCCCGGATGTCAGCAACGACGCGACCTGCGCGCCGAACGACAACCTGACGAACAACGACAGGGGCCACCTGCTCACGCGACTCGACCAATGCGGTGGCGCGTCCGTGCCGACCTACGAGGACAAGGGGTTCCTCGTCTGGGACCCCGCAGGCGCGCTCTCGCCTCCGAGCGACACGGCCGAGCTCGCGAAAAACCTCTCCGATTTGATCCTGGGCGCCGGGCAGATCGGCTGCGGATACGAGTCGCAGCTCGAGAGCTGGTATCGCTTCCTCGTCGACCCCGAACCCTACGAGTCGATCAGCGTCGTCGATGGGGAGGCCACGCCCCAGGGCGTCGACGTCGAGCTCTTGACCCAGCGCCGCGATTTCCTCCGGCCCGACTCGATGCTCGTGATCCTGACGCTCACCGACGAGAACGACTGCTCCATCAAGGAGTCGGGTTATCATTACGTGGTCGCGCAGCACGACGTGACGGGGCTGCCGCGGCCGCGCAGCGAATGCGCGACGAACCCGAACGACGTGTGCTGCAAGTCGTGCGGCATGGATCCCGGCGATTGCCCTGTCGATCCGACCTGCTTCGAGCCCTCGGGGGCGGTCGCCAGGCTCGGCCCGAACGAGGACCCGCCCGATCTGCGCTGCTTCGATCAGAAGCGCCGCTTCGGCGTCGATTTCCTCTACCCCGTGGATCGATACATCAACGCCTTGACCCAGCCCACGGTCACGACGCGCGCGGGGGACGTCGTGCCGAACCCGATCTTCTCCGACCTCGATCCGAGCGACGGAAACGAGGCCATCCGCGATCCGGGGCTCGTTTTCGTGGCCGGCATCGTCGGCGTCCCCTGGCAGGACATCGCGCGGGACCCGTCGAACCTCGCGGCCGGTTTCAAGAGCACGGAGGAGCTCGCGCAGAGCGGCGCCTGGGACGCCCTGCTCGGAGATCCCGCGACGGGCGTGCAGCCGACGAACGCGTACGTGATCGAGTCCATCGCGAAACGCCCGGGCGTCACGGCCGGCAATGCCAAGAACGGGGGCGACCGTACGATCGCGGACGAGGACGACCTGCAATATGCTTGCACCTTCCCCCTTTCCGTTCCGCTAAATTGCAGCGACGTATCCGTGGTGCCCTGCGATTGCACGAATCCGGACAACGACAGCCCGCTTTGCGCGCCGAACCCGAGCAGCGGCGGCGCGCGCACGCTGCAAGTCGCCGCCAAGGCCTACCCGAGCCCCCGCACGATGCGCGTGATCGAGGGCGCGGGCAGCCAGGGTGTGCTCACCTCGATCTGCCCGTCCCAGACCACGGATCCGGTCGATCCGGATTACGCGTACCGGCCGGTCGTGCGAGCGCTCGCCGAGCGAATGGCGAGCCGGCTCTGAGCTCCTCGGCGACGCCCGTCAGCCAGCCTCCGCGCCCGCGGCGCCCTCCGTGATGGGCAGGAACACCGAGAATGTCGTCGTCTCCCCGGGCACGCTCTCGGCGTCGACACGCCCCCCGTGCGCCTCCACGAGCCCTCGCACGATGTAAAGCCCGAGCCCGAGCCCCTTGATCGCGCCGCCTTTCGCGCGGCCCCGCTGGAATCGCTCGAACAAGGCCTGCATGTCCTCGGGGCTGATCCCCGGCCCCTGGTTGCGCACCGAGACCACGACCTCGTCGCCGCGCTTCTCCGCGGCGATTTCGATCGGCGTCCCGGGAGAACCGTATTTGATCGCGTTCGACAGCAGGTTCTCCACGACCTGCTCGATCCGCTGGGCATCGATGGACATCAAGGGCAAATCGCCGAGGATCGAGAGCGCGACGCGATCGCGGTCGTCGCTCGCGTCGATGACCTGCGCGAGCAGCGCCGGGACATCGGTCGGCGCGCGCACGAGCGAAAGGCGGCGCGCCTCGATCCGCGACAGATCGAGCAGATCGCCAATCATGCGCCCGAGCCGCGCGGCGCTCTCGACGATACGGTCGGCGCGGCGGCGCGCCGTGGGGTCGGTCGACGCGCGCGACAGCATCGACGCGGACGTCATGATGGTCGCGACCGGCTGGCGCAGGTCGTGGGCCACGACGCCCGTCCACTCCTGTCGCGATCGTTCGAGCTCCTTCAGCGGCCGGATGTCCTCGTACGTCACGACGGCCCCGAGGAGCTGCCCCTCCTCGCCACGAATGGGGGACGCGTTCGTCAGGACCGGCACGTCGGGTTTGTCGGGGACGCGGATGAGCAGCTCCCGTCCGGTCACCAGCTCGCCGCGCAGGCCCCGCTCGATCGAGAGGTCGTCGAGAGGCACCTTCGAGCCATCCGGCAAACAGAGCCGCTCCCGGAGCAGGCCGAGCACGTCTGCCTCCGCCTCGGTCACGCTGAAGAGCTCCTCGGCCCTTCGGTTCATGACGTACTGCGCCCCGTTCCCGAGCTCGCAGAGCACGATCCCGATGGGCGAGCGGTCGATCACGGTCCGCAGCCAGCGCCGCTCGGTCGAGAGGGCGTCGACGAGCTCTTCACGCTCCGCCGCGAGCCGCCGCTGCTCGGTCACGTCGTCGTTGATGGCGAAGGCCCCGACGATGCGCCCCTCCGGATCGCGCACCGGCACCGCCGAGTTCAGGATGAGCCGGTGCGGGCCGTCGAATGCCTCGATCTCGACGAGCTCATTCAGCGCGGTCTCGCCGTTCCGGATGGCGCGGGAGAGCCCCCACTCTTCGGCCTTCACCACCTCGCCCGTATCGACCCACCACGCCTTGTATTCGTCGAACCGCTCCGGCCCGACGAGCCGCGCCCCGCCCCAGATCCGTCGCCCGGCGGGGTTGACCAGCACGAGCTGGCCGCGCTCGTCGGAGACCCAGACCCCGACCGGCAAGGTCTCGACCACCTGCCGGAAGAGAAGCTCGCTCTTCTGGAGCGCCATCTCCGCGCGGCGTTGCTCGGTCACGTCCCGGACCGTCCCGCACATCCCGATCGGGCGCCCCTCGGCGTCGCGGACCACGTCGCCCTCCTCGTGCACGATCCGCTCGTGGCCGTCCTCGAGGAGGATGCGGTGATCCATCGAAAATGAGATCTTCCCGTCGAGGGCGCGCCGGACCGCCCCGTCCACGTCCGCCCGATCGTCCGGGTGCACGAGCGAGAGGTAATCCTCGTACGTCCTCTTCCCTATCACCGGGGGCAGGCCGAAGATGCGATAGCATTCGTCCGACCAGGAGGCCTCGTTCGTGTCGAGCTCCCATTCCCAGCTCCCGATGTGGGCGATCCGCTGGGCGCGGGCGAGGCGCTCCTCGCTCCGCCGATGGGTCTCCTCGGCTTGCTTGCGCGCGGTGACGTCCCGGAGGATCGCCATGTGCCTGCCCGGCATGAAATGGGCCTTCGCGGTGAACTCACCGACGAACGTGCTGCCGTCGGCCCGCCGGAACATCCTCTCGGCGCGCCAGCGCCCTCCCGTGATGAATTCGGGCCAGTTCGTCTGGATCTGGGCGAGGAACTCGGGGGGCCTGAAATCGAACACGGTCCATTGCAAGAGCTCGTCCCGCGACGCGCCGATGAGCTCGCAGGTGCGCGGGTTGACGTCGACCACGCGCCCCGCGTCGTCCGCGACGATGATGCAATCGAATGCGTGCTCGAACAGGCTCTGGTATTTCCAGTCGGGCGCCGCGTTCGCCCGGGTCGTGGTCGAAAGCGAGGCCGCGATCATGCTGGCGAGCGCCGACAGCAGAGGCAACGACCGATCCCGGCCGGTTTCGGCTCGCTGCGTGAAGCAAACCAGCACGCCGAGCAGACGCTCCTCGGAGACGAGCGGCACGGAAAGGGCCCTCGGGCCGCAGCCGAGCTCCGCGGCTGCGCGGACGTCCAAGGGGGCGTCCTCGGCGAGGACGTCGACGTCCGCGGCCTGCCTCGTGCGCGCCACGCGGGCTGCCAGGCTCGTCGATTCGAGCGGGACCGTGGCGACGCGGGCGAGCAGCGCTTCGGGCGCCCCGCGATGCGCCGAGATGGAGAGCGTACGCTCGTCCTCGCCGAGGCTGTAGACGAGCGTCACGTCGCCGCCGAGCGCCGTGGCCACGAGATCGGCGGTCAGCCTTTGCGCGTCCAGATGCTCGAGCTCGCTCCTCAGGAGGTGCGCCGCGAGCCTGGGAATGGCGCCTGCATTTTCAGAGAACGTATCCTTGCTGAAAAAATCGCCCTGGTTTGCCCCCACCATAGGTTCCCTGCTGCGCCCCGCCGCTTGAATGCGTGCGCGGGTATCATCGAAGGTACAACAGCACGGCGGCATGTCACGCGGAACCGCGGCGCGATCGTCATGCCCCCGATATCGCGCGCCACGGCAGGATCGGCTCGATGGCTCGATTCGGACGCGGGGACGCAAAGAGCGCCTCCGCTCGCCCGCGCGGCCCATCAGCTTGCGCCTGCTCCCTCGTGACGTTCGGGGATGGGCAGGGAAAACGAGAATGTGGTGGTCTCCCCGGGAATGCTCTCGGCCTCGACGCGCCCCCCGTGCGCCTCCACGAGCCCTCGCACGATGTAAAGCCCGAGCCCGAGCCCCTTGATCATGCTGCCTCGCGCGCGACCTCGCTGGAACCGCTCGAACAAGGCCCGCATGTCCTCGGCGGGGATCCCCGGCCCCTGATTGCGCACCGTCACCACGATCTCGCCGCCGCGCTGCTCCGCGACGATTTCGATCGGCGTCCCGGGCTTGCCGTATTTGAGCGCGTTCGAGAGCAAGTTCTCCGCGACCTGCTCGATCCGCTGGGCATCGATGGACAAGGCGGGCAACTCGCCCCGGATCGAGAGCATGACGCGCTCGCGGGCCTCGCTCGCCTCGATGACGTGCACGAGCAGCGCCGGGACATCGGTCGGCGCGCGTACGAGCGAGAGCCGGTGCGCCTCGAGCTGCGACAGATCGAGCAGATCCCCGATCATCCGTTCGAGCCGCGCCGTGCTCGCGACGATCCGCTCGGCGCGTCGGCGCGCCGTGGGGTCGGCCGACGAGCGCGCGACCATGCCCGCGAGGGTCAAAATGGTCGTGACCGGCTGGCGCAGGTCGTGGGCCACCACGCTCGTCCACTCCTGCCGCAATCGCTCGAGCTCTTTGAGCGGGCTGATGTCCTCGTACGTCACGACGGCCCCGAGGACCTCACCGCCCTCGCTGCGAATGGGGGACGCATTCGTCAAAATCGGCACGTCGGGTTTGTCGGGGATACGGATCAAGAGCTCACGACCGGTCACCAGCTCGCCGCGCAGGCCCCGCTCGAGCGAGAGATCCCCGCGGGACACGGGCGAGCCGTCCGGCAGGTGCAACCGCTGGTGCAAGAGGTCGAGCACGTCCGGGGGCGGCCCGGTCACGCCGAGCAGTTCCTCGGCCCTCCGGTTCATGACGACCCGCCGCCCCTCGCCGAATTCGCAGAGCACGATGCCGATCGGCGAGCGGTCGATCACGGCCCGGAGCCACTGCCGCTCCGTCGACAGGGCGCGGACGAGCTCCTCCCGCTCCGCTTCGAGCTGGTGCTGCTCGGTCACGTCGTGGTTGATGGCCAGGGCCCCGAGGAGCCGCCCCTCCGGATCGCGCACCGGCACCGCCGAGTTCAGGACGATCTTGTGGGGGCCGTCTATGGCCTCGATCTCGACGAGCTCATTCAGCGTGCTCTCCCCGGTCCGCACCGCGCGGGCGAGCGCCCATTCGTCGGGCTTCACCTCCTCGCCCGTCGCGACCCAGCGCGCCTTGAACGCTGCGAACCGCTCCGGTCCGACGAGCAAGGAGCCGCCCCAGATGTGCTTCGCCGCGGGGTTTGCCAGGATGAGCTTGCCTTGCACGTCGGAGACCCATACCCCGACCGGCAATGCCTCGAGCACCTGTCGGAAGAGATGCTCGCTCTTCTGGAGCGCCATCTCCGCCCTCCGTTGCGCGGTCACGTCCTGCATCGTCCCGGTCATGCCGAGCATGTGCCCCGCCTCGTCGCGGACCACGTCGCCCTCCGCGTGCACGATCCGCTCGAGCCCGTCGGCGGTGAGGATGCGGTGATCGATCGAATACGCGGCGATCCCGCGGAAGGCTCGTTGCACCGCGTCGTCCACGTGCGCGCGGTCGTCCGGGTGCACGAACGAGAGGAAGTCCCCGTAGGATTTCTTGTCCTCCGAGGGGGGCAGGCCGAAGAGGCGGAAACATTCGTCCGACCACGTCGTCTCGTCGAGCGCGGCCACCCACTCCCAGCTCCCGATCTGGGCGATCCGCTGCGCGCGGGCGAGACGTTGCTCGCTCAGGCGCAGCGCCTCCTCGGATTGCTTTCGCGCGCTGACGTCGCGCAGGATCGCCATGTGCCTGCCTGGCGCGAAATGGGCTTGCGCCGAAAACTCGCAGACGAACGTGGTCCCGTCGGCGCGCCGGAACGTCCCCTCGCCCTGGACGCGCTCCTCCACGAGGAACCGAGGCCAGGCCTCCCGGAGCGCCGACGCGATCTCGGGCGGCCCGAGATCGAACACCGTCCGCGTGAGCAGCTCGTCGCGGGGTGCGCGGAGCAGCTCGCAGGCGCGCGGGTTGACCTCGACGAGGCGCCCTTCGTCGTCCGCGACGAGGATCCCGTCGAACGCATGCTCGAAGATGCTTCGGTAGAGCTCCGCGGCCCCTCCGCCCGTCATGCCCCCCCTGCTCACCACAAGGCTTCCTGCTCGGCTCCTCGTCGCTTCGAGGTCTTCTAGCCCACCACCGATCGGCCAGCAAAACAAGCGCCGTCTTGGGCGGTCGGGCACGTTTCACCGTTTCGCGTCGAGCTCCGGGTAATGCCGGAAAATATCCTCCTCGCAGAAGGGGAGCCTGCGCGGGGACGCGAGATAGGCGGCGATCCGGGGGCGCGCGGCCACGGCGACCGCGAGCGCCGCGAGCCTCGGCGTGCGCGGCAAGGCCCGCGCCATGGCGTTCGGGAACGCGTAGCGCAGGCCCTCGATCACCTGGAAGAGCGAGAGGTCGACGTACGAGATCGCCGAGCCGACGAAGCACGCGCCCCCGTTCTGCTCGAGCGCCTGCTCGAAATAGCCGAGGAACCTGGGCAAGCGCTCCTTCCGGAAGAGCGACGCGCGTTTCTTCGCGGCGGCCTTCTGGTCCTCGTAATAGAGGCTCGACGCGATCGGGTGGTGCGTGTCGTGGATCTCGGCGACGAAATCGGTGACCGAAAGCTCCAGTTGATGCGCGTGCAGGCGGCTCTCCTCGTCGTCCGGGACGAGCCCGAGCCGCGGGCCGAGGTAGAGCAGGATGTTCGCCGTGTGTCCGAGCAAAAAGTCGGAAACCTTGAGGAACGGCGGCGCGAACGGCACGAGCGTGGGCCCCGTGCCTTCGAGGAGCTTCATCATCGCGCGGACGCCGCCGCCCTTCTTTGCGGGCAGGCGGGCGACGTCGACGTACGGGACGCCCGCCTCCTCGAACGCGAGCCGGACGAACTCCCCGCGCCCCTGGATCGACGGCCAGTAATACAGCTCGTAGCGCGCCTTCATCCGGCGCAAGGTATCACGGCGTCACAGCCCGTTCGACGGCCCGCGCAAATGGGCATCCACGGCCCGCGCCGCGTCGCGCCCCTCGCGGATCGCCCACACGACCAGCGATTGACCACGACGCATGTCCCCCGCGGCAAAGACCTTCGGATTCGAGGTCTGGTACCTCCGCATATCCGCCTTCACGTTCCCGCGCCCGTCGAGCGCCACGCCGAGCTCCTCCAGCATCCCTTTGCGCACGGGGTGCACGTATCCGAGCGCGAGCAGCACCAGATCCGCCGGCACGTCGAACAAAGAGCCCGGGATCTCCTCGGCGCGGAGGGCGCCGGTCGCGTCCTTTTTCCAGTCGAGCCGCACCGCCGAGAGCACCTCGACCTTGCCGTTCTTGCCGGAAAAACCCTTCGTCGCGATGGCGAAATCCCGGGTGCAGCCCTCCGCGTGCGAGCTCGACGTGCGCAGCTTCATCGGCCAGTACGGCCACGTGAGGGGTTTGTCCTCCTTGGCAGGCGGCTCGGGCATGAGCTCGAAGTTCGTGACGGATCGCGCGCCCTGGCGAATCGCGGTGCCGATGCAATCCGACCCGGTGTCGCCGCCGCCCAGCACGACCACGTGCTTGTCCGTCGCGAGGATCTGCCCGCGGACCTCGTCGCCGGCGATGCGCTTGTTCTGCTGCGTCAGGTAATCCATCGCGTAATGGATCCCGTCGAGGTCGCGCCCCGGCACGTCGAGCGGCCGCGGCGCCTCCGACCCGCCCGCGAGCACGACCGCATCGAACGCGTCCACGAGCTCCTGCGCCGGCACGGTCACGCCCACGTGCACGCCCGTCCGGAACACCACGCCCTCGGCCCGCATCTGATCGAGCCTGCGATCGACGTGCCGCTTCTCCAGCTTGAAATCGGGGATCCCGTACCGGAGCAGCCCCCCGACCCGATCGTGCTTCTCGAACACCGTGACCTCGTGCCCGGCCCGCGCGAGCTCCTGCGCGCACGCGAGCCCCGCCGGCCCCGAGCCCACGACGGCGACGCGCTTGCCCGTCTTCTGGCTCGCGGGCTGCGGCACGATCCAGCCCTCTTCCCAGCCCCGGTCGACGATCGATTGCTCGATCGTCTTGATGGTCACGGGCTCGTCGTTGATGTTCAGCGTGCAGGCCGCCTCGCACGGCGCGGGACAGACGCGCCCCGTGAACTCGGGGAAATTGTTCGTCGAATGCAGCACGTCGAGCGCGTGCCGGAAATTCCCGCGGTAGACGAGGTCGTTCCAGTCGGGGATGACGTTGTTCACGGGACAGCCGCTGTGGCAAAACGGGATCCCGCAATCCATGCAACGCGCGCCCTGCCGGCTCACCTCGAGGGGCGCCATGGGCAGCACGAGCTCCTCGTACCGCTGGATGCGCGTCGGCACCGGCACGAGCTCCGGCTCCTTGCGCGCGATCTCCAGGAAGCCTTTCACCTTACCCATGGGCCACGACCTCCGTCACCGCCGCGGGAAGGGCCTTCGCGGCCTCCTCGGCCGCGTGCTCGGCGAGCGCGCGGCGGTATTCGTGCGGCATCACTTTCACGAAATGGGCCCGGTATGCGTGGAAATCGTCCAGGATCGCCCGCGCCCGCGCACTTCCCGTATAAAAGAAGTGTTTTTCCAGGAGGCCGTGGACGATCTCCGCGTCCGCGCGCCCGAGGTGCCGCGCTTCGCCCGGCGGCATGTGCTCCGCGTCCCGGACCTGCTCGAGGGCCACCATCGAGAGGTTGCACCTGAGCCGGAAATCCCCGGTCATGTCGAGCACGTAGGCCACACCGCCGCTCATGCCGGCCCCGAAGTTGCGCCCGGTCTTGCCGAGCACGACCACGGTGCCGCCGGTCATGTATTCACACCCGTGATCGCCGATCCCCTCGACGACCGCCGTCGCGCCGGAGTTCCGCACCGCAAACCTCTCGCCCGCGACGCCGCGGAAATACACTTCGCCGCAGATCGCGCCGTACAGCACGGTATTGCCGACGATGATGTTCTCCTCCGGCACGATGGGGCAATCACGCGGCGGATAGGCGATGATCCGGCCGCCGGACAGACCTTTTCCGACGTAATCGTTCGCCTGCCCTTCGAGCTCCAGCGTGATCCCCTTCGCGAGGAACGCGCCGAAGCTGCCGCCGGCCGTCCCGCGGGCGCGGATCCGGATCGTGTCGTCCGCGAGCCCCGCGTGCCCGTACCGCCGCGCGACCTCGCCGGAGAGCATCGCCCCGGCCGCGCGGTGGATGTTCCGGATCGGCACGTCGAACGCGACCGGCACCTGGTTGACGAGCGCCGGCAATGCCTCGTCGATGAGCCGATGATCCAGCACGTGCTCCAGGCTGTGATCCTGCCGCTCCGTCCAGCGGATCGAGACGCCCTCGGGCGCGTCGGGCCGGTAGAAAACGCGTGAAAAATCGAGCCCCTTGGCCTTCCAGTGCGCGATCCCGCGCCGCGTGTCGAGTTTGTCCGAGCGTCCCACCATCTCGGCGAACGTGCGGAAGCCCATCCGGGCCATGTACCCGCGCACCTCCTCGGCCACGAAGAAGAAGTAATTGACCACGTGCTCGGGTTGCCCCGCGAATCGCTTCACGAGCTCCGGATCCTGCGTGGCGATGCCGACGGGGCACGTGTTGAGGTGGCATTTGCGCATCATGATGCAGCCCTCCACCACGAGCGGCGCCGTCGCGAAGCCCATCTCGTCCGCGCCGAGCAGGGCCGCGATCACCACGTCCCGGCCCGTCTTCATCTGCCCGTCGGCCTGCACGGCGATGCGGCCGCGCAGCCGGTTCAAGACGAGCGTCTGCTGCGCCTCGGCGAGGCCGAGCTCCCAGGGCCCGCCCGCGTGCTTGACCGACGAGAGCGGCGAGGCGCCCGTGCCGCCGTCGTGCCCCGAGATCGTCACGTGATCCGCGTGCGCCTTGGCCACGCCCGCGGCCACGGTGCCGACGCCGATCTCCGACACGAGCTTCACGCTGATGCGCGCGCTCGGGTTCACGTTCTTGAGGTCGTGAATGAGCTGGGCGAGATCCTCGATCGAGTAGATGTCGTGGTGCGGCGGCGGCGAGATCAGGCCGACGCCGGGCACGGAGTGCCGGATCTGCGCGATGTACTTCGAGACCTTGTGCCCCGGCAATTGCCCGCCCTCGCCGGGTTTGGCGCCCTGGGCCATCTTGATCTGGATGTCGTCGGCATTGACGAGGTACTCCGTCGTCACGCCGAAGCGACCCGCCGCCACCTGCTTGATCGCCGAGCGCATCGAGTCGCCGTTCGGCAAGGGCACGTACCGAGCCGGATCCTCGCCGCCCTCGCCCGTGTTCGATTTGCCGCCGATGCGGTTCATCGCGATCGCCAGCGTCGTGTGCGCCGCCTGCGAGATCGAGCCGAGCGACATCGCGCCCGTGGAAAAACGCTTCACGATCTCGGAGGCCGGCTCCACCTCGGAGAGAGGGATCGGGTGCTCCGATTCTTTGATCTCGAACAAACCGCGGAGCGTCATCAGCCGCTCGCTCTGGTCGTTCACGAGCCTCGCGTATTCCTCGTACGTGGCGGGGTTTTTCGTGCGCGTCGCGTGCTGGAGCTTCGCGATCGCGTCGGGCGTCCACATGTGGGCCTCGCCGCGGGCGCGGTAGGCGTAGTCGCCGCCGGCGTCGAGCGCGTTGCGGTAGGTCGGCGTGTCGCGGAACGCGAGCCGGTGCAGCCGCACCGTCTCCTCGGCGATCTCCTGCAAGCCCACGCCCTCGATGGCCGTCGCCGTGCCCGTGAAATAACGATCCACGAACGCCGACGAAAGACCGACCGCCTCGAAGATCTGGGCGCCGCAATAGGACTGGTAGGTCGAGATGCCCATCTTGGACATCACCTTGAGCAGCCCCTTCGCGATCGCCTTGATGTACCGCGCGCACGCCTCCTCGGCCGTCGTGCCCGGCGGCAAGAGATCGCCGAGCGTGGGCAGCGTGGCGAACGCGAGGTTCGGGTGGATCGCCTCGGCGCCGTAGCCCGCGAGCAGCGCGAAATGGTGCACCTCGCGCGCCGATCCCGTCTCGACCACGAGCCCCGTCCGCGTCCGCAGGCCCGCGCGCACGAGGTGCTGGTGCACGTCGCTCACCGCGAGCAGCGCCGGGATCGCGATGTGATCCGGCCCGATGTCACGATCCGACAGGATGAGGATGTTCACCCCGCCGCCGCGCACCACGTCCTCCGCGTCGGCGCAGAGCTTTCCGAGGGCCGCCTCCATCCCGTCCGCGCCCCACGCGGCCGGGTAACAGATCGACAGCACCACCGATCGAAAATGCCCCTTCGTGAGCTCCTCGGCGCGGTGCAGCTTCTCCATGTCCTCGAACGTGAGAATGGGCAGGTGCACTTCGAGCCGCATGTTCGGCCCGCTCTCGTCGAGGGCGAGGATGTTCGGCCGCGGCCCGATGAACGAGACGAGCGACATCACCGTCTCCTCGCGGATCGGATCGATCGGCGGGTTCGTCACCTGCGCGAAGAGCTGCCGAAAATAGCCGAAGAGCGGCTTCGGCCGATCGGAGAGCACGGCGAGCGGCGTGTCGTCGCCCATCGACCCGATGGCCTCCTCGCCGCTCGCCGCCATCGGCGCCATCACGAGCCGCAGATCTTCCTGCGTGTAGCCGAACGCCTGTTGCCGATCGAGCAGCTTGTTGCTGTCGGGGATCGGCACGTAGTCCGGCATCGGGATGTTCTCCAGCCGGAGCTGCGTGCGATCGAGCCACTTCTGGTAGGGCCTGTGCTTCGCGAGCTTCGTCTTGAGCTCCTGATCGTCGATGATGCGCCCCTCGGCGAGGTCGATGAGCAGCATCTTCCCCGGCTGCAAACGCCATTTCTTGACGATCTTGCGCTCCGGGATGTCGAGCACGCCCGCCTCGGAGGCGAGGATCACGTAGTCGTCGTCCGTGAGCAGGTACCGCGCGGGCCGGAGGCCGTTCCGATCGAGCGTCGCGCCGATCTGCCGTCCGTCCGTGAACGCGATCGCCGCGGGCCCGTCCCAGGGCTCCATGAGCGCCGCGTGGTACTCGTAGAACGCTCGCCGACGCTCGTCCATCAGCGGGTTCGTGGCCCACGCCTCCGGGATCATCAGCATCATCGCGTGCGCCAGCGAGTAGCCGCCGAAGTAGAGCAGCTCGAGGGCGTTGTCGAACGAGGCCGAGTCCGACTGCCCGTCGTAGATGAGCGGCCAGATCTTCTGCAGGCCGTCGCCGAGCAGCTTCGAGGCGATATTTTGTTGCCGCGCGCGGATCCAGTTCACGTTGCCACGCAGCGTGTTGATCTCGCCGTTGTGCGCGATCAGCCGGAACGGATGCGCGAGATCCCACGACGGAAACGTGTTCGTCGAGAAGCGCTGGTGCACCATCGCGAGCGCGGACTCGACCGCCTTGTCCTTCAGGTCCACGTAAAACTCGCCGACCTGGTGCGCGAGCAGCATGCCCTTGTACACGATCGTCCGCGCTGAAAACGAGGGCACGTAGAACTGCCCCGCGCGCGAGATCCGGAGCGCGCGGATCGCGTGGCCTGCGCGCTTGCGGATGATGTAGAGCTTGCGCTCGAAGGCCTCGACGTCCGGCGTGGACAGGCCGCGCGCCACGAAGACCTGCCGGATGACGGGCTCGCTCGCTTTCACGCCCTCGCCGAGGCCGGTGTTGTCCACGGGCACGTCACGCCATCCGAGGACCTCCTGTCCTTCGGCGACGATGGCGCGCACCACCTCGTGCTCGCAGGCGGCGCGCGCGCCCGGATCCTGCGGCAGGAACATCATGCCCACGCCGTACTCGCCAGGCTCGGGGAGCGTGATGCCGAGGAGCGCGCACTCCCGTACGAAGAACGCGTGGGGGATCTGCAGCAGGATGCCCGCACCGTCCCCTTGCAGCGGGTCGGCGCCGGTGGCGCCGCGGTGGGTCATGTTCTTCAGGATCTCGAGGCCTTGCGCGACGATCGCGTGGCTCTTCTTGTCCTTGATGTGCGCGATGAACCCGAGCCCGCACGCGTCGTGTTCGTTGCGCGGGTCGTAGAGGCCCTGGCGGGGCGGCGGCGCCTGATGCTTCACAGCCTACGATCGTACGGCCATCGGCGTCCGAAGCACAGTCCATGTTGCTGCGACGCAGCAATTTCTTTCTTCCCTGGTGCGTCGCGCCAGGCCGTCGACCCGGTGCGGCAATTCGTCCGCACCCGACTCACGAGGCCGGCCGGTAGAGGACGTCCGAGCGCAGGACGTACTTCGTGCCGTTCGTGACGGGTTTGCCCGCGTGGAGGAGCATGTGCTGGAAGAGGAGCGCGTCGCCCGTCTTCGGGACGATCGTGCGCTCCTGCTCGGGGAACTCGGTCTCGCCGCCGGCAAACCCCTCGTTCAAATAGACCATCAGCGTGAGGAGGCTCCGCGTCCCGCCGTCTCCGGCGTACGATTGATCCTGGTGCAGGCCGAAATGCTGGCCCACCTCGTAGCGGTAAATCCGCAGCGGGAGGAAGATGCCCGTGAGGTGCATGGCGACGCGCCGCCCGCCGATCTCGGTGGACATGCGCTCCGGCACGTGGGGCGTCACCTTGCGAAAGAGCTCGCCTCCGAGCGCGGGATCGCGGAGCACGGCCGTGGTGCTCGACCGAATGCGGGTATCGACGACGCGCCCCTCTTCGGCGTTGACGGTGGCCGGGAGCCAAGGTTTGTCCCGCGCGCCCTCGAGGATGGCGGCGCAAGTCTCGGACGAAAAGAGCGCCGGGACCGTCCAGAGCAGTGGCGCGGTGAAATCGAAATGGCCGACGTAGAGCCCCATACGAAGAGGCTACCACGCAGGGGGGCTTCCTGGGCAGGACGAAGCGTGCGACAGTGCGCGCTTGGGAAATGAGGAGGGAGTCATGAGCTCGAAGAAACGCGTCATTGCCGTCGTCGGCGCCACGGGTGCGCAGGGCGGAGGTCTGGTCCGCGCCATCGCCGCCCACCCGAGTGGAGCCTTCCGTGCCCGCGCAATCACGCGGGACGGCGATTCGCGCGCCGCGAAGGAGCTTCGCGCCCTCGGCGCCGAGGTCGTCCTCGCCGACCTCGACGACGAGGCGAGCCTGTGCCGCGCGTTCGAGGGCGCGTACGGCGCGTACTGCGTCACCTTCTTCTGGGCGCATTTTTCTGCGGAAAAAGAGATCGAACAGGCGCGCGCGATGGCCCGCGCCGCGCGCCACGCGCGCCTCGAGCACGTGATCTGGTCGACGATCGAGGACACGCGCAAGTGGGTGCCGCTCTCGGACGACCGCATGCCGACGCTGCGCGGGAACTACAAGGTCCCGCACATGGACGCGAAAGGCGAGGCCGACGCGATCTTCACCTCGCTCGGCGTCCCGACGACGTTCTTTCACACCTCGTTTTATTGGGAGAATTTCATTCACCTCGGCATGGGCCCGCGGCGCGACGCGGCCGGCCGCCTCGTGTTCTCCTTCCCCATGGGGACGGCCAGGCTGCCGGGCATCGCGACGGAGGACATCGGGCGGTGCGCGTACGGCATCTTCGAGCGCGGCGCCGAGATGATCGGGCAGCGCCTCGGCGTCGCGAGTGATCATCTCAGCGGCAGCGAGCTCGCCGCCGCGTTCTCGGCGATCGCCGGCGAGAAGATCCGTTATCACGCGATCGAGCCCGAGGTCTACCGCACCCTCGATATCCCCGGCGCCGACGACCTCGCGAACATGTTCCAGTTCAAGCGGGATTTCGAGGCCGACTATTGCGGGCTCCGGGACCTCGCGCGGACGCGCGCGCTGAACCCGAACCTCCGCTCGTTCGCCGCGTGGCTCGCGGAGAACCAGGGCCGGATGTCTCTTCCGCAGCCCGCCTGAGCCGCGCGTCCACGTCCGTTTGTCCGGGGCGAGCGCGCCTCGGCTCCCTGCCCCGGACGCAATTGCATTTTGCGCGCGGCGGACCTCGGGCCGAGGGCGGCGCGCGTATATTCGTGATACGCTCGTTCATGCTTGTCGACGGGGTGGCCGCCATCTCGCCCCTGCCGGGTGCCGAGGCCGGTGTCGTTGCATTTCGTACGGGCGGCGTTTTGCACGCCACCGTGATCACCAAGGCGACGTTCGCCTTCGCGCCCGACGCGCCCATGCCGCGTATCGAGCCCCAGCCCATCCTGCGCGCGGAGGTCCACCACGGGGACAACCCCGCGCGGAGCGTGCGTTTCACGAGCGACCTCGTCCCCTACCTGACGCGCGCCGACGTGCTCTTCACGGGGCACGGCCACGCAACCGCCGCGCGGCTCCAGGTCCACGCCGGCGAGCGGGTGCTGGTCGACAAGACGCTCCTCTTGAAGGATTCGCGCGGCGCCCAGCGAATGCCCATCGTCTACGAGCGTGCCTTCGGCGGGCCGGACGTTCCGGACAACCCGCTCGGGATCGGCGGTGGGATGGACGAGGGCGAGCCGACGATCCTCACCCCCGGGGACCCGAGGCGCCCCGCGGGCTTCGGGCCGATCGCGCGCGCCTGGCCCGCGCGCAAGCGCCTGCTCGGCGCGACGCCGAGGAGCGCGCTCGAAGGCCGGATCGCCGAGATCCCGCCGGGCTTCGACGCCGCCTATTTCCAGGCCGCGCCGTTCGACCAGCAGACCGATTTTCTCCGCGGCGACGAGCGCATCGTGCTCGAAGGCCTCCACCCCTCCCTGCCGCGGCTCGTGACGCACTTGCCCGGCCTCCGCGGCGCCGCGCGGATCCATGGCCTCGCGGCCTTCGGCATCCCCGACGGCCAGCCGATGGACCTCTGCATGGATACGCTGCGCATCGACGGCGACGAGCAGCGGTGCACGGTGGTTTGTCGGAGCTGGATACAGCTCCCCCACGAAAATGCCCTCGAAGCGATGCGGGTCGTGGCGGGCGTGGAGGTGGCGGGCGAGCCTCTCGCCTGGTTCGATCCGCCGCGCCGCGCGGCGAACCCGCCGCCCTCCTCGGGCAAACCCGCGCCCTCGCCCGCCTCGACGCTGGCGCTCCCCCCCGAGGTGAACGACGCGCGGCCGGCGCTCCCCTTCCGAACGGGATCGATGTCCGCGCGGCGCTCCGAATTCGCGGCGCCGCCCCCCTCGCCCCGTCCACCCCCGCCGCCCTTGCTCTCCGGCGCGCCCCTCACCCCGCCGAGCGCGCTCAGCGCCTCGAATGCGGCGGCCGATCTCGATACGGCGCCCGAAATGCAGGTGCCGAATCCGATGCCGAAGGCGCGGGCCCTCCCGGCGCGGCTCTTCGATCTCTTGTGGTTCGATCCGCGCAGCTTGCCGCGCGTCCGCCGGCAGCCGGCGTGGCGCGCAATCCTGGAAGCGCTCGGGGACAAACCGCTCGATCCGGACATCGACGATCCGGAGCTTGGCCTCGAGCCGGCCGAGGTGGAAGAGCGTCGCGAGATGTTCGAGGTCCTCGCGCACGGACAGGCGCTCGGCGAGGAGGCGATCCGCGAGGCCGCGCGTGCGGCGATTCGCAAGGACGGTCGGTTCGTCGCGCCGCTCGTCCTCGTCGAGGGAGATCTCTCGTTTTCATTCGACGAGATCGAATCGCTGCGGGCGCGCGTGGCAGCGACGGGACCTGTCGCGGGCGGGGACGAGCGCACGAAGGAGGCGCTCACGGCCGCGCGTGACTACCTGAGCGCCGCGGACGCGCTTCGTGATCCGCTGGCGGCGCGGGAGCTCGGCGCGGCGATCGAGGCTGCATACATGCAGACGAAGAAGCGCGTCGTCTCGCCGGTGGAGGTCACCGATAGGATAGAGCGGATCCTCCTCGAACACCGGCGCTATCAGCGGCAGGCCGTCTTCGGAGGGAAGCATTTGCAGTGCGCCATGAAACTCGCGGGCGAAGACCGCGACGTGCCCATGTACATCCCGGAGGCGCTCGCCGAAGTCTTGCCGATGTTCGCGCGTTTCTCCGCGCGCATCCTCGCGGAGGCGCACCTCGCGGCGGACGCGCGCGCGTCCTGCCCGCTGGCCTTGCGGGGTGTGGCGATCGCGCGAATCAGCGCGACGGACGGATGGTGAAGGCCGTTGGTGGGACCGCCTTGCCGGTTGAACCATCAGCGCTGCGGTCTTGGTTGGCAGAGTCGCCCGCTGGTCTTGACCTGACCCGTTCGATGAACTGCGCATCGCGCAGTTCATCGACCACGAGTCCAGCGCTTGCGCTGGTCCGGGTCCAGGGGCGGACAGCCCCTGGTGGGGCCTGGGGCAACGCCCCAGCGAGGCGCCCCGCTCACCCTCGGGGCGAGCGCCGCCGGTTGAGGGCGGACTCTGCTTGGACGTCGGGGGTCACGCTGCTCCGTTTTTCGTTGTTGTGCTGTGCGCTCATCACCATTGCGTTGCTGTAGGCGTTCGAGCCGTTGTGGGCTTGGGGGTACATGTGATCGACCTGCGGTGCGGCGTGCGTGCTGCCGTCGAGCAGCGTGCCGGGGGGGCGGCCTGGCGGCGCGGGCCAGCTGCGCGCGGGGTCTGTGGGGGATTCCGAGATCACGAATCCGCTTTGGTTGCGGATGCGGTTGTGCATGAGGATCAGGTCCCGCTGTGCGGCTGTGAACTCCTGGCCGTTTTTGAGCGTCACGTTTTGCGCGGCCGTCCCTGCCAGGTGCCCGTTTATGTGCAGATAATCCAGGATGGCGTGGGGGCCGGGCTCGTTTGGGAGGTTGAGTGGCATGCCTGAGGGATCGTGGAGCATGTGCGCGCTGAAGCCCGAGGCTACGAAGTTGTCGTGGTGCTGGGCGATGAGCGCTTCGAGCCATCGGTCCTCGGCGCGTTGCGCCGTTGGGGGTGTTGGCACGAACCATCCATTGTGCCGCTGCACGAAGATGCCGTCGAGGAGCTCTTCCTCGACCTTCACGTGAAGGCGCACGGGCACGCGTGGGTCCTGCGTGTCGTCGTAGCCGGGCGTGATGGTCACTCGTACGGGGCCGCCGCGTGCTTGCACGACTTTGTCGATCTCGCCTTCGAAGTTGCTCCATTCCGTCCGGTTGAATCCGGCGTAGGCGGGGACCAGGTTTTCGCTCTCCTTGCTTCCGCCCCATCGGTGTGCGACGAGGTGGAATCGATCCATGTGAAAGACCATTGGATCGACCGCGCCGCCGGGCGCCACGAGTGCGAGCGGCGTTTCGAGCTCCTCGCGTGGGCGCTTTCGCCCCCTCGCGCCGCCTGCGGCGAGCTCGAACGTCACGCCTGAAGGCCGCTCGCGCGCTTGCCCTTGGTAGGCGAACGATTCTCGCTGGTACGCGGGGGCTCCGCGGAGCCGCGTGGCGCCACGCACACACCGCTGGACGCTCGGCTCTTGGACCTGCCATTGCGCCATCTGGTCTCCCGTGAACCTCATGGCGCCGATGGGCACGAGGCGCGAATCACCTCGCCTTGCTCCCCCTCCATCAAGAAAGCTTCGAGGGTCGAGCCGAACATCTCCCCTCGTTGCCGTGTGTTGCTCATCGCCAGAAATCGCCGGAGCACCCGCGGGTCCTGAAATCGGAAATAGAGCCGCTTCGTCTCCCCCTCCGCCTCCACCATCGTGAGCCGGCGCAGATGCTGCCGCACGTCCGCGAGCGGACGCGCGCTCGTCAGATATACGCCCCAGCTCCGGCCCCATCCCTCGTCGAGGAGTTTTTCCGACAGCGCGCTCTCCGACGACAGGTGCACCAGATAAGGCGCCACGTCGCCCAGCGCGTCGCCTTGCACGCCCTCGTACAGCGATCGGTGTTCGTCCACCGATTCGTGCAAAAGCTCCAGGATTCGCTTGTCACGTGCCCCGTCGAGCAGCGCGAACAGCGGTGTTTTCTCGGCCTGCAATGCGGCGCGCGCCTCTTCCTTGCGCGAGGCGACGTCCGGCGGATCCGCTTCGCGCGGGCGCGTGGTCGCTCCCTCGAAGAAGATCATGAATACCGTATCTCCTGCGCGGATCCAGGACATGTGCCGCGCCTCCCCTTTGCGCACCACCTGCCCGTCGAGCCACGTCCCCGTATCGCTCGCGAGGTCCCGGACGAGGCAACGCGCCCCGTCCCACGACACCTCGAAATGCATGCCGGACATCCGTCGATCGTGCGCGACCACGAAATCGGCGAGCTCCGTCCGCCCCACGCGCAGCGACCCGCCCGGCGTGAGCGCTGCCCGCTTCGACGCGAGCCGCCCCCATTGCACCTCCAGGATCACTCGCATGGCTCGCAGAGCGGCGTCCCCTCCTGCGCCGCGCGTTCGAGCGTCCGCGCCTGCGCGGACGAGCCGATCAGCACGTTCGGACAGCCCATCGTGATCATCCCCCCGCGCGCCGTCGGATCCCCGAGCCGCGCCGCCGGTCGATATCCGATCAGCACCGTCGCCTCGCCCCCGACGATCACGTCCGGCGGCCCCGCGCACGTCGCCACGTCGCCCACGCGCGCCGCGGGCATGTACCCGATGAGCACGCGCGGATCACACGGCGGCAGGACCGGCCCACCCGTCGGCATCATCGGACAAACATGCAAATCGGTCACGCGCGCAGCAGGCGGCATGTTTCCCTCCTCGATTACGGCGCGCCCGCGCCGGGCACGTCCACGATGGCCTCGATCGCGTCCTCGGGGGCGTCCGGGCGTGCCCCGCTCCCCGCGCCGGGCGCGCCTCCGCTGTTGATTCGCACCAGGTTGCCCACGATGGACACGCCGCTCGGATCGATTCGAATGAACCCCCCGGGCCCTTTCAGCGTGAGATCGAGCGCGCCCTCGATCACGACCGACGTCCCGGCCGCGAGGTGAATCTCTTTCCCGGCCTCGATCGCGTGGCTCTGCGCGGCCTTCTCGTGCCGGCTCCCGCCCACCGTGATCGACGCCTTGCCGTCCACCTGCCTGCGCTCGTCCCCTCGCACGTGCAGATCACTCCGCCCGCCCACGAGCTCCTTTTTCTCGGCCCGGATCACGATATCCTGGCGCCGTCCGACCAGCATCTGGTGATGGCCCTGGATCTGCTCGTGCTCGTCGCCGAGCACCCGCGCGTAATAGTCGCGCTGCGCCTGCACGTACACGAGCTCTTTTCCTCGCGCATCCTCGAACATGAGCTCGTTCGAGCCGCCTCCGCCGGGCGACGACGCGCTCTTCAGCGTGCTCCTCGTCTTGTGGTCGGGGAGCTTGTACGGCACGAGGTTTTTCCCATTGAAGACCCGCCCGACCACGATCGGCTGGTCCGGGTCGCCGCCGAGGAACCCCACGAGCACCTCTTGCCCCACGCGCGGAATCGTCAGGGAGCCCATGCCCGTCCCCGCCCAGCCCTGGCTCACGCGAATCCAGCACGAGCTGTCGTCGTCGTGTTTGCCCTCCCGGTCCCACGGAAATTGCACGCGAATGCGACCGAATTCGTCGGTGTGGATCTCCTGCCCCCGCGGCCCGACCACCACCGCGCTCTCCATCCCGAACGCCCGCGGCTTGGGCGTCGTCATCGGCGGCCTGTACGGATCGGGCGCGAACACGGCCCGGCCGCTCATGTCCCACTCCGTCACGACGCTGCCCGACAAGCAAAGCTCGGTCACCAGCAACCGCTGCGCGGCGAGGCCCTGGTGCGGGTGGTCCTGGATGACGAAAATGACCCCGGGTGAGAGGATCATCGAATTCGTGACGTACGAGACGACCCGCTTTTCGTGACGCTCCGCGTGGAGGCTCTGCGTCGCGCGGGTGACGCCAAACGCCTCGTCGCGCCGCGCCGTTCCCTTGTCGTCGGCGACGGGCGTGGCGCCGGCGCCCTTCGTGGTCTCGACGAGCAGCGCGCCCGGGCGGTAATGGAATTGCTCGTACCGGTGCTCCGGGTCCTTCGCGGGCGGGGCCTCGCCCTGGATCGGAAAGTCGGGGCGGCGGAAGTCGTGGTCGCGCACGACGTACGCGCCCGGCCGCACGCGGTGACTCATTTGCACGGCCGTCACGTATTCCTTCGGCGCGGTGCGGTTCGGCGCGTCGTCGAACGTCAAGGGCGAGCGCGGGTGCGGCTTGCCGGCGGCGAGCGCGTCCGAGAACTGAAGCATGGTGCCGGCGCCGTCCTCGTCGGGGAACGTGTACGCGATGCCCGCGTCCTCCAGCAGGCGCGACAGGAACGAAAGCTCGCTCTCGCCGTACTGGACCCGGTATTCGAGCCGCGGATACGCGCCCCGATCGATGGCCCACTTGTGCTGGATTTTCCATTCGCCGAGCACCTTGTCCACGATGTCCGGGATGGAGAGATGCTGAAAGACCCGGTAGCCGAGCCGCTGCCCGAGCAGCCATAGCTTGGGCAGGATCGTCAGCGTGTAGGTGGACTCGCCGGTCTCCGAGTCCTCGACGCGGACCTGCTCGATGTGCGTGCAGATGCCCTCCCAGCGGCGGCGGGCCTGGCCGATGGAAAAATGGTCTCCCCGCTCCATGACGAAGCTCGCGGGTTTGCCCACGATGGCCTCGAGGTCGATGCTCGCATCGTGCGAGCGCGCCATGATCGAGACCTCGAACGGCTCGGAGATCGCCTCGCGCACCGAGAACGTGCGCACGGAGAGATCCTCCCGTGGGGTCTTCGGCTTGAACGATTCGAAGAGCAAGTGGAAGCCGCGCATGTCACTCCTCCGAGGCGGCCGGGGCCCACGGACACGAAAGCGAGAGCTCCGCGCAACCGAGGGCCAAAGCGTCGACGAGCAAACCCGAGCGCCCCTGGAGCACCCGGGCGACCTGGTTCTCGGGGCAATGAATGGGCTCGAAGCTGTCTCCTTGACCGTCCGCGCCGCCGAGCGAGGGCGTGCCCGTGGCCTCGCCGAGCGAGAGCGCCGGCGCGGCGGCCGTGCCATCCACGAGGACCGGCGCGCAGAGGAGCGAGACGCGCAGGAGAATGGGACGAGGATTGCCGGGGTCGTACAGGAACGTGCTCCCGCTGAAGCCGACGACCATTTCGTTCGGCGGGCACATCCGCGCCTCCGGCTCCTCCGAGGACATCACCCCATGCACGCCCAGCATCGCGGTCCCAGGCGTGATCGTGACCGCGAACGGATACGTCTCCGAGACCTGCACGACCCCGCAAAGGCCGCTGATCCCTGACACGACATCGCCGTTCACGCCGCCCCGCAGGCCCACGAGGACCTGGCCTTCCGGGCAATCGTCCTCGAAGGCGCTGCCGCCGTCGCTGCCTTGCGCGGCCGTCGGCGTCGATTCCGTGAAGCTCGGCGCGCACGGCTCGAAGCGCAGCGCGTCGACCCCCGTGATCGTATTGCACCCGAGCGCTCCCTGGATCCCTGCCGCCCCGAGGAGCGCGCCGAGGCCCCGGCGCGCCGAGGCACGAAGAAACAAGTGCATGGACGTCCCTCAATAACGAAGCTCGAATTCCGCCCGGCCGATCCCCACGGAGACGCGGAGATCCTTTGCGGCGCCCGTGGTTTTGTCCGCCCCGCCGCCCGGACGGAGGACGAGCAAGAGCACGCCGGCCGCCGCCGCGGCGCCTCCCACGACGAATGCCGCCGTGGAGACGTGGCCGAGCGTCCGGGCCTGATCGGCCGCGGCGCGATCGGCCGAGACGCAATGCTCGTCCTGACAGCGGCTGCGAATATCGGACACCTTCGCCATCGACAGCGCCCCGGTCACGGTCCCGACCCCGAGGCCGACCGCGCCGAGGCCCAGCGTGATCACGCCGGGGACGATGGAACCTCGCGGCGGGGCGGGCGCGGGGCGCTCCGTGACCTTTTTCTCCGCGGCGAGCTTGGCCTCCATTTCGGAAAGCTCGCGCTCGGCATCGTGGCGCGCCTCCACGAAAGGAGGCGGCGCGTTCTTCGGTAACGGCTGCGCGAGGACCTCTTCGTAAAGCGCCTTCGCCTCGACGACCTTGCCGAGCCTTCGCTGACAACGCGCCATGTGCACGAGCAAGGTGGGCGCGGGGAAGAGCGCCTGGGCCTCGCGGAAGTGCTCGTAGGCCTCCTCGAAACGTCCTTCGCGATACGCATCGAGCCCCTGGTGCGCGTGCTCCAGGGCGAGGGCGCGTTTGTCCTGCACGCTCGAAGCGCGCGGCTCCGCGGCTCCGGCCGGCGGCGCGAGCGTGAAGAGGAACGCGGTTGCGAAGGGAAAGAGCCAACGAAGGCGCATGCAATCTCCCGATTCAGAAGCCGAAGGTCGGATCGCGGCTAGGCACGGGCGGAGGCGGCGAAGGGCGTTTGACCGGGGCGCGCCGCGCGCGGTTCGGGGGCGTCTCGGCGGACGCGACCGGAGGCGGCGCGGCCGAGGGCGTCGATTCCGGGGTTGTGGGCGTCGCGGACGGCGCCGGCGTCGGGGAGACGCTGGCCGTGGGCGCGGGGCTCTCGGGCGGACGTGACGAAATGGGATCCGCCGGCGCCGCGACCGCCGTTTCGAGGGGCTCCGCGGGCGAGGACAAACCATAGGCGGCGAGCGCGCCGAGGCCGAGGACGACCGGGGCGGCGATTCCAAGCGCGAGCTTGGCGGCCCGTGGGCGGCTCAGGCCTATCGTGGTGGCGACGCCGGGCGCGGTGGGCGAGAACGTGGGCGGCGGGGTCTGGGAGAGGGAGACCTCGGGCATCGAGGGATCGCGTTCCCGCACGTCGGGCGGACCGATCGTGAGGTTCGGCATTCCGGACCGGAGCGAGGCGAGCGCCTCGGCGAAGGCCTCCGCGCTCTGGAATCGATCGTCCGGAGTGCGCGCGAGCGCCCGCGTGAAAAAGGCATCGACGACGGCCGGCAGATCGGGCGTGATCGTCGTGGGAGGAGGGACCGGCTCGGTGCAAAGCTCGATGAGCAGATCGCCGAGCGCGCGGGCGCCGAACGGCAGCCGTCCCGTCAGGCATTCGTAAAGAACGACCGCGAGCGACCAGAGATCGCTGCGATGATCCACGCGCCGGCCGCGCGCCTGTTCGGGGCTCATGTAGCTCGGCGAGCCGAGCAAGACCCCCGTGTGGGTCGTCTGGCCGGAGACCTCGTGCGTGATCCGCGCGACGCCGAAATCGAGGATCTTCACGAGGGTGTCGTCGCCCTGGCGCGCGAGGAAGACGTTGCTCGGCTTGATGTCGCGGTGAATGATCCCGAGCTCGTGCGCGCGCCGGAGCCCCTTGCAGACCGGCAGGATCACGGCAATGGCCGCGGGCAGCGAGAGGCGCTTCTCCCGGGCGAGGCAGGTTTGCAGATCCTCGCCCTGGAGGAGCTCCATGACGAGGAACGGCACGTCGTCCGCGACGCCGTAATCGTGGACGGCCACGACGTTCGGGTGCTGGATCTGCGCGCAGGCCCTCGCTTCGCGCTGGAATCTGTCACGCGCGAAAAAGGTGTCCGCGTGCTCGGGCGCCATGACCTTGAGGGCGACGAGCGCGTCGAGCTCGAGGTGCCGCGCCACCCACACGGCCCCCATCCCGCCCTTCGCCAGCGGTCGCTCGAGCACGTATCTCGAGGCGATGATGTCCCCGCTGTTCAACGAAAGTCCCCCTCCCGCCCGACAATCCGCGACAGGGTACGATCCGAAAGGAATGCGGCAAGCCCATTCCACCGCACGTTCTTGCTGTGAATGGGGACGCCGCGCGCTCGAATGCGCCCACACACGTCCCAGTCGTTCGATCCGACCGCCCGCGCCCGCTGGCATTCGTCACAGCGGCATTTCGGGGACCTCCGACGCGAGGTCCCACATGTGTCACCTCGCCGAAGTGATCTGCTTTCGGCCCCTGTGACGTGTGGGACCCACCCGCCCCGAGCTCCCCGCCCGTCCGTGACGTCTGCCAGCCGCGGATCGAGGTTTCCTCTCGTCACCCGGCGCGTGTGTGGGTCCCGCGCGCCGACCGGTGTTCGCGGCTGTGAAGCTTCACAGGTCGCCGGCGGGACCGGGTTTCCGAGCTGGCACGTGTGTGGGGTCGGGATCGGGCAGAGGCGCCGCTCAAGGCAGGGCGAAGAGCCGCGCCGCGAGCGTTTCGAGGTCGCCCGTCGTCCCGGCCGCACGCGCCCGGAGCGCGAGCGCGAGCGCCCGCCGGAGGTCGAGCGCCTCGCCCCGGCGTCGCGCCTCGAAGTACCCCGTCTCCCACCCCTCGGGCACGCGGAGCGACCAGTTGTCGTCGCTGATCGAGCCGGGCAAGTTGTACCGCTCCCGCATCCCGAAAAGGTCGGTGAAGAAGATCATCGCGCTCCGGGCGTCGCTCGCCAGGGCGTCGGCGAGCTTCGCCGAGACGAGCAGGCCCGCGTCCCGCACGAGGTCCGCCTCGAGCGCCGGCGCGCCGAGCCGCCGCGCGAGGTGAGCGGCCTGCGCCGCGAGCTTGCCCTCGGTCCGCCACGACGCCGCGAGCTCCCACATCGAGGGCGTGTCGTGCGTGCCCATCATGATCCAGTCGGCCGCCTCGGCGTTCTCGCTGCGGTAGACGTCGCGCGGATCGTCGACGTTCGCCTTCTGGGTCACGCGGAATCGCCCGAGCCCATGCCGCGCGAGCACCGCCCCGACCTGCGCCGGCAGCGTGCTCAGGACCTCGGCAAACAGCGTATCGACGGCGCGCCCCCTCGCCTCCGCGGCTTCGACCAGGACATCGAAGAGGCTTCCGTATTCGCCCACCTGGGCGGCGTCGAGCGCGCGAACCCATTCCTCTGCATGCCGCGGGACGCCTCGGTCGAGCTGTGACGGACGTGCAATGGCAAACGCGGCGAGGCGCGGGTGATCGGGCAGATCCGGCGAGGAGCGGAGGCGCGCGCCGTGCTGGACGGCCGCGAGCGGGTCGTCCGCGGAGGTCACATACACCCACGGGTCGACGAGCCCGTGGGGATGGTCGATTCGCACGCCGTCATAGGCCTCGAACATCGCGTCCATGCGCGCGCGGAGGAAGGTCCGCGCAGCGCCGCGAACACACGCAGGATCGAGGACGGGATACCCCCAAGGCTGTCCCTCGGGGTTCGTGCGGCTCGGCGGCGCGCCCATGCGGTAGCCCGAAAGGAAAATCGAGAGGTTCGACCATTCGTCCTGCAGGGCGAGGCCCACGGCGAGGTCGCCATAAAGGAAGAGGTCGAGCGAAGCGAGGTGCGCGCGCAAGGCCGCATGCTGTTCGCGCGCGAGGAGCTGGCGAAACGCGTGCGCCTCGATGCTCTCCGCAGAGCGTGACCGGAGCGCCGCGATCCGCGCAGCCGCCGCAGCCTCGTCGCCGGGCAAAGGCGCGAAGAGGCGCGCGTCCAGGGCGGGCCAGTCCTCGAAATGGCCGCGGCCGTGTTCGACGGCGAGGCGCTCGTACAGCGCATCCCGCTCGATCCAGCCGATGTTGCGCGCGCGCCACGCGTCGAGCCGCGCAGCGAACGAGGCGAGCGCGGGAGGCAAGGCGCCAAGCCGACGTTTCTCCTGGAATGACGCGAACGCCTCGTCGAGCGCACGGCGAACGGCAGCAGACGCGTAGCGATGATGCGCGCGGCCGGCCGGAGCGCGGGGCCGATCCTCGAGGAGAGAAGCGAGCGTCCCCGAGCGAAGGAGGCCACCCCAGGCAGGATCCCGCGCGAGCGGCGCGAGGGCGATGGAGACAGTGGCGCGCGAAAAGCAAGCGCCATCGTACGGCGAGGCGTTGTCAGCCGAGAGCTCCCCTTGCGGGCCGAGGAGAATCGCACTGAAGCCGAGGTCGCGGGCAAAACGGAAAAATCGCGCGGCAGCGCGGGTGTAAGGCGATCCGCGGCCGATGTCCTCGTCGGGATCCGCAGGAAAGCTCGGATCGTGGATGGCAAGTGCGAGCCTGTCGACGCCAAGGAGGCGCAAGGCCTCGCGAGTGAGCTCACATTCCTCGGCGCGCGTGTTCATGCAGGGGCGGAGCCTACCCGCGCAGCGGGGCGGCGTCACGCGGCCAGCGTCCAAGCGCGTCGGATGGACATTCAATGTCCCAGCGAATCCCTGATTTCCCTCGATTTCGCGGCCCAGATCGATAAAATGTGCGCCGATCGACGGACGATGAAGGTGCCGCTCTTTTCGAGCGGCGGTGGACCATCGGACGGACATCGAGGGGGGCTCGAAGATCGGCGCAGAGGCGCCGCAAGCCACCCGTTTCGAGTCCGTCCCTTTCGCGGAGGTGTTCGTGACGCTCGAGATGAATCATGTCGATGGCGTTCGAATTCGTTTGCCCATGGCGACAGCGATCGTCGCCGCAATCCTTCTCCTTGGGTTCGTCCTGCTCGCACTCGCCTCGTGGATCGTAGAGACGAACGAGGCCTCCACGCCAGAAGGCGCGCAAACGTCGCGCATGACGGCCCCCTCGAACGCGCCCGACTCGGCGCGCCTGCTCGAAGATCGCGGGCGGCCAGGGCGTAGGTTCTAGGCGGACAAACCTTACCTTAGAGCCCCCGCGGGGAGCCGTTGCGCCGGGGCGCTGCCCCGGGCCCCGCGGGGGCTGTTCGCCCCTCGACCCGAACCAGGGCCAGCCCTGGACCTCTGGGCATCGACTGCGCGAAGCGCAGTCGATGCGGGGAGAGTTTTTCAAGCTGCCCGCCCCCCTCTTCGCAGGGCCAGCCCTGGACCTTTCGGGGAAGAACTGCGCGATGCGCAGTTCTTCCCACAGGCCGGTGGCAAGACCATGGAGGTCCTCTCACGCTGCGACGGGCGTTGCCGGTCGAACCGTCAGCGCCGCCGTCTTGGCGGGCAGGGTCGTCGCCAGTCTTGACCGGGCCTGTTCGATGAACTGCGCATCGCGCAGTTCATCGACCCTCAGTCCAGCGCGGGCGCTGGTCCGGGTCCCGGGGCGGACAGCCCCGGGTGGGGTCTGGGGCAACGCCCCAGCGACACGGGTGGCGCCATTTTGCTGCTGCCGGCCGGCGAGGAGCCAGCGGCGCGCTAGAGAGCGCGCATGCTCCACCGTTCTTCTTGGATTCTTCTGTCCATGCTTTTGCTTTCGTGCGCCGGGAACGACCCCGAGACGCCTGCGCCTGCGCCTCCGCCGCCGCCGGAGTTGGAGGCGCGGATCGCCGACTGCCTGCGCATCAACGCATGCGATGCCGAGGGAGGTCAGCCGATCGGCATGCAGGCTTGCCTCGGCCATGTGCTCGACGAGCCCTGGACCTGGGCGGCCACCGGCACGCTGCGGCTCGAGATCGCGAGCCTCGATTGCAAGCTCGCCGCGAAGGACTGCGCCACCGTCCGCGCCTGCACCCCGCCCAAGGACACCTTTGCGTCGGCGTGCGCCGCGGCCCCTGCCGACGACATCTGCGAGGGTCAGACCTGGGTTCTTTGCGACCCCGACGGCAAGCCGACCGCCGCCATGGACTGCGCGGCCGCGGGGCTCTCCTGCCACAAGGGCATCTGGGCCGGCTGCGGCAAGGAGACCTGCACGTTCGGCGAGACGAAGACGACCTGCGCCGCCGATGATCCCGACGTGCTCGTCGAATGCACCGCGGCTGGCGTTCTCGAGCGGATCGATTGCCGCACGCAGTACAACATGGTGCACATCAACGGGCAGGATGGGGAGAAGAGGGTCACGATCGCCGGGGAGACCTGCGGCTTCGACAAGCAACGCAACGACATCGGCTGCATCGGCAAAGGCGAGGATTGCAGCTTCTTCTCGCAGGCGTGCAACGGCGACGTGCTGGAGACGTGTGCGGGCGGGAAGATCGGACGGCGTGACTGCGCCGCGCTGTCACCCGAGGGCCAAAGCTGCGGCTTCGTGCAGAGCGGAGCCTTTGCCGGGGGCGCGGCGTGCGGGTTCGTCGAGCCGAGCTGCGATCTCGGGGCGGCGGAGTCCTGCGAGGGCAGCACCGTCTCGTTCTGCGACCTGGGGACGCCGGCGAAGGTCGATTGCAAGGCGCAAGGCTTCGGCGGCTGCGAGACGGCCATGCTCGGGGGCAGGACCGTCGCGTATTGCGTGCCCTAGCGCGTCGCGTCGTCCGCCGCGACGGGAGCCGTCGCGGACGCGCTCGCGTCCGGCGTTGCGATTTCGGGCTGCGGCTCGATCGCAGGCTCCGCGGGCGCGGGCATGCCACCCGCCGCGGGGCGCATGTCCGCGCCGCGCACCGCGCCTTCCGCGACGTTCTTCTCGCCCCCCGTGGTGAACGCCATGACGAGCGCGACGACGATGAAAGCAGCCGTCGTCGCGCTCGCCAGGAGCGCGACCGATTTCGCGCGGCGAGGCGCCGGCGGGGCCAGCGCGTAATCCCAGGGCGCCATGCTGTTGCCCATGGGCTCACCGGCGCTCGGCACGGGAAAGGTCGGGAGTGATGTGCGCACCGACGGAGGCGGCAGCGCGGGGAAGCTCGGCAGCCGCGGCGGAGCGAGCGCGGTCGCCTCGTCGATCGTCTCCCCGGGGTTCATCGCGGCCGAGAGCCCGGCCGGTTCGGCCTGGAACGCGGACATCACGGGCTGCGAGGACTGGGTCGGACGCCCCAAGCCCATCTCCCGGGCTCTGCGAAGATCGGTGCTCCCCATAGGGACAGTGCCGCCACCCGAGCAAGAGAGCTCGGGATCGCGGGGCATTTCGCAAGGCGGGTCGGCGGGCGCGGTGAGCGTGCTCAGGTCGGCGGCTGCGGCGCGCTTGAGGAAAGGATCCGACCGGGTCCGACGTCCCTTCGCCCGCGCAGCGCGGCGGCCCGAATCCTTGCCGATGCAGCCGAGCAGAATGGCGTCGATGTTCTTGGGGATCGGGCGCGAGCTGTTCGAGCCCCTCGACGACGAGCGCGGATCGTCGAGGAGCGACGCGCGCTCATCCTCGGCCCAGCCTTCGCGGCGCTCGCTGTAGGGCGAGAGCGCAGCCTTGAGGTCGAGGGCGCGCGTGAACCGCGAATCGACGTCCTTGCTGAGGCACCGCATGATGACGGCCTCGAGCCCGGACGGGATGCCCGCGTGAACGGACGACGGGAGCGGAGCCATCTCGCTGCCGAGCACGGCCATGCAGATCTCGGGCGTGGTGGCGCGCTGGAACGGCGCGCGACCCGTGAGGAGCTTGTAAAGGATGGCGCCGAGCGCCCAGATGTCAGCCCGCGCGTCGACCTCCCGGGCCGCGCGCATCTGCTCCGGCGCCATGTACAGCGGCGAGCCCATGATGTCGCCGTTGCTCGTCATCTCCACGTCGCTCGACTCGCCATCCTCGGGCACGTGCTTCGAGACGCCAAAATCAAGGACCTTGATGCAAGGAGAGCCATCCTCGCGGTGCGTGAGGAACAGGTTCGCCGGCTTGAGATCCCGGTGGACGATCCCGCGCCCATGGGCCTCGGCGAGCGCGTCGCAAGCCTGCATGACGTAGAGCACGGCCTCGTGCACCGGCAACGTGCCCCGTTTCTTGAGCAGCGCCGAGAGGTCGTCGCCGTGGAGCAGCTCCATGACCATGAAAGGAGCGCCCGAAGGCAGCCGGCCAATGTCGTACACCTGGGCGACATGCTCGCTCCGGAGCTTCACGACGACACGCGCCTCGCGGAGGAATCGTTCGATGATCTGCGGGTGCGTGAGCTCCGAGCGGACCAGCTTGATGGCCCGCTCGTCCCGGAGCTCGAGGTGCGTGGCAGCGACCACGACGCCCATGCCGCCCATGCCGAGGAGGCGCTCGACGCGATACTTCCCCGCGAGGACCTCGCCTACCGCGACCTGGCTCCGCACTGCTTCGTTTCCCATATCGCGCCCTTCGGCGCATGCTACGAAGGCCACGCACGCGGGCCAACAAACCCGGTGGTCGGGCAGGTTTCCATCTGGTTTGGGGGCGTTTCGCTGGGGCGTTGCCCCAGGCCCCACCAGGAGCTGTCCGCTCCTGGACCTGGACCAGCGCAAGCGCTGGACTCGGGGTCGATGAACTGCGCGATGCGCAGTTCATCGAACGGGCCAGGTCAAGACCACGGGCGATCCTGCCAGCCAAGACGGTTCGACCGGCAACGCCCGTCGATGCGTGAGACGCGCCGCCATGGTCTTGCCACCGGCCTGTGGGAAGAACTGCGCGATGCGCAGTTCTTCCCCGAAAGGTCCAGGGCTGGCCCTGCGAAGAGGGGGCGGACAGCTTGAAAATTCCCCGCATCGATTGCGCTTTGCGCAGTCGATGCCCAGAGGTCCAGGGCTGGCCCTGGTTCGGGTCGAGGGGCGAAGAGCCCCCGCGGGGCCCGGGGCAGCGCCCCGGCGCGGCGCTTCCCCGATGACACCCGCGCTCATCCTTTCACCGTGGCGATCGGCGAGAGCCGTACGACTCGCCGTGCCACGCCGGCGTCTTCGACGGATCGCACGACGGGGGTGATGGCCTTGTAGGCGTAGGGGGCCTCCTCCTTCATTCGGCGGTGGTATTTTTCCAGGATGTCGCGCCGCCCGCGCAGGGAGGGCGCTTCGGGATCGATCGGGGTTACCACGTCGAGTTTCTTCGTTGATTCTCGGTATACGGTGTCGCTCACGTGGCTTGCTTGTCCCCGTGTCAGGCTACGGCCTGCGCCGTGACAGGCGCTTGCGAGGAGCGCCTCGTTCCCGAGGCCTGCGAGCACCCAGCTCGCGTCGCCCATCGAGCCTGGGATGATCACTGGATGCCCGGTGTACTGGAAGGGGCTCGCGAAGGGGTCTGGCCCTGGTGCGGGCGTTGCGCCTTTGCGATGGAGGAATCGCCCTGCCCTGGCCTCCGGCTCCCAGATGAGGTTGTGTGGCGCGTCGTAGACGAGCCGCGTCTCCACGGTTCGCCCGAGGACCTCGCTCATGGCGCGTGCTGCCATCAGCACGAGGAAGAGCCGGTTTCCGAAGGCGAAGTTTGCTGCGTTGCGCATCGCGGACAGGTAGGCGGCGGCCTCTGCGGCGAGCGGCCCCCATGTCGGCATGACGTAGAAGCCGTGCGCTGGGTGGGGTAGGCCTCTTGGGTAGAGCTCGTGGGCGCGGGCCATGAAATGGCCGCCTACCATGTGGCCGAGGCCGACGGAGCCCGAGTGCGCCATGATCGTCACGGCTCCGCGGGCGAGGCCGAAGGCGTGCGCCGCGTGGCCGTCGACGACCTCGTCCACGCGCTGCAACTCCACGAAATGGTTGCCTCCGCCGACCGATCCGATCTGGATGTCCCGGCCGTCGTTGGCGCCCGAGGCGCGGATGAAGCTCGCGAAGGCGAATGTGTCCTCCGTGGGAAGGGCGCCGTTGAAATGGACCCGCTCGAGATCGCAGAGCTCCCGGGTGGGGTCGTAATACCGCCAGATTCCAGTGCTCTGGTTATCGGCGGCGGTCTCGGCGAGGCCCCAGAGACCGTCCCGGAGCAGCGCTTCGCGCTGGCGGGGGGACATGGGGATGTTGCGCTGGCCCTGAAAGAAGATCGCCCGCAGACGCTTTTTCAAGGCGGCCATGTGCGGCAGGAGCTCCTCCTGGGTCACGTCTGTGACGGCGAGGCGCATGCCGCAGCAGACGTCGTTGCCCACCGCGCGGGGAACGACGAATCCGCGTGCGTCGGCCACCGTGCCCACGGGGATGCCGGATCCTTTGTGGAAATCCGGCGTCAGCACGACGGCCGCGAGGCTGCCGGGCCCATCGCCCCAGAAGGGCGTGATGCGGCCTTTGCGCTCCTCGTCCCAGATGGAGAGGAGCGTGTCTTGGATCGAAACGAATTCGAGGAGCTCTGCGATGCCCTCTGCCTCCACGGAGACGTCGGGCCGCGCGATGAGCGTGATGGGAACACCGAAACGACTTTCGATGCGGGCGAGCGCGCTGTCTTGTCGGCGCACGACCGCATCCAGGCGAAGATTGCCCATGGCTGCTTTCCCGAGGCGCTTGCACGTTCTGCCGTGCGAACGCCTTGCGAACGAACGAACGCTATCGTGCAGGTCGTGCGTCGCCGCGACGCCGAGCTCGGGAGCGCATCCTATCCAGAGGACGCACGTCTCCTCACGCTCGCACGCCGACGATCCGTCGCCGACCCGCGACCTTTACCCCGGTTCGTTTGAACTCCGAAGCGCGCCCGAGGAAAGCGAACTTCGCAGCAGCCGCGCCCACGATATGCGAGCGCATTCTATTTGTCAAGGTAGAGCCCGCGCGCCCTCGCCGCTGCCGGCATATCGAATGCACGCCGCCCCCGGCAACAGGATGCGCAGGTCGGGTGCACCCCGTGTGCACGGTGGAGGACGAGATGGTGCGCGACGATGAAACAAAGAACCCTCTCACGCAGGGGAAAGGCCGTACGGACGAGGTCGATCAATCGAAGGGAATCTACCCGTTCGGCACGCCCCACCCGCCCGACGCGGAGATGCGCTCGCCTGGTTCGTTCGGCGGCCCGTACGAGGAATCGGGGCGAGGCGGCGTGGCCCTCTCGCAGGAGCCATCGAGCGCGGGGGCCGGCGAAGTCGGCGCGTCGTTCGCCAAGCCGTTCGTGGAGCAGGGGCCGTCGGAGGAGGCCGACCGCGCCTCCGAGCCGGTCGTGCCGAAGGGCGCGCTGCCGCAACATGAAGAGAGCAAGCCGCGCGGCTCCGGATCGTCGGGTGGTTGACGCCAAGGCGGGCGCGGTTAGGATGATCTCTTGCTGAGAGACAGAGGGCGCCGCGAGGTGCCGTCCTCGGTCAGGTCGCCAGGTCCGGAGGATCTTGAAAATATTCTCGACCTTCGGATGATCGGTTGTTGACAAGGCGGACGACGCGTTTTAGAGAGCCGCCCTCGCCGAGAGACACAGGGCGCCGCGAGGCGCTGTCTTCGGAGAGGTTCACCGGTCCAGAGGATGTGAAAATATTCTCGGACGGATGTTGACACGGCGAACGAGGCGGTTTAAAGAGCCGCCCCTCGCTGAGAGACAAAGGGCGCCGCAAGGCGCGGTCTTCAGTGAGGTTCGCCGGTCCAGAGAATGTGAAAATGTTCTCGGATAGATGTTGACAAGGCGAACGAGGCGGTTTAAAGAGCCGCCCCTCGCTGAGAGGCAAAGGGCGCCGCAAGGCGCTGTCCTCAGTAAGGTTCGCCGGTCCAGAGAATGTGAAAAATATTCTCGGATAGATGTTGACAAGGCGAACGAGGCGGTTTAAAGAGCCGCCCCTCGCTGAGAGGCAAAGGGCGCCGCAAGGCGCTGTCCTCGGCGGGTCCCCGAGCCTGCGTGGTTTTGAAAGAGACCATTCCCGCTCGAGGTCGTCTCGTGAATGGTCCGCATCGGCGGATCTGCGGGATGATGGCTGAGATTGCCGACGATGGCGTCCCTTCGGGCACGACCAGCGTCCGCACGAACGAGGTGAGCTTTGCGAAGCCCCTCGGCTCGGTCCTTGAAAACTGGATTGTACGCAACACGCATTAACGTGTGGTGACGTGGCCCTCGCCTCGAACCTGCGCAAGCACGGTTCAGGCAACACGTCATGCCCATGAGGCATGAGCCGTCACCCGGTCTTTAGCCGGACCGAGGTGACCTCCAGCGAATTTAACTGGAGAGTTTGATCCTGGCTCAGAACGAACGTTAGCGGCGCGCCTAACACATGCAAGTCGTGCGAGAAAGGGCTTCGGCCCCGGTAAAGCGGCGCACGGGTGAGTAACACGTAGGTAACCT
>NZ_JARZHH010000067.1 GCF_029946515.1 Polyangium sp. 6x1
GGTGCAGCAGGCGGCGGTGCGGCCGCAACAGGCGCAGGCGGCGGCGGCGGCGCAACCGCCGCAACAGGCGCAGGCGGCGGCGGCGGCGCGGCGGGCGCTGGAGGCGCGGCCGCAGGCGGAGGCGGCATGAGCGGGAAGACTTGCGCCCGCGTCTTCTCCTCGTCGTCGTCGGCCATCAGCCGATCGAAGGCGCCGCCCAGGAAGTCGTCGATCTCGCGCTCACCCGCGGCCTCGGAAGGCGCGTTTTCCTCCGCGACCTCCTCGACCTCCTCGACGTCGTCGGCCTCGAGGACCTCGGCGTCGTCGATGACGATCGCGTCCGGCTCGATCGTCGCGTCGATCGGCACGAGGGCGCGGATGTGGCCGAGCAGCTCGCCGAACGCGATCGGCTTGTGCACGTAGTCCTCGGCGCGCGTGCGCAGCTTTCGATGCTGCTCGAAGGTCTCGTCCGTCGACTCGCTCGACATGATGACGAGCGGCACGTCCTTGAGGACCGGATCCTTCTTCAGCTTGTTGCACACCGAGAAGCCGTTCATGCGCGGCAGCTCGATGGAGAGGAGGATCAGGTCCGGCTTGTCGTTCGCGGCGAGCGAAAGCCCGGCATTGCCGTCGTCGACGACCTGCACGGTGCAACCGAGACGCCCGAGCTCGGTGCGGAGCTCTCCGGCAAACGCGTGATCGCTCTCGAAGACGAGGACTTTGGTCATGATTCGGGCCGTTTCGACAGGCTCTGGGCCTGGCTTGGCCAAGATATCGATCTCGTTCGAGGACTGTCAAACTCCGCTCGGAGCTCAGAACCGACCGACGATCGAGACGGAGGCCGGGCCCACGAAGACACGCGCCGACGCATCGCCCTTCGCCTTCTTGGGCGCGAGCGCCCAGATCCCGACCGCCGCGCCGGCCGCGAGGCCCGCGCCGATCCACGCCCCGAGCGCGAGGCCATCGAACGTGCGCACACTGTCGATGCGATCCTCGCCACACTGCAACCGCTTGCGACACTCGATCGCGCCCGCCTCGGCATGCGCGTCCGCCAGGAGGTACGCCGTCACGCCGCCGCCGAGCAGCGCGATCGCCGCGCCTCCCGCGATCCACGTGCCGAGCGGCACGACACTCCCGTTCGACCCCGAAGGTCCTGATTTCGCGAGCCCCGGGAAGATCTCGACCGTCAGCTTCGCCTCGTCCTCGGCCACGACGTTGCTCGAGAACGTCTCCTGCTCCGGCGCCTTCGCCTCGATCCGATGCTTGCCGGGATCCACCAGCACGGGCGCGCCGAGGCTCGCCTCGGGGACCACCTCCCCGTCGATCGTCACGACGAGGCCGGAGACACCCGCGGGGACCTTCAGCCGGATCGTGGGGATGCGCGGCTCGATCTCCTTGCGCTTCTTCTCGATGGCATCGCGTCGGGCCTTGTCCTTTTGCGCCTCCGCGATCTCTGCCCCGCGCTTCCACGTGGCCACGGCCGCGCGCAGCTTGCCCGTCGTGGCCTGGCACTCGCCGAGCGCGAGGAACGCCTCGGCCGTCTCGTGGATCGCGATCGCCTGCTCCAGCATCGAGATCGCGTCGTCGCAGCGCCCCGCCTTCACCTCGACGACGGCGTCCCTCACCATCTCGTTCGCGAGCTGCACCTCGGCCTTGCTCGGCTCCTTCGCGAGCGCCGCGGGCGCGACGAGCGCGAGCGCGACGCCGAGCGTGAGCCCCCACGAGGCCCTCACGACGTCGGCGCCCCTCCCGGCGCGAAATGGCCCGGCGGCTCGTCGCCGAAGCAGACGCCCATCTCGCGCGCGGTCGTCACCGTGTCGCACGAGAGGTCCACGGTCTTCGTGCGCCCCGCAGTCTCGGAGAGCGGGATGAGCTCCACGCGATGGCAACGCAGCGCGACCATGCCGCTCTCGCAGCCCTCCACGAGGAAACGCACGGCCCCCGCGCCGAAGCGCAGCGCGAGCAGCCGATCGAAGGTCGTGGGCCCGCCGCCGCGCTGCAGGTGGCCGAGCACCATCGAGCGCGTCTCCTTGCCCGTGCGCGCGGCGATCTCCTTGGCCACGCGCTCGGCCACGCCGCCGAGCACGGCCACGCGCCGGAACGCGTCGCCCGCGTCGCGCACGGTCACGTCGCCGCCCTTCGGACACGCCCCCTCGGCCGCCACGATGATCGAGAAGCGACGCCCGCGCGCCTCGCGCTGCAGCACCTTCTCCACGATGGGCTCGTACGAGAACGGGCACTCCGGCATCAGGATCACGTCCGCGCCGCCAGCGATCCCGGCCCGCAGCGCGATCCAGCCCGCGTGCCGCCCCATCACCTCCACGACCATGACGCGCTCGTGCGCCTCCGTCGTCGAGTGCAGCCGATCGATCGCCTCCGTCGCGATCGAGACCGCCGTGTCGAACCCGAACGTGAGCTCCGTGCCGTAGACGTCGTTGTCGATGGTCTTCGGCACGCCGACGACGAGCGGCAGGCCGCGCTCGAGCAGCTGGTTCGCGATCCGCAGCGAGCCGTCGCCGCCGACCGCGACGAGCGCGTCGAAGCCCTGCCGATGGAACCGCTCGACGAGCTCGTCCGCGCGATCCTTGGGGACGAGCTTGTCGCCCTCCATCGTCGGGTAGTTGAACGGATCGCCGCGGTTCGCCGTGCCGAGGATCGTCCCGCCGAGGTGCATGATCCCGCGCACGGCGTCGCGGTCGAGCCGCACGAGGCCGCCAGGCTCGTCTTCGAGCAGCCCGCGGTAGCCATGCTTGATGCCCCAGACCTCGATGCCCCGCTCGATCGCGGCGAGCGTGACGGATCGAAGCACGGCGTTCAGCCCGGGCGCGTCTCCGCCCCCGGTGTTGATGGCGATCTTCCGTATCGTGCGCGGCATCCCGCAGGGAGAATCGCGGTCATCGGACCGTTTGGCAAGGGGGCGACGCGACCACGGCGGCCGCCCTCGCCTCGCGCAAGCCCGACCAGGTGAGCCCGACGCCCGCCGCGATGACCAGCGCCGAGCCCGCGAGCCCGATCGGATCCTCGCGCTCCCCGAGGATCCCGATCGCCGCGAAGTGCGTCAGGACGACGCCGAGGTAACTCCACACGCCCACGCGGGCCGCTCGATCGAGCGCGTACGCCCGCGTCATCGCGATCTGGGCGAACGCGCCGCTCGCGCCCGTGCCGAGCAGGAAGAGCGCGCCTTCGAGGTCCGGCACGCGCAGCGTCGGCAGCGCGACGAGCGAGAGCGTGACGCCCGCCACGAGCGAGAAGTGCGCGACGATCGCCTCGGGGCTCTCGCGCGGCGCGCCCGAGCGACCCGTGCCCAGGCGACGGAGCCAGATCATGGCAAGCGCGCTCGCGGCGGCGCCGAGCAGCGAGACCAGCGAGAGCGCCCCGGAGAGCTTCAGGCTCGGCCCGGCGACGAGCGCCACGCCGGCGAACGCGATGGTCGTTGCGACCCAAACGATCGGCCCGCTCCGCTCGCCGAGCAGCCACGGCGCGAGGATCGCGATGAAGATCGGCGACGTCGCGCCGAGCGTCACGGCGTCGCCGAGCGCGATCGCCGGCGCGCCGAACGCGTAGAACGTACAGATCATCGCGACCGTCCCGCAGATCGAGCGGGCCCACGACGTCCGCCGGTCGTGGATCACGAGCGGCACGCCGCGCATGCGGGCGACCCCGATGGCGACGATGGCCCCGAGCACCGCGCGCGCCGCGGCGACCTCGGACCACGGCAACTTCTGCGCGCCGAGGCGTGTGCAGACGCCCATGATCGTGAACAGGACCTGCGCGAGGGCCATCCACGCGAGCGCCTTGCGTGGGCCGCTCGTGTTCTCCGGGGTGCTCCTGTCTCGGCCCCCCGGCTCGACGCGATTCACCCGCGCCCCGTACCACGCGACAAGCGTCGATGCCCGCGCCGCGCGCCGCATCGTAGGTCTCCCCTGTGCGCGCTGGCCCTCCGTGATATGGATCGTCACGTTTGGGACGAACCTTTCCTACGCTGGAGATCTGCATGACCCCGAAAGCCCGCAGCGCTTCGATCGACGAAGGCTCCCTGCCCGCGCTCTCGCCTCTCGCCGCGTTCGCCCTCGCGCACGCCGACGGCACCCGGTCCATCGCGGACCTCGCCGACCTCGCGGCCGCCACTGGAACCGACGGGTGGACGCGCGACGCGGTCTTCCGCGCGCTCGACGAGCTCGCGGATCTCGGCCTGCTCGAAGCGCGCGTGACGCCGCCCGCCGGTGGCCCCCGGGTTCGCCGCAGCGCGACGGTCGAGAGCGCCCCGGCCCTCGGCGTCTCCCCGGGCATGCCGCTCTGGGCCTCCGACGACGAAGGCGCGCGGAAGAGCCACGAGGAAAAGGAGAAGCGCAACGCCGAGCAGAGCGACAAGAAAGTCGGCAAAGAGACGGGCAAGGACAAGGACAAGGACAAGGACAAGGACGCCCGCAGCGCCGAGCAGAGCGACAAGCGCACGGCCGAGCAGAGCGACAAGAAAGCCTAGGGCGGACCGAATCGCGGCCTCAGACGGCCCATCGCTTCCGCTTTTCGCACGAGCCAGTCGATCATCGCTCCCCCCACGTCTTGCCCGCCGACGAGCCGGGCGCGCGCGAAATAACAAGGAAAGTTCACTTCGAGCACGTAATGGCGACCGCTCGGATGTTCGAGCACGTCCACGCCGCCGAGCTCGACGTCGAGGGCCGCCGTCGCGGCCACGGCGCTCGCCAGGATCTCGGGCGCGGGCGGCGTCTGGTAATCGGCCGGATCGTCGGTCGCGTGTGTCCGGAAATCGTCTTCGTCCATTCGATTGCGCCAGTACCCGGCCACGCGGTCGCCCACCACGATGCAGCGGTGGTGCGTCGCGTCCGGGATGTACGCCGAGAGCACGGGCATCCGGCCCGACGCGGCCGCGTGATCCATCGTGGAAAAAAGCCCCGCCAGGCTGTCGATGCGCAGGACGCCGACGCCCCCCGATCCGCCGGCGAACTTCATCACGATCGGCAAGCCGCCGAGATCGTCCACGTACCGCCGCAAGAGCGCCCGGTTCGTCGTGTTCCCCCAGATCCACCGTGGCACCGAGATCCCGCGCCGCTCGAGCACCGCGCAATCGGGCCCGATATCGCGAAAGACGCCGTCCGGCTCCCGGTGAAACGTCACGACGCCCGGCCCCACGAGCGCCTGCTCCACGCGCACGGCCGATAACGACACGGCCGGCCGGAAGAGCAAGGTCCCCGGCGGCAGCGGCTCGGCCGCGGTGAAATCGAAATGCGCCGCCTGCACCTCCTCGTACGAGACCCCGCGCGCCGCGCACGCCTCGCGGAGCACGCGCGTCGTCGCCTCGGGCACGCCGTCGTTCACGCAGACGAACCGCCGCGACGCCGCCTCTCTCCGCGCGGGCGCCTCGTCCGCCGCGAGGGCCACGCGGGCGGCCTCGACGGGGGCATAAACGAAATACGCGATCGTCGCCTTTTCGCCCTCGCGGAGCAGGTTCGACTGGTGCAAGGCGGCGCCGTCGACGCTCCCGTCGGGCCGGTGGTTGAACCAGAGCGCGAGCCGCCCCCTTCGCGCGGCGACGGCCACCGGATGTGGCTCGGCGCGCGGGAAAAACGTCTCGCCGCCGCCCTCCGCGTCCGTGAGATACACGATCGCCGTCGCCACGAGCCGCGCGCCGCCGATCGTGTATTCGTCGAGGTGCGGCGGATGCGCGTCGCCTCGCGCATACCGGCGAAACCGGAACGTCGGATCGGCGAGCGTGCAGGAAAACCCGAGGGCCGCCTCGATCCGCGCCGCGATCGCCGCGAGGACGGGGTCTCCTTCGACGGGTAGCTCGCTCGAAAGCCCCGTCTCGTTCGCCTCCCACGCGAGGCCCCGACGGGAGAGCGCGTCGCGATCGCCGTACGAGGCGAGCACGTGGCGCACCTCCTCGTCGGAGGCGAAGCTCTCCTGCACGTAGAGGCGCGGCGCCTCGGAAAGGCGCCGCAGCGGGGACGGGGCGGGATGCATGGGCCGGACAGCACCGCGCGAAGCGGGCGCTGTCAAGCCCAGTGGAGGATCACTTGATGGGGAGCGCGGCGAAGCGCGTGACCTTGCCGCGGCGGATCTTGAAAGCCGCCACCGTGCCGGGCTTCAGCTTGCCGAGCGCGGCGTCGAGACCCTTGGCGTCGCGCACGGCCGCGCCGTTCACCTCGAGGATCACGTCGCCCGGCGACAGCTCGCTCTCGGCGGCCGTCACGCGATCGACGCGCACGCCGCCGCCCGAGAGATCCGAGAACTGGAAGCCGAACTTGTTCGTCGCGGCCGGCGCCTTCTGCCCGCGCGTGGGCGTCGCGTCGCCGTCGTCGCCGTCGCCGTCGCTCAGCTGATCGAGCTTCGCGGTCACCTCCAGCGGCTTGCCGGCGCGCAGAAGCGAGACCTTGATCGTCGTGCCCGGCGCATGCCGCGCGACCTTGCGGGGCAGGTCCTCGGCGTGGTGGATCGGCGTGCCGTTCACCGCGACGACGATGTCGCCGGGCTTGATGCCCGCGCGCGCCGCCGCGCCGCCCGGCTCGAGATCCGAGACGAGCGCGCCCTTCGGCGTGTCCATGCCGAACGCCTTGCCGAGGTCGGCCGTGATCGGCTGGAAGAGCAGGCCGAGCTTGCCGCGCTCGACGCGACCCTTCTCGCGCAGCTGCGGGATGATGTCCTTCAGCGCGTCGACCGGCGTCGCGAAGCCGATGCCGTTCGCGCCGGCGCGGATGGCCGTGTTGATGCCGATCACCTCGCCCTTCCAGTTGAACAGCGGGCCGCCGCTGTTGCCCGGGTTGATGCTCGCGTCGGTCTGGATGAAATCGTCGTACGGGCCGGCGCCGATCGAGCGGGCCTTGGCGCTCACGATCCCGAGCGTCACCGTGTGCCCGAGCCCGAAGGGGTTGCCGACCGCGAGCACGTGCTCGCCGACGCGCAAGGCCTCGCTCGATCCGAGCGCCGCGACCGGCAGGCCACTCGCGCCGCGCAGCTTGAGGAGGGCGAGATCGAGCTTGGTATCACGCCCGACGATGTCGGCCGCGAACTCACGCTCGTCCGCGAGGCGCACCTTCACCTCGTCCGCGCCCTCGATCACGTGGGCGTTCGTCACGATGAACCCCTCGGCGTCGATGATGAACCCGGTGCCGAGCGCGGTGCGCGCCATCGGCCGCTCGGGGCGCGGCGAACGCTCGCCGCCGCCCCCGCCTCCGCGGGGACCAAAGAAGAATTCGAACGGATCCACGCCGCCGAAGCCCGGGCCGCCAGACGCGACCTTTTGCGTCGTCGTGATGTTGACGACGACCGGGGTCACGCGCTGGGCGAGGTCGGCGACGTCGAACGTCGCCGGAACGGGCGCCGGCGCGGCGGGCGCGGCCGTGACGGCCGCGGCGGCCTCGGCCGACACCTGCTGAGCGACCGCCTGTGTGGAGGGCGGCGGCGGCGTCGCGTGGGCCTCGTGCCCGCACCCGGCCGAGCCGAGCATTCCCATGGCGAGCAAAAGGGCGAGCGCCGAGCGAGATACGAATGAGGACGCGCGCTGGGACGAACGGACGGACATCATGAATTCTCCCCTCGAACCTCCGGGCGAGCGAACCGGCCAGGGCTCCGCTTCATTCCGAGCCTAACGGATGAATCGCGATACAGGGTTGCGCAACCCCTCGATGTGCGGTTTGGACGATCACGCGTCGCCCAGATGCTCTGTCCCCTCGCGGGCCGCTCTGGTACGGTGCGTCGCCGGAAGGAACACGATGAACGATCTGCGCAAGCGCATGGAAGGGCGGCGAATCGGATTTCTGGGCGGCGGCAGCATGGCGTCCGCGCTCATCCGGGGCCTCTTGCATTCGGCGACCGTCACGCCCGCTCAGATCCGGGCGAGCGATCTGAAGGAGCAGCGGCTCGACGAGCTGCGGCAGACCTACGGAATCGAGACCACGGACGACAACGAGGCGCTCGTCCGCTGGGCCGACGTCGTCGTCATCGCCGTGAAGCCGCAGATCGTCGACCGCATCCTCGGCGCCATCGCGGCCGGCTTGAACGAGGGGGATGTCGTCGTTTCCGTCGCCGCCGGCGTCCCGATCGAGGCCATCGAGGCGCGCCTGCCCGACCGCGCGCGCGTCATTCGATCGATGCCGAACACCGCGGCCATCGCGCTCGCGGGCGCCACGGCGATCGCGCCCGGCTCGCACGCCACGAAGGACGACCTCGAGGTCGCCCGCGCGCTCTTCGAGGCCGTCGGCCGCTGCGTCGTGCTCGACGAATCGCTGATCGACGCGGTCACGGGCCTGTCGGGCAGCGGCCCGGCGTACGTGATGCTCATGATCGAGGCCCTCGCGGACGGCGGCGTGAAGGTCGGCCTCGGCCGCGACACCGCGCTCCTGCTCGCGGCGCAGACCGTCTACGGCGCGGCCAAGCTCCAGCTCGAGACGGGCGAGCACCCGGGGAGGCTCAAGGACATGGTCACGAGCCCCGGCGGCACGGCCATCGCGGGCCTGCACACGCTCGAAGCCGGCGGCCTGCGCCGCACGCTCATCGACGCCGTCGAGGCCGCCACGAACCGCGCCGCTGAGCTCGGCGAGCAGATGGCGAAAAAGCTCCGCCGGTAAACGCCGGCCTGATCATCGATAGAAAAACGTCACGCTCCGGTACCGGTCGAGCGTCTCCGGCAGACCCGGCCCGATCTCCAGCGCGATCTCCGCGCTCTTCTGGAAATCGATCCGGTCCGTGAGCACGTGAAATCGGCACCCGCTCGTGCGGGCCGAGGGCGGCGTGACCACCGTCCCCCACCATTGCGCAAACGGCGAGGCGTGGGGGCCCGATTCGAAGTAAAACGCGCCGTTCAGGTAATCCTCGGTGCCCGTCCCGACGATCGAGGTCACGCCGTCGAGCACGGCGCGCTCGTCGCCTTCCAGGAAATTGAGCGGCTCGTCGAAGAGGCTGCCGTCGCCGATCCCGTGGCCCTCCAGCATCAAGCACGTCCCGGCCCAGCGCCCGCGGCCCGTGACGCTCGCGAGCGGATGCTCGGGCCCCGGCGCGGGCGACACGGTCTCGTTGCGGACGGCGTGCAGGTGGCCGAAGGCCTCGCTCGGGACGGCCTTTTCGCCGCGAATCGAGAGCATGAAATCGACCGACGCGGCCGACGCGCTCGTCGCCGTGAAAACCGCCTTTTTCGTGAACGGCATCGGCAGCCGCAAGGCGAGGCGCACCGTGCTCCCCTCCTTCGACCCCGCGAGCGCGAGGCTCGCGTTCTCCGGCGGATCCAGCGTCGCCGCGAAGAGATCCGACAGCGGCAACGAAAGGGCCGGCGCGGCGGCGTCGTCCCAGGTGACGGAGAGCGTGACGTCGCGGAGCGCGGCCAGCCCCGCCTCGGCGACCTCGACGGAAAACGCGTGAATCGTGGAAGGCCCCGTGATCTCGGCCAGCGAAATCATTTGTCCCGGCGAAAGGGTCACGGACGCCGGCGCCACGAGCGGCTCGCCCGGGATCGCCCCTGCCGCCGTGGACGAGAGGACCGCGATCGCCTCGTCCCGCGCGGCGAGGCGCGCCGGCGCCGCCTTGCGGGCTTCCGCCGCCGGGGACAGGACCGCATCCGCCTGGTGATAATAATATTCCAGCGGCCCCAGCCCATCCAAGGCAATCACAATTTTCTTGGAGAAGACCACGGGATAATACCAGGCGAGGTGGTTGCCCGGCCCGTCCCCGAACGGCGGCGCAAACATCTCCCCCGCCGTGCCGTCGATCACCGCGGCGAGGGGCTCCTCCACGACGGGGTTTGCCTCGTCGTCGACCCAGATCCGGAGCACCTCGTCGTTCGCCACGAGCCCGTTCCGGAGCGAGCTCGCCGTGAGCCAGAGCCGCGCGAGGTACCCCGAGCCCTCGAAACGCGAGAGCATGACGCCCCGCACGTACGGCTCCGGGCAATCGGCCTCGTCGAAAATCGGCGGAAGGAGCTGGTTCTCGCTGACGGCGGCCTCGCGTCCGCGGCACACGAAATGGTTCATGTCGCGATTTCCCCGCGCCACGAAATCCGCCGGCGCAGGCGCGCCGCTCAGGCGATCCTGGCTGCCCGTCTGCACGTACCGTCCCTCGCCGAAAACCGGCAAGCCCCGGACATCCGCGAGCAACCGGAGCGCGGCTTCGTCCGCGAGCTCCTCGCGCGTGCCCGGCGGCGCGGGCGTCACGAGGGGGCGGGGATCGTCGCCACAACCGGCGACGGAAGTGGCGGCGAAGGCGAAAAAGACGGTGCGTACACCGCGGATCGCGTGGCCCATCGTCCGTGCAATGTGTGCCTTTGCCCGGCCGGTCGCGAGTGTATTTTTCGTGCGCGACGGAGAAAAAAGTCGGTCGCCCGCACTTCTCCGGGGGCCGAGAATCGGGCATCCTTCGAGCCGCGCAATGGAATGGACCATCTCCGACACGATCCGCGTCGAAGACCTCCCGGCGGAGACCCTCGGGGACACGGCCGCGAGCGCGACGCGGAGCCGGCCGGCGGACGCCGAGACCCCGGTCTTGCCGCGCCTTTCGCTCTCGACCGGCGCGCTCGAGGGCGAAGCGCCCGTGCTGTCCTCGCCGGGCGTCGATCTGACCCTCGTGCGGCAGCTCGGACAAGGCGGCATGGGGGCCGTCTACCTCGCGCATCAGCGCTCCCTCGCTCGCCACGTCGCGGTCAAAATACCGCACGACGACGCGCCGCGGAGCGCGTCGCTGGCCATCATTCGCGAAGGCCAGGTCGCCGGCGCGCTCGAGCACCCGAACATCGTGCCGGTCCACGCGCTCGGGCTCGACGACACCGGGCGGCCGATCCTGGTCATCAAGCGAATCGAGGGCGTCGCGTGGAGCGAGCTCCTCGCGGATCCGAGCCACGCATTCTGGGCGCGCGCGAGCTTCGGGGCCGATGCGCGCCTCGTCGCGCACCTCGAGATCCTGATGCAGGTATGCAACGCATTGCATTTCGCCCATACCCGCGGGTTCGTCCACCGGGACATGAAGCCCGACAACGTGATGGTCGGCGAATTCGGCGAGGTGTACCTGCTCGATTGGGGTGTGGCGCGTAAAATCGACACGACGGAGGGCAAGGAGCCCGAGCCGCTCGTCGGGACACCGGCCTACATGGCGCCCGAGATGGCGTGCGGCGCGCCCCACGAGATCGACGCGCGGACCGACGTGTACCTGCTCGGCGCGACGCTCCACGAGATCCTCACGGGCAACCCGCCGCACGCGCGGCCGAGCCTCTACGACGCGCTGCTCGCGGCGAGCGCGGCCGCGCCGCGGGACTACCCGCCCGAATCCCCGGACGAGCTCGTCGCGCTCTGCAATGCCGCCCTGGCGCGCGATCGGGACGAACGCCCCCCGAGCGCCGCGGCGTTCCGCGAGCGCGTGGCCGACTTTTTACGGCACCGCTCCTCGCTCGGGATCGCGCATGCGGCGAGCGAGCGCCTCGCCGCGCTGGAGGAGGCGATCGGCGAAGGCGGGCCCGACCTCGTCGCCAGCGCGGAGATCCTGGGCGGGCTCAGCGAATGCCGGTTCGGCTTTCTGCAGGCGTTGCGCGAATGGCCCGACAATACGCGCGCCAAGGAGGGGCTCGCGCGGAGCCTCGCGCGGCTCGTCGAGCGCGAAATCGTCCTGGAGAACCCCACGAATGCCCGCGCCCTGCTCGATCGAATGGAAGGCGATCGCGCCGCGCTCGAAGCGCGGGTCGCCGCGCTGGAGGCGAGCCTCGAGGAGCGCCGGCGGCTCGAACGGAGGGCCGCCGAGATGGACAAGCAGATGGATTCGAACGTGGGCCGGCGCGCGCGCACGCTCTTCATCAGCGCCGTGGTCGGGCTCGGCGCGGTCGCGATGGGCGCCCTCTCGATCCGCGAGGCGAGCACGCGCCGCCCCTCGCCCTGGGCCGACGTCCTCGTCTTCGACGCGGTGATCCTCTCGCTTTTCCTCGCCGGCCTTTTTTTCGGCCGCAGGCGGCTGCTCACGAACCTCTTCAATCGCCGGCTGCTCTTCACCGTCACGGCCTCGTTCGCCCTGAATGCCCTGCACGACGTGCTCTCCTACGTTCGCGGCGAGCACGTCTGGACCTCGGGCGCGATGGGCCAGCTCATCATCGGCTCTTGCCTCGTCGTCACCGCGATCAACAGCACGCTCGTGCTCCTCTGGCCCGCGGCGATCCAGCTCGCGGGCGGCCTGCTCTCGCTGTACGTCCCCTGGGCGACGGGCGCGATCAGCACGATCGGCACCCTGCTCACGGTCGCGCTCGTCCTCCAGGCGTCGAAGCCGAGCGGCGCGGCGGATACGGCTGACGCGCGGCGCGCGCTGCGTGTAAAGTAAGGACACGCCCCCCGCTCATGAAGCTCCTCGCCATCAGCGATCTGCACGTCGGATTTCCGGACAACCACGCCGCCGTCGCGTCCCTCGGCGCGCGGCCCGACGATTGGCTCGTCCTCGGCGGTGATCTCGGCGAGACGTTCGAGCACGTACGATTCGTGCTGGACACGCTGGCGCCGCGGTTCCGAAAGCTCGTGTGGGTGCCGGGCAACCACGAGTTGTACGTCCCTCCCCACGCGCCGCCGGGCGAGCCGCGCGGCGCCGCGCGGTATGCGCGCTACGTCGAGCTCTGCCGCGAGCGGGGCGTTCTCACCCCGGAGGATCCTTATCCCGTCTGGGAAGGCGAGGGCGGGGCGCACCTCATCGTGCCCATGTTTCTCCTCTACGATTACACGTTCCGCCCCGACGACGTGCCCGTGAGCGACGCCGTCGCCTGGGCCGCGGAGCACGGCATCGCCGCGGCGGACGAGTTCCTGCTCGATCCCGCGCCCTTTTCCAGCCGGCAGGCGTGGTGCCACGCACGCGTGGCCGAGACCGAGGCGCGCCTCCGCGCCGCACCGGGTTTGCCGAAGGTGCTCATCAACCATTTCCCGCTGCGCCAGGACCTCGTTTTCCTGCCGCGCGTGCCGCGCTTCTCGCCCTGGTGCGGGACGAGAAAAACCACGGATTGGCACGTCCAGTTCGATGCGCGCGTCGTCGTGCAAGGGCATTTGCACGTCCGGAGGACGGTCCACGTCGACGGGGTCCGCTTCGAGGAGGTCTCCTACGGATACCCGCGCGAGAGGCGAGGCGACCGCCCGATCGACGCCTACGTGAAGCAAATCCTCCCAACGCCGGAGCCGAGCCCGTGAGCCTTTTTTCGTTGCCGCCGGGCGCCGCGCACCTCTGGTACGTCGATCCCGACGCGATCGACGACTGGTACCTGCGCGCCGCCTACCATTCCGTCATGTCCCCCGAGGAGGCCCGGCAGCAGGCTCGTTTTCGGTTTCTGGAGGGCCGGCAGGAATACCTCGTCACGCGCGCGCTCGTCCGCGCCGTGCTCAGCGCCTATACGCCCGTGGCCCCGCGCGACTGGCTCTTCGTGCGAAATGGCCATGGCCGCCCGGAGATCGCCGGGCCGAAGGGCGCGCCGAGGCTCCGCTTCAACCTCTCGAATACGCGCGGCCTCGTCGCTTGCCTCGTCGCGCGGGACCGCGAGGTCGGCCTCGACGTCGAGGACACCCACCGGCGCGGCGAGACCGTCAGCATCGCCGACCGCTTCTTCTCCCCGTTCGAATCCGCCGCGCTGCGCCGGCTGCCCGTACATCACCAGCGGGATCGATTCTTCGATTACTGGACGCTCAAGGAAGCCTACATCAAGGCGCGCGGCATGGGTCTCGCCATCCCGCTCGACCATTTTTCGTATCACCTCGACGAGGGCGGCCCCATTCGAATCAGCTTCGAGCCCGAGCTCCGGGACGATCCGTCGCGCTGGCAGTTCTCGCTTACCTCGCTCGGCGGACGCCACCGCGTGGCGACCGCGATCGAACGACGTCCGGGCGAGGGAACAATCGCCGTCGAGATGTTTCGGTGTCTTCCGTTCGAGGACGTGCCGCCGAAGGCCTGACGTTCGGCCCAAGGACGGCCGCGCCTCGCGCGTTTCCCTCGTTCAAGGGAGGCACCGATGGCCGACGGATCCCGTTTTCCGAAGCTCGCCCCCCCGTTCGCGATCGCCGGCGCCGCCGCCGGTTGGCTCTCCGCGGGCCTGCTCGCGCACCCGCTCGTCGGCGTCACGTACGAGGGGGTCAAGCCCCTCGCGACCTTCGGCACCACGCTCATCGCCGCCGCCACCGGCATCCTCCTCCAGAAGCTTTGCCTCGGCTGGCGATATTCGTACGAGATCGACTCACCAAACCCGGACGTCCGCCCGTGGACGGACCGGATCGTCTACCATGTCCTCGTCCTCCTGCTCGCCGGCGCCGCGGCCGGCGCAATGGTGGCGGGGCTCGACGACGCCCACGGGGGCACGCTCGGCGGCGCCGCGAGCGGGGCCGTCTCCGCGATCCTCTTTTTGCCCGTTTGCCTGCTCGTCCTTTCGTCCGCGCGCCGCGCCCAGCGGGCTCGCCTCGGCTCGATCGTCGCGGGCAGCGATCGCCGCGCCGTGTGGGGCATCCTCGCGGCCGCCCTCTCCGCGACCACGCTCTTCGCGGCCCTCGATTGGCCGGCGGCGCGCATGGCGGAGGCCGAGGCGCCCCTTCCGGCCCTCTACATCCTGCTCGCGACGGCCCTCGTGACGCTCGTCGTCCTCGCCGCCGACGTTCGTGCTTTGAAGCGGGCGCAGGCGGCGCTCGCGCCGGGGCTCTCCACCGGGGAGGAGGGCGCCGCGCCGCTCGTGGATCCCTCGGTCCCGCGCGTCGATCTCGGCCTCGGCGACGACCTCGCCTCGCGCCTCGCGCGGAGCGCCGCTGCGTATCGCAGCCGGGATCGCGCGATCGAGCTCGTGCAAGGCAATCCCGAGCAGGCCCTCGGCGCGCTCCGACGCGCGGTGCGGCGCGGGGTCACGAGCTTGGCGCTGATGGGCGTGATTCTGGGCGTGCACAGCTTCGCCCAGGCGAGCTTCGTGACGCAGCTTTACGTCGAGCTCCGGTGCGAAACGGGCTGGCCGTCGTTCACCTGCCAGACGTACGCGGCTCAGGCTATCCAGCAGACTCGGTAGCGGTCGCCGCCGTCGAAGAATCTCCCAGCCACGAGAGCAGCGCCTCGCTGAAGCGGTCCGCCTGGGCGACCGTGAGATCGTGCCCCGCATTCGGCAGGAGCTCCGTCCGGATGTGCGGCGCGACGCGCTTCACCCGAGCAATCGCGTCCTTCGCCGAATAAATCGTCTCGTTTTCCCCCAGCACAAGAAACGTCGGCCTGGGCAAGGCGACGAGCTCCTCGTCGCGCAGGACCGTCGGCTGCGTGATGGGCTTCCGGACGAAGCACCGCGCGGCCAGGTAGCCGTCTGCGGCCACCTCCTCGACGAGCTTCCGGCCCTCCTCGCCCTTCGCCGCGGTGTCCGCGAGCATCCATTGCATGAAGTTCCGCGTGAACCACGGAACGGGCAGGACGGTCAGGATCGCGCGCCCGATCCACGCGCCCACGATGGGCAGCACGGTGTTCGCCGGCGCGACGAGCACGAGGCCCCGCAATCGCTGCGGATACCGCAACCCATACTGACTCGCGATCCACCCGCCGTACGAGAGCCCCGCGAGCGCGAACTCCGACGTGATCCCGAGGCCCGCCGCGACCTCGTCGAGCCATTTCGCGTAATCGTACCCGTCCTTCGCGTGCCGCGAATAGACGCTCCGCCCGCAATCGTGGATGCCGTCGACCGCGAAGACCTCGAATCGCTCGGCGAGCTTCGCGATGTTCTGCGCCCATTGCAGCGAGCTGCCCGAGATCCCGTGCAGGAGCACGAGCGGCGGGGCCCCCGCGCGCCCGCTCACCCGGACGAACGTTCGCCCGAGGGACGTGTCGACATGGCGGCCTTCGCAGGGGACCGGCCAGCGCGCGGCGCGCTCCTCGTAGCGCGCGAGGAACCGCGCGCGGTCCTCGGGCGAGCGGAACGGGTGATGGGCGGGGAAGCTCATTTCAGGACACCCGCGAGGCGATCCGGCGCCGGACCTCGGCGACGAACGCGTCCGGGTCCTCGACCGACACATAAAGCGTCTCGGCCGGAACACGCAGGAGCACGCGCATCGGCAGAGCGGGCGCGAGCCGAATGCGCACCACGTCGTCGTACGACCCGACGACCGCGACGGTATCGACGAAATTGGTCCGCCAGCCGAGCCCGCCGAGCAGCGGCCAGCGCGTGCGCTCGACCGACGTGACGCGCGAGAGCGGGATCCGCTCGTCGAAGAGCCAGCCGAAACGAACGTGGATCTCGTCGCCTTTGATGTCGACGTACGAGCGCTCGGCCGTTCCGCCGAATACGGAGAGGAGAGGCTTGACCCAGGTGCTGCGTCGGATCTCGGTTCGCATGGGGCCCCACGATGGCCATCGGGAGAACGCCACGCAAGCTCGGGCGTGACGATTCTACCTCGAAATGACGACAGCCGTCGTCGGCCCGTTCTCCGGGGCGCCTGCGCCCGCCGCCCCCTGCCAGCCGGGGGGCACGGGCGGGTCGGTCCAATGAAACAGCGTTTCCGCGTCGATCGGCGAGAGGTTCACGCAGCCGGCGCTCGTCGGCTCGCCGAAACGCTCGTGCCAGTAGGCCGCGTGCAGCGCGAAGGGCGGGTGGAAGTACTGCGTGTGGGGGACGTCGGCGATCCAGAACGAGCGGTCCTCGCCTTTTTCGGGCGACATCGTGGCCGCCTTGTCCTTGAACGTCACGTAAAACGTCCCGGTCGGCGTCGTGCTCGCCTTCACGTTGTCGATCCCCTTCACCGGCACGCCGCCCGATCCCGGCGAGATCAGCGTGGCGAACACGGGCTTCATGCCCTCGTACGCGACGAGCGTGCCTTGCGTGATTCGCACGTGCACCCACTTCATCCCTTCGCGCACGCCGAACGGCAGCTTTTGCCGCGGCTCGACGACCGTCGCGTCGGCTTGCTCCACCCACACGGGCTGCCCGCCCTCGTGCTCCTTCGTTTCGAGGTACGTGACCCCCGCGACCTCGGTGGTTTGACCCGTCAACATGGCATACGAGCGCGCGGGGAACGACGACCCCGCGCGCTCCATGGCGCCGCCCGGGAGCTTGCGCCATTTCGCGCGCGGCGATTTGCGGAACCAGGCGAGGGGCAAGGAGACGTCGTCGCCGAGGCGTATGCCGTGGAACGTGCTCGGGCGGAACGGGCGCACGCGGTCGGCGGGCACCACCGTGAGATCCACCGCGAGCAGGAACGTGCGTCCCTCGGCCGAAAACGCCTTCGTGTACGACAGCATGGATCCATGCGGAATGTTTTGCCGCACGAGATCGAATCGACCCGGACGCACCATTTTGCCGCCTTCGAGGAACGCGGGCAGCGGGTCGGTCGGCGTGATGGGCTGCGGCTCGGCGAGGTCCTCGTGGGCAGAGAGGAATTTCGACAGCGGCTCGACCTTGCCGGCGGGGCCGAGGAGCCGCTCGATACGCGCCTGCTCGCGCGGTGACGGCACGCGGTTGTACATGGGCGCGCCATTGGAGATGGCGTATTTGTAGGGAAAGGGCCCGGGCACGGGCAAGGTCGCGTCGAACGCGGGCCGGACGTCGGGCGGAGGCTCGCGCGAGACGAGGGCGTCATTGCAGACGTACCCGCGCGGCTCGATCGCCCAGAACCCTCGCGCGCAGCCGGCCCCGCGCACGGGCTCGGGCTTTTTCAAGGCGACCGACTCGCCGACCCGGATGTACCCGAGGTATCGCTCGCCCTTTTTCTCGGGCGTGGGGTAAATCCAGGGAATGCCCTCGACGGCATGAAGGCGCGGGCCGGAGGGAGCGACCGGCGCGGGCTCCGCAAGGGGAGCGGGAGCGGAAGCGGGCGCGGAAGCGGAAGCGGTTGCGGCAGCGGAAGCGGGAGCGGCAGCGGAAGCGGGAGCGGCAGCAGGCGCGGCGGCGGAAGCGGGCGCGGGCGCGGCAGCGGCGGGCGTGAGCGCGGGCTCGGACGGACCACATCCGAGCGCGAGCACAAACAGAGCGAGAAGGGAGCCGCGCATCCTGCCCCCCAGCTATGCCCCGGATCCGCCCGCCGGCGCAACTCCGCCGCGCCAAGCGCCCACCCCATCGCCCCGATACCGCCTCGGCGCTGCGCCACACCCCCGTCGGAGGGCCCCGATCTCTCCTTGGCGCTGCGCCACGCCCTCCCAGGACCGCTCCCACCTCCGCGCGGCGCTCCGCCCCGCCCCTCCCCAGACGCGCCGACCTCCGCTCGGCGCTGCGCCAAGCCCTCCGAGGACCACCTCGACCTCCGCTCGGCGCTGCGCCAAGCCACTCCCCCACCCTCCGAACCTCGGCTCGGCGCTGCGCCAAGCCCCTCCCCCACCCTCCGAACCTCGGCTTGGCGCTGCGCCAAGCCCCTCCCCACCCCCGGAACCTCGGCTTGGCGCTGCGCCAAGCCCGTCCCCCGCCGTCCCGACCCCCCTTTGGCGCATCGCCGCTCCATTTTGGAGCATCGGTCGCTCCGTTTTGGAGCACCCGCCGCTCGGGTTCGACGCATCCGCGCGCCGAAAAACCCGTAGCATCGCTCCACGCCCCATGGCTCCGCAGCGCCGCACCCTCCCCCCTCCCTCCACCATCCGCCCCCCGAAGGCCCCGAGCCACCTCCAGGCCGAGATCCTCGCCGCCGCCTGGGAAGCCTTCTCCGCGCTCCTCTTCATCTGGACCGTCGTCCCCGACGCCCTCTCCGCGGCCCTGCCCCTCGCCATCACCATCGGCGTCGTCTCCCTCTCCCTCTCCGCCCTCGCCGGACCCGCCCTCGTCCGCCGCGGCCCCCGCGGCCTCTTCTTCGCCGCCCTCGTCCGCACCCTCTCGTGGCCCCTCGCGGTCAGCCCCCTCGTCCCGCACATCGGCTCCCGCGTCCTCTTCGCCGCCGCCGGCTTCGGCCTCATGGCCGGCGGCATCCGCCGCGCCTTCTACCGAGGCCTGACCCCGTTCGCCGAAACCACCACCGACCTCGGCGACCTCCGCGACAAACTCGCCGAGTCCGCCATGGTCGCCGGCATCGTCGGTGGCCACACCCTCATGCTCTTCTGCGTCGCGTTCCTCCGCACGCAGAGCCCCGTGCTCTTCAAGGCCTGGCTCGAGATCGTCCCAGCCCTCGCCCTCGTCGGCACGATCGGCTTCACGCTCGCGATCCGTCCCGCCACACGCCACGTCGCCCGCGCCCTCGCCGCCGGCCCGAACGGCGACCGCGCCCTGCACGAGCGCGCCATCGCCCAGGCCGAGGCCCTGCCGAGCACCCTCTCCTACCTGAACTTCGCCGTCTGGTCGGCCTTCATCACGATCGGCGTCTTTTACGCCCGCCCCAGCCGCGCCTGGTCCCTCGCCGACGCCGTCATGCAGATCTGCCTCGGCATCCTCTTCGCCTTCGGCGTCTCTTTTTACCAGCGCGCCTGGGACCGCGACACCGTCGCGCCCATCCTCGAACGCCTGCGCGCCTGGACCGGCGCAGGCGTCGCCATGCTCGCCGAGCCCATCACGCTCCGAAGGCGCATGCTGCGCGACTTCGGCCTGCCGCTGCTCTTCACCACCACCCTCTCGCTCTTCTCCTCCGTCGGCCTCTACCGCGCCCTCTCCGTCGGCAGCGACCTCCGCCAGGACGTCAACGCCATCGCCGCCCTCATCGCCGCATTCAGCACGATGGTCGTCGCCGCGCTCGGCGTCGTGGCCCGCACCGCGCGCGAGCTCAGCCGCCCCCTCGCCGTGCTCGCCGGCGCCGCCGATCTCGTGGCCGGCGGCGCCCTCGACGCCGCAGCCCCGCCCGTCCCCGGGCCCGTGGAGGTCGTCGGCCTCGGCGAGAGCATCGAGCGCATGCGCGTCCGCCTCGCCGGCACGATCGCCGAGCTCGAACGCGAGCGCGCCGGCCTCGAAGAGAACGTCGCCGCCCGCACGGCCGAGCTCACGAAGACCCTCGACGAGCTGCGCCGCGCCCAGGCCGCCCTCGTCCAGGGCGAGCGTCTCGCCTCGATCGGCGAGCTCTTCGCCGGCGTCGCACACGAGATCTACAACCCGCTCACGGCCATCGCAGGCGCCGCCGCCCCGCTCGAACGCCTCTCCTCCGAGCTCGGCCAGACCCTCGCCGCCTTCCGCGCGGCCCTGCCCGAGCTCTCCCCCGCCCGACGAAACGAGCTCGAACGCACCATGCACGAGCTCGACGTCGACGCCGCCCTCGAAGACCTCGTCGGCATCTCGCACCTGCTCCGCCGCGCGAGCGACCGCGCCGTCCGCATCGTCGGCAACCTGAAGAGTTTCTCCCGGTCCCCCGGCGAAGTCGTGCCGACGGACCTCGTCGCCGGCATCGAGGAGACACTCGTGCTGCTCGGCCGCCGTCTGCGCGACGCCGGCATCGAGGTCGAGAAGCGGTACGGCGACGTGCCCGAGGTCCTCTGTCGCTCGGGCGAGATGAGCCAGGTATGCATGAACCTGCTCGTCAACGCGATTCAAGCCCTCGAATGCGACGGGCGCCCAAACAAACCGACGCCGCGCATCGTCATCGAAGCCCGCCGCGACGGAGGCGCAGCGCTCGTCGCCGTCAGCGACAATGGCCCCGGCGTCCCCGACGACCTCGCGAGCCAGATCTTCGAGCCCTTCTTCACGACAAAACCCCGCGGCCAAGGAACGGGCCTCGGCTTGTCGATTTCGGGCGACATCGCCCGGCGCCACGGCGGCGCGCTGACGCTGGAGCGCGAAGGCAGCGGCGGCGCGCGGTTCGTTTGTCGGATTCCGCTGGCGTGAGGAGGATGGCTAGCGCCCGACCGAGAGCGAGACGTGAAAGTTCGCCCCTCGATCCTCGTTCGGACGCACGCCAATCCGACCACCGTGGTTCTCGACGATGGTCTTGCAGATCGAGAGGCCCATCCCCATGCCTCCCTGCTTGGTCGTATAGAATGGGCTGAAGATGCGCGCGGCCTCCTCCGGGCTCACGCCCGGACCGGTGTCCTTCACCTCGAGCACAAGGACATCAGGATCGGTGAGGCGCGTTCGCACCAGGATTTCGTGGGGACCGGGGGCGACACCACATGTCGCCTCGGACGCATTGACGACGAGGTTCACGATGACCTGTTGCAACTGGACGCGGTCGCCGAGCACCGGGGGAAGCTTGTCGGCGAGGTCCAGGCGGATCGCTGCGCCATTCCGCTGCACGCGGGCCCGTGTCAGCAGGACGACCTCTCGAATCGCCTCGTTGAGGTCGAGCGGCACGTGCGCTTCCCCGGAGCGTCCAAACAGGGCTCGGAGCCGACTGATCACGTTCTCCGCCCGCACGACGTCGCGGGTGATGCAGCTCGCGGCCTCGCTCGCCTCTTTCGGATTCGCCGGGTCACGCTGGAGCCAGTTCACGCACGCGCTCGCATTGGCGCCGATCGCGGCAAGCGGCTGACTGATCTCGTGGGCGATCGCGGCTGCCATCTCGCCCAAACTCGACACCCGCGTGAGATCGGCGAGCGCTGCCTGCGTGCGCTGGAGGGCCTCCTCCGAACGTCGGACCTCCGTGACGTCCCGGATGGCGCCGACGTACTGTTCCTGCTCCGTCTCGTCGTCGGAGACGCGATGGGCGGAAATGCTGACGTGCTTGACGAAGCCGTCCGGCATCATCAGCCGATACTCGACCTGCGGGCCTCCCACGAGGCGCGAGGGGTCGGCGACGAGGCCATCGAAGATGCGGAGGTCGTGGGGATGGATGCGCGTGCGCATCGACTCCACCGAGGGCGAGCTCGCCACACCGAAGATGCGGAACACCTCGTCGGACCAGAAGATCTCCTCCGTCCGAGGCTTCCAGCTGAAGGTGCCCGTCTGGCCGATGCTCTCGGCCTTGCTCATGTAGACCTTGGCCTGCCGCAGGTCCGCATAGAGCTGCGCGTTCTCGAGCGACATCGCGGACTGCGACGCCAAGAGCTCGAGAATCGCGAAGCGCCCCGGTGTGAAGATGCCAGGCGCGAGGTCGTTCTCCAGGTGGAGAACGCCTACGAGCCGCGCCTGCTTGACGAGGGGAAGGCAAAGCACCGAGCGTGAGCCGCGTCGACGGAAGTAGGCTTCCTCCGAGAACGGGTTGGCTTCGGCCGCATCCCCGAGGAGCACGCTCTCTTGCGTCCGTCGAACATAGTGGAGCAGCGCGAGCGGGAGATCGCGCTCGGAGACGGGAGCACGCCGGAGGTCGAGGCTCACGCCATCGGGCTGCGCGCGCCCCTCGGCGACGACCTCGAGGGCCTCTCCGCGCGGCAGGACGAGCACGCCTCGCTGCGCGCCGGCGTGCTCGAGCGCCGTCTTGAGCAGCGTCTCGATCAATCGCTCGAGCACGATCTCCTGCGAGATCGCTTGGCCCAGGCGGACCACCGTCGTCAGATCGAGCTCGTGGAGCCCACGCGAAAGCGCGGTGGGGCTTCCGCCGCGCGGGCCTGCCAAGAGGAACGGGTAGACATTCTCGAGCGCGCGCACCTTCGCCTCCGCGCCCCAGGCGCGATAGGCGGCGTGGGCGTGGCGGAGATAGGCCTCGGTGACGATCGCGTGGCCGCGCTGCTCGTGGAACCGCGCCGCGTGCTCGCTGGCGATCGCCTCGACGTGGAGCTGGTGATGCTCCTGCGCCATGCGGATGGCCCTCTCGTAGAGGCCCTCCGCGTCGAGGACCCGCGCTTCGATCCGCGCCGTCTCCGCCGCGAGGAGAATCGCCTTCGCCCCGAAGTTCTCGGGGCAGTGGGTCGCCCAGATGTCGAGCTGCCGCTTGTACTCCGCCAGGCTCTCGCGATGCGCATGCGTGGCCTCGGGCGGAGCACCGTCGCAGAGGCCCGCGTGCACCAGCGCGGCATAAAAATGGTGCTCCTCCACGTCGAGGTTCGACGCGGAAGACCAGATGAGCGCGCGCGCGGCATTCGCAGCGTGGAGCGCGGCCTGGAGATCCCGCGCGAAGAAGCGGACGGTCAGCTTCCGGATCCAGTACCAGCACGTGACGAGCGGCATCCCTGGGTTCGTCTCGAGGTCGCGCTCGAAGGCCGCCTCGTCGCGCGACGCGTCCGACATGTCCGGGAAGGCACTGCCGGCCCGACGCAGCGTGCGGATCAGCCGGAGCTGGTCGGTCGCGAGCACGACGCACGGCAGAACGTTGAGCTTTGTGGCCGTCTCGATGGCGAATTCGGCCTCCGCTTCGGCATCGGCGAGGGGTCTTCCACTGGCCAGATAGTTCGAGACGATCTGGAACCACCCGCTTCCGACGATCGGCTCTCCGATTCGTTGTGCCTCTGTGATCGCGTGCTTCTCGTAGCGTACGCAAACGTCGAAAGGCTGGGACCAAGGCCCGATCATCGCGCCCATGCCGTGTTGCACGAGGGCGCGGTACTGGTCGAGCCGATGGCGTTCGACGAGCTCGAGGGCGAGCTCTCCGAGCGGGCGCGCGATCGCGTAGTCGCCGAACCGGGGGCCGACCACCATGCCCAGCAGCAGATAGCCGATGGCAGAGGCGTCCGCGTGTCCGCGCTCGAGGCTCTGATTGACCATGCGGCAGACCAGGAGGTCGTGGAGCCGATCGTGATTGCCCCACCGCGCCGGCTGGGTCAGCTGGAACGCGAGCTCGAGGGTTCGGGCGTGAAGCTCGTCCGCGCAGACCGGAACGTCCGCGAGATCGGCGATGCTCCTCGTCCCGAGCTGCTCTCGAATCCGGCCGTACTCGCGGGCGAGGTCTTCGTCCGTCGGTGCCGATGGCAACGGGCTTCCCGCCCCATTCAGGTACGCGAGCCCGACCTCGAGGCCTCGGTTGAAGTCGCCCGAGTAGTAGGAGACGGCCGCACGCAGCGCCACGACTCTTCCCGCATCGGTCAGGCGCGTGGCGCGGGCCGCGAGATCGACGAGTCGAAGCTCGGCGCTCGCGAGCTCACCGCAGAGCGAGTCGCACTCGGCATGGCCGTACGCGAGCTCGAACATGAGCTCGGGATGTCGCGACCACGGATCCGACGCGAGGCTCTCGAGGATTCGCGTCGCTTCGCTCACGTACGTCCGCGCGGTCGCATGAGCGCCGGCGGACTTCGCGCGCTTGCCGGCCGAAAGGCTCAACGTCACGAGATCCACGCGCTCCGAGGCCGACAACCATGCGAGGCCGCGCGTCAGGTGCCCGACGACGTCGAACACGGATTCAACCATGTCCGCGGGAGCCGCACCACGAAGCTTGCGACCGATCACCGCGTGGAGCGTCGCCCTCTGCTCCTCCGAGAGGAGGGAGTATGCAGCTTCGCGCACGCGATCATGAACGAACGAGAACCCCGAGGCCCCGCGATGGAGGAGGCCGACGGCGGCGGCGTCGGCAAGGCCGCCGTCGATCTCTTGGAGCTCGCGCTCGCAGTGGCTCGCCAGCTGGGCAGGCGAGGCCGCGTTCCCGAAGCACGCGAGCGCCGCGAGCGCGTCGCCCGTGGTGCGCGGAAGCCGCTCGATGCGGCGGAGGACGAGCTCGACGACGTTGTCGGTCGAAGGGCGTCCTCGAATCACGTCGAGGTCCCACGCCCAGAGGCGACGTTCTCGATCGAAGCCGATCAAGCGGGCATCACAGAGCTCACGAAAGAACTGGAGCGCGAAGAAGGGATTGCCCTCCGTCTTCTCGACGACGAGCCGAGAGAGGTCGTCGATGTCGGCGGGAGGAGCCCGGAGCGCGTCGGTCAAGAGCTCGCTCACGTGCGAGCTCGAGAGGCCAGCGAGCTCGACCTCCACGAGCGGCGCGCTCACGCTGCGAAGCCGACGGATCGTCGCGGTGAGCGGGTGCGCTTCGCTGACCTCGTTGCTGCGGTAGGCGCCGACGAAGAGGACGTGCTTCACGTCCGGGTGCGCCACGACGTGGTCGACGAAATCGAGCGTGCCGCGATCCAGCCACTGGAGGTCGTCGAGGAAGAGTACAAGCGGCCGGTCGTTCCGGGCGAACGCCGAGAGAAACTGACGGAAGGCAAAGAAATGCCGGTCCCGCACGTTCTCGAGCGGCACAGCGGGAACCGGCGGCTGCGGTCCGAGGACGAGGGAAAGCTCCGCCACGAGCTCGCACATGAGGGGGGCGTTCGGGCCGAGCGCCCGGCCGAGCGCCTCACGCCACGGCGTGAGCTCCTCCTCCGAGCGGGTGAGGAGTTGCCTCACGAGAGCGCCGAAAGCCTGCGAGAGCGGCGCGTAGGGGATGTTCCCCTTGTACTGATCGAACTTGCCGGACGCGAACCAACCCGGTCTTGCGAGGAGAGCTCGATCGAGCTCGCGCGCGACGACCGATTTCCCGATGCCGGAGGGCCCGGAAATGAGGAGCAGCCCTGCCGCTGCCTCGGTGGCCACGCGCTCGAACGCGCGTAGCACCTCGCCGATCTCGCGCGCTCTTCCATAGAGGCGCTCAGGCAGGACCAAGCGGTCCGGGATGTCGGCTTCGCCGAGCGGGAACGCGGAGACGACGCCGGCTTGCCATTGTTCGAGGCCGCGCCGGAGATCCGCCTCCACGCCAGCCGCCGTCTGGTAGCGGTCCTCGGGTGCCTTGGCGAGGAGCTTCATGACGATCGCGGCGATCATCGCCGGAAGCGCGGGGGCGCGTTCTTCGAGCGGCACCGGCGGCCTTGCGATGTGGCAATGGACCCACTCGATCGGAAGCGAGGCCGAGAACGGCAGATCACCGGCCAGGAGCTGATACAGCGTGACGCCGAGCGAGTAGAGATCGCTCCGCATGTCGACGGAGCGGTTCATGCGGCCGGTCTGCTCCGGGGCGATGTAGGGGAGCGAGCCCACGCCGTGTCGCCCCGCGTCGAAGATGCGGTGCTCGCGATCGGCGCGCATGGCGAGCCCGAAGCCAGTGAGGCGGACGCGTCCGCTCGCGTCGACGAGAACGTTGGCCGGACGAATATCCTGGTGAATCAAGCCGTGCGCATGCGTTCTGGCGAGAGCGCTCGAAAGCTCGGTCGCGATTCGCAGCAGCGAACCGACGTCGTCGCCGTTGTGCTCGAGCCGCGTGGAGAGGAGCTCTCCTCCCGGGTCGTCGAGGAGGAGCACGGGCTTGCCCGCCTCCTGCACAAGCTCGCGGGGACGTGCTGCCCAGCTCGGATCGAGCTCGGCGCGGAGGTCGTGCTCGTGAAGCAGGCGCTCGACCGAGACGTGTCTCGACGTAGGCGCGAGGACGAGCGATGGTGGCCGTTGCGCCGTCCCGAGGCGTCGCCACAGCTCCCACTCCCCATCGTGTCGGAGCAGCACCGATCCAGCCGACAGCTCGTTCATGCTCGTCCTCTGCGAGGGCGCGCTGACGGGAAGCGACGGTCCGGCTCACTGCCCGGCGCGGCCCAAGGCACCTACCAAAAGTGCCACCGTCGATCAACGACGATTCGAGCCGCCGCGCCGGCGCTCACAATCCTTGCGCAAGGCACGCAAGGAAAGAGCAACGGACACGGGGTCAGGCCGGAGGCGCAAGGAACTGGTCGGTGGAGAGGCTCTTGGCGTAGCCGAAAGCGAGCGCTGCCATGAAGGCGGCGTGGACGTGGACGGCGGGCACGCGCACGCCGCCGAACTCCAGATCGCGCGAAGCGCAGGCGTCGTGGATCACGGTGCAGTCGTAGCCGAGATCAACCGCCGCCCGCGTCCCGCCATCAATGCACATGTGGCTCATGGCGCCGCAGAAGACGAGCTCCTCGATGCCGTTGCGATCGAGGATCGCCTTCAGTTCGGTCTCGCGGAAGGAGCTGATGTAGTGCTTGAGCACCACGGGCTCGCCCGCCGCCGGGGCGACCTTCTCGTGGATTGCGGCCCCCTTTGAGCCTTTCACGAAAAAGGGAGCATCGGCGCTCATGAACTCATGGCGGATATGGACGACCAGCTCGCCCCTGGCCCGCGCCGCGGCGATCAGCCGGGCGGCATTGTCGGAGGCGGCGTCGATGCCGCTGAGAGTCCATTTCCCGCCCGGGAAATAATCGTTCTGGATGTCGATGACGATGAGCGCGCGCTTGCCCATGATGCTGTCCTTTCGATTTCGATAGGGTGGTGATCGGGGTGATTCGGTGATGGCCGTCCCGAGGGAGCTCTCAGAACGCCGAGGGCGCGATGTAGGGCTCGCTCCAGAGCGTGATCTGCAGCGTGATCGACTTGAACCAGGCCGTGTGCATGGCCTCCACCTGGGCGGCGCTGTGCCCTTTCTTCGCGAGGAAGGGCTTGATCGTCGCCGTGATTGGCACGATGAAGGCAATCAGGTAGCGCAGGTTGATGTGCTGCGCGGCGGAGGCGATGCCGTCGGTCTTGCCCTTCTTCGCACTCGTGTGGCGCAGGCCGATCTCGTACTGGTAGTCGAGCCAGGCGCGGTCGTAGTTCGCGGCGCAGGTGTCGCGGATCCACTGCCCGAAGCGGCGGCGCACGCCGCCCAGGTAGTCCATGTTCGGCTTGCCGTCGGCGCCGCTGAAGTAAAACACGAGGTGCGGGTGCGAGCCGACGAAGCCGTACCAGACGTCGAGCACGGCCTCGATCTGGTCGTCGAGCACCTCGCCCGCCATGCGCAGGGAACGCACGTCGTCCTCGCCGAGCAGCACGGTCTGCTTGAGCAGGGCGAACTCCTCGTCGCTGAGCGGCGAGCGCGCGACGTTCGACGTGCCAAGGGTGTAGCCGGGGATCGCGGGGGGGTTCATCGAGGGCTCCTGGATGGGTTCAGGTGGGGTACACGCGGGAGAACAGCGGTGCCGCTCGTGTATCTCAGCCAGACCGGACCCGTGAACCCGACCAAGGTCGGGTTTTCTGCGCCGGCACGATTGCGTTACATGCGCGGCACCGATGTCTACCAGGCCGAAATTGACGCACGCCACGGGGGCGCCCGTGGTGGACAATGTGAACATCCAAACCGCCGGTCCGCGCGGCCCTGCGTTGCTGCAGGACATCTGGCTACTCGAGAAGCTTGCGCACTTCGACCGCGAGGTGATCCCCGAGCGGCGCATGCACGCCAAAGGCTCAGGGGCCTACGGGACGTTCACCGTCACGCACGACATCACGCGCTACACCCGCGCGCGGCTGTTCGCCCAGATCGGCAAGCAAACGCCCGTGTTCGTGCGATTCTCGACCGTCGCCGGCGAGCGCGGCGCCGCCGACGCCGAGCGTGATATCCGCGGCTTCGCGGTGAAGTTCTACACCGAAGAAGGCAACTGGGACATCGTCGGCAACAACACGCCGGTGTTTTTCTTTCGCGACCCGCTGCGCTTCCCCGACCTCAATCATGCCGTGAAGCGCGATCCCCGGACCGGGATGCGCAGCGCGGACAATACCTGGGACTTCTGGTCGTCGCTGCCCGAGGCGCTCCACCAGGTGACGATCGTGATGAGCGATCGCGGCATCCCGCGCAGCTACCGCACGATGCATGGCTTTGGCAGCCATACCTTCAGCATGCTCAATGCCGAGAACGAGCGCGTCTGGGTCAAGTTCCACTTCATCAGCCAGCAGGGGATCGAGAACCTGAGCGACGCCGAGGCCGAAGCGGTGGTGGGGCGAGACCGCGAGAGCCACCAGCGCGACCTGTTCGAAAGCCTCGAGGCGGGTCGGTTTCCGCGCTGGAAGCTCTGCGTTCAGGTCATGACCGAGGCGCAGGCGCGGACGCACCGGCACAACCCGTTCGACCTCACCAAGGTCTGGCCGAAGGCCGACCATCCGCTCCTCGAGGTCGGCGTCCTCGAGCTCCATCGCAACCCCGACAACGTGTTCGCCGAGGTCGAGCAGGCCGCGTTCTCGCCAGCCAATATCGTCCCCGGGATCGGCTTCTCGCCGGACAGGATGCTCCAGGCGCGGCTCTTCTCGTACGGCGACGCGCAGCGCTACCGACTGGGCGTCAACTTCAATCAGATCCCCGTCAACGCGCCGAGGTGCCCGTTTCACAGCTTCCACCGTGACGGAGCGATGCGCGTCGACGGCAATCTAGGCGCCACGGCCTCCTACTTCCCCAATCGACACGGCGAATGGAACGACAGCCCGAGCGCAGGCGAGCCGCCGCTGCCCGTCGCCGGCGACGCCGCGTATTGGGATCATCGCATGGACGAGGATCACTGGGAGCAGCCGGGACGCCTGTTCCGATTGATGACTCCTCGGCAGCAGCAGGCGCTGTTCGACAACACCGCGCGCTCGCTCGGCGGCGCGTCGGTCGAGGTGCAGCGCCGGCACGTCTCCCATTGCATCAAGGCCGACCCCGCTTACGGGGCCGGGGTGGCGCGGGCGCTCGGCCTTTGACCGGGGCGAATCGCTACATCCCCAGCATCCAGATCGTCCCATCCCGACAAGCCACCACCAGCTTGTCGTCGCCTGCCGGCTGCATCGCCACGGGCGCTGCGCACAGCTTCTCGCTTGCGAGCGCAACGTTCCCATCCGGCCGCGCCACGCCGACCCGGCCACTGGCTCGCGCGAACGCGACGCGCCCCTCTGCGTCCACGAGCAGCGCTGGGCTCGTCCGTGCGTCCGCTGGCGGGTTGAAAAATGCCGTCGCTGCCGCCGTGCCTGCCGGCGCCGCCGGATCCGGCGCCACCGGCTGCGCAGACTTGTCCAGCACCATCCTCAGCCGCTCGTTGCCCGCCGCATCGACGCCGAGCAAGAGCCCCGTCGACGTCGACACCATCGCGAAGCCGCGCGGATGGATCGTCACTGGCTCGTCGTAGAGACCGAGCCCCACGTCCCCGGCCCGCACGTGCGTGAGCCCTGTCCGGAGATCGAACCCCACGAGGCTCTTGCCGCCCACGACGGCGAGCAGCGTCCGGCCTCCTTCGAGCGCCGCTCCACGCCGCAGCGGCCCGCCGAACGTCCCGATTTTCTTGGGCGGGTTCGGCGGTCGGAACACGTACACCCCGCCCGACTCGCTCGTCGCGATCGTCCCCTCGGGACCCTCGATCAGCGCTCCTACCGCGCGCTCCGGCAAGCTTGCCCGCGCCCGTACTCCGCCGTTCGGATCGAGCTCCACGAGCGCTCGTCCTCCGATGACCACGCTTCCATCCGAGCGCGCGAGCGGCGCCACGTCGAGGTCGCGGCCTCGTTGCCCGAGCGGCGTTGCGAACCGCACCCGACCATCCCGCCCGAGGCCTACGGCCGTGCCCGAGCTCGTCACGAGCAGGATCGTCCCGTCGCTCGTCAGCACGGGCGGCGCGATGGCCGGCGCGCCGCCGAGACGCGTCCGCCACACCTCCTTGCCGTCGGGCCCGAATGCGACCACCTCCGGCACGCTGAGCGTCACGTAGATCCGCCCGGTCTCGTCCACGACCGGCGGCACCTCGATCGTCCCGCCGGCGTGCCTGCGCCACTTGTCGACCGGCGCGACCGGCAGCCTCGACCGGCTCTGCCCTGTGCGCCGCGCGTCCACCCGCTCGCTCGGCGCGTGCCCGCGCGGCGGACCCACGACCACCGTGTACGGCCGCGTCGTGTCGATGCCTTCCGCGCGCGCGGCCTCCGCCGCCGGCCTCGCCAGGAGCCCCGCGACCACGGCGAGCGCCGTCCCGAGGCGCGACGCTGTCTTCATGCTCATCTCCGCTCTCCGGGCATCGTGAACGCCACCTGGATCTCGGGCACCACGCTCGTGCCCGGCGCGCTGAAGGGCTTTCCGAGCTGACCGTACGCCGTGATCACGTCGCCTGCCTTCGACGGGTTCGGAAAGCCGTGCACGAGCCGCACGCGACAAGGACCTTGCCCCTTCGGACAGCCCTCCTTCGCCGCCACGTCCAGCAAGAAGATCGTCTGGTGGTTCTGCGTCCGCGCCTCGACGATCTCGCCCGACACCACCGCCGGCTTGCCCACGTCGCTCGCCTGCGCCGCTGCGAACGCCGCGAAGCCAAGCGGTTTGTCCGCCATGAACTCCTGCGCCGCGGCCGCGAGCTTCTCCACGCGCCGCACCGCGATCGGCACGAGCCGCGGCGCCATCCCGGGCGCCTTTGCGCGCACCTCGATGTTCGTCGATCCCACCGACGACACGCTCATCCGCTGCGCGAACGATCCGTCCGCGGCCACCTGGATCGGCTTGCCCGCGGCGAGCACCTCCGCGCCCTTCATCGTGCGCCCTGCGAGCACGAACGTCTCGCCGTCCACGATCACGCGCGGCCCTGGCGCGTCGATGTGCAGCGGCACGATCCCCACCGCGACGTCCACCGCGCCTTCCTCGCGCGTGCCGCCCTCCGTCTTCACCACGTAGGGCACGCGCCGCTTCAACGTCGCGGGTTCGTCCGCGGGCCCCGTGCAGTCCGACGCGACGTCGATCACGTGCACCGCGGGCCCGTCCTTCACCGCCGCGGGCTTGCCGTCGATCGTGATCTCCGTCCCGCCCACGGCCTCCACCGCCACGTGCACCGACGGCTTGTCGTTCGCGAGCCCCGTGAGATCCGGCCGCAGCCGATAGCTCACGTGCACGGTCACGCCGACGGACTCGTCGCGCCCGCTGCCCGGCCTGTCGATCGACACCTTGAGCCGGTTCTCGCCGAGCGCGAGCGGCGCGGGCAGGGTCACGAGGGCCGACTGCTTCTTCACGTCCGCGCTCGCCGCGCCGATCTGCACCTTCGTCCCGTCGGGGCAGCTCGGACACTCGATCGCCACGGCCTCGCGGCCCTCCGGCGTCGCCTTCACGCTCGCCGTGAGCGGGGGCGGGCTCGTGTAGAAGAGCGCGAAGACCCCGGCAAACACGACGAGCAAGCCCGCCGTGATGATCACCGGCAGCGCGCGCCTTCGGTTCTTGCGCGAGCGCTCGCGCGGGACCTCGCCGCGCGGCAGCACGGGCGGAAGGACGAGGCGCTTGCGGGCGAGTTTTTCGCGCGAGCTCGGCCGGGGGGGCTTGCCGCGGAGACGGTCCATCGCCTCGGGCACGAGGGTCGCGCCGAGCTCGTGCGGCATCTCGCGCTCGCGACCTCGGGGCTCGGGCTCGGCGCGCGGCTCACTCGCGCGGAGCGGCGCGATCCCCGGCCGCGCCACGCCGAGCAGCGTGCCCTCCGCGGGGGGCGGCGCCTTGACTGCGGGCGCGCCGGCGTTCGGCGCGGCCACGCCGAGCAGCGTCTGCGCGGGCTTCGCTCCGGTGGGAAGCGCGGCGGCGGGCATGCCGACGATGGTGCGGTTCTCGGGCGGCGGCGGGACGACGGGCTTGGCGGGGCCGTTCGGACCGGGCCTGACGAGCGTCGGCGCGTCGGGATCGATCTCGGTCGACGCGTTCGGGCCCTTGGCGAGGTCCGACAGCGACACGCCGACCATCGTGCGCGCGGTGGCGCCGCCTTTCTGCGCCGGGTCGAGCGTGGCCAGCGCGAAGCCGCATCCACCGCACGTGGCGGCGCCGGGGCTCCTCTTGGTCCCACACTCGGGGCAGTGCATCAGGGCGGATACTACCGTGGAAGTTCGCCAAGGGAAGGCCCCTGGCCGGGTCCTCGCGGTCGGGGCACGACGTTCGCCGATCGCCGGCCCCGCTTCCGCCCTACTTCCCGCCTACCGCTTGCCGCTTCCGTTCCCGCTTTCGCTTCCGCTTCCACCCCCGCGCGCGCCGACCCGTCTCCGCGCCCCCTCCGAACCTCGATCCCCACGCGCCGACCCCTCTTTGCCTCCGCCTCCGTTGCCTTCGGCAGGAAAACGATTGCTGCACGCCCGGGACGCGCATTCCCGAGCTCCACCTCGCCAGGGTGCCATCATGGCGAAGCGAAATCGTACGTGCATTGCGTCGTGACGATCCGCAGCATCGGTGGGGTCGCAATCCGCCCGTTCCAGGGCAAACGCTCCGTCGGACATTGGCCCCGCTCCGGATCCATGGCACACGCAGCTCGCCCGGCTTCGCGCTGGAGAGACGGGTGATATCGACCACGTTGGTGCGAACCATGACGCCGCTCGACCGGCGACGCCATTGCGATGACATGCACCCGACCCACGCTGGCGCCCGCAGAACCGCAAACCACCTATTGCGTTCGAGCTGGACACTTCTCGTTGCACTGCCGGTGTACTGCCATAGGGGTCTGGCAGCGCGCCGACAGTCAACGCCATGGCGGGGCGCCGCTTACGAGTGGACACGGGTGATGCACGCGCCCGCCGATCTCCCACCCCGTGACGCTTGACGAACAGATCTGTCTCGGGCGAGATTGTCGGGTTGCATCGATACTCTGCGCCCTGCTCACGTAAAAGGAAGGCTGACTCGCAAGCATGGACAAGCAACCTACACAACAACCGGCCCTCGAAGCGGATGCGGATGTTGGCTCGTTGCGTCAACGCATCGCGGATCTGGAAAAGTTGGTCCAAACTCAGGCCGAGGAAATCGCGGCGGCCCGAGCGGATGCGCTTCGTTACCGTCGCTATTTCGATTTCGCGCAGATTGGAATGACCGTGACTTCGCTCGAGACCGGCTGGATCGAGTTCAACCAGCAGCTCTGCGAGCAACTGGGCTACACGCCGGAAGAGCTGAAGCAAACGAATTGGGTCGGCCTCACGCACCCGGACGATGTCTCCCTGGACATGGATCTGTTCGACAAGCTCGTCCGAGGCGAGATCCAGCGGTACAGCCTCGACAAACGTTTCATGCGCAAGGACGGCAGCGTCATGTATGGGAATATCCTCATACAGGGTGTCTACCGCCCCGACGGCTCGTTCGACCATATTTTCGGGTTCCTCCACGACATCACCGATCGCTGGGAGAACGAACAGGAGCGGTTGGCGCTCAAGCAGGAGATCATCGACGCACAGAAGAAGGCGTTGCGCGAGCTATCGACCCCGCTCATCCCCGTGGCCGAGCACGTCCTCGTGATGCCGCTCGTGGGCACGATCGACAGCATCCGCGCGCAGGCGGTGCTCGAGGTCCTGCTCGACGGCGTCACGCGATATCAGGCTCGAATGACGATCCTCGACATCACCGGCGTGCAGGTCATGGATGGCGAGGTCACGAATGCGCTCGTTCAGGCCGCGCAGGCCGTCAGCTTGCTGGGCGCGCAGGCGATCCTGACGGGCATTCAGCCGCGCATCGCCAAGACGCTCGTGGACCTCCAGGCCGATCTCGGGAGCGTGATGACCCTCAGCACCGTCCGCGAGGGCATTTCCTACGCATTGAGGCAATTGAGACGATGACGAGCTTCGAAGGTCTCGACGAGTGGTTCCAGTATTCGGCCGTGAGCTTCCGCGCGGCCGGTGGCCCTGCCGCCCTGGATCCGAGCAAGATCCCCACGGACCCGACGTCGTACAACAGCGACACCTATCGATGGCTCGCGTCACGGTACCGCGACGTCTACCTCGATTTCTATGAAGGCATTCGCGCCGATGGGACGCTGATCCGCCAGCAGCCCCCACATTTCCAGCAGCATTGGGCGGAACATTATCAGCCCATCACGATCTGGAAGCAGGTCTTGCCCCTCTTCGTGTTCGGCCAGGCGCTCGGCGGGCTCGATGCGCGGCATCGCGATCTCGCCCATGCGTACACGCTTGGTTATGGCATTCCCGTGATGGCGATCGATCGGATGCTGGACGCGCTGCCTGGCACGCCGTCGACGAAGAACACATGGCTCTTCGTGCTGGCATCCTATGCGCTGGGGCTCGAGCACATCCGGAAGAGCAGCCCGCCGGAGGGCGTCGAGAGCTGCTTCCTTCGTCATACCCGGGAAATGTACCATTTCTTCTGGGGAGAAGAGACCGCTCGATACCAAGTGCCAGGCGACGTCTCCGCGGCCACGCTCACCGAATATCTCGAGGGCCATAGTCGACTCCTCTCGTCCATCTTCTTCCCCGTCACGATCGAGTGGGCCTTCCACCTCGCCGAAGGAAGTTTGCCCCCCGCGTTTGCCCCTGCGCTCGTCGCCTTGCGCAGAATGCGCCAGCTCAATGACGAGATGGTGGACGCCGACGAGGACATTCGTTACGGGATCGTCACGTACCCGTATTTGCATGCCCTGGCCTCCCCCCACGGAGCGCAGATCGCCGAGAATTTGCGCGCGACCTGGAAACTGGATCGCGACGAGCCCGGCTCGCCGAAGATGACCGCGCTCACCGCGCAGCGCCGCCACCTGTTACAGGAAGCCGGGAGCTTCGAGGCTGCCGCGCAGGCCTCGATGGGCTTCTTGCGAACGATCATGCGGGCGGTGATGAGCCGGCTCCCCGCAGAAAACGCGTTCGATGTCACCCTGCTGGTGAATCAACGCGTGTCGCACCTCTTCAGGTTGGCGCAGCACGGGTGGGAAGAAATTCCCAACGTGTATCAACCGGAGCCTTTCTCGGAATCGAGCGGTTTCGCGGAACCGTTGCCCGTTCCCTGGAAGTGAGCTCCGGGCGTCAGCTCAGCGGCTCGTGGTGATCGTGGGCGACCACGCCGCGCTTCCAGTGCCCCGAGGCGTGCATTCGTGCGCGCGGAAAGCCTCGCTCGCGCACGAGCATGCGCATCACCGCAGCGGTCTCGGAGGCCTCACCGGCGAGCCAGACGAATCCATCGCTCGCATCGGGGAGCTCGGCCGCGCGCACGATGTCCACGAGCCGGTTTGCCATGTCCCCGGCTCCGGCCGCGTCCGCGCGGTGCACCCAGCGGGTCTGCACGCCTGACCGGGCAAGCTCGGGCCACGCGGCCTGGTCCGTCGTATCCTCCACCAGCGCGACCACGAAGGTATGCACGTTCGCCGGCGTCTCCTCGAGACGACGTGTCATCTCCGGCAATGCGGTCTCGTCGCCGACGAAGAGCTGCCACGCCGGTTGCAGCCGAAGCAGGCGCGAGCCGCGCGGCCCGGCGAGGCCGAGCACGTGGCCCTGCGTCGCGCGCGCCGCCCAGGAGGAGGCGACGCCATGCCCGTGCAACAAGAAGTCGACGTCGATCGTATCCGCGTGCCGTGCCCGGATGGTGTAATCGCGCGCAATCGGACGCGCGCCCGTTGGCGGCCGAATTTCGCCGCGCTCGTCGACGACGGGCAGCACAGGCTCGGATTGTCCCTCGGCGGGAAACAAGAGCTTCACGTGGTCCTCGGGTGCCAGGGAGACGAAGCCCTCGAGCTCGGGACCGCCGAGCGTGATGCGACGCATACGCGGCGAGAGATCGCGGACACGGTCGACGCTCAAACGGCGAACCTTCAGCGGGTGACGAACGAGCTCGAAGGGTGAGTCTTCACGGTTCATGGAGGACACTCCTGCGCAGAATCAGCGGGCGCGGGCAAGACGCTTCGCGAGATCGATGATGGCGTCGGGCTGGTGGAGGGCCTCCGTCGGGAGCAGCACGTCGACGTCGAGCCCATAACCGTCGAACGAGCGGCCATCGCCATACATGTCGCTCATGCCCAATGCGATGCGAAATGGGAGCCGGGTTCGCGGCAGCACGGAGTAACCTGGCTGGATGAACTGCCCCACGCCGAAGGTATTCGTCCCAGCCACCACCGTGCCCGGCAGGCTCCGCAGCACGGTCACCATGTATTCACAGTCGCTCCCACAAGCGTGATTGACGAGCACGAGGACACGCAATGCGGAAGCAGCCTTGTTCGGCTCGAAGGGCTGTGCGCGGTACGTCTTCTTGTCACCGACGTCCTCGAAGGCTCGCTTGCATGGGCCGCCCTGGTCCGCGCTGGCCTCCTCGTCGAGAATGGCCTGCAGGCGGCTCCGCATCGATTCACGAATCGGGGGCGTGAGCCCCATCGACGTCATCGACGTGTAGCCAAAGCGGAGCCCGTGATACACGCACGAGGCGCCGACGCGCTTCCGCAGCCCCATGTGAGGCTCGAGCGTCGGGAAGGGGATCCACCTCTCCAGAGCCTGGAACGCGGCGTCGCCGCCGTCGTTGTCGCGCAGATCCACGAGGAGCACGCGATCCTTCGAGGACCTCTCCGGAAAGCTCGGCAGCGCGGCGTCGAGGCGCTCCGCGTTTCGCTTGGTGAAGGTCGGGAGCCGGATCGCGACGATCTCGGGAGAGACGCGCCTCGCGCTCGGTTGGTCCTCGGCGATCTTCGCGAGCGCGAGCGTGGGCGCGGGGCCATGGAAGGCCGACGTGACGTCGATCCATTCGGTGCCGCAATGAATGGATCGGTATTCGCCTCGGCTCGCCGGGTAGGCGATGTAGTGGACAGGGCGGAGCGCGGCTCCGCGCGCGTCGGGTTGAAACGCGGCGCGTGGCTGCTGGGCTTTATCGGCGGGATCGACGGCGACCTCGTCGCCGCTTTCGGTGCGGGCGCGATCGCACGAAGAAGACGGCGCGCGGGCCAGCACGGCGCTGCGGCTCCCGCTCCCGAAGCGCAACCCGAGGGGCACGGTCGTGTGGTTGTCGAGCTGCGCGGCCATCAAATCCTTCATGGGAAGGAAGGCATCGCGCACGGTGATCGCCTTCTCGCCTTGCGCTTTCAGCTGCTCCCGCCAGCGAGCGAACCACCCGTCCCAGTCCCAACCGCGCTTGGCGGCGCTGTCCCACCCCCCGTAGGCGATGCGCATCGCTTTCTCGAGCACGTCGAGGTCCGCGAGCACCGCGGACGCTTCGACCGTGGCGGTGCCCTTCGATCGCTCCACGCCGCCTTCGAACCAGCTCGACGGGACCACGAACGAGCGCCGTGAGAAAGGTTCGGCGAAGGGATCCGGGAGCACGGGACCGTCCCCCGTGACGCGCAGGCCCAGCGACTCCCACCGAGCCTTCTCTCTCGCACGCTCTTCCTCGGAGACGACATCGACCTTCGCCGGGGCGGGCTTTGCCGCGACGGCGTGGACGTCCGCGCCGTGCACGGGCGCGGCGTCAGGCGCCCCAGGCGGCGTCACCGGCGTTTCGGGCCCGGCGGAGCCACAACCCTGGAGGAGGAGCGCGGAGAGCGAGGCGAGGAAGCGCATGCGCACGGTCGTCATGTCTGTGCCTGAGAAGCCTCTCCTCGAGTGGAGCTGCCCTTTGTCGCTGGCCTGTACGATTCGGCGCACGTTGCCACGCCGAGGCCGCCGCGTCGACGGCCGGCTCTCCACAGTTGACAGCCCCCTCCGGGAGGGCGCCATCATGTCCGCGTCCTCATCGGCAGGAGGCTGACCTTGCTGAAGCACCTCAACATCGACGAGATGGTCGCGCTCATCGCGCCCTGGGTGGACGACTCGAAGCGCAAGAGCGTCTTCCTCGCCATCCCCGAGATCGCGCCGCTGCACGGCAAGGTCCTGAAGGCTCACGAGGCCGTGCTCGCGATCCCGCAGACCAAGGCCACACCGACCGCGCTCGCAGCGATCCTCGAGGAAGAGACGCTCGTCGACGCGCGGCACGATCACCTCGCCCGCGCCATCTCGCTCTCGCTCGACGCGCGGGCCGAGCTCTACCTCGCGGGGCACCCGCCCGACTTCGCGCGCGCCGCGCGGGCCCGGGACATCTCGCGCAAGCTCTTCCCGACGGGCCTGGCCATCGTGAGTGCGTCGCTGCTCGCGGAGTCGGGCAACACGGCGCGGGTCGCGCGGCTCATCCGGGACGAGGAGCCCTGGATGAACGAGTTCCTCGCGGAGATCCCGGCCGGCGCGCCCCCGCACACGCTGCGCGACGTGGTCGACGCGTGGATCGCGTCGGGCGCGCGCCTGGCCGAGCTGGAGAACGCGCGGGCCGAGCTCCTCGCGAAGGAAGCGGCGAAGCCCGAAGGCACGCTGTCGCCGCAAGCCGCGCGCACCTTGTGGCTGCGGATCGTCTCGCAGGTGCTCTCGAACCTGGAGCTCTCGGAAGCGCCGGCCGAGTACATCGAGGCGATCCGGCGGCCGGTCTTGCGCGCGTCGGAGCGAGCGGAGCGGCGGTACGCAGGGGAAAAAGGCGGCACGGAGGACGAGGCGCCGGTCGACACCTGAAGCCAGGGCGGCTCGTAGCAAGGGGACGTCAAGGCCCCACGGAGACGCCTCTGGCATGGCTTGACGGGGGCGGGGCGCAAACCGACGATCGAAATCATGGTTGCGCGGTTCGATGAAATCGTCGAGACCAAGGTCGACGCGCGGTGGACCGATTCATGTCAAGGCGTTGCGTGGACCGGGTCGCACTGGGTATTCACCAGCAACGAGAACGGCAGCAGGCGCATCGTGACGTTCGACCGCGATGCCGATCTGCTGGACGAGCAGATCGTGAGCAGCGTCCTCATCACCCAGGAGCTCCTGGGGCCGGGCTTGACGCTCCACCACGTGGGCGCCCCCTTTCATCACGAGGGCCGCGTGTACATCGACCATTTCGATGACACGCACAGCCATGCCCTGGTCTTCCGCGTGGGGCCCGATGGAAGCCTCGCCTATGAGAGATGGTTCACGCTGGACCGAGTCGACCCGGGCACGCGCTTGAACATCCTGGCCATCCACCCGTGGGACCGGACGATGTACATGGTCGCGGATGACATCCCCGAAAAGGCGACACTCTGGATTCACGACATGGATGGGCATTTCACGGGCACAACCTTCCCTCTGGCCCCCCCCATCGCAGACAGCGGGTACGCGCAGGGCGGTTGCTTCACGCCGAACGGCCACCTTTACATCGCGTCCGGCAGAACGGGGCCGAAGCGCCAGAATATCTACTGTTACTCTGCCCTGAATGGGCGACGTCTCGGCTTGATTGGGGTCGACACCCCGGCTGAAGGAGAGGAGCTCGAGGGGATCTGCTACGCCGACGTCACACGAAAAGGGCAAAGGGCACAGATCCACGGCGTCGTTTTGGCCAATCACCTCAGGGCCAAGGACGGTATTTTCTTCAAGTCTTTTGCCGCAACGGAACCCGAGCTCGTATGAATCGGCGCTTGGGGTCGTGCTGCCCGTGCCCGTCGTTTGACGGTTCTCCGGGGAAGCCAGGTTCGCCGCCCGCGCCCCTCTCCCACCGCCTCCCGAGGAAGTTGGCCCTCGGGCCTCGCCGGCGCTAAGCGCGCTGTGTGCTGGCCAAGCGCATCATCCCGTGCCTCGACGTGAAGGACGGACGCGTCGTCAAGGGCGTCCAGTTCGTCGGGCTCCGGGACGCGGGCGATCCCGTCGAGGCCGCCCGGCGCTACGACGAGGCGGGCGCGGACGAGATCACGTTCCTCGACATCACGGCCTCGCACGAGAAGCGCGGGACGTTGCTCGACATGGTGCGGGCGGCGGCGGATCAGATCTTCGTGCCGCTGACCGTGGGCGGCGGCGTGGGGAGCGAGCGCGACATCGAGGCGCTGCTCGACGCGGGCGCCGACAAGATCGCGATCAACACGGCCGCCGTGCGAGAGCCCGAGCTCGTGGAGCGGGCGGCGGCCCGATGGGGCGCGCAGGCGATCGTGGTGGCGATCGACGCGCGGCGGGTCGGGGCTTCGTGGACCGTCGTGACGCACGGCGGGCGGCGGGAGACGGGGCTCGACGTGGTCGAGTGGTCGAAGCGGATCACGGGGCTCGGGGCGGGGGAGATCTTGCTGACGAGCATGGACCGGGACGGGACGAAGGCGGGCTACGATCTCGCGCTGACGCGGGCCGTGGCGGACGCGGTGAGCGTGCCGGTGATCGCGTCGGGGGGCGTGGGGACGCTCGAGCATCTGTACGAGGGCCTCGTCGCGGGAGGGGCGGACGCGGCGCTGTGCGCGTCGATCTTCCACGACGGGACGTACTCGGTGGCGGAGGCGAAGGCGTACCTCGCAGGGCGCGGGGTGCCGGTGCGGCTGGGCGATCAGAGAGGTGGATCGTGAATCGGGCGAACGTGACGCTTTCGGAGGTCCTCGGGGCCGCATCCGCGCGCGCGGCGGCGATGGTACCGGAGAGCGCGGGCTACCTCGTGCTCTCGCTCTGCGACGCGATCGGGAATCTGCCGATCCGGGTGGACCCCGGCGCGGTGACGCTCGCGCCGGACGGCGTGGTGGCCGTGGACCGGCAAGGCGAGGTGCTGTCGGGCGCGGAGGCGGCGCGCGGGCTGCGGGAGCTTCTGGCGAAGCTGCTCGCGGTGGCGACGGGCAGCGCGCCGGGGCTGTCCGCCGTGGCGAGGCCGCGGTCGCAGGCCGCCGAGCGAGGTCCGGGCATGGTGGCGGCGGAGATCGAGGCCGCGCTGGTGCCGCTGAACCGGGGCGCGGCCAAGCGAACGCTGGCGAGGCTGGCGAAGGAGACGGCGCGCGCCGTGGATGCAGGGCTCGTGGTCGAGCCGGCGCCGCTGCCGGCGCCGGTCGTGGTGGAGGCGCCGGTGGCTACGCCTGCACCGGCTCCCGCTCCCGTTGCCGCTCCCGTTGCCGCTCCCGCTGCCGCTCCCGTTGCCGCTCCCGCTGCCGCTGCCGCTCCCGCTCCCGTCTCCGTGCGCGTGGCGGCTCCCGCTTCGGTCACCGTGGTGGACAGCCCCGTTTCGATCGCGGACATCCCGTCTCTGCCGTCGGAGCTGCTCTTCACCGCGCCGCCCTCGGCCCCGCTGCGGGAAGCGACGCCGACGCTCCAGGATCCGGTCTCCATCGCGGCCACCGACGCGACGCCGATCTGCAACGTCGACCTCGCCTTGCTGGAAGCGCTGCCCGAGAGTGAACCGTCGAGCCCCGCCGCCGCGGTGCTCCCCGCCTCGGAGCCGGCCTCTGCGCAGGCGCCCGCGCCGGTCGTGCCCACGGTGTCCGATTCGACGCTGCTCTCGGCGCGGGAAGCGGCTGTCGAGCTCGTGCCGCCGGCGTCCATGTCGCCCGCGGCCGCGCCGGTGTCCGTGAAGGACGCGGCGACGCGCGTGACCCACGAGTCGACGTTGCCCTGGCCGGTCGGGCTCGGCATGCGCCCAGAGGCGCCGCGACCCGCGTCGGCGCGGTCCATCGCGGCGCCTTCGGTCCGCGTGGCGGAGGCGCCCGCGCCCGTGGTGGAGGCTCTCGCCGCGGTGAACGTGGTGCCGTCGGAGCTACCGCCTTCGGCCGAGGAGCTGCTCAGCTTCGAGTTCGAGGTGCTCACGCCGTTGCCTTCGCCCGCCGTGGAAAAGGGCGTGGAGGCGCTGTCGCTCTCGGGATTCTCGGGCATGGTGGAAGCGCTCGAGCGGCCGGCGACGGAGCCGCCCGCGTCGGTGGAGCCGTCGGTATCGGTTTCGCCTTCGGTGTCGGTGAAGCCCGCGGTGGCCGTGGAGCCCGTGGCGTCCGCGGAGCCGCCGGCCGCGGCGCCGCAGGAGGCTCCGGCGGCGGCGGTCGTGGCGGCGCCTCCCGCGAAGACGGGGCCGGACCGCGTGGATGAGCTGCTCCATCGGTTCGCGCAGCCGGAGGGCGGCGAGGAGGCGCTGTTCCGGGCGACGGCGTCGAGCTTGAAGGAGCTCGCGGGGCTCGCGCCGACGCCTTATGCCCCGGCGGTCTTGCCGGCGATCCGCATCCCGGCGCGCCCGGAAGGCAAGAGCCCGGACTGGCTGCCCCAGGCGCGAAAGGAGCCGGCGGAGATTGCGCCGCCGCCGCTCGTGCCGGTTTCACGAAAAATGGGGGCGCGGCTGCTCTGGCCGCTCGCCTTGCTGGTGCTGATCCTGGCGGGGACGGGGGTGCTCGCCTGGGCGAGGCCGGGGATTTTCGCGTGGGTGCCGCGGCTCTGGAAGGCCGCGCCGAGCGAATCCGCCGAGAGGCCGGTGGCAGTGACCGACGACGGCGAGTAGGGCGCGCGAGTCTGCGACGTTTTACCCCCGCTCGAACCATTCCTTCGTCGCGGCCGCGCCATTGGCCACGAGCTTGTCCTGCATCTCTTTCGACAGCGTGAATTCGGTCGTCGCCACGTCGGCGTCGTCGATGAAGATGGTCCGCGCGAGCGCGGCCTCGTCGAGGTGCAGCAGCGTCGACGAGGAAATGATGAACGAGACCAGGGCCTTCGCATAACTCTGGAAGTCGTCGACCTCCATCCGCGGGAGCCGCCAATCCTTGCGAGCGGCCTCGTTCTCCGCCTTCGTCCCCAGGCAAAAGCCGAGCGTCGCCGGCTGCACGTCCGGGCCGCGCGGCTCGGCGCCGAGGACCGGGGTCTTGTGGACGCCGTCGAAGAGGTCGATCGGGTAATTCCACGAGACGCCGCCGTCCACGTAGAGGTCGCCGTTGAAGGGATACGCCTCGAAGAAGAGCGGAATGCTCATCGACATGCGCACGGCCTTGTAAATGGGGACGTCGGGGCGCGAGGCGGCCGAAAAGACCTCGGTCACGCGCTGCGAGAGGTTCGTCGTGACGACGTGGAGGCTCCGCGCGCGGCCAGGATACGCCGCGGCGAGGGCCGATAGCTCGGCGAACGTGAGGTCGGGCTGCGCGCGGCCGGTCAGGCGCTCGGTGAGGTGCGCGATCTGGCTGCGCAGCCAGTCCTCGGCGGTCTTTCCCGGGTGCACGCCATACGCGTCGAAGAGGCGCGAGGCGTCCCGAAACACCCAGCCCTTGCCGTCCATGAATTGCGAGAAATCGGTCTCGCGCAGGATCTTCTCGAGCTCGGCGGCCTCGACGCCGACCGCGAGGAACGCCGCCGTGATCGCGCCCGCCGAGGCGCCCGCGACCCGCGTGACGCCCCCGAGCAGCCCCCGCCGCTCGAGCTCCGCGATCGCGCCGGCATACGCGATCCCCTTCATCCCCCCGCCCTCGAACACGAGATTCTCGATCTCCATGGCACGAGCCCTCCATTGGACAGGGTATCCGGGGTGGGGGGCGGAGGTCATCCATGAACCGGTGGTCTCGCTTGAAAGCGCATGGGCTTGGATGGCTGGCGTACAGGGACGTGGTAGGATCGCGGCATGATCACGCGGTTCGAGGTCGATGGGTTCAAGTCGCTGCGGGATTTCGCGGTGGATCTGGAGCCGCTCACCGTGTTCGTCGGCCCGAACGGCGCGGGGAAGTCGAACTTGCTGGAGGCGATGGCGTTGCTTGGACGGCTGGCCTCCATGCCCGTGGAGGAAGCGTTCAAGAAGGGGCGGGGACGGGTCCTCGATCAGTTCAGCCGGTTCGGGGGGGAGACCAGCCGGGCGATTCGATTTGCGGTCGAGGTGTCGCTGCGCGAGCCGATTGCGGTATCCACGGAAGAGGCGACGCCGCTGCCGACACAGTATCGATATGAGCTCAAGATCGAGCGCCGGGCACGCGATTCGGGGATCGAGGAGCTCGTACGCACGCACAGGCGCAAGGTGGAAGTCATGGGGGAGGGCTATGTGGACAACTGGGAGAACGTCTACCATGCCATTACGGAAGAGCTGTCGTCCTTCCGCCTCCTCCACCTCGACGCCGCCCGCCTCCGCGAACCCAGCGAACGAATCAGCTCCGGTGTCCTCGCGCCCGACGCATCCAATCTCGCGGCCATTCTTGCCGATCTCCCTGCCCCCGTCCTCGGCGCGATTCGCGCCGATCTCGCCTCCCTCGTGCCGGGGCTCTCCGGCTTCGAAATCGTCCCGGAAGGGGACTCCCTGCGCCTCGATTTCAAGCTCTCAGGCGGAGAGCAACTCCCGGCGCGCCTCGCCTCTGACGGCACGCTGCGCGCCCTCGCGCTCCTCACGGTCCTCACGGTCGAGCCGCACCCGTCCGTCCTGGGAATCGAAGAGCCAGAGAATGGGATTTATCCGGGACGACTGCGCAGACTCCTGTCGATCCTGCGCGATACGGCAGTCTCGGACAATAAGACGCAGATCCTTCTCACCACGCACTCGCCCGTCGTCGTAGCGGCATTTCGTGACCAACCCCAGATGCTCCGCGTCGTGGACGTCGTGGTTCGCGACGGCAAGCGTGAGACCCGCGCGCGCCCCGTGGGCAAGCCCAAGAAGCCGAGCGACAGCGCCTTCGTCGCCTCGCTGCGCGAGGTCGACATGCTGCTCCACGCCGCGGACGCAGAGGCGGCCGAATGACACGAAGCCGTATCTACCTTTGTGCTGCCCTCTATGCAGAGGGGCCAAGCGATTACGATTTCCTCTCCCCACTCATCAATCGCTTGCTCGATCTGCTGGGAAACAGGCTTCTTCCAAGCAGGGTCGACGTCGCGGAGACCATCGGCATCGACGCTCCCATGCCGTATCCCCCGAAGCGAGACGATCGCATCGCCGCCGCTGTCGCCGAGCACTGGGGCGCCTTCACGCTGCTCGTCATCCATGCCGATGGCGCAGGAGACCCGGACGAAGCGCGGCAGACCTGCGTGACACCGGGGACCGCTCTGGCCGAGCAGGAATTTCCATCCCTCGTCAGCGTACCGTGCGTCCCTGTGCGCGAGCTCGAGGCCTGGATGCTCGCGGACGCGGAGGCGTTCCACACGCTCCTCGGTCGCGGGGCGAGCCCTTCTCTTCCAGCCGATCCCGAGCGTGAAGCCGATCCAAAGCAGACGCTGCGGCGCATCCTTCAAGATGGGGATTTCCGCCGTGGCAGCGAGAGAGCCCATCGGCTCTTCGGCGAAGAAGTGCGCTTCGAGGCGCTGCGGAAGCTAGCGGCCTTCCAGCGCTTCGAGGCCGATCTTTGCGAGGCCATCCAGGCCATCGCGCGCGCTTCGGACGCCGCAGACTGAAATCTCCCGCCAATGCAAGGGTCCCCCCGCATACCGCACGAGGGCCCCCCATCGATGAGCCCCCGCCACGCTCCCCCTCCGTACCGAGGCCCCGTCGACGGCCCTTCGCTACGGTCCGCGACCGTCCCGAGGCCCCGCCGACGAGCCTCCGCCGCGCTCCCCCTCCCTACCGAGCTCCCCTCGACGTCCCTTCGCTACGGTCCCCCTCCGTGTCGAAGCCTCATCGATGACGCTCCCCTGAAAAAAAAGAGGCCCCCGCGCATCCGCACGGGGGCCCTCTTCAACGAAGGAACGTGGAAATCAGGCCCGCTCGAACAGACCCGCCGCGCCCATGCCGCCGCCGATGCACATCGTCACGATCGCGTACCGACCGCCGCGGCGACGCAGCTCGTACAGCGCCGTCGCCGTGAGCTTCGCGCCCGTGCAGCCGAGCGGGTGGCCGAGCGCGATCGCGCCGCCGTTCACGTTGAGCTTCTCGTCCGGGATGCCGAGCTCGCGCTGGCAGTAGACCGATTGGCTCGCGAACGCCTCGTTCATCTCGACGAGGTCGATGTCGGCGATCGAGAGCCCCGTCTTCTTGAGGAGCTTCCGCACCGCCGGCACCGGGCCGATGCCCATGATCGACGGATCCACGCCCGCCGTGACGAACATGCGCAGGTAGCCGAGCGGCTTCACGCCGAGCGCGTCCGCCTTCGCCTTCGTCGTCACGATCGCCGCCGCCGCGCCGTCCGAGAGCGGCGAGCTGTTGCCCGGCGTGACCGAACCGACCGTCGCGAACGCCGGCTTCAGCGACGCGAGGCCCTCCAGCGTCGTGTCCGGGCGCGGCAGCTCGTCGCGCGTGAACTCGAACGCGACGCGGTCGTTGCCCTTGTACCGCACGCCCGTGACGGCCACGATCTCGTCCTTGAAGCGGCCCGCCTCGATCGCCGCCGAGGCCTTCTTCTGGCTCGACAGCGCGAACGCATCCTGATCGGCGCGCGCCACGTTGAAGCGCTTGGCCACGTTCTCGGCCGTGATCCCCATCGGCGTGTAGACCGACGGGCAGCGATCCATCGCCTCGGGCGAGACCGAGATCTTGTTGCCCGTCATGGGCACCATCGACATGCTCTCGACGCCGCCCGCGATGACGATGTCCGCGAACCCGGCCTGAATGCTGCCCGCCGCGATCGCAATCGCCTGCAGGCCGCTCGAGCAGAACCGGTTGATGGTCATCGCCGAGACCTCTTCGGGGAGGCCCCCGAGCAAGCTCACCGGCCGCGCCACGTTGAGCCCCTGCTCGCCCTCCGGCATCGCACACCCGAGGACCAGGTCGTCGATCTCCGACGGCTTGATCTGCGGCACGCGCGCGAGCAGGCCCCGAACGACCTCACCCGCGAGCTCGTCGGGGCGCTTCTGCGCGAGCGCTCCCTTGTGGGCCCGGCCCACGGCCGAACGAACGGCCTCCACGATCACGATGTCTGCCATGGTCGTCCTCGCCTAGTTCTAGTTCCGCAGGGGTTTGTTGGTCATCAGGATGGACTGCATGCGCGCCTGGCTCTTCTCTTCGCCGCACAGGCTCACGAAGGCCTCGCGCTCGAGCTCGAGGATCTCGTCCTCGGTCACGTCGTGCGCGTTGCCGCTCACCCCGCCGCAGAGCACGACCGCGAGCTTGTTCGCGATCTTGGCGTCGTGCTCCGTTGCGTAGCCGCCCGCGACGAGCGTGTCGACCATCATCCGGAGCGTCGCGATCCCGCTCTCGCCCGGCAGGCGGTAGGACTTCGGCGCAGGCGGGTGGTAGCCCGACTCCGCCAGGCCGATCGCCTTCGCCTTCGCCTCGGTCAGGAGGCGCGCCTTGTCGAACGAGACGCCGTCCGTCTTGCGGAAGTAGCCGAGCGCCTTCGCCTCGTCCGCGCTCGTCGCGACCTTCGCGAGCGCGATGTTCTTGAAGACCTGGGCCACGATCTCCAGCGTGTTGATGCTCGCGCCCTCGGGGATGCCCTCGAGCGCGCGCCACAGCATGTTCAGCGTGCCCGCGCCGCCCGGGATCAGGCCCACGCCGACCTCGACGAGGCCCGCGTACGTCTCGGCCGCCGCCTGCACCGCGTCCGCGCCGAAGCAGAGCTCGAGCCCGCCGCCGAGCGTCATGCCCCACGGCGCCGCGACCACCGGCACGCGCGCGTACTTCAGGCGCTGCGTCGCGTACTGGTAGTTCTTCACCATCGTGCGGATGGACTCCCAGTCCTTCTGGCCGGACGCCATCACGACGAGGAACAGGTTCGCGCCGACGCAGAAGTGATCACCGTCGTTCGAGATGACGAGCCCGCGGAAGTCCTCTTCGGCCTTCGCCGCCGCGAGCGAGAGCATCGAGATCACGTCGGGATCGATGCTGTTCGCCTTCGTCTTGAAGGTGAGGCCGAGGATGCCGTCGCCGAGATCCCACGCCTCGGCGCCGTCGTTCTTGAGCACCGGCGCCTCGCCCTTCTTCAGGATCGAGAACGTGGCGTTCCGCGGATCGATCGCGCGCTTCACGTAGGCGCCCTTCACGAGGTCGTAGACCTCGTCGCCCTTGTAGAAGCCCGTCGCGCCCGAGGCGCGCATCTTCTCGATCGAGGCCGGCAGCGCGATGCCCTCTGCCTTCATGCGGTCCGTGGTCGCGGCGAAGCCGAGCGCGTCCCACGTCTCGAAGGGCCCGAGCTCCCAGTTGTAGCCCCACTTCATCGCGTCATCGACGGCCGTCACGTCGTCCGTGATCTCGCCGATCCGCCGCGCCGCGTACGCGAGCGACTTCGAGAGCACCTTCCACGCGAACGCGCCGGCCTTGCCCTGATCGGCCACCAGCTTGCGCACGCGCTCCGCGGGCGAATCGATCTTCTCGATCGACTTCGTCGCCTTCTTGATCGCCTCGTCGCCGCCCTTCGCCCGGTACTCGAGGGTCTTGACGTCGAGCGTCTGGATCTGCCCGTCCTTGCCCTTCTTGTAGAAGCCGCCCTTCGTCTTGTCGCCGAGGATCTTCTTCTCCAGCATGCCGCGGGCAAACGCCGGCGCCTTGAAGACCTCGCGGTCCTCGTCCGCCGTGAGCGACGCGTAGCAGTTGTCGGCGACGTGCACGAACGTGTCGACACCGACGAGATCCGCGGTCCGGAAGGTCGCGCTCTTCGGGTGGCCCATCGCGGGGCCCGTGATCGCGTCGACGTCCTCGGGCTCGAGGCCGAGCTCGAGCATGCCCTGGAGCGTCGCGAGCATCGCGTGCACGCCGATGCGGTTGCCCACGAAGTTCGGCGTGTCCTTGCCGACGACGATGCCCTTGCCGAGCACGTCCTCGCCGAAGCGGACCACGCGCTCGAAGACCGCCGGATCCGTGTCCGGACCGGCCACGAGCTCGAGGAGCTTCATGTAGCGGACCGGGTTGAAGAAGTGCATGACGAGGAAGTTCTTCCGGAACGCCTCGCTCCGGCCCGCCATCATCTCCGCGATGCGCAGGCCCGACGTGTTCGACGCGACGATCGCGCCCGGCTTGACCAGCGCCTCCAGGCGCGCGAAGAGGCTCTGCTTCGGCTCGAGCTTCTCGATGATCGCCTCGATGACGAGGTCGCAATCTTTCACACGCGAAAGATCGTCCTCCACGTTGCCGACCTCGACGAGGCGGGCGAAGGACGGGTGGAAAAACGCGGCGGGGCGGGCCTTCACGGCCTTGTCGAGCCCGCCCTGCGCCCACGCGTTGCGGGCGGCGCGGTCGTTCTTCTGAGCTTCGCCGAGGTTCGGCGGGACCATGTCGAGCAGGACCACGTGGATCCCGGCATTCGCGAGGTGGGCGGCGATGCCGCTGCCCATGACCCCGGCGCCGATGACGGCTGCACGGTGGATTGGCTTCATCCGAGAAGGCTCCCTGGTTGTCGTTGCCGGCAGACGGGTACCGCGGAGGCCGGCCGGTGTCTACGGACAGATGCCGCGACGCGGCAGGTAGGGGCCGCTTCGCGCTATGTCCAGCGTGGCCCGCTCACACACCACGGAACGTCCGGCGCATCTCGGCGAGCCAGGCGCGGGCGGAGGCTTCTTCGGGGAAGAACCGGAAAGCGAGCTTCCTGTGCGCGAAGACGCGGGCCGCGTTGGCGATGAGCTCGGCGACGACCCGGAAACGGAAGCTGCCCCCGACGAACGCGGTCGCTTGCGCTCGTTCGTCCCGGATGGCCGCGATGCTGCGGCGGCACTCGGGCTCGACGCCCTCCACGCAGCGCAGATCCGCGAGCGTCAGGAGGTAGCGCTGATCCGAGAGCAGCTCGCCGCGCAGCGTGGCGTAGGCCTCGACGTGCGGGACGCGGATCATCCCTCGGAACGAGAGGACGAGCAGATCTGGGGGCTCGATCATCGCGACGTGCTCGCCGATCACGGCTTGCCGCAGTGCGGACATGGTCCTTTTTCACCGAGCACGACCTCCCGCGGCAACTCCCGGGCCGGTTTTCCGCGCTCGAACCGCACGAACACGTCCCCGAACGCCGCCGCCTCCTCCGCGTCGTGCGTCACGAGCACCGCCGGCAGCGACCGCCGCGCGAGCGCCTCCCGCAAGGACCGACCGATCGACAGCCGCGCGGCCCGATCGAGCGCCGAGAGCGGCTCGTCGAGCAGGAGCAACCTCGGCTCGGCGGCGAGCGCGCGCCCGAGGGCCACCCGCTGCCGCTCGCCGCCGGAGAGCGAGTCCACGCGCGCTCCTCGGAGCGCCGAGAGCCCGAGCTCGTCGAGCAGCGCGAGCACCAAAGGGCCGGGCTTCTTGCGCTCTTTGCGGGGCAGGCCGAAGACCACGTTGCCGAGCACGTCGAGGTGCGGAAAGAGCGCCTGATCCTGCGGCACGTACCCGATCCGGCGCGCCTCGGGCGGCACGTCGACCCCGCGCATCCAATCGAACAAGGCCTCCCCCGCGAGCCGCACGGAGCCTCGCGTCGGCCGGATCAGGCCGGCGATCGCCCGCAGCGTCACGGTCTTGCCCGCGCCCGACGGGCCAAACAGGACGAGCACGCCCGAAGGGAGCGTGAAGCGCGCCTCGACGGAGAACGCCGCGCCGCCGCGCCCCACGGTGACCTCGAGATCGACCTCCAGCGCCGGCGCGCCGCTCACGCCGGTGCCCGCCCTTCCTTGGGCCCGAGCAGGCCCGCCACGAGGACCACCACGACCGAGATCGCCGAGAGCACCCCCACGTAGAGCCCGGCGCGCGCGTCGTCGCCCTCCTGGAAGGCCGCGAAGATCTCCACGGGCATCGTGTTCGTGCGGCCCGGGATGTTGCCCGCGAGCATCAACGTCGCGCCGAACTCGCCGATCGCCCGCGCGAAGCCGAGCACGAGCGCCGCGAGCACCCCGCGCCACGCGAGCGGCAACGTCACGCGAAAGACGACCTCCCAGGGCTTGAGCCCGAGCGTGCGCGCCACGTCTTCGAGCTGCGACGGCACCGCCTCGATCGACGGTTGCGCCGTCTTCACGAGGATCGGCAGCGCCACGACCGCCGACGCGAGCGCCGCGCCGGCCGGCGAGAACACGAGCCGAACGCCGAGCCCCTCTTCCAGGATCCGCCCGAGGAGCCCCCGCCGGCCGAACACCACGACGAGGACATACCCCACGACCGACGGCGGCAAGACGAGCGGCAAGAGCACGAGTGCGTCGACGAGCCCACGCAGCGCGTACCTTCGCCGCGCCTGGAGGAGCGCGATCGCGAGGCCGATCGGCCCGACGAAGAGCAGCGCCAAGCCGGCGACACGGAGCGAGAGCAGGATGGGAAACGACGTGGACGACTCCACCGGCGCGGATGCTACGACGCGGCGGCGCGCCTGGGCCAACGATGTGCGCTCGCCTTGACGCCTCGCTCGGCCGAGCGATACCGTCTCGCATGCCCGGCGTTTGGAAGCTCCTGCGAGCTTTCGTGTGGCCTCTCTGTGTCGCGCCCGTGCTGCTCGGGGCGCGGTCAGCGCACGCGCAGCAGGAGGCGGCCGCCGAGGCCCTCTTCGACCGAGGTTTGGCCGAGATGCAGGCCCGCCATTTCGACATGGCTTGCCCCGCCTTCGCCGAGAGCCAGCGCCTCGACCCCCGGGCGGGGACGTTGTTCACGCTCGCCGAATGCGAGCGCCTCTGGGGCAAGATCGCCTCGGCCTCGACCCATTACGCGGAATATTTGCGGCTCGTCCAGGCCATGCCGGCGGCGCTCCGTCAAAAACACGACGCGCGCGCGGCCATCGCCCGCAAAGAAAAAGCCGCGATCGAGCCCGCGATCCCCAAGCTCACGCTCGTCCTCCCCGGAAAAACCCCGGTCAGCGTCCGCGTGATGCGGGACGGCTTCGAGCTCGGCGCGGCCTCGCTCGGCACGGCGCTGCCCGTGGATCCGGGCGAGCACGTCCTCACGACGCAGATGCCCGGCGCCCCGCCGGTCGAGACGCGCGTGACCGTGTCGAAAGGCGAGTCGAAGACGGTGGAGCTCGACCCGCAGGCGAAGGCGGGCCCGACGAAGCCGGAGCTCCCTCCCCTCACGACGGGCCCCGTCGGCTCCCCCGAGCCGGCCGACCATGCGTATCGACTGGCCCCGACGTGGGCCTGGATCGCCGGGATCGGAGGCCTCGCCGCGCTCGGCGGCAGCATCGCGTTCAGCGTCGCGCATGCGAATGTCCGCCACACCGTGGCCACGCGTTGCCCCGACGGCACGTGCGACGAGCCCGGCCTCGCCGCGGAGTATCGACAGCGCTGGAACCGCGACCTCGGCCTCGCCGTCGGCTTCGGCGTGGTCAGCGCGATCGGAATCGGCCTCGGCGCCGTCGGGTTCGTCCAGACGTACCGGGACGCCAAGACGGCCGCGGCCATGACCCTCGTTCCGTGGGCCGCGAAAGACGCCGGCGGCGCCTTCGTCGTCGGCCATTTCTGAAAGGATGCGTCTCATGCGAAGGGCCTCGCCGTCCGCGCTCGCACGCCTCGTCGCGCTCCCGCTCCTTTCGGCCTGCGCCCCGGCGCTCCAGGATCCGCTGCCGGCGTGGCAGGAGGGTCCGGTCGGCACGTTCCAGGCCGCGGCGGCCGTCCAGATCGGCGGCACGGGCGCGCGCGCGCTCACGGGCGTCGCGGCGACGAGCTCGGGCGAATCCGTCGTCGTGGGCCATTGCAGCGACGGGCTCTTCCTCTCCGACAAACTCACGCCGTGTGTCGCCGACGAAAACCTCTTCCTCCTCGAGCTCGCGCCGTCGGGGGGGCTCATCGCGTCCGTCGTCGCGGGGGATCTCGGCTCGGTGCGCCCCCGCGCGGTGGCCGCGCGCGCGGACGGCGACATCGTCCTCGTCGGGGACCTCGCGGGCGCCTTCGATTTCGGGCCGAGCCGCGTCGAGAGCGCGGGAGGCCGGGACGCCTTCCTCGCGAACCTGACCGGATTCAGCCCGGGCGGGGACGTCCTCGGCGAGGCGACACGTTTCGGGGACGTCGCGGAGCAACGCGCGATGAGCGTGGCGACCTTCGAGGACGGCGGCACGCTCCTCGCGGGCACGTTCTCGGGCACGATCGACCTCGGGGGCGACCCGCTCGTGAGCGAGGGGGATCGCGACGTCTTCGTCGCCGCGAGGAACGCCGCAGGTGAGCCTCGGTTCGCCGCGCGGATCGGCGGCCCGCTCGCGCAGCAAGCGGCGGCGATCGCGGCGACCCCGGATGGCGGGGCCGTCGTGGTTGGCGTCTTCGAAGGCGTGCTCGATCCGGCAAACGCGGCGGTCGTGAGCGCGGGCGGCGGCGACGTCTTCGTCGCTGCGCGGGGCGGCGCGGGCGAGGCGCGATGGATGCTCGCGCTCGGGGACACGGGCAACGAGGAGGCGGCCGGCGTGATCGTCGATCCTGCGGGCCAGACGCTCGTGCTCGGGAGCTTTTCGGGCCGCGTGGGTCGCGGCGCCGCGCTCACCGCGACCTCGGCCGAGCGCGCGGCGTTTGTCGCGGCCATCGATTCCAAGGGCGCGCTCGTCAAGGTCCGGAGCTTCGGCGAGACCGGCGTCACGCGCGCCAGGGCGATGGCCCGGACGCCGGACGGAGGCGCCGTGATCGCGCTCGATTACACGGGCCGGATCGAGGTGGGGGATCGTGTCTTCGAAAGCGAAGGCGCCGAGGACGTGCTCGTCCTCGAGCTCGACGCATCGCTGCGGGTGCTGCGCGCCGGGTCTTTCGGGGACGAATATGCGCAGCACGCGACGGGCATTGCCGTCGACGGGGAGGGACGCATCTTTTTGGTCGGCGATTTCGAGGGAACGCTGACGGTCGGGGACGACGTCATCACCGCCGCGTCGTCCGAGCCCTTCTGGATGCGGATCGAGTAGAACCGCGACGGGCGAAGACGACCAGGCCGGCGAGGATCGCGCCGAAAAACCCATTCCTCGCGCCTTCGGCGCTCCCGACCCGGCAGGAGCAACCGGACACGTCGACCACGGGGTTCGGGCAGGAGAGCCGCGGATCTTCGGGACACGTATCCGCGAAATTGGCGACGCCGTCGCCGTCGATGTCGGCGTCACACGCATCCCCCTCGCCGTCGCCGTCGATGTCGCTTTGCTCCGGATCGGGCACGCCGGGACAAACATCGCTCGTATCGGCGATCCCGTCCCCGTCGTCGTCGAGGGCGTCGTCCGCGTCGCACGCGTCGCCGACCCCATCCTCGTCGCGGTCCTCCTGCCCGGCATTGGCCGTCCACGGGCAGTTGTCGCCCATCTCCGTGGGAATCTCGTCCCCGTCGGGATCGGCGTCGCACGCGTCGCCCGCGCCGTCGCCGTCCTGGTCCCCCTGTTCGAGATTGACGACGTCCGGGCAATTATCGTAGGCGTCGGGCACGCCGTCCCCGTCCGCGTCGACGCTGCACCCATTGCTCGGCGCTCCGTCGCAATCGCTGTCGATCGCGTCGCCGCACGCTTCCGCCGTGGGCTCTCCGGGCGTGGCGCTGCACATGGTCGCGCCCGCACCGTCGCATACCATCATGCCCGTGCTCATGCAGGCGCCGACGCCCTCGCTGCACGCGTCCCCTTTTCCGAACCCCTCGTCCGTGCAGCCATTGCAATCGTTGTCGACCTCGTCGCACGTCTCCCCGCCGAGCGAACCGACGACGATGTTCGCGAGGGCCGCGGTCAGCGCGGCCTCGTCGGCCGCCGCGATCGCCTTTCCGGTCCCGCCCGCGCCCGCGATGGCGTCGTTGACGGCGACGCTCCCGAAATCGACGACGTGCGTCTTCACGCTCCACGAAATCCCTCCCTTGGAGAAACCCGTGAGCAGATCCGCCGCGGCGTCCGCCGCGTGCCCCGCGTCGTCGCAGCCTTCCGTGCCGGCGGTCAAAAGAATCACGCGGAGCGGCCGACAAGGTCGCTCCCCCGCGTCGGCCAGGGGCGACGGGAACGACCGATTCCCGTTCGGGCTGGTCCAGCCGACCGACAAATATCGATATGCGTCCCGGAGCGCCCCGTTGAGGGGTTTGCCGCCGGTGGCCCACACCTCCCTCGGTATCCCGCCGGAGGGCGAGCAATTGTTGTCGACCCATTGCAAGAGATCCGGGATGTTCGGCGGGTCGAGCGGCGGCGCATAGAAATTGTCGCGCCGCACGGGCACCAGGATCTCGGCCCCGCGCCGGTCCTCCGAGCTCGGCAGCGAGCTCGGCTCCGGCCCGCACCCGGCCTGGGGCGAACCGCCCCCGGGATAATCGAGCCAGATGCACGACCCGTTTCCGTCGCTGCCACACGACGCCGAGCAGGCCAGCGTGGTCCCGCGGGCGAACGCAGCGAGGCCGAAGCTCACCTGGTCGCCATAGGCCTGGATCGTGTTCTTGACCGCACACTTCGCGTGCCCGATACGCGTGGTCGGGTAGCCGCAGCTGTTCGGCACCGCGGCCCCGCCCTGCGTGACGCTCGCCGTCATCGCGCTCGACGAATCGACGACAATCAAGAAATAAGGCTTCGCGCGCGCGGGCCACATCGCCGGCTCGAGGGCGCACTCGGCCGGTTCGGCGTGGCCGACGTTCGCATGGAGACCCGTCGCCGCGAATGCGAAGACGACCACACGGCCGCGCGCGCCGCGCAACCCGCCCCGCATGGCGCTCCGCGCGCCCCCCGAGCTCATCGTGATCGTGGCCTCCTTGCTCGCCGATGCTGGCATGTCGGATCGGTTCCTTGCAAGAACGCGGCCCGATCTCCACGCGCGAGGGTTCGGCGCGACGCTTCTCTTCGAACCGGCGCCGCGCTATGGTCCCACACATGTCGGCCGGGCCGCTCTCTCCAGGCAGTGTATTCGCGGACCGCTACGAGGTTGTCCGCTGCATTGCCACGGGCGGGATGGGCGCGGTCTACGAGGTCGTCCACGCGGAGACCCAGCGCCACTGCGCCCTCAAGGTGATGCTGCCGCATTGCATCCAGAGCGATCAGCTCCGGGACCGCTTCCGTCAGGAGGCGCGCGTCGCGGCGAACGTGCAGAGCCAGCACATCGTGGACGTGCTCGACGCGGGCATCGACGCGCCGAGCGGCATGCCTTTCCTCGTGATGGAGCTGCTCTCCGGCGAGGACCTCGGCAAGCGCGTGCGCCGCCTCGGGCCGCTCGCCCCGGCCGAGGTGGTCGAGCACCTCCACCAGACGGCGCTCGCGCTCCAGAAGACCCACCGCGCCGGCATCGTTCACCGCGACCTCAAGCCGGACAACCTCTTCTTGTGCATGCCCGACGACGGCCCCCCCCGCATCAAGGTGCTCGATTTCGGCATCGCCAAGATCCTGGCGGCGAGCGCCTCCCAGATGGGCACGACGCGCTCGATGGGCACGCCTCTCTACATGGCGCCCGAGCAGTTCGATGAGGATTCGTCCGTCTCCCCCGCGACCGACGTGTTTGCCCTGGGCATGATCGCCTACACGCTCCTCTGCGGGATTGCTTACTGGTACAAGGAAACGGAATCGGGGCTGAATGTCTTCGCATTCGCCACGAAGGTGTGTCGCGGCCCGCAGGAAGCGGCGAGCACGCGCGCCGAGCGGGTGGGGATCGTGCTTCCGCCCGCGTTCGACGCCTGGTTCGCGAAGATCACCGCATTCGCGCCCGAGGACCGTTTTCCCTCCGCCACCGAGGCCGTGCAGACCCTCGCCGAGGCGCTCGGCCAGCCGGCGCCGTCCTTCCGGACGTCGACCGGCGCGGGCGAGACGCCGCTCCTTGCCCAGATGCCCCTCGGACCCGCGCGGCTCCGGCTCGTGCCGGCCGATCGCCCTGCCCTCTCGAAGGATGCCCGCGAGGCCGTCACCCAGACGGCGCCCCCCGCGGTGACCCGGGCCGCCCCGGGAGGCACGGCTGCGCTCCCGGACAAACCACCTCGCCGGCTCCGCAACGCCACGCTCATCGCCCTGAGCTTGCTCGGCGCGAGCGCCCTGGCCGCGCGCGCCTTCCTCGCCGATCCCCCCACGCCGCCGCCGGCCGTGGCGACGGAGAGCGCACCTCCGCGGGGCTCGACGAACCCCCCGATCGTCGACGTGTCCCCGCTCCCCGCCCCCGTCCCCTCGCCGATCGTCCCCGCGACTGCCGAGGCGCCGCCCACCGCGTCCGTGGTCGCCGCCCCGTCCTCGACGCCCACCCCTTCTCCCACGGTCCGCGCTTCTTCGACGAAGGCGCCCACGCGCCCGCCCGCCGCGCCCGCGTCGACCTCGATTTACGTGCGGGATTGAGCCCTGCCGCAGGCTGGATCCCCCTCGATCCAGTTGCCGGGACGAACGTCGCGCCGAACGAACGTGGTGCATGGCCACGACCAAACGCGCCGCACCCCGCTCGAAGAAAGCGCCCGAGACGGCCGCCGCCGCGCCGCCGATCGAGTCCGCACCGCCGGTGAAACGAGCTCGCCGCAAGAAGGGCCCCGCCGAGGGATCCCGCGGCTTGCCCGCCGGCGTCCTGCTCGCCGGCCCCGTCCCGCCCGAGGTCGACGCCCTCGCGCACGCCATCCAGGAGGACGGCGGCTCGGTCCTCGCCGTCTACCGCGACCCGCTCGGCGCCCATCCCACCGTCCTCGCGGGCCTCCCCCTCGACCGCGTCGAGCCCACGCCCTTCCAGCGTGATCTCTCCGAGGCCCACGCGAAAAAGCTCGCCGCCGTGATCGACAAGATCGGCACCTTCCTCGACCCGATCATCGCCTTCCGGCGGCCCGACGGCCGCTACTGGACCCCGAACGGCCGCCACCGCCTCGAAGCGATGAAGCGCCTCGGCGGCCGCGCCCTCGTCGCCCTCGTCGTGCCGGACGAGCGCGTCGCCTACCAGATCCTCGCCCTCAACACCGAGAAGGCCCACAACGTCCGCGAGCGCGCGCTCGAGGTCATCCGCATGGCCCGCTCCCTCGCCGAGGCGGGCTCGGACCGCACCGAGGCGGATTTTTCCTTCGAGTTCGAGGAGCCCGCGCTGCTCACGCTCGGCCTCTGCTACGAGGCCCGCCCGCGCTTCTCGGGCGGCTCGTACCACGGCATCCTCCGGGCCACGGACGCCTTCCTCGACGTCTCGCTCGAAGACGCGCTCGCCCACCGCGAGGCCGAGGCGCAGAAGCTCCTCGCGCTCGACGATCGCGTCACCGAGATCGCCGCCGCCCTCAAGGCCCGCGGCTTCGAAAGCCCCTTCCTCAAGCCCTTCGTCGTCGCGCGGCTGAACCCGCTCCGCTTCCGCAAGGGCGCCGCGATGGCCGTGGACGACGTCCTCGATCACATGCTCGACGCCGCCCGCGCGTTCGACGTCGGCCGGGTGCGCCATGACCAGATCGCCCGCGCGGCGGGACCGCCGATGGAAGAGGCGGCCTGACCGAGCCCTCTTCCGGATTGTTGGCAAGCGGCGCGCGGCTCTCCCATAGTCCGGGGATGCGGTGGCGAGACGCGTATCCGTTCGGCCTGGTCTCCCTGGCCCTGCTCGGTTGTGGCGCGGGCAGCGAGGCGACCCCTCCGCCGGCTGCGCCCAAGGCCCCGACGGCGTCGGGACAAGCTGACAAGGGCCCGGCGAAGGCCCCGGACAAGCTCGAACGGGAGGCCTTGAAGACCGTCCTGCCGATGGGCCTGCCGTGGCTGCTCCGCCGCGTCTGGCCCGAGGAGGTCTTCCGCGAGGGCAAGTTCGTCGGCTGGCGCCTCGTGGCCATCCCGGAGGAGTGGACCGGCCTCGACGTCCGCCCCGACGACGTCGTCACGCGCGTCAACGGCAAGACCGTCGAGACCCCCGAGCAGCTTTGGGACGCGTGGACCTCGCTCGCCACGGCGCCCGAGCTCCGCGTCACCTACGAGCGCGGCGCCGAGACCAAGGAGATCGTCCTGCCGATCGCTGGCGCCCCCGCGCCCGAGCTCCTGGCCTCCCTCACGAACCCCTCCCCGCCGCCGCGCAAGGCGGCATCGAAGCGCGGCACGATCGTCATCGAGAGCCGCGAGCCGACCGGCGACGATCCCGACGCCAAGTAACGCCCCCGCCTACATCACGCTCTTGCGGCTCCGCCCCCTGCGCCGATCGGCGAGCCATGCACGGGCGCTCGCTTCGTTGTCGAATACCTTCCCATGCATCTTCACGCCGAACGCGCGGATCATGCGCGTCAAGAATTCCATCGACGTGCGGTGGAAAAACCTGCGCGCCACGTACGCCGTCGTGCGCGGGGGCGAGTCTCGGTAGAGCTTGGCCGTCTCGGTGAGCGCGCCTGGCGAAATGGCGAGCTCCTCGCCCAGCAAGACCAGGTTGTAGATGTGCGGCGGGCCCTCGTCCCACACCGGCCGTTCGAGCTTTCGGAGCTCCCCGACGTGCGCGCCGGTCGCGGTCCCGTGCGGGAACCGATACACGAAAAAATCGGGCTCCTCGCGCTCGATGCAGTGCTCGCCTGCCGTGAACGTCTCGGGGGTCATCATCCCTCCCTATGGCGACGGTTTTCCGAGTTCTGGAAGGGACGATGATGGCGGCACGCGGGGCACCTCGCAAGCGACGAGGGCCGCGAAGCAGGATCAGGACTTCCGCTTGAAGACCAGCGTCATCTTTTTCTTCGGGTCCTTCATCTCGATCGTCTTGTCGTCCTTGAACGTCACGCCGATCTCGAGATCCTTGGGCATCTCCTTCTTCGAGATCTCGTCCTTGCCCGCGGGCTTCATGACGATCGCGCCGTTCTCGTCCTTCGCGACCTCGTATTTCACCTTGAGGATGACCTTGTCCTTGCCCTTCTCGGTGACGTGCGAAACGTACATCGAATCGGCGGTGAACTCGATCCACTCGCCGGCGGCGGCCTCCTCGGTCTCCTTCATCAGCGCGGCGTATTTCTTCTCGTCCTTGCCGGCCTTCTTCTTGGCATCGGCCTCGGCGGCGGCGCGCGGCTCACCCGAGAAATCGAACTGCCACTGACCGACGATCCGCTCCTTGCCGGGCTTCGGGGCCGGGGCGGCGGCCGGCTCGGGCTTCGGGGCCGGAGCAGCCTCGGTCGGGGCGGGCGCCGCGGCCGTCGTCGCGGGCGGCGTCGTCTCGGCCGGCGGCGGCGTCGTCTCGGCCGGCGGCGGCGGCGGCGTCTCGGCTTGCGGAGTTTCGCCACCACACGCGACACCGAGCAGAGCCATCGTGGACACGAGCACCAGGGAAAGCTGCCTCTTCGCCATCATTTTCCGTTCTCCTCGTGAATCGGGGCATCCGCCCAGCCGATACGCGTGTTTACGCGCCAAACCCAAGGACGCCCGAGCGAGGGAAAACGGCTCACGTGGTGGACGGCCGCTCCAGCACCTCCTCGGCGAGGGCGGCCTGGTTACCGTCCCGGGCGATTTGCTCGAAGTTCGGGGCGAGGCTCCGAAACACGCGTTCGCGCGAACGCACGATCCGGACGTGGCAACGCCCCGCATAGGCGAGCGCGAGCATCCCGGTCGCGGCGACGATCATCTCCCAGTTGAAGGGCGCGGGCCCCCGGCTTTCGAATGCGCCCCACGCGGCGAGCGCGAGCAGCAGCGGCGACGGCAACGCGAGGAAAAACGCCTTCCACAGCGGCGCCGCGGCCTTCCGGAACGCCTCATCGTAGTCGCGGGCAATCTCGGGCAGGACGGGCGCGAGGACGGCATTCGGCCCGCCTCGATATCCTCTCCGCGCCGCGCTCTGCGACGAGCCCATGCGCACGGCCGCGAGGAGCGCGGCCTTCGTGGCCACGCAGGCTGGCATGGGGAGACCAGCGTTCATGAGCTTGAGGACGCGCGGCAGGTTGTCCGCTTCGAGGAGCTTCCGGACCACGGACGCGAACAGGTCCGCGTCGATGCTGCGGCTCTGGGCCCGCACGACCCAGGACGCCCCGAAGGCGAGGCCCGCGAAGAGCACCTTCACGTGCTCGCGCAGCCACCACGGAAGATCGACGACCGCCTCCATCGCGGGCGATCCTACCCGATCTCGCCGCGCGGAATGCCTCCCTCGGCTCGCATGTAACCTCCGGAGCCCTCGCGCCGTTCCTCGGGGGCTCGCGCCGCCGAAAAGATCCCGACGACGCCACTCCTCTCCTTTGCTACAAGCCGAGACGATCGACATGCCGAAGCGCCCGCTCCTCGCCACCTCCGCCCTGCTCCTCGCCCTCGCTGCCTGCCAGGACGACCCGGGCCCGAGCTCGCTCCCGACCTCGTCCGCCGCGCCCGCGCCGCCGCCGCCGAGCGCCGCCGCCGCCCCGACGGCCCCCGCGAGCGCCGCCGCCTCCGCCGAGCCCGAGCCCGC
>NZ_JARZHH010000068.1 GCF_029946515.1 Polyangium sp. 6x1
CTTATTGGCATGACGTGTTGCCTGAACCGTGCTTGCGCAGGTTCGAGGCGAGGGCCACGTCACCACACGTTATTGCGTGTTGCGTACAATCCAGTTTTCAAGGACCGAGCCGAAGGCTTTCGGCAGATAGTTCTGCCATTCCTTCGTTCTGTCATCTCGCCGTTCGTCCGGGTCGCTTTCGCGACTCGTTTGTCTCGGCGAGGGCGGTTGATCTAGTTGCCTCTCGGCGCCGTGTCAACCATTCATTTCGAGTCGGTCGTTTTCTTTTTCGACCGTCTCTCCCGTTGCTCGGGACCGCTCATCGCGGTGCCCTTTGCTTCGGGGCGGCGGATTCTACTCATCGAGTTCCGCCTGTCAACCACCTTGTTGCCTTTTTTTTCGCGTCCCGTCTCTTCCGCTTTTTCTCTTCCTCTTGCGAGAAGGAGAGAGCGAGGCGAACCTCACCCTATCGAGCTGAAGAACCGGGGCGCTGGCCCTCGGTGGCCCCTCCGCGGCGACTCACGCCGTCGCGTCGAGGGGGGCGGACTTTACTCATCGAGTTCCGCCTGTCAACTGCCTCGTCACCTTTTTTTGCGTCCCGTCTCTTCCGCTTTCCCCGCCTTTCGCGGGGCGAAGGTGCGAGCTGTACTCGCTCCTTCTCACAGAAGAACCGGGGCGCTGGCCCTCGGCAGCCCCTTCGCGGCAGCACCGCCGTCGCGTTGGGGAGGGCGACTCTACTCACCCCTCCCCTCCTGTCAACAACCAGAACGCTTTTTTTCCGTCCACCTTATCCGGCCGGGGGTTTCTCCGCGAAAACCACAGCCAAGACGAACGGGCGCGAACTCAGATGAGCTCCTCGACGTGCTCGTCCGCGAACCAGCGGCCCCGGCACTCGCGCACGAGGAGCATCTCCGCGCCGCTCGGAAGACGTACGCGGAAACCTTTTTCCCGCCCGCGAAGCCCCACCATCGCCCCCATCACCTCGATGGGCTGCCAGCCGCCCGCCGCCCGAAGCCGCCGCGGTCGCGAGTGATCGGGCGGCATCGTCTCGACGTCGACGCGGAACCACTTCGTGCTGCCCTGCGGCCGCGACCAACCCGCCTCCGCGTAGAGCTGCGCCTCGATCTCCTCGAGCGTGCGCTCGGACGCGGCAAACACCGCGCGCGGATGAAAGACGACGAGGAGGGCATAGCCCTCCGGGAGCTGCCGCACGAGGTACCCACGGCCGCGCGCGCGGACCGTGATCTGCTTGGGCGACGCGAAGTTCGGCGTCTCCCGGAGCTCCCCGAGCACGATCTGCCAGTGCGCCGAAGCAACTTTGAGGTCGAACGGATCGAGGACGCCGAAGTAGTCGACGGTCTCGCCCTCCGCGTCGACGAGCGTCGCGCCCTTCGCGCTGGGCAAGGCCCGCACGAGGCGCTCGAGGATCGTCGTGAAGGTCGTCGCCTCCTGATCACGCGGCGGAGGCGCAGGACGAGGACGGCGGGATCGCGTGCGTTCGCTCATCGCTCGATCGGGACCAGGGCGAGGAGCGACTCCGCGCTCCGGTCGACGAGGACATCACGCCTGAGCCCCTCGAGGAGCTTCGACCGCGCCGCACTCGCGCGACCCCACACGACCTCGTCACGCACGAGCCTCCGTCGCTCCTCCAAGGGGACGCTCTGCGCGGGCGTGCGCTCGAGCAAGACGATGACGTGCACGCCATACGACGTGGGCACGAGGGGGCTCGTGTCGCCGCGCGCCTCGAGCGCGCTCGCCGCGCGCGCAAATGATTCCACCAGCATGCCGCCTTCGGGGCGGACCAAGCGTCCATCCGCCGTGACCGGCGCGAGCGCCTCCACGACGATCTCGAATCCATCCTTGTCGACGCCGTCGACGGCGCTGCGAAACGAGGCGACGATCGGATCGTTCACGTCCTCGAACGGGCGCGTCGCCTGCGGGCGCGCGATCGTGCGCGCCTCCTTCCCGACCGGCAGCACGGCCTCGCGGATCGCGCGCGCCACGACCTCGGCCCGGCTCCGCGTCGCCGCGTCCGCGTTCTCCGCGAGCCGCACGACCGCATGCACGGTGCGAAACCCCTCCGGGCGATCGAGCTCGAGCCACCGACGCGCCATCACCCGCTCGAGCTCCGCGTCCGTCACCGGCCCCAGGCGATCCGCCTCCGCGAGGAGCTGATGCAAAAGCCGACGCGCGAGCGCCGCGCTCACACGACGATCGAGATCTGGATCGTTCGACGCGCCGCGCGACCTGGCCTCGCTCGCGAAGAGCGCGTCCCGAATCGCGAGGTCCCGCGCCGCCGTGGCGTCGATCCGCTGGCTCGTCGCGATGCGCGAGACCGTGCCTTCGTGCACCTCTTCCTGTCCGACACGCGCGACCGTGCCCGCGGCAAGCGCGGCTCGCTCGGGCGGCGGCCCCGAAGGACCCCCCGAACCGCCACACCCCGCCGCGGTTGCCACGAGCGACACGAGCGACACGAGCGACACGAGCCGCGGCGCGCAGCGCCCACGCCCTTCGCGCAGCACGCCCGCGCGCACGCTCATCCACCCCCCCGCGGGCGCAAAAGCTCCGTCGACGCTCGCAAGGAGAGGCCTCCGATCACGAGGAGGTAGACCGCCTTGAAGTCGTCGCGCAGGCCGAGCGCATGAACGCCGAACCCAAAGGCAGTGGCCGCTGCGAAGAGCAGAAGCACTGCGAAGGCGTCAATCGCGCGAGACACGATGGGAGCATACCTCGGCGCGCCCGCCCTGTGGGGCAGGACCGGCCCGGAACGTCCCCGAACACGGGGAAAAGCCGTCGAGAATGCACCGCGACCCCACCGAACGCCTGGACTCGTCCGCCAGGCGACTACCGGCGCATCAGGATGACGGCGACCCCCGCCACCACGAAAACCACGAGCATGAGGAGCGCTTTGCCGGCCGCAGGCGTCATGCGTCGCGAGGACCTCGACGAGCGCTTGCCACGATCCACGGCCACCGTCGCCCCGACGGCGCTGATGGCGACCGCACAAGCGACCGCGACAGCCTGCGCGGCGAGCGCGCGATCTCCATCACGCACGTGCCACGCGAGGACGAGGTACACGAGCCCCGCGACGATGCCGACGGTCGCGATGGGGATCGCGCCGCCCGGCAACGTCGAGCGCGCTTGCAGGAGCGGCGCGTCCGGCTCACGCGGCGCATCGGGCTTCGACGGGCCCGTCTCCCAGCGCTCCCGCCACGACAGCGCGAACGCGCCCCACGCGATCGCGCCGACCGACGCGCGCAAAGGATCGAGGCGCGCGGGCGTGAGCGCAGGAGATCCGAGGAGCCACGCGCCCGTCGTCAGCGCGAGGAACGCAGTGATGCCGACGTGACGCGAGAGCGTCGGGCGGCTGCTCCGAAAGAGCGGGCCCGCGAGGCCGGCGAGGAGGCCGACGACGGCGACGAACGCAGCAGGGCGCGCCGCGGAGCGCGAGAGCGCGGCGGGCGCGACGGTGGTCGACCAGGCGACGAACGTGGCGAGCAGGGTTTGTCCGGGAGAATCTCCGGCGCGAATCTCGGCGACGAGGCGCGCGACGGGCCCCTCGTCTCGAGGCGCGAGGGCGCGGGCCGGGGCGGCCTTCAGCGGCTCCGCGAGGGCCCCTTCGTGGTCGGTCTCGCTCGCTCGCGGCTCCGGATCATCGACCATGCGTGCTTACACGATACTCCGATCGGAGAGCCTCGACAGCGGGACGAAGCCGCCGACGTCGTCCTCGTCGCCCGCGAGCGCGGCCGAAGCCTCGCCGCCGTCTTCTCGCGCGACTTCGAGGCCGAGCTTCTGCCAGAGGCCGCTGTCGAAGAGGTGGCTCGGCCGCACGTTGCCGAGCGCCGCGAGCATGTTGCGCCGCGCGCCGGGGCAACGCGCGTCGAGGTCGGCGAGCAGGCGGCTGATCGCCTTGCGCTGGAGGTTCTCCTGCGAGCCGCAGAGGTCGCACGGCAGGATCGGGAACTTCTCTTCGGCCGCGAACGCCGCGAGGTCGTCCTCCGCGCAGAAGATGAGCGGGCGGATGACGACGTTCTTGCCGTCGTCCGCGACGAGCTTCGGCGGCATGGCCTTGAGCTGCCCGGCGAAGACGAGGTTCAGCATCAAGGTCGTGATCGCGTCGTCGCGGTGGTGGCCGAGCGCGATCTTCGTGCAGCCCATCTCCTGCGCGATGCGATAGAGGATGCCGCGGCGCAGGCGCGAGCAGAGCGAGCAGTACGTCTTGCCCTCGGGGATCTTGTCCGTGACGATCGAGTAGGTGTCCTCGTTGATCATCACGAACTCGTGCCCGCGCGAGGCCATGTAGTCGCGCAAGAGGTGGCCCGGGTAGCCCGGGTGCCCCTGGTCGATGTTCACCGCGACGACGCTGAAACGCACGGGGGCTCGGCGCGCGAGATCCACGAGCAGGTCGTGCATCGCGTAGCTGTCCTTGCCGCCCGAGACCGCGCAGAGGACGCGGTCACCGTCGGAGAGCATCTTGAAGTCGGAGATCGCGCGGGACATCGCCCGCGCGAGCTTGCGGCGTAGGTTCACAGCGAGCGTTTCAGGAGAGCTCTTCGATGAGCCGGAGGAACGTGAGGACCCCGTGGCCCGTGCCCCCCTTGGGGTAGATGCCGTAGGGCTTGTTCGCAAGCGAGGGGCCGGCGATGTCCACGTGGATCCACGCGCGATCGCCGACGAACTCGCGCAGGAAGAGCGCGGCCGTGATCGAGCCGCCCCAGCGATCGGCGGTGTGCTTGATGTCCGCCCAGTCGCTCTTCAGGCCCTCGCGCAGCTCCTCCACGAGCGGCAGCTGCCACGTCGACTCGCCCGCCGCCTTCGCCGCCTTGCGGAACTGATCGGCGAGCTCCTCGCGGTTCGTGAAGTAGCCCGAGACCGTGGGGCCGAGCGCGACGACGCACGCGCCGGTGAGCGTGGCGTTGTCGAGGATGAGGTCGGGGTCGAGCCCGCGGGCGTACGCGAGGCAGTCCGCGAGGACGAGGCGGCCCTCGGCGTCCGTGTTGATGATCTCGACGGTCTTGCCATCGAGCGAGCCGAAGACGTCGCCCGGCCGGTAGGCGTTGCCGTCGGGCATGTTCTCGGCCGAACCGATGATGCCGTGCACCTCGACCGAGGGCTTCGTGGCGGCGACGGCTGCCATGAGCGCGATCACGTTGGCCGCGCCGCCCATGTCGCCCTTCATCTCTTCCATGCCCTGCGCGGGCTTGATGCAGAGGCCGCCGCTGTCGAACGTGAGGCCCTTGCCGACGAAGACGAGCTTCTTCTTCGCGGGCTTCGCCGGCTTGTACGTCAGGTGCACGAGCCGCGGATCCCGCGCGCTGCCCTGGCCGACGGCCAGGATGAGCTTCATGCCGCGCTTCGTGAGCTGCGCCTTGTCGAAGATCTTGCACTCGAGGCCGTTCGCCTTGGCGACCTCCTCGGCCGCCTTCGCGAGCTTCTCGGGGTAGAGCTCGTTCGGAGGCGTATTGATGAGGTCGCGCGCGATGCACACGGATTCGCCGACCTTCTGGCCGAGCGCCGCGCCGTCACGATCGGCCTTGCTCACGCGGCCCGTCGTCGTGAGCGTGACGCGCGCGAGGTTCGTCTTCGGGATGCGATCGCCCGTCAGGAAGCTCGTGAAGCGGTAGCCGCCGAGCACCGCGCCCTCGGCCGCCGCGCGTGCGGCGTGCGCGACGCCCTCGGGCAGCGCGATCGTGAGCGACTCGGCCTTGCCGCCGAGCGCGAGCCGCGCGCCCTTGGCCGCGAGGAGGCGAACCTCGACGTCGGTGACGGTGGCCTTGCCGAGGCCCATCAGGAGAACACGGTGCGCCGGGAGCGCGCCGTTCGTCTGCAGATCGAGCGTCTGGTCCTTTTTCCCCGTGAAATCCTCACGTTTGACGAGGCGGGCGACGACCGGACCGAGCGCCTTCTCGAGCTGCGCGAGGATGCCCTCCTTCGTCGTGGCCCCCTCGGGCACGCCGATGACGGCGACGTCGGCGTCGATCCGAAGCGGGTCCTGGGAAACGACGGAAAGCTTGATGGACATGCGTTCTCCTGGACGATTGCGTGCGAGACCCCTCGGGGTCGTCGGGGCGCGCATCTAATCACGAGACGCAGGCAACGTCGACCGATCGTCTCGTGGGTTTTACGGGGATGGACGGCGCGCGTCATTCGATGTGACGCGCGCCGCTCCGGGGTGCATCGCCGCGCTGCGGCAAACCAGCGCACGGGTGCTGGCGCGCTCAGCGGCCTGCGGCGGAAGCTTCCTTGTAGATGCGGATCACGTTCGTGAGGAGCTCGGCCCCTTCCGCGCGGGGCCTCTGGAACGCGTTGCGCCCCATGATCGAGCCGAACGAGCCGCCCGCGGCGAGCTCGCGCACCTCGCTCAGCACGGCGTCCATGCCCTTCGCCTCGCCGCCCGAGAAGATGACGATGCGCCGGCCGTTGAACGTCGACTGAATGACGTGGCGGATCCGTTCAGGGAGCGTCGCGATCGGGATGTTGTACTTCTGGTACATCTTCTGCGCCTCCTCCTGCTCGATGTGCGCCGTCGGAGGCTTGACCTTCACGATGTGCGCGCCGAGCTCGGCCGCGATGTGCGAGGCGTAGGAGATGATGTCGATGCCCGTCTCGCCGGCCTTCGACATCGAGCCGCGCGCGTACGACCAGACGATGACGACGAGGCCCTTGCGCTTGGCCTCGAGCGTGATCTCCCGGAGGTCCTCGTACATTTTGTTCCGAGCGCCGGAGCCCGGGTAAATCGTGTAGCCGATGCCGACGCAGCCGAGGCGCAGCGCGTCCTCGACCGAGCCCGTGACGGCCGAGATCGGGTGCTCGGGTTTGCCGAGGGAGTCGCTGTTGTTGAGCTTGAGGATGAGCGGGATCTGGCCCGCGAACTTGGCGGCGCCGGCCTCGAGGAAGCCGAGCGGCGCGGCGTACGCGTTGCAGCCGGTGTCGATGGCGAGCTGGAAGTGGTAGTCGGGATCGTTCGCCTCGAGGTTCGGCGCGAACGACCGCACCGGGCCATGCTCGAAGCCCTGATCCACGGGCAGGATCACGAGTTTGCCCGTACCCGCGAGCCCGCCGTGGTTCAGCAGGCGCACGAGGTTCGTCTGGGTACCGGGGTTTTCCGAGGAGTACCAAGAGAGGATCTGCTTGACGCGATCGGTGAGAGCCATGGTCGTCTCCGGTGGGTTTCGCCCGGCGCGCGGGCACGGTTCGGGAGGCTAGGCCGCGAACGGCTCTTCCGCAACGAACACCGGAGCTCCGGAATCGGACGACGTCGGGCGTGGGGCCGTGGTAGACGGCAGCCCCCGAGGGGAAACACGATGACCACGAGTTCGGACAAGCGGCTCGAGAGCTGGGCCCCGCCGTCGGAAGGACCTTCCCGCGTCGGCATCACGCTGGAAACGTTCATCCTCGAAGGACAGCTCGGGTTCCCGGCGGCGACCGGGACGTTCACGTCGCTCCTCAACCAGATCGGCCTCGCCGCGAAGCTCGTGACCGCCAAGGTGCGCCGCGCCGGCCTCGCGCGGCTGCTCGGGTACACGGGCCAGACGAACGTTCAGGGCGAGCTCGTGCAGAAGCTCGACGAGGAGGCGAACGAGACGCTCCTCAGCGTGCTCGGGCGCCGCAGGCATTGCGCCGCCGTCGCCAGCGAGGAGCTCGACTCGATCCGGATCACGTCGACCGATCGGCGCGCCAAGTACCTCGTCGTCTTCGACCCGCTCGACGGCTCGTCGAACATCGACGTGAACATCTCGATCGGCACGATCTTCGGCGTGCTGCGCAAGGAGTCGGACGCCGAGGGCGCGACCGAGCAGGACTTCCTGCGGCCCGGGCGTGATCTCGTGGCGGCCGGATACATCCTCTACGGATCGTCGACGATGCTCGTGATCACGACGGGCCACGGCGGCGTGCACGGGTTCACGTACGATCCGACGGTCGGCGAGTTTTTCCTCTCGCACGAGAACATTCGCATCCCGGAGCAGGCGTCGCTCTACTCGATCAACGAGGGCAACAGCACGTACTGGTCCGACGAGGTGCGGCGCTGGAACGCGTGGCTCAAGGAGGAGGACAAGGCGACGGGGAGGCCGTACGGCGCGCGGTACGTGGGGTCGCTCGTGGCCGACGCGCACCGGACGCTGATGAAGGGCGGCGTCTTCGCCTACCCGGCCGATCGGAAGAACAAGCAGGGCAAGCTGCGGCTGCTCTACGAGGCCAACCCGTTCGCGTTCGTGTTCGAGGCCGCCGGCGGCAAGGCGACGACGGGCACCTCGCGGATCCTCGACATCACGCCGACGGAGCTGCACCAGCGCGTGCCCCTGGTCCTCGGCTCGCCCCGCGACGTCGAGATCTTCGAGTCGTTCGTGCGCGGCGACCGATAGTACCCTCGGGCCGTGGCCCGGTCCCCGCTCCGAAACGTCTTCCGCGCGCTCGCCGCGTCCCTCGTCGTCGCTGCCGGCTGCAACACGACGGTGCAGCCCGCGCCCCAGGCGCGACCTCCGTCCGCGCAAGCGAAGGCCACGCCTCGCATCCCGGGGGCGCCTGCGGACGCCGACGCGCCGCTGCCCACATGCCCGGATGCCGCGCCCCCGGCCGACGGCGCGCCGAGCAAGCCGACGTTCCTCCTGCAGAACGGTCACGAGCGGCCGATCCAGCGGATCGCGCTGAGCAGCGATGGCAGCAAGCTCGCGTCGGGCGCGCAGGACGGGACGGTGCGCGTGTGGGATCTGCGCGCGGGACTCCTCCTCACGCGGTTCGTGACGGCCGGATACTTCGTGCACGACCTGTCGATCAGCGCGGATGGCAAGCGCCTCGCGTACTACGCGCCGGACGGGACCCCCGACGGGCTCATGGTGCAGGTGGTCGACCTCGACAAACCGAAGAGCCCGCGCGTCACATTGCCGCTCCACGGCGCTTTCCAGCTCTCCCCGGACGGCACGTGGCTCGCCATGGCCGCGGACAAACTCACGCTCTTCGACGCGAAGACGGGCAGCACGAAGAAAGAGATTGCCATCGGCGCGAAGACCCCGAGCGCGCTCGCGCTCACGCACGACGCCGAGGGCCAGCGCGTCGCGGTGGCCTACCCCGGGGAGATCGTCGTCGTCGACGTCGCGACCGGCACCGTCACGCATCGGTTCCCGCTGGGGAGCGGGCTCGGGGACACGCCGCTGCGCGTCGCGCTCACGCCCGAGGTCGTCGTCTCGGTGAGCGCAGGCGGGTCGGTCACGTTGTTCCCGCTCGCGAAGGGCGGCGCGCCGCGCGTCCTTCCAGGTCGATACAGAGACGCGTCGGCCGCGGGCGGGCGGCTCTGGGCGGTCGATCTCATGACCGGGCACGCCTCGGCGTTCACCCTCCCCGACGCGCAGGCCGTCGCGCTCCACACGCACGAACCGCCGCGGGGTGAGCTCGTCGCCGCGAGCCGCGATGGTTCGACGCTCGTGACGGCCCGAAGCCACCTCGCCGAGGGCACGAGCATCGAGGTGCGGGACGTGCAGACGATGCGCGCGGTGCGCACGATCGAGGGGGCTCCTCGATCCATCGAGTCGGTCGCCGCGCGGCCCGACGGGAGCGAGCTCGCCACCGGCGCGTTCAACGGCGATCTCACGCGCTGGGATCTCAAGAGCGGCAAGCCGCAGCCCGGCATCAGCGGAAACGAGCGGGAGTCGGGGCGGATCATGGCGCTGTCGTACGCGCCGAACGGGGAGCAGCTCGCCTCGTCGACGGGCGGCTTCGAGGTGCGCGTGCGCGAGACCGCGCGCGGACAGACGCTCCGCCGCTGGATCTTGCAGTCCGGAGCGTTCGTGCGTTTCGCGGAGTTCCTGCCGACGAGCGAGGAGCTGCTCACCGTGCGCGTGCAGACGGATCGGAAAATGACGAGCAAGAAGGGCCCGGGCGGGGCGCCGGTGATCGACGAGAAGCACGACGTGGCCGTGGAGCGGTGGGATCTCCGCGGGCCGCTGCCGCCCGTGCCCAAGGTCCCCTCCGGGGAGATCGCGCGGCCCCAAGGGCGCGTCCTCGCCAAGCTCGCGTCGGACCTGAAGTTCTTCGCGCTCTCCGCGGACGGCCTGCACCTCGTCGGGGGCGGCGGAGACACGCTCACGTCCCTGCGCACGGACACGGGGAAGATCGATTGGACCACCAAGCTTCAGACGATCCCGTTCGCCGTCGCGAAGCGGCCGGATGGAGGGATGGACGTCGATCGCTCTCACGCCGCCTTCTCGCCCGACGGAAAGACGGTCGTCATGTCGACGCGGCGGCTGGAGACGAACAAGGGCGGCGTGCAGCACTTCGTGTCCGTGCTGATGGAGATCGACGCCGGCACGGGCCGCGTGCGGAAGGTGCACAAGCCGGAGACGGACGGGGCCGTGCGATGGCACAAGGGGGCGATCGTCGTGGGGGGGCTCAAGCCCGCCGTGCTCGACGCGTCGAGCTTCGCCGTGCGGGCGCGCCTCGCGCTCGCGGACAACGAGATCTCCGCGATCACCGTGGCCCCCAAGCGAGACCTCTTCCTCCTCAGCGGCAACGGGGGCGCGACGGCCATCGTCACGGAGCGCGGCGAGGTCGTCATGACGCTGGTCTCCACGCCGAACGGGGAGTGGGTGTCGGCGACGCCGTCCGGCGCCTATCGATCGAGCATCGATGGAGCACGAAGCGTCGCGTGGATGTTCGCGGATCCCCTGGAGGGCTTCACGTTCGAGCGCTTCGCCGCCCGGTTCGAGCGGCCGGACCTCGTGGAGCGGAGCCTCGGCGGTGAAGAGGCGCCGGCGCCGGCCTCGCTCGCGCGGCCGCCGAGGCTCCGCGTCGAAGCGCCGGCCCCGCGAGGAACGATCCAGACGACGGGCGATCGTCTCAAGCTCGACGTGGTCGCGACGAGCCCCTCGCGTGTCGATCGCGTCCGCGTCTTCGTCGACGGCAAACCCGCGGCCGATCAGCTCGTGTGCGCCGCGGAGGGGCGCGTCTCGCTCGACGTGCCGCTCCACGCGGGCAGGAACCGCCTGAGCCTCGTCGCGTACGACGCCGCCGGCTACGCGAGCAACCCCGAGCAGCTCGACGTCATGTCGACGTCCCCCCTCGCGGAGAAGCCGAGCTTGCACGTGGTGTCGATCGGCGTGAGCCGGTATCCCAACATGTCACCCGAGCAGCAGCTCGAATTCGCGGACGACGACGCGCGCTCGGTGGCGGCATCGCTCTCGCGCCTCGCCGGGCCGAACCGCCCGTTCGGTCGCATCCTGGCGACGACGCTCCTCGACGAGGAGGTGACCGTGGGGCGCGTGGACGAGGCGCTCGCGGGGCTCGCGGGGATGCGCCCGGACGACCTCGCCGTCGTGTTCTTCGCGGGCCACGGGGCGCGGCTCGACGAGTCGAAGATGCTCTTCCTCACGAGCCAGGCGGAGTTCACCCGCGAGGCCGCGACCCAGCACGGGATCGGGTGGGATCGCATCGAGAAGGCGCTGCGCGGCGCGCGCGGGCGCGTGTTCATGATGCTCGACGCTTGCCACGCGGGGCACGTGTCGACGGAGGTCGTCGCGCCGAACGAGTCGCTCGCGCGGGAGCTCGCGGCGGGGGATCGCGCGGGCGTGCTGGTGTTCTCGGCGGCGCGGGGATCGCAGTTCAGCTACGAGGTGCCGCCGGACGGGGCGAGAGGGGCGAGCCGCGGGCTCGAGCTCGCCTGGGACGGGAAGCCGCAGCCGTTGCGGAAGGATCTCCAGGGCGGGCACGGGCTCTTCACGAGCGCGCTGCTCGAAGCGCTCGATGGCGAGGCGCCCGATCGGGATCGCAGCGGCGCCATCGAGGTGAACGAGCTCGTCGACTACGTGACCGAGCGGGTGCGCGCAGCGTCGAACGGCAAGCAGACGCCGTGGGTCGCGCGGCGCGAGTTGTTCGGCGAGTTCATGGTCGCGCCGGCGGCGCGGTAGGTCAAACCGCGCGAGCAGGCGCCCGTTCGCCCCTACGTACCTTTGCAGGCCCAACCTTCTCGGCGTCGATGGGTTCGTCGATCGGCATTCCGTCCCGGTACGTGACGAAGTGCGACAGCGTCGAGGGCACGCGCTCGCCCGGGAGGATCGTCCCGACGAGGTTCAACGGATCACACGCGGAGAGGCGCACGACCTCTCCGCGGAGCGGCGCCTTGCGGATGGCCCGCAGCGATTCGAGGGCCTCCGGCAGCGCGAATTGCTCTCCGACGAAGGACGCGACGAGCCGGCCCCCGCGGACCTCGCCTCGCATCTCCAGGCGGCGATAGACACGCGCGAGGTCGCGCCACGCCGGCGCGCGGGACTCGCGGACGACGAGCTCGCGGAAGACGATCCCCCAGCGCCGCAGGAGCTGCCGGGCGTGGGCCTCGATCGTCGCCGCCGGATCGACGTCGCCCGCGGGGGGCGCGTCCGCGAGGGCGGGCGCGCGGAAGAGCGCCCACCGGCCCGCCGCGAGAACGGGCGCGCCGCGTGAATGCTTGGTGCTCGAACGAGCGCGGGAGGGCCCGAGCAAGCCGCGGAGCCCGGCGAACCCGTCGCCCGTGATCCGCCCGGCGGAGACGAGCTCCCAAAGCGCCTCCTCGACCTCGGGCCGCGCGAGGCCCGTGGCCCGGACGATGTCCTCGAAGAAGGACGCGCCCGCCGCGCCGAGCGTGGCGAGGACGCGCCGCGCGGCAAGAGAAAGTCCCTCGTCGCCGAGCGTCGCTTGCGGCGGGGCCTCGGACGGCTCCGCGAGCAGCCAAGCGAGATCCCGCCGGAGCGCGAGCGTGATCGGCGCCGCCCGCGTGGGCGCTCCGCCGGCCGAAGCGCGCGGCGAGAGGCGCCCCCACGCGACCTCGCCGGACAAGCAGAGCAGGTCGAGCCACGAGGGCTCGTAGGCCTCGACGCGCGCGGGGAGGATCTCGCTCTCCCACGCGCCCGCGGCGATCTCGAAGCCCTGGAGCTGCTCGACGACACGCGCGAGCCCCGCGGCGCCGTGCGCGCGTTGCCCCGGGATCACGCCCTGCCACGCGAGGAGGAAACGCACGAGCTCGGCGGGCGAAGCCGGCTCGATCGCGCGCCGCAAGCCGTCGACGGTGCGGCGATGGATCCGCGCGAGCAGGCGCCGATCACACCACTCGATCGCACCGGGTTCGAGGTCCGGCGAGAACCTCCCGCGCAGGACCACGCCGTCCGCCTCCACGCGCGCGAGGGCGATCTCGATGTCCGCGACGTCGATCGACAGGCGCTCGGCGAGCATGGCCGCCTGGATCGGACCGAGGACGGCGAGCCAGCCGCGCACGAGGCCCGCGATCGCGGCCTCACGCTCCCCCTCTGCGGGCGCTTCACCGCTGGCTTTCGCGGGCGACACGAGCGCAGGCGTGAACGTCGCCGCGGGCCAGATCGAAGCCGCCCGATCCCGCCGCTCCGCCACGACCCAGAGGGCCCCGACGATCCCCGGCCCCGCGAGCTTCGCGGCGCGACGCGCGCCCACGAGCACGTCGAGGAGCCGATCGTATCCGAGCGCGCTCGCGTCCTCCGCGGGGAGCGCCGTGAGATCGAGCAGGAGATCGTGCAGCTCGTCCGCGTCGCGCACCACGGGCCGGGCCTCCGCGACGATGGCGTCGATGGCCTCGGGATCGAGCCCGCCGATCCGGTCCGCGATCTCCGCCGGCAGGCCGCGGCGCACGGCGACCGCGCGCGCCCGTCGCTCTTCGAGCGGCGCGTCGTCGAGGAAGGCGTACGGGTTCGCGTTCAGGATCTCGTGCGACAGCACGCTCGGCTCGGCCGTCTCGCGCGAGGCGATGCGGATCTCGCCGCGCTGGATCCGTTCGAGCACCTCGGCGAGGCCCTCGGCGTCCATCACCTCCGTCAGGCAGTCGCGCATCGTCTCGCGCACGAGCGGGTGATCCGGGATCTCGAGGATCGCCTCGCGCCCGTGGTTGTCCTGGCAGCCGAGCTGCGCCGGGAACACCGCGGCGATGAGGTCGTCGCTGCGCATGCGCACGAGCGGCGCCGGCACCTTTCGCCCCCCGGAGAAGCGCAGGATCTGCAGCGCGCGCGTCGCGTTCCACCGGAAGCGCGTGCCGAACATCGGCGCCTGCAGCGCGGCCTGTTCGAGCACGCCCACCACGCCCTCGGGCCGGAGCATCTCGAAGATCACCTCGAGCGGGAAGCTGTGCTGCGCGCCGAGCGAGAGCAGCACGCCGTCGTCCGTCGCCGCCGCTTGCAGCTCGAAGTCGAAGCTCCGGCAGAACCGCTTGCGCAACGCGAGGCCCCAGGCGCGGTTGATGCGCGCGCCGAAGGGCGCGTGCAGGATGAGCTGCATCCCGCCCGCCTCGTCGAAGAACCGCTCGGCCACGACGACGCTCTGCGACGGCATCTCCCCGAGCGCGGACCGCGCGGCGGCCACGTACTCGCAGAGCAAGACCGCGCCGGCGCGATCGAGCGCGCACGTCTCTTCGAGCCACGCCGCCGTCGCCCAGAGCCGCGCCGGTTCGCCCGGCTCGCGCCCGTCGAAGAGCCTGCGCGCGACCTCCTCGCGCAAGAGGCCCACCTCCGCGGAGAGCTCGCGCGTGCGCGCCGGCCCCTCGCCGAACCAGAACGGCACGGTCGGCGGCGCGCCCGGCGCGTCCTCGACCCACACCTTGCCCGCCTCGATCCGGCGGATGCGCCACGACGTCGATCCGAGGAGGAAGACGTCGCCGGCCGACGAGTCGATCGCAAAGTCCTCGTCGACCGAGCCGACCTTCGTCCCGTCCGCGAGCACGACGTCGTAGTTGCCGTTGTCCGGGATCGCGCCGCCCGACGTGAGCGCGGCGATCGAAGCCCCGCGGCGCGCCTTGAGCCGCTGGCCCACGCCGTCCCGGAAGAGCAGCGCGCCCGCGCGTCCGCGCCGCGCCGACACGCCCTCGGCGAGCATCTGCACGACCTCGTCGAACGCCGCGCGCGTGAGCCTCTCGTAGGGAGCCGCCCGCCGCACGAGCTCGAACAGCTCGTCTTCGCCCCGCTCCCCCGACGCGCACGCCGCCACGATCTGCTGCGCGAGCACGTCGAGCGGCGCGTCGCGCATGGCGATGCGGTCGATCTCGCCGCGTCGCGCCGACCGGACGATCGCCGCGCACTCGATGAGCTGATCGCGCGTCAGCGGGAACATCCGCCCCTTCGGCGTCGCCGCGAGCGCGTGGCCCGAGCGCCCGATCCTCTGGAGCGCCGTGGCGATCGATCGCGGCGATCCCACGAGGCAAACGAGCTCCACGGCGCCCACGTCGATGCCGAGCTCGAGCGACGCCGTCGCCACGACGACCTTGAGCTCACCGGCCTTGAGCCTGCGCTCCGCCGCGAGCCTCCGCGAACGCGAGAGGCTGCCGTGATGGGCGGCCACGGCCTCCTCGCCGAGCCGCTCGCCGAGGTGCAGCGCCACGCGCTCGACGAGCCTGCGCGTGTTCACGAAGACGAGCGTCGACTTGTGGGAACGGCACATCTCCGCCACGCGGTCGTAGAGCTCTTCCCACTGCTCGATCGTGCAGACCGCCCCGAGCTCGTCGCGCGGCACCTCCACCGCGAGGTCGAGATCGCGGCGCACGCCCGCGTCGACGATCTCCGGCGGCGGCCTCCCGGCGCCGACGAGCATCCGCGCCGCGACCTCGATCGGCCGCATCGTCGCCGACAACCCCACGCGCTGCGGGCGCGCTTCCCCGCCGCTCGTCACGAGCTCTTCGAGCCGCTCGATCGACAACGCGAGGTGCGCGCCTCGCTTGTCCGACGCGACCGCGTGGATCTCGTCCACGATCACGGTGCGCACGCTCCCAAGCGCGCGACGCCCCGAGGCCGATCCGAGCAGGATGAAGAGCGACTCCGGCGTCGTGACCAGCACGTGCGGGGGCTTCTTGAAGAGCTTGCGCCGGTCCTTCTCCGGCGTGTCGCCTGTGCGCACGGCCGTGCGGACCGCCGGCCGCGCGAGGCCCATCTCGTCGGCGAGCGCGATGAGCTCCGCGATCGGCTCGTCGAGGTTCTTCTGAACGTCGTTCGACAGCGCCTTCAGCGGCGAGACGTAAACGACCTCGATCCGGTCCGCGAGCGTCCCCGCGTCGCTCGCGCGCACGAGGCGATCGAGGCACGCGAGGAACGCGGCCAGCGTCTTGCCGGAGCCCGTGGGGGCGGCGATGAGGCAGTCCTCACCTCGCTGGATCGTGGGCCAGGCGCGGACCTGCACCGGCGTCGCGGCCCCGAAGCGGCGGGTGAACCAGGCGTCGACGAGGGGGTGGAACACGGGCTTGCCAGGAGGCTACCGCGGCGGGCCAACCTTCGCACTGGGACGGCGACCGACCGGAGCCGGCCGTTCGCAACGGCCCACGAGCGAGAGGGAGGGGTGTAAGCTCGAACCAGCGCCTTCGTTTCTCGTCGGCTTCCGGGAGATCTCGCATGCCCCACGTGTTCCGGACCCTCCGGGCGCGGCTCACCGCGCTCACGTTGATCACCACGTCCCTCTTCATGGTCGGATGCGGCTCCGCGCCCCCCGCGGCCGCCGCCTACCCCTCGCAGCCGGCCTACTACGGCGGCGCCGCCCCGCAGGCCGAATCCGCACCCGCGTCCGCCGGCGGCGCGATGCCGATGGACATGCCCGCGCCCGCGCCCGCGTCGATGTCCGACAGCGGCGGCGATTACGACAGTTCGAGCAGCTCCGACGACTCAGGCTTCTTCGGCGGCTCCTCCGACGCGGCCGCGAAGGCGACGGCGCTCGGCCCTCCGCCCGCCCCTGCCCCGATGGCGCCCGGCGCGCGCGCCCCGATGGCCGCGCCCGCGGCCGCGCCGAAGCAACCCACGCCTCCCCCGACGGGCGCGAAGCCCACGCCGACCGGCAAGAAGACCGAGGGCGCTTCCGAGCCGCAGCAGGCGCAAGAGAAGCCCGCGGCGCCGCTGCTCATCTACACGGGCCGCGTCGGCATGGAGGTCGCGGAGTCCACGGTCATCCCCGGGACGATCGACAAGGTCATCGACATGGCCGAGTCGTTCGGCGGCTACCTCGCCTCGCGCTCGGACGCGGGCGTCGTGATCCGCGTGCCCTCGCGGCATTTCCGCGACGCCCTCAACGCGCTGGAGAAGCTCGGCGAGGTGAAGCGCCGCAGCGTGAGCGCCGAGGACGTGTCCGAGGAGTTCCACGATCTCGAGGTGCGGCTGCAGAACCTGAAGAGCGTGCAGAAGCGCCTGCAGGAGTTCCTCGCAAAGGCGGCGAACGTGAACGACGCGCTGCAGGTCGAGCACGAGCTCGAGCGCGTGGGCCGCGAGATCGATCAGATCGAAGGCCGCATGCGGTTCCTCCGCGCCCGCGCGACGTTCTCGACCATCACCGTCGACGTCTCGGCCAAGCCCAAGCAGCAGCAGGTCGTCGCACAAAACACGAACGCGCCCCCGCCGCCGCGCACGATCGACCTGCCCATCGACTGGCTCTCGAGGGTCGGCCTCGAGACGCTGATGACCCTTCGCTGAGGCAAGGAGGCAAGGACCATGAAACGCAACGTCTCGATGCTCCTTTTGTGCCTCGCCGCCTCCCTCCTCGGGATCGGCTGCGGCCCCGGCTTCAAGCTCAAGACGCCCGACGGCTTCGTCGAGCTCGAGGATCAAGAAGAGTACGCATTCCGCGCGACCACGGCCCAGGGCGTCGTGATGAGCGTGCGCGTCGAGCCGAACCGGCCGAAGGGAAACCTCTCCTTCTGGACCGACGCGATCGACCTGAAGCTGCGCAACGTCGGCTACACGGCGGAAGAGGCGCGCGAGGTCAAGACGAAGAGCGGCGCGACCGGCAAGCAGCTCCGCTACACGCGCACGGTCTACGACAGGCCCCACATCTTCTGGCTCACGGTCTTCGTCACCGACGCCGACGTGTTCGTCCTGGAGACCGGCGGCGACGCGCGCGAGTTCGAAAAGGCGAAGGACGAAGTGACCAAGGCAATCGAGGGATTCGTCCCCGGCTGAGCGGGGCGCCTGCGCTAGTATCGGCCCGGCCATGCCGGGCAGCCCCATCGAGGTCTACCGCCTCACCCGCAAGAAGCACGATCAGCTCTGGAACACGTACGTGATGCGTCCGCTCGCGGCCGTATTCGTCGCCGCGATCCACCGCACGCCGCTCACGCCGAACCAGATCACGATCCTGAGCCTCTTCATCGCGGTCACCGGCTCAGCGCTCTTCGTCGCGCTCCCTTCGTACCGCGGCGGCCTCCTTGCCGTGCTCGTCCTCGAGCTCGCCTACCTCCTCGACTGCGCGGACGGCATGCTCGCGCGGTACAAGAAGCTCGCCTCCCCCACAGGCCACCTCTTCGACTTCTTCGTCGACGAGATCAAGGCCGTGCTGCTCGTCGCCGTGATCGGCGTGCACCTCCACAGGAAAGGAGGCCTCGGGCTCGATGGCTCCGCGTGGCCCGCAGGCGGCACGGGGTTCCTCTACGCGGCAGTGGCCGGCGCGGTGATCGTGGCCTCGGGCATCTCGCTGACGAACTTCGTCCGCAGGCCCGAGCTCACCGGCCAGGCCACGCCAACGGAAGCGCATTACGAGGTCGTGGGCGAGAAGAAGCCGCAGTCGCTCGTGGGCCGCGTCGCGTCCCTCGTGATGACGTTCCTGCGCTTCCTCAACCACTACCCGAGCCACATCTGGATCTTCGCGCTCACCGATCGGCTCGACCTGTTCTTCTGGATGTACGTCGCGCTGAACGCCCTCTACCTCGCCCGCGGCTGGCTCGGGCTCCTGGTCCGGTTCGGACGCCCGTAGCCCAAGGGGCTTCTTTTCGCCTCGGCTCTCGCGCATGATGGTTGCGGGGGAAATGACGTTCACGGAGAGTTCGAGCCGGGCGACCACGCCGTGCCTGCGTTCGTTCGACGTGCTCGCAAGCACGCTCGATCGGCACGGCTCGCTCGCATGGTTCGTCGACGGCAGGACCTACGACATCACCTGGACGAGCGCTCGAGCCGCAACGCTCTTCGGCCTCCGGCCCGGGTTTTTCCCGTTCCTCGCGCCTCCGGGAAGCGAGGCCCTCCACGCCTCGCTCGGCGCGCTCTCGCAGGGCGCAGCGCCATGGACGGGCGACGCCTGGGCCACCACCTCGAATGGACGCCGCGCATTCATGCGAATCGCGGCGAGCCTGCTCTCCGAGGATCGAAGCGCAGCGCCCCTGCTGCTCGTGACGATGACCGACATCTCCGACCTCGCCGAGGCGCGCGAAGCGCTCTTCGTCCTCAGCGACGTCGACAGCATCGTGTGGGAGCTCGATCTCGCCACGATGCGCTTCACATTCGTGAGCCGCCAGGCCGAGCGCATCCTCGGCTACCCAATCGAGGAGTGGCTCACGGACCCGAAGTTCTGGCTCCGGCGCATGCACCCAGAGGACCGGACGTGGGCGCCCGCGTACTGCGAGAACGAGACGAAGCGCCTGAGCGCACACGAGTTCGTCTACCGGATGATCGCAGCGGACGGCCGGACGGTGTGGCTGCGCGACATCGTGACGGTCGTCGTCGAAGGGGACATGCCCCGGCGGCTGCGGGGCGTGATGGTCGACGTGACCGCAAGCAAGGAGGCGGAAATCGATCGCGATCGGCTCCTCGCCGAGGAGAAAGCCACGCGCGTCGCGCTGGAGCACGCACGTGAGCGCGCAGAGGAGGCGCTCCGTCGCCGCGACGAGTTCCTCTCCGCCGCCTCGCACGAGCTCCGCACACCGCTGACGCCGCTCTCCCTGCAGATCCAGAGCTTGCTGCGCGACATCGATCGCGGCGATCTCCGGCTCGGCGCCGCGCAGCGCAGGAAGCTCCACATCGCCGAGCGGCAAATCGATCGCCTGTCATCGCTCGTCACGACGCTGCTCGACGTCTCGCGGGCACTCGGCGGAGACCTCGTGCTCACACAGGAGCCGTGTGATCTGCGCGAGATGACGCGCGAGGTGCTGGACGAGCTCGACGGCGAACGGACGCGGAGCGGCGCGGCCCTCACGCTGCTCGCCGACACGAAGGTGATCGGGCTCTGGGACCGCGGCGCGGTGCAACTCGTCATCGGCCACCTCGTGCGCAACGCACTCAAGTTCGGAATGGGAAAACCCATCACATTGAGCCTCGCAGTGACAGAAGGCGTGGCCGAGCTCCGCGTCTGCGACGGAGGCATGGGCATCGCCCCCGAGGATCACGCGCGCGTCTTCGAACCCTACGAGCGCGCCGACGAGGCCAAAGTCCTCGGAGGCCTCGGCCTCGGCCTCCACGCAGCCCGCCGCATCGTGGAAGCGCACGGCGGTCGCATCGAGATCCGAAGCGCCAAAGGTCACGGCGCCGAGTTCATCGTGACGCTGCCAATGACGCGGTGAGGTCGGTTGGGGGCGCCGCGCCGGGGCTCTGCCCCGAACCCCGCGGGGGCTATCCGCCCCTCGACCCGGACCAGGGCCAGCCCTGGACCTTTGGTGGAAGAACTGCGCTCCGCGCAGTTCTTCCAACAGGCCGTTGGGACCGCCTTGCCGGCTGAACCAGCAGCGTTGCCGTCTTGGCGGGCAGCGTCGTCGCCAGTCTTGACCCCGGCTGTTCGATGAACTGCGCGGAGCGCAGTTCATCGACCCTCAGTCCAGCGCGGGCGCTGGTCCAGGTCCAGGAGCGGACAGCTCCTGGTGGGGCCTGGGGCAACGCCCCAGCGAAACGCCTCCCCGATGAGACTCAAAGCTGCGGCGGCGGCTCCACCGGTAACTCGACCACGAACTCCGCGCCACGCCCTGGCTCGCTCATCACGCGGATCGTGCCTCCGTGGGCCTCGCAGATCTGGCGTGCGATGTACAGGCCGAGTCCGAGGCCTCCATGGGCGACGGACGTCACGCCGCGCCCGTAGCGGTCGAAGATCCGCGCGAGATCGCTGGGCGCGATGCCTTTGCCTTCGTCTCGCACCGATAGACGCGTGCCGCTCTCCGTGGCCTCGACCTGCACGTGGATCGGGGCCGGGGCTGCGTAGCGAAGTGCGTTGGTGAGCAGGTTCGTCAGCACCTGCTCGATCCGCATTGCGTCGGCGCGGATTCGGCGGGTGCAGCGCGTGCGGAGGTGCATCTCGCTGCCTGCGCGCCGTGCTTCCTCGGCGAAGCGCTCCACGAGCTCGGTACAAAGCACGCAAAGATCGACCTCCCCGAGCTCGAGGACGAACTTGCCCGCGGCGATGCGCGAGACGTCGAGCAGGCCGTCGACGAGGCGCTTCAAGCGCGCGAGCTGCTTCCGCGTGCCCTCGACACGCGCGACACATGCGTCGAGGCTCCACCCGGTGCGCAAGCCGCGCGCGAGCATGTCCACCGAGAGACACACCGTGGTGAGCGGCGTGCGTAGCTCGTGCGAGGCGATGGAGAGGAACTCGTCGCGCGCCCGCAGCGCGGCCTGCGCCTCCTGGTAGAGCCGCGCGTTGTCCAGCGAGATGCCCACGCGATCGGCGAGCGCGATCGCGACGGTGAGATCGTGGCTCTGGTAGCGAGGCCCGCCGCTGCCGCGCCCGAAGCTGAGGCTGCCGAGGACACGCCCGCGGGCGCGCACGGGCACGGCCATCGCCGTCGTGGTCCCGATGCGACGCGCGAGGTCCACGTGGTCCGCGTCCACGCAGGTGCGCTCGAACACGGCATCATCGACCACGGGAACGAGGAACGGCTTCTCCGTGCGCGCGGGCTCCGTGCCTGGTTGCTTCCTTTCAGGCGGATAACGAGCCACCGACTCGACGAGGAGCGGATTCCGCGAAGGGTCCACGTGCGCCACCGAGAAGCGAAGCAACGCGCCGTCCGCTTCGAGCAGGTACATCACGCACCAGTCGGCGAGGAAGGGGACGGCGAGGCGCGGGACGAGGCCGACGAGCTCGTCGAAGTCGAGGGATCCTGCGAGACGCTCGGCCGCCTCGCCGAGGAAACGCTGCGCCGCCTCTGCGCGCTCGAGCTCCCGGTAGAGACGCGCATTGTCGAGGTCACTGGCCAGGCGCTGCGCGAATCGCTCGGCGAAGGCGCGGTCGTCCTCGTCGAAGCCCCGCTCGGTCACGTCGCGCAAGAACACGAGCGTGCCGAGCCGCTGATCTCGCCCACGAAGCGAGACGAGCAGGAGCGCGTGTGCGCCGAGCGCCCCGAGCTCGCCTGCGTCCTTCGCGTTCGTCGTGAACGAGGCGAGCGCCCTGGGGTCGATCTCGTTCAGCACGAGCGGCTGCCCGGCTTCGAGTGCGTCGTGTGCCGAGCCCGAGAATCGCTCGACGAGGTTCGAGGTCTCGACGAGCTTCCGCCATCGCTCCTCGCGCGCGGGATCCACGTGCGCGACGACGGCGCGTGGCGCGCCGCTCGCCGGCTCGACGAGGAAGATGCAGCCGTCTCCGCCGACGGGCAGGGCGAGGCGCGCGGCGACGGGGAGCGGATCCCCGCCGGCGCGCGCGAGCGGCGCGCTCGTCTGCGCGAGGACACGCTGCCGCTCATCGGCGCGGCGGATCCGCTCTTCGAGCAGCTTTCGCTCGGTGATGTCCTCGGAGATGCCGAGCAGAAAGCGCGGCTCACCTGCGTCATCGAAGATGGGGATCTTCTTCGTGTGCAGGACGCGCAGCCCGTGCCGCGTCTGGATGGGCTCCTCGGTGATGTCGACGAGGCCCTTGCCCGAGAGCACCTCGCGATCCTTCGCCACGAAGAACATCGCCTGATCCCGGGGAAACAGGTCGGCGTCGTTCTTGCCGAGGAGGGCCTCGCGACGCAGCCCGAGGAGGTCTTCGCCTGCCTTGTTGAACAGGACGAAGCGGAGCTCGGCCGCGTCCTTGACGAAGACCATGTGGGGGATGTTCTCGACGACCGAGTCGAGAAACGAAGCTGTGCTCTCGACCGGCGCGGCGGTGGTGTCGATCTCGGGTCGACCGGGCTCTCCGTCTGCCTTCGCCACGTCCCCTCCTGATTTTCATAGGGTGGCCTTGTAGGCGTTGCAACTCGACGAAAGGAGTATGCCGGGAGAGTCGAGCGACGACGGTGACGCGAGGGCCTGCGGAAAACTGGACATCGGCCCGCAGGCATGCGCACGAGCCTCCCGTCATGCGACGCCACTGCTACGCGCTGCTCGTCCTCGCGGCGGCGAGCCTCGGCGGCTGCCGTGAGAAACCAGGATCGGCTCCGGGCCTCGTCGCCGACGCCCCGTCCGAAGCCGGCGCCGCCGCCACGAACACGAAGGCCGATACGAACGGCGCTCCGTCCGCGGAAGCGGACGCGGACGCGCCGCCCCCCGAACCGAGCGGCCCGCTCCTCGTCGACCTCGCGGGCGTCGCGCACCTGCCGCCTCCGATCCCGGAGAACGCGCCGCGGCTCGCGAGCATCGCGATGCGCACCGACGTCGTGGCGAAGCCGGATCCGAACGCGGCGCGCGTGGGCTTCCTCCGCGCCGGCGCGATCGTCGAGATGGAGCCCGAGATCGCGGGCACCGCCGGCTGCAAGGACGGGTGGCGCAAGATCAAGCCGTACGGCTACGTGTGCGTGGGCCCCGAGGCCACGCTCGATCTGAACCACCCGATCGTGAAGGCCGCCTCGCGCCGCCCCGACATCACGCAGAAGCTGCCGTACATGTACGGCATCGTGACGCGCGGCGGCCCGGTCTACGCGCGCATCCCCACGGCCGAGGATCTCAAGGCGCACGAGCCTGGGCTGAAGAAGCACCTCGCGAAGTGGGAGAAGGACAAGGAGAGCGGCGCGACGTACGGGCAGGACGTGTGGATGAAGTGGAAATCGACCCCTTCTCCGCCCGCGCTCGAAGCGATGGAGCAGAGGCTCACGGACGAGGACATCCCGTTCTTCCTGAAGGACGGCGGCCGCGTGCCGAACCTGTCGGGTCTTTTGAAGACGAACGATCTCGTGAAGATCGGCGGGGTCGATCGGCGCAACGGGGTCGCCTTCGTGGAGACGTTCCTGCACGAGGGGCGGCGCTACAACGTGTCGACGGACTTGCGGGTGATGCCCGCCGACCGGTTCCGCCCGATCCGCGGCAGCGACTTCCATGGCTACGAGATCGGCAAGGACGTCGACTTCCCGTTCGCGCTCGTGCGCAGGCCCGGGGCGAAGCGCTGGGTGTGGGACGAGGGGAAGAAGAAGCTCGTCGCGAGCGGGGAGGTCCCGTACCGCGCGGCCGTGCAGCTCACGGGCAAGCAGAAGTTCGTGGGCGGCGTCTTGCACTACGAGATGAAGGACGGCGGCTGGATCGACGACCGCCACGCGGGCCGCGTCGATCCGGCGAAGAAGATGCCGGCGTGGGGGAAGAACGGCGAGAAGTGGCTCGACATCAACATCACGAAGCAGGTGCTCGTCGCCTACGAGGGGACGAAGGCGGTGTTCGCGACGCTGGTGTCGAGCGGTGAGAGTGGGCTCGAGGATCCGGAGACGAGCAAGTCGACAAAGCGCGGGATCTTCCGGATCCATACGAAGCACGTGAGCGTGACGATGGACTCGGACGCGGTGGGCGAGGAGTTCGAGCTACGCGACGTGCCGTACGTGCAGTACTTCCAGGACGGCTACGCGCTGCACGGCGCCTACTGGCACGACCGCTTCGGCCAGCCGAAGAGCCACGGCTGCGTGAACCTCGCGCCGGAGGACGCGCGGAGGATCTTCCACTGGACGGAGCCACAAGTGCCGCATGGATGGCACGGAGCCGCGCGGAACCTCACGGGCACCGTGGTGTTCATCCATCCGTGAGGGGCTGAAAACGGACGACCGAGGGGGTCGATGCGTGCCGACCGTCGCGCGTCCACGTGACGCATGGGGGTCGACGCGTTCGAACACCCTCGCGTCATCGTGACGTGTGGCGGTTGATGCGTTCCGAGCACGCTCGCGTCACCGTGACGCGTGGGGGTTGATGCGCTCGAACCCCCTCGCGTCATCGTGACGTGTGGCGGTTGATGCGTTCGAACACCCTCGCGTCATCGCGACGTGTTGGGGGTCGCGGCGTTCGAACACCCGCGCGTCATCGTGACGCGTGGCGGCTCATGCGTTCGAACACCTTCGGTCGACGGTTTCCTGCGCTCTCACGCCACGAGCGCGGTCTCGATCTCGATCTTCCCCGTCAGCATCTTGTGCACCGGGCACTTGTTCGCGATGTCGAGCAGCCGCGCGCGTTGCTCCTCGGTCAGGTCTCCCGACAGCCGGATCGACCTCTTCGCGAGGAACGAGCCGTCGCGCTTCTCGCCGGAGACTTCCACCTCCACCGACGAGAGGGGCCAGCCTTTTCGGTCGGCGTAGACCTTGATCGTCATCGACGTGCACGTCCCCAGGCCAGCGAGCACGAGCTCGAACGGATCGGGGCCTCGGTCGTCGCCGCCCACCTCCGGCAACTCGTCGCCCCTGAGCTCGTGGGGCCCGACGTGGATCGACTGACCGAACTTCCCCTCGCCCGTCTTCACCGTGACGTTTCGCATGCTCCCTCGTATCGCAGAAACCTGCCCCGGGAGAAAGGCACGGCGAACGCGTGACACTTTACGCGACGGCGGGCCTGACCGACGTTAGAGGCTCGTCATGGTTCCGCTCGCCCCTACAGGCTGGATGCTCGCGCAGACCGAGTCCGGCCGCCGTTTCGCACAGAGCTTCGCCGAACAGCTCCGCGCCACGCTGCACGGCGACGAGCACGCGCCCCGCACAGGCGGCGCGCTCCTCGTCGGCAACCACGCCTTCCTCGGCATCGACGCCTTTGCGCTCGGCGCGCTCCTGCTCCTCCGGACGGGCAGGCTCCCGCGCTTCCTCGCGGAACGAAACCTCTTCCGGCTCCCCGGCGTCCGCGAGCTGCTCCGCAGCATGGGCGCGATCCCAGGCACGCCCGACGACGCCGTCGATCTCCTCGAAGCGGGCGAGCTCGTCGTCGTGTATCCGGGGGGCGTCGACGACTCGTTCAAGCTCTCGAGCGACGCGTACACGCTGCGCTGGCAAGGGCGCGCCGGCTTCGCGCGCGTGGCCATGCGGGCGCGCGTCCCGATCGTGCCGTTCGCCGCCACGGGCGTCGACGAGCTCTACCAACTCGATCGACGCGAGCACTTCCTCGGGCGCTGGTTCGGCGGCTCGTCGCGCTACGACATCCCGCTCCCGCGCGGCGGCCTGCGCCCGCGTCGCGTGCCGCTCGATTACTACCTGCTGCCCCCGATCGACACAGCAGGGGATCCGCGCAACGTGGAGGACGTCGAGCGCGTCCGTCGCGCCACCGAGGAGGCCATCCGCGGCGTGCTCGATCCCTACCGCGCGGAGCTCGCGTCGTCCGCGCGCTGATCGTCCGCCTCACCGAGGAGCGCCGCGCGTGTTGTTTCCGCAGCCGCGCGCAGCACACGAAAGATCGGATGATCCGACCAGTGCGGGCGCGGATCGCCGATCGGCACGTCGATCACGAGCGTGTCGCCCTCGTCGCGGTGCACGACGCCTCCGGCCTCGTCGAGGATCCGTCGCATCGGCGCGTTCGAGACGAGCACCGCCGAGCGAAAGATCGTGATGCCACGCTCGCGCGCCGCCAGCGTGAGCGCCTCGAGCAAGATGCGACCAAGACCCTTGCCCTGGTACGCGTCGATCACCGTGACCGCCGCCTCGGCGATGTGAGGCCCGCCTGCGAGACGCAAGAAGCGCGCGACGCCGACGCCTTCTTCTTCCTTCAGATCGAGCGAGTCCACCAGCGCGACGATCGCCACGTGATCCTTGCCGTCGACCTCCGTCAGGTACCGCGCCATCGACGGGCTCAGGAACGGCACGTCGAAGAGGAAGCGGCGGTAGCGCGACTCGCGCGAGAGGTGTTCGAATGCGCGCGCGAGCAACGCGCGATCCTCCGGGCGGATGCAACGCATCCGTACGACACGACCGTCCGCGAGCTCCCGCGTCTCGTGATACTCCCCGTCGTAGCGCACGCCCTCAGCATACAGCGCTGTCGTCCGTGCCGAACGACGCTTGCTCTTCGCGTCGCGCGTGGTTGCCGACGGCCGAGCGCGGCGTACCCTGGCCGGTCATGCATCGCTTCAAATCCCCTTTGAGTTCGCACGATTCCGCTCACCGTCTCGGACGCCTCATGGTGTCCCTCGTGCTCGCCCTGTCCGGGTGCCATTGCTCCGGAGCGAACACCGAGGGCAACAGCCGATCGACCGGCGTCGTCGAGCCGGGCCTCATGCCTTCGGAGTCGGACACCACGTCGACGTGCGGGCGCGAGACCAACGTGCACGGCTCGGGCTACGACGCCGCGGCACGCTCGTGCCTCTGGGACGCGTGGCGGAACGGGAGCGCCGCCGGGCTCGTGATCACGATGCACACCGTCGAAGGCGATCCGATCACGTACACGCTGCGCGTGCGCCCCGGCCCCGTCGTCGACGTGACCGTGGACAGCCGCGACAGGTTCGGATCACCCGGCGTGACACGCGCGACGTGCAGGACGCTGGAGAAGAGCGCAGGCACGGGAGACCGCTTCGGCTTCGCGCTGCGCGGATGCGAGGGACGCGCCTCCGAGATCGTGATTCCCTGACGGCGCGTGGGGCGCGCCACGTACACACGGGCGGCCGCGAAATGATAGGGTGCGCCCCATGCAGCTCGCGGTGATTGGTACGGGTTACGTCGGCCTCGTAGCCGGCGCCGGGTTCGCAGATTTCGGCAACGACGTCGCATGCGTCGACGTCGACGAGGGCAAGATCGCGCGCCTCCTGCGCGGCGAGGTGCCCATCTACGAGCCCGGCCTCGACGTGCTCATCGCGAAGAACACGAAGGCCGGGCGCCTGTCGTTCTCGACGGACGTGGCCGGCGCGATCCGCAACGCCGAGGTCGTGTTCATCGCCGTCGGCACGCCCTCCGCGCCCGACGGATCCGCCGACCTCTCGGCTGTCTACGCCGTGGCCGAGACCATCGGCAAGAACATGAACGGCTTCAAGGTCGTCGCCACGAAGAGCACGGTGCCCGTCGGCACAGCCGATCAAGTCGAGGCCATCATCGCCCGCCACACGACGCACCCCTTCGGCGTCGCGTCGAACCCCGAGTTCCTCAAGGAAGGCGACGCGATCAACGACTTCATGAAGCCCGATCGCGTGGTCATCGGCTCGAACAACACCCGCGCACTCGACGTGCTCCGAAGCCTCTACGATCCCTTCGTGCGCACGAGCGACCGCATCCACGCGATGGGCGCTCGCTCGGCAGAGCTCACGAAGTACGCATCGAACGCGCTGCTCGCGACGCGCATCTCGTTCATGAACGACCTCGCCCTCCTCGCAGAGAAGCTCGGCGCAGACATCGATCGCGTGCGCAAAGCCGTGGGCGCCGACCCGCGCATCGGCCCAAAGTTCCTCTTCCCAGGCCCGGGCTTCGGCGGCTCATGCTTCCCGAAGGACATCTCCGCGCTGATCCACACGGGTCGCGCCATGGGCCACGACCTCGAAGTCGTGCGCGCCGTCGAGGAAGTGAACAAGCGGCAGAAGCACGTGCTCGGCTCGAAGGTGAAGCACCACTTCGACGGCTCCCTCGCAGGCCGCGTCGTGGGCGTCTGGGGCCTCGCCTTCAAGCCGCAAACCGACGACATCCGCGAGTCCCCCGCACTCACCTTGATCGAGGACCTGCTCGCCGCAGGCGCCACAGTGCGCGCGCACGATCCGCAAGCCATCGAGAACGTCCGCCCCCTCTTCGACGATCGCGTGACCTACGTCGAGACGATGTACGCCGCCGCCGAAGGCGCCGACGCACTCGCACTCGTCACCGAGTGGCACGAGTACCGAAGGCCCGATTTCCACCGCATCAAGAAGCTCATGCGCACGCCGTCCCTCTTCGACGGTCGCAACATCTGGGACCCGGAAGACCTGCGCTCGCTCGGCTTCTTCTACACCGGCATCGGCCGCGGCTAGCAGCGGAGGCGCCGCGCCGGGGCTCTGCCCCGAACCCCGCGGGGGCTGTTCGCCCCTCGACCCGAACCAGGGCCAGCCCTGGACCTTTGATGGAAGAACTGCGCTCCGCGCAGTTCTTCCACAGGCCGGTGGCAAGACCACGCAGGGCGTTGCCGAGAGAAGCGTCAACGCGGCTGTCTTGGTTGTCGGGGTCGTCGCTGGTCTTGACCCGGCTGTTCGATGAACTGCGCATCGCGCAGTTCATCGACCCCGAGTCCAGCGCTTGCGCTGGTCCGGGTCCAGGGGCGGACAGCCCCGGTGGGGCCTGGGGCAAAGCCCCAGCGCAACGCCTACTTGCCGCCGCCGAAGCTTGGGCCGCCGATGAAGACGCCGCCGCCTCCGCCGCCGCTGCCGCAGTCGCTGAAGACGATGAGCAGGACGAACAGGATGACGACGCCGATGATGATCATCGTGCCGCATCCGCTCGATGCGCAGCCGCTGCCGCCTTCGCCGGAGGCGAGCATCGAGCCTGCGGGGGGTTTGATGCCGAAGGCTGCGCCGATGTCGCCGGAGGAGAGACGCTCGCAGAACGAGTAGTTCACCTCTTTTGCCGTCTGCTCGACGCTGACTTTGCCGCCTGAGCCTTCGTACTCCGTTGCCTGGACGGCCTCGCCGACCTCGACCTTCCAGTAGAACTCGCCGACCACGTACTCGGTCTCGGCGCGGACGCTCTGCTTCCAGTTGTAGTGCTGGCTGCGGAACATCGCGGCGCCGCCGGAGACGGAGACCTCGCCGGGCGGGATGGGCGTGACGAGCCACCACGCGCCGTCCTCCTCCATCAGCCACAGGTACCCGACGCGCGGCCCTGCGTAGAGCAGGTACTCGCGCCATCGGTAGCGCTCGCCTTCGACGGTGCAGCCGCGGATCGTGAAGCCGATGCAGATGACGCGGTTGCCGCGCAGGTTGCCCTCGGCGCCGAGCGGGATGAACGGCTCGATCGGCGGCTTTGGCGCAGGGCCGAGCGCTCGCAGCGCGCCCTGTTGCAGATCGCTCGCCATGCCGCAGTACCGGCAGACGATTCGCTCGGTTTGTCCTGGGGTGACGAGCGGCAGGTTGCCGCCGCAGTTCGGGCACGCGACGCTCGTGACCTCGGCCTTTGCGGCTTCGACGGGCGCGCCCGAGTCGAGCACCATCACCGAGGGATCGATCTGCCGGCCGAGGTAGAGCTTCGGCGGGATGTTGCGGCCGTCGCCGTAGTCGATCGTGCCGAATGCGCCGTTGGGCGCGGCGATGTCTGCGTAGCCCGTGGGCACGCCGGGCGCGGCGACATGCGGCATCTCGCCTTCGCCCGAGACCACGCGGCGCTGCCCGACCTCGGCGACGGTCCAGACGCCGTAGCTGCCGAGGTTGATTTGCTGGCCTGCGCGGAGCGCGTGGATCGGCGGCAGCTCCGGCGGGAGCGGGACCTCGCTCGTCGAGTACCAGCGGCCTTGCGCGCTCGCGACCCAGCACCACTTCCCGCTCGTCGGGAACGTGATGAAAAACTCCTGCCACGGGGCGCCGGGTGCGCTCGCGCGATCGAGCTGCACGCGACCGTCGACCATGAACGGCTCGCCGCCGCTCCAGCGGCCTGTTCCGCCGAGCTGCAGGGGCGACGGGATGTCGACGAGGTCCGCCATCCGGCCGACGGCGACGAGGTTCCGGTCCGTGCGTGCAACGACGAAGTTGCAGTGCTTGCAGACCTGCGCGGCGGCCCCGGCGAAGCGGAACGTGATGGGCGCCCCGCACGACGGACACGCCGCCTGGCGGTCGAACGGGCTAGTCACGCGTCGGATGGTAGCCCATTTTCGTCGCGGGCGTGCTCCCTCGTCGGACCCCTTCCGACGTGGGCGTCTCGGATCGTGCTCACCGGCGACGCCGACCCGGTGCTAGGAAGGCGCGGCATGTCGCAGCCGTTGCGCCGCTGGGTCCACCCTGCGCTCCTCGCCATGGTGGCCGTGATCGCGACCTCCGGGCTCGTCTACGAGCTCGTGACGGGCACCCTGGCGAGCTACGTGCTCGGCGACTCGGTCACCCAGTTCAGCCTGGTGATCGGCCTCTACCTGTTCGCGATGGGCATCGGCTCGTACCTGTCGAAGTTCCTCGAGGATCGCCTCCTCGAGCGCTTCGTCGAGATCGAGCTTTGCCTCGCCCTCGCGGGAGGCCTGTCCGCGCCGCTGCTCTTCAAGGTCTACACGGCGGCCGCGGCGTTTCGCTTCGCGCTCTACGGCGTCGTGGTCCTCATCGGCACGCTCGTGGGCCTGGAGATCCCGCTGCTCATCCGGCTGCTTCAGTTCTCGGTCGACCTGAAGGAGCTCGTCGCGCGGGTCCTCACGCTCGACTACGTGGGCGCGCTGATCGCGAGCTTGCTCTTCCCGTCGCTGCTCCTGCCGAAGCTCGGCGTGCACCAGACGAGCCTCTTCTTCGGCCTCTTGAACGCGGCCGTGGCGATGCTCGCGACGTTCCTCTTCCCGCTCGATCGCGCCGTCACGATCCGCCTGCGCGCGCAGTGCTTGCTCATCTTCGGCGTGCTCGCCGCGGCGTTCGGGTTCGTCAGTCGGTTCGTCGATCGCGCCGAGACCGTCTACTTCGGCGCGCCCATCATCTACACGGCGCAGTCGCCCTACCAGCGCGTGGTGATCACGCGCTCGCCGCGCACGACGCGCCTCTTCCTCAACGGCAACCTCCAGTTCTCCTCCGACGACGAGCAGCGCTACCACGAGGTCCTCGTCCACCCCGCCGTCGCCGCGCTCGGCCATGATCCCAAGAGCGTGCTCGTGCTCGGCGGCGGCGACGGCCTCGCGGCGCGCGAGCTGCTCCGCTATCCGTCGATCGAGCGCATCGTGCTCGTCGACCTCGACGCCGCGGTCACGGACGCGTTCCGCACGCTCCCCGTCGCGCTGGAGCTGAACGGCGGGTCCCTCAACGATCCACGCGTCACCGTGCGCAACGAGGACGCGTACAAGTTCCTCGAGGACTCGCACGACTCGTTCGACCTCGCGATCGTCGACTTCCCCGATCCCTCGAACTACGCCGTCGGCAAGCTCTACACCGACGCGTTCTACCACCTGCTGCGCGAGCGCCTCTCCTTCCGCGGCGTCGCCGTCGTGCAGGCGACCTCGCCGCAGTACGCGCGCGAGTCGTTCTGGACCATCGTGCAGACGCTCGAGGGCGCGGGCTGGAAGACGGCGCCGCTCCACGTGTACGTGCCGAGCTTCGGCGACTGGGGTTTTGTGTTGGCGGGCGGCGAGCACCTCACCGCACCGGGAGCCTTGCGCATCGAGCCGACCAAGCTCCGCTGGCTCGAATCCTCGGGGCTGCCCGAGCTCTTCCGCTTCCCGCGCGACACCGGCCGCGTCGAGGCGCCCGTGAACCGGCTGAACGATCAGAAGCTCGTCGCGATCTACGCGCGCGAGTGGGGCGTGTTCACGCGCTGATGGACCGGCGAGCCTTCCTCACGACGGTCGCGGCTGGCTGGGTGGTCGACGCGGTCCTGCCGCGACGAGAGGCGCTCGCGGGTCGCATCATCGGCGCCTCGCACGGCGTGGGTCACCTCGTGCGGGACGGCGGCGTGCCCGAGCCGAGCGGGCCGCCGGATCATGCCGACGTCGTCATCGTCGGCGCGGGCATCGCGGGCCTCTCCGCCGCGTGGAGGCTCGCGCCTGCGGGACTCGACGTGCATGTGCTCGAGCTCGAACCCTTCCCCGGCGGCACGAGCACGTGGAGCGAGGACGGCGCTGCGCCGCACCCGTGGGGCGCGCACTACCTCGCCGCGCCGAACCCCGAGGCGCGCGCCGCGCTTCGCCTGCTCGAAGAGATGGGCGTGGTGAAGGGCTGGGACGCGGCGGGACGCCCGCGCTTCGATCCACGCGTGCTCTGCCACGCGCCGCAAGAGCGCATCTTCTATCGCGGCGCGTGGCACCCGGGGCTCGTGCCGCAGGACGAGCTCGACGCGCGCGATCGCGCCGAGATGGAGCGCTTCTCCCGCTTCGAAGACGAGCTCACCGAGCGCGTCGGCGCCGATGGAAAGCCCGTCTTCCAGATCCCGCTCGCGCTCTCGTCGCGGGATCCGGACACGCTCGCGCTCGATCGGATCAGCATGCGCGCGTGGCTCGATCGCGAGGGATACAGCTCGCCGTTCTTGCGCTGGTACGTGCGGTACGCGTGCCTCGACGACTTCGGCGCCGAGCCTGAAGACGTCTCGGCCTGGGCCGCGCTGCACTACTTCGCGGGGCGCAAGCTGAAGACACCCGAGCTCGACGGCAGCCACTTCCTCGTGTGGCCTGAGGGCAACGGGCGGCTCGTCAAAGCGCTCTTCGAACGCTCACGCGCGGCGGTCTCGCTCGGCGCGCTCGTGACGGGCGTTCGCACGATCGAAGGCGGGCGCGTCGAGGTGCGCTGGCTCGACCTGCGGGATCGCACGCCGCGGCGCACGCATGCGCGCGCCGTCGTCGTCGCGGCGCCCGCGTTCGTCACGAGTCGACTCTTTCCGCCTGCCGCGGCGCGCTTGCCCGTGCGCACGAGCTCGCCGTGGGTCGTCGCGAACATGCACGTCGAACGCCCGATCGATCCCGACATGGCGTGGGACTCCGTCCTCTACGACGCCGCGGGCCTCGGCTACGTCGACGCGCGTCATCAGTTCACCGAGCTCTCGTCGCGCACCGTGCTCACGTACTACCGCGCGTATGGAGGCCCCGACGTCGTGGGCGCGCGAAAAAGCCTCGTCGTCGCGCCGTGGGAGCAGATCGCCAGCGACGTGCTGCGTGATCTCGCGCCTGCGCATCCGGAGCTCCGCGAGCAGATCTCACGCATGGACGTGTGCGTGTGGGGTCACGCGATGCCGCGCCCGCGCCCTGGTTTTCTCGGCGAACGGCCCTTCGAACCGCTCGTCCTGCTCGAGGAGCGCGTGGCCTGGGCGCACGCGGATCAGCCTGGAATGGCGCTCTTCGAGGAGTCGCAGGCGTCCGGTGTACGAGCGGCCGAGGCGGTCGCGCCTGCGCTCGGGATCGAGCTCGGCCCCACCTGGTTGTAAAATCCAGGAAATTCGTAGCCACGAGCACAGAACCGACAGCCAGTTGGCGCAAATTCGGGGTTCTGGTGGGCTTGCTGTCTTTTCGGGGGTGGGGAGGGGGTCGGTTTGCGGGGGAAAGGTGACGGGATCTGCTCACCGACCTTGCACGGCCCCCCCCCACCGCGTCTACTGTTCGGCCATGCGAACCCGGTTCGCCGGGATGACCGATGTCGGCCTGATGCGGGAGCACAACGAGGACAACCTCCTCGTGATGCCCGAGTACCATGTCGTCGCCGTTGCCGACGGGATGGGCGGGCATCGCTCCGGCGATGTGGCGAGCCGGCTGGCCGTCTCCACCCTCTCGGATTTTTTCTCGGTTACCGTCGGTCGCGACGGTACCTGGCCATTTCCTGCCGATCCGAACCTGACGGAGGAGGAGAACTACGTCGTCACGGGCCTGCGGCTGGCCAACCGTCGCATCTTCGATCGTTCGCTCAAGACCATGGCGGACTTCGGGATGGGTACGACGATCGTGACGGCGATGTTCGACAAGAACGCGACGCGCGTGACCGTGGGTCACGTCGGCGACAGCCGTTGTTACCGCATCCGTGGCGAGAAGATCACGCAGCTCACGCGTGACCACTCGCTCGTCAGCGACGCCTTGCACATGGCGCCGTGGATGACGGAGGAGGAGATCAAGCGGCTTCCGCCGAACGTGATCACCCGCGCGCTCGGCATCCGCGAGGATGTGCTCGTCGATCTCCTCACCGAGGAGACGGCCGCGGGGGACATCTACTTGCTCTGCTCCGACGGCCTCTCGGGTCTCGTGAAGGACCCGGAGATCTGCGACATCGTCACGAAGGCCCCGTCGCTCGACGAGGCGTGCCGTGTGCTCATCGAGCGCGCGAACTTCCACGGCGGACTCGACAACATCACGGTCGTGCTCGCGCGCGTGGAACCTGATCAGACGCCCTGACCTTTGCAAAGGCCGCATCGCGGCCTTTGCACCAGAGGTCCAGGGCTTGCCCTGGTTCGGGTCCAGGGGCGAAGAGCCCCTGGTCGGGGGCTGGGGTGAAACCCCAGCGCTGCCCTACAGCAAAAACTGATCGCCGATCTTCATCACTTCGAGGCTCACGCCTTCGAGTGCGGCGCACTCGCGCTCCACCTCGGCCTGGAACACCGGCTTGATGTGGTAGAGCAGCGTCGGCAGATCCTGCGGACGGCGTAGCTTCTTCAGGTCGGCGCGTAGCGTCTGCGGCGTGTGATGACCGCTCACGGTGGCGAGCCGCTGCTCCCGGTTCGGGAAGCTCACCTCCATCAAGAGCGCGCGCAGGTTCGGCTGCTCGTCGAGCACCTCCCACAGCCGATCCGTGGGCCCCGTGTCGCCGCTGTAGGCGATGGCGCCGCCCGGCGTCTCGATCACGAACGCGGCCGACTCGATCGTGTGGCTCACCATGATCGCGCGCACGTTGCAGCCTGCGAGCGGCGCCGGGTTCTCCGGCGTGAGCTCGAGGTAGCGGATCGTCGGGTTGTCCGGCGTCGGGATCGTCGCGAAGTCGGGCCAGAGCTCGTTGTTGAAGAAGTGCTGCCGCAGGATGCGGATCGTCTCGCGCGTGCCCGCGACGATGAGCGGAGGCGCGCCCATCTGGCAGCGGTTGTCCGCGAGCGTCGCGAGGTCGCGGATGTGGTCGAGGTGCGCGTGGCTGACGAGGCACCCTTCGAGCTTGAGTTGCCCCTCGACTTCGAGGCCGCTCGTGAGGGATCCCGCGTCGATCGCCAGACGCTCGTCGAGGATGAAGGCGCTCGTGCGGTGCTTCGGGGTCTCGCCGCCGTGGCATCCGATGACGCGGAGATCCACGTCGCTCAGCCTTCCCCGCCGAACTTTTGCGGCATCTCGAGGAACTCGACGAAGTCCTGGAGCCTGCCGACGTCGGCGACGACGATGCCCCCCGGGACCTCGCTGGCGAGGCGCAGCCTGCGCAGCCGCAGCATCACGTCGGACGCCGCGACGCTGTCCACGCCGACGTCGCGCGCGAGATCTTCCGCGCGCGTACGGATCAGGATCCCCTCGGCCGTCTTCTCGCCGAAGGCCTCCGCGCTCCGCGCCAGCGCGAGCATGATGCGCGCCTTCGGATCGCGGTGCATCAGCACCTCGATCAGCGCGTCGGCCGAGTCGAGCCGCTTCGCGAGCTTCTTGATGAGGCGCATCGCGATCTCGGAGTTGCCCGCGACCATCTTCTCGAGCGTCCTCGCCTCGACGAGCAGGCAACGCGTCGTCTCGACGACCGTCGCCGTCGCGCTCCGCGGCTTGCCGTTCAGGATCGCGAGCTCGCCGAGGAACTCGCCTGGACCGAGCACCGCGATCACGCGCTCCTCGCCCGCGATCATCTTCGTGATGCGGACGGAGCCGGACTGGATCACGTACATCACATCGCCGGGATCGCCCTCGCGACACAGTATGTCCCCGGCCGAGAACTCGCGGCCAAACCGGGCGAAGAGCGGGTCCGACATCGTGGGGGGAGTTTACCGCCATACGGCAGGTCGGGTCAAAAACCGGTGGCTCGGCGGCCGTGGTCTTCGAAAAACGAAAGCCCCGGACGTCGGAGACGCCCGAGGCTCTCGTGATGGCGTGTGGGCTCGCGGGGCGATCAGCCCATGTCGAAATCGCCCATGCCGCCCATGCCGCCCATGCCGCCCATGCCGCCCATGCCGCCCATGCCGCCCATGCCGCCCATGCCGCCGCCGCCGGCCGGGGCCGCAGCTTCCTTCTTGGGCTTGTCGGCGACGAGCGCCTCGGTGGTGAGCATCAGGGCCGCCACGCTGGAGGCGTTGGCGAGCGCGTGGTGCACGACCTTGGCGGGGTCGATGACGCCTGCGGCGAAGAGGTCCTCGTAGGTGTCGGTCGCGGCGTTGTAGCCGAACGAGCCTTGCCCCGTGCGGACCTTCTCGACGACGACGCTGCCGTCGATGCCGGCGTTCGTCGCGATCTGCCGGATCGGCGCCTCGGCGGCCTTGCGCACGATGCGCACGCCGGCGTCGCGCTCGTCGCCGAACTTGAGGGTGTCGAGCACCAACGAGGCGCGGAGCAGCGCGACGCCGCCGCCGACGACGATGCCCTCCTCGACGGCCGCGCGCGTGGCGTGCAGCGCGTCCTCGACGCGGGCCTTCTTCTCCTTCATCTCGACCTCGGTCGCGGCGCCGACGCGCACGACGGCCACGCCGCCGGCGAGCTTCGCGAGGCGCTCCTGGAGCTTCTCGCGATCGTAGTCGCTCGACGTGTCGGCGATCTGCTTGCGGATCGACTCGATGCGGGCCTTGATCGCGGCCTTGTCGCCGGCGCCGTCGACGATGACGGTGTTGTCCTTGTCGATCTCGACGCGGCGGGCCGTGCCGAGGTCCTTCAGCGTGGCGGTGTCGAGCTTCTGCCCGAGGTCCTCCATGAACGCCGTCGCGCCCGTCAGGGTCGCGATGTCCTTCAGCATCTCCTTGCGGCGATCGCCGAAGCCGGGGGCCTTCACGGCGGCGACCTTGAGCGTGCCGCGCAGCTTGTTCACGACGAGCGTCGCGAGCGCCTCGCCCTCGATGTCCTCGGCGATGATGAGGATCTCGCGGCCGTGCTTCACGACCTGCTCGAGCACGGGGAGGAGATCGGCCATCGCCGAGATCTTCTTCTCGTTCACGAGGATGAGCGGGTTCGTGAGGACCGTCTTCATCTTCTCGGCGTCGGTCACGAAGTACGGCGAGAGGTAGCCGCGATCGAACTGCATGCCCTCGACCGCGTCGAGCTCGGTCGTCATGCGCTTGTTCTCTTCGACCGTGATCACGCCTTCCTTGCCGACCTTCTCCATCGCCTCGGCGAGGATGTTGCCGATCTCCTTGTCGCCGTTGGCGCTGATGGTGGCGACCTGCGCGATCTGGCCCTTGTCCTTGGTCGGGACGGACTGCTTCTTGAGCTGCTCGAGGATCGCTGCGACGGAGGCGTCGATGCCACGCTTCAGGTCCATCGGGTTGTGGCCGGCTTCGACGAGCCGCAGGCCCTCGTTGTAGATGGCCTGGGCGAGCACGGTCGCGGTGGTCGTGCCGTCGCCGGCCTTGTCGCTCGTCTTCGAGGCGACCTCGCGGACCATCTGGGCGCCCATGTTCTCGAGCTTCGAGTGGAGCTCGACTTCCTTGGCGACGGTCACGCCGTCCTTCGTGACGACGGGCGAGCCCCAGCTCTTCTCGATCACGACGTTCCGGCCCTTGGGCCCGAGCGTCACCTTCACGGCCTCGGCGAGCGTGTTGACGCCCCGGAGGATCGCGGCGCGCGCGCTACGGCTGAAAACGATCTGCTTGGCGGACATGGATCTTCTTCCCTTTGGGGTTGGTGAGGTGAGGGCGGACGGGCGAGCGACTAGCTCGCGGACCCTTCGCCGCCGGTGATCGCGAGCAGGTCGTCCTCGCGCAGGAGCACGAAGTCCTCGCCGTCGATCTTCACCTCGTTGCCGGCGTACTTGCCGAAGAGGACGACGTCGCCGACCTTGATGTCGAGCGGCCGGAGCTTGCCGTCGCGGAGGAGCTTGCCGTTGCCCACGGCCACCACGCGCCCCTCGATGGGCTTCTCCTTGGCCGAATCCGGGATGATGATCCCACCCTTCGTCTGGGTCTCGCTCGCGAGACGCTTGACCACGATGCGGTCGTGCAGCGGCCTGATCTTCATGATGGCTTCCTCTGTCGTCTGTTTGCTGGCACCGGCGGGCCGACTCCCCCCGGCCGTGGCTGTTGGCCACGAAGGGCGTCGAGCACCAACGCCGCTGGCACTCGGCTATGCCGGTGGCTAAAACCGGCCCGGAAAATAGATCCCCACTCTCTACCGTCAAGCCCGCCCTGGTTCGGCTGGTCGTTTTTCCGGAGGGTTGCGTACGTCCGGGAGAACACCACGAACGCCCCCGTTCGTCGTGCGACGGGGACGGCCGGAGGACGAGCCGGACCAAAGTGGACGGAATTCCCGAGCGATCTCAAGCTGTTCCGAACATACGACAAGAAGTTCTTGACAGGGACGACGGCTCGGCTAATTTGCGCGGCCCGTGGACGACGGAGCGACTGCTCCGGTGCTTCCTCGGTCCCTTGGCCCGCAAGGCTTGGGGAGGCCACGATCCTTGGGGGATCGTCTAATGGCAGGACGACGGTTTCTGGCACCGTCTATCAAGGTTCGAATCCTTGTCCCCCAGCTCGAAGTCGGCTAAGAAGTGTCGCCGACGGATTTGAAAACTGGTCCCATCGTCTAGCGGTTAGGACGCCGGCCTCTCACGTCGGTAACGCGGGTTCAATTCCCGCTGGGATCGCCAAGCAAAACAGAAAAGCGAAAAACGGCACCTTCGGGTGCCGTTTTCGTTTTGTCTCTTCGCAGCCGCCGGCCCGGCGCGACGCCTCCATCTCCGAGGCCACGGCGCTTGCGCGCGTCGTCCTCGTTTGAGAGAGAGGACACATGAAGGCGCTCCAGTGCACAGAGAACGGCGTCGTCCTCGCCGACGTCCCCGATCCCGCGCCCGCGCCGGGCGAGGTCATCGTCAAGGTCCTGTCGGCAGGCATTTGCAATACCGACCAGGAGCTCGCCCGCGGATACATGGGCTTTCGCGGCGTGCTCGGGCACGAGGTCATCGGCCTCTACGCGGGCAAGCGGGTCGCGATGGAGATCAATTGCGCCTGCGGGCGCTGCGCGACCTGCCGCGCGGGCGGGCGCAACCATTGCCCCACGCGCACCGTGCTCGGGATCCTCGGCCGCGACGGCGGAATCGCCGAATTCGTCCGGATCCCCGAGGAGAACCTCCATGTCCTGCCCGACACGATCCCCGACGAGAGCGCGGCCTTCATCGAGCCACTCGCCGCCGCGCTGCATGCCTTCGACGAGGCCGCCCCCCGCCCCGGCGATCGCGTTTGCCTGCTCGGCGACGGCAAGCTCGGCCTGCTCACGGGGCTCGCGCTCGCCGCGCGGCGCGGGGATCTCGGCCGCGCCGTCGCCGTCGGCCGGCACCGGGACAAACTCGCGTTCCTCGAAGCCGCCGGGCTCGACGTCGCGCTCGAATCGGACTTTTCCGAATCGGGATTCAATATCGTCGTGGAGGCCACGGGCCAGCCTTCGGGGCTCGCCCGCGCGCTCGCCATCGTGAAGCCGCGCGGCACGATCGTCCTCAAGAGCACGTACGCGGGCGTCGCGAACGTCGACCTCGCGCCGGCCGTCATCAACGAGAACCGGATCATCGGCTCGCGCTGCGGCGATTTTCAGCGCGCCATCGACGTGCTCGGCCGCGGCACGGTCGACCCGCGTCCGCTCCTTGCGGCGCGATATCCGCTCGCGGACGCCGCGCGCGCGTTCGCGCACGCCGCCGAGCCGGGCGTCTTGAAGGTCCTCGTCGTGCCGTCCTGAATCAGGCCGACACGAGCACGACGCGCGTCACCTCCGGCGGCGCGCCGACCCGCGCCGGCGGCCCCGCCGTCCCGAATCCGCGGTTCACCCAGAGCCGCGACCCATTGCGCTCGTAAAGCCCCGCCACGTATCCATAAGGCAACACGAGCTTGCCCGGCTGCAAGGCCCCGAGGTTCACCTGCCCGCCGTGCGTGTGCCCCGAGAGCTGCAAGGCCACCTGGCCCGCGGCGTCCGGGAAAAACACGGGGTTGTGGCAAAGCAAGACGCGCGGCAAATCCTTCGGCACCCGGGCGAGCGCGGCTTCGAGGTTCGGCCCGTTCCCCGGCGCGAGCCGCCGCGCCCACACATCCTCCACGCCGAGCAGCGCGAGCCCGTCCTTCTCGTCGCCGATCACGAAGCCGTCATTGCGCAGGACACGCGCCCCGGCCGCCTTCAAGGCCCCGACGACCTCCTCGATCCCCGCATACCAGTCGTGGTTGCCCGGAATGGCCACGACGCCGTCCCGTGCGAGCGGCGCGACATTTCGCACGAAGCGCCCGAGCATCTCCGCGTAGTTCGCGTCGTTGTCGAGCAGATCCCCCGTGAGCACGATCCGATCGGGGCGCGCCTTGCGCACGAGCTCCTCGGCCGCGCGCATCTCGGCGTCGCCGACGAACGTGCCGAAATGAATGTCCGAGAGCTGGACCAGCGTATACCCGTCGAGGCGCTTCGAAAGCCCCGGGATCCGGACCGGCACCTCCTCGATCACGTAATCGTGCCGGCCGAAGACCGCGCCATAAAACGAGCTGCCCGAGCCCACGAGCAGCGCCGATCCCGTCACGGCCTGGCCGAGAAAGACGCGGCGCGTGGGCAGCGCGGGCCCCTTCTCGGGCGCGGGCTCGGCGTTCGCGGGCGCAGGCGCAGGCTCGGGTGCGGGCGCCGCGGGCGCGGCGGCGAGGGCAAGGACAGGCTCGGGCTCGGGCTCGGGCGCGGCCGCCGGCTTCACGCGCGACGCGAGCCACGAGAAAGGCAGGGCCCCGAGCTTCGCGAGATCGACGAGCAGGAGCAGGCCCGTGCTGATGAGCAGCGCGAGCAGGAGCGTGAACGCGACCTCGCCGAGCGGACGCAGCCCGAGGACGCGCGAAAGGAGCATCGCCGCCATCGACCCGAGCACCACGAAGAGGCCTGTGCGCTCGGCCCGCACGGAGAGGCCGAACGCCTGCTTCACGCGGCGGCCCACGTAAAAGCTCGCGGCGAAGAGGACGAGCGAGACGACCACGAAAAAGATCACGAACCGCGGAATGCCCATGGGATGCCGTGCCCTCGGTCGCGGAGCCTAGCGCACGCCCGACGCACGCGGGAGGGGGCCGCCCGAAGGAATCCGGCTCAGCGCGCCGATCGCACGCAACGAAAGCCGCCGCCCGCGAAGCGATAATGCGGCTCGAACCGGGTGCGCGAATACGTCTTCAGCGATTGCGCGCCGAAGAGCCACGAGCCGCCGCGCATCACGTAAAGCGGGAGCCGCGACTTCGCGGTGTTCTTCGGGTTGCGCGAGGGGCCGTCCATGTAAAAGGCCGGATCGTCGACGTCCTCGCACCATTCCCAGACGTTGCCGGCCATGTCGAGGACGCCGTACGGCGAGGCGCCCTCGGGGTACGAGCCGACGGGCGACGTGCCGCGATGTTTTCCGCCGTAATGGGCCCGCGTGGGCGTCGGCTCGGCCTTGCCCCAGGGATACCGCCGGCCGTCGGTCCCGCGCGCGGCCTTCTCCCATTCGGCCTCCGTGGGCAAACGCTTGCCGGCCCACGCGGCATACGCGCACGCGTCGTCCCACGACACGTTCACCACGGGGTGATCCTCGAGCCCCCGAGGCACGGCGCCGCGCGCCCAGTGCGCGAGGAATCGGCCGCCGCTCTCGTCGACCGGCTCGTATCCGGTGACCTGGACGAAGAGCGCGAATTGCCGGTTCGTGATCGGCGCGCGGTCGATGTAATACGCGTCGAGGAACACCTCGCGGCGATCGGGGCCCATGAGAAACGGCCCGGCCGGCACGAGGACGGCCTCGGCCCCGTCGGTGTCGCGCAAGACCGTGGCGAGCGGAGGGATCGACGTGCTGCTCGGACGCGTCGCGACAGGCCCCAGCGCGGGCTCGTCGATGGCGGCGAGCAGGCGCTCGCGGAACGCGGCGCACGTCTGCGGCCGCTCGGAGGCGTTTTTCGCGAGCGCGGAGAGGATGAGCTCCTCGAGCGGGGGCGGGATCTCGGCGCGGTGGCGCGAGGGCGGCGGAGGGTCCGCCTGGACGTGCGACATCATCAGCGCGAAATGGTTGTCCTCGGGGAACGGCGGCCGGCCCGCCGCGAGCTCGTAGAGCGTGACGCCGAGCGAGTAGATGTCCGAGCGATGATCGGTCGTCCTGTCGCCCTTCACCTGCTCCGGCGACATGTACCGGCAGGTGCCGAGCAGCGCGCCGCTCACGGTGTACGTCGTGCCTTCGAGGATCCGCGCGATGCCGAAATCGACGACCTTCGGGACGAGCTCGCCCGCGGGCCCGCGCGCGACGAGCACGTTGTCGGGCTTCAGATCGCGATGGATGATGCCCTGCCGGTGCGCCGCGTCCATCGCGTCGAGCACGGCGGTGAAGATCTCGCGGGTCTCGACGAAGGGCATGTGGCCGCGCCATTTCACGAGGTGATGCGCGAGCGTCTGCCCCTCGACGTGCTCCATCACGATGCCGAGCAGGTGGTCGTGCTCGATGAGGTCGAAGACCGAGACGACGTGCGGGTGCGAGAACGTGCGGAGGACGCGGGCCTCTCGCACGAAGCGGCGCCGGATCTCGGCGTCGCCGGAGAGGTTCGAGTGCAGGCACTTGATCGCGACCGTGCGGCCGAGCGCGCCGTCGTGCGCGCGGTAGACGACGCCCATGCCGCCCTCGCCGAGCACGCTCTGCACGGTGTACACGCCCGAGAGCACGGTGCCGGGCGGGATGCGCATGGGCGGCAAGCGGCTCGGCGTGGGCCCGGACGCGGGCGTGGGCTCGCGCTCGACAGGCGTCGTCGGCGCGAGCGCGCTCGGCACCTTCATGAAGAGGACCGTGGGGTCGGACGCGGCCGCCACGGGGGCGCCGCAATCGGCGCAAAACCGCGCCTTCTCGCCGATCACGGCGCCGCAACGCCGGCAGGAGGGCTCGCCCGTGGCCATGGGGGCGGCAGAGCTTCGCAGATCGCCGGGGCGCGAGGCAAGACATCGTCGCGCCCGAACCCTGCGTGGTAAAAAGCTGTCATGGTTCTCCTGTCCGTCCTCGACCGCGTGACGCGCGCGATGCTCGTGCGCCGCGGCGTCGAGAGCCGCTTCGTCGAAACCCCGGTCGGACGCGTGCACGTCTACGACGCGCAGGGCGAGGGAGCGGCCCCGCCGGTCGTGTTCCTGCATGGCATCGCCGCGTCATCCGCGGTGTTCGCGCCGACCCTCGCGAAGCTACGGAAAAAGAGCCGTCGCGTGCTCGCCGTCGACGCGCCGGGGCACGGCCTGTCGAGCACGCCCTGGGTGACGCTGGGGCCCGAGCGCCTGTTCGAATCCCTGGCCTACGTGCTCGATCACGAGATCGACGCGAAGGCGCTCGTCGTGGGCAACTCGCTCGGCGGCGCGATGGCGCTCCGGTACGCGCAGCGCCGGCCCGAGCGCGTCGCGGGCCTCGCGCTCACGTCGCCGGGCGGCGCGCCGGTCGAGGATCCCGAGGAGCGCGAACGCTTCCTGCGCGGGTTCGTCCTCGCGAACGTGCGCGACGCCCGCGCTTTCCTCGGGCGATTGAACCACACCGTGCCGTGGTACGGGCCGCTCGTCGCGCCGGACCTCGTCCGAATCTTCAAGAACCCGACCGTGCGCTCGATCCTCGACGGGCTCGAGCCGAAGCACTTCTTCACGCCGGGCGAGCTCGCGTCGCTCTCCATGCCGATCCACGTGATCTGGGGCAAGTCGGACCGCGTGATCCCGGCCTGCTGCCTCGGTTTTTTCAAGGAAAACCTGCCGGCGCACACGGTCTTCCTGGAGCCCGAGGGCATCGGGCACTCGCCGCACACCGAGGATCCGAAGGCGTTCGCGGACTTCGTGATGCGCGCGCTCGAGCAGGCGTCGTGAGCCGCCGCCGCGCGATCCGCCTCGCGGCCCTGCTCGTCGTCGTCGCCGTGGCGTTCGCGCTGTGGCGTCGCAACCGCGAGGAGGCCGGTTATCCCTTCACGCCGGATTTGCCCGGCGCAGCGGGCGCGCTCGCGCGTCTCGCGCCGCCCGTCCTCGATCGCGCCGAGGCGGATGACGTCGCGGAGCTCGACCGCGTGATCGGTCGGCTCGACGCCGCGCTCCGCAACGCCGAGGCCAAGAAGGCGCTGCTCACGGCCGAGCGCATCGACGATCTGCGCGCCGAGGATCGCGGCGCGATCCGCGACGTCTGGTCCGACGCGCTCGATCCGCTGCTCGCGCTCGACACGCTGAAGCACCGTTACCAGGGCTTCTGGAGCATCGACTACAAGTCCCATCCGCGCCTCCACGCCCGCGCTTACGCGCTCGCGTTCGCGGCGCTCTGCGCGGAGGTCGAGGCCGGGCATCGGCTGATCGAGCTCGTCGGCGGGCGCGAGGTCGCGCCGACGCTCTTCGACGAAGCGCGCGAGGACCTCGGTTTGCCCGCGGGGACGTTCGGCGCGCTGCGCAAGAAGCTCGCGCGATCCCGCGACCTCGCGATGGTGCCGGCGGGCGAGGCGTGGTTCGCGACGTGGATCGAGCGGCACCTCGACGATGAAGGCGGCACGAAGCTCGCGGGCCTCACGCGGGCGCGCACGGAGCGCGCGAAGGCGCGGCTCGGCGTGGAGGCGACGGCGAACGTGGCGCGGAACAAGGCCGAGGTGCTGCGCGGCGAGGCCTTCGAGCGCTGGTTCCCCGTGCAGAAGAACGTGGCCGAGTGGTTCGGCGACACGCGCGTCGTGGCCGAGGATCGGCGGCTCATCTCGGACGCGCAGATCGCGACGCTCGGAGAAACGCTGCGGCCGGGCGACATCATCGTCGAGCGGCGCAACTGGTACCTCTCGAACGTGGGTTTGCCCGGGTTCTGGCCGCACGCGGCGCTCTACGTGGGCAGCCCCGAGGACATCAAGAAGACGTTCGACGAGGATCCCGAGACGCGGGCGCGCTTCGGCGTGTTCAGCGAGCACCTCGCGCGCGAGCGCGCCCGTGGCTGGAAGGAGCTCGGCGAAAAGGACACGTCCGGGCACCCGCATACGGTGATCGAGGCCGTGAGCGAGGGCGTCGTGGCCGCGTCGCTCGAGCACTCGTGCGGCGCCGATTACGTGGGCGCGCTCCGGCCGCGGCTCCCGCTCGTGGAGATCGCGGCGGCGATCGACCGCACGCTCGGCTTCGTGGGCAGGCCGTACGATTTCAACTTCGATTTCGGGACGGACGACGAGCTCGTCTGCTCGGAGCTCGTGATCAAGGCGTACGAGCCGAAGAACGAGGGCGCGCCGGGGCTCAGGGTCCCGTTCGTCAGCATCGCCGGGCGTCGCGCCGTGCCGCCGACCGAGCTCGTGCGCCTCTTCGCGGCCGAGCGGTCTCGCGAGGATCGCCAGCTCGATTTCGTGTATTTCCTCGACGGGCGCGAGCGCAAGGATCGCGCGATCGTTGCGGACGCGGACGCCCTCGCCGCGAGCGCGCGCCGGCCGAAATGGGACATCGCGCAGCCCTGAAGGGCCCCCCCTTCAGGGCGCGCCGGGGTCGATCTTCGCGAAGACGTCGTCGCGCGGCCGTGCGCGGTAAAACAGGCTGCGCTTCGGCGCCTCGGCCATGATGCCCTCCCAGGTGCGGCGGCGCGGGCGCTTCATCTGATCGGCGAGGCCGAACGGAAAACCCGTCACGGGGTCGGCGCGCTCGACGAAGATCGCGTGCTGGTGGATGTGCTTGTCGCGCTTCTCGCCCTGGATCGAGACGATGTCGCCCGGACGAACCTCGTCCGCGAAGTCGCGTAGCTCCGCGAAGAACCGCGAGCGCTCGCCGAACGGGATGCGCTCCTCGCCGCGGAAGCGGCGGACCTCGAAGAGCTCGGGTTGCGCCTCGGCGAACTCGCCGAACGAGATGACGCCGCGGCGGTTCTTGATGCCGGACGCATCGAAATCGAGCCGACCCACAGCGCGGCCGGGTTTGTCGCCGCGGGCGCGGTACCAGGTGCCCGCGGCGCGCTCGTAGGTATCGAGGACGAAATCGACGCAGACCTCGGGCGGGCGCGGTCGGCCCGTGGAATCGAAGACCGCATAGCGTTTGTCCTCGAACGAGAAGCTGTCGCGGCCCTGGAGATAGGCCGTCATCCATTGAGGCCGGAGGGTGCCGTCGCGAAAATGGTCGGGCTCGGCGTCGGGGCGATCGAACGGGAGCGCTTCGTCGACGGCGTGGCTCACGGCTTGCCGGATCGCCTGCATCGCGCGGCGTTTTTGCGCGGTTTTGTCCTGGAAGGCGCGGACGGCTTCGCGGACGGGGCGATCCTCGGCGAGGCATTCGAGCGAGAGGCGCGCGCCGTCCGCGCGGAGGAGCGCCGCGGCTGAGGTCTCGCCGAAGCGGAGATCGGCGACGATCGCGGATTCGGTCGTGTGGCGGAGGCGCGCGCGCTCGAAGCCGATCTCGTCGGCGAGCGCGGCGAGGTCGCGGTGGAGCGGGCGTTCGAGCTCGGCCTCGGTGACGGCGACCCGATCGCCGAAGAGGAGATCGGCGGGTTTGCCCGCGGCGTCCTGATAGCGAATTTCGCGGCGGAGCTCCACGCGATCGAGGGCGCGAATCTCGTGGCCGCGCAGGAGGTGGATGCGGGGCTCGTCGAAGAGGTCGGTCAGCGTGATTTGCGTGACGAGGGCGAGCGCGTCCTCGGGGTCGGACGAATACGCATATCCCTCGCGGAGCACGAGGGCGCGGAGGGCGCGGGGATCGCCGCGGTGACGCTTCCGCAGGCCGCCCACGCGGCCGCCCGGGCGCTCCTTGGCGAACAGACGGGCCGAAGGGACGAGGCGCGCGTCGAGCGCGTCCTCGGGCGTGGGCGCGGGCTCGCGGACGAAGACGAGGGGTTCGCCGCGGGCGCGGCCGAGGATCTCGATCCGGGCGGCGTCGAACGCGGGCGCGCCGGGGGCCGCGGGAGAGGCGAGCACCTCCGCGACTCGGCGGCGGCAAGCGTTTGCCTCGTCCTCGACGTTCGGGGCGGCCGGCGCGGGCGCGGAGGACGTGGGCGCCGCCGTGCTGGCGAGCGCGGGCGCGGGGAGCGGGCCGCGGTCGCAGGCGAGGCCGAGGAGCGGAAGGAGGACGGTCGGGAGGAGTGCCCAGCGCATCGGGACCGATGGACGAACGAGGAGGCCCCGGGAATTCCCACGTTCGAGGCGCGGCGTCCATCCGGCGACGCCCCGGGTCGGCCGGGCGAGCGCCCGGGGACCCGATCGGACCGAGAATGTCCTATTCAGCGCGAATACGACGACGCAGCGCGCCGTGGCCGCGGCGCGGGGCCATGGACATTGTCAGTCCCATCGCCGGACATTCCTCTCGACAATCAGGAACGCGCCGGATCCCGCAGAAAACAAGGGCTTCCGGCTTTTTTCCAGGAATTCGGTTCGCGGACGGATAATGTCCGATCATGGGCTCGATTCCATTGCGGCGAACCCGGAGATTGCGTATGCATGGGTTCACGGCTCGCGGGACATGAGCCGGCGCTCGGGGAGGCAGCTCGCGCAAGAGGCGCGGCATAGGCCGCCTTTTGTGCGGAGGTACGCCCAAGGTGGGCGCGCCCCCCCCATTTCGAGCGAACGAAGAACGACCCGAACCATTCCTCGGACCTGGCCATGCAAGGAATCGACGTCTTCCTGGATACTTACGTGCGGATCGACGAGGGAACGGCCGTGCTCCTCTGCTCGCATCGGTCCTCGGTGCGAACCGCCGCCTGGATCTACGCGGCGCTCTGGACGCGCGGCACGGGCCCCGAGACGTATTGCTTCGACGGGGACGGCGAGGCCGGCGATGAGGCGGTCACCGCGGCGATCCAGGCGCTCCGCGCGCGTCCGGGCATCCGGCGCGTGGCCGTGATCGTGTGCGAGCCGGGCGGGCCGTCTCTGCAGAATGCGCTCTCCCGGGCGCAGGGCGACAAGCCCGAGCGGACGCCGATCTTCCGCATCGCCGGCCGCGGGACGGGGATCTTCGAGACGGGATTCGCCACGGCCGAGGACGAACACGAGGGCCTCGGGCTCACGCCGAGCGACATCGACGATCTGCTCGCGCAGTGCGACACCGAAATGGGCGACCTCGACGATCGCGATATCGAAGAGGTCGCCGCGATGGCCCTGGATGAGGATATCGACGCGATGAGCGACGAGGAGCTCGCCGCGCTCGCCGAGCTCGAGGACAGCGAGCTATTGGAGCTCGCGACGGCCTGGGGCGAGGAGGGTTTCCGTGTCCTTGCTTGAAGAGGTGCCCGTGCGACGAAATGCATTGCAGCCATCGAGCGGCCCCGCGTCGCGGCGGCGCGTGGACGGGCGATTCATCACGGACGAGCCGCTCGCGCCTTACGACCGGCACGTGCGGCGCGAGCTCGGGAGCTGGTCGGCCGAGGCGCTGCAAAGGCTCGACGAGGCGCCCGAGGACCCGATGGAGCGCGCCGCGGCGCTCGCGCGGGCGCACCAGGACGCGGCCCTCATCGCGAGTTACCTCGACCGGCCGAACGAGGCGCGGCTCGTCTGCCACGCGGGGCTCGACGGCGTCGCCGAGCAGGCGGAGACATCGGGCGACGAGGCCGTCCTGCTCCTCGGCTTCGGCCCGCTCGTGGAGCTGTCGCGGCTCGACGCGCGGCTCGGGCGGACCGACGAGGCGCTCTGCGTGCTCGAGCGGCTCTCGGGGCTCTTGCGAGGCCAGGGGCTCGCGTTCGGGGCGCTCTCGATCCCGGCGGCGACCTGGGCCCGCATCGGGCCGGGCGAAGGCGGCGCCGAGGGCGCGCTCGCGTCGATGGTGGCGATCGAGACGCAGCGGACGCTGCTCGGATCGGGGAGGCACGAAGCGGCGCTGGAGATCGCGCGGGGCCAGGCGCCGTCGCCGACCGATCCGGTGCTCGAAGCGATGCGGCGTGAGGCGTACCTGGTCTCGCTCTGTCGGCTCGGTCGCGGTGAGGAGGCGCTGCTCGTGGCGGCGCTCTGGGCCGCGGAGGCGCACCCGATCCGGCGTCCGATCTTCGAGCTCCGCTACGCCGAGGCGCTGGCCGCGTTCGGGGACCCGGTGCGGGCGCACGCGATCACGGAGGAGTGCGTGCGGCGCGTGGAGTCGCGCCTCGCGGCCGGGCCCGCGACGCTGTTCGATCTCACGATCGCGGCGCGCGTGTCGCGGCTGCTCGCGACGCTCGGCGATCCGCTCGCCGCCGAGCTCTGCCGCATCGCTCTGCCGGCCGCGACGTCGCTCGGGGACGTGCCCCTCACGGCGGAGCTCGCGCTCCGGATCCTCGCGATGGACCGCCGCGCGGAGGAGCGCGCCGAGGCGCTCGAAGCGCTGCGCGCGATCGCGACGGGCAGCGGATACCGGATCCCGGCCGTGGAGCGCGCGGTCGAGGCCGAGGACGGCCCGCTGCTCGCGCGATCGGTGAAGGAGCGCGCGCCGAGTTATCCGCGGCTCTTCGAACGCCTGCTCGGCTTCCCGCCCGACGCGCTCGATCGCGCATCGAGGTGACGAGCTACGCACGAGGTGGCGCGTACGAAGTCGCGCCGCCTGACGTACGCATTCTCCTTCCCGACCGTCGGCTCTTGCTGGAATACGCGCGCTCGCGGCGCCTTCAACGCCGTCGACGGGCGCGCGCGCGTCGTGCGAGGATGCGACCCCAAACAGGCGCGATACGCGCTCTGGCTCATCAAGGACACGAAGCGGGCGATGGAGCATCGGGACGAGGTGGAGGCGCTGCGCGCCGAGGTGAGCGCGCTCCGAGCAGAGCTCGCGGAGGCCCGCGCGGAGCGTGACCGAGACAAACCTCTCGCCGCGGGCTATCGCGAGCTCTTCCACGGCGTCCCGACCGCCATGATGCTGACCGACGGCGCCGGGCGCTTCGTGGACATGAACGAGGCCTTCGTCACCCTGCTCGGCTACACGCTCGACGACCTGCGCGGCCGCTCCACGGACGAAATTTCCCACCCGGATGATCTGCCGGTCGAGCGGACGCTTTTCGCCTCGCTCGCGCGCGGAACGCGGTCGTTCGTGGAGTTCGAGAAGCGCTACCGCCGCAAGGACGGGACCTGGATGTGGGCGCGCCTGTTCACGGGCGTCGCGCGGAGCGAGCAGGGCGAGATCATCGCCGCGTACGGGGCGCTGAAGGACGCGGAGGAGGAGCTCAGCACGACGGTGACGTCGGTGCGCGCGGTCGAGGCGCGCAACCGCGCCCTGCTCGACGCGGTGCCGGATCTGCTCTTCGTGATGGGCCGCGATGCGCGCTTCCTCGACTGCAAGCCCGCGCGCGACGTGCCGCTGCTCGTCTCGCCGGCGCAGTTCCTCGGTCGGCGTCTCGTCGACGTGTTCGGCACCGACTGGTCGATACGACAGGCCGACATCATCCGCGACGTGGCCGAGGACGGCGAGCCGAGGATGGACAGGTACTCCGTCGCGACGCCCGACGGCCCGATGCATTTCGAGGCCATGTTCTCGCGAGCGAGCACGGGCGAGGTCGTCGTCGCGATCCGGGACGTCACGAAGCGCGTGCAGGCCGAAGACGAGCGCGATCGGCTGGCGCGCGAGGTGAGCGCGCAGGTGAACGAGCTCCGGCGCTGGAAGGCGCTCGCCGACCGCGCGCCCGATGGGATCTCCATCGTCGGGCTCGACGGCCAGCTGACGTACGCAAACGCGGCGTTCGAGGCCATGCTCGGTCGAGGTCCGCTCGCCGGGACGAACGTCTCCCGCCTGCTCGCGACGGCCGAGGAAGCGCGGACCATCGACACGACGCTCCGGACCGAGGGCCAGTACCGCGGCGAGCTCATGCTCCTGCGCGGCGATCGGTCGCAGATCGCGACGCAAGGCGTGCTGTTCGTCATGACGAACGAGGACGGGACGCCCGCGTCGTTCGGCACCATCATGCGGGATCGGACCGAGGAGCAGCGCGCCGAGGAAGAACGGCTGCTCCTGCGCGAGCAGCTCATCGAGGCGCAGCAGAAGCTCATCGAGGAGCTCGAGACGCCGATCCTGCCCGTGGCGCCCGGCGTGCTCGTGATGCCCCTCGTGGGTCGTGTGGACGCGGCGCGCGCCGAGCGGCTGCTCGGATCGCTGCTCGCCGGGACCACGGCGCACGGGGCGCGCGTCGTGATCCTCGACATCACGGGCGTGCCCGTCGTCGACGCGGACGTGGCCGCGGGGCTCGTGCGGGCCGCGCGGGCGGTGCAGCTGCTCGGCGCCGAGACGCTCCTCACGGGCGTCGGCGCCCTCGTGGCGCGCGAGCTCGTTGCGCACGCCGAGGAGGTCTCGGTGCTAAGGCCTTGCAGCACGCTCGAGCGCGCGGTCTCGATCGCGCTCGGGATGTCGCGGCGCGGCAGCGGGCCTAGAGCAAGCTGATCATGTCGACGGTCGCGGCGTAATCGACACGCGGCTCGCGCGACGACACGACCGTGGGATACGCGCAGAGCGCCTCTTCGAGGGCGCTGCGCGCACCGCCCAGTGGGAGCTCGAACGAAATGCCGACGCCGGGGCTGCCCTCGCGCGTGGTGAGATCGTCGGCGATCCGCGCGATCTTGCCGCGCGCGTCGATCCACTGCTCCCGCCCCGGGATCCGCAGCGAGATCAGGACGTCGTCGCCCACGGCGGCGGGCGCGTCCGAGACGAGGAGCATCCCGCAGGTGGACAGGTCGACGCCCCGAGCGCCGAGCATGGTGAAGTCGTCCTCGCGCACGACCTGGCACTCGACGGTCACGGCATGGCGCGGCGCGCGCCGCTCGTTGGCAATCAACATCTCCATCAGTGGCCTCCTTGCGCGGAGCCTACCGAGCCTCCCCGACGCGGCCAAGAAAGCGCCTTTCCCACGCCCCCGGAGCGCGCCGCATTGGGATACGCTCGGGCTCATGTCCTCGCGTACCTTCGTCCTCGCGCTCCTGCCTCTCGTCTGCCTCGCCTGCAGCGATCCGGACCCGAACGAGCCGCCGCCGAGCCAGGGCGGGCCGCCGAAGGAGATCGTCTGGAGCGCGCTGCCGACGGACGGCGCGCCCGCGCCGCGGTACGCGCACTCGGCCGTGTGGGCGGGCTCGAAGATGATCGTCTGGGGCGGCGATCTCGGGGGAAACCCGGCCGCGACGAACACGGGCGGCCTCTACGATCCCACGACGCGCACGTGGAAGAGCACGAGCACGACGGGCGCGCCCAATGCGCGGTATGGGCACACCGCGGTGTGGACCGGCTCGAAGATGATCGTGTGGGGCGGCTTCGGCACGACGGACGTCGAAGCCGCGGGCGGCGTCTACGATCCCGAGACGGATACGTGGAAGCCGATGAGCACGATGGGCCAGCCGCCGCCGCGCTTCGCGCACACGGCGGTATGGACCGGCTCGAAGATGATCGTGTGGGGCGGCATGAGCGGGGCGAACGTGCTCGGCACGGGCGGCATCTACGATCCGGAGACGGACACGTGGACGAACACGAACGGCGCGGGGAGCCCGAAGGCGCGCCGCTTCCACGGCTCCGCATGGAACGGCAAGCAGATGCTGATCTGGGGCGGGACCGACTCGCTCGATTGGTTCAACGACGGCGTGACGTTCGATCCCACGGGTACGTCGCAGGGCGTGTGGGTCCGCGCGACGAGCGCGAGCGGCGTGCCGGAGCGGCGCGAGCGCATGACTGTGGTGACCACGGGCCCGCTGTTCCTCGTGTGGGGCGGATGGAACGGCGGCGACAACCTGAACACGGGCGGCCAGCTCGACGCGGAGGCTAACGAATGGACGCCGACGACGACGAGCGGCGCCCCGGGCCCGCGCGCCGACCACGCGGGCGTGTGGGCCGGCAATCACCTCGTCGTGTGGGGAGGTTGTCGGGAAACCGTGTGCATGCCCGGCAATATCGAGGGAGACGGCGGGCAATACGTGCCGGGGCGAGACGGCGGCACGTGGTACCCGATCGCGTCGCAGGCGAACCTCTCGGCGCGGTACGGAGCGACGCTCGTGTACACGAAGAGCTCGGTGATCGCGTGGGGCGGTCGGACAGACCCGTCGACGCGGACGAACACGGGCGCTGAAGCCCCGCTCTGATCCACCTACGCCACGAGGACGTGATACGCCGCGCTGACCTCGGCGAACCGCGCGGCGTTTCGATCGCGCGTCGCCGCGGGGGCCGTCACGTGGCGATCGGGGTGGAGCTCGATCGCGAGCTTGCGGAACGCGCGCCTCACCTCGTCCTGGCCGGCCGCCTCCGAGAGGCCGAGCTTCTCCAGCGCGCGCCGCTTCGCCTCGGGGATCGGATGCGTGAAGCGCGACGACGAGGACGCGCGCGACGGCTCGTGGCGCGGCGCCTCGTCGGCCTTCGGCGCGCCGGGGTAAAACCTTTGCGCGCGCGCCGGCGCGCGGCGGTGGCGGACCTCGGACGCCGGGACGAGATCCCGCAGACGCGGCCGGCCCACCAAGAAATCATGCGGTTCGAGCGGATGAATGCGTCGCACCGCGAGCTTCGTGGGCCTCGCCGTGTGAAACGCGACGACCGCGTCCTCGAGCTCGAAGAGCGCGTCGAGCTTCATGCGGAGCTGCACGCGCAGCGCGGCCTCGACGGTCGATGGATCCGCGAGGCGCTCGGCGACGAGGATCTCCCCGCTCGGCCGCGGATCGCCGTCGCCGAGGTGGCGCAGGAGCGCGCGAAACGCCGGATCGCCGAGGAACCCTTCGCGCCGGAGGAGCTCTCCGAGCGGCGGCGCGGGCCGGCTCGTCTCCACGCCGGAGACGAGGCCCGAGGCCAGGTGGATCTTGTGCCTCGACGACGCCGCGCCGGGAGGCGCCCAGAGATCGGTGAGCTCGAGCGTGCCCGTCGTCCGCTGGCGATACAGCCTCCCGAGCAGATCCCCGAGCGTCGTCGCCGAGAGCCGGCTGGGCAGGATCATGGGCGTCGGTTACCCAAAGCCTCCGATCGAGGCCAAGTTTTTGTAGGATGCGGGCCATGACGCTTCCCGCGCCCGCCGCCGACGTCGCACGAGCCTCGTTGCTCGGCTTCTCGAGTCGGCTGCGAGATCTGCTCGCCACGCTGGAGTCCGCCGCGCTCGTGGGTCAATCGGAGGTGCGCATGCGCGGGCTCGGCGAGCACCTGCGCTTCGCGTGCCTCGCCCTCCCCTGCGCCGAGGCGCTCGTCGCGCTCGAGGTGGAGACGCTCGGCCGGCTCAGCGTGCCCGTCGTGGCCGACACGCAAGGCTATCGCCGCGCCACGCTGGAGTTCCTGCCGAGCGGGACGCCGTTCGCGTACCTGCTCGGCGGCGGCGGCGCGCACGCGGCGGAGCTCGGCCCGGATGATCCGATGATCGCCGCGTTGCGCCCCGCGCTCGCGACGAGGCCCACGGCGGGCATCTTCGTCCCGATCCGCATCGGCGAGTCCACGATCGGGGGCGCGGCGCTGCTCGCGGAGGGCGCGCCGCTCGGCGATCACCACCTGGAGATGGCCGAGCGCCTCGCCGAGGTGCTCGCGTTGACGGTCGAGTCGTTCCGCACCGAGCAGATGATCTTCTCGCTCTTCGCGCGCGCGCTGCCGGATCTGCTCGGCGCCGACGCGCCCACGTCGCTGCGCGAGTCGCTCGCGCAGTACATCCACGCCCTCCGGCTCGGGCCGACGTACAAGGAGCGGCTCCAGCTCGCGCTCGCCGTCGGCAAGCTCTGCGATCGCGGGCCGGCCGAGGCCATGCTCTGCGCCGAGGTGCTCGCGCGCATCGACGCCTACGCGGCCTCGATGGGCGGCGTGGCTTCCTACGACGGAGCGCCATGACGGAGACGGGCGGACGAGCGACGGAAGAGGCGCGCCGCGTGCGTGTCGCGCTCGTGGACTCCGGCGTGGATACGTCGCACCCGTGGCTCGTGAACGCGGCGATCCGCTCGCTGCGCGTCGAGCGGAAGGGCGAGGGCTACGCCGTCTGTCCCGACGAACCCGTCGATCGCTCGGGTCACGGGACGGCGTGCGCGGGCATCATCCACAGGCTCGCGACGTTCGCCGAGATCACGAGCGTCTGCGTGCTCTCGCCCGAGGGGCGGTGCTCGCGGGACGGGCTGCTCGCGGCGGTGCGCTTTTGCGTGCGCGAGGGATTCGACGTCGTGAACCTGAGCCTCGGCATCGATGTGCCCAAGGGCGCGCCGCTCCGGCCCACGGACTACAAATCGATCGTCGAGCTCTACGAGATCGCGGACATTGCGTACACGGCCGGCGTCGTGCTCGTCGCGTCGGGGCCAAACGCGTCGGCGTTCCGGACCTACCCGGGCCGCTTCAAATCCCTGATCGGCGTGGGGCGCGCGTCCTCCGACGATCCGGAGTTCTTGCGGACCGAGATCACGGTCGACTGGGAGATCCTCGCGCCGGGCAACGACGTGCTCGCGCCCGCGCTCGGCGGCGGCGAGCGGAGGTGGACAGGCACCTCGTTCGCCGCGCCCCACGTGGCGGCGCACGTCGCGCGGCTCCGACGCGACCGTTCCGATCTCTCGATCCAGGACATCAAGGCCGCGCTGCACGCGCTCGCGGCCCGGCGACTCGAACGCGAAGCAGGCCTTCCGCGTGTCTCGTTGCCCCCCGCGCAGATCGATCACGGAGGCCCGCTCTCATCATGATCCGTCCCTTGGACCCCCTGAACGAGGTCTCTTCGATCGAGCGGCTCTTGAAGAGCGCGCCCGCGGAGGAGGCGCACGCCGAGATGGCCCGCCTCGAAGCCGAAGGCCTCGATCCTTTGCGCGCCGCCGCGCGCCTCTTCGCGAAGGGCGCGCTCGGTCAGCGTGAAGGTGCGCTCGACGTGGCGCGCGAAAGCCTGGCCGCGGCGGACGCGGCCTTCGCCGCGCTCGGCGAGACGCGCGCCAGCAAGATCGCGCGGTGCGAGGCGATCCTCGCGGCGGTGCGGCGCGGCCCGCGCGCGGTGTATCGCGAGTCGGTCGCGGCGCTCGAGGCGATCACGCGGGAAGCCAACGGCGACGCGCTCGTCGAGGTCGTCGCGACGCACTACCGCGGCACGGCGGAGCGGCTGCTCGGCGACGCAGCCGCGACGCAACGCAGCCTGCTCTGGGCGCTGGAACGATCGCAGCCGTTCCTCGACGAACGCGCGAAGATCCTGAACTCGCTCGGGACGCTCTACGTGGTCATGGGCGCGCACGGCGCGGCGCGCGAGCTGCTCGAGCACGCGGCCGAGCTGCACCACCAGCACGGCGACGTCATCGGCGAGGCGATCGCGTTCGGCCAGCTCGGCTCGGCCGCGCTCGCGCTCGGCAACCTCGAACGCGCGCGGCACTTCTTGCAGCGGCAGGAGTGGCTCTGCTCGCGGGTCGGCGACGTCTTCGGCCAGGCCCGCGCGCTGAACTTCCTCGCCGACGTGGCGAGCGCGCGCGGCCGCCCCGACGACGCCCTCGCCCTCGCGACCCGCGCCCGCGAGATCGCCTCCTCCGCGCGTCCGCCGCTCCGCCTGTGGATCGCCTATGCCACGCGCGCGATCGGCCGCGCCCGGATGGACCTCGGCGACACGAACGCGCGCGAGGATCTCGAAGCCGCCGCGACGCTCTTCGGCGAGGTGGGCAACCCCCTCGGCGCCGCGCTCACGAGCTGGGATCGCGCGAGGATCGAAGCGCGCGCGGCCGCCTCCGCGCCCGAGCCGCGGGCGCATTCGACCTTCTTCGGCCCCGCGTCGCAGCTCTCCGCGCTCGGCCTCTCGGGCCGCGTCGCCGAGGTTTTGCGCGACGATCGGACGTTCTCCACGGGAGGGGCGCGCGCCTCCGAGAAGGCCATCGCGGCCGCGTCGCAAGGCTTGCCGCACCTCTCCGTGGCCCAGGAGGTGGAGCTGCTCCACGCCGCGCCCGACGAGCTCGCGCGCCTGGCCGAGGCGAAGACCACCGCGCAACGCAACCTCGCCCGCCTGTCCGCATTTTGCCTCGCGCCGCCGGGCCTCTTCGTGGCGGCCGTGGCGAGCCCGTCCGCGGGCACAGGGAGGCCCTCGTTGCCCTCCGAACGCAGCGCAGGTGCCGCGATCGCGGACATGCCCGGCCTCGTCGTCTGGGCCTGGCTCACGAGCACGCCGGTCGTCGAGGTGGGCCGGGATCTCGCCGCGCTCAAGGTCGCGCTCGGGGGGGATGCGCGGGCGAGGCTCTCGCGCGTCGCGGCGGCGCGCGTGCTCTCGGCGCCGCTCGCGGGCGAGGTCGGGCCTCTCGTCGAGGCGCTGGATCTCGGCCCGATCGTGGCGGCGGCGCTCTCCTTGCCGCCGGGGACGCTCGAGGTCGGCGCAAGCGTCGCGTGGGATCCCGAGGCCGAGGGGCGTGCGGTGATGGCGGGCTTCGCGATCCGCAGGGATCCTACGGACGGGCCCGCTTGACGTAACGTCACCTCCCCCTATGTTCCGCGTCGCTGGATGAAAAAACCCGAGACGTTCGAGGTGCGGCTCGCGTCGGCGACGATGATCGCGCCGATGGTGCGGCAGCTCGTGTTCGAGCGGGTCGACGGTCGTCCTCTCGACCACGACCCGGGGCAATGGATCAACCTCGCGCTCCCGCTCCCCGAGGGAGAGCGAAGGCGCGCGTACTCGATCGCGTCGGCGCCCGACGGATCGAGCCGCTTCGAGATCGCCGTCACGCGCGTCCCCTGCGGCTCGGGCTCGATGTACCTGCACGATCTCCCTGAGGGATCCGTCCTCTCGGCGATCGGCCCGCACGGCCTGTTCACGCGCGCCTCGGGCGACCCGAGCCCCTCGCTCTTCGTCGGCACGGGGACGGGCGTGACGCCGCTCCGCGCGATGATGCAGGCCGCGCTCGCGTCGGGCTCGAACGCGCCGCTCTGGCTGCTCTTCGGCGCGCGCTACGAGGAGGACATCCTCTACCGCGCCGAGATGGAAGCCTTCACCCGCGCGCACCCGCACGTGCGGTACACGATCACGCTCTCACGACCTGGTGAGTCCTGGACGGGCAAGAGCGGTTATGTCCAGACGCACGTCCCCGCCTTGCTCCGTGAGCTCGAAGCGGCGAGCGCGCCTGCCGCGCCGCACGTCTACGTCTGCGGCCTCGAGCGCATGGTGAAGGCCGTACGCGAGCTCTGTCGTCACGAGCTCGGCGTCGACCGCAAGCACGTGCACACCGAGCGTTACGACTGATCGATCCGCTCCCCCGAGGGCGAGCGATACTCCTCTGCCACGCCGCGCGTGGCCCTTGGCCAGGAGTCTTCGCATGCCCTCGCTTCGCCCTCTCGCGCTCCCGTTCCTGCTCTTCACGTCGTCCCTGCTTGCCGCGTCCACGACCGGCTGCGGCGACGGCGGTGGTGGATCCGGGGGCGCCGGCGGATCCGGCGGTTCGGGTGGGAGCGGCGGTGGGTCGCAGACGGTCGCGTGTGACGAAGCGCCGACCACGCTCAATCTCTCGGGCACCTGGGCCGCGTACGGTCGGCTTGCCGTGACGCTCCAAGGGACGCCCGGCGGCGCGATCACGATCTGCCCCGCCGATCAGATCGGCGAGTCGAGGATGCTCCTGCTCGTCACGATGAGCGCGGACATCATGTTTCCGAAGCAGCTCTACGTGAGCTCCGTGCTCTGCTCGATCGAGCTTCCCATCGTGACGGCGCTCGTCGGCCAGTGTGATCCCGCCGCGGAGACGCTCGTGTCGACGCAGATCGTTGCACCTCAAACCTTGATCGACGCGCTCCCCGGCGTGCCCGTCGCGCCCGTCTCCGGCTCGCTCGACGGCCTCTCGCCCGGCGCCGGGTTCGCGCTCGAGCGCTTCTCCGTGACCGTCGGCTCGAGCAAGGCGGGCCTGTCGATGCCCGCGTGGAACGACGCGGCCGCGGGGTGTGGCGCGACGAACCTCGGCCGCACGAATTTCTGCGAGCCTACGTGCGTGGACGACTGCGCCGGCCTGCGGGACGACGACGCGGACACCTATCCGGGCGTGACGGTGGAGGTCTGCGGAAAAACCCCGGACGACGTGAAATCGGGCGTCGCTTGCAACGCGGCGGAGCCCAATGTCCCGGGGACGACGCTCCAGGGCCGTGGCTTCATCGACATGGAGGTCAATCCGCTGTTCACGGGCCAGGCGAAGAGCTCGTGCGAGCTCTCGGGCACCGTGGACTCCGAGGTGCTCTACAACCTCGTCGGCGCGGACATCTACCTCGCGGGCACGCAGATCGGGGTCACGAGCGCGATCAAGTCGCTGCCCACGTTCCAGGTCGAGCCTCAGGACAGCCGTTTCCGCATGGTCCGCATCGACGGCCAATTCGGCGCCCCCGACTGGAACGTCGACGCCTCGAACGCCGCCGCAGCCTGCGCGACGTTGCTCGCTCGCCAAAACGAGCTCTGAGGGACGGCCCGAGGGGCCTCGCGATCGAACACGCGCACAGGCGCCGAAATGCGGCGCGCTCGGTGGACGGCCGCTGGCACCGAGGCTATAAAATTTCCATGTTACGTCGAATGTTCGATCTTGGAGAAGCTTTCTCTATGCGAGGAGGGGTCATGCGTTTCACCTTGCTGGCTCAGGTGACGGGTGCGGCGTTGTTTTTGGCTGGATGCCCGGGGGACCAGCAGGTCGAACCCACCGGCGGCGCGACCGGCTGCCCGGCCGGCCAGGTCTGCCCCCCCGGAACGGGCGGCGGCGGCAACGGCGGGAGCGGCGGCGACGGCGCGGGCGGCGCGGGCGGCGACGGGAACGGCACCGCGCAAGGCGGCTCCGGGCAAGGCGGCGCAGGCGGCAATGGC
>NZ_JARZHH010000069.1 GCF_029946515.1 Polyangium sp. 6x1
GGCGGCACCGGAGGCGTGGGCGGCGAGGGCGGCGTCGGCGGCATGGGCGGCGTCGGTGGCATGGGCGGCGAGGGCGGCGCCGGCGGCATGGGCGGCGCGGGCGGCATGGGCGGCGCCGGCGGCATGGGCGGCGCCGGTGGATCCGGCGGCGTCAATCCCACCGAGATCTGCGACAACATGATGGACGACGACGGCGACGGCGACACCGACTGCTCCGACGCCGACTGCCTCGCGGCGTGTTCCGAGGTCTGCGTGGGCGGCGCGGACGAGGACAATGACGGCGACATCGACTGCGCCGACGCCGACTGCGCGATGGCGCCCGCGTGCGGCAAGCTCGTCATCAACGAGGTCGATTACGACCAGGTCAGCTCCGACACGGCCGAGTTCATCGAGATCTACAATGCCGGCAGCGACGTGGTGCTCGACGGCGTCGAGGTCATCCTCGTCAATGGCACGGGCCCGGGCGGCGCGGACGTCGCTTATGGCACCGCGACCAAGCTCACCGGGACGCTCGCCGCCGGCGGGTATGTCGTGATCGCGGGCGCGAGCGTGATGAACATCGATCCGGCCGCGATCGTCCTGTCGCTCCCGAATGCGATGGACAACATCCAGAACGGCGCGCCGGACGGGGTCGCGCTGTTCGATACGAAGACGAATACGCTCCTCGACGGGATCTCGTACGAGAACGGCACGCCGGACGGCCAGATCACGGCCGTGGACCTCCACGGAAAGACGGTCTCGCTGGTCTCGGGCACCGCGACGACCGCGTCGGACAACCAGGCCGCGGCCTCGCCGATCCGCTCGATCATTCGCTACCCGAACGGGCAGGACACGAGCGACGACAGCGTCGATTGGCGCGCGACCACGCAGGTCACGCCGGGCGCGGCGAACGTGGCGACGGCCGAGGTCTGCGATACGGCCATGCTCGACGAGGACGCGGACAACCTCATCGATTGCGCCGATCCCGACTGCGCGATGGCGCCGCAGTGTGTCGAGGACTGCGGCAACATGAAGGACGACGACGGCGACATGATGGTCGATTGCGCCGATCCCGACTGCGCCGCCGCTCCGGCGTGTCTGCCGCAGGAGAACTGCGGAAACGGCACCGACGACGACGGCGACATGGCGACCGACTGCGCCGACACGGATTGCGCCGACAAGTCGTGCGGCGCGAACGGCCTCGTCTGCGAGGCCGTGTCGATGATGTGCGTCTGCCCGAGCGGCATGACGATGGAAATGGCCTGCGCCGACCTCGTCGACGACGATTGCGACGGCCTCGTCGACTGCGCCGACACGGATTGCGCGGGCAACATGGCTTGCCTCGCCCAGAAGATCACGTCGGTCGATTACCAGGTCATCGCGCACGGCGGCAAGCTCGTCATCACGGGCAATGGCTTCACGGGCGCGACGGCGGTCAAGATCGGCGGCGTCGATCAGACGTTCACGGTCGACAGCAACACGCAGATCACGATCACGAACGTGCCCGACACGACGCCGATCGCGCTGCAGGACCTCGTCGTCACCGCGCCGGGCGGCGACACGGCGCCGTTCCAGGTGACCGTGATCCACCTGCTCATCAACGAGCTCGACAGCGATCAAGCGAGCACCGACACGGCTGAAATCGTGGAGGTCACGACGGGCGTGCCGAACGTGAGCCTCGCGGGATACACGCTCGTCTTCTTCAACGGCGGCCAGGCGAACGAGCCGTCCTACCTCACCGTGTCGCTCAATGGCACGACCGACGCGAATGGCATGCTGTGGGTCGGCAGCCCCGGCATGACGCCGACGCCGCCCGTCGCGTTCGCCAACACGAGCGTCATTCAAAATGGCCAGGACGCGGTCGGCGTCTTCCAGGCCCCGGCGGCGTCGTTCCCGAGTGGCACGGCCGCCTCGTCGAACCACCTCATCGACGTGCTCGTCTATTCCACGGGCCAAGCCGCGGACGACGGCCTGCTCGACGCGCTCATCGGGCCCGCGGGCACGACGGGCCGCACGCAGGTGAGCGAGGGCTCGGGCGGCGCGCAGAACACCGTCTCGATCCAGCGCTGTGGCGACGGCCGCAAGAATGGCGACAAGTTCAAGGTCGGGCAGCCCACGCCCGGCGCGGCGAACAACGTCATGGCCTGCCCGTGACGTGACACGAAAGGGGCTCCGCCCGCGCCCGCGCGGGGCCCCTTCTCGCGGCCTAGAATTGGTGCCGCATGATCACGTTTCCCTGGAAGTTCGCCCAGAAGAGATAGTCCCCCACGAGGCCCATGCCCTGCGGGTAGGCCTGCACCGTCGCCAGGGGATTGAGTGGCTCCAGCATATCCCTCGTGAAGATACGCACCATCGCCTCGGCCGCCGCGGAGACGTAGACCCTGTCGCCGCGGAAGGCGATGTCGCCGGGTTTGTCGATGCCCTCGAGGAACGGGTTCTGGTTGCTGATGTCATTCGCGGTGAAGCGCCCGGCCACGCCGAAATCGGGGCTGATCCAGTAGACGTATTCGTCGTGCAGGGCGAAGATCTGCGCGAGGTGTTCCGCAGGGGCTTCCTGGATCTCCTTCGTCTTCTTGGCCATCCGGAAGAAGCGGTGCTCGCCGGCCGCGCCCACCCGGGCGCTCCAGAAGACGGCCTCCGTGTCGACCCCGATCGCGACCGGCTCAACGTCGGCGGCGAGCTGCGTGTCGGTCATCTCCTTCGTGACCACGTCCATCGACCACACCTTGTGCGCGGGCGGGTCGGTCCAGTACAACGCGGCCCCGTCGAGGGCGATCTGATTCACCCCCGCCTCGCAGCTCGCGAAGAGCTGCTCGCCGACGGCGCACGTCTCCCCCGGCGCGATCCGCATGATGCGCAGCGGGTTGTCCGGCGTGCATTCGCCGACCGGGCGCTCGACCCAGTAAACATACGAATTCGTACCATCGACGAGGAGCTGCCCGATGGTGCGCAAGCTGGCGTCGACGGGCGCGACCTGCACGCCCTTCGTCACGAGATTCTCCGGGAATTTGGGCGCGCGCCACACGCCTCCGAGCGTGCCCGCCGCCTCGCTCGACCAGTACACGTAGCCATCGGCCAGCGAATCGACGGCGAGGTGCCTCGGCCGCTCCGTCTCCTCGACGATCGGGATCTGGCCGACCATCAAGGCGGGACCGAGGTCCGGCCCCGGCTTGCCATGGACCGGATCACAGGTCTGGCCCCCGACGCCCCCGTATCCGGCGACCTCGCGCTCTTCGAGGCCCGCGACGAGATGACAGCCGGTCGCGCACAGGGAAAGGAGCGCGGACGCCCCCAGGGTGGCATGCCTCCAGAAGGGCGCGCGCATCAGAAAGCACCTCCCATCACGAAGCCCGCGCCGGTAGGGCTCACCGAGGGCAAGACGTGGACGAACCCGGTCGCGGGCGGCTTTTGCCCGCGCTTCGGCGCCGTGAACCAGAGAATGGCGGCCGCCGCGAGCCCGACGCCGCCGACCACGAATCCCGCCGTGGAGATGTGCGCCCGGAGGAGCGCTTCGTCGTTTTCCTCGACGTCCGCCGTGGTCTTGCAGGTCGCGCCGCTGCACCGGCCCTCGAGCGCGGCCGCGCCTTCGAGGGCCATCACCCCGAACGCCGCGCCCACGCCGATCCCCACGAGCCCGAGCCCGCCCGCGGCGAGCGCCCCGATCCGCTGCCCGCCGAGCCCGCCCTTCGTCGTCGCCTCCTCCTCGGGCTTCACCGGCGGCGCGGTTTCGAGCGCTGGAACCTGCACGCGCTTCTCGGACGGACCCGGCTCGACCTGGATTGTCTCGACATACGGTTTTTTGCCCGGCGCCTCCACCTTCAGCGCGAGCGGACCCGGGTCGAAGGGCATGGCCGTGCCAAAGGTCGCCTCGCCGACCTCCCGCTCGCCGAGCGTCACCTTCATCCCGGGCGCCTTCACCGTCACGTCGAGCGCCACGCGCGAGAGCTTCTTCTCCAGGGCCGCGGCCCGCTCCTTGGCGAATGCGGCGCGCTCCTTGTTTTTCGCGGCCAGGGCGCGCGAGACGGCCTCGGTGAACTCCGCCCACGCACTCGCGGTCTTGCCGTCCTCCTCGTGACAGACCGCGAGGTTCAGGAGCGAGCCCAGGGTGGAATCGAGCCGGTGGCTCTCGGCGAACTTGGGGCAGGCCTCGGCCACCTTGCCGTCGCCCATGAGCTTCTTTGCCTCGCGAAACAAGGTCTCGGCGAGGGCTTTGTCCGCCGCGGTCGGCGTATTCGCGGGATTGCCCTGCCCGAACGCCGCAGCCGGACCCGCGAACGACGAAAGGAGCAGGACGGCGGCGATCGTTCGAAAGCGCATGCGGGGGGCCAGCAAAGTACCGTCGATCGCTCCGAATCTCAACCGTCGTTCTCGTGGGCCCACACGCCCGAGGCTCACACGCGCATGCGAAACGAGGGGGGCGCGCCAACCTTGCCGGGACACCGGGCAGCCGGGGCCGCAGCGGCGCCCCCCGGTGCGAACCTTCCTCATTGTCGATCGTTCAGGAGATCGGCCTTGTTCGTCTTCTTGGTCGTGTTCGGCGTGCCCCCCTTCGATGTCGCCGGGAAGCGCGGGATCACGGCAGGGGCCGCCGACGCTTGCGCGGACGCGGGGGCCAGAGGGGCCGCCGAGGCAGAGGCGGGCGCGAGGTCGGTCGAAGCAGCGACCGGCGCGACCCCCACGTCGGTGGGAGGGCGCGGCGGCGCGACCTCCGCGGCAGGGGCGACGGCGGGCTCGGTCTTGACGTTTCTCCCGCCAAGCAGGGCCCAGGCGCCGGCGCCGAGGAGCGCGGCGCCGAAGAGGCCCGCCCCGACGAGCCGCGCAACGCGACCCGGGGCGGGGTGCCCGTAGCGCACGGAGGTGGCCGAGGTCGAGAGCGTGGCCGAGGTGCCTCGACCGAGGGCGCCCGCGATGCGCTCGGCCGCGACCTTCGACGCCGTCGAGCCGAACGGGGCGAGGGCGGCCGAGAGCTCGGCGACGTTGCGGAAGCGCGCGCTCGGCTCGCGCTCCATGCACCGGAGGAGGACCTTCTCGAGGCCCGCGGGAGCGTCGGGGCGATCGCTGCGCAGGCGCGGCGGCGAGTCGCGGAGCACGCGCGCGAGGATGAGGCCCACGGTCTCGCCGTCGAACGGGGGTTTGCCCGTGAGCAGGTCGTGGAGCGTGGCGCCGATGGCCCAGACGTCGGCGCGGCCGTCGACGTTCTTCGGCGAGGAGATCTGCTCGGGCGCCATGTACTGCGGCGAGCCGATCACCTGCTGCGTCGAGGTGATCGCGCCGGCGACCGCGCCGGAGGCGTCGATGCTGCGGTGCTTGGAGATGCCAAAGTCGAGGACCTTGATGCGCGCCGAGCCGTCGCTGCGCTTCGTGAGCACGAGGTTCGCCGGCTTGATGTCGCGATGGACGATGCCCGCGGCGTGCGCCTCGGCGATGGCCTGGAGCGCCTGCACGACGAGGTCGACGGCCTCGACGACCGGCAAGGGGCCGCGGCTCTCGACGAGCTGGTCGAGGTCGACGCCGTCGAGGTACTCCATGACCATGTACGGCACGCCCGCGTCGAGGCGCCCCACGTCGAAGACACGCGCGACGTGCTCGCTCTCGAGCCGCGCCGCGGTGCGCGCCTCGGTGAGGAATCGGGCGACGGCCTCCTCGTTGTCGAGGATCTCGGGCCGCAGGAGCTTGATCGCGTAGCGCTGGTCGAGGCTCTCGTGGCGGGCCGCCACGACGACGCCCATGCCGCCCGCGGCGATGACCCGCTCGACCCGGTACTTCCCAGCGACGAGATCCCCGGGCCCGACAACCGACGGGCTTCGGGAGGAGGGGGCGACGTTTCCCACGCGGACACTCTACACGATCCGCGACGGATGCGATCAGTACGCGTCCAGCGGCACCTCGACGTCGACCGGCACCTCCAGCACGAGCGGCGCGACGGCCGCGTCGCCGCCTTCCAGCCATTGATATCGCGCCAGGTTGCCGAGCACGCGCGCCACGTAATTGCGCGTCTCGTCGTAGGGAATACGCGCGACCCAGAGGTCCGCCTCCGCGTCCACGCCCGGCCGCATCCATTGCCCCACGGCCCGCGGCCCCGCGTTGTACGCGGCCACGGCGAGGACCGAGTTTTTCCGGAACGTCTTCAGCAGCTTGCCGATGTAATACGATCCGAGCCGCAAATTCACGTGCGGGCTCTTGAGCCGTGACGGATCGAAGCTCATGCCGACCTCGGCCGCGGCCTTCTCCGCCGTCTTCGGCATGAGCTGCAAAAGGCCCACGGCGAACACGGGCGAGAGCGCCTCCTGGTCGAATGCGCTCTCCTGCCGCATGAGCGAATGCACGAGCCCGCGCGGCACCTCGTGCTCCCCTTCGAGCTTCTGCACCTCGTCGAGGTAAGGCCGCGGATAAAGGCACTCCCACGCCCAGCGATCGGCCTCGCCCGGCGCGCGCAGGAGCTGCGGCATCCCCACCTGCGCCACGCCCACCCGATACCGACGCCGCGCATGCGCGAGCTTGCCGTACATGCCGCAGAGCGCCTCGCCCTCGCGACCGGCGAAACGCGCGGCCGCCTCGCGCTCGAAGGGAACGAGCGCCCCCTCGGCCTCGGCGTCGAGCCCGAGCGAGACGAGCAGCCGCGCCGGATCGGGCAGATCGAGGTCGAGCGGATTCACGGGGCGCGCGACCCCGGGCTCGATGAGCGGCGGCAAGGGCGCGCCCGCGGAGGCGAGGCGTGAGCGGGCAGCGAGCGCGGCGAAGGAGAGCGGGAATGCGCGGGCAACCTCGGTCCAGAGGCGCACGGCCTCGTTGCGGTCGCCGGCGCGGAAGGCGGCGAGCCCCTCGAGCTCGCGGAGCTTTTGCGCCTCGTCGGGCTTCTTCGCGGCCTTCGCGAGCCTGCCGAGCGTCTTTTGCGCGGCCTTCGGCTGCGCTGCCGAGAGGAGCGCGAGCGCCTGCTCGTATTCGGCGTCCTCGCGATATGCGCCTTTCGGGAAGAGCCCGAGGTACCGCGTATAGAGCGGCGCGGCCTCGTCGTAACGCCCGCGGAGGAGCAGCCAGCGCGCGGCCTGGTAAAGCGAGCGCTCCGCCCAGCTGTTTTTCTTGAACCGCGCGGCGATGTCGAGCCAGCGCTTGATCGCCTCGTCGGCCTGTCCTCCGCGGGCGAGCGCGTTCGCCGATTGATACAGCGCCTCGACCTTGCGCGGGCCGGGGAGCGTGGAGAGCACGCGGAAGGCCTTTTCGGCCTCGGGATAGTCGCGCGCCTTGAGCTTCGCCTCGGCCCGCGCGTGGAGCACGTCGAGGAGCGGCACCGTCTTCTTTTTTTCGAGCTCGTCGAGGAGCGGGACCGCCGATTCGGCCTGCCCTGCCCGGACGAGCGCGAGCGCGCGGGCGAGCTGATCCTTCGGCGCGAGCGATTGCTTCAGCCGATCGAGCGCGGCCGCGCCGGCCTCGCCCTCGGGCGAACCGGCGGCCTCGACGGCGAGCCAGCGCAGGTCGGCGATCGCGATGGGCAAGAGGCCCTGGGCCTCGGCGATCCGGGCGCGGGCGGCCCGCAGCGGCGCGTCGTCGCTCTTCTTGCGGGACTTCGCGGCCGCGGCGAGCGCGCGATCGAGGATCGAGCGCGCCGGAACGAGCTGCCCGTCCTTCTCCAGCGCGAGCGCCGCGCGATGCAGGTCGGCGGGTGTCCTCGATTTGCCGAAAAACGCCGCGGCTTCGGCGAACGGCCCGGCGACGGCCGCGGCCTCGGCGCGCCGGCGCACGATGTCGTCCGCGAGCTGCGACAGCTCCTTGTCGAGCCCCGTGAGGAGCTCGACGGCGCGCGCCGCGTCGCCCCGTTCGAGCGCGACACGCCCCCGGATGTACCGCATCTCGGGCCGCTGCCGATCGGCCTCGGGCAGCGCGTCGAGCTGCGCATCAGCCTCGTCCCAGCGCTCGAGGCGCACGGCGTCGGCCCAGCGCGCGGGAGGCGGGGCGGGCGCGGCGGCGGGCGTGGTCGTGCTGGCGGACAGGGCCGCGGGCGCGGCGGACGCGGACGTCGCGGCGGACGCCGACGAGGCCGGCCCGCCTTCGGCGCTCGACGTGGTCTCGCCGGGCAGCGGAACCGAACGAGCGCAGGCGCCGAAGCAAAGCGCCCCGAGCCCGAAAAGCCCCATCACGATCCGCCGCCTCTGCACCACCGTTGCTCCTCCAGGAGGCCTAGCAGGGGAGCGAGGGGGCCGGCAAGAAAGTCCCGTATGTTTTTCCTTTGATTACATTACAAAATATCGAATCCGGCCGACCGCTCAATCGACGCCGGCGGCGATCCGGGCGATGGTCTCCCGATCTTCCTCGAACAAGAACTCGTCCACCTCCTCGATCGACCCCACCTTCGCGGGGGCGACCCCGAGGCGGAGCGCCGCCGCGCGCGCGACGGCGGCGACGACCGGATGCGGCGAGCTCGACAGGCGCAAAAGCTTCGGCGTGACGGCCGTTGCGCCGAGCAAGGCCGCGCAGAGCGCCGCGATCGGGCGCGGATCCGCCGAGCCCGGCACGTCGCCCGCGAGCGCGCGGCCGAGCACGGCGCACGTCTCGGGACCCGGCGCCCGGAGCGAGGCGTGGCGATAGTCGCCCGCCGGCAAGTGCAGCCGCAAAGCCCCCTGGCTCGTCGAGCAGAGCTCCTGCGCATGCCGCAAGAGAAGGCCCACCACGGGCCCGAGCCCGTCCTCGCCGAGCACCTCCATGCCGTCGAGGTCCGTGGCGAGCGGCCGCGATGCCTCGTCCGCGTAGGCGTCGAGGTTCACGGTGAGCGACTCCAGGCCCACGGCCCCGACGGCGTGCCCCGCGAGCACGTCGTGCTCGGTCTCGACCGTCACCACGCTCGACACGATCGCGGGCGTGCCGCCGCGGAGCGTGTGCTTGACCTCGACGTCGACCTTTCGAACGGCCGACCAGCGCAGAATCCGCGCCTCGGCGCCCGGGTCGACGAGCACGCCCCAGGGCACGATGGCCATGCTGACCTCGCGCGCGCCGGACGGCGCCCGTGGCCGCTGGATTTGCCGCACGAGGCCGACGGCGAACGCCGCGCCGCCGGCCACGGCGAGCCCGATCGGAAGCGAGCCCGACGTGAGCGACCAGGCCGCCGTCTCGGGCCCGAGCGCGAGCCCGAGGCTCGAGAGCCCCACCGTGCCGGCGGCCAGCGTGAGCGCCCGGAAGCTCGGACCCGGGACGAGCCACACATACCGAAAATCCGGCGGAGGGGCGTAACGCAGCACGACTCCTGGAAGGGTAAGCCGATCGTCGCCCGGGCGGAAGGGCCGAGGGCACGAAGGATGGGCATCCGGGGAGGATGGTCATCGGAGATTCCAGGTCCCCTGGGATCTGCTATGCGCAGAGGATGGTCATCGCGGATTCCAGCCACGTCGATGTCGTGCGCCCGTGAAGACGCGGATACGGAAAGGGTGATAGGGTGCCGTCATAGGTGGATCCGGCCTCCGGGGGAGCCGGACCACGCGAGAAAGGTTGGTAGCTTGAACATGCGAACAATCGGAATGCTTTTGGTCGTGGGCGCGATGCTGGCAGCGGGCGCGGGCTGTGGGGACGATACCGGCACCGGCGGCTCCGGCGGAACGGCCGGCGCGGGCGGTGGCACGGGCGGCACGGGCGGCGCAGGCGGCGCAGGCGGTGGCATGGGTGGGACGGGCGGCGCCGGCGGCGGCATGGGAGGTATGGGCGGCGCCGGCGGCGCGGGCGGTATGGGCGGCGCGGGCGGTGGCGGCGGCGCGGGCGGCGGCGGCATGATGGCGGTCAACGGCTGCACGATGGATATGGCCGAGGATCACACGGCCGACGCGTCGACGACCGTGAAGACCATGGGCCTCGCCTATGCGCCGAAGTGCATTCGCGTGAAGGCGGGCTCGGACGTCGTGTTCGAGTCGAATTTCACGCTCCACCCGCTCGTGGGCGGCACGGTCGACGGGATCACGAAGACCGAGGACGCGGCCTCGCCGATCAAGAAGACGACGAGCGGAATGAGCGCGACGTTCAGCCTGCCGGACAAGGGCACCTTCGGGTATTACTGTGACGTGCATGCCCTCGGCGGGATGACGGGGGCGATCTTCGTCGAGTGACTCCCATGCGAACCCTTGCCGTGGCTCTCGCGTGCGCAGCGCTCTCGGGCGCTGCGTTCGCGGCCTGCGGGGACGTGGAGGAGGAGAACATGCCCCCCGGGAGCAACACGACGGCCTCGTCGAGCAGCAGCAGCAGCACGGCCGGAGCCGGCGGTATGGGCGGCGCCGGGACGGGCGGTATGGGCGGCGCCGGCGGAATGGGCGGCGCTGGGGGAATGGGCGGCACCGGCGGCGCAGGCGGTATGGGCGGCGCTGGGGGAATGGGCGGCGCTGGCGGTATGGGCGGCGCTGGCGGATCGATGATGCCCTGATTTCGTCTGCTCGGGTGGGGGCCTCGCGAGGTGTTTGGCGCGAGGCCCACGCCTTTTTCGGATTCTGAACGAGCGACGAGGGCGCCGCGCGAGATCAGGAGTCGTAGCCGTAATTGCCGTCGAGGACGAGGACGACGCCGCTACCCGGGTAGTAGAGCACGACACGCGAGACGAAGTCGGTGCAGTTGTGGCACGACACCTGCTCGCTGTAGGACCACGCCTCGATGTCGCCGCCGCCCGCGAAGGCGTCGATCGCGGCGAGCAGAGCGCTTCCGCCGGTCGATCCGAAGAAATTCGTCGCGGCGAGGCCGGCGCGATCGGTGAACGTGCCGTATTCGGAGGCCGGCTGATTCTGATCGGTGGCGGCGATCTCGTCGATCACGCTCGCAATCGTGACCGGCGACGCCGGACACTCTGGCGTGTCGTAGGCGGCGATGGGCTGAATGTTGCGCCAGTTGTAGCCGCTCGATCCCTGGTTCCACGCCGCGCGCGCCGGCTCGAGCGAGGAAGCGTCGATCGAGGAGAGCGAGAGCGGCTCCTGCATCACGTCGCACGCGCTCGCATAGACACAGCGCTGCACCTGGCGGTAGGTGCCACACGCCGCAAAATCGGTCGTGCCCGCGGGCTGGCTGTGGTAACAAGCATAAACCGCGGGCTCACACGCGGGCGTCGGCCACACATTGTAGGGGTCGCCGGAGGTGAGGGCGAGGCCCGTCACGCGCGCGACGAGGCGCGCCGACTTCTTCGCGACGGTGCCGTCGGGGCGCGTCGCGCTGAAGGAGAAGGACTGCGTGTGCGGATCGATGGCGTCGTGCAGATTCGCGTACGACCAGTCGAGGCGGTAGCTGTCCGCGTCGATGGGGAAGACCGTCGGCGCGCCGTCGGGCGCCGTGACGGTGAGCGGATATCCGAGCACGTTCACGCCGCCGCGATAGACGATGTTATCGACGCCGTTGACGGCATAATAGGGCTGCACGGCCTCGTCGATCCAGAGGTCGCTCGCCCCGAGGAAATCGTAAAAACGCGCCGAGATCTCGACGCGGGCCGTGTACTGGTTCGGCGTGCCCGTGAAGGTGTTGATGGCGACGAAGAGCGGCAGGCCCGAGAGCAAGGAATTCAGCTCGTGGCCCTCGTGGATCACGACCTCGAGCCGGCGCTCGCTGATGATGTTCGCTTGCGCGAAGGCGTCATCGGGCACGAAGCTGAAGACGCTCTGCAGGTAACGGTTCGCGGTGCCGCGGAAGATGAGCGCGCGGACGCCGTCGCGCTCCTCGAACGTGCCGAGCGTCTCGAAGGAGAAGTCGAGGTCGCCCTCCGAGGCATAGATCCGTGTCGCAGTGGCAGCGGAGGCGGCCGATTCCGTTTCTTCCGGCAGCGTAGAATCCTGCGCAGCGCAGGCGGGCACGGCGAGGGCGGCGAGGAGACCGATTGCAAGGAAGCGCGATTTGTTCACCATGATATCTCCAGCGAAGGTGGGGACCTTTTATTGCTCATGAACATCGGCGTGGCAAGGGCGCGGGGCGTATTGACACACATTCGTGCGCGAGATGTCTTTTCGCCGTGCTCGTCGCGCGGTTCGCAGGCGGAAAGCTGCTTGGAAGGAGCCACCTGCCATGCCCAGCAGGCCACGGGCAACGAATGCCCGCCTTCACCTGGATCCAATGAAATGCCGACCTCGCTTGCGAGCGAATGGAATGGTTCCTACGCCGCCGAAATTCTCGCCCGCGAGCGCTGGGTTTCCCTCTCGCCGATCGACGCGCTCACGCTCGCCGTGGTCCTCCTTGCTGCGACGCCGCTCACGGCTTTCTTGCACGGCTGACGTGCCGGGGGCCTGATGACGGGACCTTCGGCCGCGGGTTCCGTGCGAGCAGGCTCGACGTCGGGGCGCAGGCGAGCGATCTTCGGCGCGGGAGGAGGCTACATCCATGATTCAGAACATCACGAAAAGCATCGCAACGGGCGCTCTCGCCGTTTTCATCGGGCTTTCAGTCCCGGCTTGTGACGACGAGGGCGGCGGCAAGACGACAGAGGGCGGCGGCGGAAGCGGCGGAAGCGGCGGAAGCGGCGGCGCCGGGGGAAGTGGCGGCGCCGGCGGCGGATCGAGCCAAGGCGCGCAGTATGTCGACGCCATCTGCGGCAAGCTCTTCGAGTGCTGCAACGCCCAGGACCTCGTGGCCCGCGTCGGCAATTCGGGGGTCGTCGACTACGCGGGCTGCCGGATCCTCTACCGCACGTTCTGGGACGGAGGCTACGAGCCCATGCTGAAGGAGTCGGAGGCGAGCGGGCGCATCGAATTCGACGACGCGGCGTTCACGGCGTGCCTCGACACGCTGAAGGCGCAGACCTGCGGCGAATTCGCGACGAGCGGCTTTGCGAGCTGCAACGCGTTCATCATCGGCAAGGTCGACAAGGGCGGCGCATGCGAGGAGGACTTCGAATGCAAGTCCAAGGCGTGCGAGACCCCGAGCGGCGCCTCCGTGGGCACGTGCGTCGACGCCGTCGCCCCGGCGGCCGAGGGCGCGGCCTGCGCCGAGAACGACGATTGCGCGGAAGGCCTCTACTGCGATGGCCCCACCGACAAGTGCGTACAGAAAAAGGCCGACGGTCAGGCTTGTTCGAGCAACAACGAATGCCTGAACACGACCTGCGTGGACGATGGGAGCGGAATGAAGAAGTGCGTCACGGTCTGCCAGGGCGGCGGCCCTGGGCCCGGGGCCACCGACGCGGCGCTCGAGAACGTGGGCGCGCCCATCGTCGCCGCGGAGTGCAAGAGGAGCTTCGAGTGCTGCACGGAGCAGGAGCGGACGGGCTTTCTGTACAACACCAAGTCCCAGTGTCTCCTCATCACGGGCGCCCTCCTCGGCATCACGCTCGTGGCGAGGCACAACGACGTCGCCGAGGGCCGGATCTCCGTCGACGCCGAGAAGCTCGCGTCCTGCGTGCAGGCGTACGGGGCGCTCTCGTGTGAAGCCTCGGCGGGCAATGATTTCGAATGCCCGGACGCGATCGTGGGTCTCGTCGCCGACGGCCAGAGCTGTACGGACGAGACGCAATGCACGAGCGAGTACTGCAACGAGCCGCCGGGCTCGACCATGGGCACCTGCGCGACGCTCCCCGGCGTCGGCGCCCCCTGCACGGACACGTGCGCCGAGTCCTTTTATTGCGCTGCGGGCACCTGTGCGGCGCAGAAAGCGCTCGGCACGGCGTGCGCTACGAGCAAGGAATGCCTCGAGGGCCGCTGCGTGGACGATGGCGCGGGCGCGCTCACCTGCACGCTGGTTTGTGACGGCATCTAGAGCATTCGTTCGCCCGCCGCCGTGCTTCAGCCGATAGGCACCGCGAGCAGGACGACCTCCTTGCCCCGCACCTCGACCTTGTACCGCACGGGTTTTCCGTGCTTCTGCGCCATCTGCTTCTCGCTCGCCACGATGCGCGCGACGAACGCGTCCCGCGTGATGTGATCGACCGGATCCCCAACGCTCTTCTTCGCGCGAATGTAATCGTCGAAGATGCGCTGGTGATACGCGGCCTCGGCCTCCGCCCCGAGCGCCGTCGCCTCGCCGCCCGACGCACGATTTTGCGCGAGCGACTCGTCGACCGCGAGCGCCTCCGGGAAATCCTTGCCCCGCGCCGCGTGGGCCGGCGGTGGCGCCCCGGTCTCCTCGTCCTCCTGCACGCCGAGGAGCTGGCTCAAAAGGCTGTTCAGCCGCGAGACGAGCCCGCCGAGCTCCGGATGCACGATCTGGAAACGAAGGTCCGTCCGCCCATTCATGATCGCGAGCAGCCCCTCCTCGATCTCCTCGACGGGCCGCGTGATGGATTGCCCGAGGAAATGGCCCGCGATGGCCACGAGCACGATGCCGACCGCCATCGCCCCCAGGAATGGGAACAAAAGGATCGTCGTCGCCGGCGTGTTCGCCCGCGTCGCCGCCACGAGCACCGCGCGCCGCCCGTCCCCATAGCCGCCGAGCGGACTCACCTTCACGGCGAAATCGGGCACGAGCGTCGCCACGTCGACCGCTTGCCCCGAAGCGAGCGCCTCGCTCACGCCTGTCTCCAGCTGCTTGTCGTCGACAATCGACCCGAGGTCCATCTTCGAGCGTGTGACGACGCGCAGGCCCTCCTGGGTCTTGACCTGGAGCCACAACGGCGCGCCGCTCGTCTGGGCCCCGACGCCGCCGATGAGGCCGTCGCTGAGCGCGATCCCCATCAAGAGCCCGCCGAGCACCTGCCCATTTTCGCCCCGGATGGGCGCCCAAGACACGAGCATTTGCTCGTTCCGGGACGGCGTCACCCACACGTCCGAGCCCGCACGCCCCTCCGCGAGCCCGGCCCGGAGCGCTGGGTAAATCCCGCCCAGATCATCGCCCCGCAAGAACGGCGAGCCGTCCCGGCCGAGCGCCGTACCTTTCGCGTCCACGATCGCCACCAGCGAGGGCGCGAGCCCAGCCATCGCGGGCGTTTTGCCGGTGGCGCTCTTGATACCGTTCGCCACACTGGTGGCGCCGTCGCTCCTGGCCTGGCCCGTGCCTGCGCTGAAGGGTTCACGCACCTTCGGATCCGCGGCCTGGGACGCGAGCCACCGCTCGACCTCCCCGGCCTGGACACGAAGAACCGCCTCGGCGGCGACCAGCGCTCGGGCCGCGTCGGTCCGGGGCGACCCCGGGTTCAGGGAGGCCCGGGTCAAGGCAAACGCGAGCACCCCCACCACCAGCACGACCACCGTGAAAACGGCAATGATTTTTGCGCGCATGAGAGGCCGCCCTCCTTTGCGGGCGACGGGCTGAGGAAGTTACCATCCGCCCGGGCGAGTCCTCAACCGTCCCCGCCGGAGTGCCATGATCGCAACGAACCCCGCCTCGCAGATCCTCGTCGTCGGTGACGCGCTCTTCGACGACCACCGCTCGCGCGGCTACCACCCCGAGCGGCCCGAGCGCCTGCATGCGGCGCGCGCGGCGCTCGATCGTTGTGCTCGTGAAGGCCTCGCCGCCGTGCCCGTCGCGTCGCGTGACGCCACGGAAGAGGAGCTCGCGCGCGTGCACGACGAGGCTTACCTCGCGAACCTCGCGAGCCTCGCGGGCCATCACGCCTCGCTCGATCCGGACACGTACCTCGCGCCCTCGTCCGTCGCCGCGGCGCGGCGCGCGGCGGGCGCCGGCATCGCGCTCGTCGACGCGTTGCTCGATCCGTCGAGCCAGAAGCCCGGCGAGGCGCGCGCGCCCGGCCTCGCGCTCCTGCGCCCGCCCGGCCACCACGCGACGCGCAGCCGCGGCATGGGCTTCTGCCTGTTGAACAACGTCGCGGTCGCGGCCGCGAGCGCGCTCGCGAAGGGCCTCGAGCGCGTGGCGATCCTCGACTGGGACGTGCACCACGGCAACGGCACGCAGGACATCTTCTGGACCGATCCGCGCGTGCTCTACATCTCGCTGCACCAGTACCCGTACTACCCGGGCACGGGCGGCGTGCGCGAGAAGGGCGGCGGCGACGCGGAGGGCTACACGGTGAACGTGCCGCTCTCGCAGGGCGCGGGGGATCGCGTCTACGCCGACGCGTTCCGGCAGATCGTCGATCCGGTGCTCGAGGCGTTCGAGCCGGAGCTCATCCTCGTGTCGGCGGGCTTCGACGCGCACCAGCGCGATCCGCTGGCGGACATGTGCGTGTCGGATCAGGGCTACGCGGCGATGGCGGCGCTCGTCGGTCACGCGGCGCTGCGGAGCGCCGAGGGGCGGCTCGCGTTTTTCCTGGAGGGCGGCTACGACCTCTCGGCGCTGTCGAGCTCGCTCGCCGAGACGCTGCTCGGCGCGGCGAGCGCGGCCTCGGCCGAACCGAGGTCGAGCAACGCGCCGCCCGCCTCCTTCCGGCACACGGGCGAGGTCACGCAAGCCCGGACGACGGCCGCCGAGCGCTGGCGAGGGATCTGAAACGAAGTCGTTGCACACTACGGCGAACCGTGTATAGTGCGCGCCCGGTGTTGCCCCTCAGGGGTCGTACCACGGTGGGTATAGCTCAGTTGGTAGAGCGCTGGTTTGTGGTACCAGCTGTCGCGGGTTCGAGCCCCGTTACTCACCCCAGTTTTCGCTGAACATCACGGCGCTTGCGCCGCGCGAGACGCTGATTCCTTCGCTCGTTCGCCTCTGCGGCGAGCGCCCTGTCCTCCTCGGTCTCGCAGACGAGCGACGGGACGGCCGCGGGCTTCAGCGCGCCGTCGACCTCCTGCATCGCCACGAAGGTCACGAACGCGTGCGCGCAGCGCCAGCGCTTGCCCGAGGGCGCGTCCTCGCCCTCGACGTCGACGAGGATCTCGACCGACGTGCGAAACGCCGCCGTCACGCGCGCGCGGAGCAGCACGACCTGCCCGACCTTGATGGGCGCCTCGAACGACACGTCGTCGAACTCCGCCGTCACCGCGAGCCTGCCTGCGTGACGCTGCGCGCAGATCGCCGCGCAGAGATCGATCCACGCGAGGATCTGCCCGCCGAACACGTTCCCGAGCGCGTTCGCGTGCGTCGGGAGCACGTACTCGGTCATCGTCGTGATCGAGTCGCTGACGTTGCGTGGGGAAAGCGAGGCGGCGTCGGTGGACATGGATGCCGGGTAGCACGGAGCCGAGGCTCCCGTCACCCCACCTCGATGTCCGCCTCCGGCGCGGGCGGCAGCTCCGACTTGCTCGCGCTCGTCATCTGCAGCCGCCCGAAGATCTCGTCGGCGCGCCCGTCCATCGTGCTCGCCTCCTTCTGCACCTCTTCGTTGCCGGCGAGCTCCGGGTTCTTCCGCAGGAAACGCGCGTACGTCTTGAAGGTCCGCGCGAGCTCCACCTCGTTGCCGCTCTGCTCGAAGATCGCCACGGCGCGGTCGAAGTACTCGCGCGCGCTCGTCGTATGCGCGTGGCCCCAGCCGCCGGCCGCCGTGATCTCCCCGAGCGTCCGCAGCGCCGCCGCGAGGTGCACCTTGCTGCGCACCGAGGCGAAGAGGTCGACGGCGCGGCCGATGCAGTCGCGCGCCTTCCCGAGGTCGCCTTGCATCAGGTACGCCTTGCCGAGCGCGCGCAGCGTCTCGGCGAGCTTCAGCCGATCGCCGAGCTCGTCGCACAGGCCCTCGGCACGCACGAGCACGCCGATCGCCATCGAAGGCTCGCCGCTGCGGTAGTACGTCGTCCCGATGTTCGTCAGCACGAGCGCGATCTTGTTCCGATCGCCGATCTGCTGCGCGACCTCGAGCGCCTCCTCGAACATCACGAGCGCCTTCTGGAAGTTCCTGCGCTCCTCGGCGATCGTCCCGAGGTTGTTCAGCGTCGTCACCACGCCGACGAGGTCGCCGACCTCGCGCCGGATCGTGAGCGACTGCTCGAACGCCTCGAGCGCCTCCTTGAACTGACCCGAGTCCTGCAGCGCCAGGCCCACGTTGTTGAGCGACAGCGCGATCGATCGCCGGTCGCCGAGCTTCTTCCGCCGCGCGAGGCCGTCGCGGAAGCTCGTGAGGGCCGACTCGTACTCGCCCTTGAGCCAGGCGATCTTGCCGAGGTCGTCGATCGTCGAGGCCACGCCGCGCTCGTCGCCCGACGCTTCGAAGAGCGACATCGCCGTCGCCAGGTGCCGCTCGCCCTCGTCGAGCGAGCCCATGTCGCGGAAGAGCCGGCCGATGCGGTTGTGCGCGGCGCCGCCCTTCTTCTTCATGTCGAGCCGGTACGCGAGCGTCAGCATCCCGCGGAACGCCGCCATCGCGTCGTCGATGTAACCCATCGACTGGAGCACGTCGCCGTACGCATGCAGCGCGTCGATCCGCGCGCCGTCGTGCGAGTCGCCGAGCAGCTCCAGGCCCCGCTGGTAGTACTCGCACGATTTGCCGTTCGCGTACCTTCGCCGCGCCACGGCCGCCGCCTCCAGGTACGCGATCCCCGCCTGGATCGACTCGCCCGCTTGCTCGCGATGACGCGCCAGCGACGCGATCCGCTCCTCGCTCGTGCGCACGCCGGGCTGGTGCTCCATCCAGTCGGCGATGACGCGGTTCGACAGGCTCTTCGCGTCGACGCTCGTCCGCGCCGCGATCGCCTCGCGCTCCTCGCTCCGCGCCCAGGCGTACTCCACCGAGCCGGGAAAAATCGTCCCGGCGCGGCGCACGATCCACCCGTTCTTGCGCAGGCCGTCGAGCATCCGACCGATCCGCGCGACGTCGCCCGTCTCTTCCTCCACCCAGAGGTCCGGCGCTTCGAGGCCCGTGCGCGCGAGCGCGACGAACGCGCCGCTCCAGAACACCGCGCCCATCGCGGCCGCCTGTTCGAGCACCGTGCGCTCCTCCTCGTCGAGCGAGGCCACGCGCGCTTGCACCGCGTCCTCGACCGTCGCCGGCAGCCGCGCCGCCGCGAGCCGCTCCGGGTAGAGCACGCGCCGCGCCTCGCCCTCCTCCGTCACGGCCTCGTCGATCACGCCCTCGGCCGCGTAGATCTCCACCATCTGCGCGAGCAGCCCCGGGTTGCCGCGCGCGAACGCACACGCCGTCTCCACGAGCGGCGCGGGCACCTCGCCGCCGTTCGCGTAGACGGCGAGCATCGCGCTCGACACGCGCGCGCTGTCCGCGTCTCCGAGCGGACCGAGCGAAAGCAGCGTGTGCCTGCGCTCGCCCACGCGCGCCCAGTCCTCCTGCCGGTAGACGAGATCGTCGCGGCCCGTGCAGATCACGAGGATCGGACCCGTCAGGTATTCGAGCAGGTAACGCAGCAGCGAGAGCGCGTCCTCGTGCGCCTCGTGCAGGTCTTCGAGCACCAGGATGAGCGGACCCTTCTGCGCGTCCGCTTCGAGGAACGCCTTCACCACGGCGCGCCGCACGAGCTCGGCCTCGTGCGGATCGTCGCTCACGGCGCGCGTCAGCGGGCTCTCCTCCTCGGTCAGGCCGAGCAGCTGCCCGAGGAACGTCACGGCATCGCTCACGCGCCGCGGCTCGAGCACGCCTTCGAGCTGCCGCCGGATCGTCGCGCGCGCCTCGTCCGGATCCATGCCGCGCACGAGGCCGAAGCGCGAGCGGATGAGCCGCGCGAAGGGCGAGAACGACACGGACCCGTCGCGCGCGCTGCCTTCGAACGCGCGGACCTCGTCCTTGCGCGACGCCACGAACTCCGCGACGAGCCGCGTCTTGCCGATGCCTGCGGGTCCGACGATCGTCACGATGCGCGTGTCGCGCCGCTCCTCGACGCCGGCGAGACTCTCGTCGAGGAGGGCAAGCTCTTCGTCTCGGCCTACGAGCGGACACGTGGGCGCGCGTGGCGCACTGACGTTTGGTCTCTCGGTCTCCATCGAGCTCCGCGGAGGTCTGGCGAGGGAGGTTTTTCTCCGACGCGGCGAGGGTATAGCCTTGCCCGCTCCGAGGAAAGCGGCGCCGGCGGCATTTTCGAGTGTTCGCCGTCTTCAAGAGGGGTGAGGTCGGAGCCGCGGGCGGAAGAACCGGACGCTCGGGCCGCCCGGGGTACGTCCGGTCCGGCGCATGGACCTCCGCCGTTGCCACCGCTTCTCCAGGGCGATGACCGGCAGGAGCACGAGGGCGGCGGCCGTGGATTTCGCCCACTCCGCGGCGCCGAGCGGGGCCGAGTCGAAGAGCACGTGCATGAACGGCAGGTACACGAACCCGAGCTGGAGCAAGAGGAGCGCCCCGATCCCCACGTACACGAGCGGGTTCGAGAACAAGCCGATGTCCAGGGACGACCCTTGAAGCGAGCGGCAGTTCAGGAGGTAGAACACCTGGAACAGGACCATCGTGGTCACGGCCATCGTCTGCGCCTCGCGCAAGGCGAACTCCGGGGACAGGCCTGCGTCGAGCTTGTCCCGGTACTCCATCAAGAAGAGCCCCACCGCGCCGGCCGTCATGAGCAGCGCCACGATCACCGTCCGCGCGAGGACGAACCGCCCCAGGATGGGCTCGTCGGTGCGCCGCGGCGGACGCTCCATCAGGTTCGGCTCCTTGGCCTCGAACGCGAGCGGCAAGGACAACGTCACCGTCGCGACGAGGTTGATCCAGAGGATCTGCACGGGCGCCATCGGCAGGAGCGGCCGCCCGTCTTCGAGCGGGAAGAACAGCACCGCGATGAGGAGCACGAGCGCCTCGCCGATGTTCGTCGGCAGCACGAACGCGAGCGCCTTGATCAGGTTGTCGTAGACCCGCCTCCCCTCCTCCACGGCCGCGCGGATGCTCGCGAAGTTGTCGTCCGTGAGCACGATGTCGGCCGCCTGCTTGGCCACGGCCGTCCCCGTGATCCCCATGGCCACGCCGATGTTCGCCTGCTTCAGCGCCGGCGCGTCGTTCACGCCGTCGCCCGTCATCGCCACGACCTGCCGCGCGGCCTGCAGCGCCTCCACGAGCTTGAGCTTGTGCTCCGGCGCGACGCGCGCGAACACGTTGCGCGTCCGCGCCGCCGTCGCGAGCTCCGCGGACGACATCGCCGAGAGCTCGCGGCCCGTCACGGCCTCGTCTTCGGCACCGAGCAGCCCGAGCTCGACCCCGATCGCCTTCGCCGTCACGGGGTGATCCCCCGTGATCATCTTGACCGTGATGCCTGCGCGTTGACACGCCTTCACCGCGTCGATCGCCTCCGGCCTCGGCGGATCGATCATCCCCACGAGCCCGAGCAGCTCGAAGCCGCCCGCGACCTCCGCCTCGCCGAGCTGCTCGATCCGCGCCTCTGGCTTGCGTGACGCCACCGCGAGCACGCGCATCCCGCGCGACGCCATCACCTCCACGTGTCCGAGCACCGCGGCGCGATCGAGCGACGCTCCACCGGCGAGCCGACTCGCGCGGCCGAGCACCACCTCCGGCGCGCCCTTCATCAGGATCTCTTGCTCGCCCGACGGAGGCGCGTGCAGCGTCGCCATGTACTTGTGCTCCGACTCGAACGGGATCGCGTCGCGCCGCGGCGCCTCTGCGTGCAGCGCGTCGCCCATCATCCCGAGCTTCTGCGCGGCCACGACGAGCGCGCCTTCCGTCGGGTCTCCCGTGATCCCGAAGCCTCCGCCCTCGCGCTGTGCAAGCCGCGCGTCGTTGCACAGCGCCGCGGCCCGGAGCAACGCGCGCACGTCGTCCGGCGTCGCGCCCACCGGCTTTCCGCCGCGCCGAAGCTCGCCTTCCGGCGCGTATCCCACGCCCGACAGCTCGTAGCCGCCCGACGACGCCCAGATCGCCGCCACCGTCATCTCGTTCCGCGTCAGCGTGCCCGTCTTGTCCGTGCACACCATGCCCGCTTGCCCCAGCGTCTCGACGGCCGGCAGCTTCCGCACCACCGCGCGACGCGCCGCCATGCGTCGCACCCCGATGGCCAGCGCGATCGTGATGATCGCCGGCAAGCCCTCCGGGATCGCCGCAACCGCGAGCGTGATGCCCGCGAGGATCGCTTCGAGGAACGGATATCCGCGCACGAGCGCGACCGCCACCATCACCGCCGCCACGATCGCGATCGCCACCGTCAGCACCTGCGCCACGCGCGCGAGCGACCGCGTGAGCGGCGTCTCGAGCTCCGTGGCTTCGCGCAGCATCGACGAGATCTTCCCGATCTCCGTCTGCGCGCCCGTCGCCACCACCACGGCTTGCCCCGTGCCCATCGTGATGAGCGTGCCGCCATGGACCATGTTCTTCCGGTCGGCCACGGCTGCGTCCTTCGACACCGGCTCGACGTGCTTGCGCACCGGTATCGACTCGCCCGTCAGCGGCGCCTCGTCGGCCGCGAGGTTCTTCACGTGCAAGAGCCGCATGTCGGCCGCTGCCTTGTCCCCGGCCGCGAGCATCACGACGTCGCCGGGCACGAGCTCTTCCGCGGGCACCGAGATCCTTCCGCCGTCGCGCATCACCGTCGCGAGCTCGGGCACGAGCATCGAGAGCGCCTCGATCTCCTGCCCTGCGCGGTACTCCTGGATGAACCCGATCAGCGTGTTCAGCACGACCACGCCGAGCACCACCGCGCCGTCCGTGATCTTCCCGAGCGCGAACGCGAGCACCGCGGACGCGATGAGCACGTAGATGAGCGGGCTCTTGATCTGCCGCAGCAGCAGCGTGAGCGGCCCTTCCCGGGCGGCCCTCGGCAGCACGTTGGGTCCGTGCTCGGCGAGCCTGCGTTTGGCCTCCGTGGTGACGAGCCCGAGCTCGGTACTCCCGAGCGCTGCGAGCACGGCTTCGGCTGGGTCCGCGTGGTACGACGACGGCTCGATGCGGGCGGGCGCGGGCGTGTCTGGCATGATGTCCCTCCCAGACGCCTTCACGGAGCGTGCCGAGCCGATCGGTTTCGTTTCGAACGGGCGGGGGAGCGCTTCGGATGCCCATGGCCCGCGGGCCGGGGTAAGCTCACCGCGTGAGCGACCAAGGGGAACGGCCGAGCTACGACCCGGCCGAGGTGCGCCGAAGCATCACGCTTTGTTTCAGCGCCAAGGATCTACGCGAGCTCGCCGAGGGCCTCGGCGCGACCGGCCTGCCCGGCGAGGGCCGCGGCATCCAGGACGTCGCGCGTGAGGTCGTCCGGCACTTCGAGCGGCAAGGCTCGCTCGATCGTCTCGTCGAAGCGCTGAAGCAGGCGCGACCGCTGATGGAGTGGCCCGCTCCGCTCCACGGCGCCGCAGCGCCCGCCTTCCCGCCGCCTCCGCCCCTCGCGCCCCTTGCACCCGAAGCTGCTCTCGCGCCCGCGGCTGCTCCCGAGCCCGCGACCGCTTCCGCTCCCGCTCCCGAGCCCGCCTCCGCTTCCGCGCCTGATGCCGCCTCCGCCCCCGCGCCGCCCGCTCCCACCGTCGTCGAGCCTCCGCGCGGCCCGGAAGCTCCGCTCCTCCGTGATCCCTACGCGCCCGTCTGGCCCGGCACGACGGCTCCGCGCGAGGCTGCGCGCACCGTCGACGGACGCCGCTTCACCTTGCTCTTCGCCATCGCCGCCGTCGTCATCGTCGTCGCTTCCGTCGGCGCGTTCCTCATCGGCCGCGCTGGCTCGAACGCATCCGGCCCGGCGCCGCTCCTCGCCGGCACCGACGCGATGGCCAAGGGCGAACGACCTCTCCGCGACAGCGGCCCCTCGCGCCTCGCGGCCGACGCGGTTCGGCGCAGCCTCGGCAACCTCGCGCGTGGCTGCGACTTGCCCCTCGGACCGAACGAGGAGCCCGGCGCCGACCTCTTCAAGAGCGCCTACGAGCAATGCGGCATGCGCCCCATGATCGGCCGCCCGCCTTCGGCCGGCCGCCCCACGCGCACCACGGACCCTGCCGGCGACGCGCCTCCGCCGGCAGGAGCCGACGCGCCCGACAGCCCCGCGCCCGCGAAGGCCCGCGCGGCGCCTGCCACGCAGCCTCGCAAGACGCCTGCCACCTCGGACAAACCTGCGCTCCCGGACAATGGCACGGCCTGCGTCGACCGCTGCTCCGCCACGCAGAAACAATGCAATCGTGGCTGCGGCAGCGAGCCGACCTTGAGCAGCGAGTACGGCCGGTGGCAATCGTGCCAGGCGCAATGCCTCTCGGCCGCGTCGCGCTGCCGACTCGCTTGCCAGTGAGCGCTACGCCTCCATGCGCTCGCTCGGCGCCACGAATGCGAGCTTGTACCCTTCCGGATCCGTCACCACGAGCTCACGCGTGAACCAGGGCTGATTTCGCGGCCCGTCCACCGCGGCGCCGCTGGCCTCGGCCCGCGCGCGCAGCTCGTCGAGCGACACCTCGTCGCCCACGTGGAAACACAGGATCACCCCGAGCCCGCGTTGCCCTGGCAGCTCGACGCCGGCCGGCATGCCGACCAGGAACAGATCGGCGTACCGGGCCCAGCGCAGGTGCACGAACACACTGTCGCGATTCACGCAGGAGAAACCGAGCGCCTCGTAAAACGCCGTCGAGCGCGCGGCATCCGAGACGAGCAGCCTCACGTGGGAGGGCATGAGGTAGGGTTCGTCGGGGGTCATGCGCTCTCCCTAGCACGACCGGAGCGCTGCACGGCCACCTGTTCGGCACCGCGAGCTCGCGCAGCGAGCTCGCCTCCAGGGGGTGAATCGGCCGGGCTCCGCCTGGCCGAGAGGGGGACGCGAGGCGTCCCCCTCGGGACTAACGGGAGGGGTTGGCCTTCGCGACCGGCGATGGGAGAAACACGACGCTCGCGCCCGCGTGACGCGGGACGAACTCCTCCACGAGCACGTGCTCCTTCCCGTAGTTCTTCGCGAGCCACACGCTGCAAGTCCGCGAATACTGATCGAAGTATTGATACTTCGTCGAGTAATTCACGCAAACCTCGAACGACTTCTTCGCCTGCAGCTTCTGGGGCTCGCTCGCCTCGTCGAGCTTCTCGTAATAGGCTTTACGCAGCTCCTCGTACGTCATCGTCGACCCGGGCACGGGCCCCTTGCCCCTCCAATCCTTCGGGATCGGGGCCGCGCGGAACTCCGCGACGAACTTCCCCCATAGCTGCCCCACGCGGGCCGCCGAGGCCACCACCCACCGCGGCGGCGCCACGGGCTGAAGCGCCGTCACCTGGCCATACGCCTTCTCCACCTCCTCGATCGCCGGCCGCTTCTTCTTCACCCAATCCACGACCTTCGTGTTGATGTGCTTCATCACATCGTCACGGCTCGCGGGCCCCTTGTATTCGGGATACCGGATGGCGTCGACCTCGGCCCGCTTTTGCTCGGCGAAGAAAAACAACGCCTCGCCCACGTCCGTCAACGACCGCCCGAGCCGCCGCATTTGCTCCTGATCGCTGCCGCCCATCGCCGCGAGCTGCTTCGTGCTGGCCTCGGGATCCTTCCACGCCGCGCGCACGACCTCGTATTCCTTCGCCGCGCCCTTCTTGTCGTCGAGCTTGTCCAGCGAGCGCCCGAGCAGCGTGTGCGCGTGAATCCGATCCTGCAGGCTCCCCGCCTTGTCCACCGCGGCCATCCACTTGCCGAGCCACGTGCGCGCGTCGGCCCATTTCTCCTCGTCGACCAGGGAATCTGCGACCGCCACGGCGAGCCGCGCAGACGCCTCCGGCTGCTTCGCGCCGTAATTCTTCGTGTAGAGCTCGACGTCCGCCATCGCCGCTTTGTAATCCTTGAGCCCGCTCCGCAGGATCACCGCCTCCATCAGCGCCGCCTGTGCCTGCGCCATTTGCGGGAACTTGCGCGCGGCCGACTCGTGGTAGCTCGCTGCCTCGGCGTATTCGCCGATCGACTGCAGGTCCGACGCGATCACGAACGCCGTCTCCTTGCCGTACTCCGTGTAATCGAGCCGGTTCTTCGGATCGAGGATCATCTTCCGCACGGCGATCGCCTTGTCTCGCTTGTGCGCTGCCTCGAACGCCGCCGCCGCCTTCACCAGCGCCTGCCCGGCTGCTGCGCAACCAGGCTCGTTCTTCTCGCAAAGCGGCTTGCCGCTCTCCTCCCACGTCTTCAGGAACGCCTCTGCCTCGGCCGCGGGATCCGTCGCCGCTGCGCCTCTCGGGTCCGGCGCCGGCGTCGCCTCGGCCCACGCGGCCCCCGTGACGAGCAACGACACCCCCAGAATCACTCGCGAGCTCCACCGCTTCGGGTTCATGTGCACCTCGATCGCTGGTTTGTTGTATCACACCCGCAGACCCGACCGGATCCCCGGGTTCTCGGACCGCAGATAGACGGAGCGACACGCACTTCCTTGGTGTGTTCCTGCGATCTTCCGGTGAGGGGCTTCCCAAGGGCGCGGCGCGCGGGTGATGATGGCGACGTTCATGGACTACGTCGCACCGTCGAAGGTCGTCTCCACCATGCTCGACGCGGGCGCCGCGAAGGCCGCGGCGTCGCTCCGGGACCTCGTGATCCGCGGCTTCCTCTCGGGCGCGCTCCTCGGCTTCGCCACGAGCTTCGCCATCACCACGACCGTCCAGACCACGCTCCCGATCGCCGGCGCGCTCGTCTTTCCGGTCGGCTTCGTGATGATCGTCCTGCTCGGCCTCGAGCTCGTCACGGGCAACTTCGCGGTCCTGCCCATGGCGATGCTCGACAAGCGCGCGACCTTCTGGCAGGTCGCCCGCAACTTCGGCGTCGTATTCTCTGCGAACCTCGCCGGCAGCCTCTTTTATGCGTGGCTGCTCTGCATCTCGCTCACCATGGCGGGCAGCGTCCCGCCCGACGCCGTCGCGAACAAGATCGTCGCCATCGCCCAGACCAAGACCCAGTTCCCCCAGTATGGCCTCGCCGGCCTGCTCGGCGTGTTCGTCCGCAGCATCCTCTGCAACTGGATGGTTTGTCTGGGCGTCGTCATGGCCATGACGTCCACGTCGACCGTCGGCAAGATCGCTGCCGCCTGGCTACCGGTGTTCGTCTTTTTCGCGCATGGCTACGAGCATTCGGTCGTGAACATGTTCGTCATTCCGGCCGGCATGATGCTCGGCGCGAAGGTGACGTTCGCGGACTGGTGGCTCAAGAACCAGCTCCCGGTCACGGCCGGCAATTTCGTGGGCGGCTGCGTCTTCACGGGAATGGCGCTTTATTTCACGCACAAACCCAAGCCCGAGCCCGCCGCGGAGAGCCCCGCGCGCCCGGAGAGCGCCGCGCCCCTCCCTGCCCCAAGCCTCGTCCTCGTCCCCGACCCTCCCGTGCTCGAGCTGCTCGCGAGCGAGCCCGAGCCTGCGGAGAGCCCCGCGCCAGAGCCCTCCCTCGACGAGGCTACGGATTCAGCTTGATCACGCCGCAACCGATCCGGGCCCCCGCATTGCCCGTGGGCTGCGTTTTGAAATCGTCCGGGGCCGCGTGCACCATGAATGCGTGATTGACCACGTCCGTGGACGACTCGTCCCCGAGCGTCCAGAGATTCGTGCGGAAGTAGAGCGACGCCAGCCCCATCATATCCGCCTCCACGTTGCCGATATCGCCCCGATGAAACGGCGGCCTCCCCCACTCCCCGTGCGCCTCGTTCGTCGGGTTCCAGTGCCCCATGGCGTTGTTTCCGTCCATGCCGCAGTCGGGCATCTCGTGGATGTGCACCGCGTGGACCCCGGGCGGGAGACCATTCAAGTGGAGCCGAAGCCCGACGAGCCCATTCTCCTCGCTGAACACGGCCGTCCCCGTGACGGTCTGGCCCGCCGAGGGCGTGATTTCCGCCGTCGCCCGCGGCCCCTCTTTTACGCCCTCCTGATGTTCGGTGACGTTGTCGCTGCACCCGGTCAGCGCCGTCAGGACACACGTGCCCAAGACCGCGAAAGGATGGCCTTTCTTCGTCACGTACCCCTCCCTGCCGTTGGTCCTCCAAGCGATACCGCCTGGAAAGCTCGGGCATCATGGCGCGTCCTCGGGGCTCGGCAAGCGTGCTTTCGTGGGCCCGATCGCCTCCTCGAAGGTGTAGCCAAGGAACACCCGGGAACGGTACTATCCGCCCTCCCATGCGAATGTGTCCGGAGTGCCGCGCGAGCTACGAGGACGACGTGTCCGTATGCCCGGCGCACGACGCGGCGCTCGTATCGCCAGATTTTTTCCCGACGGACGACACGCTCGAGCCCGGCACGATGGTCGGCGAGTACCGCATCGACCGCAAGATCGGCGGTGGGACGTTCGGCGACGTCTATGCCGGAGAGCACCCGCTCATCGGCAAGAAGGTCGCGGTCAAGGTCCTGAACCGGCGCTTCGCCTCGGACCCGGAGACCGTCTCCCGCTTCATTGCCGAGGCGCGCGCGGTGAACAAGATCCGCCACCGCAACATCATCGACATCTTCTCGTTCAACACGCTGCCTGGTGGCCGGCATTATTTCGTGATGGAGTACGTCGAGGGACAGACCCTCGCCGCGCTCCTCCAGCAGAAGCGCCGCTTGCCCATCGCGACGGCCCTCCCGATCGCCCAGGGCGTCGCCTCCGCGCTCGACGCCGCGCACGAGGCGGGCATCACGCACCGCGACCTCAAGCCGGAGAACGTCTTCCTCGCCGCCGAGCGCGACGGCTCCCATTTCCCCAAATTGCTCGATTTCGGCATTGCGAAGCTCGTGGACGACGACGTCGCCCACAAGACCGGCTCGGGCGTCCTGCTCGGCACGCCGCTCTACATGTCCCCCGAGCAGGCGCGCGGCAAGAAGGTCGACCCCCGCTCCGACATCTATTCGCTCGGCGTGATGATCCACGAAATGCTCACGGGCTCCGTGCCATTCAACGGCGACTCCGCGATGGACGTCGTCCTCCAGCACGACACCGAGCCGCCCCCCGCCATGGCGAGCGTTTGTCCCGACCTACCCACGGCGCTCGACGCGCCCGTCCTCGCCATGCTCGAAAAACGCCCGCGCAATCGCCCCGCGTCGGCGGGCGAGGCCGTCGCCGCCTTGGTCGCGCAGGCCGCCGCGCTCGGGCTCGTGTCCCGTCCGCCCTCGCCGTCGGCGATCGAGAGCGCCCGCGGCCCGCTCGAAAGCGGTGCCCTTCACGCCACCGCGCAAGCCGGCCGCTCCGCCCCCGCCGAGACGCCCCACGCGCGCTCCGAGCCCTCCGCGACCGAGCGCATGTCCGCCCTCGATTCGTCGAGCGTGCATCGAAAAAATGGCCCGCCCGCCCGCTGGCTCTTCGCCGCGCTCGGGCTCGCCGCCGCCGTCGGCACGGCCTCGTTCCTCGCGCGCTCACGCGCCCCGAGCGACGAGCCCTTCGGCCCCGGCGCCAGCACCGGCATGCACGACGAATCCCCCGAGCCCGAGCGGATCCCGAGCCCCAAGCCGTCCGCCGCGCCGCCCGAGATCACGCCCGCGCCCGCGCCGACGACCTCGGCCTCGGCCGCCCCGCCCATGCGCCCGGCCAAACCCGCCAGGACCAAAACACCGTCGAAGACGCAAAACCTCGATCCGATCCTCGGGGAGCGCGAATGAGGCGCTCGGCCCTTGCCATCTTGCTCTCGCTTGGCGTCGTTTCCTCCGGCGCCCCGGCGCGCGCGCAATCGCCGGAAGGCGCTTCCATTGCCCTCGCCGAGGCGCTCTTCACGCAGGGCCGCGCGCTCCTCGATCAGGGACGTCATGCCGAGGCTTGCCTCAAGCTCGCCGAGAGCCAGCGCCTCGACCCGAAGCTCGGCACGCTCTTGAACCTCGCCGTCTGCCACGAGAAGGAAGGAAAAACCGCGACGGCCTGGGCCGAATACATCTCCGCCGCCTCGCTCGCGCGGGGCAAGGGGCAAAAGGATCGCGAGCAATTCGCCCGCGACCACGTCGCCGAGCTCAAGAAAAAGCTCGCCTACGTGGTCCTGCGCATGGAGGCGCCGCCCGCCGGCCTCGGAATGAAGCTCGACGACAAACCCATCGACGTCGCAGCGCTGAACGTCCCCTTGCCGATCGACCCGGGCAAACACACCGTCACCGCGATAGCCCCGGGCAAACGTGCCTGGACCGGCGAGCTCCTCGTACCCGCGCAGCCGGGCGAGATTCCCGTCGAGATCCCCGCCCTCGAAGAAGTGCCGGCGCCGCCGCCCGAGGAAATCAAGCCGCCGCCCGCGCCCGCGATCCCACCGATGAAGCCGCCGCCCGCGGAGCCGACGACCCCCAAGGAGACCGGCCCGAGCGCCTCCACGATTCTCATGGTCACGGGGTTCGGCGGCGGCGGCGCGGCGCTCCTCGTGGGCGCGGTGACAGGGATCGTCACGCTGGCCAAGGCGAGCGAGATCCTGCCCAATTGCAATGGCTCGCGGTGCCCCGGGCAGAAGGACGCGCTCGCCGCGGCGAACACGCTGGCGAACGTGTCGAACATCGGGTTTGGCGTGGCGATCGTCGGCCTCGGCGTCGGCATCGCCGGCGTCGCCCTCGCGCCGAAACGCGAGGCAACGCCCCCGGCCGCCTTCTCCGTCACGCCCCTCCTCGGGCCTCTCGGGATCGGGCTCCGCGGCACGTTCTGACGCTCAGAGGCACGTCTCCGCCTTGCAATCACACGAGCCGCCGCAGACCAGATCGATCTCCACGGCGACGTCGCACGTGGCCTTGCAACGGTTGTCACCGCAGATCACGGTCGCGCCCGCGCAGCTCTGGCCTTTGCAGACAAGGCTGCATTCGCCGTCGGGGCCGCATTTCAACGTCAGGTTCTGACAACCTCCCTCCTCGCAAACGACCTCGCAGGGCGCGCCGCCCATGCAATTCACGAGGACGTCGTTGCATTGATCCTTGCATTCGAGCCGGAGGGGCGCCGGCCTCGTGTCGAGGGTCAACGTCAAGGTCCCGGCGTCCATGTCGGCCTGCGTGCACTCGTTCGGCGCGTCGCACACGCGCAAGCACACGTTCCCGACGCAGGAATCACATTCGGCGCTCGGACAAACGCCGGACATGGCCGACCACCCGCATCCCTCGCATGTCCCGGGCTGGTTCATCGGCGCAACGCAGACGGCGTCGTCCTTGCAGCCCCCTGTCATCCGGTTGCAGCTCGTGGTACACGCCGTCCCCTCCGCATTGCAGGCATAAGGGCCGCACGCCGCCTCGTCGCACGTCTCGCCGGAATCGTCCGTCGCCTCGAGCCCCGCGATCCCCGCGACGAACTGACAGCCGAAGGCCACGAGGCCCGAGGCCCACAGAAGCAGGGCGATCCGCGCCGCCTTCCCTGTTTGCATCATTGCACCCTCTGTCCGAGGATACCACGGGACGCGCACGTGGGGCCCGCGCCGTGGTAAGCTCCGCGCCCATGTCGGTGAAGAGCACGTTGCCCCTTCAATCCCGGGCCAAGGAGCTGCGCCTCGACGGTTTCTCGCTCACCGTCGTCGAGGGCCCCGGCGCCGGCGCCTCGCTGCGCGCCCAGATGCGCGAGGTGTCCGTCGGCACGGTCCAGGGAAACGATCTCGTGCTCCCCGATCCCACCGTCTCCCGCCACCATTTCAGCCTCTCGGCGACGCCCGAGGGGTATCTCTTGAAGGACCTCGGCTCCTCGAACGGGACGTGGGTCTCCGGCATGCGTGTCCTCTCGGGGTACGTCGAGCCCGGCGCCCGCGTGCGCGTCGGCCGCACGACGCTCCTCATCGATCAGGTGAACGAGGACATCTGTGAGGCGCTGAGCCCCGAGGACGGCTTCGGCTCGCTGCTCGGCCAGAGCTCCGCCATGCGCCGCATCTTCGCGGCCTTGCCCCGCGTCGCGCAATCCGACAGCACGATCCTCCTCGAAGGCGAGACCGGCACGGGAAAAGGCGTCCTCGCGGCGGCCATTCACGAGGCGAGCCCACGCGCCGCGGGGCCGTTCGTGGTCCTCGATTGCGCGGCCATCGCGCCGACGCTCATCGAGAGCGAGCTTTTTGGGCACGTCAAAGGCTCGTTCACGGGCGCGCAGGCCGATCGCGCGGGCGCGTTCGAGCAGGCGAAGGGCGGCACCATTTTCATCGACGAGATCGGCGAGCTGCCCCTCGACATGCAGCCGAAGCTGCTCCGCGCCCTGGAGGAGCGAAGCGTCAAGCGCGTCGGCGGTAACCAGCGCGTCAAGCTCGACGTCCGCGTGATCGCCGCGACGAACCGCGACCTGCGCACGGAGGTCAACCGCAACACGTTCCGCGCCGACCTGTTCTACCGGCTCAACGTGGTGCGCATCCACGTCCCGCCGCTGCGCGAGCGCACCGGTGACATCGAGCGCCTCGCGCGCCATTTCCACGCCGAGCTCGTCCCCGACAAACCCCTTCCGGACGACCTCCTCGAGTCGCTCCGCCGTCAATCGTGGCCGGGCAACGTGCGCGAGCTGCGCGCCGCGATCGAGCGCGCCGTCCTCTTCAACGACCCGGCGATCCTGGCGCTCGCGAACGAGATCGCGTCGGGCCCGTGCATCGAGGAGCGGGACGACGACATCGACCTCGAGGTCCCGTTCCGTGTGTGCAAGCAAAAAGCCTCGGATCAATGGGAGCGGCGCTATGTGCGGGCGCTGCTCCGGGCAACGAACGACAACCTCTCCGAGGCGTCGCGCCGCGTGAAGATGGACCGCAGCCACCTGCGCACGCTGCTCCGAAAATATGGGTTTCGCGGGGCGGACGAGGGCGGGGCCTAGTCTTCAGCCGGACGAGCCGAGCCGGCAGTGATCGGCATCCTCGAGGGCGGAGACCTGCGCGCGGAGTCGCTCCACCTGCGCCTTCAGGCTTGCGGGCACGTCGCCCGAACCTTGCAGGATCTCGAGCAAGCGCGGCGCGGGCGAGACGCCTGCCTGGAGACAGCCGGCCAGGACCAGGACGTCCGTGCCGTCGAGATCACGAAGGAAATGCTCGATTTCGGTCCAGTCGGCATCGGCGCGGAGGGCCGTCACAGGTGCCACCGGGTGCTCGCGCTCGATGGTCATGAACCCGCGGGACCGCCCCGAGGCTGGGTCGATCGGGAGCATGGCGCGAAAGAGCGTCTCGATCGGGACCCAATGCGGCGGGTATTTGAAGCGCGCCACGTCGAGCAGGAGCACGATATCCCGGTCCGCGTGCATACCGCCAATGGGCGAGAAGTGGCCGCTCCCGGTCTGACCCAGCGTCGCGCGGTCGTAGGCGACGACGAGATGGGTCTCGCCTGGGCGAGACGTAGCATCCCGAATCGCATTGCGAAACACCTCGACGGAGGAGGACTCCGCGAAGTGCGTATGGGTCCGGGTGCCGTTGCACCGGGCAAGGCATGCGAATTGCGTCAACGTGATCCCGTCCCGAGCAACCGCATCGAGCGGGCGACAGCAGTCCAGGTGCTCTTCCGCGTACCAGCGCCATGGCCCTTTCCACGCGCGGCCAGGATCGATCGTCAGCGCGTTCAACACCATGACGAGCGTACCAAGTCCGCAAAACGCGGGCTCGGCCTGGGTGTGGAACTGCTCGATGAGCGAAAAGAAGCCCTCCATCGTCCCCCCGGACAGAGCTTCGCGAAAGATCGCGCGCCCCTCCGCGGAGGAGAACGATATGCAGCCCTCGGGCAGGGGGCGCTTGTAGAACGACGGCTGGGCCTTGGGCATGGGCTTCATGAGCCTGCGCTCGAATGGCACATTTCCGTTTGTGGGACCGCCTCATCAGCATTCTGCTTCACAACACCACGCCGCAGCCGCAGATCCCCATCCTCGAAATCCGGCGCCGCGAGCCAGAGACGGAGCAGGTGCCGCTTGCGGTCGTCCTCGGGCCAATCCTCGTACTCCGTGCGCTTGTGCAGCACGACCGAGTTCTTCAGCCATTGCACGTCTCCAGGCTCGAAACGCATGTCCAGCGTGAGGCGCGGATCGTTCGCGACCGACTCGTAAAGCACGAGCAGCTCCTCCTGCGCGGGCGAAAGGCGCGGCACGTCGGGCAAAAGCTGCGCGTGCCGGATGTACCAGGCGATGAAAAACGTCGCCAGGTTGCGCCCGTCCCAGCGGCAGATCGGCATCGCGAACGTCCGCGGCATCCCTTCCGTCGCGCCCGGGAGCCGAAAATGCCACGGCTCGAAGAGGAGCGGCGCGAGATCGGGCCTCTTCGCGCGCACCTCCTCGAAGACCCGCACCGAGCTCACGAGACGGCTTGCACCGCCGCTCTTTGCCGTCTTCAGGCAGAGCAGGCCGATGATATCCGCGCCGTCCGTGTGGAAGTCTTGTTCCGCGCGTGTCGTGTAAAGGCGCGTCTCCGGATCGTGCGGGTCTGCGCCGGTATCACGGACATCGCAAAGCAGTTCCCCTGCAGTGTTCTGCGGGGCCGGCGTGCCGAGGTGCAGACCGAGGAGCCAGTAAAGCCGCGCAAGGTCGTCTCGCGTCGCGCCCTCGACCGGGACGCCTCGGACGAGGACGAACCCTCGGCCGCGCCGCAGCGCGTCTCGCCACGCCAGGCTCCCCGCTTCGACGCGAGGCATTGGAAACGCTTCCTTCTGGATCTCCGTGAGGCGCGGCGTCCGGGCCGAAAGCGACGTCAGGGCGCTCCGCAGCTCGGCGCGTTCGGCCTCATCGAGCACGTGGATCCAATCCGTGGAAGTCGACTCGGTGGCACCCACCCAGGCCGCCGAAAAGTCATCGAGAACGGGAGGAAGTTGCGTCATATGGGCACCTAATTCACGTCGCACGCGCAGTGACGATCTCGGTCGGAAAACCTAGCTGCGACACCCGCTCGGTGCGAACGCTAGCAAACCCGGCATTCTCCACGAACGGCGCAAGAGCAACACCCCGACATCCGCCCAAGAGCGCGGGGCTGATCCGATAAACCGCCTCGTAGATCCGCTCCACGCGCCCCTGGCCCACCGTCAGGTTTGCCAGCACGAGCCTCCCGTTCGGCTTGAGGACGCGCCGCATTTCCCGCAGCACTGGCACGAAGTCTCGCTCCGGGAGGAGATCGAACATATAGTTGTTCACGAGCAAATCGAACGTCGCGTCGTCGAAGTCGAGTTGGTGTGCGTCGCCGACACGCAGGCGATGACGACCTGGCAACCCTTCGACCTTGCGGCGCGCACGCGACAGCATCGCTTCGGTCAGATCGACACCTTCCGTGCGGCCCGACGGGTTTTTGACGACGAGCTCGCGAAACACGAGCCCCGTACCGACCGCGACCTCCAGCACCGTCTCACCGTCGCGCACATCCGCCTTCGCAACGCACGCCCGACGCGCGCGCGTCTCGGTGAGCGCAGCCCAGGCATCATAGATCCAGGCCACGCGCGCGTAAACCGAGGGGATCTCCCTCTGCGGCACACGGGCGTCCAACCTTGCCCCCGTCATGATCGCCCCCGGACACCTGGCGCGGGGCGCGGCTCCTCGGGGATGTCGAAGTGCGCCACGAGCACCTCCAGACGAGCCTGAATCTGCCCGCGGGCCGTGCGGAAACGCTCCAGCATTTGCTCGCGTGAGAGCGACGGATCGTCGCTCGCAGGATCGGGGATCGGCCAGTGGAGACGCGGAACATTACCGAGGAAAACGGGGCAAACCTCCTCGGCGCAAAGCGTGATGACCATGTCGACCGACGCAGGATCGATCGTGTCCACCGACTTCGATGCGTGCGTGGTCAAGTCGATGCCGATCTCCTGCGTCACTTCGATGGCGAAGGGGTTGACGCGGGATGGGCTGCTACCAGCGCTCTGTACCCGGACGCGATCACCCAAAAGCTTCCGCGCGAGACCTTCCGCCATCTGACTGCGGGCCGAGTTCGCGACGCACAGAAAGAGAATGCTTTTGGGGGCAGACAGGGCGGTCATCCGTGGACCTCCGATTCCGTGGGGGGTGTTGCGCAGGGCGCTGGTACAACTTCAACGCCGCCCGGGAAGAACCGCTTGCCGAGCCAGAGTGCGACGTTGACGAGCCCGATCAGGACGGGCACCTCGACGAGCGGCCCGATGACGGCCGCGAATGCCGCGCCGCTATGGATGCCGAACGTCGCGATGGCGACGGCGATGGCAAGCTCGAAGTTATTCGACGACGCCGTGAAAGAGAGCGTGGCGGCCTGCTTGTAGTCCGAGCCGACGCGCTTGCTCAGGAAGAACGAAACGAAGAACATCACGATGAAGTAGACCAGGAGCGGCACCGCGATGCGGAGTACGTCGAGGGGAAGCTGCACGATGGTCTCGCCCTTCAGGGAGAACATCACCACGATGGTGAAGAGCAGCGCAACGAGTGTGATCGGCCCGATACGCGGGACGAAATGGGTCTGATACCAGTCCGCGCCCTTGGACGACACGAGCACCCGGCGTGTGAGGAACCCCGCCGCGAACGGGACTCCAAGGTAGATGGCGACGCTCTTCGCGATCTCGATGATGGTGATGCTTACGACTGCGCCACCGAGCCCGAGCCACGAGGGCAGGAGCGTCGCGAAGAAATACGCGTACACCGAGAAAAATAGCACCTGGAAGATCGAGTTGAACGCGACCAAACCGGCGCAGTATTCGGTGTCCCCTTTCGCGAGGTCGTTCCAAACGATAACCATCGCGATACATCGTGCGAGCCCGATGAGGATGAGCCCCAGCATGTACTCGGGCTTGTCGCGCAGGAACAACACCGCCAGGCCGAACATCAACGCCGGGCCGATGATCCAGTTCTGCACGAGCGACAGTGCCAGCACGCGCTTGTTGCGAAAGACCTTCCCGAGCTCCTCGTAGCGGACCTTCGCGAGCGGAGGATACATCATCACGACGAGCCCGATGGCGATCGGGATCGACGTCGTGCCCACGCTCAGGCGATTCAAAAGCGCCGTAAAACCGGGCGCCGCGTAGCCGAGGGCCACGCCGAGCCCCATCGCGAGAAAGATCCACAGCGTCAGGTAACGATCGAGGAAGGATAACTTGCGGGCAATGCCGCCCGCCGCCGTCGACGTGTCCATTTGGCTCCAGCGTTGGAGAGGTGGCACGACGGCGACCCCTCACGGGAGGTCGCCGCCCGGCGTGTGGCTCGCCGATTACTCCGCCGTCTTCGGACCGCAGCAGGACAATGCCGACGGCTTGACCTCGGGCTTCTCCGAGAGGGAGACGGGCGTGCAGCACGCGCTTGCGTCCTTTCGCAGCGCCGGGGAGTCGCCCATGACGGGCGCGTCCGCCTTGACGACGAACACCTCCCAGGAGTTACCGTCCGGGTCCTCGATCCACACCTTGTCCTGCACCGCATAGCAGCAGGACGTCTCTTCCTCCGTCATCGTCTTCAGCCCCACGGCCTCGAAGCGGGTCTTCGCCTCGATGACGTCGTCCGTGGTCGCGACCTGGACGCCGAAGTGACTGGCGTTGACGCCTGTGCGGGGAGCCTCCTGCATCGTCAGATTGAGGGAGGGAATTTCGAGATCGAATTTCGCATATCCGGGACGCCGCTTCGTCGCTGCGACGCCGAACGCCTTCTCGTAGAAGGCGACGGATTGGTCGATGTTGGTGACGTTCAGAGACACGTGGGGCTTGAGGACGTTCATGCGGGGTCTCCTTTCTTCCAAAAAACTCGAACCACGGCGCAAAAAAAGGGGGCGGCCTTTCAGCAGCAGCCACCCTTGCCGCCGCGCTTGCAGCAGTCCTCCCAGACGTAGTCGGTGAGGACGCGCAGCGCCGCGTAATCGGCGGCGTAGTAGTGGAACGTGCCTTCGAGGCGGGTCGTGAACAGGCCGGCTTCGACGAGCCGCTTCAGGTGATGGCTCAGGGTCGACGGCGGTAGATCGACGTGCGCCTGGATCTCGCCCGCGGACGTCCCCCCTTCGCCCCCCTGCACGACGAAGCGCAGGATCTGAAGGCGAACGGGATGGCCGAGCGCGCTGAGCTGCTGGGCGTGACGATCTAGCTTCGAGGTCACGAGGCTATTTCTAACTTCCTCGAAGTAGGCTTGCAAGGGGCTTCTTCGAGAAACGTGGAAGTTGTCCCCGCCCGCGGGTCACCTGCGCGTACGAGGCAAGCGGTCCGAGCCGCTCTCCCTCGTGGTGCGGCGGAAAAAAGATCCTAGACCCGGTCACGCGGAGGCCGCCTCGCGCCTATCCGGATCGCCACGCTCGAAAGGCGCGGCAGATGGAGGAACACGATGAAGACGATCCGAAACACGTTCGTGCGTGCCGTCACGGTCCTTTCGCTGATGGCCATGCCGGTCGGCGCCCTCGCGGACGCGGGCCCCTGCCCCTGTGGCACCTCGTGCCCGTGCGGCGCAGGCTGCCCCTGCGGGCACTGAGACGAGAATCACGCATCGCCGGAGGACGGAAATAACGCCACGTGATGGACCAGGACGAACGCGAACGACTGCACAGGGCGATGGTTCGCCTCGCCGATGGGGATCGGAGTGCGTTCGAGCCGGTTCATGCAGCGATCTGGCCCGTCCTCCGGCGCTTCGCCGAGCGGGCGATGCCCAACCTGGCAGACGCCGAGGATGCCGCGCAATCGGCGTTGATCCGGGTGTTCTCGCGCGCGTCCGAGTTCGACGCGACGCGGGACGCGTGCTCCTGGATCCTGGGAATCGTGGCATACGAGTGCCGGACGCTGCGACAGAAGGCGCGTCGGCGCCGGGAGGATCCGGGCGGGCTCGACGAGCTCGGCCTGCGTGCTCCCACGGAGGAAGCAACCCCCGAGGAGCGTGTGATCGCGCAGGATTTACGGGAGGCTGCTCTCGAAGCGCTGGGAACACTGGGCGCAGAGGACGTCGATACATTGCGGCGGGTCCTCGCCGACGAGCGACCCGACGGCGCGACGTTCCGCAAGCGGGTCGAGCGCGCGATGCGGCGGCTGCGCGAGGCGTGGAGGGTGAAACATGGGATGGAGTGAGCAAGAGCTCGCAGCGCGTGCGAGGCGCGCGTACGAGGTTGGAAGGCTGCGATCGGCGGCACCGATCCTCGTCTATCTCGCGCCGGTCGTGGCGCTCGCGCTCGTAGGCGGCAATGCGGAGCTCGCGTGGACGGTGGGGGTGGGCGCGGCGCTCGGGGTGTTCGCCGTGGGGCTCCTCTTTCGTGGAGGCGCGCTCGGACGTGCCGTGCGACCGGGGCTCATGGCCGGGGTGATTCCGCTCGTGGCCCCCCTCGTGCTCCGCGCGACGGGGCATTGCTGCATGGCGGGTGCGTGCTCGCCGTTATGCCTGCCGGTATGTACGAGTGCAGGACTCGTGGCCGGGATCATGGTTGGTCTTCGTGCGGCGAGCGAGAACGACGGACGGCGCAGCTTCACGCTGTCCGCATCGGTGATCGCGGCCTTGATGGGCGCGCTGGGATGCATGGGGATGGGGCTCGGGGCTGTGGGGGGTATGGCCGTGGCGCTCGCGCTCGGGTCCGCGCCGCTCGCGGTCATGGGCCTGCGGCTGCGCCGCGAGTGAATGCTGCTATCGCGCAACGTCCCTGCGCGTCGTAGACGCCGCGGCGCTTTCGAGTTTTTCCCGTAGGTCCTCCGGGATGGGCATCGGGTCGAAGATGCCGACGTTCGCTCCCCCGGTATTGCCGAGCGGCGCGCGACCGAGCAGCGATCCCGGCGCGGCGAGCAGGAGACGGGGCAGTTGCCCGAGCATCTCGCGCACGTCCCTGCGCCGGAACGCAAAGCGGAACATGGACCAATGAACGCCGGTATGCGCGACAGCGAATGCCTGGCTCAGGATGTGAGCGCGCTCGAGCGCGCGCCACGCGGTCGCCATGTCGCCGCTCGCTTCGGCCGCTGCCGATGCGCCTAGCTCTGCCCTCAAAAGCTCAGCCATTTTCGTGTTCATACGGAATCCGAAGCCGAAGGACAGGGAGATCGTCGCGTATTGCCCGGGCCTTTTCTTGCATCGAAGACAGGGGACGCTCCAGGGCGCGCAGCAAGTTCATCAAGAGCCGGCTAATCCGTCGCACCCGCGGGCGCCACGGGCTTCACCTTCACGCTTTTGTACCGGGACAACTCCACGAGCCCCGCCGGAGCGCCGCGTGGCTTCGAAACCTCGGACGCGCGGCAGAAATGCACCTCGACCTTCGGCGCGCCCCGCGCCTTCGAGTACCAGGCGGCCGCCGCGGCCGCGACCTCCACGACCGAGCGGGGGACCTCGACGCGATCGGGGTTCCGCACGACGACGTGGCTGCCCGGCGTCCCGCCCGCGACATGCAGCCACACGTCGTGCGGCTTCGCCACGTCGAACGTCAGGTAGTCGTTGTCCTCGGCGCCGCGGCCGATGAGGACTTCGAAGCCCTCCACGGTCACGGTGCGATACGGTCGTCCTTTGCTTCCCACGCGCGGAGTCTGCCTCGCGGCGAACCGAACCTCAAGACCAGGCGACGAGGCCGAGCTGCCGAAGGCACGGCGCGACGACCTCGCGCAGCGCCGAACGCCGGAGCGCGCCGAGCGTCCGCGAACCGAGCACGCCGAATTCCTCGTTTTCCACGGGGCCCGCCGGGGGATCCTTTTCATGCATCGCTCGGGCCCGCTCGAACGCCCGCGCGGCGGCGTCGCGCGCCTCGGGCCCGAACGCGTCGAGCGCCCATTGCAACGTTTTCCACGCGAGCGCCGCGTGTCGCGCCTCGTCCTCGGCGATCTGCGCGAGTGCGGCCCCGAGGCCCTCGTCCTTCACCGAGCGCGCGACCTCCTGCCCCTCGGCCGCGCCGAGCGTCTCGCCCACGCAGCCCTCCTCCACGAGCGACTCCACGAATGAAACGACATCCGTCGCGAGGCGCGCCGTCGCCTCCGGGAGTTTGTCTGGGCCGATGATTCGCCCTCCGATCCGGGAGGCGATGGCGTATTCGATCCGCGCGTGCTCCACCTCGTCACGCGCGGCGTTTTGCGCCTCGGCGAGCAGCTCGGCGGGCGCGCCGAGCGCGAGGAGCTGGAGCGAGAAGCGCGCGAAGCTCGCGATCGAGGCGTGCTCCATCGCGGCGATGGCCGCGTGGTGCGCCGCGATCGCCTCGCGCGCATCCGCGCAGAGGTGCGTTGTATCGAAGACGAGCGGCGCACGCCAGTCGGCGCGGGCGCGGGGCCTTGCGGCGCGCGCCTCGCCTTCGACGACGAGGGGACGGCCGATCACGCAGGACATCCCCGCGCATTGCCAGGTCGGCGTCGCGCCCTTTGCGCCGATCGCCACGCAGGCCGACCCGCGCGTCGTGGCGGCCCCGCAGTCCGCGTCGCTCTTGCAGGTGTCCTCCTTGGTCCTGCAAGCGAGCGTGACCTGCTCGTAACATCCATTGTGATATGCCGACAAACCGCAGGTGCTCCCGCCGCAGTCAGCATCCGTGTTGCAGGAGGCCTCCGCGCAGACGGAGTTCCGCGCGCGCAGGGCACCCGTGCCCTTGCAGACGCAGGCCTTTCCGGCGCCGCAGTCGTCGTCGGACTCGCACGAATACGTGCAGCCGCAATACGTCCCGACCTGCCCGATCCCGCTCGTGCACTTGCCGTGCGGGTGCTCCGTGCAATCGGCGTCCGTCTTGCAGGACTGATGCCTCTCCGTGCCCGCACAGGCGGCGATGTCGATCGTCGCGTCACACGTCACGCGGCTCGCGCGGTGGACGTTCCCGTTTTTCTCGGACACCCAGCCGCGCTTCGGCTTCGCCGGCTCGGGTTCGCCGTCGGGCGGAGGCTCCGCGGTCGCGCTCGCGGGCGACGTGGGGATGGCGACGACGGCGCCTTCGCCAGCGCCGGACGAGGCGGGAGGAGAGGCCGAGCACGCGGCTCCGCCGATCGCAGCGAGGAGGGAGAGGCGTAACGTTCGGTGACGATCCACGCCGCGACCGTACCACAGCTCCGCGCGGCGATGTCGCGCGTCGTGGCTACGAGGCGCGCGAGGGGGTCTTCGCGACGAGCGCGTCGCGGATCTGCGCGAGCAGATCGTGATCCGACTCCTGCGGAAGCGCGGGGACGGCGGGCCGCGGGCGCCTCATCGCGTTGAGCGCCTTCACGAAGAGGAAGAGCGCGAATCCGACGATCACGAAATTGACCACGGCCGTGAGGAACTTCCCGTATTCGATCACGCCATTGCCGAGCTTCCACGTGAGCGCGTCGAAGTTCGGCTTGCCGAAGATCGCCGCGATCAGGTTCATCAGGATGCCGTTCGTGAAGGTCGTGACGACGGCATTGAACGAGGCACCGAGCACGACGGCGACCGCCAGGTCCATCACGTTGCCGCGCGAGATGAACTCCTTGAATTCCTTGACGATGCCGTGTGCCATGACGAGCCTCCTCCCCAGCAATTTTGCACGGGACGTGCCACGGAGCGTCGGCCCGCCGGGTTCTGGAACACGTCGTGCAGCGGCCACGCCGGACCATGGCAGGTAAGCCCCCGACCCGTGAAGGAGGGCTCGATGGCACGGACACAGTGGATCCTGGGTACGATTTCGATGTTCTCGCTGCTCGCGTGCGGGAGCAAGGACGACGAGGCGAGCGCGCCGCTCCGGATACCCACGTATCACGAGGACGTGGCGCCCATCCTCGCCGAGCATTGCCAGAGTTGCCACGAAAAGGGTGGCATTGCCCCGTTTTCCCTGGTCGATTACGAGGACGCGCGCCGGACCGCCGAGGCGATCCGCATCTCCACGACGGCACGCACCATGCCTCCGTTCGTCCTCGACAACAGCGGCGAATGCAACACGTACGTCGAGGGCCGCTGGCTCTCGGACGCGCAGATTGCGACGGTCGCGGCCTGGGCCCGCGCCGGCGCGCCCGAGGGAGAGCCGCCGAAGGGCGCCCCTCCCGCGCCGAAGGCCCTCGCGAGCCTGGATCGCATCGACATGACGATCGACATGAAGGACACGTATACCCCGGACGCCGCGAAATTCGACGATTACCGGTGCTTCGTGCTCGATCCCGGGCTCGCGGAGGACGTGTTCATCACCGGCTTCCACGTCCGCCCGGGGGTCGCGTCGATGCTGCACCACCTGACGCTCTTCTCCATCGACACGCCGGAGCAGGAGGCCCTGGCCGAGTCGCTCGACGCCGCCGAGCCCGGGTTCGGGTATTCGTGCATCGACGACATCCACGTGCCGAACACGCGCTGGCTCGTCGGCGCGGGCCCCGGCAGCGGGGCGCTGACCTTCCCCGAGGGCACGGGGCTCCGTATGCGCGCCGGGCGGAAGACGATCTTGCAGATCCATTACAATCAAGAAAATGGACGGGAAGCCGATCGCACCCAGATCGACCTCCGGCTCGAAAAGAGCGTGCCGAAGGAAGCCGCCGTGCGGCGCATCGCGGCCACGAGCCTCCTCTTGCCGCCGAGGCAGCCGAAGGTCGATCAGAGCGCGAGCCAGCCCGTGCCCATGAACGTCACCTTGTGGGGGCTCTGGCCGCACATGCACAAGCTCGGGACGGGGATGCACGTCTCGGCGACGCACGAGGGAGAGGAGAAATGCCTTGCCCAGGTGAACAACTGGGATTTCCATTGGCAGGGGTTCGCCCATTACACGAAGCCCATCGACCTCTCGTGGGGCGACACGATGCGCATCACGTGCACGTACGACACGCTCGGGCGCGACACGACGACGACCTGGGGCCAGGGCACGAACGACGAGATGTGCATCGCGTTTTTCTACCTGACGGAAAATTGATGTCCGGGGCGTCCGGCGCTCTCTCGCGCTCGTGGAGTGCTTGACAGCACCCGAAAAAAGCGGTTTGTTTGGTGAGCAATGATTCTCGCCCGACGAACCCTGTTCGCCTTCGGAATCACCCTCCTCGCGGCGACGGCGCTGCCGACCGCAACCGCCCTGGCCGTGCTGTCGGAGCAGGCCGTCGCCCCGAACGCTCGCGTCGAGGACGCCGACGGCAAGGGGGTCGAGATCAAATCGCTGAAGGGCAAGCCGATCGTGATCGTGTACGACGACCGGACGTCGGCGCCGAAGAGCGAGGCATTCCGGCGCGAGCTCGTCAAGCTCCTGAAATCGGGCCCGTACGCGTCGAAGGTGTCGCTCCTCCTGGTCGCGGACGTGAGCCCCTACGATTTCTGGCCGGCGCGCGGCACCGTGAAGGACGCCGTCCGCGAGGAGACGAAGAAGCAAGGGACCACGGTCTATTGCGATTGGACCGGAGGCATGCGCTCGGCCTACAAGGTGAAAAACGAGGTGACGGGCGTCGTGATGGTGGGCAAGGACGGGCGCGTGATGTACGCCAAGGAAGGCGTGCCCGCGGGGGCGGACCAGAAGCGGCTCGTCGACGCGCTGAAGGCCGAGGTCGAGGGGGGCTGAGTCCAAGCTCCCACACGATGGCCTCGAGCTCGTCGGCCGGCATCGGGACGTCGCCGCAATCGGAGAATGTCTCCTCGTTCATGATGTGACCGAGCCGCATCACGCGGGTGTCGGAGCAGGCGAGCGCCCCGGCGAGGAGGAGGCCGACGAGCCGCTTGGACTTCGTGGAACGGCCGAAACGCCGGCCCGCGGCGTGTCGTTCCTCATGGCCCCGAGCACGTTCGTCCTTGTCTCCAAAGGGCCTCTTGGCGGTAGAATGCGCCGCGATGTCCACCGCCGTCGCGGCGCCCCGGCCCTGGCTGCTCGGTCCGTGGCCCGATCTCCTGCTCGGATGCGGGATCGGGTATGGGCTGCTCGTGCTCGCCCTCGCGGCGACGGGCGCGCCGATGGGCTCGATCGAAGGCTTTCTGCCGCTCGTCGTGCTCGTGACCGGGATCCCGCATTACGGGGCGACGCTGCTCCGGGTCTACGGGACGTCGGCCGCGCGCCGGCGGTATTTTTTCTATGCGTTCCCCCTCGGTTTCCTGGTCTGGGCGGCGTTCGCGGGGTCGTTCGCCGCGCCGAGGCTCGGGACGTGGCTCATCACGCTTTATCTCACGTGGAGCCCTTGGCATTACACGGCGCAGAACTTCGGGCTCGTGATGATGTTCTTGCGCCGCGCCGGGATCACGCCGGACCCGGCGCTCCGGCGGCTCGTCTGGACCTCGTTCGTCCTCTCGTTCGTGCTGGTCTTCGCGAACATCCACGGCGCTGCGTCCGCCGGCGGGGCCGATCCCCTGCAAGCGGCGAGCGCGTCCTACCGATTCGCGCCGCTCGGCATTCCCGCGCAGTTTGCCCTGGGCGCGCTCGGCGTCGCGGGGGCATCGTACGTCGTGGTGACGGGCCTCGTGATCCGGAAGCTCGTGCAGATTGATGGATTTTCGCGGCTCGCGCCGGCGCTCGCGCTCGTCGCGAGCCAGGCCGCGTGGTTCGTCCTGCCGGTGCTGCTCGGCCTCGTGCGGCCGGCGCTCTATGGTCCGGGCGGCGCGACGGCGCTCGCGTTCATCTGGGTCGCGATCGCGCACAGCGTGCAATACCTGTGGATCTCGTTCCATTATGCGCGCGCCTCGGGGAGCGTCGCGAAGGCGGCGCCGGCGGGGCTTTTGTATCTCGGAAAAACCGTGCTCGCGGGCGCGGCGATCTGGGTGTTCCCCGCGGTCCTCTGCGCGCCGGGCGCGCTCGGGCTCCTGCCGTTCGAGTCGGGGCTCGGGCTCCTCGTGGCGGCCGCCGTGAATTTGCACCACTTCCTCCTCGACGGGGCGATCTGGAAGCTCCGGGACGGCGCGGTCGGCAATGTCCTCGTGGGCCAAACGAGCGCGGCGCCGCAGGCGGCCCCGGCGAAAAAGGGCCTCGCGGCGTGGGGGCTCGGGGCGGCGCTCGTGGCCGCGGGGCTCGCGGCCGCGGGCGCGTGGGCCGTCGCGGCCTGGGAGAAGGAAATGGGGATCCGGCGTGCGGCCGCGGCCGGGGATCTCGCGCGGGTCGAGGTCGCGGCGCGGAGGCTCGTGGCGCTCGGGCGGGATGGCCCGCGCATTCACGTGGCGCTCGGGCGGCTGCGGGAGGCGCGCGGGGAGAAGGACGCGGCGCACGCGGCGTACGAGGCGGCGCTCGCGCTCGACCCCGAGGACGCGACGGCGCTCGATCGGATCGCGGAGTCGTGGATCACGCGCGGGGATTTCCAGCGGGCGCTCGACGCGCGGTATCGGGCGACACGAAACGCGCCGGATCGCCCGGCCCTCCGGCGGCGGTACGAGGAGCTCCTTGCGCGATTGCAGGCGCCCCCCGAGGCAGGGGACACCGAGGTTATCGTGGTCGGCGGACAGGCCACCCCGGCGACCGACGCGGACGCTGCCACGGAGAAGTCACGCGCGACGCCTTGAAGACCGGGACGAACGGAGTATGGTGGCGCCCCGCCATGCGATTCGCCGTCCTCGTCACGCCTTTCTTCAACGAGAGCGCCATCCGATTCATCGCCGCCCTGCTCGACGTGCCCGGTCTCGGGCTCGCGGTCGTGAGCCAGGACGTCGAGGAGAACCTGCCCGCGGTGCTCCTCGGCCGGCTCGTGAAGCATTTCCGCGTGAGCGACGTGCAGGACTCGGCGGAGCTCGTGGCGGCCACGCGCTGGCTCCACGCGAACGTCGCGCCCGTCGACCGGCTGCTCGGCGCGAGCGAGTTCGTGCAGGTCGCGGTCGCCGAGGCGCGCGACGCGCTCGGGCTGCCGGGGCCGGGCGCGGAGGTGATCCGGAACTTCCGCGACAAACCGCGCATGAAAGACGTGCTCCGCGCGGCGGGATTGCCGTGCGCGCGCCACCGCCTCGCCCCGAACGAGGCCGAGGCGCGGAGCTTCGCGGCCGAGGTGGGTTTTCCCCTGGTCGCGAAGCCCCCGGCCGGCGTGGGCTCGGCCGGTACGTTCATCGTAAAGGATACGGCCGAGCTCGATCGCGTGCTCGCGCTCTCTGCCCCGACCCCGGCGTCGCCCGTGCTGCTCGAAGAGTTCGTGACCGGCGCGGAGCACACGTTCGACGCCGTGGTGATCGACGGCAAGCCCGTCTGGCACTCGATTTCGCGCTATCTGCCGAATCCGATCGAGGTCGTGGACAATCCGTGGATCCAGTGGTGCGTGCTCTTGCCGCGCGACATCAGCGGGCCCGAATTCGATCCGATCCGGGAGCTCGGGTTCCGGGCGCTCGCGAAGCTCGGGCTCACGACCGGCATTTGCCACATGGAGTGGTTCCGGCAAAAGGACGGGAGGGTCGTGCTCTCCGAGGTCGCGGCGCGGCCCGGCGGCGCGCAGCTCATGAACCTGAACGCGCGCGCCCACGACTTCGACATGTACGGGCAGGTCGCGCGGCTCATCGCATTCGATACGTTCGAGGCGCCGCGCGAGCGCAAGTACGCTACGGGCGCGGCGTTCCTGCGCGGGCAGGCGCCGGGCGTGGTGCGCGAGGTGTGGGGGATCGAGGAAGCCGAGCGGAAGTTCGGCGGGATGATCACGGACGTGAAATGGCCCAAGGTCGGCGAGCCGAGGTCGGCGAGCTACGAGGGCGAAGGTTATGTGCTGGTCCGGCACCCCGAGACGGAAGGCGTCGCCGAGGCGTTACGCGAGATTGTCGAGCGCGTGCGCGTCATCACGCACTGATCCGCGGGCGCGAGGCGCGCGGAGGAGCGTACGCGCGGCGGGCAAGACGACGTCGGCCATGGCGCGGCGCATGACGTCGCGTTTCTCCGCGGCGGAGAGGCAGCCGTGGGCGGCGAGTTTGTCCGGGTCCGCGCCTGGGGCGAAAACGTCCTCGGGCGCGGGGCATTCGGCCATGGAAAATGCCTTTTCGAGGGCGCGGGCGACCTCGGGCCCGCCCGCGTCGAGCGCCCACGCGAGCGTGCGCCACGCGAGCTCCGCGTGTGTGGCCTCGTCCTCGGCGATCGAGACGAGCGCGGCTTTCACCGCGGGATCGGTCGCGCGGAGGGCCTCTTCGCCCGCAACGAGCGCGGCGAGCGTCTCATTGACGGCGCCTTCGAGGGCCGTGGCGAGCGCGAGATCGGCGAGGGTTCGCCGGAGCGTGACCTCGGGCATGGGCAACGTGCCCGGACCAACCGCTGCGCCCGCGTAGGCGCTGGCGAGGCCGAAGCAGAGTTTGGCGTGCCGCACCTCGTCCGCCAGCGCTTGTTGCGCGGCAGAGACGAGCGAGGCCGGGGCGCCCGCGCCGAGCAGCTCCAGGACGAACCGCGCGAACGAGGCGACGGAGGCGTGCTCGTAGAGGCCGGAGCGCGTGAAGTGATCGGCGAGGGCGCGGCGCGTGGCGGGGTCGAGGTTCGATGGATTGGGTGACTCGGCCAAACCTCGCCCGGTTTGCAGGAGCCAATCGGCGCGGGCCTCGGGGTCGGCCGTGCGCGCTTCGCCATCCACGACGAAGGGGCGGCCTTCGCAGATCTCGAAGGTGATGGCCAGGTTATAGCAGCACTGAGCGCTGATCGAGAGCTCCTGGCAGCCGTACCCGGGGTGGTCGTAGCAGCAGGTCCCGGAGCCGACGCATTCGTCGGTGCCCGTGACCTGCTTCATCAGCTCGTCCTGGACCTGGCCGCGCGGAGGGCAGTTGCCGCCGACGGAGCCGGGGAGGCAAAGGAGACGATATTCGGCCCCCGCGGGCGGCGGGTCCGAGCACGCGAGCGAGCTTCCGCCGCCCGCGCCGCCGGTGCCCCCCGCGCCCGCATCGATGGCCACACTGCCGCTGCACGCCGCCGCCGCGACGACGAGGGTCGCGCCCGCGGTGAGCCCTGCGGCCCGCAGAATTCTCGTGAACAGCGCAACGGAAAGAGGAGATGAATGTTTCGCGTGGGTCATGGTGTGCCAGCCTCGATGCATGAAAGATCGCGGTGGCGCAGAGACCACCGCGGACGGAGACGCAACGCTGCAACCGGGCGGCGATGGTTGGCAAGATTCGGACCGAAAACGCGGACTGTGGCGGTTACGCGAAATGGTCCAGCTCGCGCAGGTCCTCGCGGACGGATCGACGGGCGAGCGGCGCGCGGAGGAGCGTGCGCGCGGCCGGGAGGACGACATCGGCCAACGCGCGGCGCATGATGTCGCGCTTCTCCGCGGCGGAGAGGCAGCCATGGGCGGCGAGTTTGTCCGGGTCTGCGCCGGGGGCGGCGAGGTCCTCGGGCGCGGGGCATTGGGCCATGGAAAATGCCTTTTCGAGGGCGCGGGCGACCTCGGGCCCGCCCACTTCGAGCGCCCACGCGAGCGTGCACCACGCGAGCTCCGCGTGCGTGGCCTCGTCCTCGGCGATCCAGACGAGCGTGGCCTTCACCGCGGGATCGGTCGCGCGGAGGGCCTCTTCGCCCGCGACGAGCGCGGAGAGCGTCTCATTGACGGCGCCTTCGAGGGCCGTGGCGAACGCGATGTCGGCGAGGGTCCGCTGGCTCGAGAGATCGGGCATGGGCAGCGTGCCCGGACCCACCGGCGCGCCTGCGTAAGCGCTGGCGAGGCCGAAGCAGAGTTTGGCGTGCCGCACCTCGTCCGCGAGGGCTTCCTGCGCGGCGGAGACGAGCGAGGCCGGGGCGCCGACGCCGAGCAGCTCCAGGACGAACCGCGCAAACGAGGCGACGGAGGCGTGCTCGTAGAGGCCAGTTCGCGTAAAATGGTCGGCGAGGACGCGGCGCGTGGCGGGATCGAGGTTCGAGAGATCGGGTGCCTGGGACAAACGATGGCCGGCCTGCACGAGCCAATCGTCGCGGGCCTCGGGCTCCGCGGTGCGCGCTTCGCCGTTCACGAGGAACGGGCGGCCTCCGCATTGATAGGGGAAGATGGCTAGATTGTAACAGCACTGGGCGCTGATCGAGAGGTCCTGGCAGCCTTGGCCGGCGCTGCTACAGCAGCCGCAACTTGGGTCGCTGTAGACCTGCGTCATGAGCTCGGCCTCGACGTCGGCGAGCGGGGGGCATTGGCCGCCGACGGAGCCTTCGAGGCAAACGAGCTGATACTCGGCCCCCATGGGCAGCGGCTCCGGGCACTCGAGCGAGCTTCCGCCGCCCGCTCCGCCGACACCAACGGCGGTGCTGACCGCGGGGCCCAAGACGCCGCCGGTGCCGCCGGTACCGCCGGTGCCGCCCGCGCCCCCCTCGCCCGCATCGATGACCACCTTGCCGCCGCACGCCGCCGCCGCGACGGCGAGGGTCGCGCCCGCGGTGAGCCCTGCGGCCCGCAGAATTCTCGTGAATAGCGCAACGGAGAGAGGAGACGAATGTTTTGCGTGGGTCATGGTGTGCCAGCCTCGATGCTTGAAAGGTCGCGGTTGCGCAGAGGCCACGGCGGACGAAGGCGCAACGCTGCAACCGGGCCGCGACGAATGGCAAGATTCGGGCCGGAAACGAGGGCTCAGGCGCGCGCGCGTTTGCGGGGCGCGGCGGCCGGCTTTTTTGCGCCGGGGCCGGCCCAGCCGAAACGATCGAGGGAGACATTTCCGCGCGTATCGAAAACCACGCCCTCGGATTCGAGGATCGCGCGCTGGAGGGCGCCGCCCACGGGATCTTTGATGGTCACGGCCGCGCGATTGCGAGGGCGGGCGCCGAGGACACGCTGCCACGGGACGGTGCTGCCGCCGGTGTCCTTCAACGCGGCGAGGGCGAATCCGACGTGGCGCGCCGAGCGCGGGTGGCCGGCGAGGGCGGCGACCACGCCATAGGTGGTGACGCGGCCGCGCGGAATGCGACGGACGACGCCATAGAAGGCTTTCCACCAGGAAATGGGCTCGACGGCGTCGTCGGGCTCGGCGCGCGTGATCCGGGCGCGCGTCTTCACGGGCGGTTTCGTGGCCTTCTTCGCCGGCTTCTTCTTCGATTTCGAAGGCGCGCCGCGGGCGCTCACGGGATCTCCTCGATTTCCTCCCCGCGCAGGGAGCGGAGGCGCGGCAGCGACGCGCCCTCGGGCAGGCGGACGCGGAGCCGCTCGGCGAGGCTCTGGAACGCGAGGCACATCGAATGCGCCGCGGCGTCGCCCTCGTCGGCGCGGGTGCGCATCTCGGGATAGATGGTATGTGCGAGTCGATAAAACACGTTCTGCGTCTTCCAGAGGTCGACGGAGAACCCGGCGCGATGCGCGAACTCGACGGCCATGTCGAGATCCGCGAGGAGAAGCGGATCCGTGGGTCTTTCGCGGAGGCGCTCGGCGAGCGCGGAGAGGCTCTGGCCGAGGGTGAAGGTGACGCCGGCGCGGTCGACGTGGAGGTCCTGCTCCTTGGCCTGCGCGAGGAGGCGCCGCATCGAAAGGACGTCGGGCGGGACGCGCTCGGCGGCGCGCAAAAGGTCGGCGCCGAGGACGAGTTCGCCCGCGACGAGCAAGGAGCGCGGCGTGGGGCTGCGCAAGGGCGCGAGGCGGCGGAGGAGCGGCGCATATCGCTCGAAGAGGGCGCGCTGCGCCGCCTCGACCTCGGCGAGCGTGGGCGCGAGGAGGCGCTCGACGATGCGGCGCTGATCGTCGCGGAAGACGGCGTCGAGCGAGTCGATCGTGCGGTCGCAGCGACGATAGAAGAGGCGCATCGTGCCCTCCATGTCGCCCGATTCGAAGATGCGGACGAGCTCGGCGCGGCGCTCGATCTCGTCGTCGCCCTCGGGTTCACGCAAGACGCCGCCGGCGACGCGGTGATCGCCGAGGTGCAGGACGCTGAAATCGTGGCACTCCGAGGCGAGCGTGAGGCGGCTCGTGACGCGGGTGCGGCCGAGGAGGAGCTTCGCGCCATTGCGCTCGTGCGTCTCGAGGCCCTCGACGTGGACGTCGTAACAATAGGTGCTCGGGGGGGCGTCCTGGACGAGGCTCGTGGCGAAATGGGCGGTGACGGCCGGGAGATCGACGCGCGCCCGGGTGACGAAGCGATCCCAGACGCGGCGACCATCGCCCATCTCGGGGAGGTTCGAGCGGGCCTTTTCGAGTTTTTCGAGGAACGGGCCTTCGAGGCTCTTGCCGAAGAGCGCCTCGCCGAGCTCGACGACGCGGCCGGCATACTGGAGGCATTGCACGGTCTCGATGCCCGAGAGGTCGTCGAAGAACCAGCCGCAGCTCGTGTACATGAGCATCGCGTTGCGCTGGAGCTCGAGGAGCGAGAGGGCCTCGCTCTGCTCCTCGGTCGAGAGGGCGCGCGTCGCGTGCGCCGCGAAGAACCGAGCGAGGGTGCTCGGCGAGCGATCGAGGACGACCTCGATATAAGCGTCCCGCGCGGCCCAGGGGTCGTGGAAGAGGCGCTCGCCCGCGCGCTCGAAGGGGCCCGCGACCTCGTCGCGGAGGGCGTCGAGGGCCTCACGGAGGGGCTTGCGCCAGGCCTGGGTCCATCCATGCGGCGAGCCCGAACGGCAGCCGCAATCGGCGCGCCAGCGCTCGACGCCGTGCGCGCAGCTCCAGGAGGTGCGCTCGAGGATCTCGGCCTCGTGCGTCGGGGGGTGGCGTTCGAGGAACTCGCCGTAATTGGTCAATTTGGCCAAACCATGCGCCTCGATGTGGCCGAGGGCCCAGGCAAGGGCCATCTCGCCATAACGATGGTGGTGGCCGTAGGTCTCGCCGTCGGTGGCGATGTGGACCATCTGCGGGAAGGTGCGCTTGCTGTCGAACGCGGAGGCGAGCCGGCCGGCGAAATGCTCGCCGTTGGCGAGGAGGCGCTCGAAGGCGACGGCCTGCGAGACGGGGCCGTCGTAAAAGAAGACGGCGATCGAGCGGCCGGAGGGGAGCTCGACGCGGTAGGCCATCGAGGGGTCGACGCGGCTGCCGCGGACGTCGATCCATTCCTTGCCGCCAATGCGGCGGACGCGCGCGGCCTGGCGAGGCGCGAGGAGGGTGAACGCGATGCCTTCGGCCGCGAGGACCTCCAAGGTCTCGGTGTCGACGGCCGTCTCGGACAGCCACATGCCCTCGGGTTTGCGGCGGAAGCGCGCGACGAAATCGGCGATGCCCCAGCGGACCTGCGTGATCTTGTCGCGCAGGTTGGCGAGCGGCATGATGAGGTGGTTGTAAGCCTGGGCCATGGCCGAGCCATGCCCGCCGAAGCGGCGCGCGCTCGCCTCGTCCGCCGCGAGGATCGCCCGGTAGGTCTCCTTCGCGTGGTGCTCCATCCAGCCGAGGAGCGTGGGGCCGAAATTGAAGCTGATGCGCGAATAGTTGTTGACGATGCGCGCGATGCGGTCCTCGCCGTCGAGGACCCGCGCGGCCGCGTTTGGCGCGTAACACTCGGCCGTGATGCGCGCATTCCAATCGTGCCAGGGCGCGGCCGAGTCCTGCTGCTCGATCGCTTCGAGCCAGGGGTTTTCCCGCGGGGGCTGATAGAAATGGCCGTGGACGCAGACGTACCGCTCGGGAGCCTTCATCGAGCCCTCACGTAAAGCGCGGCCTCGGACGGGCCGAGGGTGACGCGGACGGTGCCGGTCGACGTGATCTCCTCCGGCGAAGCGCCGTCCCCCTTGCCGCCGAAGCGGGCCTCGGACGAGGCGAGCGAGCGGCGGAAGGTGCCGGCGGGCACGGGCAAGGTGACGGTGACGGGGTGGTCGCCGAAATGGTACAACACGAATACCTCGGAATCACGGTTCCAGCGCCGCACGTAAAGGAGGCGCTCGTCCTCGAAGGCAACCGCTTGCCGGCCGCCCTCCGGGGCGAAGGCGCCCACGTCGCGCCGCGCCCGGAGGAGCTCCTTGTACCACGCGAAGAGCTTTGCGTGGTCCCCGGTGGTGCGAAGCTTGAAATCGAGCTTGGCGCGACGGAACGTGGCCTCGTCCTGCGGATCGAACGGTTCTTCCGAATATCCGAGCCGCGCCATCTCCGCGGCGCGGCCCTTGCGGACATTCTCGACGAGCGTGGGGTCGCCGTGGCTCGTGAAATACGGGAACGGCGCGGTTTCGCCATATTCCTCGCCCATGAAGAGCAGGGGGAGGAAGGGCGAGAGCAGGACGACGGCCGCCGCGAGCTTCTGCTTCTCGAAGGGGACGCGCGCGGAGATGCGCTCGCCACGCGGGCGGTTGCCGGCCTGGTCGTGGTTCTGGACGAACGTGACGAGGCGCCGCGGGTCGATGCTCGCGGCCGGACGGCCGCGGCGGCGCTGGCGATGGCGAGAGTATTCGCCGGTGAAGGCGAAATTCTCGCGGAAGGTCTTCGCGAGCTGCTCGACGAGGCCGAAGTCCTGGAGGTAACCGACGCGCTCGCCCGTGAGCAGGGCGAGGAGGGCGTAATGGACGTCGTCGTTCCAGAGGCCGTCGAGCCCGTGGCCGCCCTGGAACGCAGGCGTGACGAGGCGCGGGTCGTTGTCGTCGCTCTCGGCGATGAGGTGGACGAGGCGGCCGAGCTCGGAGGCGCGACGATGGACGGCCTCGCCGAGCTCCTCGAAGAACGAGAGCGGCGAGTTGTCGACGATCGCATTGACGGCGTCGAGGCGGAGCGCGTCGATGCCCATCTGCGTGACGAAATGGAGCGCGCTCTCGATGAAGAACTTGCGGACCTCGTCCGAATGCGGGCCGTCGAAGTTGAGGGCGTCGCCCCAGCGCGTCCGGTAATACGAGGCGAAGTAGGGGCCGAAATCGGCGAGGTAGGTGCCCTCGGGGCCGAGGTGGTTGTAGACGACGTCGAGGACGACGGCGATGCCCTCGGAATGGCAAGCGTCGACGAAGCGGCGCAAGCCCTCGGGGCCGCCGTAGGAGGCCTGGACGGCGAAGGGATAGGCGCCGTCGTACCCCCAGTTGCGCTCGCCGGGGAACGCGGCGACGGGCATGAGCTCGACGGCCGTGATGCCGAGCTCGCGGAGGTACGAGAGGCGCGAGATGGCGGCGTCGAACGTGCCCTCGGGGGTGAACGTGCCGACGTGGAGCTCGTAGAGGACGTATTCGTCGAGCGGGCGGCCGGTCCAGCCAGGGGTATGGTCGGAAAAACTCTTCACGACCTCGCTCGGGCCGTGGACGCCCTCGGGCTGGAGGCGCGAGGCCGGGTCGGGGCGGAGCTTGCCGCCGCCGAGATCGTACTGGTATCGCGCGCCGGGGGCGATGCCGTCCACGAGGGCCTGGTGATAACCGTTCGCCTCGGGTTCGAGCGCAATGCGGCGCTCGATCTTGCCCTGGAGGACGAGGTCGACCTTTTCGACCTTCGGGGCCCAGACGCGGAAGCGGGCACGATCCTCGCCGAGGTGGACGGCGCCGAGCGGGCGCTCCGAGACGGCGAGGCCCTCGTGCACGAAAAAGACGGCGCCGAGGGGCGGGAGCGTGATCTCGACGGAGTTTTTCCGGCTATGCCATTCGATGTTCTCCGCGACGACGTCGCCGCCAGCGCCCATGCCGCTGCCGCCGAACTCCAGGGCGTCGCTGGAGACGAGCTCCTTCCAGCGGCCGCCCCGGGGCAAGCCGACGCGATACCGCTGGCGCGGCATGGGGGTGAAGTTCAGGGCGACGAGGACGAGGGCGTCGGTGGAGCGGGCGCGGCGGTAGAAAACGACGACGCTGTGGTCGGCGTCGTTGCAATCGATCCACTGGAAGCCCTCGGGGCTCGTGTCGAGCTCGTGCAGGGCGGGGTATTCGCGGTAGAGGCGGTTCATCGCCTGGACGAAGCGCTTCATGCCGGCGTGGTAGGGGCCTTCGTCGAGCAGGTGCCAGTCGAGGCTCGATTCGTGGTTCCACTCGCGCTTCTGGGCGATCTCGCCGCCCATGAAGAGCAATTTCTTCCCCGGCTGCGCCCACATGTACGCGAAGAGCAGGCGCAGATTCGCGAACCTCTGCCATTCGTCGCCAGGCATCTTGCCGATCAGCGAGCCTTTGCCGTGGACGACCTCGTCGTGCGAGAGCGGGAGGACGAAGCTCTCGCTGAACGCATACATCATGCGGAACGTGAGCTGGTTGTGGACGAACTTGCGATAGACGGGGTCGCTCGACATGTACTTGAGCGTGTCGTTCATCCAGCCCATGTCCCATTTGTAGCCGAACCCGAGGCCGCCGACGTACGCGGGGCGGGAGACCATGGGCCAGGAGGTGGACTCCTCGGCGATCGTCTGGACGTCCGGAAAGGCGCGGGAGATCGATTCGTTGAGGCGGCGAAGGAAATCGATCGCCTCGAGGTTTTCGCGGCCGCCGTAGCGATTCGGGATCCACTCGCCGTGCTTGCGGGAGTAATCGAGGTAGAGCATCGAGGCGACGGCGTCGACGCGCAGGCTGTCGGCCTGGTAGCGATCGAGCCAGAAATGCGCGTTCGAGAGGAGGAAGCTCATCACCTCGTTGCGGCCATAGTTGAAGATGAGGCTCTTCCAGTCGGGGTGATAGCCCTTGCGCGGGTCGGCGTGCTCGAAGAGGTAGGTGCCGTCGAAATACCCGAGGCCGTGCTCGTCGGAGGGGAAATGCGAGGGGACCCAGTCGAGGATGACGCCGAGGCCCGCGTCGTGGAGGGCATTCACGAGGTGGAGGAAATCGTCGGGGCCGCCGAAGCGCGAGGTCGGCGCGTAATACCCGGTGACCTGGTAGCCCCACGAGCCGCCGAACGGGTGCTCCATGACGGGCAGGAGCTCGACGTGGGTGAAGCCCATGCGCGCGGCATACTCGGGGAGCTCGGTCGCGAGCTCGCGATAGGTGAGCGGGCGGTTTCCGTTCCCGACGACGCGGCGGAAGGAGCCGAGGTGGACCTCGTAGATCGAAACGGGTTTGTCGTGGCTCGTGCGCTTCTGGCGAGGCTTGCGCGGCTCCTTTTCGAGGGAGGCGAGGTCGCAGACGACGGACGCGGTCTTCGGCGGGATCTCGTGCTGGAAGCCGAAGGGATCGGCCTTCTCGACGACGTAGCCCTGGAAGCGGGAGGCGATGAAGTACTTGTAGACGGCGCCATGGCCGACGCCCGGGACGAACCCTTCCCAGATGCCGGAGCCGCCGCGGCGCGCGAGGGGGTGCGCGCCGCGGTCCCAGCCATTGAAATCGCCGACGACGGAAACACGCTCGGCCTCCGGAGCCCAGACGCCGAAGCAAGTGCCCTGGACGCCGTCCACCGTCATCGGGTGGGCGCCGAGCTTCTCGTAGAGGCGCGTGTGCGTGCCCTCGGCGAAGAGGTAAATGTCCTCCTCCGTGAGGCGAGTGACGTCGTGACGAACCGCGGTCCCGAGCTCCATGAAGAGGAGCGGTTAGTCGAAATCGCGGGGGGCGGGAAGAGGGAATTGCCTTACTTCGCGATCACGCGGCCCGTGGCGAGCTTGAAGAAGGAGGAGTAGGCCGCGGCGTTGAGGCAGGTATTGAGGTCGACGACCGCGTTGTTCTTGTCGCGGCAGCCGTTGACCTCTTTCGTCATCGTGTTTCGCGTGAGCGTGTACGGGGCGCCCGCGCCCGCGACCGGCGCGCCAGCATCGACCTGATCCGGCTGGCGGATGATGATGACCGGGAAACCGAACACGGTGCATCCCCCGATGAGGACGTCGACCAGGGAGTTCGCGGCGGTGTACGCCTGGCTGCACGCGGTGGCGCCGCTGAGGAGCTGCGCGGGGGCGGGGACCTGATCGAGCGAGGCCGCGCTGATGTTGCCGCAGAGCTTGCCCGCGCCATTGGCGTTCGGTTGCCCGGTGCTCGCATAGACCTGGAGCGCCGGGTCGAGGTGCTCCGAGGCGAGGTGGCCGGGCGGGGCGCCCGCCGAGGCGAGAGGCGTGCTCACGGCGCCGATCGTGGTGGTGAGCCGGGCGTTGCTCATCTTGAGGATCGACGCCGGGCCGCCGAGGGCGAGGCTGAGGCTGAGGTAGCCGGGCCCCGCGGTGAGCGTCTTCGCGCTGATGCTGCCCGAAAGCATCTGGAGCGGATTGCCATTCGCGTCGACGGACGCCGGGTTCGTCGCGTACCACCAATCGAGATCCGCGGCGCCATTGTACGTGGCGCCCATCGGGACGATCGGGCTGCCGTTGAGGGCGCCGAGCTGGATGGCCGGATCGGAGGTGCCCGTCATGTCGTCGAGGCCGAACGTCTTGAACATGATGGTCATGGAGCCGTCGGCGATGCCATTCGCGAGCGAGGTCTGGATCGGGGTCGCCGCCGTGGAGGTGATGGCGCTGCCGAGCTGGTTCGCAGCGCAGAACGAGGCGTCCGGCGCGAGCTCGAGCTGGAGCCAGGTCGCGCGCTGGACCTGCTCGAACTGGCACGCGGCGTCGCAGCCGTCGATGTTCTTCGTGTTGCCGTCGTCGCATTGCTCGCCGGCCTCGCGGATGCCATTGCCGCACGCCGGGGGGAACTTGCACATCGCGTCGCAGCCCGCGCCCGGAGGATCACATTGCTCGCCGGCGGTCGTGTCGACGCAGCCGTCGCCGCACGCCGTGGGCTTGCAAGAGCCGCCCGTGCAGAGGCCTCCGGCGCAGGGTGCGCAGTTCGCCTCGGGCATGCCCGGCGAGCAAGCCTTGCCCGCGCTGCCGCCGACCATGACGTCGACGCAGGTCTCGCTGCCGTTGCAGGTCTCGGCGTCGACGCAATCGTCGTTCGTGTCGCAGGAGAACTGGCAGGTGACCTCGCAGCCGGTGCCGGGGCCGTTCTGCGCGCCGAAATCGCATTCCTCGCCATTCTCGACCGTCCCATTGCCGCAGACCGCCTCGGGCGGGAGGCACGCGCCGCCCTGGCAGACGAGGTTTGGCGCGCCGCACATCTGGCCGTTCTGCGCGGCGTCCGGGAGGGTGACGCAGACGTTGCTCGCGTTGCAAGCGGCGACCTGGCAGAGCGGCGCCGCGGGGCAATCGGTGGTCGGGTTCTCGCAGGAGAGGGTGCAATCGGCGTCGCAGCCGTCGCCGGAGGTCGTGTTCCCGTCGTCGCAGGCCTCGCCCGGGTCGACGGAGCCGTCGCCGCACACGGTGGGCGTGCAGGCGCCATTCACGCAGACGGCGCCCATTCCGCAGACCTGGCCGCTGCCGAGGGGGTTTCCGCAGGTATGCGTGGCGTCGTTGCAGGTGGTGCCGACGCACGGATCGAGGCTCGAACAGTCGCGCGTCGGGTCGCTCGAGACGCAGCTGAATTTGCAGGCGTCGCAGCCGTCGCCGTTCACGATGTTGCCGTCGTCGCACTCCTCGTTTGCGCTGACGAAGCCGTCGCCGCAGGTATCGTCGACGCAGACGGCCGCCTTGCAGATCTTGCCCATGCCACACGAGACACCGTCGGCCGCGTTCATCCCGGGCGCGCAGATGTGAGCGTCGGTGCAGGTCTCGGCGCCGTTGCAAGGATCGGCGTCGTCGCATTTCGCGTCGCCGGTGCTGGGGTTCGCGTTGTTGCAGGTGTAGAAGCAATCGACCTGGCAGCCGTCGCCATTGACCATATTGCCGTCGTCGCAGGCCTCGGTGTCCTCTTTGACACCGTTGCCGCACACGGCGGGGCCCCCGCCGCCCGCGCCGCCCATCCCGCCTGCGCCGCCCATCCCGCCTGCGCCGCCCGCGCCGCCCATCCCGCCTGCGCCGCCCATCCCGCCTGCGCCGCCCATCCCGCCTGCGCCGCCTGCACCGCCGATG
>NZ_JARZHH010000006.1 GCF_029946515.1 Polyangium sp. 6x1
CTTGAAAAACTCTCCCCGCATCGACTGCGCTTCGCGCAGTCGATGCCCAGAGGTCCAGGGCTGGCCCTGGTTCGGGTCGAGGGGCGAACAGCCCCCGCGGGGTCCGGGGCAGCGCCCCGGCGCGGCGGCTTCACCCGCGTGACATCGGCATCTCGCTTGGCGGTGCTTCGCCCTCGTCGAGCGGGCGGCTCACGAGGTCGACGGCCTTCTTCACGGAGCTCACGGAGCCTGCGAGGTAGACGATGTCTCCGAGCTCGAAGGGCTTCTGGGGATCCATCTGTTCGAGGAGTGCTTCGCCGCGACGCACCGCGATGATGAGGGCACCGGTCCGGCGCCGCACGCCGAGCGATGCTGCCGAGCGCCCGACGGCTGCGCTTGCTGCGGTCACGGAGGCGCTCTCGATCTTGAGCTCGGAGAGATCCGCGTGCTCGCCGAGCGCCCGCCGTGGGACCTTGTTCGTGCGCTCCGTCGTCTGCGTGGTCGCGCGCGCCTCGTCCACGCGATCGTCGATCACGTTGCGCGGGATGTCGAGCCAGCGGAGCAGTCGCGCGAGGATCTCCACGCCGCCTTCGACCTCCTCGGCCACGACGTCCGTCGCGCCCATGCGCAAGAGCGCAGGTTTTTCCTGGAGGTAATGCGCGCGCATGAGGATCGGCACTCCAGGCGCGACACGCTTGGCTGTGTCGACCACGCGCTGCGCGGCTTGCGGATCGTTCATGAGCAAAAGAAGCGCGCGCGCCTTCTCCAGGTGGGCGTGGCCGAGCGCCTCCTCGCTCGTCGCGTCGCCGTAGTACACGGGCTGGCCCGCGGTGCGCGCGGCGCGGACGGTCTCGGCGTTGAGCTCGAGCACCACGTAGGACACGCCGCACGTCGCGAGGGCGCGCGCGACGAGCTTGCCCGCGACGCCGAAGCCCACGATGACCACGTGGTCGGCGAGCCCGTGCGCATCGCCCGCGTCTGCCTCGTCGATGCTGCGAACGCCGATGAGCCGCTCGAGCGGCGCGAGCAAGCGCTGGCCTGCGGTCACGTGCGGCGCGACGCGCACGAAGACGGGCGTGAGGAACATGCTCGCGATGCCCGCCGCGAGCAGCGGGCGCGTGGCGTTCGAATCGACGACGCCCGCGCTCTCGCCGAGCCGCGCGAGGACGAACCCGAACTCGCCGAACTGCGCGAGCCCGACACCCGCGAGCCAGGCGACGCGCGCCGGGAAGCGCATGGCGAGCGCGGCGATGGTGGCGAGCACGCCCTTGGCGACGAGGAAGCCGCCGAGCAGGAGCAGCACGAGGAGCGGCCGTTCGAGGACGATCCGCGGGTCGAAGAGCATGCCGAGCGAGACGAAGAAGACGCTCACGAACGCGTCGCGCAGCGGGAGCATGTCGCCCATGGCGCGGTGCCCGTACTCGGTGTCGGCGACGACCATGCCGCCGAGGAAGGCGCCGAGCGCGAGCGAGAGGCCGGCGAGCGACGTGAGCCATGCAGTGCCGACGCAGAGCGCGAGCACGGCGAGGAGGAAGACCTCGCGGCTGCGGCTCGCCGCGACCCAGCGAAGCGCCCGCGGGACGACGAGGCGCGCGACGACGATGGTCGCGACGACGACGGCCGTGGCCTTGCCGAGCGCGAGGCTGATGTCCTTCGCCATGTTCGCGCCCTCGGCGCCGGCGCCGAGCATGGGGACGACGAGGACCATCGGGACGACGCAGAGGTCCTGGAAGATCAAGGTGCCGACGATGAAGCGGCCGTGCGGCGCGTCGAGCTCGCGCCGCTCGGCCAGGGCGCGAAGGACGATCGCCGTGCTGGAGAGCGCGAAGACGAAGCCGTAAAAGACGCTGCGCCCGGCCGGCTGCCCGAGGGCGTTCGCGACGAGCGCGACGACCGCCGTCGTGAGCCCGACCTGGATGATCCCGCCGACGGCGACCTGGCGGAAGATGCTCTTCAGGCGCGCGAGCGAGAACTCGAGGCCGATGGTGAAGAGCAGGAGGACGACGCCGATCTCGGCCAGGATCTCGATCGCGTGGATCGAGCGCACGAGCTTGAAGCCGAACGGCCCCACGAGCGCGCCCGAGAAGAGCAGCCCCGCGACCGTGGGCAGCGAGAGGCGCGAGAGGACGACGGTCACGAGGACGCCGAGGGCCGCGATGACGGCGATCTCGTCGAGGAGCGGGATTTGGCCCATCGGACTGGAAGGTTACCTCGAGCGGAGTTGTTTTGACGACCAACGAATGGCGCGCTCGATCGTCTCCCCTTCCGCGAGCCGAAGCAAGCCGCTTCGCGCGGGCGCGATCAGGACGAGGGCTGCCCGAAGTCGACGGCGAACCAGAGCACGTGGACCGCGCCGTTCTTCGTCTTCGCCATGGCCGGGCCGAGCCAGAGATCAGGCGCGACCTCGCGGATCTCGTCGCGAATGCGAGCGATGAAGAAGGGATTTCCCGGTTGCTCGTAGTCGAGGTAGACGCAAGGGCGGCCATCGACCGCAGAAGGCTCGATCCGCGTGCGGAACGGGAACCAATCGAACCGGAGCGGGAGGAGCTTGACGCGGTTGATGCCCGTTCCCTCGCTCGGGCTGAGCGCGCCGAAGCTCTTGCCATCCCAGGGAAAACGCCGGCGCGACGCGAGGAACGCGAGCGCCGAGAAGAGCCTCGTGCCATCGGTGCCGCGCACAGCGAGCATGCGGCCCTTCGGTGTCCCCACGAGGCGCTCGACGCCCACGGGCGCAGGAGCGCCGCGGTAGAGCCGCTCGAGCTCCGCGCTCGAGAGCTTCGCAAGATCGTCCAGGTTTCGCACGAGCACGGCGCTCCCGCCGCGCTCCCCCGTATCCATCACCGACGTCGTCGTGGTCATGAAATCCCTCCCCTGTGGTGCTTGGCGACACCCATGAAACCACGGGAGCCTCGCGCCTGAAAATCGCTTTTCGGGCGCTCTCCCATCACATCCGCAATTCCAGACGGGACGATCCGGCCAGCGAGCGGCCCGAGCGTTGCTTCGCGGCATTGCAAGGAGGCAGCATGAGAACGCCATGGCTCCTGCGTGTCGTCGAGCGGCTCCCCCTCGATGAAATCGTCGAAGTATTTCAAGCGCCCGTGCGTGGTTTCCTCGGTCGGCACCCGCGTGTGCGAAGAGCGCTCAGCGGATCATGGCTCGGCCATCCGCTACACCCAGCGCTGATCCCCATCCCGATCGGAGCCTTCACGACAGGCCTCGTCCTCGATGTCGCGTCGCTCCTCGGGAGCACATGGGCAGCACGCGGAGCAGATCTCGCATTCCAGATCGGCCTCGTGGCCACCGTACCCGCAGCGCTCACAGGCCTCACGGAGTGGAGCTTCCTCGAAGGAAAAGCGCGGCGCGTGGCATTCGTACACGCCATGTCGAACCTGGCGAGCACAAAGCTCATGCTCGGATCGGTGATCCTGCGGGCCATGGACCTCCGCGGCGCAGGGATCGCAGTCTCGACGCTCGGTTTCCTGGTCCTCGGCGTCGGCGCCTGGCTCGGCGGGGAGCTCGCGTATCATTACGGCGCCGGCGTAGGGCGAATCTCGGAAGATCGCGGCGATCCGGAGGCGTAGGTTCCCCAGGGAGGCGCCGCGCCGGGGCGCTGCCCCGGGCCCCGCGGGGGCTATTCGCCCCTCGACCCGAACCAGGGCCAGCCCTGGACCCTTTGGGGAAGAACTGCGCGATGCGCAGTTCTTCCCACAGGCCAGTGGGACCGCGTCGCCGGCTGAACCATCAGCGCTGCCGTCTTGCTGGGCAGGGTCGCTCGTGATCTTGACCCGGCTGTTCGATGAACTGCGCATTGCGCAGTTCATCGACCCTCGGTCCAGCGCGGGCGCTGGTCCGGGTCCCGGGGCGGACAGCCCCGGGTGGGGCCTGGGGCAACGCCCCAGCGAAACGCCTCCACGATGAACACGTCAGAAAATCGGCCCCCTCCCTCGGCGATGCCGACCGAGCCAATCGAAGCCGCCGCTCTTTGCGTGCGGTCCTTTGGGCGTGAAGAGATTGCCGAGCGTTGGCGTGCAGGGTTCTGTGCGGATCGAGAAGTGGCGCGTGAGAGAGCCCATGAGACGCGCGGAGAGTGCGGGGGAGAGCCGGCTCGCGATGTAGAGGAACAGGCCTGAAGGGCCGATGGCGCGCCGCGGGCGTGGGTGTTCGGCGAGGTCGACGAATGCCTCGGCCACGTCGTTTGCCGAGGAGACCGGCGGGAGGGGGCCGACTTCGTGGCCTGTGAAATTGCCGGCTCGCTCGTAGATGGGCGTGTCGATTGCGGGTGGGTAGACCACGCACACGTGGATGTCGGGGTCGGCCGAGAGCTCCTGGCGCAGGCTCTCCGAGAGGCCGATGACTGCGAACTTGCTCGCGACGTACGAGCTCACGAAGGGCGCGCCCACGAGCCCCCAGCCGGAGGCGTTGTTGATGAGAATGCCCCGACCCTGCGCGCGGAACACTGGCAGGGCTGCGCGCGCGCCGTGGACGTAGCCGAAGAGGTTCGTCTCGACGACCCGCTTCCACGCGGAGCTCGGCGCGTCGAGCAGCGCGCCGAAGAGCAGGACGGCTGCGTTGTTGATCCACACGTCGATCCCGCCGAAGCGGGCGACCGCGGCCTGCGCGAGCGCCTCCACGGCTGCCTCGTCGGTCATGTCGGTTGGTAGGGCGATCGCCTCGGCGCCGAGCGCTTTGCACCTGCGGGCTGCCTCGGCGAGGGCGTCTTCCTGCCGCGCTGCGAGCACGAGTCGTGCTCCGCGCCGGGCGAACGCCTCGACTGCTGCGAGCCCGATCCCGCTCGATGCGCCGGTGATGACGACGACGGACCCCTTGAGCGCGCTCGAACCTCCCATATCGATCCCCGCTCCTGGCGCGAGGCATGAACCTCGCCGCCTCGATGGGGCCGCGGCCCCCGCTCCCGGGTGTGGGAGCGAGGGCCGGGCGATCTCACGACTTTCAAGCCTGCTTGCGCGTCTCGGTTCGCTCAGCGACCGAAATCCCCGAAGCGGTGCTCACGACAGACGCGCCGCGCGCAGAAGTTGTACTCGCTTTGACAGCGACCGTGGCGGCGGAAGCGGTCGCCCGGGTAGCCGTGGCGCCTGAAGCGATCGTCGTACCGCTCACAGCGGAAGTACTCTTCCCTGCAGAAGTCCAGGCACCTGCTGCGCCCGCCATGGCGACGGTACGCGTCGTAATCGTAGGGATTGTAATCGGCGGGCTGGCTCGTCAGCGCTTCGTCGGACTCCGTGATGATGCGGTCCTCGGTGGCCTCCTCGTCTCTGAGCGCGCCCACGGACTCGGCGATACTCGCTTCCTGATCGGCGCGGGCCACGCTGGTGGTCCCGACGAGGCCCAGCGACATCACGGCGAAGAACATCGACTTGGTCAGGTTCATCGTAACATCCCCCTACCCTGCGCCCGGGACAGCCCCGGGCGGGCATGCTCTACGTCGGGCCAGGACGGCCGGACGTCCACAGGGGGAAGATGTTTTTCGGCCTGTCGAAGGCCATTCTCCTGATTTGCCCACGGGCTCCAGGAATGGCGCCTTCGACAGGCTCAGGGCAGGCTGCTGCTTCAGCGCGAGGCGCGGAAACGACGGCGAATCCGCGTCGCGAGCCAGACGCCGGCCACGAGCACGAGGCCGCCGTGATTGCCTGCGGGCTCCGTCGTTCCGGCCACGCGGCATCCGCAGCCCCCCTCGGAGCCCGGATCGTCCGCGGAGGCGCCGCCCGCGCCGCCGGACGCGCCCGCGCCTGCGCCGCCGGATGCGCCCGCTCCGCCGCCGCCGCCCGTGCCCGGACCGCTCGAACCGCCGCCCACGCCGCCCGTGGGCGAATCCATCACGATCTCGTACGCGCCCACCGCGGGGGGCTTTCCGCGGAGGTACCCGTCGAGGTCCGCGGTAAAGCCGTCGGCGCTGTGATCGATGCCGGCGCCGCGCGCGGGCGAGCTCTCCGTGAGGTGGTAATCGTCCGCGTCGGGCGCGACGAACCCGGCCTCGGCGACCGTGGGCACGAAGAGATTGCCCTCGGCTGCCCAGCCGACGTCGTTGCCTGCGCCGATGGCGGAACTCGGGCCGATGACGAGGTTGTTGTAGGCGAAGGCGCCCTCGATCTTGTCGCCGAAGACCTTCACCGCGGCCTCGCCGAAGCCGACCAGCGTGTTGTGGGCGATGCGATAGGCGACGGGCCCCGGGTTGTTCTGGATGTTCGCGTAAATGTTCGTCTCGCCGAACCGCAGCACGACGTTGTCGGCGACGGTGGTGTCGTTCGCGCCGAACACGAAGATGCCGTTCACCGGGCCGTCGGAGATGATGTTCCGGCGGATGTCGCATTTCGAGGGGCCGCCGATCTGCAGGCCCATCCACTGGTATTGCACCATCTCGCCGCCGACGCGGCGGATCACGTTGTCGTGGACGCTGCAACCCTCGCGGGCCATGCCGACCTGCGCGCCGTCCCAGCCCGTGTCCTCCACGAGGCAATGGTCGATCTCGATGCCCTCCAGGAAATGCGGCATGCGCACCTCCTGCTGGCCATTGCAGGTGATGGTGTGACCGGCCCCTTGCGTGCTCCCGACGTAAAACCCTTCGCCGCCGGTGTCATGAACCCAGAGGTGGTGCAGGCGCACGTTCTTCTGGATGAACTTGTCCTGATCGGCGCTGCCGTCGCAGAGGGGGTCGGTCTTCGACATCACGCCGGCAAAACCGGTCTCGTAGACCTCGATGTGGTCGACCTCGTACTCCGTGCTCTTGTCGAGGAACCAGAGGCCCACGCCCGGATACGGCTCCTTGTCCGGCGCGCTGACCCGGAAGCCGTACGTGACGCCGGCCTCGCCCGTTCCGGTGAGATGAAAATGGTGGGAGCTCCCCTGGAAATCGACGGCATACGCGCGATCCGTGTTGCGCACGTTGACGACGCCGCCGCAGTTCTTCACGACGACGGGCGCCTCGGCCGTGCCCTGGATCTCGCGGAAGCGGATGAACTCGTAATCGCCGGCCATGACGCAGACGACGTCGCCGGGCTTCACACCGAGATCCGTGCCGTTCACGGCGGTCGTGCCCGGCATGATCTCGTGGGTGCAGCCGCATTCGGCGGCCGACGCGGAGGCCGGATCGAGGATCAGGAGCGAGAGAGCCGTGCAGGCAAAGAGGGCGATCGAGGTGCGAGCGTGGAGCGTGGAATGCATGCCCCCAGGGTAACGGTATCAACGGCGGCGAAACAAGGTGCCCGTGAGGATCGGCGCGTATACGCCCTCGCCGGTCGGCAGGACGAAGATCGTTTCCACCGTGCTGAGATCATTCTTCGTCCACATGTTTTGCGCGGCGAGCTCGTCGGTCCAGGTCTGTCCCCCGTCGGTGGAGCGCTGGAAGCTGCGATTGCGGCCGCCCACGAAAATTTCGCTCTTGCCACGACAAGCGTTCGCCAATAGGCGCGAAGAGCGACAGCACGAAGTTCGACGGGTTCTTCAAAGAAAAAAAGAAGGGCAGCGTCAAGAGCCTTCTGGAGCAAATCAACGGCGACCCGGACAAGACCGAGCGCCGGTACGGGTGGGGTCCGGCGCTCGCGTGGAAGAAGGCCCGAGGCGGAGGATGGAGGTCCGAGCCTCCAGGCATGGAGGCTGGAACCTCCATCCGAGGCGCGTCACGGAAGGGACAGCGGCGCCTCCGCCCCGGCCCGCACCATCCGCACGACGGCCACCTCGCCCGCGATGCCCTTGAGCGGCGCCGTGGCGTGCGCGGCGACGAGCTCGGCCGCGTCCACCGCAGGAGCGACCCCGGGCGCCTCGAAGACCTCGCTCGTGCAGACGATCTCCCCGGCCCGCGCGAGGCCCTGCACGCGCGCCGCGATGTTCACGGTGCGCCCGAAATAATCGAGCCGCTCGTTGAGCTCGACCGCGATGCAGGGGCCCGTGTGCAGGCCGATCTTGAGCAGGAGATCCGCCTCCTTCAGCTCGGCGATGGCCCGGTTCATCAGGATCGCGGCGCCAATCGCGTGGATCGGCTCGGCGAAGCTCGCCATGACGGCGTCGCCGATGGTCTTCACGATGGCCCCGCCCTGGGCCGCGGCGATCGAGCGGAGCACCGAAAAATGCTTGCGGACGAGGTCGTAGGCGCGGAGGTCGCCGACGCGCTCGTAGAGGGCCGTGGAGCCGGTGAGGTCGGTGAAGAGCACGGTGACGCGCTTGAGCTCGAGGCCGCCCTCGGAGGGGATGCTTTCGGCGCGGAAGAGGTCGCGGAACGACTGCGACGAGACGAGGCGCGCCCCGGTGAGGTACGGGAGCAGCGGGTGCGTGAGGGGTCGTCCTGGTTCGGCAGGATCGGGCCAGGTGTTGCCGACCGGCGCGACGAAATAGCCCACGGCGTGGGTCGTGCGGTTCAGCATGCGGAGATCGACACGGCCCGTGCCGACGTCGACGCGGGCCGGGATCGCGCGGCCATCGAGCAAATCGAACGAGGCTTCGCGCGCGCCGCCCGCCTGCGCGCGGACGTACACCGCGACGTGGCCCGCGGGCGCGAGCAGGACGAACTGCCCCGCCTCGGCGAAGTCCACGGAGGCAGAGTGGGCCTCGCCGGGGAGCACGCGTCCCGCGGCGAGGATGCTCTCGCCGAGCGCGTGGTGCGGGCGCGACGCGGGGGCGACGCTCGACGAGAAATAGAGCCGGATGGCGTCCTCGCGCAGATCCACGGTGTCGGGCGCGTGGAAGCGGATGCGCCGCGCCGAGGGGGCCACGGTGAACGCGACCTCGACGCGGTCGTCGAGGAAGCCGTCGAGGTGGAGGTTGCAGAAGTTGCAGTGCTTCGACTGGAGCGAGCGCAATCCGCCGGCCGTCGTGAGGAAGGCCATGCAGCCGGGGCAAAGCATGCCCCAGGCGAAGTCGAGGATGCCGACGTGCGTCGCGTGGAGGAAAAGCTCGATGCCCTCCTGCTCGTCGAGTCCGTGGCTCGCCGCGTACCGGAGAGGGCTCATGCGGAAGAGGGCCTCGTCCGGCGCGCTCGTGACGTACGCCGCGAAATCGTCGAGGGTGCGCGCGGAGAATCGGCCCTTGCCGCGGAGGACGTCGAGCCGAGGGGAGAGGTCGGAGGGCGTCATGCCGCTCGATCCTACCAGCTCCCCGCGGCGCGGCGAGCGCTCAGGGCGAGGCCTTTTCGAAGGGATCCGCGTACATCGGATCGACGAGCAGCTTCTCGTCGGTGAGCGTCTTCAGGAAGGCCACGAGCGAGGCCTTTTGCTCGGGCGTGAGGTTCAACTTGCGCGGCTCGGTCGAGCCCTGGACGCGCAGGCGCGGATCGAGGTTCGGGTGCGGCTTCACGCCGGAGTTGTAATGCTCGACGACCTGGTCGAGGGTCTCGAAGCGGCCGTCGTGCATGTACGGCGCGGTGAGCGCCACGTTGCGGAGCGAGGGCGACTTGAAGCGGCCATTGTCCTGCGGGTTGTCCGTGATTTCGCCGACGCCGTTGTCATCGACGTCCGTGGTCGCGTCGAGGCCGTTGTTCGTGGGGACGGCGATGAAGAAGAAGGCGTTGTTGTGGCGCGGCGGCGGGTGGGGCGGGCCGTCGTCGAGGTGGCACGCGGCGCAGCCGCCCGCGGGGCCGAGGAAGAGGGTTTTGCCGGCGTTCTCCTCGGGCGTGAACGTGGGGAAATCGGCGGCGATGTTGCCGCCCGCGGCCTCGATGCCCTCGTCGAAGCGGGAGCGATACGAGACGATCGAGCGCACGAACTGCGCGAGGGCCCACGAGATGCGGTCCGAGGTGATCGAAGCGTCGCCGAAGGCTTTTTCGAAGAGCACCGGGTAGTAGCTCTTCGCCGAGACGTTCGCGACGAGCTCGTCGAGGGTCAGGCCCATCTCGACGGGATCCTGGATCGGGCGGAGCACCTGATCTTCGAGCGTGGCGGCGCGCTCGTCCCAGAAGAAGCGGCCGTTTCGGTAGTAACGCGCATCGGCGACGCTCATCGAGTTGCGCCCGGTCTCGCCGCCCTCGAAGCCGAGGCTCAGGCGCGTCGTGTCGGCGAAGGCGTCCTCCTGCTTGTGGCAGGAAGCGCAGGCGACGGCGCCATTTTTCGAAAGGGCCGTGTCGTAGAAGAGCACGCGGCCGAGCGTCGCGCCGTCGTCGGTGATGGGGTTCGCCGGGGGCATGTTGTCCTGATCCTGCGCGAGCTGGCCCTGGAAATGCGCGGGCAGATCGATCGCAGCGTAGTTGTACGGGGTCTCCGGGAGATCGAGGCCGTCGTCGGTCGTCACCGGCGGATCGATGGGATCGGGCGTCTCGGTGGCGGGGCCCTCGCACGCGGCAAGGGCAGCCATGCAGGTCAAGGTGATCAAGCCCATCGTCGTCGTCTTGCGCACAAGGCACCTCTCGTCGTCGCCAGGGGGAAAAGCTCGACGGCGAGGCAGAGCAAATCAGGTGCCAACGGAGAATCGGGCGTGACCGCGGGAGGCGATCGTCACGGCGTCGCCGCTTGCCGCTGCGCGGTGAAGGCGCGGGAGGGCCCGCCGCTCGGCAGCACGATCCCATGAATGCGTGTCCCGTCGATCTGCCCGCGGAATTGCAGCTCGGGGCCTTCGGCCGTGCGGAAGCTCAATGCGCGCCCCTGGAGCGTCACCTCCGCGAGCGGCAAGCGTCGATTGCCGATCTGGAGCGTGCCGCTCACGTCCTGGAATTTTTGATCGAGCGTGAGCGTGGCCGGGACGTCGCCCTGGGCCGTCGGGACCGTCAAACGATACGTGCCCTCCGCGCTGGCCGGGACGACCCACAAATAAATCGTGTCGTCGCCGACTTTCTCTTTCCGGTCGGGCCGCCATTCCCCCATGTCGAAGTCGTGCGAGACGATGCGCGCGCCGGGCGCGAGCTCGGTGAGCAATTTGTTGCGGATCTTCAGGTTGACCTCGGGCAAGAGGTAAATCGTCACCACGGTCGCGTCCTTGATGTCCGTGCCGAAGAGGCTCTCCTCTCGGAACTCGACGCGGCCCGTGACGCCGGCCTTCCTGGCATTGTCGTTCGCCTCCCGGATGCGCGCCGGGTCGATTTCGACGCCGACCGCGCGCGCGCCGAGCTTCTGCGCGGCCATGACCACGATACGACCGTCGCCGCTGCCGAGGTCGTAGACGACGTCGTCTTTGGTCACGCCGGCGATGTCGAGCATTCGCGCCACGGTCTCCTCGCGCGTGGGCACGAAGGGGACGTCCCTCTGGACGGTCTCTTCTTGCTGCGCGACGCGCTCGACGCTGGGCTTGCGCGCGCCCTCGGCGTGCGCAGCCGCCGGCAGGAGGCAAAGTGCGAGGTACGGAATGAGCATTCGCTTCGGCATGAGCTCCTCTCCTCGGGTATCGAATGGGCCAGCGACGCGCCTCCGCCGCGCGCCGCCGCGCGAGGGCTCGCGTGCGCGGAAGGAGCATCACAGGCACACCAGCAAGGAGCACACCCGCGGGCGGCGCGCGGCCTCCGCCGAGAATTTGCCCGGCCGGCGGGCGCTCGGTAAAGGCGTCGACCATGCGCTCGCTCCTCGCGCCCTTCCTCTCGCTCTGCCTGATCCCACTCGCGGCCTGTAGCTCCGACGAGGTCGCCTGCACCACGATTGCGGCCGTCTCCGTGACGGTCACCGTCGTCGACAGCACCGAAGCCCCCGTCACCGACGCCGAGCTCACGTACACGGTGAACGGCGGCGCCGCGAAGCCCTGCGAGCAGGTCGTGGAGAATACCTACGATTGCGGCGTGGAAGAGTCGGGCAATTTCGTGATCACCGCGACGCGCGACGCCGCGACGAAGACGGCGAATGTCACGGTGACCGCCGACGAGTGTCACGTGATCGGACAAACCTTGACGATGACCATCGATTGAAGGTTTTTCCCATGCAGACGTCCGCCCGCCCGCGCGCCGCGCTCGTGACTCTCGGGGGCGCGCTCGTCAGCGTCTCCTGCGCCGTTCAATCTCCGCTGCAAGCGACCATCGTCTCGGATCCGCAGGTGGTCGCGCCCCAACCGCGTCCGCCCGCGCCGGCCGCCGCGCTTCCGCAGGCGCCGGCCCATCGGCCCGAGGTCGCCGTGCTGCCGCTCGAGGACGACCAGCTCTTCCGCGCCGAACGCGCGGCCCTGCGCGCCGAGCTTGCGGCGCACCTCGCCCGGGTCGCGCCCGATTACCTGATCCTCGCGCCGGCCGCGATCGATTCGAAATTGCAGCCCCTGTCCAAGAAGACGGGACATCGCTGCGCCTACGAGTACGAGTCCGTGTCGCGGCGCGCTCACGACGAGGGCTGGATGACGACCGACGTGATGCATGTCATGGGGGGCCGCGGAGGACGTGACGAGGTGCTCTGGATCAACTTGGTGTCGCGCGGCGGCGGTGACCCCGGCGTGACATTCGAGGGGCCCTGGGATCCGCGGCTCGGGCTCGTGGATAGGTATCGCTTTGCGTTCGCGTCGATGGTCCGGAGAGAGGACGTCGGTGCCGTCGGCGGCCTCGGGGCACGGGCGAGCGAGGCGGCCGCGCTCCGCGAAGGACCGATCACGCTCTGCGAGGAAAAACGCTACGGCAGCTGTGATCCCGGATCAGCCGACTGGAAGGACCGCGTTGCCGGCCTCGCCGCGTGTTTCTCGGGCGATGACGAGGTGAGCCGCGATTTCCTCCTGCAGGGCGACGCGGGTGGACGATATTGCGAAATGGAAAACCTCGACGTACGAGACGGTCGCGACGGAGCGCGCGAGGCGTGCGTGTGCCAGGCGCTCGTCGGCTCGGCGGCGATGGGCAAGCGGCCCGGACGACGCACGGTCCGCGTGCGGTACGAGGCCCCGGATCTGTCTGGAAAGCAGCGGCCGGAGATCCGCGTGATCGAGGCCAGTACGAACCTCCACGCCGAGGACGACTGGCATGCGATCGAGCGAGCGGTCGAGGGGAAAACGCAGTACATGCCGATCACTCGGCTCGTGGTCGAGAACGTCGATTCGCTCGCCGCGCCGCTCGCGCGTTGCGCGGCCCCCGCCGGCAGCGTGATCGTGGCCGATCTCGCTGTCCGCGAGGACGGCGTGCCCGTGTCGGGCAAGGTCCTCAGCGGGACGACCGACCGCGAGCTGGCCGAATGTATCGAGAAAAACCTCGGCCGCGGCGCGTTCGTCTGCACGAACGACGGGAACAGCGCGCGGGTGCGCGTGGCGCTGGAGTGGCGCGCCCCCTGAAATGGAGACCTGGTCATTACACTGACCATCGTTCCCATTTTGCTCCGTGCTTTTAATGGTGCGTGCCGGGTGTATCCTTCCGTCATGCGCAGAACGTCCTTGACCGTTGCCGTCACCTCCCTCGTCCTTCTCCTCGGTTGCGAGCCGGCGTCATTCGATCCTCTGCGTGGCGTCACGTTCGCGCTGACTCCCGTGCCGGAGCCGTGTGCTCCCGCGGATCCGCCCACGCTCGTTGCCCCGCCGTCCACCGAGCCACCGCCCACCGAGCCGCCGCCCACCGAGCCGCCGCCCACGGACCCGCCGCCCTCCGAGCCGCCGCCCACGGACCCGCCGCCCACGGACCCGCCGCCCACGGACCCGCCCGACGAATGCAACGTTCCGCTCCTCACGCGGACGCAGGGCTTCTGGAAAAACCACACCTGCGTCATCGATGGCGTCGTGGGTGGGCTCTCGCTCTTGCCGGTCTCGCTCGGCGCGACGACGACGTTCGATTCGTCGCTCGAGGTGCAGGCGTATTTCAAGACGCCACCCAAGGGGAACGCGCAGATCATCCTGGGCCACCAGCTCCTCGCGGCGAAGCTCAACGCAAAGGCCTTCGGCATCGGAAACTACATCTTCGCGGACGTCGACGCCGATGGGGATCTCGAGACGGTGGACGAGATCCTCGCCCTCGGGGACGTTGCGTTCGACGCGGGCGACGACGAGCGCCGCCTGGTTCTGGGCGCGGTCCTCGATGAATTGAACAACGCGGGAGACGGGGCGTCCTTGCCGTTCGAGCCTGCCTGCGGGGGTCAGGGCGGTAAATAGGCGCTCTCTTGCCCTGAATCGCGCTCCTTCCGCACTTCGTCGATCACCGTCAACGTGAGGCGAACGGCGCGCCCGATCTGGTCGAGATCGATCTGGTCGGGCGTGTCCGTCGGTTGGTGGTAATCGGCGAGCGCGGCGTCGGAGAGGAAAATCGTGGGGGTGTGCGGGCCGAACGGGACGCTGTCGGAGGCGTACCCGAGTCGTGTCATCGCGGCCTCGGGAATGCCAAACAAAGGCCGATCCTCGCGTGCCGCCGCACGATCGAGCAGCGCGCGGGTCTTTTCCCCCTCCCGCGTCCCGACGACGAACCCGAGCGCCTCGGAGGCGCGGGGAACGACGAGCCGGAGCGGCGATCCGTCGAGCAGGGGCCGGCCGACCATGTCCAGGTTCACCATGAGCGCGAGGCGAGCAAGAGGCACCGTCGGCGCTGCCACGTAAGCTTTCGCCCCGAGCACGCCGCGCTCCTCGGCGCCAAACGCGACGACGACGAGGTCGAGATCGGTCCCACGCAAAGCACACAAGCGGGCGATTTCGAGCAAAGCTGCGACGCCGGAGGCGTTGTCATCCGCGCCGGGATATGCTTCGCCGTCGCGCTCGCCTTGCGCGTCGTAATGGGCGCCGACGAGGACGGTGGGGCCGCCGGAGCGGGTTTTTCCGCGGAGGTGGGCGATGACGTTCTGATCACGGACGCCGCCGCGCTCGAAGGGGACACAAGGGTCGTGGCCTTCGGGCGGGGAAAAGCCGAAGGAGAGCAAGGCGCGCGCGAGCAGATCGGCGACGCGGCGGTTCTCGGCGGAGCCGGCGGCGCGGCCGTGGAGAGCGGGATCGGCGAGGAGATCGACCCACGCGCGGACGTTCTCCCGGGAAGGTTCGGGCGCGCGAAGGTCGAGGCGCGGCGGACGGAGCGGCGGGAGATCGGCCGCGAGGGCGCAAGCAGGCTGGATGGGCGGAGGCGCGGCGGGCGGAGGCGCGGAAGCCGCGGGAGGCGCAGGCGCGGCGGGCGGGGCCGCAGGGGGCGCGGCCGGAGCGCCGCACGCGGCGAGGACGAGCGAGAGAGCGAGCGGGAGGCGCGGCATCGGCGAGAGGGTACGCCGGGCCGAGGTCGAATCACCAGATCAATGCTGCGAGGAGGCCGTGGCGGCCGCCTCGGCGCTGTCGTCGAGGGGCAGGATCCATGGTTTGGGGAGCAACGAATCCCGGACGGTCGTGAGGTCCACGCTGGGATCGATGATCCGGCGGCTCGGCCGGCCATTCATGGTGACCCACGCGTCCGCGTACACGGCGACGTGCTTGCCCCGGGCGGCGTAGTCGTCCGCGACGTGGTGCGCGAATTCGAGGATCATGTCGGGGCTCTGCGCCATCATCTTCGTCTGGAGCGGCGTGAGCCATCGGGAAGGCTCGGCGCGGATCGTCCGGCCGGTCGCGGGGTCATGGATGCGCAGCTCGACGAAGCCGAGTTTTTCCACGAGCATGACCCTCCAGGCAAACCGGAAGCCCTCCTCGCTCCAGGCCGTGTTCCCTGGGTAAAGGAAATGGCGGAGCGGGAGCGCGACCTGCACGATCGCGTGCGCCGCGAGGAGCGCGATTCCCCATCGCTGCCGCGTCCCGAGCGGACGCGGGGGCGGCGGGGCGGTGAGATCCTCGGGAATCGCACGGGCAAACCGGCGCGAGAGCCGCGCGAGGAGCGGACGCGGCCAGCTCGGCGGGAAGAAGATCAGCGCGGACGCGGACATGATCCACGGAAAGACGCCGATCGGAAAAAGCATGCCCGTGATGAAATGGAAAACCAGCACCGCGGCATAGGCGAACCGCCGCGTGCGGCTCTGGAGCAGGAAAAACACCACGGTGAGGTCGAATGCGGCGCCCGCGAAGCTCGCCGCGCGCGCGACCCAGCGCTCGGCGAGGAAAGGGCCGACGAGCGGGATGTCGGTGTGCGCCGAGAGCCAGATCCCGAGCGGCTCACCACGTAGGAGCCAATCCGGCCCGAGCTTCGCGATCCCCGCGAAGACGTACACGACCCCGATCTGGAAACGCAAAAGCAAGAGCGCCCAGGCAGGCGCCGTCCGGCTCGCGAGCGCCGGGCTTCTCCATGCGTCGATCGACGCCGCCCGGTGGAGCGGCAGGAAGATCATCAGGAAGGAGAGGATGCTGACGAGGTAATAATGATTGAGGTAGGTCGCCTTTTCCAGGAGCTCGACATACGTGAACGCGACGAACAGGACGGCCGCCGCGGCGCGGTAGAAGAGCCCGACCATCACGAGCGCGCTCGCGAGGCCGAGGACCACGAAATGGGCGTACATGCCGAGGCTCGGCCAGGGCGAGACCCACGAAAAACCGAAGTAGTGAAAGTGCAGCGGCGGCGTGATGTAAAAATCGCGGATCCAGCCGTTCGCCCAGAACCGGACGACGCTGACCAGCATGAGCGCGCCGAAGAGGACGCGGAACGCGGCGAGGGACGCGATGTCGACGGGGCGGAAGAGCCTCTCGACGAGGCTCTCCCGCGGCGCGCCCTCAGTCGCCGTCATTGTCGCTCAACGTGACGGCGACGCCGAGGACGCTTGCGACGTCGGTGGAAAGGACCCGCCGCACGACCCGCAATGCGTCCTGCGCCTTCGTGACGGCCGCGGGATCACCCGTGATCGCGGTGCGGAGCGGCGCGGGGATCGCCGAGATCGCGGCCTTCGCGTCCGCGAAGGCTTTGCGGACGGAGGAATCGATGGCGGGGCTGCGCGCGGCGACGAGCTCCGTGATGCCGCGCCCGCTGAGATCGCCGTGGCGGCCGAGGTAGACGTCCTCGACGCCCTGGAGCGTGCCGAGCAGGTCGTCGATCGAGTTGTCGCTGAAGCGCGATTCGACGAGGGTCGGATCGGGCCCAGCGCCGCTCACCACGCCGAGCGGGCCCGAGACCCGGTTTTCGCTCACCGCCTGCATGGTGGAGATGAGCAGGTTGACGACCCGCGCAATGCCGTCCTGCCCCGTCAGGAAGAGCGTGCTGCCCGTGCCCGCCTTCGCGACCTGATCCACGAACGCGCCGCCCTCGAGGCTCCACGCGTCCCCGGCCGTCGTCGCGTCCGCGGCGATCGCGTCGGCGAGCGCGCGCGCATACGCACAGCGCTTCTTCCCCGTCGCGTCCGCGCCCCCGAGGGACGCGAGGACGGCTGCATTGCCGCCCGCCGGATCGAAGAGCAGGTATTCGAGTGCCGGCAAGCCCTTCGTGCTCACGCCGAGCGAGGCGATGTGCGTGGCCGTGACGGGCTCGGGCGCGTCGGTGATCGCGGACTCGATCGAGTCGGTGCGCGCGGGCCAGAAATCGAGGGCGCTGCCGATGCGGAGGTCCTCGACGGGCCCGAACCGGAACGCCTCGGCGTGTTTCCACGGCACGCGCGCCGCGCGCCACGCCGCCTGCGCGGCCGTGAGCGTCGCCTCCGTCGGCGCGTCGCAGAACGCGGTGACCGCGGGAGGCAACGGGAGCGCCTCTTTTTCGAGCTCGCCGTAGATCGGGAGCATCACCTGGTAGGCGAGGTCGTGCATCACCGCGCGTTGCGCCGTGTCGTCGGCGGTCGGCGTCTCGCACGAGGCCGCCGCGAGGGCGAGCGTGAGGGTGAGGGCGAGCAAGGACCGGGAAGGAAACGCGGGCGGGGACAAGCTCATAACGACTCCAGGAACCGAACGAGCGCGCGGCGATCCTCGGCCGGCAGGGCGCGGAACGCCTCGCGGGAGCCTTCCGCCTCGCCGCCGTGCCAGAGCACGGCCTCGACGAAGCCGCGCGCGCGGCCATCATGTAGCAGATTTTGGTGGCCATTGACGACCTGGAGCAGCCCGAGGCCCCAGAGCGGCGCCGTCCGCCACTCGCGCCCGTCCGCCTCGAAATCGGGCCGGCCATCCGCGAGCGCATCGCCCATGTCGTGCAGGAGGAGGTCCGTGAACGGCCGGATCGTCTGGCCGGAGAGCTCGGGGTAGCCGTCGAAGGTCCCGGTGCGAAAGACGGGCGTGTGGCATTTGCCGCAGCCGAGCTCCAGGAAATGCTTCTTGCCGGCGAGGACGACGGGATCGGCGACGTCACGTCGCGCGGGGACCGCGAGGGTGGTCGAATAAAACGTGACGTCCGTCAGAATCTTGGCGCTCGCCTCGGGGGTGCCGCCGGTCGGGGCGGCCTTGCAATCGGCCTCGGCGTCCGTGCACTCCTCGTTCGGGAACATCGACGTGGTGATGCCCATGTCGCCGAGGAACGCGCCCGCCGTCTGCTGCGCGAGCGTCGGCTGGTTCGCCTTCCAGCCGAATCGGCCGAGCGCGACGGCCCCGGCCGCGGCGTCCCACACGTGGTTCGCTCGACCCGAAATGCCGTCGCCGTCGGCGTCGTCCGGATCTTCGGCCCGCACGATGTCCTCCTCGGCGACGGCCTCGAGCAGGCCGAGGCCGATCATCGCAGGCGCGACGCGCGGCGAGGTCAACGTGTCCGGCTGCATGTCGCCGCGCCCTTGGGCGATTGTATAGACGGGCTTTCGCAGGCTGTACGTCTCGCCGTCCGGGAACGAGCCGGGCATTTCTTCATACGCGACGAACGCGTCGCCCTCGGGCGTGACGCCGGGAATCGCGCGCGGCTGGAGCTGGCCGCCATAGGTGGGCTCGGGCGCGGGGCCGCCATGCGCGTCCGCGCCGGGGACGCTGAGTCGGACGAGGACCGAGACCAGGGGCTCGGCCGGATCGTCCGGGGGGCTGCCGCGGCCGTCGAGGAGGTGGCAGGACGAGCACGAGCGCGCGTTGTAGAGCGGCCCGAGCCCGTCCCGCCCCTCGGTGGAGGAAGGAGCGATGACCCAGTTTTCCTTGAAAAACGAGTTTCCCACGAAGAACGCGCTGCGCCGCTCCGGCGTCATGTTGCGCGCCGAGAGCGAATAGGCGTTCTTCGAGGTGTCGTGGACGGTGGTCTCGCCGCCGGAGAGCTCCTCCCCCGGCTCGGCCGAAGGGCCGGTTTGTCCGGGCGGGGCCTCCGCGCCGCAACCGAGGACCACGAAGACGACGGGAAACACAGGCCATCGCATGACGATCACTCCTCGATGTTGAGCGTGATGCCGAGCAGCGTCGCGACCTCGACGATCGTCGTCGTCTGCTTGCGGAGCGCGTCGATCGCCTTCTTCACCTTGACCCGACCGGCCGCGGTGTCGGCGCCGAGGATCGCCTGATCGAACGGCTTGCCGATGTCCTCGATCGCGTCGATGCTGGCCTGCATTTCCTCCTGCAGCCGCGCGTCGAGCGCCGGATCACGCTCGCGCACGAGATCGTCGAGCCCGGGCAGGTCGATCTGGCCGCGGCGGCCGAGGTAGACGTTCTGGATGCCGCGCGCGTTGTTGAGCAGATCCTTGTGCGTGTTGTCGCTGAAGCAGGAGTGCTCGTCTTCCTGCTCCTTCGTGTCGTAGGCGACCTGCATGCGCTCGCCGGCGAGCTCCGCGCCGCTCAGGCTGCCGATACCGAGCAGGATGCGGCGCAGCGCCTCCTCGGGCGGGAGCGCGACGAACGTGGCCCGGTACGCGCCGCCCTCGGGCGCCCACTCCGCCGAGACCGAGCTCAGGTCCTGCAAAAGGAGTTTCCCTGCCGCGAGGAGGTACTGCCCGCGCCGCTCCTGGTTCGCGGCCGTGCCCATGTCGACCACGTAATCGGTGTACGGGCGCTGTCCCGGGCCTTCGGCATTCGTGTCCTGGCCCCAGAGCAGGAACTCGATCGCGTGGTACCCGGTCGAGATGTCCTTCTCGCCGGGGTTCTCGTTCTGGTCGGCGATCATGGTCTCGTCGATCGTCGGATAGGTCATGGCATCGTTGATGATGCCCGCGTTCGGATCGCCCGCCACGTAATCGACGTGCGCCTCGTCCATCGGCCAGGCATTGATGCGGCCCTCGGGGCCGTCGTCGTCGTCGATGGGGCCGCCGTAAAAGCGGAAGGCCTCGGTCAGGCCGTACGGATCGCGCGCGAGGAGCCACTGCTCACGCGCGGCGTCGAACCTCTGCTGCGAGGGCTCCGCCACGAACTGCGCGAGCGTGGCGTTGAGCGACGCCGCTTCGTCGATGGCTTCGACGTACGAGCCGTTCACGAGGTTCGCATACGCCTCGATGACGGGCGGCGCGGTCTCCGAGAGCGGCTTCGGGCCCGACACCGGGTCCGATCCGCAACCGGTGAGCAGCCCGGACACGGCCGTCGCGAAGGCCGCGGACTGCAGAATGCGTAGCGTAGGCTTGATCATGTCTCCGTACTCCAGAAAATGAAAGTGACTTTCACTTGTCACAGACGACCGAGACCTGTCAAGCGGCAACGGGGCTGCCGCGTCAGGGACCGGCGGGGCGGATGACGCCTGCGGCGCGGAAGGTTTCGTCGAGGTCCGCCTGGACGTCGCCCGTGGGGAGCGTCTTGGTCTGGCCGTCCTCGACGACCTCGAGCGCGGAGCATTCGTAACAGATGACGAGGTCGACGGAGCGTCCTCCGCGCACGGCATGCACGCCGTGGCGCGGGTTGAAGCATTTCGCCAGCGTGCCGCCCTTGCGCACGCCGGCATTCACGATGTCGACGATGCGCTCGCGCGTCTTCGGATCGGCGACGTCGCCCTTCGCGAGGACCTGGTAGCCGTGGAAGGTCTCGGCGCCCTGCGGCGGCTCGCCGCCGTGATCGGGTTCGAGCGCGAGGACCTGAAACGAATCGGCCCCCTCGAGCACGCCGACCGCGGAGTCCGGGAGCGAGCTGCAGCCGAGGACGGGCGCGGAGGCGAGCGCGAGGAAGGCCGCGGCGCGGGCGACGAGGGAGAGCCGCATAGGCGCGATCGTATCTCGCAAAATTGGTGCATCCGTGCGGCCGAAGACTCGTGATACCCAGCCGGGGTCGCGTCCGTGTCGGCGCGCGGAAGGAGGAGTCATGGATCGTTCTTACCAGTTCCGGCGCCGGCTCGCGGCGCAATTGCTCGGTGTGGCGCTCGCGGGGATCAGCGCAGCGGGCGCGCAGGGTTGCGGCAACGATGTCGAGACGCCGGGGTCGGGAGGTCAAGGAGGCCAGGGTGGCGCCGGCAACGGCGGGTTCGGCGGCGGCTCCGTCGTCGAGACGATCACGGAGTGCTTCGCCTGGCCTCAAGCAGAAGCCGGGAGCGGCGGCGCGGGCGGCGTCGGCGGCGCGGGCGGGAGCGGCGGCGCGGGCGGGAGCGGCGGCGCGGGCGGCTCGATGGTGCCCCCTTGCCCGCCCAAGGACGCGGCGCTGATGTACGTGGAGGCCGGCGGCCCCAGCTCGTGCGGCGCCGTGGTGAAAACCGACGGGACCTTCGCGAATGGCGAGTGCTGCTACGAGATGGACGTCACGACCTGCGGCGTCGGCCGGCCCTTCCTCGTGGAAGGCCGCGCCCGCGCGGCGTCGCGCACGAGAGCACGATCGACCTGGATGGAAAGCGCCCTCCCCGCGCCCGATCTCACCGGTTTGTCCCCGGACGAGCGCGCCCTGCTCGCGGCCGCCTGGACCCGCGACGGCCTGCTCGAGCACGCCTCGATCGCCTCGTTCGGTCGGTTCGCGCTGGAGCTGCTCGCCGTGGGAGCGCCGGCCGAGCTCGTGGAGCGCGCGCACGAGGCGGCGCTCGACGAGGTCCGGCACGCGCGCCTCGCCTTCGCGCTGGCATCGGCCTACGCCGGGGAGCCCATCGGGCCGGGCGCGTTCCCGTTCGCCGGAGGCTCGCTCCCGGTGAGCGCCGACCTCGCGGACGTGGCGGCGCGCGCGGTGCGGGAAGGCTGCATCGGCGAGACGCTCGCCAGCCTGCTCGCCGCCGAACAAGCCGCGCGGGCGACGGATCCGGCCGCGCGGCAGGCGCTCGCCGCCATCGCCGAGGACGAGGCGAAGCACGCCGAGCTCGCCTGGCGGGCCGTGGCGTGGGCGCTCCGGAGCGGGGATGCGTCCGTCGCGCGAGCCGTCCGGGCAGCCTTCGCGGAGGCGTTCGCCGCGGGCGCGACGCTCGACGTGCAGGCAGGCGGTGCCGGCGCGCTGGAAGCCCACGGGCGGCCGGAAGCGGCCGCGCTGCGGGCCTCGATGGAGCGAGCGCTCGCCGAGGTGGTGCAGCCGGCCGCGGCGGCGCTGCTCGGGAGCCTAAGCGCGCCGGAAAGCCAGGAGCGCGCGGAGCGCGGGTAGCGCCGCGAGGCCCACGGCGAACGCCGCAGTCAGGCCGAGGACGCTGCGCGCCTTGGCCACCTTCGGCAGGAGCGCGGCGCCGGCGAGGGCCATGGCCGGCGGCGCGCTCCGCTGCGGCGACGACGCGGCCGGCGCCCACGGCCGCTCGGGCGTCGGCTTCGAGCCGGTGAAGAAGTCCACGAGCGCGCTCGTGAACACCGGCAGATCCTGCGGTCCGCGGCTCGAAATGATGTTGCCGTCCCGCACGACCGCCTCATCGCGCCAGGTCGCCCCCGCGTTCACCAGATCATCCCGGATCCCGGGCCACGACGTGATGTGCCGCCCGCGCAGGATGCCCGCCGACGCGAGCACCCACGCCCCGTGGCAGATCGCGCCGATGGGTTTGCCCGCCGCGTCGAAGGCCCGGACGAACTCCCGCACCTCCTGGCTCTGCCGCAGGAAATCCGGCGCGATGAAGCCGCCCGGCACGAAGAGCGCGTCGTATTCGCCCGGATCCGCCTCCCGGATCGTCCGCTTGACGCGCACCCTCCGTCCCGGGACGTCGACGTTCATCCCCACGATCTTCCCGGGCCGGAGCGACAGCACCTCGACCTCGCCGCCCTCGGCGCCGATCGCCCGCGCCGGCGTGAAGAGCTCGACCTGCTCGAACCCGTCCGCCGTGAGCACGGCGATCTTCCGGCCCGCGAGCCTCCGACGCCGCACGGGGCGCGCCGCGAGGAAGCTCGCGAGCCCGAGGGCGACGTACTTGGCGAGCGTCCCTTTGCTCCCCATCGCCCGGCGGAAGTTCGGGACGAGGCGGTCGGGCATCACCAGGGTGTCGAAGGCATATCCACCGAGGGCCGAGAGCGCGCTGGCGAGGAGCAGGCTCCCTTGCCGCTCGGGACGGGCCCGGGAGATCAACCCTTGATACGCGAGCCCCCAGCCGAGCAGGCCGCCGGTGAGCAGCAGGAACCCGAGGGGCGTGACGCCGCGCTGGAACTCGGCGCCGACCCGCCGCGTCGGCACGGCCGCCGTGGCCATCGCGTTGAGCCCCGCCCACGGGGAGCCCCGCTCGATCGCCGAAGAGCTCATCATGGCCGTCGCGGTCGCCGCCGTCAGGCCGGCGCCCGTCCACAATCCTCGCCTCACGATTGCTCGCATGGTCACTCCTCTCGCGTGCACACGGGGACAGCCGCGGATTGCATCACGAGTGCCACATCCGGGCGCGGGCGAGCGCTCTCGGCGGCTCGTCCGAGCGTCAACAATCCGGCGGACGAAACTCCGGGCGATCCGTCGGCAGAGCTGCTATGGTGCGCGCCTTTCTACGCGGGGGCGCTGCTCGGACGAACCGAGCGCTTCGTACCGAACGCCCCCGTGCTCCGCACCCGATGACCGAAATCGAAACCCTCTCGCCTGCCCTCGCGGCTGCCTTCCAGGGCCGCGGCTACACGTCCCTCACCCCCATTCAACAAGCCGTCCTCGACCCGGCCCACGCGGGGCGCGACCTGCGCCTCTTCTCGCAGACCGGCTCGGGCAAGACCGTCGCCATCGGCCTCGTCCTCGCCCCCGACCTCGAGCGCATCGTGGCGGAGCGGGCGAGCGCGACCCCGGCATCGACGCCATCCGTCGCCGCCAAGCCGGCCACGATCGTGATCGCTCCGACGCGCGAGCTCGCCGCCCAGCTCGCCCGCGAGCTCTCGTGGCTCTTCCGGCCCCTCGGCGCCACCGTCTGCGCCGTGACCGGCGGGACCAGCATCCCGCAGGAGCTCTACAACCTGCGGCAGGGCCCGCTCGTCGTCGTGGGCACGCCCGGCCGGCTCGTCGACCACCTCGAGCGCGGCGCGATCGATCCCTCGCGCGTCTGCGCAGCCGTGCTCGACGAGGCCGACCAGATGCTCGACATGGGCTTCCGCGAGGAGCTCGAGACCATCCTCGGAAAGATGCCCGAGGAGCGCCGCACCCACCTCGTCGCAGCCACCTTCTCGCGCGAGGTCTCGGCCCTCGCGAATCGCTACCAGAAGGACGCCGTCGCCGTCGAGGGCACGAGCCTCGGCGAGGCGAACCAGGACATCACGCACGTCGCGCACCTCGTAAAACCCGACGAGCGCGACGCCGCCGTCGTGAACCTGCTCCTCCTCGCGCCCACCGAGCGCGCGCTCGTCTTCGTCCGCACCCGCGAGGGCGCCTCGGAGCTCGCCGAGCGCCTCGGGCAGGCCGGTTTTTCAGCGCGCGCCCTGAGCGGCGAGCTCGAACAACGCGAGCGCACCCGCACCCTCGGGGCCTTCCGCTCCGGCGCGGTCACCACGCTCGTCGCAACCGACGTGGCGGCGCGCGGGCTCGACATCCCCGACGTCGGCCGCGTGATCCACGCCGATCCCCCGAGCGATCCGGAGACCTTCACCCACCGCAGCGGCCGCACCGGCCGGGCCGGGCGCAAGGGCACGAGCGTGATGCTCGTCCCGCCGCAAGCCCGCGACTACGTGGCCCGCCTCTTCCGCGGCGCCGGCATCCGCGCCACCTGGTCGGCCGCCCCCTCGACCGACGACGTTCTCCGCGCAGCCGACACGCGCCTCGCCGCCGAGCTCCGCGCCCCCGCAGCCGATCCCGTCGATCCGCGGCTCCAGGCCCTCGCCGCGTCTTTGCTCGCGGACATGGATCCGGCCACGCTCGTCACCACGCTGCTCGCGCGCTCCCGCCACACCGGCCCCTCAGCGCCGCTGCCCGTCACGCCGCTCGTTCCGCACGAGCCGCTCCCGCGCCGCCCCCCGGAGCCCCGTGCCCCGCGGAACGCGCCAAACGCGGGCGCCTTCGTCCCGTTCCAGGTGAGCTGGGGCGGCCGCCACGGCGCCGATCCGCGCCGCCTGCTCGCGCTCGTGTGCCGTCGCGGCGGCATTCGCAGCGATCAGGTCGGCGCGATCCACGTCGGCGATTTCTCGTCGAGCGTGGAAGTCGCGTCCCCCGTCGCCTCGGATTTCGCCCGCTCGGCAGCACGTCCGGACGAACGAGATCCGCGCGTCCGCATCCGCCCCATGCCCGAATCGCACGGCGAGGCCCCTGCCCGCCCGGGCCCGGCACCTCGCCCGCGCGGCCGAGGTCCCCTCGGCGCCGACGAACCCCCGCGCCGATTTCGCCATCCCTCGATGACGCGCTGAGGCGTCGCGCCGGGGCGCTGCCCCGGGCCCCGCGGGGGCTATCCGCCCCTCGACCCGGACCAGGGCCAGCCCTGGACCTCTGGGCATCGACTGCGCGAAGCGCAGTCGATGCGGGGGAAGTTTTTTGAGCTGTCCGCCCCCTCTTTGCTGGGCCAGCCCTGGACCTCAGGGGGAAGAACTGCGCGATGCGCAGTTCTTCCCACAGGCCGGTGGGACCGCGTTGCCAGCTGAACCGTCAGCGCTGTCGTCTTGCTTGGCAGGATCGCTCGTGGTCTTGATTCGGCCCGTTCGATGAACTGCGCATCGCGCAGTTCATCGACCACGAGTCCAGCGCTTGCGCTGGTCCAGGTCCAGGAGCGGACAGCTCCTGGTGGGGCCTGGGGCAAAGCCCCAGCGCGGCGACACCTCGATGAGACAGGCCTGGACACGCGCGCTGGCCACGGCGAGAGTGGCCTTCATGCCGCGCGCGTTTGCCCGCCTACGTGCCTCCTCGCACCTCTGCGCTGCCGCGCTGGTCCTCGCCTCGATCGGCCTTGGCTGCGGCCCCTCCGGGACGGACCTGCCGGGCCCCGAGCGCACGCGGATTGCCCTCGATTTCACGGGCGATGGCGGCTTCTTTGGCGCTCCGTTTCCGAGCGACGCGCGCCTCTTGGCGAATGGCATGGCTGACCTCTCGGCCTTCCCGAATCCCTCGAACAACGGGATCGCTGCGCAGATGATCGACCTCGCTGCGGCTGTCCGCGGCTTCGGCACCAGCACGGCCGTTTACTTTGGCCTCGACGGCCCCTTGCCCGCGGGTGAGCTCGTCACGCCGACGGACAGCCTTGCGCCTGATGCCCCTGCCCTCCTCCTCGGCGTCTCCGCGGACGCTCCCGATTTCCTCCGCCGGTATCCCATCGCCGCACGCTTCCTCGAAGACGGCGGCCCGTACGGCGCGCCGAACCTGCTCGCCCTCCTCCCTGTGCAAGGGGTCCCGCTCCGGCCGAACACCACCTATGCCGCCGTCGTCCGGACCTCTCTGAAGGATCGCGACGGCGCCCCGCTCGGCGCCTCGCCGGCCATGGGCGATCTGCGCGCCGGCAAAGCTCCGGCGGGCATGTCCGGCGCCGCGCTCGCCACCTACACGAAAGCGCTCGTGGCCCTCGCCGAGGCGGGCATCCCGGCGGACGAGATTGCCGCGCTCACGGTCTTCACCACGGCTGCGCCCATCGACGATTACGCGCGTGTCGCCGAGGCGATGCTCGCCGAGCCGCTCCCCGCGCCGTCCTCGCCGTTCGTGCGGAACGAGGTCTTTAGCGAGTATTGCGTCTACGAAACCACGATTGCTTTGCCCGTGTATCAAAGCGGGGAGCCCCCGTACACCTCGGCCGGCGGTGACTGGGTGTTCGACGCTGCGGGCAAACCCGTGCGTCAGCGATTCGAGGAAGCGAACTTCGTCGTCACCGTCCCGCGCCGCCCGATGCCTGCTGCGGGATACCCCATCGTCCTCTTCTCGCGCACCGGCGCGGGCGGCGAGCGGCCTCTCGTCGATCGTGGCGTCCACGCCGAGCCCGGCGGCCCTGCGATCGACCCCGGCGCCGGCCCTGCGCTCACCTTCGCCCGCGCGGGCTTCGCGGGCGCCAGCGCCGACGGCCCCCACGGCGGCTTGCGCAACAAGACCGGCGGCGACGAGCAGTTCCTCGTCTTCAACGTGGGGAACCCCGTCGCCTTGCGCGACAACATCCGCCAATCCGCCGCCGAGCTCGGCCTGCTCGCGCACGTCCTCGGCGCGATCGAAATCGACGTCGCCGATTGCCCCGGCGCGGACGCGGCCGGCGGAAAGGCCCATTTCGACACGAACACCCTCGCCCTCATGGGCCACTCCATGGGCGCCTCGATCGTCCCGCTCACCGCGGCTTTCGAGCCCCGCGTCCGCGCCTTGCTCCTCAGCGGCGCGGGCGCGAGCTTCCTTGCGAACATCGTCCACAAGCAAAAACCTCTCGCCACGCGCCCGCTCGCCGAGTCCCTCGTCGGCGTCGGCGGCACGGGATACTCGCTCACCGAGGTCGATCCGCTCCTGAACCTCCTGCAATGGGCCGGCGAGCCCGCCGACGTCCAGCCGTACGCCTCGCGGATCCTGCGCGAAAACGAGGGCTCGCCGCGGCACGTCCTCATGATGCAGGGCATCGTCGACCATTACATCCTGCCGCCCATCGCGAACCCGATGAGCCTCTCGCTCGGCCTCGATCTCGCCGGCCCGCCGCTCGACGCCTCGCCCCCCGAGCTCTCCGTGTACACTCCGCTCGCCGCGCTCCTCTCGTTCACCGGCCGCAGCGAGATCTCCCTGCCCGCGGCGGGCAACGTCGACGGTTCCACGGCGGTCGTCGTGCAACATCCGGAGGACGGCGTGGAGGACGGGCACGAGGTCGTCTTCCAGACCGAGCCCCCGAAACATCAGATGCAATGTTTCCTGGAGAGTTTTTCCAAAGGCACGCCGCGCGTCCCGACGGCTGCTCCCATCAGCGCGGCTTGTGATTGACGCCATGGAGACCCGAAGCCACCGCTACGACCGTTATCGCAAGGCGCTCGCCGGCGAGGCCTTGCCCGTCGCCCTCGTCGATCTCGATGCCGTCGACGCCAACGTCGACGCCGTAGCATCGCTCGTCCGCGACAGCGGAAAAACGCTCCGCATCGGCACGAAATCCGTTCGTTCGGTGGATCTCGTCCGCCACATCCTCCACCGCGGCGGCCCCTCGTTCCGCGGCCTCATGGCCTATGCCCCCGCCGAAGCGCGATTCCTCGCGGCGCAGGGCTTCGACGACATCCTCGTCGCCTACCCCACCGCCCAGCCCGCCGACGCGCGCCTCCTCGCCGAGGTGAACCGCGAAGGAAAACGCGTCTCCATCGCCGTCGAGGAGCCCATCCACCTCGACATCCTCGAAGCTGCGGCCGCGACGCACGAGACGCGCATTCCGGTCGTCGTCGACATCGACGTCTCCCTCCGCCGCCTCGGCGGCCGCTTGCACCTCGGCGTTCGCCGCAGCCCGCTCCACGAGGCGCGCGCCGTCGCCGATTTCGCCGAGCGCGTGGCCTCCTCGCACCATCTCGAATTCGCCGGCCTCCTCGGCTATGAGGCGCACATCGCCGGCACGCCCGACCAGACCCCGCTCGGCCCGCTCCCGCCCGGCGCGAAGCGCGCCTTCAAACGGATCGCGTGCGCCGCCGTCACCACCCTCCGGGCCGAGATCACCGCCGAATTCGAGCGCCGCCGCCTCCCGATCCCCCTCTTCAATGGCGGCGGCACCGGCAGCGCCGCCTCCTCCCTCCGCGACGCCTCCCTCACCGAGATCACCGTCGGCTCCGGCTTCCTCGGCAGCCACCTCTTCGACCATTACGACGATTTCCGCCCCGAGCCGGCCGCCTTCTTCGCCCTCCAGGTCACGCGGCGCCCCGCGCCTGGCTTCGTCACGTGCCAGGGCGGCGGCCTCATCGCCTCGGGCGCGGCTGGCCCGGATCGCCTCCCGATGCCTTACCTACCCGAGGGCCTCTCGCTCCTCGATCTCGAAGGCGCCGGCGAGGTCCAGACCCCGCTCGCCGTCCCGCCCCACGTAAACCTCGCGCCCGGCGATCCCGTCTTCTTCCGCCACGCCAAATCCGGCGAGCTCGCCACGTTCTTCCGCGACTACCTCCTCGTCCGCGGCGACCACGTCGAATCCCGCGCGCTCACCTACCGCGGCGCGGGCGAGTGTTTTCATTGAAACCGAAAGCTCATTCGAGCGCGGACACCAAAACACAACGCTGCGGCGCGACCTGCCAGCGAAGAGGTTTGCCTTCCTCGCCCTCGCCCTGGGGAGGTGCAGGCGACCGGGGCCGCGAGCAGATGGCTCCCCATCCATCGGGCCCCTGATCCGCGGGCCTCACGACGAGCTGACTCCATGTCGGACCGGCGTCGAGCCGCGACAGCCATCGGATGTCACCACATCCGTCGGGCCCGGTGGTGACCTCAGGAAGAGCAGGTCCGGTGGGCATGGCTGATTCCCACTTGTAGACGGAACCGGGGACGGCGTGCAGGGCTTCGGACGTCACGCGTGCTCCCACGAGCGGCGCCCCTTTTTCATCCGCGAAGCACATGTGCACAGGGGGCGACGACATGACGGCGGCCGTCGAGTCGTCTGCGGAACGTGGTGACGTACAGCCGACGAGCAAAATTGCGAGACTGACGGACAAGAGGCAAAAATTCGTGCTCACATCGTCCCCTGACGTGGATGTCCAGACGCACATTCAATCCTTGCGCGTCGGCAACTTGCGACCCGCCGGAGGCTGAAAAAACCTCTCAATCGTCGCCCCCGCCGAGGGCGAGCCGCTTCTTCGTGCGGAGCGTCGCGATTCCCGCGACGACGAAGAGCAACCCCACGACGGAGAGCCCCACGAAGACCCCGTTGCTCATCGGCGGCGGCGTCGTCGCCCTCGCCTGCATGAGCAGCGCGTTCGTCGGATCGGCCGGATCGTACCAGCAGGGCACTCGCTTGTTGAGCAAAAGCTCCTGCTTCTTGGAAGCGGCGGTGATGTTGTCGATCTCGTTCCCTTCCCAGGAAACCCCGCTCGCGAGGAACGTCTTCTCCTGCCCCGGGACGTGCACTTGATAGTCGGCGGAGACCCGCGTCGTCCCGTACTCGGGATCCGGCTCTCCCCAGACGATATCCTTGATCGTGCACGTCGCCTCGGAGAACGAGCGCATGCGCGCGAGCCGCTCGGCCCGCTCCTCGGCCCCGCTCCGGGCCCACCACGGCAATCCGAGGAGAAAGCACCCGATCACGATCATCCCGACCGCGAGCATCCCCTGCGACCCCTGCGACATGAGCACGCGCCCCTTCGCGTCGAGCTCGACCTTCTCGCCGTCCGGCATCTTCAGCGTCTTGATTCTCTGGCGACCACGTTTGCCCATCCGTGCACCTCGAGCGACCCCTGAACCGCGTACGCCTCCGGGCATGATGCGGCAGGGCCCCCGCGATTTCCATCACCGTAGCTTGACCACCGTCGCATTCTCGAAGAAAGCTCGACCCGCGATGCCCCTCGCGCCGCGCTTCCTTTCGCCCCTGCTCCTCGCGGTCCCGCTCTTCGGATGCGCCACGCCGCCGCCCGATCCCGCGTCGCCGCCCTCCTCCCCGGCGCCGCTCGTCATCGCTGGAGACGCCCCACCGCCTCCGCCCGCCAACACCAAGCAAATCGCCACGGCGGATTGCGACGAAACCCCCCCGCCCCTGCCCGCTCCCTTCCTCGGCCCAGCGCCGCCGGGCCTCGTGGCCTGGTATCGCTTCGAGGAGGCAAACGCGGCCGGGCTCGACAGCTCCGGCCATGACCATCACGGCGCCACCTCGAGCGGCCTCGTTCGCGGGGCGCCCGGACGCGTGGGGCGCGGACTCTCGTTTCACGGCGGCTACGTACGCGTCCCGGCGTCCCCCGACCTCGATTTCACGACCGCGGCGACCATCGAGCTCTGGGTCCGCATCAGGCCCGAGCAAAACGAGCGCCTGGCCGTGGGCTCGCTCGTGAGCCGCGGGACCGGCGAGAACGACGACAACGTCCTCATGCAGTCGGCATGCGGCAACATCCAGCTCATCTTCTCGCGAAAGACCACGGGCACGACGAACGTGGGCACCGAGTGCGGCGTGCTCCCCGTCTGCGCGTGGACCCACGTCGCCTACGTGAACGACGGTCGCACCCTCGCGCTCTACATCAACGGCGCGCTCCACAAGACGTTCAAAGGCGGCTTCCTCGGCCCCATCCAGAATGCCCTCTTCATCGGCCGCCGTGAGCAGGGCCTCTTCCCGTTCGCCGGCTCGATGGACGAGATCCAGTGGTGGCGCGAGGCGCGCACGCAGGCGCAAATCTGCGGCGACGCGGGCGGCGTCTGGTCGGGCGACGGTTGCAAGCTTCGTCCTTGACAACCCTCGGATTTCCTTCTTGCTTTGAGGCGTGTCGTCGGAGCCTTTGCGAGAGGTGTATGCGGAGGGCGGCAACTACTGCTTGACCGTCGGGGACGGCGTGGCCGCGTGCCGCGTCTGGCGTCGGCCCGACGTGAGCCGCGAGATCGGCGCGGCCTACGCGCGCGAAATGGTCGGAATGTTCCAGCGCGTCGCCCGCGAGCCCGGCCTGCGCGTCCGCGGCGCCGTCATGGATCTTCGCGAGGCGACCCTCGCCTGGGGCCCCGTCACGCACGCCGCGCTCGGCGAGATGTTCGCCGCGCTCGAAGCGGCCTCGCGGCGGATCGCCGTCGTCTCCGCGGACAACGCGCTCCAGATGATGAGCCTTCAGAGCCTGGTGAAGGCGCACGCGCCGAGGTTCGGCCGCGTCTTCGGCTCCCACGAGGACGCCTTCCGCTGGGCCGGCATGAACCGTCAAGCCATCGGCTGACGGGCCTCGAAGATCGTTTCGAACGTCCGCGGCGCCCTCCGCTTGCGCACGCACCGCGTCTCGCCGCGCAGATAACACACGGTCACGGCGCGCCGCGGCTTGCCCGTCGTGTTCGTCCCGGACCGGTGCCAGACGTCGTTGTGGATGAGCATCGCCTCGCCGGCGCGCGCGGGCACGAGCACGGAGCGCGCCTCCGCCTCGGCCGCGCGCGTCACCTCCGCGGGGATCACCCCGCCGAGCGGCGTCGCGAGCCCGCCGTGGTGCGATTTCGGCACGATCTCCACGCAGCCGGCCTCGGCCGGCGCGTCGTCGAGCGCGGTCCAGATCTGCACGAGCGGCGCCCGATCGAGCCCCCAGAAGCTCCCCCCGTCCTGGTGCCACGGCAGCGCCGTCCCGGCCTGCGCCGCCTTGTTGAACAGGACCGCGCGATACAGCGTGACGGCCCCCTCCGTCAGGGCCCGCGTGATCCGCTCGAACAGCGCATTGCCGAGGAAAGCTCGAAAGATGGGATCCTTCTCGAGCTTCTCGAGCTTCCGATAATGGATCGACGGCCCGACCCACCCTTTGCCGTGCTGGAGATCCTCGTACCGCCCGCTCTCCGCGTCGTGCTGGAAAAAGAGCCCCTCGTGCACCACGCGGCCGAGCATGAGATCGTCGGCCCGCGCGGCGAGCGTGGCGATCCCCTCGTCCGAGAGCGCGCGCCCGAGCCGCGCGAACCCGACCTCCGCGAGCTCGGCGAGGGCCGCCTCCACATCGACGGTCGAGGCCTCCGGCGCGAGGAAATTCATCGGGCGTAGCTCGCGTCGGTCCCCTGGAACTCGCGGTAGAGCGCGTCGACCCGCTGCCGCGCCTCGGCGGGCAGCACCTTCGCGCAGGCGTCGATCGCGGCGTCGAGGTGCGCGATCGACCCGGGCCCGACGAGGATCGAGTCCACGCCGGGCGTCCCCGCGACGTACGCGTAGGCGAGCTCGACGAGCGTCATCCCCGCGCCCTCGGCGACCTCGCGGTAGGCGGAGGCGAGCTCGAAAAACCGATCGGTCCAGTACCTTCGCTGGTACAGCGGATTCTTCTCGAACCGCGACCCTCGCGCCGGCTCGGCCGAAGGCGCGTGTTTCCCCGACAGCAAGCCTCCCGCGAGCGGATTGTACACGGTCGAGTGCAGCCCGTACTTCCTCGCGAACCGGAAATACTCGATATCGAGCTGCCGGATGAGCACGTTGTAAAGGACCTGCGACATCACGGGCCGCGGCATCCCGCGCTGGTCGGCGATCTGGAACATCTCGAGCACCTGCCAGGACGCGTAATTCGACACGGCCCACGAGCGGATCTTCCCCGACGCGATCAACGTTTGCACGGCGTCGAGCGTCTCCTCCATGGGCGTCCCGGGATCCGGCACGTGGAGGTAATACACGTCGACGAACTCCATCCCGAGCCGCCCGAGGCTCTCGTCGATGGCGGCGAGCACGCGGCCCCGCGAGAGCCCCTCGGGCTTGCCGGCGGTCCGCCCGAACCCGACCTTCGTCGCGACGAGCGCCTGGTCGCGCCGCCCCGCGAGCGCCTTGCCGAGGATCCGCTCGGAGTTCCCGTCCACGTAGGCGTTCGCCGTATCGAACAGCGTGAGCCCGCGATCGAGCGCGTGATGCACGAGCCGGATGCTCTCCTCCTCGGGCGTACGCTTGCCGAAGTTCATGGTGCCCACGGCGAGCAGGGGCTTCTCCGAAGGGTCACGCGGGCGGGTCCAGGGCGCGAGCAGGGACGACATGGGCCGGAGGCGTAGCGCAGAGGGGGCAGGAACGGCAAGCGCCCGCTACCAATCACGCACCTCCGGCCGGCCCGGCCGCGGCCGGACCAGGTCCTCGCGCCACCGCCACAAGTCCGGCGGATACACCCGGTCCCGCCAATCCGGCGCCGCGCACCGGATCCGCAGGCAGATCGGCAAACACCGCCCCCGCGCACACGTCCGCCTGCACATCTCGCAAATTCCCTGCGTGACCAGCGCATCCGACGCCTCGTCGAGCGTCGCGCTCTCCTCGCCTTCGCCCTCCGTATCCTCGGCGCGCGCCTCGACGCCCGCGCCGACGACCATCGCCCCCACCACCCAGGCCAGGATCCAAGGACGCATTCTCATCGGTACCTCCCCTCGGATTTCCTGGGGCCCGACCGGGCAGCGTCAACCGCGCGCTACTGCCACTTGTGTTCGACGATGCTCGCCTTCCACGTGCCGTCCTCGAACCAGTGCCGCTCCTGCGCCGTGACGAAGCTCCCCATGGCCGAGCGATTCACGACGAGCACGGGAGGACGGCCCGGCTTGGTCTCGATGCTCGAGCTCTCATAACATCCGTGCGTGACCGGCTGGACCTTCAACATCGCCCCAACGGCCGGCTTGCCCGCAGCAGGCCGACGCTCCACCACGCGCCCCTCGTGCGGCACGAGCCGCCCGCCCTCGATGCGCCAGAAGGCATGCCCATCCCCGCACCAGCAGCTCGCAAGGCAATGGATGCGCTCGATCGTCTCGATCAAGATCGCACCCGGGCCCATCGTCCGCAGCTCGACGTCGAGCTCGGGCATGAACCGCTCGACTTGCAGCGTCGCGCCCTTCTCGTCGATCAACTCCACCCGACTCTGGAGCCAATCGCAGGGCGGCACGCTCGGGTGCGTGCCGCTCCGCACAGCTCCGGGCCGCGTCAGGCGCGAATCCTCGAGCACACGAAGCTTACCGGCACCGCCGTGCGCCCCGAGGTCCACGGGAAACGTCCGCCAGGTGGCATAAATCCTGGTATCGGGCGAAGGCGGCGGCGGGGGATGTTCGGGATCGCAATAGGCAGTTTCGGTCGCGTTCACGCCCGCGTCCGGCGGCTCGGCGCTCGGGAGAGCGCTGGGGGATGGCGCGGGCACCACGACAGCCGCGGGAGAGGCGCTCAGCGGGCCCGGGGCGGCGTCCCCGTCCGTCGACGCAGGCGCGTCGCCGCGCGTGCAGGAAAAGAGCAGCACGGCGAGCGGAAGCGCGAGCATGTCCCTCAGAGCGGCGAACGGCATGGCGCCGGGGACGCCGGAGCACGGGCGCCTATTCCTTCGAGCAGGCGTCGCGCCGGGGCGCTGCCCCGGGCCCCGCGGGGGCTGTTCGCCCCTCGACCCGAACCAGGGCCAGCCCTGGACCTCTGGGCATCGACTGCGCGAAGCGCAGTCGATGCGGGGGATGACGGTGGTCATGCGGGGACGATGGCCGCGCAGAAAAACGAGATGTCGCGCTCGGGGACGGCTGGGAGCGTCGCCATGCCGAGGTCTCGCCAGACGGGGTGCTGCCTGTAGGGGCAGACTGAACGCATCTGCCCGCCTCGCGGCTCGGCCACGCCCTTGCCGCGGAAGATGATCCCGCGGTACTGCAGGCGTGGCGGCGCCTGGTTCAGCCGGTGATGAACGGCCATCGACACGAGGAACTCGGCCAGCAGCTTGCCGTTCTCGATTTGCTGCCGCGCGCCGCCGCTGTGGCTCGTCTTCAGCTCGCACAAGAGGACGTACACCGTCGGCGTGCGCTCGTCCTCGGGCTGGTAGAAAACCAGGTAGTCACAGGCGCTCGTGAGCCCCTCGGCGTCGTGCCGGAGCAAGGGAATGCGCGCGATCGGCGCGTCGAGCTTCAGCACCAGCGCAGGGCCGCGTTTCTTGATCACCACGGGCGGGCACGCGCTGCCTGGATCGGCTTCTTCGAGCCGGATGACGGCCGGGACGGTCCCGAGCTCCGGGCGCACCACGTCACAGAGGGCCTGGAGGAGCGGCGACAGGGCCATGGCTCAACCGAAGCGCGCGGCGTAGATGGCTTGGGCGTCGGCGTTGAGGGCGGCGATTTCGCGTTCGATGGTCTCCACTTGAAAACCATCGACGGTCACGGGCACCGGTTGCGCAGTTTGTTCTTTGAACAGGTAGACGCCGAGCTTTTCCGGCGGGAGGATGGAGGCGCGGTCGTAGCCGAGCTCGTCGATGACCTGGGACACGCTCTCCTTCGGATCGGAGAGCATGACGAGGTGGTTGAGCTCCCGCAGGACGTAGTCGCTGTGGGTGCTCATCATGATCTTGAACCCGCGGTTGACCGCCTTGGCGAGGACGCGAGCGATCTTGCGCTGGTTGTCCGGGTGGAGGTTCAGCTCGGGCTCGTCGATGATGAGGAAGTCGCCCTGCTTCGCCATGTGGCGGAAGTAGAAGACGAGGCTCGCGAGGGATTTTACCACCGAGGCCGTGAGGTGGACGGGAAGCGGACGATCGCTTCCGCCATCGTGGGCGAAGGAGAGCTCTCCCAGGTCGGAAACGACGACCTTGCCTCCGAGGACGACTCGTTCGAGATCGTCCGCGAGGTCGGCGAAGGGGCTCTTCTCTTTGGCGATGTTGGCCAGATCGTTCGCGACCTGGAGGCTGTCACGGATGGGCCAGGCGTAACGGCCTGCGCGGCGCTGGAGCACCAGGGCGGCATTCGTGCCGGCGTCCGCCTCGAGGAGCTCGCTCACGAGCTCGGTTCGCTTGAGCGCGAGCTCCTTGGCGAACATGTTCACGGCGATCCGCTCGGCTGGGAACAGGATGCAATTCGGGAACACCCAGGAACGGATCTTCAAGAGCACGACGAGGTCGCGGATCGTACTGATCTGCGGTTCGTCGGCAGGCAGCGCTGGCATCGCTGCGAGGATCCCCGGGAGATCCCTCGCGTGGCTCGCCGCTCGCGCTGCGAGATCCGGCCCTCCGACGAGCGATACCCTTGCCTTCTCGAAGGTCTCGGGAGCGGACGCGAAGATACGGGAGAGCGACGCCTGGCACCCTGCTGCCGTTTTTTCGAGAATGGCCTGCCAATCCGGCGACGTGCCCCCGAAATCCGTCTCGCTCCCTTTCGACGCCAGGAACGCGGTGAGCGCCGGATCTGCGATCAAGGCCTCCATCGTCGCCCGGAGCCGATGGAGCCCGTACACGCTCCACGCGAGGTACGTCTTGCCGGTGTTGTTCGGCCCGGTGAGGACGATGAGGTCCTTCCCGAGGTCGATCTCGGCCTCGCGCAGCGGCCCCAGGTTTTCGACGCGGAAGCGCACGGTGCTCTCCTCGTGGCGGAGGCTACCCGCCGGCTCCGAAGCGGGCAAGTGCGCCGATCCGCTCCCTGCCCCCGCTCGCAACCGCCCTCCCGCCCCCGATTTCCCCTTCCGCCACCTCGCAGCCGCCCCCACCCCCGCCGGAACGACCGCCGCAACACCGCGCCCCCGCCCCCACCCCCGAAGGACGACCGCTCCCGCATCTCGCAACGCTCCCCCCTCCGCCCCCCGCGCCCCTTCCCCCGGGTCGCAACCGCCCTCCTTCCGCAGGAACACCCGCCGCGACGCCCCGCACGCGCCCTTCTGCCGCCCGTCGCCTTCGTTCCCCGCCCTCGCAACCGCCCTCCTTCGCCGCGTCCGCTGCCCCCGCCTCCGCGCACCCCTCCTTCCGTCGGTTGTGTGCCCATTCCGTTCTTGCGCTTGCACTTTTCTACGCAACCCCGTTAGTTTCCTTGCCCTTCATCTGCTCCCGGGAGGATTCATGCGTCGTTTGCGTCCCACCGACGGCACCCCGCTCCACAAGCGGGCGGCTCGGTATCACCTCGCCAAGCTCACGACCGGCGGGGCCCCGCTCCATCAGGAGCTACACGCCGAGATGTCAGCGAAGTACTCCGACTTGACAGCCAAGGCGCGGGCCACGGAGGACGCGGAGGACGACGCGAGCGCGGCGTCGGCCCTCGCGGATCACGCCGAGATCACGCTGGAGAACACGATCCGCGACATCGACGCGGACCTCGGGAAGCTCGATCGGCAGATGCCGACCCTCCAGGCGCAGGCGATCGTCTTCCCCCACGGCTACGGCGAAGAAATCGATCCCGAAGGCGAGGCACAACTCCAACGATTGGCGCCCCTCCGAGCGAGGATCGCCCAGTTCGCAGCCCACGGCATCGTGGCCGAGGCGCTCGCCCGCTTCGACGCAGCGCACGCGGCGTTCGCAGCGGCCATCAAGGCCGAATCGAAGGCAGAAGACCTCGCGGAAACACGCTTCGCCGAAGAGCTCGAAGCGCGGCGAGCCGTGCGCGAGCAGTTCGAAAGCGCCTACGGCCGACTGCGCGATCTCTACAAAGCACGCCCCGCCCTCGCCGAAGAATTCTTCCTCAAAGAAGGCAAGCGCCGCGCGCCCAAGAAAGAGCCAGCCGACGGCTGACGGATCCCCGCTCGCGCGGAGCACGGGTCTCATCACCGGCCCGTGGGAAGAACTGCGCATCGCGCAGTTCTTCCCCCAAAGGTCCAGGGCTGGCCCTGGTCCGGGTCGAGGGGCGGATAGCCCCCGCGGGGACCGGGGCAGCGCCCCGGCGCGGCGGCTGCGAGAACCTCAGCCCCGCAGGTTCTTCGTCACGAAATCCCAGTTCACGAGGCTCGTGAGGAACGTCTCGATGTACTTGGGACGCAGGTTCCGGTAGTCGATGTAGTAGGCGTGCTCCCACACGTCGATCGTGAGCAGCGCCTTCTGGCCGTGCTTCATCGGCAGGTCGGCGTTGCCCGTCTTCGTCACGGCGAGCTTGCCGTCTTTCTGCACGAGCCAGGCCCAGCCGGAGCCGAATTGCGTTGCGGCGGCGGTCGAGAACTCCTCCTTGAACTTCTCGAACGAGCCGAAATCGCGCTTGATGGCGTCGAGCAGGTCGCCCGTCGGCTCGCCGCCGCCGTTCGGCTTCATGGAGTGCCAGTAGAACGTGTGGTTCCAGACCTGGGCGGCGTTGTTGAAGATGCCGCCGTCGGAGCGGAGGATGATCTCTTCCAGCGACAGCGACGCTTCGGGCTTGCCGTCGATGAGCTTGTTGAGGTTCGTGACGTAGGCGTTGTGGTGCTTGCCGTGGTGGTACTCGAGCGTCTCGGCGCTGATGTGCGGCTGGAGGGCATCCTTCGCGTACGGGAGATCGGGGAGCGTGAAGGCCATGGTCGCGTTTCCTCGTGAAGTCTCGTGGTTCCCTGTTCGCCGCCCAGGGGGCGCGGCAGGCGGCGAGACTCTACCGATCAGGAAGGTCCTCGGGAAGTCAGAGAGTTCGGAAGGGCTGAACTTTCGGCGGTGGGCGCCCGGGACGCACGAAGCCCTTGCCCCTCGGCCCCTGCTCCTCCTACGTTCCCCCTCCGTGAACGAGCTCGTCCGCTTTGCGCTCACGGCGTTTTATCCGCGCGTGGACGATCTGCCTGGCCTCGCCGAGCTTGGCGTGGAGGGGAAGATCGCGCGCCTTCGCCGTGAGTCCACCTGGCTCTTCTGGACCGGCATCGTTGCCGCTTCGGTTGCCTTCCAGATCGCGCCTCTGCTCACGATTCGCAAGCCGCTCCTCGCGAGCTGGCTCTCGGCGGAGGACCTCGATCGGCACGCGCATACGATGGCGACGCACCCGGGCTACCTCGTCCGGCAGGTGACGTTCCTCCTCAAGCTCGTGGGCGGCATGTTCTGGGGGCAATCGCCCGAGGTTCGCGCCTTCCTCGACCTCACGCCTTACCCCGAGGATCCGGGCACGCGGCGCCTCGAGGCCTTCGTTCCGCGGCAGGGGCCGCTGCCTGGCGGCGCGCCGGACAAGCTGCTCTCGCTCGGCAAGAAGGAGCGCGCGCTCGGGCGCGACAAGGATCGCGGCAAGGGACTCCACGCATGAGCACGGACCGAAGCACCGCACCGAACAAGCTCTCGGACACGGCGCGTGGCCGCCACGCGACGTTCACCTCGTTCGCGCAGCCGGGCCTCGAAACCGAGGTCGACTTCGTGGTCGTCGGCAGCGGCGCTGGTGGCTCGGCTGCGGCCGTCGTGCTCGCGCGGGCTGGCTACCGCGTTGCGATCGTCGAGGCTGGGCCGTGGCGCGCGCCCGAGGATTATCCTTGGACCACGTACGGCACGATCCGCGACCTCTTCCCTGACTGGGGCTCGCTCGTCACGCAGAGCCGCGCGCTCTGGCCCATCGTCCAGGCCTCTTGCGTCGGTGGTACCACGGTCGTCAACAGCGCCATCGTGGTCCGCACGCCCGGCGACGTTTTTACGCGGTGGGAGCGCGAGTACGGCATCGATGGGCGCGCGCTGGAGAAGCGCGTGTGGGAGCACCAGGATCGCATCGAGCAGGAGCTCTCGGCGACGGTGGTTCCGCCTGACGCGCGCGGGCTCATCAACACGCTGGCCATGGATGCGGCGGAGAAGCTCGGCTGGTCGTCGCACTACATGGTGCGGTATGCGAAGGACTGCGAGGGCGCGGGCCAGTGCCTCCAGGGCTGCCGCAAGGGCCGCAAGCAGAGCACGAACGTCAACTACATTCCCGAGGTGCTGGAGCGCGGCGGCTACGTGCTCTCGACCGCGCCCGTCAAGGAGCTGCTCTTCGATGGGCGGCGCGTGATCGGCGTGACGGGCCGCTTTCAGGATCCGGAGACCCGCAAGTTCGGCGCGCGCTTCACGGTGCGGGCGCGCAAGGCCGTGCTCGTGGCCGCGTCTGCGACGCAGACGCCGATCCTGCTCGCGAAGAGCGGCATCAAGAGCCGTCCGCTCGGCACGCTCTTCCGGGCGCACCCGGGTACGGGTGTGTTCGGCGTGTATGACGACCCGGTCGATCAGAACATCGGGGCCACGCAGGGCTGGGCCTCGACCGCGTTCCGGCAGGATCCGGGGCTCAAGCTGGAGACGCTCGCGATCCCGCCGGAGATGGTGGCGGGGCGCCTTCCGGGCGGCGGGACCGAGCTCATCCGTCGGTTCCGCGAGTACCGACACGTCGCGATGTGGGTCGCCGCGGTGCGGGCCGAGTCCGTGGGGACGGTGAAGCCGAGCCTGCTCGGCGGGCCCGTGGTGAAATACCAGCTCGACGAGGCCGACATGCGCAAGCTCCGCAAGGGGCTCTCGATGGTCACGCGGATGCATTTCGAGGCCGGCGCGCGGGAGGTCATCCCGGGGATTTTCGGGCTGCCGTACAAGATCGGGCCGGATCAGATCCACCTCATCGACGAGGGGCCGACGGATCCGCGATGCTACGTCGCGATCCTCTCCCACCTCTTCGGCGGCTGCCCGATGAGCGCGGATCCGCGGCAAGGCGTGGTCGACGAGCGCGGCAAGGTCCACGGCTACGAGGGGCTTTACGTCGCGGATGCGTCGGCGATCCCGACGACGATCGGCGTGAACCCGCAGCACACGATCATGGCGCTCGCGTCGGTGTGGGCGGAGAACTTGGTTTCCTAGTCCCAAGGGGCCGCGGTGCGCCGGCCAGGTCCGGCTCTTCGCCTGCGTCTTCGGGAGACGCGCCGCTTCGTGACGAGACGCAGGGCCTCCGGAGCTGGGGTCTCCTGGGGGCCTGCGTCTTCGGGAGACGCGCCGCTTCGTGACGAGACGCAGGGCCTTCGGCGCCGGAGATATCTCGAAGCGCTCGCCCTGCGTTTGCAAAGCAGAGCCCGAATCGAGCGCCGTTCCAGGGCCTGAGATCGCCCTGGCATAGCCCATGCAATCATCTGCGAACGCCTGCGGCTGAGCCTGAAGGAAGGCCCGCAGGCATATCGAGCGTCGCCCGTCCGCGCACGCATGACGAGGTGCGGCCGCGTGACAGCTCGTATTCCCGGTCCGAGCCGCAACAGAGCACCGGGGGTAGCTGGCACGGATTTCGTAATAAGCAACGCGAGTCAGGACTCGCAAAAACCGATCGAACCAGAGGAGATAACGAACATGGCCAAGGACATCCTTATCATCGTCGACTGCCAGAAGCCCGTGACCAATGGCCAATTGCCGTCGGACGCGGTGTCGATGTACGCAGCGGATCCGTCGATCGTGCAGGGGAACAGCCAGGGCTCCACGGAGCTTTCCATCAAAGTGGCTCCGGAGACGAACTTGCGCTGGCGCGCCGTCCCGCTTCAGATCTCGCAGGGTCTTCCGGAGGGCCAGAACTGGCAGGTGATGATCACGCAGGTGAGGCTCTGGGGAACGGACAACAACAAGCAGCTCGACGCGAGCCAGTTCCTGCAGCAGTGGTTCGCCGACGCCGGGACCGCGAATGGCCCCGCCTACAGCCGCGCCACCGAATCGTTCAATTTCTCGCCGGAGAGCCCGAAGCCGGGCGGCTCCACCACGTCCAATGCGGCCGGCGTCTCGATCCAGCCGATCACCGATGCCTTCGTGCAAGCCACGTGCGTCGGTGAAATGCAGGCGACGCAGTACGTCGCGTACAGCTTCGTTTGCACCGTCTACCAGAATGGGAAGCCGTACGCCACGGTCACGTGGGACCCGTACGTGACCATCCAGCCGTCGTGAGCTGAACACGAACCCCTGAATGCCCCGCACCGCTCGTCGAGTCCTATCTCATGGAATCGGTGCGGGGCCGAAGGTTCAGAACGATCCCAAAATCCCGCCCGGTCCCGCCGAGACCGTCACCGTCCCCGGCTCCGGCGCGGGTTTCTTGGGTCCGCTCTTCGCGAGCACCATCCCGGGCATCATCATCAAGAGCCCGATCCCGGCCACTCCGAGCCCCGAGAGCGACAGCACGGCGCCCGTGCCTCCGTCGAGATCCTTCGTCAGGCCAAGCGCGGCGGTCATCACGCCGCCCACGAAAATCGGCACCCCCGTGCCGACGAGCACGCCGCCCGCGACCCGGTCACGCACGAGGTAATCGTCGTACGAGGCGCGGACCGCGGTGATCTCGCCGAGCGGGATCTCGCGCTGATCGTCCCGCGTGCGCACGACGAGCCGATCCCCGAGGACCACCGATCGAATCGGCGCGGGATACACGAGCGCCGCCGCACCCTTGCGCTGGACCGTGACGGCTTCGAGGCGGCCGTAGACGACCTTCCGCGCGCCGTCCTTCGTCTTGATCGTGGAAAACGGCCCGGTCGGGCCGGGCGAGGCGTTGGAGAGCGCCGGCAGCTCGGACGGCGCGAGCGTGACATGGCTCGTGCACGCGGCGAGCCCGAGCGCGCTCGCGAGCGCCACAGCCACCGTCATCGCCTTCGTTCGCGCCCGGGACATCATCCTCCCCGAGCGCGATGCTTTCATGGCCCGCTTTCGCCGGCAAGAAAGCTCGCGCTCCGGGCAAGGTCCCGTCTCACGTTGTAGGCCGCGTCTCTGGGATGGGCACCCGTCCGATGGCGTAAGGCAGGATCCGCGCGATGTTGCGCGCGTCGTCGATGCCCCGATGATGCGTCCCGAGGAGCGGAAGCCCGAGGCGCTCGAGCGCGCTCGACATGCCGTACCGCGTGGTCTCGCCGAGGGCCGCCGAGAAGCGCTTCTTGATGTTCATGTGCCCCTTGAGCGGGAGCGGCACGCCCCAGCGGTTCGCGTCGATCTCGAACTGCTTGCGGTCGTAGTCGCCCCACGAGCCGAAGAGCGCGTCCCGATCCCCGACGAAGCGCCCGAGCGCCTCGATCGCCGCCGGGAACGTGGGCGCACCGTCGACGTCCGCCTGCGTGATCGTCGTGAGCTTCTTGCAGAAGTCCGTGAGCGTCGGCCGGATGACCGGGCGCACGAAGGTAGCGAACTCGCCCACCGGCTCGAGCGTCACGCCATCCACGAGGACCGCGCCGATCTCGATGATCTCCATGATCTTCTCGGGGATGCGCCCTTCCTCATCGCACGTCGCTTCCAGATCAATCACCAGGAAAAATGCAGGTTCCTTCGACATCGCCGTCCTCCTTGTTGGTTGCTTCGGAACCTTGATACGCTCGCCGCGACGAAAATGCCCGGACACGAACCCGGACACGCTGCGGCCGCAGGCTTTTCCTGGGAGGATTACGTCGTCTGGCTCGTCGCGCAGCACGGCTCGCTGACGGCGGTCGCCGAGCGGCTCTCGTCCCTCCGCGGCTACGAGGACGACGTCTACTCGATCGAGCGCGCCCTGCGTCGGCTGCGGACGCGCGGGCAACGCGACGGCGGGACCTGGGGGGCGCGCGCGCTCTCGGCCTTCGGCCTGCCGGACGCGCTCACCGAGCGGGCCCGCTGGATGGGCGCGTATCACTCGCGCTTCACGGACCTGCCCCTGCCCCTCGCCCAGGATCTCCTGCGCCTCTGGGACCGGCCCCCGGTGAGCGAAGACCCGGTCTCCCACGTCTTCCTCGCCCTCGCCCACGCGACGTGCGTGCTGCGCGGCGACGACCGCGACGCGGCACGGACGCACCTCGCCCGGATCCGTCCCCTGCTCGGCAAAGCCCCGCCCGAGGCGCGCATCGAGGCGCTGCTCACGGAGGCCTTCGTCGCGAGCCGGGACGACGTCGAGCGCGTGCCCGGCCTGCTCGACGAGATCGAGCCCTTGTTCGAGCTCCCGATGCCCGCCCACGACAAGGCCTGCCTGTTCGCGCGGTGGATCGATCAACGCGCCTTCGAGCGGAACCGCTCGTGGGGCGGCAAGCAGCCGGATCCGGTCGCCGCGGAGGCGCTCTACCTGCGGATCCCCGAAGACGGGCCAGCCTTCGCGCGCGCACGGCGGGCGAGCGGCCTCGCGTACGCGCGCTGGAAGCAAGGTTTTCCCGACGAAGGCGCGGCGCTCGCACGGGAGGCGTGCCGACACGCGGGCGACGGCGGGCACATGCGGATGCGCGCAATGGCGCTCAACATGCTGGCGCGCATCGTGGGCGGCGAGGCCTCCGCGGAGGCGAGGCGGCGCGCGATGGCAATCGCGAACGAGCTCGAGGACGAGGTGCTCCGCCTCCGGTTCCAGCGGCGGATGGGGAACAAGGCGGCAGGTTGATCAGGCCGCAGCCTGCTCGATCTTCTCGCCCTTCTCCGCCACGGCCGGCACGCCCGGCAAGGGCTTCTGATCGTCGCGCAGCTTCTCCGCGAACACGTTGAACACCTCGGCAGCGTGCTCCCGCGCCGTCTCCGCGCGCCATCCGGAGGTCTCTATCGGCTGCAGGACCTCGATGTCCACCGTCGTGGGCTGCACGAAGAGCGTGTGCTTCACCCAGTTCTTGTGCACGCCGTGGAGGACGACCGGCACGATCGGCAGGCCCGTGGCGATGGCGAGGTGCACGAAGCCGAGCTTGAGCGGGCGGAGGCGCCCGTCGCGGCTGCGCGTGCCCTCCGGCATGATCCAGATGGAAAGCTTGTGCTTTTTCACCGTCTTCGCGATGCCGGCCATCGCCGCGATGGCCGAGCCCTTGTTCGCCCGATCGAGCCAAAGGTGCCCCGACAGGAGGTAGAGCTGGCCGAAGAAGGGGATCTTGAGGACCTCTTTCTTCATGACGCCGCACCCGCCAACCGGGCAGAGCCAGATCGACAGGAACGCGTCGAGCGTCGAGGCGTGATTCGCGACGTAAATGGCCGGGTGGCTCTGCGTGATGCGCTCGGCGTCATGAAGGACGGGCGTGACGCCGGCGATACGCGTGATCGAATACCCGATGAGCTTGCCGTAATAGTTGCAGAGCTTGATGCGCAGGACCCGAAATGGCAGGAGGAAAAGCGCGATCAGGATGGTCACGGTGGACGCCACCGCGACCAGCGTGAAGCCGACGACGAAACGAGCGGCCGACGAGAGCGCGGCGAAGGTCGTTCGCCCCGACGAGGCGTCTTGGTCCGACATGAAGAAGCGGATCTCCGGAAGGGAAACGTCCACACCGTACCACGAACCAACGTTAGGATTGCGTCATGATCACGTCCGAGGCCGTCGAGCGAGCCCTGCACGATCTGTTCATCGTCGCAGAAGGCACGAAGCTCCGGCGCGAGGACCGCAAGAAGGCCGTCGAGGTCGCCGCACTTCTCGGCGAAATCGAGCGGCACCGCAAAGATAAGCTGCTCGTGGACGCGGCCGCCGGCAAAGCGTACGTGGGCCTCGTCGGCGCCGCGCTGCTCGGGTTCTCCCGCGTCCACGTGATCGAGCGCGAAGCGACGAGGATCGCGGCATGCGAGGCCGCGGCCGCGCGGCTTGCAGCAGGGATCGAGCTCCGGCTCGCGGCAGGCGACGTGAGCGATGCGTCGTGCTGGCCCGAGGCGCCAGAAATCGTGGTGGCGCTGCACGCCTGCGGGGCAGCGTCCGACGCGATCCTCGACGCGGCGAGCCAGGCGGGCGCGAAATGGCTCTACCTGGTCCCGTGCTGTTATGCGGCGAGCGTCCCGTTCGCCGCGGCGGCCGAGGCAAAGGCCGACGCGCTCGGGATCCCGCGCCAAGCCGAGGTGCGGCGGCGGTTCGTGATGTCGCTCGTCGACGCAGAGCGGGCGGCGAGGCTGGAAGCAGCGGGCTACGAGGTGACGATCACAGCGTTCGTGCCGCCCACGGTGACCCCGCACAACCTGCTCTTTCGCGCGCGGCGCATGCGCGAGCCCGGCCGGATGCGCGAGGCGGAGGCGCGGCTCGCCCGTCTTCGAGGGGGGGTTCACAGGGTAGCGTAGCGCCGGGGTTTCACCCCGGGCCCGTCTGTTCAACGATGGGGCTACGCTCGGCAAGCCGAGCTACGCCCCAAACCCCGGGGTTGTCCACCCCTGGACCCGGACCAGCGCCCGCGCTGGACCGAGGGTCGATGAACTGCGCTTCGCGCAGTTCATCGAACGGGCCGAATCAAGACCACGAAGGGCCCTGCCAACCAAGCCAGCAGCGCGGACAGTTCCACCGGCGAGGCGGTACCACCGGCCTGTGGGAAGAACTGCGCATCGCGCAGTTCTTCCCCCTGAGGTCCAGGGCTGGCCCTGGTCCGGGTCGAGGGGCGGATAGCCCCCGCGGGGCCCGGGGCAGCGCCCCGGCTCGGCGGCCCCCGGAGAGACCCATGCTCAAAGCTTGGCGCTACTTCGCGTCCCAGTCGTTGATGCCGCCGAGGTTCGTCACCTGCGTGTAGCCCGCGCCGAGCAGGATCTTCTTGGCGCGCGCGGCGCGCGGGCCGGCCGCGCAGTGCACGACGATCGGCTTCGTCTTGTCGCCGCCCGTGAGCTTCTCGACCTCGGAGAGGCGCGTCTCGAGCTCGCCCACGGGGATGTTCGTGGCCTTGTCGAGGTGGCGCTCCGCGTACTCCTCCGGCGTGCGCACGTCGATCAAGACGCCGCCCTCGGCGACGAGCTTGCGTGCGAGCGCCGGGTCGCGGTCCGGCAGGCCCGTCTGCGCAGCCGGCTGCTGCGACGGCCCGGGCGGCGCGGCCGACTCGTCCTTCGAGCAGGCCGGGACGAGGGCGAGGAGGGAAAGCAGGACGGCGGCGGAAAACGCAGGGGCATGCATGGCTTGCCAACTCCCTGCCACCGCCGTCACGGATGCGCAAGACGCGCCTTGACGCACGCACGCGGCATCGTATGCGTTCGCCGGCCGATGTACCGCCTCCTGTTCAGCCTGCTCCTCCGCCGCCTGTCCGCCGAGACGGCCCATCACCTCGGCTTCGGCCTCTTGCGGTTCCTGATGGCCCTGCCCGGCGCGCGCGCCCTCTCGAAGCGGCTCTTCGGCCCGCGGGATCCGCGCCTCGCGGTGCGGGCCTTTGGCCTCGATTTCCCGGGCCCGCTCGGCCTCGCCGCGGGGTTCGACAAGGACGCGCGCGGGTTCGAAGCGCTCGGCGCGCTCGGCTTCGCGTTCGTCGAGATCGGCACGGTCACGGGCGAGCCCCAGGGCGGAAACCCGAAGCCCAGGCTCTTCCGGCTCCCGGCGGATCGCGCGCTCGTGAACCGGATGGGCTTCAACAACGAGGGCTCGCGCGCAGCGGCCGAGCGGCTCGCGAGGCGACAGCCAGGCGGCGTGATCGTGGGCGCGAACATCGGCAAGACGAAGGTCGTGCCGGAATCCGAGGCCGCGGCCGATTACGTCGCGAGCGCCGAGCGCCTCGCCGCGCACGCCGATTACCTGGTGGTCAACGTGAGCTCGCCGAATACGCCAGGCCTCCGGGATCTGCAATCGACGGAGAAGCTGCGCCCGCTGCTCGCCGAGGTGCGCGCCGCGCTCGATCGCGCCTCGCCCGGGCGACGCGTGCCGCTGCTCGTGAAGATCGCGCCCGACCTCGCAGACGAGGACATCGACGCGATCGGCGACCTCGCGCGCGAGCTCGGCCTCGACGGGATCATCGCGACGAACACGACGATCCGAAGGGATGGACTCGCGACGGACGCCGCAGAGGTCGCGCAGATCGGCGCGGGCGGGCTCTCGGGCAAGCCCGTGAAGGCGCGCGCACTCGCGGTGCTGCGCAGGCTGCGGGCGCGCGTGGGCGATTCGATGGTGCTCGTGGCAGCCGGCGGCGTGGAGAGCGCGGACGACGCGTGGGAGCGCATCGCCGCGGGGGCGACGCTGGTGCAGGCGTACACGGCGTTCATCTACGAGGGCCCCGCGTTCGCGCGGCGGATCCACGAGGGGATCTTGTCGCGGATGCGCGCCGAGGGGATCGGCTCGATCGCGGAGCTCGTGGGCAAAGAAGCACGCTGATCAGGCCGCGTAGCGATCGATCGAGGCGAACCGCTCCGCCATCACGCGCGGCGCCTCCCGGAGCGGCGCCGTCGTGCGCAGGAGGGCCGTCATCCCGAAATCGACGCCCTTCATCGCCCATCCCGGCCCGAGGCCCGCAGCGAGGGCATTGCGGCTCGGCGCGGGGATCACGGGCCGCACGACCGTATCGGCCCAGGTCCAGCGCGGCAGCTCGTACCGATACCGGAACGAGCCGTCCGGCTCCTCGAACGCGAGCAAGAGCCGGAGAACACCCTCCCCTGTCGAACCGAGCTTCGAGAGCACGGCCCCCGGCACCTCGGGGACGCCCGGCCCGTGGTGGAACACGCGAATGGGGCCGACGGAATACGAAATCACGTCCCCCGCATTCGCGCGCCGCTCGGCTTCGAGCAGCGCGGCGTACGACGTCCCCCAGAGATCCTCGCGCGTGTCGAGGGTGCGCACGAGCTCGCCGAGCGACGCGAGCACGATCGGAAACGCGCTCGCCTCGGGCTTCAGCACGACGAGGCGCCGGATCGCCATGTTGAGCCAGATGCCGCGCGTCTCTTTCGGCCACTCGTCGAAGTCGCCCGCCTCGGCCGCCGCGACGAGCAGCCCCGCGTGCGCCGCGGCCGTCTCCGGGTCGAGCAGCGACCAGACGGAGAGCACTCCATCCGCGTCGAAATGGTTGTTCACGACGACGGAGGGCCCGTCGGCCGGCGAGGCCTCGCGGACGAACGAAAGCGCGATTTCGACGGAGGTATCGGCCTTGAAGGCCTTCGGCGTCCGATTCTTCGCCCAGTGGCTCAGATCGAGGGCCGCGCCCGCGACGAGCCCATCGCAGGAGATGGCGCCTTCGGGCGCCCGCCCGTCCATCGGAACGAACTGGAAATGCCGTGCAGCCATGGGCCGCAGGCTAGCACGGGCTCACGCCGGCCGCCGCGGGGCGAGCGCGAACACGACGAGCGGCGCGAGCGCGGCGAGGCCGAACAGGAAGGCCCACTCGCCCCACGAGGGAGAGGTGAAGAAGGGCTTCGGCGAGAAACCGAGCGAGATGCCGAGGACGAGCCCGGACAGCCAGATCCCGCCGACGACGTGGCTGAAGCGGCGCCAGCCCTTGCGGAAAAAACCCCGCACGAGGCAAACGAGCGCGGCGAGGGCCACCACGAGCCCGACCCAGACGAAGGGCTGATGGCTCGACGTCCGCTCGATGAGGAGCAGGAGCGAAATGACGAGGACCATACCGAGGGCCATGAGCGTCGCGGCGACGGCGGGCACGCCGAAGAGCCACCGGCCCGGCGCGGCTCGCCGGAGCCCTCGTACGAGCCCGACGACGCCGGCGAACAGCGGCGAGAACGCGAGGCCCACGAGGATGGTCACCGCCGTGCCGTCCCGGTTCGCCATTTGGAGCAGCGATTCCCGGCCGCCGAACGGCAAGACGAGCGGCGCGCAGAGGAGCCAGAGCGGCACGCTCGCGGCCATGGCCACGAGGCGATGTCGCTCCTCGGACCGATCGATCGGCGTGTCGCTCACGAGGCCCTCCGCATCCGGTACAGCAAAAACCCCACGAGCCCGAGCCCCGCCGCGAACCCGAATCCGATCGCGGCGCCGCTCGTGCGCAGATACGCCGAAAGGGGCACGCGGACGTTGCGCTCGATCGTCGGCGGCGATCCCAAGAGCCCGATCGATTCCACGTTTTCGGCGACGAGCTCCGACAGCGCGAGCCCCTCCCGCGGCACGAACGCGAGATCCCGCGCCGCGCCCACCTTGTCCGGACGCTCCCCCCAGCGCCCGTAGACAGGATCGGTGCAGGTGATGTCGCCTTTCCAGGGGTGCCGCACGATGTATCTCCCCTGGAACATGTTCTGGCCGCCCGGCGCGTCGGAGGTCGCCCCGTGTTTGTCGGGGCCCCTGCTCCACTCATTGCCGCCCGTGATCGGCGACGCGGAGCGGAGGACGAGATCCTCGCCGAGCGATTCCTTCGTGTACCGGACGTGCAATCGGGTGATCGTGGCCTCCGCGGGCGACATGCCGCTCGCGGGCGGGGATCCGGGCGGCTGATCCGTGTCCCGCGGGCTCACGAGGGTATCGCCGCCGAGCGCCGCGATGTCCTCCGGGGCGAGCGTCGGCCCGGGGCAAGGGTCACACTTCCCAGCGCTCCAGGCATATTCGGTCACGACCGCGCCGGGCTTTTTCGCGACGGTCTGGTCGAAGAGCGCGACGTAAAACGACCCAAAGGCGCCGAGCGCGGACTCGTTGAGCTCGATGTTCGTGGGGATCGTGAGGTTCGGATAATTCGCGGCCTCGTACCGCTGGTTCTTCGCGAGGACGTGGACGATGAGGTCCTGCGTGCCTTTCGAATTCAAAAGGCCGAGCCGCACGGGCAAAGCGAACGTCTCCGTGTCGTAATGGAACCGGAGCGGCGAGAGCGTGGCCATTCCCTTCGCGTCGAACTTCACTTTCTCGGGATCGACCTTGGCCACGAAAAACTTCTCGCCCCTCTGCACATAGGGCCGGAGCACCGGCTCGGCGCCGTCGGGGATGTGATACCCGCTCTGCCGGAGCCACGTGTCGAGCGCGGAGGAGTCTTCGGCGCTGAGGACGACGATCTCGTACTCGCCGACCGCGAACTGGGCCTCGATCCGGACGAGCGGCGCGCCGCCGGGGCCGCCGCCCGCGGGCGAGGGCGCCTCTGCGCTGGCCCTGCGTTCCGTCTGCACCCACGAGCGACTGCGCGGATGGTCACAAGGATCCTGCTCCCAGTACTCGACGAGGCGCGGCGCGCTCAGCTGATCGATACGGTCGAAGACGTCGCGGACGAGGGTCTTGACGTTTTCCTTCTGGAGGACGATCGGCACGGGGACCACCATGGCAAACGCCTCCGGCGGGCCCTGGTAGTTGTTCTGCATGGACAGCACGGTGCGCGTGCCGTCGCGCAGGAGGACGACCTGCGTCGCGTTGTTGTAGAGCTTGGCGTCCGCGCCGCTCACATAGAACCCGCAAAACGCCTCCGCGCTCCCCGCCCACAAAAGCGCCGAGAGCCCCACCGCCCCGAGAGACCATCGCGACCGCACCGGACGAGCCTACCCGAAAGGGCGTTCCTGGGGCGACAAATCCTGCGGGCCGATCGCTGCAGGCGCGAGCCCGAAACTTTGCCTGGGGTGCGACTCCGCGCGAGCATGGGGAGCCCCCAGGAACGCCCATGCCCCCCGATCATTCGAAGAAACCCGACGGGCCCGCGCCGAGGAAACCGCCGCACCCGGCGACCGTCGTACAGCCGAAACGCCCGTTCGGGGGCCTCTTGGTGAGGCCGCCGCATCCGGCTACCGTGGTGCAGCGGAAGGCCTACGCGCCGCACCTGTCCGGCGCGCCTCCTCGTGTCGTGCAAAGCAAGTTCGACCTGGATGGCGCGTGGATGCAAAGCGTCGACGACACCACGCTGCTCGCGAAATTCGGCGCCACCACCGCCGCCTTGTGGTCAGCCCTGCGCGAACACAAAGCGGATATCGGGATCAGCTCGGGCGGCAGCGGTGGGGGATGGAACTTCAGTACCATGATGCTCGAAATCTCGTCGAGCTGGTTCAATCCGATCAAGGAGTACGTGACCAACGGCACCAAGGGGACCCAGCTGGGCAGGGGCATCGCAGCCCTGACGCACGAGATGTCCCATGCGCATGATCAGATTGTCCGGAAGGAATCCCCGCGGGGCGCCTCCAAGGACACGGACGCTTTCGTGATCGCCGTGCTGAAGACCGAGCTACGCGCGTGGATGAAGGAAGCCCGCTGCGCCCGGGAGAACTACAAGGACAAAAGCATCCCGCCCGGAGATGACAACAACAATTTGATCAAGGGCTGGCTCGGCGTGCATTTCTCCCTGAAGGACGCGAAGAACGTGCTGAAGGCCGATGTCTACGAGAACCCGGTCGTGGGACGCCTGCACAAGTATTTCAACGACAACAAGAGCACGAAGACGACCAGCACGCTGGCCGATCTGCTGACCACCTCTTCCACGGGCCTGGCGGCCGACCTGACCAGCTACGCGCAGCAGATCCGTGACAAGTTCACGAGTGACGATACGATGCTGCGCAGCGTGGCATCTGGGGCCATTTCCACGTCGTAGACGACCCCGTCCACGCCGGGCGGAGTTTCACCGCGAGGGCGTTTCAAGGGCGACAAATCCAAATCCGGGAACCCCAGAGGCCTCCCAGGCGTCTGACCCCTCCCGCGAGGTACCGCCCATGCTCCAGCCCAACGCCCCCGCCCCCGCATCCGCCGCCGCTCCTGCCTCCGTTTCCGCTCCCGCCGCCGCTCCCACCCCCGCCCTCGCTCCCGCTCCCAGCCGCGTCCCTCGCCTCTCGCTCCCGTACGCCGTCCTCGGCGCCGTCGGCGGCTGGATGGCCGCCGATTTCTTCCGCGTCGGCGCCCTCAAGCTCATGGACGCCGGCCTCCGCCCCGCCTTCGTCGTCGTCACCCCGCTCTGCGCCCTCCTCCTCGGCGTCCTCGTTCAGCCCACCGTCCACTGGCCTCGCCGCGCCGCTGCGTTCCTCGCGGCCGCCGTGGGCGTCCTGTCGGCCGGGCTCATGGGCGGCGCGCTCATCGGCGTGATGCGTTGGTCGCGCTGGGGCCTCGGCGAGGGCGCCGCCACGGGGTTCGTCTGCGCGCTCGGATTCTTGCCCGCCTTCGCCCTCGTCCTCGCCGCCGCCCGCCGCGTCGGCCGCGCCCGGCCCGGATCCCTCGTCGATCGCGCCGATCGCCGCGCCGTCTGGCTCGCCGTCGCCGTGAGCGTCGCCCTCGGCACCCTCGCCGCCCTGCCCGATTGGAACGTGTTTCCCACCGGCGTCCGCCCCTCGCTCGAGGTCTCGCGCACCCTCGGCGTCGCCGCCGTCGCCGCCATCTTCGCGTTATGCCTCGGCGACGCCGTCGCCCTCGCGCGCGCTCTCCGCGTCGAGCGCCTCCTCTCCGCCATGCGCCCGGCGTCCGCCGACGATCCGCGTGTCGCCTGGTCGCCGCGCAAGCTCGATCTCGGCCTCGGCGAGGAGACGCGGGCCTCCGTGCTCTCGGCCGCCGTCGTCTACCGCGAGCACGACCGCGTCCTCTCCGTCGTCCGCGGCAATCCGCGCGATGCGCGCCGCGCCCTGCTCGGCGCTTTTGCTTGCGGCGTCGTCGCCCTCGGCGTGGGCGGCGCTTGCGTCAGCCTCACGGGCGCGCGCACCGCGAGCGCGGCCGACGCGACGGCGCCCGCCCCGATCGCCGCCGAGGCGCGATAATCCCCTTCCTTGCGTGTCCTCGATCCTCCGTGCCATCCTCGCGCCGGAGGCTCTTCCCATGTCGGCGTCCTTTTCCCCTGTCCGCCTCGGCCGTAGCAATCTGGACGTCGTGCCCCTCGGGCTCGCGGCGAGCTACGGAGCGAAGGGGCGCGACGTGGAGCATGCCTTCGAGCGCGGGGTGAATTTTTTCTACTGGGGCTCGTCGCGCATGCCCGATTTCGGCGAGGGCTTGAAGCGCCTCGGCAAGAGCCACCGCGATCGGATCAAGGTCGTCATCCAGACCTACGCGCGCTCGTCGTCCGGGCTCGGCAAATCGCTCGAAAAAGCGCTCCGCAAGCTCGAAATGGATCACGCCGACGTCTTGCTCCTCGGCTGGTGGAACCTCCCGCCGAAAGACGCGATCCTCGACGCCGCCGCGGATCTCGTGCGTCGGGGCCGCACGCGTTCGGTCATGATCTCCTGCCACAACCGCCCCGCGTTCAAGCACCTCGCCCGGGATCCCCGCATCGACCTCCTGATGCTCCGTTACAACGCGGCGCACCCCGGCGCCGACAAGGACGTCTTTCCGCACCTGCCGGATCGGGGCCCCGGAATCGTCTCGTACACCTCGACCTCGTGGGGTCAGCTCCTCGATCGCAAGCTCGTCCCCGCCGACGAGCGCTTGCCGCGCGCGGCGGATTGTTATCGGTTCGCCCTCTCGAACCCGAACATCGGCGCCTGCTGGGCCGGCGCGAAGGACGCGGCGCAGATCGACGAGGCCCTGAAGGCGCTCGAAGAGGGGCCGATGAGCGAGGAGGAGCTCGCGTGGATGCGTCGGATCGGGGCGCGGGTGCGAGACACGACGAAGCTCCAGGCGCGCGGGATGGGGATCGCGGATCGGCTGGTCAACCTCTACTCGGGTTTCGGTTTTCGCTCGACGACGGAGCTCGGCGAACGCTGACCGATCCGTGATACCGTGGGGGACATGAACGACTGGCTGTATGCGACCCCCTCGGCGCTTCGCGGCAAGCGCGTGTTTCGGCTCGGCCTCGCAGCAAACTACGGCATCGACGAGGACGGCGTCCGCGCCGCGATCGATCGGGGCGTGAACGTCTTCTTGTGGACCGCGCGGAACAAGGGGATGCGCGCGCCCGTCAAGGCGGCGATGGGCGCGCGGCGCGACGCGACGACCGTCATTGGCTACGCGCAGCTCGGCTGGTTCGGCTGGGGCGTGCGCTCGGGCGCCGAAAAACTCCTGCGCGAGCTCGGCACCGATCACCTCGACGTGTACCTGCTCAGCTGGCTGGGCAAGGGCTCCGCGTGGACGGAGGCGACGCAAAAAGAGCTCCTCCACCTGCGCGAGAGCGGCAAGGTCCGCGCGATCGGCGCGAGCATTCACGATCGCCCGCGCGCGGGCAAGCTCGCCGCGGACTCGCCGCTCGACCTCCTGATGCTGCGCTACAACGCGGCGCACCCGGGCGCCGAGCGCGACGTCTTCCCGCACGTGAAGGACCATTCCCCCTCGGTGCTCGCGTACACGGCGACGGCGTGGCGGAAGCTGCTGAAGCGCCCGGGCGGCTGGGACGGTCCCGTGATGAGCGCGGGCGATTGTTATCGATTCCAGCTCTCGAGCCCGCACGTGGACCTCGCGCTGACGGGTCCGAAGACCCGAGCCGAGCTCGAAGAGAACCTGAACGCACTCGAACGAGGCCCGCTCACCGAGGACGAGGCGAAGTGGATGCGGGAGTTCGGGCGGAAGGTGCACGGGTAGCGCGGCTCGCAATCGCCGGCACGGCTTCTGGCTTCACGTCCATGCGTGCCGTGCTACAGGGAAACACTGCGACGCCCTGCGTATTGAACGCAGGGCGCGCGCGGGGGGGAAATGATGGGCAAAACGATTCTGGGGTTGGGCGCGATCCTTTTGTCCGGCACGTTTGGCGGTAGCTCGGGCGGTTTCCGTTCGCGGCAAGGATGGGGGCCTGGATGGACGTCTGCAGAGACTGCAACACACGCCAGCTTGCAGGGCACGACAATCCAAGCCGAGACGTGTAGCGTCTGCGAGTCGAATTGCCACCGAATTTACGAGCTGCTGTCGCGAGAATGTGCAGACAAACGAAAGTACAGAACGAAAATGCAACAGAGTTTGTGTCGCGGGGCGGCATCCGAGGAATACGGACATTGTTTGAAGCGATGCAATCATAACAAGTGAGCACGGGACAGAGCGACCGCTCGCGCAACACTTCGCACCGGAACAAGAAGAAGCACGATGACAGCAACGACGCCCATCGCTCTCGATTGCATTGCGGAACGAGAGCTCGAATACCGGGAAACAAGCGACGCTCCTGTGCGCAAGGCTGTCATCAGAATTGGGAGACCTCGACACGTGCCACCACCTCCAGGGGATGAGGACGTGACGGCTGACTACTGGGTCTGCCCCTACGAGATAACGATCGAGGGGGAGAACGTCCGCTCGTTGCATGCTTACGGCGCAGACTCGATCCAGGCATTACAGCTTGCCATTTCGAAAGTGGGATCCGAATTGCAATGCTTTTACCCTGGGCACTTCACGATGGACGGCAGCTCCGAAATAGGGTTTCCAGTGGCCGACGAAGGCATGACGCAGCAGAAATAGAATGCCGTGACCAGCGTCCGCCACATTCTTGCCCCCGCCCTCCCCCTTTCCGCCCCTTCGCCCCCCGCGCCCTCCACCACATTTCTTGCCCCCGCCCTACCCCTCCCGTACCGTCCGCGCCCAGCACCCGATCCACGCAAAGGAACTCGAACATGGCCGAAATCAAGCACGGCTCCGTCTCCGTCAGCATCCCCGACAGCCTCAAGCCGCCCTCGAATGCCGGCACGCTCTCCGCCGACGAGGTGAAGCGATTGCCCAAGGCGCCCCGCGGGATCGGCCTCGTCGGGACCCATACGGCGGATGCGATCAACAAGGCCGGCGACAAGCTCACGCTCCCCAAGGGCGTCACGGCCGACGCGCTCCTCGCGGCCTGCGAGCGCGCCGATGCAATCGATCAGGTCATCATCGATCTCGAAGTCGTCCTGACGACCCTCAAGCAGGCCAATCTGCTCTTCGACGCCGAGGCCTGGGAGCTTTTGCGCAAAGTCAATGGCCAGCTCAAGGAGCAGATGAAGTACAATCCCGAGCTCGGCCCCATCTTCCGCGTCCTCATCGACTTCATGAGCCGCGGCCCCCGGCAAGCCGCGCCCGCCCCGACGGAAGGCTGACCCGATCGGCCCCGCTCCCGACGCTCCCGGGAGCCCTCCCAGCGGTCGCGCGGCCGAATCGATTCCACGGGCCGACCACTCGACCCGCTTCAGGAAACAGATAGGACGCCTCAGGCGAAGCTCGCATCGTGCACGCGAGCGCGCAGGCGAGGCACCGGAGCCGCTTCGGAAGCGCATTCCCGAAGGAGCCACCGCGCAGGCGTCGTGCGGCTGGAACGGTCGACCGGACCGGCCCCAGCGGTCGCGCGAAGCGCGCTTCAGCGTCCGCCGACCGCGCCCGCTCCTCCCCCGAACGCTTGACTTCGCTCGCAACTGGCCGTCTACTGCCACGGGAAACCGTTTGCACGCAAACATGCGAGCGGCGGGAATTGTCGAGGGAGCGGATCGTGTCCTCTGATCTGGCAGCCGGATCCATTTTCGCCGGGCGTTACCGCGTCGAGCATCGCATCGCCGCAGGGGGCATGGGGGCCGTGTACGAGGTCGTCCACCTCGAGACGAACCGCCGCCGCGCGCTCAAGGTGATGCACGCGAACTTCGTGCAGAGCGAGGACCTGCGCGGGCGCTTCCGGCAAGAGGCGCGCGTCGCCGCGGAGATCGAGAGCGATTACATCGTCGACGTCTTCGACGCGGGCATCGACGACGCGACCGGAATGCCCTTCCTGGTCATGGAGCTCTTGCGCGGCGAGGAGCTCGGCAAACGGCTCCGACGCACGGGCCCCTTGCCGCCGGCCGAGGTGGTCGCCTACCTGCATCAGACCTCGCTCGCGCTCGACAAGACGCACCGCGCCCACATCGTCCATCGCGATCTCAAGCCGGACAACCTGTTCCTCTGCGAGCGCGAAGACGGCCCCCCGCGCATAAAAGTGCTCGATTTCGGGATCGCCAAGATCGTGGCCGCCGGGTCCACGGCCGCGGGCGCGACGCAATCGCTCGGCACCCCGCTCTACATGGCGCCCGAGCAGTTCATGATGGAATCGTCGGTCTCGCCGGCGACCGACATCTTCGCGCTCGGCATGATCGCGTTCACGCTCCTCGTGGGCAAAGCCTACTGGTTCGAGGAGTCGCGAGGCGGCGGAAACGTCTTCGCGTTCGCCGCACAGGCGGCGCTCGGGCCCCGGGAGCCGGCGACGGCGCGCGCCGGCCGGCTCGGCGCGAGCCTGCCGCCCGCGTTCGACGGCTGGTTCGCGCGGGCCACGGCGAAGGCGCCCGCCGAGAGGTTTCCTTCGGCCACGAGCGCCGTGAAAACGCTCGCCGAGGCGCTCGGGGTGCCGATGGCGGGGCTCACGGGTTCGGGGATCCTGCCGCCAGGAGCGATCTCGCGGCCGTCGTTCACGTCGCAGCCCTACGATGTGCCGATCTCCACGCTCGACACGCAGGCGACGACGCCGATGGCGCCGAGGCGCGCGCCGCTGCCGAGCGGCGCGGAGCTCGGCGCCGCGACGCCCGCGGGGCAAGCCGGGACGCCCATGGGCCCGGTCATGACGCCGCTCGGCAGCGGGATGACCGCGGTCCCGGCGCGACGATCGCCGCCGACGAAGCTCATCGCCGCGGGCGCGGGGCTCGCATGTTTGCTCGCGGGTGTGGTTGCATTCCTCGCGCTCTCGTCGCGCGAGGAGGGCAAGCCGAAAGAGCCGGCCGCCGCCGCGCCGTCGTCTCCGCCTGTCGTGGCGACCGCCGCGCCCGAAATCGTGCCGGCGGCGCCGGTGGAGACGACGACGCCCGAGCCCATGCCGACCGCGACGGCGAGCGCCGCGCCTGTGGTGAGCGCGGCCGCGAAGGCGCCGGCGAGCAAGCCCGCGGCGGCGTCGCAGACCTCGAAGGGAGGCGCGGCGCCGACGGGGAAGGCGCCGAAACCCGGGTCGACGTGGAGTCGGGATTGAGGTGCTAGGATGAGAGCGTGGAAGCCGCTCGGTGTCGCGGCGCTGCTCACGGCGGCGAGCTGTGTGCAGGTCCTCGGAGGGGACAACCCGTATCACGCAGAGGAACCCGTGGGCGGCGGGGGGCAGGCGGGGGGTGCGGGAGGGGCCGGAGGTGCGTCGTCGAGCTCCACGGGTGGGGCCGGCGGGACGAGTGAGCCGTGTACTCCGGGCGAGATGCGGGTGTGTTATTCGGGGCCCGCTGGCACGGAGGGCTTCGGCGACTGCAAAACCGGTGTGCAGGTTTGCGCGGACGACGGCTCGGAGTTCGGCCCTTGCGAGGATGAGGTCGTTCCGGCGGCTGAAGATTGCACCCTGCCTGGAGACGAGGATTGTGATGGATCGGCCGTAAGCGCATGTACGGGCACGCCCAAGGCCGCGTTCACGCCGCCGGGCAGCTCTGTCTCCCCGATGACCGACGTGCTCTCCGACGTGGCGGTCACACCCGACGGCGGGTACGTCGTCGCGGGGACCGTGGAATTCTTGGAAAGCTCGGGCCCTGGCAGCGTTTACGTTGCGAAGATCGGCCCGGATGGCGCGATGCAATGGGAGAAGAAATATCCCTGCGAGGGATTTGCTGTCGCCCGCGGCGTGGCCGTGAGCCCGGCGGGGGATGTCACGGTGGTCGGCGAATTCGACGGGATGATCCATTTCGGTGGGAGCGAGCTACAGTCCATCCCGAGCAACGATATCTTCATGGCCACGTTCGACGCCATGGGCGCGCACATCTGGAGCAAGAGCTTCGGCGCGGCGAACAGGCAAGCCGCGCACGACGTGGACACCGACGCGGCAGGGAACCTGTACGTCACGGGGTGGGTCACCGATGAGAACGTGAGCCTCGGGGGCGATACCGTGGCCCCCAGCGGACAAGACCTGTTCGTGGCGAGCTACGATTCCGCGGGGACCCATCGCTGGAGCCGGATCTTCGTCAACCAGAGCATTCAACGAGGACGGCGCCTCACGGTCATGGAGAACGGCGACGTCGCCGTCGTGGGCGAGACGTACAGCGGTGCGGATCTCGGCGGAGGCAGCCTGCCGGGCGGCGGCGATTATGATCTCGTGGTCGCGATGTACAAGGGGGAGACCGGCGCTCACGTGTGGAGCAAGGTATTCGGTTCGTCTGGAAACCAGCTCCCTGGAAGCATCGCCGCCGCGCCGAACGGCAATGTCCTCGTCACCGGACACTTCACGGGCTCGCTCGATTTCGGCGGTGGCACGATGTCGGCCGTAGGAGGGATCGACGTGTACCTGGCCGAGTTCGCCGGATCGAACGGGAACCACGTGCGCAGCAAGCGCTTCGGGATCACCCAACCCTCGCAGGGCACCGGGATCGCGGTGGACGGCGCGGGGAACGTGGTCGTAACCGGGTACTTCAACGGATCGATCAATTTCGGCTCCGGCACGATCACGACAAGCGATGGCAACGATTCATTCGTCGTGAAGCTCGCCGAATTCGACTGGGCTCCGCTCTGGACGAGGACGTTTGGTGGGACAGGATCCCAAACGGCCTGGGCCGCCGCCGTCGACGGCAAAGGCGACGTGATCGTGGGCGGCAGCTTCGAGCAGCAGATCGTGTTCGGCGCCCCGCTCGTAACCGTCACGAGCAGTGGCGGCGCCGACCTCTTCAGCGTCCGGCTCGCTCCGTGACGCACGAACCATGCGGTAAAGGTAGGCACGACATGCGGAAGGCACGATGGTTCTTCGTGGGGCTCGTCTGCGCGGGCCTCGGGCTCCTGGAAGGCGTGGCGTCCGCTGCGCCCACGCCGGCGCAGCAAGCGGCCGCGGGAAAGCTCTTCGACGCCGCCGTCGCGGAGGTCTCGGCCGGGCGTGATGCCGACGCGTGCCCGCTGCTCGAACAGAGCCACGTGCTCGATCCGAAGCCCGGCACGCTCCACGCCCTCGCCGAATGCGAGGTGAAGATCCAGAAGCTCGATCAGGCGATCGCTCATTACAAGGAGTACCTCGATCTCTACGCGGCGATGAAGAGCCCGCTGCGTGAAAAACACACCGATCGGGCGCGGGTCGCCGAGGAGCAGGTGAAGAAGCTCCAGGCGGAGATCCTTTTCAAGCAGGCCATCGCGCACCAGGAGGCCGGCCGTCACGCCGAGGCGTGCGCCGCGCTCGCGGAGAGCCAGGGGATCGATCCGACGCCGGGGACGCTTTATGCGCTCGCCGAATGCGAAGCGACGCGGGGAAAGATCGCGGCGGCGCTCGAGCATTACACGACGTACCTCGGCCTCTTCGCGGCGATGAAGAGCCCGCTGCGCGAGCGGCACGCCGAGCGCGCGCGGATCGCGGAGGAGCAACGAAAGAAGCTCGACGCGGAGGTGCCTCGGCTCAAGCTCGTGTGGGTGGGCGAGGTGCCCGCAGGGCTCGTCGTGACACGGGGGGATGCGACGCTCGACCTGAAGACGCTGGGCGCCTCGGTAATGCTCGAGCCTGGGGCGTATGCATTTCGCGTGGAGGTCCCGGGGCGCCCGGCGCAGGAGCGGAGGGTGCGGCTGGAGAAGGGGGACCGAAAGATCCTCGAGCTCACGCCGGGCGCGACGCAGGAAGCCGTGGACGAGCGAAAGCCGCTCCCCGAGCAACCTTTGCCGCCGCCGAAGCCGGTCGCGCCGCCGAAGCCGGGAATGCATCCGTGGGCGATCGGGGGAATTGCGGCGATGGGCGTGGGCGGCGCGGCGCTCCTCGCCGGGAGTGTGCTCGGCGGGCTCGCGGTGGCCGAGAAGCGCGAGGTCGATGCGGCGTGTGACGAGAACTTCGCGTGCGGCGCGAAAGGCATGGAGACGGTGGAGCGCTTCTGGGCGCTCGGCAATGCGAGCACGGCGACGTTCATCGTGGGGGGCGTCGTGCTGGCGACGGGCGTGACGCTGTTCGTGCTTGCGCCGAAGGCGTCCGCGGAGAATGTCGGGGCGGTGCGGGTGCGGGGGTTGGCAGGGCCGGGGGCCGGGTATCTGGGCGTCGAAGGGGCATTCTGATGCGAGCCGGGAAGCTTTTTTGGATCGGAATGCTCGTCACGGCGGCGAGCTGTGTGCAGATCCTCGACGGGGACCATCCCTACAGCGCGGAGGGCGTGCCCGCCGCCAAGGTGCCCTGCGAGGCGGCGGCGAACTGCGACGACCAGAACGCCTGCACCACCGATACGTGCAGCGACGACAAGATCTGTGTCCACACGCCGACCCCCGACGGGACGAGCCCGGCCCAGACCGTCGGCGATTGCCGGCGGATCGATTGCGCGGCCGGCAAGGAAGTCATCGTCGAGGACGACGACGACTTCCCCGACGACAACGAGCCCTGCACGGCCGACGCCTGTACCGGCAGCACGCCGAGCAACGTGGCCGCGCCCGACGGCGACAATTGCCAGCGAGGCAACGAGAGCGGCACGTGTGCGATGGGCGTCTGCTTGATCTCGTGCGACGCGCAAAACCCGTGCGACGACGGCAACTCCTGCACCGATGATTTCTGCGATTTCGCCACGAGCACGTGCGTCTTCACGAACCTCGACGGCCTGCCCAACCCGGGGGCCACGCCGATCCCGGGGGATTGCAAGCAGAAGCTCTGCGTGAGCGGCAAGGGCACGGACGTCCCCGACGACACGGACGTGCCCGACGACGGGAATCCCTGCACGGACGACGTCTGCACGCTCGGGGTCCCGTCGAACCCGAACATCGCCTCGGGCACGTTCTGCGAGCCGGGCAAGCCCGCGGTCTGCAATGGCACCGGGGCGTGCGTCGAATGCATTCTGCCGGAGCACTGCACCGGCATCATCGAGACGGATTGCGGGAAGCGGGCCTGCGTCGACAACAAGTGCGTCGTGCAGAGCCTCGGCACCGAGACCACCGCAGGCGCGGCCTCGCAGACGACGGCCGACTGCAAGCGGGCGGTGTGCAACGGGGTCGACGGCGGCGTCATCGACATCAACGACGACAGCGATAAGCCGAACGACAACAACCCCTGCACGGTCGACGTCTGCCTCAACGGCACGCCGCAGTACACGAGCGTCCCCGTGAACACGAATTGCGGCGGCGCGAGCGTGTGCAACGGGATGGGGCAATGCGTCGGGTGCAACACGGCGAGCGAGTGCCCCGGCACGGACGATTTCTGCAAGACGCGCACCTGCAACAGCGGCGTCTGCGGGTTTTCGTACAAGACCGATGGCACGGTCACGCCGAGCGGGCAGACGGCGATGGACTGCAAGGTCCAGGTCTGCGACGGCGCGGGCAACTTCGTGGTCCGGCCCGATACGGGGGACATCAGCCCGGATGGGAACCCGTGCACGAAGGATCAGTGCACGGCGCAGGGCAATCCTTCGTATCCGAACGAGGCGATCGGCTTCACTTGCAACGTGAATGGCGGCGACATCTGCAACGGCAACGGCCAGTGCAAGAAGTCGAACGGCAAGAACTGCGGCGCGAACGGCGAATGCGCGGGGAACATCTGCGCCGATGGGATCTGCTGCAACAATGCCTGCACGAACGGGTGCCAGGCTTGCAACGTGGCAGGCAGCCTCGGGACGTGCACGAACGTGCCCACGGGGCAGGATGACTCGCCGTCGTGCACCGGCACGAACAATAGCTGCGACGGCGGCGGCGTGTGCAAGAAGGAGCTGGGCGTCAACTGCGGCAACAGTGGCGAGTGCCTGTCGGAGAACTGCGTCGACGGCGTGTGCTGCGAGAGCTCGTGCTCGGGCACGTGCTACCAGTGCAACAAGGTCGGTAGCGTCGGCAATTGTGTCGAAGTCGTGCAGTTCTCGGAGGACAACTACCCCGCGAATGCGTGCAACGGCAACAAGAGCTGCGACGGCATGGGCGTGTGCAAGCTCGACAACGGCGAGACCTGCACGAACAACAATGAGTGCGCCAGCAACAACTGCTTCAACGGCCCGAACAAGTGCCAGTAGATGTAACGCGAAACGCATACCATCGCGCGTTCTTCCTCCCCCTTGCCGTCCCCTTCCTCTCTCCGATAACGTTTCCCCCGCAATGCCTCCTCCCTCCAGCAGCGATAGCTATGTCGTCACCCACGACCCCGATCTCGTCATCGGCCACTTCATCGGGCACGTCACCGTGGAGGACATGCGGCGCATCCTCGACATCCATCACCGTTTCTCCATAGGCAAGCCGGGCGTCTTCTTGCTTGCGAATGTCGAGCACCTGGAAAACATCACGCCCGAGGCGCGCCGGCTCGCTTCTGAAGGGCGCAATGGAAACGACGCGCGTGTACCCATCTTCGGCGCCGCCCTCGTCGGCGCGCGTTTTCACGCCCGGATCCTCGGCGCCATGGTCTTCCGCGCCGCCCGCATGCTGAACCACGGCTCCCCCTTCGAAGTGCGCTTCTTCGACAGCGAACCCGCCGCCCTCGCCTGGTTCGACGAGCTCCGCCGGGCCCCTCGCTCCGCCGGCTGAATCGCCATCCGCTTGCCCTCCGGCGTTCCTCACCGATACCTTTCCGGTAAAATGCCCCCCTCCCTCGACGGAAGCCGCATCCTCACCGAGGAGCCCGATCTCGTCATCGGCCACCTCGTCGGCCACGTCACGGGCGACGTCATGCAGCGGCTCTTCGATGTCCAGCATCGGTTTTCCGAAGGCAAGCCGCACCTCTTCCTGATCGTCCACGTCCGCCACGTCGCGGACGTGACCTCCGAAGCCCGCCGCGTCGTCATTGACGCGCCCAAGGTCAAGGTCCCAGCCATACCCATCCTCGGGTGCTCCTTCGTCGGCGCGAGCTTTCACGTTCGCGTCCTCGGCACCATGGTCTTCCGCGCCGCCCGCCTCCTCGGCGGCGCAAACACCTTCCCCGTCCGCTACGACGATACGGAAAACGAAGCCCGCGCCTGGATCGACAATCTCCGCCGCGAGCTCCGTCGCCCCCGCTGAACCGCCCTCCCCTGTCCCTTGCCCTGAGCATGGGTCTCATCCGGGGGCGCTTCGCTGGGGCGTTGCCCCAGGCCCCACCAGGGGCTGTCCGCCCCTGGACCCGGACCAGCGCAAGCGCTGGACTCGGGGTCGATGAACTGCGCGATGCGCAGTTCATCGAACGGCCGGGTCAAGACCACGGGCGATCCTGCCAGCCAAGACGGCAGCGCGGATGGTTCAGCCGGCAACGCGCTACCAACGGCCCGTTGGAAGAACTGCGCATCGCGCAGTTCTTCCACCAAAGGTCCAGGGCTGGCCCTGGTTCGGGTCGAGGGGCGAACAGCCCCCGCGGGGCCCGGGGCAGCGCCCCGGCGCGGCGTCAGATCGCGAGCATCCCGCCGTCGACGAGTAGCTCTGTGCCCGTCACGAATTTCGCGTCGTCGGACGCGAGGTACGCGACTGCCGCTGCCACGTCCGCGGGCTCGCCGAGCCTCCCTAGCGGAATGGACTTCGCGAGGTTTGCCTTCGCCCGCGCCGGATCCTCGGACTTCTCGACCATCCCGTCGACCATCGGCGTGTCGATGAATGACGGGTGCACCGAGTTCACCCGGATCCCGTAGCCCTTCCGTGCGCAATGCATTGCCGCCGACTTCGTGAATGTGCGCACGCCGCCCTTGCTCGAGCAATAGGCTGCGAGGTTTGGCGCGCCGATCATGCCCGCCACGCTCGACACGTTCACGATCGCCCCGCCTCCGCGCTCCTTCATCACCCGGATCGCGTGTTTGCAGCCGAGGAATGTGCCCTCCGTGTTCACCGCGTGCACGAACCGCCATTGCTCGAGCGTCGTCGACTCCACGTCGCCCACGACGCCTACCCCCGCGTTGTTCACGAGCACGTCGAGCCGACCGTGCTTCGCCACCACTGCGTCGAGCACCTCGATCCACGCTGCTTCCTGCGTCACGTCGAGCGCCTGGAACTCCGCCCGTGCCCCGAGCTCCGCGGCGAGCGCCTCGCCTCGTTCCTTCGCGAGATCCGTGATCACCACGACCGCGCCCTCCGCGTGCAGCCTCCGCGCCGCCGCCGCTCCGAGCCCTGACGCAGCCCCCGTGAGGAGCGCCACCTTTCCCTCGAATCGCTGCATGCTTCGGAGGAGAGCGGAGCCGGCTGCTCCCTGTCAAGCTTGCTGCCGAAAAGATACCCGTCCGGACAGACGAACGGCTGGCGGCGCGCGCCCCCGTGGTTACGCTACGGCACCCTGATGACCCTGCTCGAAACGATGAACGCGGAGACCTTGCTCGCGCCTGGGGACCACGGGTTCGCTCAGGCCAAGACCGCGATGGCGCCGAGGAGGCCTCTCTCCTCGTTGCCGCCGCCTTCGTCGGTCCTACGCTCCACCGTGCTCCCGCGCGTCGAAGGCGAGGGCGCCGAGGTGCGGCTCGTGGCCGAGTCCAAGTCGCGGTACGAGCCGATCAAGACGCTCGGAGCGGGCGGCATGGGGGAGGTCGTGCTCGTGCACGATCAGGACATCGCCCGCAAGGTCGCGGTCAAACGCCTGCTGCCCGAGGCGAGCGATCCGGTGATGCTCGCCCGCTTCGTGGATGAGATCCGCACCGTCGGCCGCCTCGAGCACCCGAACATCGTGCCCATTCACGACGTCGGCGTCGACGAGCTCGGCCGTTACTTCTTCGTGATGAAATATGTCGAGGGCGAGACGCTCGAGACGATCATCCGCAAGCTCGCGGAGGGCGATCCCGACTACCACCGCAAGTACAGCTTCGAGCGCCGGGTCGAGATCTTCATCGACGTCCTTTCGGCGCTCGCCTACGCCCACGCGAACGGCGTCGTGCACCGGGACGTCAAGCCTGCGAACGTGATGGTCGGGCGGTACGGCGAGGTCGTGCTGATGGACTGGGGCATCGCCAAGCCCATCGACGCCGAGCGGGATCTCGCCCGGGGCGCAGACGGGACGCTGGGCGACGAGACCGACCGCGGGCGGATGTTCCTGACGCACGTGGGCTCGCTCGTCGGCACCCCCGCGTACATGTCGCCCGAGCAGGCGCGCGGCGAGGTGGACCAGCTCGATACGCGGAGCGACCTCTACAGCGCGTGCGTCGTCTTCCACGAGCTCATCACGCTGCGCCACTACCTGGCGGGCCGGCAGACGCTCGGCGACATCCTGACCGGCGTCATGGAGCACGAGATCAGCATCCGGGACGTGAAGCGACACTGCCACCGGACGCAGGAAGGGCTGCCGCTCGAGCTCGTGCACTTCGCCGTCGATGGGCTCGCCAAGGATCCTGCGAAGCGCTATGCCTCCGCGGGGCGGATGATCGAGCTCTTGCGGCACGCCCTCGAGGGCCGGATCCACGTGGCTTGCTCCGGCACCCTGGCCAAGCGGTTCCTGCGCGAGGCGGCGCGCGGCGTGGACCGGCACCCCCGGCTCATGTTCTGGGGCCTCGTGGGGACGTTCGTGGCCGTGATCTTCGCCTTTGCGCAGCTCGTCCGCATGATCGTGGCCTGACGCACGGCGCTGGCACGTGTGCCAGCACGTGCCCGGCACACGTGCCAGGCGGATGGCCCGCCGGCGGGGTCAGGCGGCGATGAGCCGCGAGCGCAGGGCCCGGGCGAGCTTGCGGCCGTCCTCGGGGACTGGCTCGAAACGCAGGGTGCGCTCGCTCGTGTGTTCGTTGGGACGCACCGAGAGCCTGTGCCCTCGTGCCAGGCCCACGTGCAACCCGGGGAACCTGGCGTGGAGCTCCTTGGCGAGCTCCAGCCGGTCGCCAGTCGGCAGGGCCAGCACGACGAGCGCGCAATCGAAGTGGCCCGGGCCGTCGAGCGCGACAAATGCCTCGCGACGGGTGCCGGCGTGCACCACCTCGAGCCCCTCCGCTCGCAATCCGCGGGCGATGATCTCCGTCCGGTCGTGATCGTCGTCGATGAGCAGGACACGCGCCATGAGTCCAAACCTCTCGTGGTAGCGCCGACCTGATTGCAATCGTCATGCCGCCCCGGGTCCCACGCTCGGGCGAGGTGAGAACCACGCTTCGGCCTTCACGAGGTGGGGTAGCTGAGGAGTCTGGACCTCAGCCCTGCGTCACGCGGACCGCAGCCGGACGAGGGCGCGAGCGGCGGGGGCGGACGGCGCGCGTGGGGGTCCGGCGCGCACGGGCCGCCCTGACGAACAAGCAAAAAGTCTTTGGAGATCGGGCAGATTTACGAAAGGACCTCAGGCTGATTCTCGGAAGGCCCTGGCAGGTCCGTCCCTTGAAAGGTTTGCATGAAGGGTGACGCCGCATGTGCCGGGACGACAGCGCCGCCAGGTGATCGAGGGCGGCGCACGGCCGACGCAAGCGCTGCGCCTCGAGAGGCTAGTAGTGCAGCACGATGTGGACCTCCTCCCCCGCCGGCAGGTCCGGCAGGACGAGGAGCCTCCCTCCGTCTTCCGGGGGCGACAGCACGGCGCCCGCCGGCTCCGAGACGGCTTCGAGCACCTCGGCCACGCGCAACGTGAGCCCCTCGATCGCCTCCTCGGGGCGGAGCGAAATGGTGAGCGTGCCCTCGAGGACGTTGTAATCGATGAGCGTGAACGTGACCGCGTCGCGCGCCCTCCAGAACCGGGAGAAGGCATCGACGCTCATCGCCGCCACGCCTTTGGGCAGGGCCGCGAGGACTTGCTCCTCGGCGGCCAGCTTGTAGTCCGTCACGTTCGGGTGGATCAGGAACGACGTCGGCGCGCCGTTCCGCGCGTTCTTGGTGATGATGCCCAGCGCTTGCTCGACGCGCAGGTCGAGGCGCGGCGGCAGCTCGTCTTCCAGCGTGACGGGAAGCTCGAAGACATCCGTATCCTGGATGGCCGGCCAGGAGGTCATGAGCCGATAAGGAAAGTTCGTGAGCACCACGCCCACCGCCTGCGTCGAATCGGTGCGATATCCCACACGGTCGAGCGCCAAAGGGGAGTCGGCATGGTAGGAAAGCTCCCCGGCCCGGAAGCTCACGGTTTCGTGCGAGACCCCGGCCGCGTCGAGGGAGCCGTCGATGAGGGATTTCGAGACCCGGACCTCGCCGTACAGGGTCCCCCACTGGGTCTCGTAGGGCGACGAATTGTACGGGGCATACGTCGGATACTCCTCGGTGCCGTCGCCCACCTCGAACAGCTCGAGCATCTTGGAATGCGCGACCGAGTGAGAGCCGACGGCGTGCCCGAGGCGGAGGAAGTCCGCGAGCTGGCAGCCGCGATCGCGTGTGAAGAACGCTAGATCCTGCACGTCGTCCACGTACTTCGTGTGGGCGAAATACGTCGTGGATGCGCCGAGCGCCGCCTCGCGCGCCGCGTACACGGCGGAGCGGTCGTAGCTCGGCCCCCAGTCGAGATCGTGCGAAATGAGCAGGGCCCCGGACAGCCCGTTCGGGGCCGTATGCAGCCGTACGCCGAAGCGCGCGTGCGCGTCGTAGATGTCGCGCATCATGAGGAGCCACGCGTCCGTCGCGGGCTCGAAGACGTTGATGTAGCCACGGGCGGCGCCGTCGAGCGGGTAACCGAGCTGGTTGCGAATCACGACGTCCCGGAAATCCACGCCCATCGTGTAGATCACCGCCGGGCCCACGTTCCTTCGCACGATCGCCGGGGTGCCGTCCTCGAACGTCGCCAGCACCACGACGCCCTCGGCCGCCGGATCGACCTCGAGCGTCCATGTATTGAGGAACTCCTCCGGCCCGCCCCCGAGCGGCAGCTCCCGTTCCTCGGGTTGATCCAGCGAAGGAAAGGCCGCCTCTCCTTCCTTCGTGAGCCGCACGGAAGAATGGTGCAGCCCGAACGTCGACGCCGGCACCCCCGCGAGGTCGCGCAGGAAGGTGACATCGGAGTCGCGCCAGACGAGGACGCCCCCTTTGCCGATGAAATTCGCCATCGCCTCGATGTCGGTCGTGTGGAAGGACTCCTCGTACGCGTCAGGGAAGAACATCGCGATGTCGTGCTGGAGCGCGAGCTTCGGCGCGGTGGTCTTCGCGTACGGAATGCCCATCGGCGCGAGGACGTGCTCGATCGCGAGCATGTCTTGCCAATCGGGCGAGAGCGCGAGGACGCCGACCTGCATCTGCCAATGCTCCTGGGGCGGTGTCATTCGCACCTTCCTCGGCTCGCGTGTCGCGTCGACAGGGACATCCCGCTTGGGGAGGCCCCGTAACTCTCCCTCTACCTTCTCCGTGACCGGCACCTCTGCGCAGAGGGGCGCCTCGTCGTCGTCGATGTTGACCGGGTCGAACGAGAGCGGATCGTCCGAACCACATGCCACGATTCCCAAGGGAAGGGCGACAACAGCCATTCCCCAATACCGGCAAATCGCTCCGCGGAGCGAAAATGAGATGAACATGGGAGACGTAGCCTAGCAAAAAATACGGAATTGCTACCTCATTACATCTTTTTCATGCGAACGGTCGGGCACGAGGAATCCCAGGGCGGCGCGATCCTGGAACCGCACTCTTTTCTGGATCCGATGAGGACATGCCTGGCCCGGGCGTGGTAACGTCCGCCCATGGCACGCGTCACGGTGGAACGTCTCGGTCACGTCGTCCGCATCGGCCTGAACAGACCGGAGAAGCGCAACGCATTCGATCTTGCGATGCTCGACGAGCTCGCCCAGGCGTACACGGCCTACGAGGAGGACGACGGGCTCAGGTGCGGGCTCCTCTTCGCCCACGGTGCCCATTTCACGGGCGGGCTCGATCTCGCAGAGGTCGGCCCCGCCGTCGCAACGGGGCGCGCGCTCTACCCCAAAGGAAGCGTGGACCCGCTCGCCATCGGGCCGCGGCGTCTCACGAAGCCGATGGTCGTCGCCACGCAGGGATATTGCTTCACGATCGGAATCGAGCTCGCACTCGCCGCCGACATCCGCGTCGCCGCCGAGGATACACGTTTCTCGCAGCTCGAAGTGCAGCGCGGCATCTTCCCGTTCGGCGGCGCCACACTCCGATTCCCAGCACTCGCCGGTCACGGCAACGCAATGCGCTGGCTGCTCACAGGCGACGTATTCGACGCAAAAGAGGCCTATCGAATCGGGCTCGTCCAGGAGGTCGTCCCCGCGGCCGATCTCCTCGATCGAGCCACATGGATCTGCGAGCGAGTCGCAGCGCAGGCCCCCATCGCAGTCCGCGCCACACTCGCATCCGCCCGCGCAGCGATGACCGAGGGCCCCGACGTGGAAGCAACGCGCCTCGAAGAGCGAGCCCGCGCCCTCATGGGCACAGAAGACGCAGCCGAGGGCATGCGATCCTTCGTCGAGCGGCGCGCAGGCCGATTCCAGGGGCGCTAACGGAAGGCCGCCACGCCGGGGCGCTGCCCCGGACCCCGCGGGGGCTATTCGCCCCTCGACCCGAACCAGGGCCAGCCCTGGACCTCTGGGCATCGACTGCGCGAAGCGCAGTCGATGCGGGGAAAGTTTTTAAAGCTGTTCGCCCCTTCTTTCCAGGGCCAGCCCTGGACCCTTTGGGGAAAAACTGCGCGATGCGCAGTTTTTCCCACAGGCCGGTGGGACCGCCTTGCCAGCTGAACCGTCAGCGCTGCCGTCTTGGCTGGCGGGGTCGCTCGTGGTCTTGAATCGGCCCGTTCGATGAACTGCGCATCGCGCAGTTCATCGACCACGAGTCCAGCGCTTGCGCTGGTCCGGGTGCAGGGGTGGACAACCCCTGCTGGGGCCTGGGGCAAAGCCCCAGCGAGGCGCCATCGCGTCAATCGTACTGGGCCATGATGACGTATCGCGCGTCTGGGATGCCGAGCTCGCCCGCGCGTTCGGCGTGCGCGGCTTCGCCGAGATCGACCTCTTCGCTCTCCGGGCCCTCGTACTGCGCGGACGCGACCTTCTGGCCCCAGACGCCCTCCGTGTGGGGCATCTGCTCCATGTCCACGCCGCGCATGTACTTGCCGGGACCTTCGCCGTCCTGGGTCCCGAGCACGCCGAATGCGAGCGTCGCGTGCGCGAGAGGTCCTACGCACGTGAAGTACATCGACACGGGAGCCTCGTCCCACTCTTTTCGCTCTTCCCCTTCGAGCTTCTCGCCGATGGCCGCCCACACGTCGGCCGGGATCGCCTTCGCCTTTTCGAGCGCGCGCAGCGCCATGTCGCGCGCGATCGTATCCGGCCCGTACGTCCCTCCGCGCCCGCCTTCGAAGCCGATGTGCACTTTCGTGTAGATGGTGTCGTCTGGCGCGGGCCCTGTGTCCGTATTGTCGCCCGCCGGCACCACCGTCAGCGCTTGCCCCGTCTTCTCGGCGATCGCCTCGACGTGCTGCGCGAGCTCGCCGAGTTGCTTGCGCGTCATGCCGCCTGACGAGATGCGCTTGCCCGCGACGAGGACGCCCTCCGTCTCCTCGTCGAACAGCACCTCGTGCGGGCTCTCCTCCTCGTCGCCGCCCTCCTCGTCGCCGTTGTCCTCGTCCTCGAAATCGTCCGTATCCTCGTCGCTCATTCGGGTCCTCCGAGCGGCGCACGGTAGAGGAGTTCGTGGGGGTTCGCACGGGGAAATCGGGGGGCGGCGCACGCCTCTGGGCGCCTCCTCGGCCTTGGGACTTGCGGGGCTTCTCGGGCTCGACCCTTCCTGGTAGAAGGTCGGCCATGTCCACTTCCTACGAGCTCCTCTACTTCCCGCTCCGTGGCCGCGCCGAGCCCATCCGGCTCCTGTTTGCCACGGCGAACGTTGCCTTCACCAACACGCCTGTCACGAACTGGCCCGAGCTCAAGCCGAAGACGCCCCTCGGCCAGCTCCCCGTGCTCGTCGAGCACACCGAGTCGGGCGAGCGCCAGATCGCGCAGAGCATGGCCATCATCCGTCACCTCGCGCGCGTCTTCGACCTCTCGGGCAAGGACGAGGCCGAGAAGACGACCACGGACGTCGCGGCCGAGACCCTCAACGACTGGCGGGGCAAGTTCGCGCCCGTGCAGTTTGCCGCGTTCATGAAGACCGAGCAGGCCGTGATCGACAAGTACTGGGCCGAGCTGCCGGCGACGCTGCGCCTCGTCGAGGGGCTGCTCGGGAGCTGTACCTGGTTCGGCGGCGGCGAGTCGCCGACGTACGCCGACGTGCTTGCGTTCGACGCGCTCGACAACCACATGGCCATGAAGCCCGAGACGCTCGCGGACTTCCCGAGGCTCCGCGCGCTCCACGACCGCTTCCGCGCGCTCCCGAGCGTCGCGGCGTACCTCGAAAAGCGCGCCTGAGCATCCTTCGAGCGGGTCGGCTGCGTCTCCGCACGGGGTGCATGGCCGACCCGCTTCGTTGGCCACCGCGGGGCGAACCATCGGCCAACCATCGGCGGTTCATCGACCCACCAACGGCGGTTCATCGGCCCACCCAACGGCGGTTCATCGACCCACCCAACGGCGGTTCATCGCTCAACCAACGGCGGTTCATCGCCCAACCAACGGCGGTTCATCGACCCACCAACGGCGGTTCATCGGCCACCGCGGGGCGAAGGATCCGCTGCCGCTGAGCGAATGATCTCGGCCCAAAAGGCCGCGGTTCGCGTTATCCTGAGCTCTCATGAGCCCGTTCGAGCGTCCCGAGACGGCGGCCCTCGCCGGTGCCCTCGCCGGGACGGCTGCGTTCGTCGTGGCCATGTGCGCCCGGGCGCTCGGGACGGCGTTTTCGGCGCGGCGCGAGGCGCGGGCGGCGCGGCGCGCGCTCGGTGCGGGGCGGACCGGGCTCACGGGGATCGAGCCTGGGGCAAACGTCACGCTCGAAGGCGTGCTCGAGGTCGTCGGGGAGCCCGGGGCGCGCTTCGAGGACGGCGCACCCGCGGCGGCGGCGACGGCTGCGGGGCGGTTTTGCGAGGCGAATGCGCGCGCGCCGCGCCTCCGGCTCGTGATGCGGGAGGGCACGGTCGATCTGCGCGGGAAAACGCAGGTCGTCGCGGGATCACGCGAGGCGCGTGACGGCGCGATGGACGGCCCCCCCGAGGATGTGGCGGCGCGCATTCACGTGGCTTGCGGGGATCGGGATCCCATTCCGGCCGGGCCTCTCCGCATGCGATCGGTCGCGCACGGCGATCGGGTCGTCGCCTCGGGGAAGCTCGTGCGCGCGGAGGACGCATCGGGCGCCGGCGGGTATCGCGAGGGCGGCGCGCCGTGGACGCTGGTGCCGGCGACGTCGACGGATCGATCCTTGGAGATCGTACGAATCGCGTTCGTGGGTTTGCCCGCGGTGTCCGGCGTGCTCGGCGCGGCGTTTTCGCGGCAGCGCTCGCGGAGGATGGCGCCGTTCGCCTTGCTTTCGGCCGCGTTCGGGGCTGCGATCGGGATCGGGAAAGCTGCGTACGATGCGCGCGCGCTCGCGGCGCGGGCCGAGGCGGAGGCCGCGGCCGAGGCGAAGGCGCGGAAGAAGGCCGAGGCGCCGTTCGGGTCTCCGGCGTACTGCAAGGAGCTCGCGGGGCAGTACGCGATCGCGATGGATCGCGTCTCCACCTGCACACACGACAACGACTGCCGCGCCACGCTGCGCGGCGAGCAATGGTACGACCTCGACGGCTGCTTCCGGCTCGAGAATCGACATGCCTCGACCGACGAGGCGGATCGTTTCGCGCGCGAGTGGCTCGAAGGGCGGTGCGTTTCGAGCTACGAGGTCTGCAGCGCTCAACCTTCGGCGATGTGCCGGAAGGGCCGCTGCGTCGAGCGCCCGCCGGCCGCGGTGCCCGAGACCTGGGTCCGGCGCGATCTTGCGCGGCTCTTCACGTTCTTCGCGCCGCCCGACGTCGAGGTCACGGGCCGAAACGGCCTCGATTGTGGCCCGGGCGCGACCGTCACGCTCCATCGGGACGATTTCGAGGCGTCCTTCGCGCTCCAACAATCTCCTGTCGCGCTCGGCGGGTCCACGACGCCCGTTCGAATCGGCGGCTACAACGCATCCTCCGCGTGGATGGATGCGACCCTGCTCGCGACGGGCGAAGGGTACAAGCAAGGCTTCCTGGTGGCTTTCGACGAGAAGCAGGCCGTCTGCCCACCCTTTTGCCTCCCGGGCTGGGGAGGCGGCAGCGTCGGTCACCTCTCCTTCACGGCGCGCTGCCACACGGCCGAGGCTTGCGAGGAAGCCTGGCGGATCCTGCAGACGCTCGCGCCCCTCTGATCGGCTCTTGCCGCCCCGCGCCAGTTGAGGCAAAGCGGCGACGTGGAAGAGCTCGGAATTTCAACCGGAAAAGTCCTCCTCACGGGCGCGAGTGGCTTCATCGGCGGCCGCTTGCAGAGCGCGCTCGTGGGGCGCGGCGTGGACGTCGTCTCCTTGCGGCGGCGCGGCTCGCCCCCGGCGAAGCGCGGGCGCTCCGTCGAGATCGACTACGACGACAGCAAAGGCCTCGATCGCCTCATCGCCGAGGAAAAGCCGGACTACGTGCTGCACGTCGCGGGCGCGACGAAGGGCGTCGAATACGCCGACTTCCAGCGCGCGAACGTCATGCCCACGGAGAACCTGCTCGAAGCGCTGCGCAAGGAGCACCCCGAGGTCCGCCGCTTCGTCCTCGTCAGCTCCCTCGCGAGCTTCGGCCCTTCGAGCGCCACGCGCCCCCACGTCGAGACGGACGAGCCGCGCCCCATCGAGTTCTACGGGCAAAGCAAGCTCGAAGCCGAACGCATCGTCGAGCGCGCGGGCGACGTGATCCCCTGGACGATCCTGCGCCCCGGCGGCGTGTACGGCCCGGGCGACGTCGATTACTTCAACCTCTTCCGCGAGGTCGAGCGCGGCCGAAACGTCTTCTTCGGCAACAAGAAGCGCTGGTTCTCGGGCATCTACGTCGACGACCTCGTCGCGGCGACGCTCGCCTCGGCCACGCACGACGGCGCGAAGGGCCGCGCGTTTTTCGTGTGCGACAACGAGCCCGTGACCTGGGAGCAGTTCCAGGGGGCGATCGTCGAAGCGAGCGGCCGGCGCGTGCTCACCGTGGATCTGCCGGAGATGCTCGTCGACGTGGCGGCGTTCGGTGGCGAGATCGCGACGCGGTTCGACAAGAAGCCGCGCCTCTTCAACCGGCAAAAGGCGAAGATGGGCGCGCAGGAGGCCTGGACGTGCAAGAGCGGCGCGCTCCGCGAGGCGACGGGCTGGCGCTCGAAGGTGCGCCTCCAGGAGGGCGTGCGCCTCGCGCTCGAATGGTACCGCCGCGAGAAATGGGTCTAGGTCGATGGGGTATTGCCTCGGGTATGCGCTGATCGAAGGCGGCGACGCGGCGTTCTCGATGGACGCGTCGGCCGTCACGTTCGGCCCGGGCTCGCTCGCGGAGGTCGGCGAAGAGGCCGCTTCGCTCGGGCTGCGTCGCGTCGCGCTCTTCACGGACGCGCGGCTCGCGCAGCTCTCGCCCGTCGAGGAGGCGCGGCGCTCGCTCGGGCGCGCGGGCGTGGACGTCGTCGTTTACGACGCGGTGCACATCGAGCCCACGGATCACTCGTTCGCCGAGGCCGCGCGGTTCGCCGCGGAGGGCCGGTTCGACGGGTACGTATCGGTCGGCGGCGGATCGGTCATCGACACGTGCAAGGCCGCGCTGCTTTATGCGACCTACCCGGCCGATTTCTATGCGTACGTGAATCGCCCGATCGGCGAGGGCCGCGAGGTCCCGGGTCCCCTGCCCCCGCACATCGCTTGCCCGACGACCACGGGCACGGGCGCCGAATGCACGGGGATCGCCGTCTTCGACGACACGGGCCGCAAGGCGAAGACGGGCATCGCCTCCCGAAAACTCCGCCCGACCCGGGCGATCGTGGACCCTTCGGCCACGCGGACGATGCCGAAGAGCGTGGTCGCGGCGAGCGGGTTCGACGTCGTGACGCACGCGCTCGAATCGTTCACGGCGCGGCCTTATTCGACGCGCCCGCGGGCGCCCGAGGCGAGCAAGCGCCCGATGAGCCAGGGGGCGAACCCGTGGAGCGACATGGGCTGCAAGAGCGCGCTCGAGCTCGCGGGGCGGTATCTCTTGCGCGCCGTCGAAGACGCGGACGATGAGGAGGCGCGCGAAGGAATGGCGTGGGCGGCGACGCTCGCGGGCATCGCGTTCGGCAATGCGGGCGTGCATTTGCCGCATGCGATGTCGTATGCCGTCTCGGGCCTGTGCCGCTCGTTCACGATGCCGGGGTATCCCGAGGGCGAGCCGCTCGTGCCGCACGGGGTGTCGGTCGTGGTGAATGCGCCGGCCGTCTTCCGCGCGCTCGCCAGGACGAACCCCGCGCGGCACCTGGAGGCTGCGGCGCGGCTCGGCGCGGACGTGCGCGGCGCGGGCCCGGAGGACGCGGGCGAGGTGCTCGCGACGCACCTCGGCGGGATGATGCGCGCGGCCGGCGTGCCAAACGGGCTCTCCGGCGTGGGATACGGGGAAGCGGACGTCGACGCGCTCGCGGCGGGGACGATCGTGCAGGCGCGGCTCGTGTCGAATGCGCCGTGCGCGATCGACGAGGAGGGGCTGCGGGGGCTCTTCCGCGGGGCTTTTGCTTATTGGTGATGCATCGGGCCGTGCTAGCCTCGCGCTCCCATGAGCGACAAAGCCACGGACCTGAGGCAACGCCTGATCCGCAACTTCAACACGGCAAACCTCGAGCGTTTCCAGCGCGCGCCGCTGTACGACACCTCGTTTGCGGGCCTCGCCGAGGGCACGGCCGCGAAAAAGCTCGGCGCTTCGATCGACGTCATGCCCCCGGGCGGCCGCGGCTGCCCCTACCATTACCACTACGCGCAGGAGGAGATGTTCATCGTCCTCGAAGGCGAAGGCACGCTGCGCGTGGCCGGTGAGCATTTGCCGATCGCGGCCGGCGACGTGGTCTTCATCCCGCCGGGCCCCGAATACCCGCACCAGATTCTCAATACATCGAGCGCGCCGCTCAAATACCTGTCGATCAGCACGATGGAGTACCCCGAGATCTGCGAGTACCCCGATTCGGGCAAGTACCTCGCGAAGGCCGATGCGAAAGCCGGGGCATTCCGCGTCGTGCAGCGCAAGGAGACCTCGGTCGATTACTGGGACGGGGAGCCGTAGAGGCTCGGGGCGGTGCCGGAACGCCCAGGGCGTCAAATTCCTGTTCCCTTGCTCGTGGAGGTCTGCTACGAGGCGCCGCGTCACTCACGATCAGGGAAGGAACCGTTGCTCCCCATGAAAAGCTCGATTCATACCATCGCGTCCATGGTTGTCGTCGCCGCCGCCCTCGCAGGCTGCGGCAAAGGCGAGGAAGCCCTCGTCCGGGTGCAGGTGCCCGAGGCGAAGTGCGAGGTCGCGATCCCCGGGAACATGTCGATCACGGATGCGTCGGCGTCGGGGTTCTGGGTCGTCCCGAAGGGCAAGAGCAAGCTCGATGGGATGCTCGTCGCCGTGACGCCCGTCGGGCAAATGGGCGACCTCGCGCCCCCCGACGCCCAGGACGTCAAGGTCGACAAGGACCAGAAAAACCCCGATGGCTCCGCCGCGCGCGAGGGCTCCTACAAGACCGCCGTCCAGAGCTTCTACGTGGCGGAGTACGCCTATCCGATCGGCAAGGACTGGCTGCACTGCAACATCAAGGCGGCGAAGGTCGAGCGAAGGGACGAGGTCGCCAAGCTCTGCCGCGTGCTCGCGCCGAAGGCGCTCTAGAGCCCCTCGCGCTCGATCCCTTCCAGCAGGCCGTTCCCACCTCCCCCCGCGACCACGCGCAAGCCGGGGGCTGCGTCGTCGAAAAACGGTTGCAAGTTCAGACGTTCCACGTCGCCGGAACATCTCCGTTGACATCCTCCCCGACACGACCATAGGGTGCGTCCCGTGCTGGTGGTCGGGCTTCGGCCCGGCCTTAAAAAGGGAACCCGGTGAGAGTCCGGGACTGCCCCGCAGCGGTCATCGAGAACGAAATTCGCCTCATGCACTGGGACCTTCGGGACCTGGGAAGCGGCGAAAAGTAGAAATCCGGCAATCGCCGAAGCGCTCGTGAGTCCGAAGACCTGCCCGCACCCGACCCCGGGAGACATCCGGAGTCGGTTCGACCTGGGAGCCTCGTGGGAAGGCGGGAAGGTCCGAGCGGCGCACCTTCGTGCGCTCGTCCCGGTCTCGACCTGTCCCTCGCGCTGGTGTTCCAGTCGCCCGCGGGGGCGAAGGTCGGTCCGAGGGCTCCCTATGGGTCCAGCGCGGCGCGCGCGCATCGGCAGGCTTTCTCTCCCGCGGGTTTCAACCCGAGCGGTCTGGTCCCGCTCGGATACGGGACCGAAGAGGAGGCAGCCTGATGCAGAACGAGACGACCCCGAACGGCAGCGGCGCGGCGCCGTTGCGGGCGACCACGCGGACGACGAGCTCGACGGCGGGTGAGACCTATGCGCCGACGACCATGCGCGTAAAAAAGCGCAATGGATCGAGCGAGCCGGTCGACGTCAACAAGATCGTGCGCGCCGTGGGCCGATGCTGCACGGGACTTTCGGACGTCGATGCGCTGCGCATCGCGACCAAGACCATCAGCGGCCTTTACGACGGCGCGACGACCCGCGAGCTCGACCAGCTCTCGATCCAGACGGCGGCAGGCCTCATCGTCGAAGAGCCCCAATACGCGCGTCTCGCGGCCCGGCTCCTCTCGACGTACGTCGAGAAGGAAGTTCGCAATCAGGAGATCCACGCCTTCTCGCAGTCCGTCGCCGCGGGGCATCGCCTCGGGCTCGTCAACGATCGCCTGCAAACGTTCGTCGCCGGCAACGCCCGCAAGCTCAACGACGCGCTCGTCCCGGAGCGGGATCGCGAGTTCGAATACTTCGGCCTCCGGACGCTGTACGACCGGTATCTGCTCAAGCACCCGACGTCGCGCCTCGTCCTCGAGACGCCGCAGCAGTTCTTCATGCGCATCGCGTGCGCCCTGTCGGAGACGGTGCAGGACGCGCTCGGGCTCTATCACCTCTTCTCGTCGCTCGAATACCTGCCGAGCTCGCCGACGCTCTTCAATGCAGGGACGCGCCACGAGCAGCTCTCGAGCTGCTTCCTCCTCGACTCCCCCGAGGATCACCTCGAGAACATCTATCGGAGCTACACGGACGTCGCGATGCTGTCGAAGTTCTCGGGCGGCATCGGGCTCGCCTACACCCGCGTCCGCTCGCGCGGCTCGCTCATCGAGAGCACGAACGGCCATTCCAATGGGATCGTGCCCTGGCTGAAGACGCTCGACGCCTCCGTCGCAGCCGTCAACCAGGGCGGCAAGCGCAAGGGCGCGTGCTGCGTGTATCTCGAACCGTGGCACGCGGACGTCGAGGAGTTCCTCGAGCTGCGTGACAACACCGGCGACGACGCGAGCCGCACGCACAACTTGAACATCGCCAACTGGGTCCCGGACCTGTTCATGAAGCGCGTCGAGGCCGACGCATCCTGGAGCCTCTTCGACCCGAAGAGGGTGCCGGATCTCCCCGATCTCTACGGCGAAGCCTTCGAGCGTCGATACGAGGAAGCCGAACGGGCAGGACTGGCGCTCAGGACCATCAAAGCGCGTCACCTTTATGCGCGGATGATGCGCACACTCGCGCAAACCGGCAACGGCTGGATGACGTTCAAGGACAAGTCGAACCGCGCCTGCAACCAGACCGCCCTCCCCGGGCGCGTCGTGCACCTCTCGAACCTCTGCACGGAGATCCTCGAGGTGACGTCGACGGAGGAGACCGCCGTTTGCAACCTCGGCTCGATCAACCTCGCCAGGCACACGCGGGTCACCGACGACCACATCATCACATTCGATTTCGACAAGCTCGGGCATACCGTGAGGACCGCGGTCCGGCAGCTCGACCGCGTCATCGACCTCAACTACTACCCCATCGCCTCCACGCGGGCGTCGAACCTGCGCTGGCGACCGATCGGCCTCGGTCTGATGGGGCTTCAGGATGTCTTCTTTCAGATGCATCTCGCATTCGACGCGCCCGAGGCCCGCGCGCTTTCGAAGCGAATCTCCGAGGAGGTCTATTACCATGCGCTCGCGGCGTCCGTCGAGCTCGCCGAGGAGAAAGGGCGTCACCCGGCATTCGAAGAGACACGCGCCGCGCGTGGAGAGCTCCAGTTCGACGCGTGGGGCGTGACGCCCGACGACGCTGCGCGCTGGGAGCTGCTTCGCGCCCGGATCGCCACGCATGGAATGCGCAACTCGCTGCTCTGCGCCATTGCGCCGACCGCGACGATCGCCTCCATCGCCGGCTGCTACGAGTGCATCGAGCCGCAGGTGAGCAACCTCTTCAAGCGAGAAACGCTCTCCGGCGACTTCCTCCAGGTGAACCGATACCTCGCCCGCGAGCTCAAAACCCTCGGTCTGTGGACCGAGTCGATGCGTTCGCGCCTCAAGCTCTCGGAAGGCTCCGTGCAGAGGATCGACGAGCTGCCGGAGGAGCTGCGCGCCGTCTACCGCACAGCGTGGGAGATCCCGATGCGCTCGCTCATCGACATGGCGGCCGATCGCGGAGCCTTCCTCGATCAGAGCCAGTCCCTCAACCTCTTCATGGAGAGCCCCAACATCGGGCAGCTCTCGTCGATGTATTTCTACGCCTGGAAGAAGGGCCTGAAGACGACCTATTACCTGCGATCCCGCCCCGCGACGCGCATCGCAAAGGCCACGGTCGAGGAGCCCCAATCGACATCGAGCCGAGAAGGCGATCCCGGCCGCACGCCGGGATGGACGCCGCCGCCCCCCCGCGCCACAACGACAGACGACGCAGCCGTGGCGTGCTCGCTCGAAAACCCCGAGAGCTGCGAGGCATGCCAATGAGCGCCGCCACCCGCCCCACCCGCCTGCTCGATCCAGGCCTCTGCCTGACGCTCCGGCCGATGACATACCCGAAATTCTTCGAGATGTACCGCGCGGCCATCAAGAACACATGGACCGTCGAGGAGGTCGATTTTTCGACCGACGTCGGCGACCTCAAAAAGAAGATGAGCGACGCCGAGCGACACCTCGTGCAGCGCCTCGTCGCCTTCTTCGCGACCGGCGACTCCATCGTCGCAAACAACGTGGTCCTGAACCTGTACAAGCACATCAACGCGCCCGAGGCCCGGATGTACTTGTCGAGGCAGCTCTACGAGGAAGCGCTCCACGTGCAATTCTATCTGACGCTCCTCGACACGTACGTCCCCGACCCGGAAGACCGCCACCGCGCATTCGCCGCCGTCGAGAACATCCCCTCGATCCGGAAGAAGGCCGCCTTCTGCATGAAATGGCTCGACACCACGCGGTCACTCGACCAACTCGATTCGCGCGCCGAGCGGCGCGCCTTCCTGTTGAACCTCATCTGCTTCGCCGCCTGCATCGAGGGCCTCTTCTTCTTCGGCGCATTCGCCTACGTGTATTTCCTTCGCTCCCGCGGCCTGCTCCACGGCCTCGCAGCGGGAACCAACTGGGTCTTCCGCGACGAGAGCGCACACATGGCCTTCGCCTTCGAAGTCGTGAAGACCGTGCGGCGCGAGGAGCCCGAGCTCTTCGACGCCACACTCTCCAGCGCCGTAGCCGACATGCTCGACGAGGCCATCGCATGCGAAATGCAATTCGCCGAGGACCTGCTCGGCGAAGGCATCGCCGGCATGTCGACCCGCGACGTCCGCCGCTACCTCGAATTCTGCGCCGATCAACGCCTCGCGACACTCGATCTCCCAAAACGCTTCAGGACGCAGAACCCATTCTCCTTCATGGACCTCCAGGACGTCCAAGAGGTCACGAACTTCTTCGAGCGGCGCGCCTCGGCCTACCAAGTCGGCGTCTCCGGCGAGGTCGTGCTCGACGCCGCGTTCTGAGACGCCTCGCTGGGGCGTTGCCCCAGGCCCCACCAGGGGCTATCCGCCCCTGGACCCGGACCAGCGCAAGCGCTGGACTCGGGGTCGATGAACTGCGCAATGCGCAGTTCATCGAACGGGCCAGGTCAAGACCGCGAGCGATCCTGCCAGCCAAGACAGCAGCGCTGACGGTTCAACCGGCACCGCGGTACCACCGGCCTGTGGGAAGAACTGCGCATCGCGCAGTTCTTCCCCAAATGGTCCAGGGCTGGCCCTGGTCCGGGTCGAGGGGCGGACAGCCCCCGCGGGGCCCGGGGCAGCGCCCCGGCGCGACGGCCCCCGATGCGATGCTGGCTACGGGAACGTGCCGGCGCACGACTCCAGGGCGGAGCGGGGCGCCTGGCAAACGTCTCTCCAGGAGCACCTCGCGTCTGCCACGCAATCGATGTAGGTCTCGAATTCGTCGTCACAGCCGCGTGACTCCGCGGTGGATTGGAGCTTGCTGCCGTCGGTCAGGCAAGCGTCTGCGACCACGTCGTTGCATTCGCGGATGTCCTCGCAGACGTCCTCGACCGTGTTCTGACAGCCCAGGCTCAGCATTGCGAGCCCCAGCATCACGAAGAGGACGCGCTTCATGCCCCACCTCCCATTCCACCGACGCCGCCTGCGCCGCCGACGCCGCCCACGCCGCCGCTTCCGCCTGCGCCTCCGCTGCCGCCGGCGCCGCCGATGCCGCCTTCGCCTCCGCTGCCGCCCGCGCCGCCGCTTCCTCCGGTGCCGCCGCTTCCTCCGGTGCCGCCGAAGCCTCCGACGCCGCCGCAGAATGCGCCGCAGCTACAGGCTTTCTTCCCCGGGAAATCGCCGCCGAAGGGGTTGTCGGCGGGCATTGCGGGGCGCTGGTCGCAGGTCGAGCCGGAGGGGCAGTCCGCGCTCGTTTGGCACTCGATCGTGGCGACACACGCGAGGCCGAGCGAGAATGCGCCCCCCGAGCTGCAGATGAACCCGGGCCCGCACTCCCCGTCGCTGTGGCATTGGTCGAAGTTCAGGTTGCAGCCGTCCGAGTCCTGGTAGCAGGAGCCGGCGAGGATGAGGAGCGGCAGGACGGCGAGGCGTCCTAACTGCCGGATGCGTGAAGTTGACGATGGGTGAAGTAAGCTCATGGTCGCGACCATACCACGGATGGCGTATCACCGCACGGTTTGGCGCGAAGGGGCTTCGCGGGGGCCGGACGTGATCGGGTGTCCGTGCGCGCGTCGTTGGTGCGGCTTGTGGGAGGGGCGGGAGGAAGGCGGGGTCGGCGCGGGGGCACTACCCTTCGATCGAGGTCTTTGCGGCCGACGCGGCTGCGGTTTCCTGGTTCTTGCGCCGGGTGGCGACGCTCTTGTCCGCGTATTGCGCGCGATATTGGAGGGTCGATTCGAACGTCGCGAGCAGGCCGGGCTTCTTCTCGTCCTTCGCGGTGTCGGCGACCATCTTGCCAAGCCGGCTCAGCATGCCTTCGAGTTTGTCCTCATAGAAGGCTTCGCTCTCCCGGAGGACCTCGGCGAGCTTGTCGGCCTCGGGGCGCTGGGCGCGGATGGCCTGGAGGAGCTGCGTGGCGTCCACGATCTCGGCATAGAAGTCCGGATGGATGCGCGCCTCGTCGCCGTGGACGGGCATCGCCGCGGCGAGGTCGGCGAGCACGGTCGCGCAGCCCGGCTTCGAGCGCTTGAGCTTGGGCAGCTCGCCATGCTTGACGTCGACGAGCTTCTCTTTGAGCGCCGACGCATCGACGATTCCATGGCCCGTGTACTTGCCGATCGCGTTCTCCGACATGGTGATCCTCCTTGGAAAGGGGAGCGGGTCCCGTGTGCGCGTTCGACGAACGGTGGGTATTCATCATCCGCTGCGAGCAGCTTCTTGGCGTATGGGCAGATCGCGTCTCGTGGCCTGCGGGTCGCCTCCGCCGCCGCTCCCGTTGCCTCTGCCTGCTGCCTCCAGCATGACCGCGACCTCGACGGACAGCCCTCCCCCTACGCCGGGGGCCCTCGCCGGGACGGGCGAGCGAACGATGGCCCGTCCGTTGCGTGATCACCGAGGAAGGTACGGTCGATGTCCGTTGACGGGCTCGGGGGCTTCGTCGACGGGTGGTGGGGTCATTACGTCACTCGGGTTCTGAACTGGGCCCACTTGGGGGCGCCCCATCCTTCTTATCCCTTGACGCGCCGTCCCATCGCATCAAGCATCCCAGGCATCCGCCTTTTCACGCTGCGGTTGTCAGCCGGATTCGACGACAGATGCCCCTTCCAATGACCCGTATGCCTTTGCGCTCCTCTGGGCTCGTGCTCAGCGTCCTGCTTGCCGCTTGCGGTTCGCAGCAGACCCTCGCGCCATCGCCGAGCAAACCGGACGCTTCACGGGGTTCGCCCGCGACAGCCGCGACGGCGGCACCGGACAAGGCTTCGAACCTTCACACGGCCTGCGAGCGGAAGGATGCCCGGGCCTGCTTCGACCTCGCGGTCCTCATGGAAGAAGACAGCGGCGCACCCAAGGACGAGGCGCGCGTGAGGGCGCTGTACAAGAAAGCTTGCGACGGCGGCGATCTGCGGGGATGCATCAAGCTTCACACCGATGCCTGCGATCGCGGCGAAGCGTTGGGCTGCGCGGCGCTCGCGGAGATGGCCGAGAGCGGCAAAGGCGTGTCCAAGGATCCGAACCGCGCCCTGGAGCTCTACATCAAGGCGTGCGACGGAGGCCATCTGAGCAGTTGCACCAAGGGCCTCACGCTCATCGACGGCGCTGGCGTCGAAAAGAACGACGCACGCGCGGCAGCTCTGTATGGCAAGGCCTGCGATGGGGGCAGTCTCGCGAGTTGCACCGTCGTCGGCAATCTCTACGCGGACGGTCGTGGCGTCGCCAAGGATGAAGCGCGCGCGGCGGCTCTGTATGAAAAGGCCTGTGATGGGGGCAATCTCGGGGGTTGCACCAGCCTCGGCAATCTCTACGCGGACGGTCGTGGCGTCGCAAAGGACGAAGCGCGCGCGGTGGCTCTGTATGAAAAGGCCTGCGATGCGGGCGATTCTTTTGGCTGCAACTACTTGGGCAATATGGTCTCCAACGGGAGGGGCGTCGCAAAGGACGTCGTGCGCGCGATGGCTCTGTATGAAAAGGCCTGCGATGCGGGCAATCCCTTCGGCTGCCACCTCCTCGGCTTTGGGTACAAGCTCGGTTACGGCGTCGCAAAAAACGAAGCGCGCGCGCTGGTTCTGCTTGCCACTGCCTGCGAGGGGCACGTCGTCGCGAGCTGCTACGATCTCGGCATCCTCGCCGAGGACCTCTTGAGACGTGGCCTCAGCAACAAGGACGAGGGTCACCGTCTCGCCAAGCTCGGCTTCGACGAAGCCTGCAAGCTCGGAGACAAGAAGGGCTGCGAGAAATCGTCGCAGTTCAAACCGTAATCCCAACGCGAGTACTTCAAATGGGCCCAGGATCGACCGAAAGGGCCCACCACCCGTCGACGTCCTCGCCGAGCTCGTCGTCGAGGCCGGGGCCTTCGTCCACGTCCTCGCCGTGCTCGTCGTCGAGCGCGGGGCCTTCGTCCACGTCCTCGCCGAGCTCGTCGTCGAGCGCGGGGCCTTCGTCCACGTCCTCGCCCAGCTCGTCGTCGAGCGTCGGGCCTTCGTCCACGTCCTCGCCCAGCTCGTCGTCGAGGCCGGGGGCTTCGTCGACGTCCTCGCCCAGCTCCTCGTCGAGCGTCGGGCCTTCGTCCACGTCCTCGCCCAGCTCGTCAACGACCGCTCGGCCTTCGTGCTTCGAGCGGCCCTACACGCCGGGTCGCGTGAGCGCGGCGCAAAGCTCGCGGAGCTGGAACGACTCTGCCAGCGCCCGCACCTCGGCCACCCATGCCGAGAGCCGTGCGTCTTCCGCTTCCATTGCGTCGAGTTTTTGCAAGAGCTCCGGGATCCGCCCCCGGTCGGCGAGATCGAGCAAGCGCGCCATGTCCTCCGCCGGCGGCTCGCTCCGCGGCGCGACCTCCTCCTCGGCACCTCGAGCGACGCGCGGCGCGCGAATCCAGGTGAGGTCGAGGCGCCGCGCGAGCACGTCGAAGAGCGCCGGGAGTCGCACGGGTTTGGGGAGGAACTCGTCGCAGCCGGCGTCCTTGGCGCGCCGTTGCTCCGCTTCGTCGACGCTCGCGGAGGAGGCGACGAGGGGCAACCCGGCGAGGAGGGGGAGACGACGCAGGCGCCGCGCGATCTCGTCGCCCGCGAGGTCCGGCAGCGCGAGATCGAGGATCACGAGGTCCGGCTTTCGGGCCTCGATCGAGGCGAGGGCTCGCGTGCCGTCCTCGGCTTCGAGGACCTCGAACCCGAGAGGCTCGAGCGCGTCACGCACGAACGCACGATTGCCTTCGTTGTCGTCGACGACGACCACGACACGCCGCTCCCCTTCGTAGCCGGTGAGGACCTCGGCGGGGTGCTCCTCCATCGCCGGCATGCCTCGCGCGAGGACGGGCAGACGAAGCGAGACCCAGAACGTGCTGCCTTCGCCGGGCGCGCTCTTCACGTCGAGCAGGCCGCCCATTTGCTCCACGATCCGCCGGCTGATGGAGAGCCCGAGCCCGGCGCCCTCGGCGCGCGCCCGCCGATCGCTCGCCTGCTCGAAGGGCTCGAAGATCCGCGCGACATCGGCGGCCGCGATCCCCGGGCCCGTGTCCTCCACCCGAAAAACGAATTCACCGCTGCCCTGGATTTCGACCCGGAGCGTGACGCTTCCCTTGCGGGTGAACTTGATGGCGTTGCCGAGCAGGTTGAGGAGGACCTGCGTCAGTCGTTTCGGATCGACCTCGACCCATTCGGGCAGCGCCCCGGCGATCACGTAATGAAAAGCGAGCCGCTTCTGCTCCGCGCGGACCCGGCACAGATCCGCGACGCTCTGCAAGAGCGCCGGCAGATGGACCTCCGACGGGACGAGCGCCATCTTGCCCGCCTCGATCCGCGCGAGGTCGAGGACGTCGTCGATGAGCGCGAGCAGGTGCTCGCCCGATCGCTTTACGATATCGAGCCCGGCGCGATCCTTCCGCGAGAGGTCGGGCGACTGGGCGAGCAGCTGCGCGTACCCGAGGATTCCATTGAGGGGCGTGCGCAGCTCGTGGCTCATGCTGGTGAGGAAGCTCGATTTTGCCTGATTCGCCGCGTCCGCCGCCTCTTTGGCCGCCGAAAGCTCCGCGGTCCGCTCTTCCACCTGTCGCTGGAGCTCGCGGTTCCGCCGCGCGAACGCCCGGACCCGGAGCCGCACGCCGCCGTAGACGAGCCCCAAAGCCGCGACGGCATACCCGAGGTAGGCCCACCACGTCCGCCAGGGCGCGGCTCTCACCTGGAATGCAATCGCCGCCGGCCCCGCGACGACGCCGGCGTGATCACGGCCCCAGACCTGGAACGTGTACGCGCCTTCCGGGAGGTTCGTGTACCGCACCTTCGCGTCCGCGGTCCACGCGCTCGGCGCCGCGTCGAAACCGACCATCTGGGTGCGATACTGCGTGCTGCGCTCGTGGAGGAAGCTGAGCAGCGCGTAATCGAACGACACCGTATTCTGGTCCCAGGCGAGCGCCGCGCCGGGCGAAAGCGCGAGCGCGCCGTCCGCGGCCCGCGCGGAGGAGAACACGAGGGGCCCGCCCGCGTGATCCGGGACCTCTTCCGCCGGATCGAAGACCGCCGCGCCCTCGTTCATGCCCACCCAGATGCGCCCGCGGCTGTCGACCGAGGCGGTCCCCGCATTGCACTCGTCGCCCGGCAACCCGTCCTCGCGCGTGAACACGTACACGGAAAACTCCGCGGGGTCCTCGGGCGTCGGCGTGCGAGGGGTGAGGCGCGCGATGCCCCGGTTGGTGCCGAGATACACGCGGCAGAGCGCGTCCGCGCGCGCGAAAAGCACGGTGCTGTCCGGCAGGGCCGGGTTCGACCTCTCGTTCAGCGACGGGAGCCAGGCCTCCGCGTCGAGATCGTATCGCGCGGCGCCGCCGCCCGCGGTGCCCACCCAGAGGACCCGCGCCCCGCGCACGTCGCGGAGCTCGGTGAGCGTCACGATGAGGTCCGTGCCGAGGGGCGAATTCGTGGTCGTATACGTCCGCCAAACGCCGTCGTCATCGAGCCGAGACAACCCTTTGGTCGTCCCGAACCAGGCCGTCGTCTTCCCGCCGGGGCGCGTGGTCTCGAGAACGGCGAGCAGATTGTCGTGGATGAGGCCGCTTTTGCCCTCCTTGTAGACCGGCCCCCTGCCCTGTTCGTCGAGGCGCGCGGCGCCGGCCGTCGTGCCGACCCAGAGCGCACGCCCGTCCACAGACTCGCTGGCGGCGTAAACGACCTCGTACGGGAGCGAGGAGTTCTTCCGGGTGAGGGTGGAGAGCTTTCCATGGGCCCAGCGGTGCAGCCCCTTGCCGGCGCCGCCTATCCAGACCACGCCCGGTTGATGCCGCGAAGGCAGGAGGAAAGCGAGCCGCTGGCTCATCTCGGCGGCTTCCTCGGGGGAGAGGACCGGTGCAAAACCCTGCTCCGAGGACCGGAGGAGCTGGTTTCGCACGGCGAGCCAGATCTCGGGCGCGCCGCCCGGCGTGGTGACCTCCGCGACGCCGCGCACGGCACCGGGCACGCCTGCGCTCCGCTCGGTGAAGCCGACCCAGCCGTCGTGCCGCAAGCGACCCAGGCCCCCGCTCTCGGTGCCGATCCACAACGTGCGGCCGCCATTCGCTCCCCCGCTCGCCAGGAGCGTAACGACGTAATCGTCCGGCAGGCTCGTGTTTTTCGTGGTCAGCGTCGTCCACACCCCGTCCTCCAGGCGGGCGAGGCCCCCGCCGCCGGTGCCGATCCAGAGCGTCCGTTTCCCGGAGCCGCTCACGGTTTCGGCGAGCGCGCGAATGCCCTGGGCCGGGCTCGCCACGCCCGAAGGCGCGACGAACTGCCAGCGCCCTTCCGCATACCGGACGAGCCCCTTGCGCGTGCCGGCCCAGAGCACGCGACGGCGCGCCTCGTCGCTCGTCTCCCAAAGCGCGTTGATGACCGTGTCCGGCGGTCCTTCCCCGGAGGATTCGAAGGGCGCGCAGCGGTGATCCTCGCAATGAAAGAGCCCCCGACCCGTGCCGACCCAGAGCGTCGGCTCGCCGCTCGGGAGCGTCCCCGGATGAAGGGCGCGCACGTCGATATGCCCGATCCCCGGCCCGAAATCGACCCGCGAAAAGCGCGCGCCCTCGAACCGGTAGAGCCCGTTGAGCGTCCCCGCCCAGAGCGCGAATCCATTCGCGGAAGGCGCTTCGACGAGCGCGCCGACCTCCCGCTCGGTCGTGAGGCCTTCCCCGGGCCCGAAGCGGGTGAAGCTGCCCTCCGCATAACGGAGGATGTGGCCGGTGTACATCCCGAGCCAGACGGCCCCGTCGCGCGTTCCGGCGATCGCCTGCACCCAGCTCGACGCTTGTTCGGGCGGCAGCGACAGGGACGTGAAGCGGCGCCCGTCGTAGGAGGCGGCCCCGCCTTGCGTGCCGATCCACAGCCGGCCCGCGGTATCGAAGGCGATGGCATTGACGGTGCTCTGCGGGACACCGTCATCCAGGCCGAACGTGCGGATCCAAGGCACGCCGCGGGTCCGGATGTCGGTGGCTGCGGTGGACGTGCGCGCGGAGGTGGCCACGAGCGCGACGGCGAGGACGGCGACGAGGTGACGGGGCACGCGGGGGGATGCTACAGGGAGCACAGGGCGCTCGCCACGACGGACGCTGGTTTACCCGGTGGAGCTCGCCTCCGCCTCTGCTCGCCTGCTAAAGCTCGAGATGGGCCGACCAAAGGCCTGCGCGCTCGGGGGCGTGCACGGCGTAGACCATGCCGGGCTTGGGCCAGAAGACCTCGCCGAATTCGGCGACGCCCGTATCGACCTCGATCTGCTGGTCCCTGTCGGAAATCCAGGCCTCCAGCGTGCCGGCCCCGAGCGCGTCGTCCCAGTCGCGAACATACCCGAGGGCAGAGGCCTGACGGGCAAGACGCGGGGTCGAGCGGTGGACACGCGGGACGCGGAGCGACTCGGCGAGCGTCCCGGAATCGAACAGGACGAGCGTCCCGACGTTCCCTGCCGCGTCCGCGTCCGCGAGGGCCGCGAGCTCGTCCTGCCCCGAACGCCATAGCCCGACAAACCCTTCGAAGTGCGGCGAAAAACCGGCTTCGAGCGACCATGTACCCAGCGTGCCCTTCGCGCCGTCGTGATCCAGGTCGAAGAAAAAACCGGCCTTGTGCGGCCAGACGAGCAGATCGAGCCTCGGGTTCGTCCCCACGAGCACGGGCTCGCCGGATCCCTCCACGGCCCATAACTCGCGCGCCTGGCCCGGCGCCTCGCGTTCGAAGAAAATCCACGCGGTCTCGAAGCCGCTATAGGCACGCACGGACGTCACGCCGGAGGAAAAGACGCGTGTTTGCCCCGTCATCCGATCCTGCACCGCGAGCACGCCGGCCGCGCAGTCCTCGCGATACGCGAGCATCAAGCGCTGCGACCAGGGATATTCGGGTTTGCACGGCACGGCCGGCGTGTGGATGGCCGCGGGCTCGTCGTCGCCCGCTTTCAGCACCCAGAGGCCTTTTTCATCGACATAAGCCGCTTCGTCGCCGAGCGGCGCGATGGCCACCTCGGTCACGCCCATTCCCGCGGTTTGCAGGCGGTTTCCGTCGCGATCCCGCACGACCAGGCGCCCGCCCTCGACGAGCCAGAATCGGTCCCTCGTGTACGTCCAGAAGCCCGCGCCCTCGGCGATCGTACGCACGGCGCCGGCCCAGGGGTCGATCCGCACGACCCGGCCCGCGGTCGTCCGCGCGACATGGGCCTCGATCCTTCCATCGGCGTCGACGATCGACCGCACCGGCGCATCGACGGAAGGGACACGCGCGCGCTCCGTGCAAGACGCGTCGAAGACACGCAGATCCCCGCTCTTGGCCCCGATCTCTCCCTCGAGCGTCAGGATGCGGGCCGGGCGCGCGTCGAGAGGCGGCGCGTTTGGTCCGGCCCCGAAGACGCTCCCTTGCCGGATCGTGTCGTACCAGAATGCCTTTCCCAGCGAGCACGTGCGTGGTTCGTCCTCGGCGAGCGAGACCAGGACCACCTCGTGATTCCCCGGCTCGCGCTCGTGCTCCGCCACGACGAACGGCCCCTCCGGCACCGTCCCGCCGACGACGAGGCCACGAAACAGGCCGTCCGCGTGCGAGGCGGAGCTGCACTCGACGGCGACCTCGGAGCTGCTGCACGCGGGGAGCAGCGCCGCCGCAAAGGCGCCGAACGCGGCGAGGGCGCCGCGGCTTCGTGCTCCCTCCGTCGCCGCACGTCTGAACCTCCGCGCCCGTCCGTCAAGCGTCATGACACACCTCATGCGCCCGCATGTTGCCATGGGAGGGTGGAAGATTCGAACGCGCGTCTCGCGAGGGCGCCCATCTTGCCTCCTCCCCTCACCCGGGCCTGGCCCGGGAAGGAGGTCTCCATGCAAATCCTCTTGTTCCTCGCGACACTGATCCTTTTTGCGCGCCCCGCGCTCGCCGCGTCTCACGTCGAAGTCTCGTTTCGTTACGAACGTGCAGACAATGCACGCACCGAATCCGGCACCCGCTCCGTCGAGGTCCCGCCCCTCGGGGCCCCCGGCCTCACCGTGACCGATCCCGGCATCGAAAAGACGATTTTCCTGGCGCAGACCGCGCAGACCCTCGTGGATTTCCTGGGCCGATACGAGAGATCCTGCCGCGAGCCCGTTCGCCCCTGGGAAGCTCGCATCGTCCTCGATTGCGCCGCCCCTCGCAAGGCCGTCGCTGCCGCGCTCCGCACCGAAATCCAGACCATGGATGCCCGGATCCTGGCGAACCCGCGTCTCCGCGCGGATCGGGACGTCGCGGAGGTCCTGGATCTCACGCGCGCCCTTTCGGCGAACATGGAGCAAGCCCGCCCGCCCGTCGGCGGCTATTCGCTCCCCTCCCCCTGGCCCCTGTCACGGAATTTCCGCGCGGCGGCGGCGCCCATGGCTGCGCTCGCCGTCACCGGCGGCGGGGCGCAGGGGTTCGGGTATTTTCGCAAGCTCGTGCGGAGTGCGAGCGTGCCCAAGGCCGACGTGCTCACGGTCGAGGGGTTCTTGCGCGAGTTTTCCCTGCCCCTCACCCCCGCCGAACCGTGCCGCACCCTCGTTTGCGTCGATCCTGCCGTGGCCGTCGATGCCGAGAAGCGACGGCTCTACGTGCAGCTCGGCATGACCTCGTCGACGACGGCGGCGGCGTTCCGGCGCGATCCGCTGAACCTCGCCGTGGTGCTCGACGTCAGCGGCTCGATGAGCGCCACGGACGGCACCGAAAAATCGCGGCTCGAATGGGCCAAGGACGCGCTCGTCCGGACGATCGACGAGCTCGGCGAGGCGGATGTCCTGTCGATCGTGCTCTTTGACACGAACAGCGAGATCCTCGTCCGGCCCGAGCACGTGCGCGACAAGCAGGCGCTCATCACAAAGGTAAAAGCTCTCGAGACGCGCGGATCGACGAACCTGGAAGCCGGCCTGCGGGATGGATTCACGCTCGTCCGTGAAAACGTCGATCGCCTGCCGGGCTACGAGCACCGGGTGATCCTCATCTCGGACGCGGGGCTCAACACGGGCGTGACGGATACCGCCTCGCTCGAGCGGCTCGTGAACGAACAGGCGAGCCGGCGCATCGGTTTGACCGCGCTCGGAGTCGGAGAGAACTTCCACCAGTCGGTGATCCACGCGATCACGAACAGCCGGGGCGGCAATTACCTGTTCGTGCAATCGGGGGAGGACATGCTCCGGTATTTCAAGGCGTTCGACTATCTCGTGATGCCCGTGGCCTACGATTTCACCGTCGGCGCGTTCGTCGAGGGGCTCGGCGTCGAGCTCGTGCGCGCCTACGGGGTCACGACGGAGGGCGGAGTACAGCCCACGCGAAACCTGATCGATCTGAAGACGCTGTTCTTCACGGAGGCCGGCGGCGCAATCTTGCTCGAATACGCGTTGCCCGGGGCGCGCGGGGAGTAGAACTTTCCCTGCCCGGGACGCGCGTGTAGGTTGCGCGCCATGCGTTCGTTCCTCCCCGCTTTCGCGCTCGTCCTCCTCGCCGCATGTTCGCCCGCGCCCGAGCCCGCGGCCCCGACGCCGCCCGTGGAGCAGGCTCCGTCTGCCGCACCCGCCGCCTCGGCCGCGCCCGAGGCCCCGGCGGCCCCGGCCGTCGCGGGCGAACGGCTCGCCGCGGATACACCGAAGACCACCGTCGCAGGAAATACGTTCATCGCGCCGAACGGCTGGACGATGACCGTGAAGGGCCCGGCGACGATCCTCGAAGCCCCCGAGGCGGGCTCCCGGATCGCGCTCATCGACGTGCAGGCGAAGGACGCGGACGCGGCCGTCGCGCTCGCGTGGGCCGCGTATGGCGCCGAGAAGAAATGGCCGCTCAAGACGACGGTCGACGCCCCCGACAAGGACGGCTGGACCCACGTTCGCATCTACGACTACCAGACCTCGCCCAACGAGAAGCGCGGCGTCGGCGCCATGGCGCGGTTCGCGAACGACACGTGGACCGTCGTGATCTACGACATGGCGGACGCCGTCGGCGAGAAGCGCGGCGCGCAGGTCTCGCAGATTTATGGCCGCCTTCTCCCCAAGGGGCGAGCGCGCGAGTCGTTCGCGGGGAAGAAGGCGAATTCGCTCGATCCGGCGCGTATCGCCGCGCTCGGGAAGTTCGTCGAGACCGCGCAACAAAAGCTCGGCGTGCCGGGCGTCTCGATCGGCCTCGTGCAGGGCGGCAAGGTGGTGTTCGCCGGCGGGTTCGGCGTGCGCGAGCTCGGCAAGAAGACGGCGGTCGACGCGGACACGCGGTACATCATCGCGTCGAATACGAAAGCGCTGACGACGCTGATGCTCGCGAAGCTCGTCGAGGAAAAGAAGCTCACGTGGGAGACGCCGGCGACGACGCTCTTGCCTTCGTTCAAGCTCGGCGACCAGGACACGACGAGCCGCGTGCTCGTGAAGCACCTGATCTGCGCTTGCACGGGGATGCCGCGGCAGGATCTCGAGTGGCTCTTCCAGTACCAGGGCGTGACGCCCGACGGCGCGCTCGCCACGCTCGCGACGATGCAGCCGACGAGCAAATTCGGCGAGCTCTTCCAGTATTCGAATCCGCTCGCGGCGGCGGCGGGTTTCCTCGGCGGGCACGTGGCGTTCCCGAAGCTCGACCTCGGCAAGGCCTACGACGAGGCGATGCGCACGCGCGTCTTCGATCCGCTCGGCATGAAGGCGGCCACGTTCGATTTCAAGCGCGCGCAGACGGGCAATTACGCGGTGGCGCACGCCCAGGACATCGACGGCAAGTCGGCGAAGGCGATCGGGACGGTGAACGACGCCGTCATCCCGGTGCGCCCCGCGGGCGGCGCCTGGAGCACGGTGAACGACGTGCTCAAGTACGTCCAGATGGAGCTCGCCGAGGGCAAGCTGCCGGACGGGAAACAGTACATCGAAAAAGACATCCTCCTCGCGCGCCGCGCGCCCCAGGTCTCCATCAGCCCGGACGCGACGTACGGCATGGGCCTGATGGTCGACAAGAAATGGGGCGTGACCGTGGTGCATCACGGCGGCGACATGATCGGGTTCCACAGCGACATGATGTGGCTGCCCGAGCACGGCGTCGGGGCCGTGGTGCTGACGAACGGCGACCCGGGCTGGCTCATCCGTTCGATCTTCCAGCGCAAGCTGCTCGAGGTGCTCTTCGACGGTCGCCCCGAGGCGGACACGGAGATCGCGACGATGGGCAAGATGTTCTTCGATCAAATGGCCGCCGAGCGCAAGCTGCTCACGTCTCCGGCCGACGCCGCGGAGTCCGCGAAGCTCGCGGCCCATTACACGAGCGCGGCGCTCGGCGACATCAAGGTGTCGCGCGCGGGCGCCGCGACGACCTTCGATTTCGGGGAGTGGAAGAGCGAGGTCGCGTCGAAAAAGAATCCGGACGGGACGATCTCGTTCGTCACGACGGTACCGGGCATGATCGGTATGGAATTCGTGGTCGGCGGCGGCGCGAAGCGGACCTTGACGATCCGCGACGCCCAGCACGAGTACGTGTTCAACGAGAAGTGAGCCGCGCGAGGGGCCGCGGCGTTGCTCCCGTGCGCCCATGATGGCACGCTGCTCGTATCCGACGCTCCCGCCGAGCGGGCTCCTGCGATGGGATCGCTCGGCGGGGATGCGCTCGGAGACCTCGTTAGGACCCACCGAAACAAGGGGACGCCGGCATGGCCGTACAGCTCAACCACACAATCGTCGCAGCGCGGGACAAGAAGGTCTCCGCCACGTTCCTCGCGGAGATCCTGGGCCTGTCCGCCCCGGTGCCGTTCGGGCATTTCCTCGCCGTGCGCGTCGACAACGACGTCACGCTCGATTTCATGGATGGCCGCGAGGAGATCCGCCCCCAGCACTACGCCTTCCTCGTCAGCGAGGCCGAGTTCGACGAGATTTTCGGTCGAATCCGCGAACGCGGGCTGCCGTACTGGGCCGATCCCTTTCAGCAACGTCCCGGGGAGATCAATCACAATGACGGCGGGCGCGGCGTGTATTTTCCCGATCCCGCCGGGCACTATCTGGAGATCATCACCCGTCCGTACGGCAGCGGCGGCTGAGGGCCAGCCGCCGCCGCGCCCGCTCTCGCGGCGGAGGTCGACTCACTTGAGGATGACGCGGCCCATCGCGAACCGGAAGAAACTCGAATACGCGGCCGCGTCGATGCAGGTGGAGAGGTTCACCGTCGCATTGTTCTTGTCGGTGCAACCCGTCACGACCTTCTGCGCATTCACGGTGAGCTTGTAGGGCGCGCCGGCCCCGCCGACGGGCGCGGCCGGATCGGCCTGGTCGGGCTGCGTCGGGTAGACGGCCGGAACGACGAACCCCACGTTGATCGAGCAGCCGGAGACGAGGATGTCGAGGAACGTGTTCGCGGCGCTGTAGCCCTCCGTGCACGCGAACACGCCGCCGGGCAGGAGCTCGGGCGGAACGGGCGTCTGCGCGAGCGACCGCGTGCCGATGTTGCCGCAGAGCAGGCCAGAGAACGTGGCGTCCTTCTGCCCGAGGGTCGCGAAGCTCTGCAAGGAGGGGTTCAGGTGCTCCGAGGCGAGGTGGCCAGGGGGCGTTCCATTCGACAGGAGCGGCGTCGTGGCCGCGTTGAGGGTGGCGCGGAACTTCGCGCTCGACATGCGGAGGAGCGTCGTGCCGCTCGGGAAGAAGTTGATGGGGAGGCTCATCGAGCCCGGCCCCGCATTCAGGACGCCGCCGGTGATGCTGCCGATGAGCTTGTCGAGCGGGTTGCGGGACGCGTCGAGCGTCGCCGTGTTCGTGTTGTACCACCAATCGAGATCGTTCGTTCCGCTGTAGCTCGCGCCCGCCACGGGCGTCCCACGCACCACGCCGACCTCGACCGACGGATCGTCGACGCCGACGAGGCTCCCGAGGCCGAACATCTTGACGAGGAAGCCCGTCGTCCCGGCCGTGACGCCCTGATCGATGTAGGTCTGGACCTGGGAGCCGGTCACGCCCGCGTCAATCGCCTGGCCAAACCGATTCGGCCCGCAGAAGGCGTCGGTGCCGAACTGGATCTTCAGATAGTTCGACCGCAGGTCTTGCTCGAACTTGCAGACGCCGTCGCAGCCGTCGAGGTTCACCTGGTTGCCGTCGTCGCAATCCTCGCCGGCCTCCCGGATGCCATTGCCGCACATGGCCGTGGGGGCGGTCTTGCAGTTCGCGTCGCAGAGGACGGTGCCCGGCGGCTCGCATTGTTCGCCCTTCGTGGGATCGACGCAGCCGTCGCCGCACGTGGACGCCTTGCACATGCCGGAGGCGCAGACGCCGGCGGCGCACGCGGAGCAGTCGAGGGCCTGCACGCCGGGCATGCACTTCTGCCCGACGTTCGCGCCGTTCATCACGGTCGTGCACGTCTCGACGCCGTTGCAGGTCTCGGCGTCGGGGCAGGAGTCCGGCCCCTTGGTGCACGAGAACGTGCAGTTCGCCTCGCACCCCGCATTGGGGCCGTTCGCCGCGCCGAAATCGCATTGCTCGCCGCCCTGGAGAATGCCGTCGCCGCAGACGGCGCCCGCGCAGACGCCGGCCTTGCAGGTCGCGTTCGGGCCACACGTGGTGCCGTTCTGCGCGGGGTCGGGCAGGGTGACGCAGGTATGGTTCGCGATGCACGCGTTTTGCTGGCAGGGCGGAGCCGCGGGGCAATCGAGCGCGGGATCGACGCATGAGAACGTGCAATCCTGATCGCAGCCGTCGCCGTCGATCAGGTTGCCGTCGTCGCATTGCTCCGGGGGTTTGACCATGCCGTCGATGACGCAAGCGGGAGCGCCGCCGCCCGCGCCGCCCATGCCACCGGCCCCACCCGCGCCGCCGACGCCGCCCATTCCTCCAGCGCCGCCCGCGCCGCCCATTCCTCCAACGCCGCCCATTCCTCCAACGCCGCCCATGCCTCCGACGCCACCGGCGCCGCCGACGCCGCCCATGCCACCGTCACCGCCACCGGCGCCGCCCGTGCCGCCGATGCCGCCGGAGCCGGAGCTCGAGCTGGAGGTGGAGTTCGTGCTCGTGTTTTCGGAGCCGTCGCTGCACGCGACGAGGAGGAGACCACCGAGAGAAATGCCGACGAAGAGACGCTTCATGGGCGCGCATCCTACGCGCACACCTCACCACGAGGCTGGAAAAAATGCGCCGCAGCTGCCCGCGTCACCTCAGCCGAAGTGGTATGCGGACAATCGTTTCCCCCATACCGATCCATTGTAGGCCGTCGTTCCCCGATCGGCGCCCGCCGCCCCGGCGACGACCATCAGCGGCAAGAGGTGCTCCTCCCGCGGGTGCGCGAGGCGCGCGGACGGCGCGCTCGGCCATGCGGCGAGCCGCGCATCCCGCTCCTTCGCGTCCATCGCCATCGTCTCGCGCAGCCAGGCGTCGAACGCCTCCGAAACGGCGCCGGCGCCCGGATCCCGGAAGCCGCGCATGTTGTGATACGTCATGCCGCTGCCGAGGAGGAACACGCCCTCGTCCCGCAGCGGCGCGAGCGCGCGGCCCATCGCGAGGTGCGTTGCCGGATCGAGGCCGAGCTTGAGCGAGAGCTGGATCGTCGGCACGTCCGCGTCCGGATACGTGAGCATGAGCGGCACGAACGTGCCGTGATCGAAGCCGCGCTTCGCGTTCTCCGCCGTCTCGAAGCCCGCCGCGCCGAGCAGCTCACGCACGCGCGAAGCGAGCGCCGGGGCGCCGGGCGCCGGCCATTGAAGCGTGTACGACGCCGGGGGGAAGCCGTAGTAATCGTAAAACATGGGCGGCCTTTCGGCCGTCATCACGGTCGGCACCGGCTCCTCCCAGTGCGCCGAGACCACGAGGAGCGCCTTCGGCGGCGCCTTCGGCAGCGCGCGGATCGAGCGCAGGTACCCCGCGAGCTCGTCGTGCTCCGCCTTGCCCATCCCAACGTCAACGAACGGCCACGGGCCCCCGCCGTGCGGCAGAAACACCACGGGCAAACGCCCCGGGACCGACGGCGCTCGGGGCTCGTCCGCCGAAGGCTCGGCCGCGCCGCCGAGGGCGCCCGGGAGCGCCGCGATCGTCGCCGCTCCGGCGATACCCGCGACGATCGCCTGGCGACGCGTGAGGCCTTCTTCTCGTTCGTGGTTCATCGACTTTTCTCCTCAGCGTGGGACCGAGGAAGGATGCATCCCCGCCCTCGCTCGCACCAGGGCACGCGGGAGAGACACACTGTTCTCCCCGGGGCAACAATCGAAGCGGTAGCCTCAGGTCGTCTCGACGATCTCGGCCCCGAGCCACCCGAGCGCGGTGGCGAGGGGCGTCGTCCGGTGGCGCTCCCGATGCCACGAAAACAAGAGGACGAGGACCTTGCCGGGGACCTCGCCGGTCGCCCCGGCCGCGCGGAGGAGCGAGCGCACCCGCTCCACCTCGTCCTCCGGACAACGGACGGTCAAACCATCGATCTGGACGAGCACGTGCAATGTTCACTCCGAGCCCATGAAAGCGGTGCACGACGAGGCGATGGCCCCTCGCGGCACCTGGCCGGGGGACGCACGCCGCGCTCGTCGCGCGTCATGCAACGGTGGAAACCGGGCGCTTCAGGGCTCAGGTCGAGCCCCGCGACGGCGCGGCGGGGCGCGGGCGGGGTGTGGTGTGCGGCGCTCGAGAAAACAGGCCGCTTCTTCGCGTCGACGCGGGAGCTCCTGGGGGCGCTCCTCGGCGCGGAGGCGCTCTCCTTCGATGCGTGCAGGCGCCCAGGGAAGCGCGCCGGCCGGAGGGTCGAGCGCCGGGCCACTCGCGTCCGAGGCCCGAGCGCGGGTCGACGACAGCGACGATTGCGAAGGGAGATCCCCCCGCTCCTGCACCGCATGCGGGCGCCGAGGACGATGCGGCTTGCGCGAGGCCAGCGGCGCGACCTCGAAACGACGCCCGCCCGACGACGCGGACCGCGACGCCTGCGGCACGGCCCTGCCCCCGCCGTTCGGCCCGCGCGCGAGGACCGCAGCAATGCAGCCTCCCTCGACACCGAGGAAGACGCCGACGAACGCGAGGACCGAGATCACGATGACCACGATGCCCGCATGTGCCCCTCCCCGCCGCCTCGCGCGGCCGGCATCGACGATGCCGGAGGAAGGTGCAAGGGCGCCGATCATTTTGACGTCACACTAACGGCGGGGGCCGCTCGAGCTCAAGGACAAAGCGCGCGAAGCCGAGGTTTTTCCGCGGGATCACCACGATGGCGGTCGAGGTCTCCGCGCGATGGATCTGCGCGCCCGCCCCCGCTCCCGTTTCGTGTATGGGTTTGCCATGAGCGAAACGGCCTCGCGCGACGCCTACCCTCACTTCCTGGTCATTCCGACGCGGTGGATGGACAACGACATCTACGGCCACGTCAACAACGTCGTTTATTACTCGTATTTCGACACCGTCATCAATCGCTGGCTCATCGGCGAAGGCGGGCTCGACATCGAGCGGGGCGACGTGATCGGCGTGGCCGCGGAGTCGCATTGCCGGTACCTGCGCGGCGTGTCGTTCCCGACGGACATCGACGCAGGGCTGCGCGTGGGCAAGCTCGGCCGCTCCAGCGTGCGCTACGAGATCGGGCTCTTCCCGCGCGGCGAGGCGCTCGTGGCCGCGGAGGGATATTTCGTCCACGTCTTCGTGGATCGCGTGAACCGAAAACCCACGCCGATCCCCGATGGGATCCGCGCGGCGCTCGAGCGACTCGTCGTGCCGTCCGTTGCTCAATGATCCCGGCAGAAGGTCTTGCGTTCGTCCCGCCCGTCCCGCATCCTTCGCGCTCGTTCGGGATCCTTCCCGGTAGGAGGTGCTCGAAGAAAAAGATGAGCAAGCGTCGCCTCGCGGTCACGCTTCTTCTTCTGCTCCCGCTCCTCGTGCTCGGAGCCCCCGCAAGGGCGCTCGCCGAGGAGTCCGCGACGACGCCCGCGACGGCGAGGAACGCCGTCGCCGACGCACGCGCGCGCGGGGAGATCCGCTGGGGGAACGATTCGCAAGGAGGCGCGCCGTACGTCTTCCAGGATCCGATGGATCCAAACCACCTCATCGGCTTCGAGGTGGACTTCGCCGCCGCGCTCGCGAACAAGCTCGGCGTGCGCGCGAGGCCCGTGCAAGGGCCGTGGGACGGGCTGCTCGAGCTGCTCGCGCGCGGCGATTTCGACGTGGTCATCAACGGCATCGAGGTCGCCGAGGAGAAGAAGCGCGTCGCCGATCTGTCGCGCCCCTATTACGTCGCCGCCATGCGTCTCACGGTGCGCAAGGGCGACGTCGGCGCGCCGCGCACGCTCGTAGCGCTCCGCGGGCGCAAGGTCGGCACCTTGCCCGGATCGCTCGCCGCGCGACTCTCGGAGCGCGAAGGCGCCGAGGTGAAGACGTACGACGGCGGGCAAAACGACATCTACGACGATCTGCGGATCGGCCGGACCGACGCGGTGCTGCTCGACGATCCGATCACGCTTTATTACGGGGCGATCGATCCCGCGCTGGAGGTCGTCGACGGATCGTTCGGCGAGGCGTCGTATGCGGTGGGCGTGCCGAAGGGGGATACGGAAACGCTCGCCGCGGTGAACGGCGCGATCGACGCGCTCGCGAAGGACGGGACGCTCGCCGCGTTGTACGCGCGCTGGGGCCTCTGGAACGAGCCGACGGAGAAACTGCTCGGCGGGCCGAAGCCCCCGTCCACGGCCGTCGCCGAGGCGCACGACGCGTGGCGCGCCGCCGTCGGCAAACCCCTGCCCTTCTGGTCACGCGTGACGGAGCGGTATCCGGCCACGATCGGCCTGTTCGCGCGCGGCGCGCTGCTCTCGCTCGTGGTCTCGGTGCTCGCGATGGCCGTGGCCGTCACGCTCGGCATGGCGCTCGCGCTCGCGCGCGTCTACGGGCCGAAGCCGCTCCAGTGGCTCGCGGTGGGCTACATCGAGCTCTTCCGCGGCACGCCGCTGCTCGTGCAGCTCACGATGGTGTATTTCGGCCTGCCCGAGCTCGGCCTGACGCTCTCGCCGTTCGTCGCGGGCGTGATCGCGCTCGGGCTGAACTATGCCGCGGCCGAGGCGGAGAACTACCGCGCGGGGCTCGGGAGCGTGCCGGCGGGGCAGATGGACGCGGCGCGGACGCTCGGCCTTTCGAAGCTCGCGGCGCTGCGCCACGTGGCGCTGCCGCAGGCGATCCGCGTGGCCTTGCCGCCGACGACGAACGATTTCATCGCGCTGCTCAAGGACAGCTCGCTCATCTCGGTCGTCACGTTGACCGAGCTCACGAAGACGTACACGAGCCTCGCCAGCGCGATGCGCGATCACCTGGGCCTCGGCCTCGTGGTGGCGCTCTTTTACCTCGGCTTGAGCCTCCCGTTCGCGCGCCTGTCGCGCAGCGTGGAGGAGCGGCTCGGATCGAAGGTCCGAAGGCCGGCATCCGCTTGAAATCGAAGGAGGGAACGATGTCGATCTGCGTCACCGATCTGGTCAAGCGACACCCGGGCGCCGCCGCGCCCGCGCTCGCGGGGCTCTGCATGAAGGTGCCGACGGGCAAGATCGCCAGCGTCCTCGGCCGCAGCGGCGCCGGGAAAACGACGCTCCTGCGCTGTTTGTCCGGGCTCGATCCCTTCGACGGCGGGACGATCGACGTCGGAGGCGTGACGTTCGGCGCGGGCGCGAAGCACGGCTCGTTCGGCGGGAGAATCGGGCTCGTCTTCCAGACGTTCGAGCTCTTCCCGCATCTCTCGGTGCTCGACAACTGCACGCTCGCGCCGCGCGTCGTGCGGGGCGAGGCGCGCGCGCGCGCGGAGGCGCGGGCCATGGATCTGCTCGCGGAGCTCGGCATCGAAGACAAGGCGAGGGCGTACCCGGAGGCGCTCTCCGGCGGGCAGAAGCAACGCGTGGCGATCGCCCGCGCCCTCGCCATGGAGCCCTCGGTCCTGCTCTACGACGAGCCCACCAGTGCGCTCGATCCGGCGCTGAAGCACGAGGTCGGCAGGACGCTTCGGCGCGTGTCCGGGACGGGCGTCACGCAGATCGTCGTGACGCACGATCTGCCCGTGGCGCGCGAGGCTTCGGATCTCGTCTTCGTGCTCGACAAGGGGCGCGTGGCGGCCTTCGGGCCGCCGGAAGAGGTGATCGCCGAAGCCGCGTGAAGCTGCTGGTTCCTTGACAAGGGGCGGCGCCTCGTCTCCCCTACGTTGGGGATCCATGAGTCTCTTTCCCGGCTACGAGATCACGGCGAAGCTGCACGAGACCACGCGGACACTCGTCTACCGGGGCCGCCGCACGCACGACGGGCTCCCCGTGGTGCTCAAGATGCTGCGCCTGGATCGGCCGAGGCCCGAGGAGCTCGCGCGATTCCGCCGCGAATACGAGATCACGAGCGGCCTCCGGCTCGACGGCGTCATTCGCACGCACGAGCTTCTGCGCCACGACGGCCGCCTCACGATCGTGCTCGAGGATTTCGGGGCCGAGCCGCTCGGCGCGTTCCGGGCCCGCGCGCGGCTGCCGATCGCGGAGCTCTTGCCGATCATGGTCGAGCTCGCGCGCATCCTCGGCGAGGTCCACGGGCGCAACATCATTCACAAGGACGTGAACCCGTCCAACATCGTCATCCACCCCGCGACCCGCGAGATCAAGCTCATCGACTTCGGCATCGCGACGGCCCTCTCGCGCGAGAGCGCGCCGATGCGGGATCTCAACGTGCTCGAAGGCACGCTGCGCTACGTGTCGCCGGAGCAGACGGGCCGGACGAACCGGGCCGTCGATCACCGCGCGGATCTCTATTCGCTCGGCGTCACGTTCTACGAGCTCTTGACGGGCCACGTGCCCTTCGAGTCCTCCGACGTGGTGGAGCTCGTGCACCAGCACATCGCGCGCGAGCCTTTGCCTCCCCACGAGCGCGCGCCGGGCATCCCCGCGGCCGTCTCCGACATCACGCGCAAGCTCCTCGCGAAGTCCCCGGAGGATCGATACCAGACGGCCTTTGGGCTCGCGGCCGACCTCGAAGCGTGCGTCGCGGCGCTCGACGAGGGCCGCCCGATCGAGCGCTTCCCCCTCGGCCGGCGCGACGTACCCGACAAACTCCAGATCCCGCAGAAGCTCTACGGACGCGAGGCGGAGATCGGACAGCTCCTCTCCACGTTCGACCGCGTGAGCGAGGGCAAGGCCGAGATGGTCCTCGTCGCCGGCTACTCGGGCGTCGGCAAGAGCGCGCTCGTCAACGAGGTCCACGAGCCCATCCTCGCCAAGCGCGGCTACTTCGTCTCCGGCAAGTTCGATCAGCTGAACCGCGACGTCCCGTACAGCTCGCTGATCCAGGCCTTCCGCGACCTCGTGCGGCAATTCCTCACCGAGAGCGAGGGTCAACTCGCGGTCTGGCAGAAGCGGCTCTCGGCCGCGCTCGGCTCGAACGGTCAGGTGATCCTCGACGTCCTGCCCGAGGTCGAGCTCATCGTCGGCGCCCAGCCGCCGATCTCGCCGCTGCCCGCGAACGAAGCGCAGAACCGCTTCCATTTCGTGTTCCAGAGCTTCGTCCGCGCGCTGACTGTCGGCGGCCATCCGCTCGTGATCTTCCTCGACGACCTGCAGTGGGCCGACTCGCCGTCGCTGAAGCTCCTGCACCTGCTCATGACCGATCCCGACATGAAGCACCTGCTCGTGATCGGCGCGTATCGCGACAACGAGGTCGGCTCGGGGCATCCGCTGCGCATGACGCTGGAGGCGCTGGAGAAAGCCGGCGCCCCCGTGACCGAGCTCTCGCTCTCGCCGCTCTCGATCGAGCACGTGCAGAACCTCGTCGACGACGCCGTGCGCAGCGGCGAGGGCACGCTCGCGCTCGCGGAGATCGCGCTCGAAAAGACGGGCGGAAACCCCTTCTTCCTCGGCCAGTTCCTGCGCTCGCTCGCCGACGAGCGGCTGCTCCGCTTCGATCCGCAGGCCTCGCAGTGGCGGTGGGATCTCCAGGAGATCCGGCGCCGCGACATGACCGACAACGTGGTCGAGCTCATGGCCGCGAAGATCCAGCGGCTCCCCGAGCGGGCGCAGCGCGTGATCGAGCTCGCCGCGTGCATCGGCGCGCGCTTCGAGCTCGCGACGCTCGCGAAGGTGCACGATCACCCGCTGATCGAGACGGCGACGGGGCTCTGGGACGCGCTGCGCGAGGGGCTCGTGGTGCCGATCGGCGACGCCTACCAGCTCGCCGAGCCCGCGGTGCTCGAGGGCACGGACGGGATCCCCGACGCGCATTACAAGTTCCTGCACGACCGCGTGCAGCAGGCCGCCTACTCGCTCATCGCGGAGCACCGGCGCGCCGAGATCCACCTGCAAATCGGCCGGCTCCTGCTCGAGCGCACCCCGCCCGGTCAGCTCGAAGAGCGCCTCTTCGACGTCATCAGCCAGCTCGATCAAGGCAGCGAGCGCATCGAGAGCCTGGAGGAGCGCGCCGAGGTCGCGCGGCTGAACCTGCTCGCAGGAAAAAAAGCGAAGGCCTCGGCCGCGTACGAGCCCGCGCTGCATTACCTCGACGCCGGCATCCGCCTCCTGCCGCCGGGGAGTTTTTCGGATCGGTACGAGCTCGCGTTCGAGCTCTACATCGAGGCGACGGGCGCCGCGTACCTGGCCGGCGACTTCGAGCGCGCGCAGAAGCTCTCGCAGATCGCGCTGGAGCACGCGCGGACGGCGCTCGACAAGGTGCGCATCCACGAGCTCCGGATGCTCTTCCACACGGCGCGCATCGAGTTCGACGCGACGATCCGCGTGGGCCTCCAGGCGCTCGCGCTGCTCGGCGCGCCGCTGCCCGAGGACATCGACACGAACGGCATGCTCGCGCGGTACGCCGAGACGGCCGCGCTCATCGGCAACAGGCCCGTGGAGTCGCTCGCGGATCTGCCGGAGATGGTCGACAAAGCCCAGCTCGCGCGGCTCCGGCTGCTCGTGACGCTCACGGCGCCGGTCTACATCGGCAAGCCCATGCTCTTCGTGCCGGTCATCTGCGAGATGGTGAAGCTCTGCGTCGAGCACGGGCACTCGACGCTCTCGCCGTTCGCCTTCGCCGAGTACGGCGTGGTCCTCAGCGCGTTCGGCGATCCGGACGCCGGCAACCTCTACGGCGATCTCGCGCTCCGGCTCGTCGATCGCTTCGACGCCCGGGCACACCGCGCGAAGATCTACACGCTCGTCGGCAGCTTCATCAAGATCTGGAAGGAGCACCTGCGTGTCTCCTTCGACTACCTCCGCGAGGCGGTCACGACCGGCCTCGACGTGGGCGATCACGAGTTCGTCGGCTACTCCGCGGCCATCTACGCCTCGGCGATCTTCTACGCCGGCGAGCCGCTCGACGTCGTGGTCGCCGACGTGGCCCAGCACATCGACGTGCTGTCGCGCGTCAAGCAAGAGCATGGGCTCTCGTTCGCGCGGATCGTGCGGCAAACCGTGCTGAACCTGATGGGCAAGTCGAAGGATCCGGTCCTGCTCGTGGGCGACAGCCTCGACGAGCGGACGGCGATCCAGCACTTCCTCGAGGTGAAGAGCGAGAACGCGCTCGGCCTCTTGCACATCTCGAAGTGCATGCTCGCGTATCTGTTCGGCGAGACGGCGCTCGCGATCGAGGAGGCCGAGGCCGCCAGGCCCTACCTGAACGCGCTCACGGGGCACATGACGGCGGGGCAGCTCCCGCTCTACCACTCGCTCGCGCTGCTTCGCGCGGCGCGCGTGGCGACGCCGGAGAAACGCGCCGCGCTGCTCGCTCGCGTCGACGAGAACCAGGCGCTCGCGAAGCGCTGGGCCGAGCAGGCGCCCGCGAACTACCTGCACAAGTACGAGCTCGTCGAGGCGGAGCGCGCGCGGCTCCTCGGGCACGCGGCCGAGGCGATGGACCTCTTCGAGCGGGCCATCAAGGGCGCCACGAAGAACGGGTTCGTGCAGGAAGAGGCGCTCGCCTACGAGCTCGCGGCCGAGCATTACCTGGAGCTCGGGCGCACGAAGATCGCCGCGACGTACATGGGCGAGGCGCGCTACGGCTACGTGCGCTGGGGCGCGTCGGCCAAGGTCGCGGCGTTGAACAAGGAGCACGCAGAGCTGCTCGGATCGGCCGCGCCGCCGCCGCCGAGCACGGCGCAGGTCCCCTCGACCGTGAACCTCGGCGTGGAGTCGACGACGGGCAGCGGCGGCGAATCGATCGATCTCGCGACCGTGATGAAGGCCGCCCGCGCGATCTCCGGCGAAATCGTCCTCGAACGGCTGAGCTCCACGCTCATGCGGATCCTCCTGGAGAACGCGGGCGCGCAGCGCGGCTTCTTGATCCTGGAGCGCGAGGGGCAGCTCGTCGTCGCGGTCGAGCACACGATCGATCAAGCCGACGTCATCAGCCACGACGCGACGCCGCTCGATCAAGAAAAGCGCATCGCGGCCGCCATAGTAAAGTACGTCAGCCGCACGCGGGAGAGCGTCGTCCTCCGGGATGCGGCGCGGGAAGGCCGCTTCACGGCCGATCCGTACATCGCGTCGGCGCGGCCGAAGTCCGTGCTCTGCGCGCCGCTCATCGATCGCGGCGCCGTGACGGCCATCATCTACCTCGAGAACAACCTCATCGCGGGCGCGTTCACCGCGTCGAGGCTCGACGTCCTGCGCCTCTTGCTCTCGCAAGCCGCGCTCTCGCTCCACAACGCGCGGCTCTTCGCCGACCTCGAAAAGACCTCCACGCGCCTGCGGGCTTCGAATGATCTGCTCGAAGAGTACAGCCGCACGCTGGAGCAGAAGGTCGACGAGCGGACGCGGGAGCTCTCGGCGAAAAACGCCGAGCTCGGCCTCACGCTCGAGCAGCTCCGCGACACGCAGCAGCAGCTCGTGATGCAGGAGAAGCTCGCGAGCCTCGGCGCGCTGACGGCCGGCATCGCGCACGAGATGAAGAACCCGCTGAACTTCATCATCAACTTCGCCGAGCTCTCCTCGGGGCTCGTCACGGAGCTCGACGAGGGGCTCGCGCAGCTCGACGGCGGGGCGCCGCCGGACACGATCGAGGAGATCCAGGAGACGCTCTCCCTCTTGGGCCAGAACGTCGCGAAGATCGGCGAGCACGGCGTGCGGGCGAACCACATCGTGAACGGGATGCTCCTGCATTCACGCGCCGGGGGCGGAAAACACGAGCCGGCCGATCTGAACGCCGCCCTCGCCGAGGGGCTCGATCTCGCCTACCACGGCTATCGCGGCAAGCTGCCCGGGTTCCACCTGAAGATCGAGAACGACTGCGACGCCTCGGTCGGCCCGGTGGAGATGGCGGTCCAGGACATGGTCCGCGTATTCATCAACGTGATCAACAACGCCTGCTATGCAATGCAGGAGAAGCAACGGACGGCCGGCCCCGGCTTCGCGCCGACGCTCGGGATCCGCACGCGCGGCGACGCGAACCACGTCGAGGTGCGTATCCGCGACAACGGGACGGGTATCCAGGACGAGATCCTCGGAAAGGTCTTCCATCCGTTCTTCACGACGAAACCGCCCGGCGAGGGCACGGGGCTCGGGCTGTCGATCTGCTTCGACACCGTGGTCCAGGGGCACCGCGGTTCGATGCAGGTGCACACCGCGCAGGGAGAGTACACCGAGTTCGTCATAACGCTGCCCAGGCGCCAGAAGCAGCCGGGCGCCTCGTCCGCCGTAGACGCACGAAAACTCATAACGTGACGGTAGGTGAGGTTCGGCGCGGAGATCCTCGGGAAGCCCAAAAACGTAGCTGGATCACCGCTCTGATGCCGTTCGTCCTTGAAGGGCGGACGGAACTGCTGCATGTTCCAGAACGGACATGCACGTTCCCGGACGCCCCATTCGGGTGGCAATCATTGGAGGCGGCTGTGCGTCGATGGCGGCGGCCTTCGAGCTGACGCGGCCCGAGCATCGCGGGCTCTACGACGTCACGGTCTATCAGATGGGCTTCCGGCTCGGCGGCAAAGGCGCCTCGGGCCGCGGGCCGTCGGGCCGCATCGAGGAGCACGGGCTGCACCTCTGGATGGGGTTTTACGAGAATGCGTTCCGCCTGATGCGCTCGTGTTATGGCGAGCTCCGGCGGGATACCCGCGCCTGCCCCATCGCGACGTTCGAGGACGCGTTCGCGCCCGCGCCCGTCGTCGGCGTGACGGATCGCCTGCCGAGCGGCGCCTGGGAGCCGTGGGTCGCCCATTTCCCGCCCGGCAAGGGCATGCCCGGCGGTCCGCTGGAGGAGCGCAATCCATTCAGCGTCGCGGGATACCTCGAGAAGGCGCTCGCGCTCGTCCCCGAGCTCTTGCGTTCGGCGAACGCGGGGCGCGCCGCGGCCGCGTGGTCGGGCCCGGACGGGGCGCGCCGCGCCGGGGCGTCGCCGGGCGACGTGCTCGGGATGATCGAGCGGATCCTGCGGTACGGGCAGCTCGCCACGACGGCGGCCGTGTTCGAGGCCGTGGACCTCCTGCGCACGGCGCTGCAATCGCTGTTCGCGCTCTCGCCGCGGGACAGCGTGCAGGCGACGCTGCTCCGGCTCCTCGACGCGATCGGGGCGGTCGTGCGGCGGGAGCTCGACGCGCTCGTCGGCGGGGACATGGGCCTTCGGCGTGTGTGGGAGGTCGTCGAGCTCATCCTCTGCATCGTGCGCGGATCGCTTCGTTATGGGCTCGCGTTTCACCCGGACGGGTTCGACGCGATCAACGAGTACGAATGGTCGGATTGGCTTCGCCGCAATGGCGCGTCCGAGCGCTCGCTCGACTCCGGGTTCGTCCGCGCGCTTTACGATCTTGCGTTCGCGTACGAGGACGGCGACGTGCGGCGTCCGGCCCTCGCGGCGGGCGTCGCGCTCCGCGGCGCGCTGCGGATGTTCTTCACGTACCGCGGCTCCTTGTTTTTCCGCATGCAGGCCGGCATGGGCGACATCGTGTTCGCCCCGATCTACGAGGTCCTGAAGCAGCGGGGCGCACATTTCGAGTTTTTCCACCGCCTGCGCAATGTGAAACTTTCGCCGCCCGAGGCGGGGCCGGCGCACGTCACGGCGCTCGAATTCGACGTACAGGCCGAGATCGTGGGCGGCGGCGAGTACGCACCGCTCGTCGACGTGAAGGGGCTGCCCTGCTGGCCCTCGACGGCCGACCACCGGCAGCTCGTGGACGGCGAGCGCCTGGAGCGCGAGGGCTGGGCGTTCGAATCGCACTGGGAGACGCGCCGCGCGAAGGAAAAGACAGTACGCGTGGGCGAGGATTTCGATTTCGTCGTGCTCGGCGTGAGCGTCGGCGCCATTCCGCACGTCGCCCCGGAGCTCGTCGAGCGGGCGCCGTCGTGGCGGGCGATGGTGCAGAACGTGAAGAGCGTCGCGACGCAGGCGTTCCAGGTGTGGCTCCGGGCGGACGCGCGGGAGCTCGGCTGGGGTCGGCCCGGGCCGGTGAACGTGTCGGGGTTCGTCGAGCCGTTCGACACGTGGGCGGACATGACGCACCTCGAGCGCGTGGAGAACTTCGAGGAGCCGGTCCGGTCGATTGCGTATTTTTGCAGCGTCCTGCCGGACGTCGCGCCCGAGGGCCCGGATCTGCCGGGCATTGCGCGCGCCTATGTGCGCGACAACGTGGTGCGGTTCCTCGATTGGGACGTGGGCTGGCTCTGGCCCGCGGCCGTCCGCAGGCCGGGCGAATTTCGCTGGGATCTGCTCGTCGACCCCGCGGAGGCCCGCGGCGGCGCGCCGCGGAGCGCGGGGGCCGCGCGGTTCGACTCGCAGTACTGGACGGCGAACGTGAACCCGTCGGATCGGTACGTCCTCTCGCTGCCGGGCAGCATCAAGTACCGCATCTCGCCGCTCGACATGACCTTCGACAACCTGACCATCGCCGGCGACTGGACGCGCTCCGGGCTCGATACGGGCTGCGTCGAGTCGGCCGTGATGTCGGGGCTGCTCGCCGCGCACGCCATCAGCCATTCCCCTCCCCTCGACGAAATCATCGGATACGATCACCCATGAGCCAATGGAATCCGCATGATCGCCCTCCGCCCCATGACGCGCCCGTACAAGACCGGCTGCGGCGCGAGCCACCCGCGCGCACGCAGCCCATCCGGGACGTGCCGTTGATTTTCCGCTCCCCGCCGGAGCGCCGCCCGGAGCCCGCTCCGATGCCGAATGGCCCGGCGGCGGCGCCGAATGGCCACCCCTCGCTCGAAACGGGCGTGTCCACGGCGTATCGCGTGTACGATGAATACATGCGCCGCGGCAGGGACGCGGCGCGGGGGTTCGGCGGCGCGTGGACCGAGGCCGGGCCGGTTTCCTATGGCGACATGGCGCGCAGGGCGATGCGGTACTGGTCGGACGCCATCGGCATGATGTTCGATTTCGCCGGGCCGATGGGCTTTTCCCCCCAGGGACGCGCGCCGCAATCGCCGTATGCGCACCCCTACGGCGGCTACGATCCACGCGCCTATGCACCGCAGGGCCGATACGAACCGCCGCCGCCGTACGGGAGGCCCGAGCCCCCTGCCCCGTTTGGCCGATACGAGCCGCCGCCGCGCGAGCGCTACGAGCCGCCTCCGCAGGGCGCGTATGCGCCGCCGCCGCCGCGCGAGCGCTACGAGCCTCCCCCCGCCCCGCCGTGGGCGAATCGCGGTCCGGGCCCCGCCGCCCCGACACCCGCCGCGCGTCCGTCGCTGGAGGCTCCCGAGCGGGAGGCGGGCATTGCATTGCGCTTCGACGTGCACCTCGGCCGCGCCGCGGAGGTCCGCCTGCACCTCGGGCCCGGCACGGCCGGAAAAAAGCTCGTCGCGCCGGCGCTCAGCGCGCTCGACGCGCAGGGCGCGCCCCCGCTCGAAGGCGTCCGCTTCTCGAACGACGGCGCCATCGGGATCACGCTGCAAATCCCGCCCGATCAGCCCGCCGGCACCTACAGCGGCGTGGTGATCGACGAGGCGAGCCGCTCGCCCGTCGGTCGCGTGACCGTCACCTTGAAGGCCTGACGAGGGCCGAGGACGCCATGCTCGCCGAGATCGTCCCCGCCGTCTTGCAAGAATACGGTGCGGCCGCGCGCTCGCGGCTCTTTCAATACATCCCGGCGCGCGAGCCGCGGCGCTGGCTTTACGACCTCGTGGCGGATTATCCGCAGCGCGGCGGCCGTGGCTTCCGGCCGAGCCTCTGCATCGCCACCGCCCGCGCCTTCGGCTGCCCGCCCGAGGACGCGCTCGACACGGCCGCGTCCATCGAGCTCTTGCACAATGCGATGCTCGTCCACGACGACATCGAGGACGAGAGCGAGCGCCGCCGCGGCAAACCCACGCTGCACGCGACGCACGGCGTCCCGATCGCCATCAACGTCGGCGACATGCTCGGGCTCCTCGGCCTCCGCCCGCTGCTCGTGAATTTTCGGACCCTCGGCCCGCGCCTCGCGCTGCGCATCCTCGAAGAGACCGAGCGGATGGCCTCGGAGACGGCCGAGGGGCAGGCCATGGAGCTCGGCTGGCGCCATGAGAACTCGACGCTGGTGCGCGAGGCCGATTATCTCGAAATGGTCCTCAAGAAGACGTGCTGGCTCGGGATGATCCACCCGATCCGGGTCGGCGCGATGATCGCCACGTTCGACTCGGTCGATCCCGACTCGTTCATCCGGTTCGGCTTCTTCCTCGGCGCGGCCTTCCAGATCCAGGACGACCTCCTGAATTTGACCGGCGACGAGAATGATTACGGCAAGGAGCTCGGGGGCGACATCCACGAGGGCAAACGGACGATGATGCTGATTCGCCTCTTCGAGGCGGGGACGGCGGAGGAGCGGGAGCGCCTCGGCCGTCTGCTCGCGCTGCCGCGGGCCGAGCGGACCCGCGAGGAGATCACCTGGGTGCGCGAGCGGATGGATCACTACGGGTGCATCGAGTACGCGCGCGAGGTCGCGCAGGGGCTCGCGGGCGCAGCCTCGCACGAGTTTTCCCTGCTGTTCGGCGCGCTGCCGGACTCCAAGGACAAGCGGTTCATCGAGGCGCTGCCCCGCTGGGTCATCGAGCGGGCTTGACGGGCGGCCCGGGCAATACGACAACATCTCGGAGACGGACCATGCAAAAACCGCCCTTCAACATGGCGCGGGGCCTGTACCCCGCGATGCAGCTCATCCCGCCCTTTTATTTCAAGGGGGTGACGATGCGGGTCTTCCCGCTCCTCGCCGACATGGAGCGGGTGCAGCGGTTCGTCGACCAGTACATCAACAACATCGCCCCGGCCGAGGTCGGCAAGTTCCGGGTGTTCCTGCCGTACGTGTACTTGCAGCTCGTGCATTACGGCAAGATGTCGATCGACGCGGCGAACCTCGGCTGGATCGCGCAGCACGAGGTCAATTTCACGATCCCGCTCGCGTGGTACGAGGAGCAGGGGGCGAAGCTCGTCTTCAAGGACTGGATCTACCTCACGCCGTACGTCTTCGTCGACAACCCGCTCTCGATGACGACGGGGCGCGAGGTCTACGGGTGGCCGAAATCTCCCGGGTATCTCGTGCCGACCGTGCCGGGGTGGGTCGACGATCCCATGGCCCCGCGCCTGCTCGGCAAGGTGAGCACGCAGCTCTTTCCGCAGACGTACGCGGGCAAGAAGCTCGAAGAGCGCGCGATCGTCGAGTTCCTGCAGTCGCCGTCGCTCACGCCGTTCGAGTGCCCCCCGGACCTCAACCAGGCGTTTTACCCCTGGGCCGCGGCGCAGAACGTGGTGAACAGCGCGAGCCGCTGGCTGTCGAGCTGCGTCGACATCCTCTACGGAATGGGGATCCTGCACAAGCAGCCCGGCGCGACGCCCGCGAACGCCGTTCGAATGGCCCAGCAGCTCGCGCAGCTCATGGTCGGGCTCTACACGTCGAACCCCTACTGGACCGCGCTCAACCTGAAGCAGTTCCAGAGCGCCACGCAGCCGCACCTCGCCGACTACCAGGGGTTCGTCACGACGAAGCTGCTCATCGACGGGATCAACCAGGTCGGCTTCTTCGGCAACAGCCACCTCCTGCTCGGGGACATCACGGGCGGGTATCGGATCAACATCCACGGCTACTCCGATTTCCCCCTCGTCGACACGCTCGGGCTCAAGGTCGCGGGCGAGCCCACGCGCGGGCCGCACGGCGAGCCGGTGGATACGCTCGAACCCGTGTTCCCGTTCTGGCTCGATTTCGACATGAAATACCCGTGGGGCGAGGTGCTCGCGTGGCGCACGCCTTTCTCCTGCGGATGGAAGTGCGACGACTGGGTGCCGACGTCGCTCACGGCGCCGGAGCCCGAGCCCATTCCGCTCTTCAACACCTCGCGCGGCGTCCCGCTCGATCCCGTCACGGGGCCGTTTTATTTCCCGGACGCCACGGTCCGCGTGCTGCCGATGCTCGCCGACAAGGCGAAGCTCCAGGCGTTCTGCGACGCCTACCTCAACCATATGCTCGAGGGCACGGGGTATCAAATCGATGCCTGGGGCACGTACGTGTACATGATGGCGTCGAGCGTCGACGAGGTCGGATCCGCGACGAACAATGTCGGCGTCTGGACGGACCGCGACATCGAGATCCTCCTGCCGGTGCTGTGGTACTTCGAAGGCGAGCTGCGCGGCGCCGCGATGATTCCGGTGTTCTCATACGCGAACCGGTCCGCGGCTGCGGTCTCGGCCTCGGAGGTCAGCGGCATCCCCACCTTGCCCGCCGTGCTCGCGAGCCCGGCCGATCGATGGATGGATCACGCCGGGCCCTCGCCGAAGACGCCGCAGCCCTTGCTCACCGTGCTCGCGGAGGTGCTGCCAGCGGTCGGGTACGGTCAGAAGGCCGAGCGGCACCCGGTCATTGAGATCATCCAGGGGTCCACGACGCCGCTCACCCCGACGAACAAGTTCCTCCTGAATGAGAGTTTTTCGGATCTCATGCAGCAGGAGTACGAGCGAAAGGTTACGACGGCCAAGGCGAGCCGCGTGGAGCTCGAAATGGCTCGCGCGCTGGCGCTCGGGCCTCTGGCGCTGAAGGGATCGCTCGACATCCTCACGTTGAAGCAATTCCGCGACGCGCAGGATCCGATCGCCGCCTGCTACCAGAGCGTGGTCCTCATCGAGCGCGTGCTCGAGCACGTCTTCGAAGTCGACGAGATCGAGCGGCGCCTGGAGGTCCGGCTGCACGAGTATCCGAGCCAGCCCATCGTGAAGACGCTAGGCCTGCACTGGAAGGCCGTGGACGTGAGTGGCCCAGCCGAGGTGTACGTCATCGAGCCCGTGCGCCCTTTCTGGGCTCGCGTCGCGATGCGGCAGCACCTCGGCCAGAACCTCGCGATGCGCGCAGGCAGCACACGCTGGATCATTCAGCCTCAAGAGAAGCTGCTCGGCTCACTCCTCGCGCAGCCGAGCCTCGGCATGGAGATGCTCGCCGACGTGGACACGGGCGAGCCGCGGCAAATCGCGTCGCGCGCGCGCGACATCTCCACATCGATGGTCGGCGCTCTTTCGCTGGTCAACAAGGCGCAGGCGCTTGCAGCGATCGATCCGCAAATGATCCTCGAGACGATGCTGAGCGGCGAATGGGAGGATCAGGGGGCGACGCTCTGGGAGGACGGCAAAAAGGAGATCATCCGGTCCCTCATCGCAATCCGCGCGATGACGGGCACAGACGAGGAGGCCGCGCGCTCCGCAGAGATCGCCTACCTCAGCAACGAGGTAGATCGGCGCATCCCCAAGGAGAGCCGTCTCCGCCTGCACGCGGAGGAGGCGCTGCAGCGCATCGCAGCCGCAGCACCTTCCGCAGGCGCCACGAGCAAAGATTTCTCCCTCGAACCAACACTCGCGTTCTTCTCGCCAGGCTCGTCCGCGACGACGCCAGCCTACACCGAGGCGCGCGAGCGGGTGATCCTGATCCTGGCAAAGGCCTGGCAACAGCCCGATTTCATCGCACCCTGAGCTCGCCAGGAGCCGCCGCGCCGGGGCGCTGCCCCGGGCCCCGCGGGGGCTGTCCGCCCCTCGACCCGGACCAGGGCCAGCCCTGGACCTCTGGGCATCGACTGCGCGAAGCGCAGTCGATGCGGGGAACATTTTTAAAGCTGTCCGCCCCCCTCTTTGCAGGACAAGCCCTGGACCTTTTGGGGAAGAACTGCGCGATGCGCAGTTCTTCCCACAGGCCGTTGGTGCGGTTGAACCGTCAGCGCTGCAGTCTTGGCTGGCAGGGTCGCCGCTGGTCTTGACTCGGTCCGTTCGATGAACTGCGCATTGCGCAGTTCATCGACCCCGGGTCCAGCGCTTGCGCTGGTCCGGGTCCAGGGGTGGACAACCCCTGGTCGGGCCCGGGGTGAAACCCCGGCGCTACGCTCCCTCCAGCACCCTCTTCACAAGGCGCCGAAGGCTCCATCGGCTGTGAACGTGGAGCCGCTGCAGAACGAGGACTCGTCGCTGCCGAGGAAGAGCACGAGGTCGGCGATCTCCTCGTTCGTGCCATAACGACCGAGGGGGATCATGCTCGTGAACTTGTCCTTCACGGAGTGGGGTGCGTCGGGGGCTGCCAGTCGCTCGATCGAGCGCATCATGCGGTTGTCGACGGCGGCGGGGTGGATCGAGTTCACGCGCACGCCGCTGGGCGAGAGCTCGAGGGCGGCTGAGCGCATGAGGCCGGTCACTGCGTGCTTGCTCATCGCGTAGGCGCTGAGGCCGGCCATGCCTGAGAGGCCGAGGACCGACGAGTTCACGATGATGCTGCCTTTGCCTTGCTTCACCATCGGCGGGGCGCCGTGCTTCAGGGTGAAGAACGTCCCGCGCACGTTCACGCGATAGATCTCGTCGAGCTCCTCTGCTGTGACGTCGGTGATCGGCTTGACGACGCCTTCGACGCCGGCATTGGCGAAGACGATGTCGAGACGGCCGAATGCGTCGAGACACGACGCGACCGCGCGCGCCACGTCCGCCTCCTCGGTGATGTCGCCTGTCGCTGTGGCGACCGACGCGCCGTGCTGCGCCACGGCGTCTCGCAGCGGCGCTTCCTGGCGGGCGAACGCGAATACGCGCGCGCCTTCCCGAACGAACTTGTCGATCGTTGCTTTCCCGATCCCGCCCGTAGCTCCCGTGACGAGCGCCACCTTGCCCTCGATTCGACCCATGGGGACGACCTCCTTCGTTTGCGGATCCACCCGGAAAAACCGCGTTTGCCCGAGTCTATGCCCATCTGCCGCGTTTTGGAAACAGCGGGACGACGGCGCGCGATCGATCAGGCGCGCCTCTGCGAGCGGTACCACGCAATCGCATCCCGCAACGTTTCGTCAAGCGGGCGGACACCTTCTCCGAAGCGCGTCGTGGCGATCGGGGGGCCCATCGCGTAGGCGTCGAGCACGAGCAGCAGCGAGAGCGATGGGAGCGGCGAGGGCCGGCCGCCGAGCGAGAGCGCGGCTTCCATCCAGAAGGCGCTTGCGGCGGAGAGCCGGGCCGAGGCGCGCAAGGGCGGAGGCCTGACGCCTGCGAGCTGGCAGATGCGCGCGGCGAGGGCGTCGGCGGGGACGTCGTGGCCCGTGATTGGGATGGGCGTGCCGAATGCCTCGGCTTCGAGGGCGCCGCGGATCGCCGCGGCGGCGTCGCGGATGTCGATGACGTTGACGACCCGCCGCACCGTGGCGAGGACGCGGGCTGCGAGGAGCTGGGGGACGAGCGCGAGCTCTTCGGGTTTGTCGTCCCAGGGGCCGAGGAAGGCCGTGGGATTGGCGAGGACGGCGGGCAAGCCGTGGCGCACGGCGTCGAGGACCATCCCCTCCATGTGCGCCTTGACGGCGAAGTAAGGATGACTCTGCCTGCGGAAGCTCGTCTCGAGCGCGGCGAGGCTCGATTCCGCGCGGGGCAAGGTCGTGAACGAGCCGATGTACACGAGGCGCGCGCCGCTCCGGAAGGCCGCGTCGAGGACGGCGCGCATGCGCGTCGCGGCATACCGGAGCGGGTCTCGTTCGGCCGGCGACTGCGGGGCGAACCGGTGGATCGGATAGGGCGCCGCGGCGTCGACGAGCACGTCGTGGCCGCGGGCCCACGCGTCGAGCTGGCCCGGCGCGTCCGCGTCGCCGATGGCGAGCTCGACGTCGAGGCCGGCGAGGCTCGCGGGGTTTGCTCGGCGTGTCGCCGCGGTCACGTGGTAGCCGTGGGCGAGGAGGTCGCGCGCCATCGCCTGGCCGATGTGCCCGGTGGCGCCGAGGACGAGGGCACGGGGGCGTTCGCCGCTCGGTTGCATCGACCGCGGAAACCACGCCGGCCCGGCGGCGTCAAGCACCCCGCGTTCGGCGCGGAGGACGCTGCGATGAGACTACCCACGTGGCAGCGCCGTGCGTTACGATGGTCCCCCTCATGCGCGCGGTCAGCCTCAACATCACCGTGGGTCATCGGCAGGACGAGCCCCGGGAGCTCTACAAGTTCGCCACGATGGCGAGCATCGCCTGCGGAGGCCCCGGCGTCGACGAGCGGTCGATCAAGCGCGCAATCCAGCAGGCGAAGGAGTCGTGGGCGAAGATCGTCGCACTCGTCTCGTTCCCCACGCACGGCGGCGCGATCTCGCCTTCGGTGGAACCGGAGGAGGTGCGAAGCGCCGTGCGGGATCAGTGTACGGCGATGCTGCGCGTGGCCGAGTGGCAAGGCGCGCGGATCTTCGCGGTGAAGGCGACGGATCCGCTGCTGCTCGTGGCGACGGCGAACCGACACGTGGCCGACGCGATCCTCGACGGCGCGTTCGAAGGCCTGTCGATGGACGTGCCGGTGATCGGCCCGTTCGAGGGCACGATGCTCGACTACGTGCGCACAGGCGGGCTCGATTATCTGCGAGAGGCGTACGCGGATCGCGGCTACCGCGCGGATGGGACGTTGATCCCGGAGGGCGAGCCAGGCGCGTGGGTCGACAATGCGGCAGCAGCCGCGGAGAACGCGCTGCGGCTGGCGAGGACGAGCCGCTTCGACGCGATCGGCGTGCGCGGCGAGGGGCCACTCGCCGTGGAGCTGGCAGGGGCGGTGCGGACGGCGCTGGAGAGTCAGGGGTTGCTTTCGCGGTAGCGGTCGCGTCGGGGAGCGTCGCGCCGGGGCGCTGCCCCGGGCCCCGCGGGGGCTGTTCGCCCCTCGACCCGAACCAGGGCAAGCCCTGGACCTCTGGGCATCGACTGCGCGAAGCGCAGTCGATGCGGGGAGAGTTTTTAAGCTGTCCGCCCCCCTCGTTGCAGGGCAAGCCCTGGACCTCAGGGGGAAGAACTGCGCAACGCGCAGTTCTTCCCACAGGCCGCCGCTGCACCGCGTCGCCCGTTGAAACGTCAGCGCGGCTGTCTTGGTTGGCAGGGTCGCCCGTGGTCTTGAATCGGCCCGTTCGATGAACTGCGCGGAGCGCAGTTCATCGACCACGAGTCCAGGGCTGGCCCTGGTCCGGGTCCCGGGGCGGACAGCCCCGGGTGGGGCCTGGGGCAACGCCCCAGCGCAGCGGCATCGACATGAGACCCATGCTCGGCTCACGAGCTACAGCGGTCGCATCGCGAGCTACAGCGGTCGCTCCGCGAGCTACAGCGGTCGCTCCGCGAGTTACAGCGGTCGCTCCGCGAGCTACAGCCGTGATGCCGTGATGGGAGCAGGCGGCGCTCCGACGCGCAGGGGTGGCTGCGGGGCAGGACGAGGTGCCGAGCGGACGAGCGCAGGTGGTTCCCGGTCGTCCGCAGGTCCGTTACGCTGCGCCGCATGACAATCGATCTCGACAAGATTCCGAAGGCGAGGCGGCTGAAGCTCATTGCATTGGGCGAGCAATTCGGATCGCAGGACACGCTGGATCAGGCGAATCAGACGCTCGCGGCGTACGAGAAGCATGGGGCGCAGGTCAAGACGTCGGGTTTTGGATCCAAGCACGCGTCGGGGCTCGCCGATGCGCGCGATGGGCTCCTCTCCGCGGGTGTGGGGCGCGAGGCGGCGAAGGGCAAGAAGAAGGTGACCGGGGAGGCGTACGTCAAGGCGTACAGCCAGGCGACGACGGCGCGGCTTTCCGCGCGCGCGGTGCTCGCAGGGGTCAAGGAGGACCTGGAGGCGAGCGAGGAGCCTGCAATCGCTGAGGCGCTGGCGACGGTCACGGCTGCATTGCGGCAGACGCGGTCTGCGGCAAAAAAAGCGGAGCCGTTGGCGCAACAGCTCGCGCTCCTGGTGGACACGCTGAAGCACCTGGAGGTCGCCGCTGTGGCTGCGGAGCAGGGCGGGCCTGAGGCTCTTTCGGACCTTCAGGCATCGATCCCGACGCTCCGAAAGGCCGACCAGGAGGACGTCGGCGTGCGCGGGACGCCGGTGGAGACGGAGACGCTCGATCTCCTCGACGGGATCATCGTCGAGCTCGTGCGAAGGGCGCGGCGCGCGGCGTTGGCTGCGTCGAAGCGGCTCGGGAACCCGGCGATGGCCGAGGCGTTCAAGCTCGACAAGTTGTATCGGTCGAAGGGCGCGGCGGCGGTGGAGGACGAGGGGAACGAGGACGAGGAGGCCGAGGAAGTCAAGGGGAACGAGGGGAGAGGCTGAAAATACGCCGGTGCGTCGGGCACGTGGTTCGACCGACGAGGAGGGTGAGCGCCGCTCTCGTGGCGGCGCTCACCCTGGAATGCGTTGGATCTTGAGGACCCGCGCTCGCTGGGCTGACCGCCCGGCGAGGTACCCGCCGTATCCGACCTGCCACCGCCAATCAAGCAGTGGTCGACGGACGGCACGCTAGAACGAATCCTATACGCCCTTGCCGGAGACTTACGGGACCGCGGTCAGATCGACATGAGCGCGGTCCCCTTCTCCGTGAGGTACGATGATGGTGCCATGACGTCCCAGTTCAATATCAATCTCGGCTTCGACAAGCTTTTCGAGATGATCCAGAGCTACTTTGGGCCCGGCGTTATCCGTCGGAAATCCGAAGCGGAAAACGCGGCCAGGCTCTCCGCTGCAAGGACGGACATCGAGGTGCGGAAGCTCGGCGTCTCGGCCGAGTACGAGGAGAAGAAGGCCCGCCTGCTTGCCGAGCGCGACTTCCAACAGTTCGAGGAGCAGTTCCGCGCCAAGGAACTGCCTCCGGTGGTCGAAGGGGAGATCCTCGACGACGTGCCGATCGTCTGGGTCCCCGAGCCGGAGATCGTGGTGGCCGAGCATCGGAGCCCGCTCCAGTACGTCGAGCACAAGCGGCTCAACAATATCAAACAGGTGACGACTCAGGCGGTGGATGCTCTCAAAGGGCTCCCACCTCACCAGGAAGTCTCCGAAGAGCCCGTCGATCCAGACTGGACCGCGAGATTCTTTGATTCGGTGAAGGACGTCTCGAACGCGGACATGCAAAAGCTTTGGGGGAAACTTCTCGCGGGAGAGATCGCAAACCCTGGAAGATTCTCTCTTCGTACGCTTGACGTGCTCAAGAATCTAACTTCGGCCGAGGCACAACGTTACCATCACTATCTGCAATTTTGCACGAATCAGGCCGACATCGTCATTCCAGAGCTGCCCCCATCCAATGAGTTCTCCCTATATCGAGGACGATTGGACGGCTTGGTCGAATGTGGGCTATTACATACAGCCAAAGAGTCTCTATACGGCATCGACAACAAGAACATAAAACTTTCGTACCGCAACAAAATAATTCACATCACCGTTTTATTCAAGATTCCGACGAACCCCGCGAACTTGTGGAGCACCGTCACGTATCGACTCACCAGAACCGGCATCGAATTGGCCAATCTTGACTTACCTCCTGCAAATGAGGCTTTCGTTCAAGCAGTATGTGAGTCCGCCAGGGCTAGAGGGTACACTGTAGAGGTGGTTGAAAACCTTCCTCCTTCCGAGCCAACGGGTGAGGAAAAGCCTCCCTCGTCCACCTGAAGACGGTTCGTCCTAGGCCGTTGGTCCTGGACGAACCGTAGGTTTGCCCGTGTAGCCGTGGGCAAACGATTCGTCTTGACCGGCCGGCGAGCGGGCGCGTAGGCTCGCTCTCATGAAGGCAGTACAGTTCCTGTCCGTCGGCGCATCGGGTCTCGTACTGTTCGCCGTCTCCCAGGCTCTCGCAGCAGACCCAACGAAGGACCGCGATCCAGGCGACCAGATCTTCTATCCGACGCCCATCGCGTTCGAGGTCGGTCCAGCCGTGCAGATCGGCGGACCTCACCCGTACCCGATCAGCGTAGGCGGGCGCGTCGGGATGCACGGCAGGATCCATCGGTACTTCTCGCTGGGCGGAGACGTCACCTTCGTCCAGACGGTCCGGAAGGCGGAGGTATTCGGAGCGCCGGTTGGCGGTTCCCATTTCCGCATCGGGGCTCGCGTCTGCACTCACGCCAAGATGATGTTCTTCTGCCTCGCTGGAGCGATGGCAGGCATGACCGTCGTGAGTGCCAACAACATCGCCAGCGGCGGTTTCCCGAACGACGTCCACTTCCTCCCGATGCTCGGAATCGGAGCCGAGTTGCGGCTCAACGATTGGTTCGCCATCAAGCCCATGATGGAGGGCGGGCCGATGATCGGAGTGCCCGTCACGATGGTCGATAATCAACCGGAACGGGTCTACGAACCGTTCCCGCTGTTCGGCACGCTGTCGATCAATTTCGCCATCACGCTACCGACGATGCTCAAACCCGGGGAGAAGCCGCAATGAGAACCTTATCGGTTGGCGTCTTGGCGGCGTTCGCGATGCTCTCGATGGGGTGCGAACGCAAAGTCGCAAGCGCTTACTCGTGTCCTCATCCGGATTGGGCTCACGTCGATCACGAGGGGCATTCCGATCCCTGCCATGTCGTGAAACCTCCGGCTCCTGAACCCGAACCGTGCCCAGGCGATTGCCTTCCGATCGGACCGGCTGGGTTTCGTCGAGAGCCGCTGCTCCTCTGGACCGGAGACGCTTCCTCCGTGGACCCGGGCTGTCCCGATCACGCGAAGGGCGAGTACTGGACCGGGAACACGGGACTCGTCGCGTCGCCGGATTGCCCCCTCTGCACGTGCGGGCCCTCGGAATGCGTGCTGCCGGTCGGCATCGCGGCTTCCCCCGGGCAGGTCTGCGGAGGGCCTTTCACGGACCTGCTGGCACCGGAGCCGTGGGACGGCTCGTGTACGTCGCCCATGACGGTCGACCCGGGGACGTTCGGCTCCGTCGTGATCCCTCCGCCGATGGCGAGTGCGTGCGAGGTCGTCGAGGTGCCGCCTCCCCCAAAGGCAGGCGGAGACTTCTCGTGGACGACGCGAGCGCGGGCCTGCGATGGGCTCGTGCAGGGGCGATGTGACGCGTCAGACCTCATGTGCAGTCCGACCGCCAAGCCCCCGCCTCCGGGCTTCCAGCAGTGCATCGCGTACACGGACCCGGTCGACGAGGTCGCGCTCCCGACGTGCCCCGAGGCCTACCCGGAGCAGCTCGTATTCTACGCGGACGTGGACGACCAACGGAAATGCACGCCGTGCGAGTGCGACGAACCGCTCGGCAACGCATGCATCGCGCGGGTGTCGGTCTTCCAAGACCCTACCTGCGGAGGGCAGCCGATGCCGCTCTTCGAGAACTATGCGATCGGGCTGGGAGACGGCGTCTCGTGCATCGCCGCCATGGGAGGTTCGTCGCTTGGGGCGTTCTCGGCCTCCTGGGGCGTCAACGAGCCCGGGGCCTGCGCTCCAAGCGGAGGCCAGCCGTACGGCGAAGCCATACCCGCCAAGCCGAAAGTCTTCTGCTGTCAACCGGTGGCGACGGAGTAAAGCCTCGACAGCTCGACGGGGTTTAGGACGCCGTTCCGCCACGAAAAATGACGATGTGACCACCGGCGTTCATTTCCGGGCCTCCTCCGCACTCTCCTTGCAACGGTGCACGATATATTCCACGTGTCCCGGAGCCGAGCCCTTGCAAAGCCTCGCAATCGAGGCAGCTCCGCTCACGCGACGCCGTTATACCTCCGTCAACGCGTACATATCGAGGTCTTCCTCGACGTCCTTGAATCCGGCACACGCTGCAAAACAACTTTGCATCAAAGCAGCCATTCCTTCATCGACCTGCCTTCTCCGCCCCGCCCGCCGACAAACCACCTCTATCACAACGGGGCGGAAGCCTCACCCCTTCCCCGCTGCCCGCCGCGCCCGCTCTGCCTCCGCCATCAGCCGCCCATAATCGAGCCGTTCGAGCGCCGCGCGCGCCTCGGCCAGGCTCTCGCCCGCGACCGACGCGCCGAGCCCGAGGACGAGCCTGCGCGCGAGCTCCTCGCGGCGCAGCGGGCTGCCACGCAGGAGGTCGAGCGTCACGAGGCCGGAGGACCGCGCGACCTCGAACAAACCTTCCCGCGCCGCGGTGCGGGCGCGGTTCTCGAAGAGGCGCTTCAGCGTGGGCTCGGGGATCGCGCGTCGTTCGAGCACGAGCACGAGCAGCGCGACACGCTCGATCCCGCCGCGATCGAGGCCCGTGGCCATGGGGTCGAGCTCCAGCGGATCGGCGGGCTCGATCGCGAGGTCGCGACAGAGGTCTGCGAGCTTGGCCCGCGCGACGTCGACGTCCAGCGCGGCAGGCTCGAGCTCCGCGAGGACCTGGCCGAGTGCGGCGAGGATGGGCGCGAGGTCGAGAGGTACGCTTTCCGGCAGGAGGTGCGCGTCTTGCGCGGACGGCGCGGCGGGCGCCTTTGCGGTCCAGTTTTTCAGGAAAGACATGGCGTCATCCGCTCGGGTTCGTCGGCGAGGGGTTTCCGTCGTGGGCCCCGGCGCTCGGGCCGGGGTCGAACAGGGAGAACGCGAGCTCGGCTGCGACGCGCGGAAAATCGCCGAGCGCGCGCACGGCGACGACGCGCGCACCGGCTTGCTCGTAGCGGCGCGCTTTTTCGCGGTTCGGCGCGTGCAGGAGGAGCACGAGCGCGGGCGAGCGCTCGGCCGCGTGGGCGAAGATCGACGCGTTTTGCCGGTGCGCGTCGTAATTCGCGTCGAAGTCGCTGTCCGTGATGATCACGCGGATTGGCTGCTCGTCGCGGGCCTCGTCGACCGACGCGGCGAGGACATCGAACGGGAACTGCGTGCCGCCGCCGATGTAGCGCATCAAGAATTTTGAAAGCACGCGCTCGGAGCGGCAGAAGGACCACGCTTTTTCGTGGCCCACCGAATACACGAGCGCGCGCGCCGCGCCGCCCGCGCGGATCGTGCCGGTCGCGAGGATCTGCGCGGCGAGGGTCATCGCGTTGAGGGCGCGCTTCGGGTCGGGCATGGAGCCGCTGACGTCGAGGTAGATCTCGGTGCGGCCGAGGAACGATGGCGTGCTCTGACCTTCCTCGTCGGCGATGCGCTCGCGGAGCAACGGCATCGCGACGCCGAGCGTCTCGCCGCGGCGGAGGAGCGTGGCGACCCAGTCGATGTCGGCGACCGGATCGCCGGGCTCCCATTCGAGGTGCGTGGTGGGCACGAGCGCGTCGGCAAAGACGCGCGCGGGCGGCGGCCGGAAAAGATACTTTTCGGCCTCGCGCCGGTAATGGGCCGCCATCGCCGCGGTGAGGAGCTCGGTTTTGCCCGCGCCGTCGCCCGGCATCGCGCCCGCGCGGCGTTCGAGGCTCTGATCGGCGAGCTTTTCCACGAGGTCCTTCGGGAAAAAACCTTCGCGGATCGCCCGCTCGATCGCCGCTTTTTCGCCTTTCTTCGGCACGAGCGCTGCGGCGAGATCCTCCGCGGACGGCTCGCCTTCGGCGCAGTCGCCTTCGCCCGCGTGGCTTTGCGCGGGGCTCGCCATGGCGTAACGCCAGGCGATCGAGGCGAAATAAAGGAACTGGAGCGTCACGTCGGGCGCGAATGCGAAGAGGTTTTGCGCGACGAGCTTCGCGTCGAGGCGATGGTCGGGGAAGGCGCGCTCGAATGCCGCGGCGTTTTTCCCGAGCAGCTCCCCTTCCCTTCGTTGCCAGAGCTCTTCGAGGACGGCGCGCTGGAACGTGAAGAGCACGTCGTCCGGAGCACGCGCGCCGCGCGCCACGAGGACGCGGCAGAGGTCGTCCTCGATCGAGGGCAAACCTTGCCCGAGCCGCTCGTCGACGAGCAAATCGTAAAACGGCCCGGTGAGCGAGCGCGGCAGGCGCGGGAGGAAGGTGCGTTCGAGCAGGAGGAGGCGCGCGTGCTCGACAGGGCTGCCGGGGAACGCGACGTGGTGGCCGATCTCGTGGGCGATCAGCGCTTCGAGTGCGTCTTCGAGCGAGGCCTCGGTGATCGGGCGGGCGCCGAGGCGGATCGTGCGCGAGGCGAGGTCGATGCGGGCGAACGTCTCGCCCTCGGGGTCCACCACGGGCTCGCCGATGAGCAGGTACGGCGAGTATCGGGCGAGCGCGCGGGGGAAGGCGCGCGCCGCGAGGGAGGCGATGCGCTCCGGCGCGTTCAAGGGCTCTCCACGAGCCAGAGGCGCTGCGAGTCGAGCGCGGTCGCGACGACGAGGCCCGCGCGCGAGGCGGCCACGCTGTGCCCGCGTTTCCAGTGCGGAAGCGGTACCTTTGCGTCGTTCACGTACACGACGCCCGGCCCGAGCGTGACCGTGGGCAGGCTCGGATCCGGCTCGATCTTGTCGGCGAGGCACGGCGAGCGGAACGCGAGGTTCGGCGCTCCGCGCGCGCCGAGCAGCACGCCGGCGGAGAGATCGGGCCGCTTGCGATCGTGGACGCAGACGAGCGTGGGCGCGCCGAAATGCACGCGGCCCGGCAAGAACGCGGACTCGACTTCGCGCAGATCGATCGTCCGCACCGCGAACGGGCCTTTCCACGTCGAGCGCGCGCGCGGCGCGAGGGCGGCGTCGAGGATCCGGAGGAGCCGGCCTTCGAGATCGAGGAGCGCGCCCGGGTTCGAGGAGGCGCTCGGCGCGGCCATCGCCGAGGCGACGCACAGGTTGAGCCATGGCGGCTCGCCGAACAGGCCCTCGCCAAGGTTCCACGCCTTCGCGACGAGGCCCATCCGCGCATCGACCGGGAGGCCCGCGAGAATGGAAGGGAGCCAATCCACGAAGAGGAGCTCCACGAGGTTTTCGGGCCTGCGCGCGCGCGGCGTATCGCCTTCGCCGACGACGCCGGGCCGGATGTATCCGAGCCCGATCGCCTCGACCACGAGCCCGAGCCAGGCCTCGAACACGCGAAGCGAGCTCTCGGACCCGTCGAGGGCCGCCGCGAGCCGCTTGCCCGGGCCGACGACGACCGATTCGAAGAGCGCGCCGTCCCACCGCGAAAAACGGCGTTCTCCCTCGCGTAGATGATGCGTCGCCAGCGCTTCGAGATCCGTCACGAGGCGCCTCCTTCGAGGCGCTCGGCGGCCGCGAGCCTGCGCTGGTAGCTCTCGTGGATGCTCTTCAGGAGGACGAGATCTTCGTAGATCGGCCCCGACAGATCGGCGCGCTTCAGAAGCTCCTCCATCGCCCGCTGCACCTTGCCCACGCGGCGCTTGAGCTCGGCCGTGGTGACCCCGAGCGCGCTCGCCTCGGCCTCGACCTGGAGCTCGCGCACGCCCGCGCGGAGCGGCGCGTAGGCCGCGTGCTGGACGGCCGCCTGATCGAAGAGGCGCGTGATCCACGTGGCCCGATCGAGCAAGAGGACGCGGGCTTCGGCCTTCTGGAAAAACGCGCTCTGCGGGTTCGGGCGGAGCTTGTCGAAGAGCGTGAAGGGCAGGACGAGGCGCACGTCGGTCACGGTGACCTCGCTCTTGCCGCGGAAATACGCGAGGGCCTTGGCGAAGAGCAGGATGGCCTGAAGCGCGCGGGCCGAGACGCCATTTTCGGTCTGCGTGCAGACGTGGACGTTCTTGTCGAGCGGGCAATCCTCGTTGCACACGTGCGCGACCTTCTTGCCCGCGAGGTGGAGCGTGTCCTTGTTGCGGTATTCGAGGACGTCCGAGGCCCTGCGGCAAAAATCGAGCTGGCCGGCGAAGAAGCCGAGCACGTCGAGCACGCTGTCGGGGACCGGGACGGCGCGGATCTCGGCCTCGGCCTGATCGAGCTCGTCGGCAGAGAAGACGACGTCCGCGGGGATGCGGGTCTCGGGCGGGCGCGCCGTGGCGACACGCTCGGCAAGGGCGTCGAGCGAGCGGGCATGGAACGGCGGCGCGCGGACGACGACGTCGATGCGATCTTTGAGGGCCTCGATGACCTGGAACGTGCCGCCGCCTGCGTCCTCGTTCGCCGTGAGATACCAGGCGGATTTGCCGGCGAGCGCGACCTGCTCGAAACTCTCGGCGTAGCCCTCGGCGAGGAGCGAGAGCAGCGCGGACTGGGTCTTCGTGGGGATGCGGTTGTACTCGTCGATGATCTTGACGCGCTTGCCGATCCAGCGGCGCCACTCGACGCGGATCTCGCGGGACTCCTCGGCCTTGACGAGGCTCGCCGGCAAGGGGCTGCCGAGCAGATCGGCCGTGGTGAGCTGGGGATGGCCGTGCTGGACGATGCGGCGGATCTCGTCGAGCGGGATGCCCGCGAGCGCGGCCATGATCGTGGCCATGGTGGTCTTGCCGCGGCCCGGGGCGCCGACGAAGAGCAGGCGCTGCGAGGTGACGAGGCAAAGGAGCGGCAAGAGGACGTACGAGGCGTGCGCCGCGCGGCCGAGATCGACGCGCGCCTCGCCCTTGCCGAGCGTCGTCGATTCGCCGAGCTCCATGTCGAGGTACGGGCACACGAGGGCTTGCTCGACGATCCACGTATAAGCGCGGCGGAGCTTGCCCGAGAGGCCCGCGCTCCTGCGCGGCCCGAGCACGAGCGCGCCGTCCTTTTCGACGCGGGCGCGGCCGTCGAGCCAGGATGCGACGAGGCGATGAGGATCCATTCGTGGCCACGACTATGCCAGAAAGGGCGGAGAAGCTACAGCGAGCGTCACGGCGATGGCCGGATCCTGTCCATCCGCTGGCCACCTCCGGCCATCGGAGAGGACGCTCGATCTTCTACACTCACCCTCGTTCGGCCCGAAAGCAACGAACCACCGGCGCGAAGCCGGGAGCGGAGGGAATACATGAAGCGATGGAGCCTTGGCTTACCGATTTCGCGCGCAGGTCGATGCGCGTTCCTCTTGGTGAGCGCGGCGCTCGGCGGCTGCTCGGACGAGGCAGAGACGCCGGCGGGCCCGCCGGAGATTTTTGAAAATCCGCCGGAGCTCGCGCCCGATGCGTCAGGGGTCCACGAGCTGCGCCTCGCGCCGAGCGAGGTGAAGATCGGCGGGAAACGGTATTGCCTGCGGACCTACAATGGTTCGATTCCGGGACCGACGATCCGCGTGCCGGCGGGGACCGATCGCAAGGTGCGAGTCAATCTCCACAACGATTTCAAGCGATCCGATTACCGCCTCGTGGCCGGAGCCGGGAACACGTCGGCCGTCACGTGCCACGATTTCAACCTGACGAACCTGCACGCACACGGCACGCACATCCAGCCGAACTACGCGACGCCCGCGGCAGGGGACCCCTGCGAGGGATCGGGCTGCGGCCCGGACGCGCGTTACCACGCCGACGACGTGCTGCACGAGGTGCCGCCCGGCGAGATGGCGCAATATCGCTGGGATCTCGACGAGGACGGGACGCACCACGCAGGCTTCAACTGGTATCACCCGCACATCCACGGTTCGACGGCCATCCAGGTGACGAACGGCGCCGCAGGCGCGCTCGTCATCGAGGGGGACATCGACGAGGTGCCGGGCATCGCCAAGGCAAAAGAGCGAATCATGGTCCTCGGCGCCGTGCCCATCAACGTCGAGTCGACGCGGCCACTCGCAGACGGAGAGGCATGCTCCGAGGACACGCTCTCGGCAAACGATTTCGAGGCCGCGGAGGATGATTCGAAGCCGACGCTCGTGAACGGCAAGCTGCTGCCGCACATCAAGACGTCGCCGAACCAGGTCGAGCGCCTGCGAATCGTGCACGCCGGCACGCCAAACGAGCTCGGAATGAAGCTCCACCCGTCGGACGATCCGACCTGCGGCTCGTTCGATGTCCTGCACCCGCTCGAGATCACGCAGATCGCCCGCGACGGCATCACGCTGCCGCAGTTTTACGTGAGCGATACGATGTGGGTGTCGCCTGGATATCGCATCGAAGCCGTCGTGAAAATGCCCGCCGAGAAGACAACGCTTTGCCTCGTGGGGCGGCGCCCGTCCGATCTGCCCGGGAGCCTGGTGGCAATCTTCGACGTGGATCCGGAGAACGGCGCGCCGACGGAGACGAACATGCCAGAGGCCTCAGCCCTCGCGGCCATCGCGCCGCCCACGAAGTTCACGGGCAAGGTCGACGGCCAGACGATGGAAGCGAGCTGCGAATCCATCGAAAAAGTCCACCAGAAGATCGCGCTGCTCGTCCCCACGCCAGGGGAAAAACCCGACCCGGAAAAACCCGCCGAGCTCGGCTCGTGCAACCCGGGCGATCACAGCCACGGCATCGACCCCGACGCGCCAACGTGCATGTGCCCCGCCCCGAACATCAGCTGCCGCCGCTTCGACGACCGGCGCGCCTGGGGATACCGCAGCGACCGAGTGATGGAGGTAGGCACGACGGAAAAATGGGAAATCCGCGCATTCGACGGGCACCCATTCCACATCCACATCAACCCGTACCTCGTATGCGCGAACGATTCGAACAAGGAGCCAAATTTCCCGCACTGGCGTGACACCTTCTGGGTGCAAGCAGAGGACGGGCCGCGGCAAATCGTGACGAACTTCCGCAAGTTCTCAGGTCAATTCGTGCTCCATTGCCACAAGCTGAACCACGAGGACATGGGCATGATGGAGCTCGTCGAGATCTGCCCCGAAGGCGATACAAACTGTCTCTGCCAAGGCACGGACGCCGCCGGCAATTGCATCAGCCAGGCCGGCTGCAAGGCCGAGGACCTGCAGTGCCAGTTCGCCAAGGAAGCAACAGACGCCTACCCGCTCCCGCCCGCGCCGAATCCGGCGCTCTGCGGTCCGTGATTGGGAGGCGCCGCGCCGGGGCTCTGCCCCGGTCCCCGCGGGGGCTGTTCGCCCCTCGACCCGAACCAGGGCCAGCCCTGGACCATTTGGGGAAGAACTGCGCGATGCGCAGTTCTTCCCACAGGCCGGTGGGACCGCGTCGCCGGCTGAACCATCAGCGCTGCTGTCTTGGTTGGCAGGTTCGTTTTCGGTCTTACCTCGGCCCGTTCGATGAACTGCGCATTGCGCAGTTCATCGACCCTCGGTCCAGCGCGGGCGCTGGTCCGGGTCCAGGGGCGGATAGCCCCGGTGGGGCCTGGGGCAAAGCCCCAGCGAAACGCCTTCGCAGCTGGCGCGTGTCCTCGTCCCCTACCCTTTTCGCTCGTTCTGGCGTACGGTGGAGCATGCGCCGGATCGGATTCGTTTCGCTCGTGCTCCTCGCCGCGGCTTGCGCCGAGCCGATGGGGGAGCCTGAGTCCCCGAGTGCTTGGAAGGAGCCGCCCTGGCTCGTCGTTCGCGTCGATGCGGTGGAGGTCACGCCGCTCCGGCCGGGCACGCAGGTGCCTTGGGACGACATCGAGCCTCAGCCGACGGATGGCACGGCCTGCGGCATGCTCGGCCGCGCGATGGCCACGACCGATCCGATCACGGGCAAGGGGGCCGAGGCCCTCTGCGCCATCGATCCGCGCCCGAGACCTCCGAATGCCGATGCGCGGCTGCCTGATCTCGTGGTGCTGCTCGGCGTGGGCAGCGCGGCCCATTACCAGACGCCGACGGCGCACGATACGATGCAATCCACGTTCAATGGAGAATTCGTGATCCCGACGAATTCGATTCCGCCGGAGGGGATCACGCTGGTGGTGGTGGATCGGGACGGGACGGGGGCGGAGGTCATCGGCGGGGTGAAGCTCGGCCGGCAGGAGCTGCTCGCGGCGCAGGCGACGCGGCCTGTGTTTTCGATGCGCGGCGGCGGCGTCCTGCGGATGGATCTTGCCGTGATGGCTTATACGAATCCGATGGAGTCGACCGAGGCGGCGGTGACGGCGCAAGCGGGCGGCGCGCTGGTGTCCATGCGGCCAATTCGCGCGGGTGAGGTGGTCGAGATCTCGGCGCGTGGGCAGTATCGGATTGGCACGGGGCGCGGCGCGTGGATCGATCCGCGCGGGTATTTCGAGAAGGAGCCGCACGATCCGAACTTCGAGAATGAGCCTTTCCGGTCGGCGCCGCACGGGGCGGGCATCGCTGTCGTGGGGGGTGGCGACGCGCGAATGGGGGCGATTGTGGCGCCGTGCGCGCGGTTCGTGGCCCGTACGCCCGGGCTCGTCTGGGTGGGGCTGAACGATGCGGAGCCTCGCAACAACGAGGGGAATGCGACGTTCACTGTGAAGGTGGCCGGGCCGCTCCCGGCGGAGTGGTCCGAGGGGAAGTCGACGACGCCTTGCGGGACGTTCCCGTGACGGGTCAGCGCAGGGCTTCGTCGGCGGATTTCGCGACGAGCGTCTGATCGAGCCAGCGGTCGAGGGTTTCGAGGTCCGTCGTCCGGTCGATGCGCGCTTCCTGGGCCGCGTCGAGCGTGATCCTGCGCTTGCCGAGCTGCCGGCGGAGGACGGCGCGCGCGTGGGCGAGCTCTCCCTCCTCGCGCCCCACCTCCCGCACGGCCTCAAGGCTCTCGTAGCCTCGGCGCTGCAAGAGGTTGCGCAGCGTGACCTCGTGCGCGGCTTCGCGGTCGTACAGGGCTTCGACCGGGACCGGGTTCTTCAGGATGCCCGGCGCCACGAGCGATTCGCCCGGGCCCACGGCCCGAAGCTTCTGCCCCGGCGCGTACACCTCGACCCTGCGCGGCCCCGTCAACCGCACGACCCACACGTGCTGCGTGCCTGCCGCGAGGAGCTCGGCGATCTTCGACTGCAGCTCCTCCTCGTCCTGCCCGCGATCCGCGTATTCCACTGCGAGCGGGGGCGCGCCCTGCACCCAGCCGGCCACGTCCGGCACGTTGCCTACGGCCACGTCCGGCGCGCGCATGATCCCCGGCTCCGGCGAAAATCCGGCATCCACGCCCGCCTGCTCGACCGCGGGATCCGTCTCCAGCACCGTGCCGCCGAGCAGGTTCGCCCGCGCGCCGCGCCCGCCGGTCGGCAGACACAGCACGGGATGACCGTTCGAAAGCTCGTACGGATCCCCCGAGCGCAGCTGATGGGCCTGAAACGGGCCGGGCGCGAAGAGCTTCGTCGGGTGCATCGTCACGTTGAAGACGATACCATGAAGAAGAGCGGGGAACAGGCTGTTTTTGTGATGTCGAGGGTCGAAAAAGGCGGGGACAAACGGGCCCGTCGAGACAGCGTCGGCTACTTCGGAGCCGCGGGCGAGATCGACTCGACGAAGAGGCGCCCGTCCCGATCCGAGAACGTGAACGACACCTCGTCGCCGACCTTCACGTCGCGCAGGAGTTCGGGCTTCGCGACCTCGAACATCATCGTCATCGCCTTCATGTAGTTAGGGATGTCCTCGTGGGCGATCGTGATGTTGTCCTTCTTCTCGCCGATCGCGCGCACCTTGCCGCGCGTCGTGTACGTCGCGCTCGGGGCGGCGCTCGGGGCGGTCCCGCCGCCGGAAGGCTCCTGCGAGCGCGAACAGGCAGGCGCGGCCGCGAGCAGCATCGCCGCGACGGTCGCCAGGACCGCAGGGCTCGTTCGATGAATGGAAATCACGCGCATGCGGATGCTGTACCACCGAGGAGGCAAAAACGGGAGCGGAAGCGAAGGCGGACGCAGGCGCGCCTTCTGGGCCGGACGAACCTAGGCGCGCATCGCGGACGCATGCAGGGCAAACGCAGCCCCCTGCGGATCGTCGCAGACGGCGACCCGATCGCCGCTCGGGAGTTGCCTCGGCGCGAGCACCTTGCCCCCGCGCGAGCGCACCTTGGCGAGCGCCTCGTCGAGATCCTCGACGTGGAAATAAAAGAGCCAGTGCGGGTGGACGTGCGGCAGCCGAGCGCTGCCGACGATGCCGCCTACGCTCGCGCCGGTCTCGTCCCACGCGAATTTCGCATAAGTGCCGAGCTCCGGACCGAGGTCCACCGTCTCGGTCGCCTTCCAGCCGAACAGATCCGAATAGAGAGCCCATGCATGGGCCTGATCTCGCGTATTGAGGTCATGCCAAACGACCACGCCGGTGCTGACCTCGTGGTTCGGGGAGACGAGCGCGAGGACCGAGCCGAACGGGTCCCGCAGGATCATGCGCGTCGCGCCGCCCTCCAGCGTGCGCGTGGGCCCGAGCTGCTCGCCGCCCTGCGCGAGGATACGACGAGAAAGGCCCTCGACGTCGCGCACGCCGATATGCCCGAGCCAATGCGCCGGAGCGCCCCGGGCCGCGGCGCGCTCGGGCAATGGCGAACATCCGGCGACGGGCCGATCGCCGCGGAAAAACAGACTGCCACCCGGGGTGTCTCGAATCTGGAATCCGACCACGTCCGCGTAAAATGCCTGCGCCGCGCCCGTGTCGGTGGTCCGGAGCTCGTACCAGCAAAACCTGTTCATGGTCGCCATCGCCTCGCTCACCGCGCGCACGCTACCCGTGACGCGAAGGCCTCGCAACACCCGGCCCGCATGCGGGCGGCCCAGGAGGCCTCGTCGGAGCGTGGCGCGCCGCCGCGTTTGACCGCCGACACCCGCCCATGGCCTTCCCCCTGCTCAGACGAACCAGCCCGCCCCGGCGCTCCCAGCCGCCTCGCGATCCGCCTCGAACCCCCCGCTGAGGAAGGGCCCGTCTGTCATGGCTGCGCTTCCACGCCCGCTTCCGCTCGCGCGGAGCCCGTCCCGTGGTATGGGACGGCTTCGTGAGCGCCACCTGGTTCCTCTACAGCCCCCTCTCGCCCCGCGCGATCTCCGCGCTCGCCGACGAGTACGAACGTCACCTCGAGGCCTACATCGACGAGCACGTCGATCGGATCGACGAGGACGAGACCGTCCCGGAGGTCGCGGCCGGCGGCGAAGTCCCGCCCGTCTCCGAGCTCCAGGCCGCCTACGCGCTCGCCAAGCGCCCGCTCCCCAAGCCCATCCTCGCGCGCTACCGCGCCTGCAAGTCCGTCATCACGCTCGACCAGGCCTCCGATCTCGAGGTCGGCCCGTGCCGCGGCCTCGTCTCGACCTTGCGCTACCTCCTGCCGCGCGTGGGCGAAGGCGCGCTCGTCTTCCCGAACGACGTGCCGCTCGTGCCCGTGGAAGAGATGCTCGCCCGAATCGAGAACAAACGCGGCCTGCCAGGGTTCGACGGCGACGAGGACGACGACGACGACGACACCCCGATGCACCTGGCCACGAAGGGCAAGACGAAGGACGCGCCGGACCAGGTGCGCGCGCTCCGGGTGCTCGCTTCGCTCGAAGGGCTCATGAACGACCCGGAGCTCGCCCTCGACCTGCGCGGGACGCTCCAGCGGTCGTCGAAGCTCGCGCAGCGGTACGCGGCCTTGCTCGTGGAAGACGGCGCCGTGTCCGACATCAAGGCGAGCAAGGAGCTCGGCGTGACCGTGGAGGAGCTTACCAAGATGGCCGATGAGCTCGATCGGACGCTGCTCGCGCTGAAGGAGTAACCAGCGCGCGGTCACGGCACGAGCACATCTTTCCGGAGAGACAGTCGCGAAAACGTGGGGTAGCGTCGCGCACCCGCCCTCGAAGTCATGACCAAGCGCCGCATGCAACAGCTCGACCTCTTCGGAGGGTTCGAGCCCCCCGACCCGCCGCCGCCTTCCGCGCCGATCAAGAAGGGCCGAGAAGAGCCGCTCTTCTGGATCGCCGACATCTGGCTGCTCCGCGACTACGACGCGTCCGAGGCCTCGCTTCTCCGGCACATCACGCTGCGCAAAGGCCTGAACGTGCTCTGGGCGCCGCCCACGCCCGAGGACGTGGAGAACCGGCTCGGCGACGGTCAGATCACGGGGCACACGGCCGGCAAGACCACGTTCTGCCGCATGCTGCGCTACCTGCTCGGCGAGCAGCGGTTCGGCACGCCGCGCGCGCAGGAGAAGATCCGCGAGGCGCTGCCCGACGGCTGGGTCGTGGCGACGATCGTCGTGGGAGACACGCGCTGGATCGTGGGGCGGCCATTCGGCCTCGGGTTGCATCCGTTCGCGGCGCGCGGGATGTCGCTCGCCGAGGCGCTCGCCGAGCGCGGGCGCGGCGGGTACCAGGATTTCCTCGCGGACATCCGGCGCGTGGTGATGGAGCCCGTGCCGGTGAAGGAGCTGCCGCACCAGCGGGAGCCGATCGCGTGGGAGCACGTGCTGCCATGGCTGACGCGTGATCAGGAGTCGCGGTTCGCGGGGCTCGTCGAGTGGCGCGATCCGTCGAGCGAGTCGGAGAGCCCGCGGCTCGTGCTCGACGATCGGCACGTGGTGCTGCGGGCGCTCTGCGCGCTCATGTCGGACGAGGAGAGCGAGGCGCAACGTCGCTACGAGGATCTCGTGCTGGAGAAGCAGGGCCTCGAAGAGAGGGCGCCGCGGCTCGCGGATCGGGCCGCAGAGGATCGGCGCAGGCTCGCGCGGCTGCTCGGCGTGGAGGACGACACGAGCGACGCAGGACCGCTGTTCGCCGCGCGCTTCCGCGAGACCGTGGCGAGGCGGAAGGCGAGCGTCGCAGCTGCAGAGGAGGCGCTGGCGGCGCAGGCGCTCGCGGTGGAGCAGGCCGAGGAAGCCGCGCGGCAAGCGGCCGAGGCGTGCGGCGTGCGCGTCGAGGCGCTGCGCGAGGCGGAGGCGCGTCGCGAGGAGGCAAAGCGGGGGAGCGAGAAGAAGCGGGACGCGGAGGAAGCGCCCGTGGCGCTGCCGGTGCGCGGGCTTTGCAGCGTTCCGCTCGAGGTGGCGCACGCGAAGGGGTGTCCGCTCGCGGCGTCGCATCCGGCGGCCACGCCGCTCACGCGCGAGGGGAAGAAGGCGCTCGCCGAGGCGGTGATGGACGCGAAGCGCACGCTCGCGGAGGCGCGGGCCGCGCAGAAAGAGGCGGCGGCGGAGCATGCGCGGCGGCGGAGCGCGCAGTCGGCCGAGGAGAAGCGCATCGCGCGGGAGCGAGCGGCGATCGAGGAGGTCGAGCGGCTCTTCGGCTACATGACGACGGCCGAGCGCGAGGCAGACGCGAACACCGATCGTCTCGCGGTCGTGACGGACGAGGTCAAAGCCTCATCGGAGCGGCAAGCGGCGCTGCGGCGCGAGCAGGAGGAGGCCGAGGCGCGGATCTCGGAGCGGTTCCGCGACGTCGTGCGCGCGCTGCTCGGCGATCACGTGGAAGCGCGCGTCGAGGTGAAGGGCCGGCGGCTGGAGCTGCGCGTCGAGGACCGCGGCGAGCGGGACGGCGCGGCGATGCAAACGATCAAGCTGCTCGCGTTCGACCTCGCAGCGATGAAGCTCTCGATGGATGGATACGGCCAGCTCCCGGGGCTGCTCGTGCACGACGGGCCGCGCGAGGCGGACATGGACGGGCGCATCTACGAGCGGCTGTTCCTGTACGCGCGGCACCTGGAGGAGAGCGCAAACGGGTCGCCCGCGTTCCAGTACGTCGTGACGACGACGGCGCCTCCGCCGAAGGAGATGCAGAAGGCGCCCTACCTCCTGGAGCCGCTGCTCGACGCCTCGAAGCCGGAGGGCCGGCTGCTCACGATGGATCTCTAGAGGGTGCTGTGATGGCGTAGCGCCGGGGTTTCACCCCGGACCCGACGAGGGGCTGTCCGCCCCTCGACCCGGACCAGCGCAAGCGCTGGACTCGGGGTCGATGAACTGCGCTCCGCGCAGTTCATCGAACGGGCCGATTCAAGACCATGAGCGACCCTGCCAACCAAGACAGCAGCGCTGACGCTTCAGCTGGCAACGCGGTACCACCGGCCTGTGGGAAGAACTGCGCATCGCGCAGTTCTTCCCCCTGAGGTCCAGGGCTGGCCCTGGTTCGGGTCGAGGGGCGAACAGCCCCCGCGGGGCCCGGGGCAGCGCCCCGGCGCGGCGCCGTTGGTCGAGCATTCACGGATCGTCGAGGATGATCCGTTCGGGCGGCAGATCCGCGGGCTGCGGCGGCGTGGTCCCCTCGGGCTCCGGCAATGCGGGCGGGAGCATGGGCACGTCGGGCTGCACGGGGACCGGATAGATCGGCGCAGGTGCAGCCGGCGCGGCCGGCGGATCGACATATTGCGGCTGCGGCATTTCGGTGCCGCGCGGGCCACAACGGCCGCCGCGGCTGCCCACGGCGTCGTTGTAATAGTTGACCGCGTCGACGGCGTGGCCGTGCGCGTCGATCCTCGTGGCGCGGCCGACCGCCGTCATCACGAGACCGATGACCTCGACGCCAATGCCGCCGAGCAAAAGCCCCCACATGAGATCGGGATCGCGCTGGTAGGCGAGCCCCGCGAGGCCGCCCATGCCGCCCACGCCGAGGGCGATGCCCGCGACCGTGAGCCCCACGGACGTGTCGCCCGCGGTCTCGGCCGCGAGCGCGTGCCGCTCGGCGTCGGGCACGCAGGCCACGTATTCGGAGAGGCCGCGATAACGCACGCCCGTCGCGACGAGGCCGTCGGGCGAATGCACCTGAAATTCGTTCTCGTAGCGGAGCGTGAGCTCGTGCGGGGCGAGCACGCGGGGCTCGACCGTCGTGAAGCCGGATCCGCAGCCCGCGAGCGCGGCCGCCGAGAGACCGAGGACCACCAGGGCATGCCGCGCGCTCATTGGGCCGCTCCCGCGGGATCGACCGCGCAAGGCGAGCCGGGCAGGCGCGCGAGGTCGTTGTACGCATTGACGTCGTCGATCGCGTCCGCGACCTCCTTTTCGGGCTCCGGACGGGTGAGGCCGAGGCTCAACGTGATGATCGGGAGCGCCACGAGCGCCACGACTGCCACCACGACCGCCGCCTTGCCCAGGTCGCCGCCGCCTCCCCCGCCGCCACCTCCCCCGCCGCTCTTGCTGCCGCCGCTGCCGCTCGGCCCGCTGATGCTGCCGCCTCCGCCGCCCGAAGAGCTGGAGGCCGTGGCGGAGGCCGGCGTCCGGTGGATGGCCCGGGGCGCGTTCGAGGCGCCGCTCGAGCCCACGATCACCACGGGCGCCGGGCGCACGATGATCCAGGGGCGATAATACACGACGCCGGTCGAGCCGCCGTAATACGTCGAATACTGCCCCGGGTCCGCCGGCAGGTTCCGGACCGCCTCGCTGCAGTCGCGCGCCGAGGCCTCGCTCGGCAGGAAGGCGACGGCGCGATCGTCGTCCCAGACGACACGGGCGCGCCCGTCCTGCGGCGGCACGTAGTCGGACGTGTAGCTGCCGCAACCGGCCAGGATCCCGAGGGATCCGGCCACGAAGATTGCCTTGCTCGTGCCCCACCGGCTTGCCATCGCCATACGCGGCTCCTCTGCAATTGCATGTTTTCGCACTGCCACCGCGCCTCGTAAAGGACAATTTGCCAGCTCCGCGCCCCATCACGTAGACTCCCCGGCTCCCCCCATGCGGCCCCCCATGAAGCTCGGCGCCCGCTCCCTCCTCGCAGCAGGCCTCCTCGCGTGCGCCACGCTCGTGCCCACGCCCGTCCGCGCCGAGGAGCCCGCCGCGAGCGCCGAGGCGAAAGCGGGCGCCCGCGCCGCCGCCGAGAACGGCACGAACGCGTTCAAAGAGTCGCGTTACGCCGAAGCCGTCGACATGTTCCTGCGCGCCGAGTCGCTCTTCCACGCGCCGACCCACGTGCTCATGCTCGCGCGCTCCTACGTGGCCCTCGGAAAGCTCGTCCTCGCGAAGGAAGCCTACCTCTCCATCGTCCGCGAGGAGCTCGGCCCGAAGGCCCCCCCCGCGTTCAAGCGCGCCAAGGTCGACGCGGAGAAAGAGCTCGCCGACCTCTCGCCGCGCATCCCCTCCCTCCAGGTGAGCACCACGCCCGAGGCGAAAAATGTCGTCGTCACGGTCGACGACAAACTGCTCCCCGCCGCGCTCCTCGGCATCCCGAGCCCGATCGATCCGGGCACGCACGTGCTGCGCGCCACGGCCGAGGGCCTCGCGGCGCCCGAGAAGAGCGTGACCCTGAAGGAAGGCGAGAAAACGGCCGTGGTGCTGGAGCTCGCGCCCGTGGCGAACGCCGGGCCGATCACGCCGGTGCGGACGCCCGTGGGGCCGCCGGTGCCCGACGTCGGGCGCGAGCAGTCCGCGGGAAAGACGAGCCCGGGTCGAATCGCGGGGGTCGTGCTGATGGGGCTCGGCGTGGCGGGGCTCGGGGTCGGCGGCGTGTTCGGAGGCCTGTCGCTCGCGAAGCGCGCGGAGGCGGACGAGGCGTTCGACGCGTGCGGCGTCAACTGCTGGGGTCCGCCAGCCGACGAGGTGCGCGCGCTCGACGAGGACGCGAACAAGAAAGGGACGATCGGCGTGATCGGCCTCGCCGCAGGCGGCGCATTGACGGTCACCGGCGTGGTGCTGTTCGTCGTGTCGAAGCGCTCGCCCGGGAAGGCGCCGGCCAAGGCCTTCGTGACCCCGTGGATCGGGCCCCAAGGCGGCGGGCTCGCCGGTCGGTTTTAGGTTTTACGGGGCAAACTGTAGCGCCGGGGTTTCACCCCGGACCCGACGAGGGGCTGTCCGCCCCTCGACCCGGACCAGGGCCAGCCCTGGACCTTTGGTGCATCGACCGCGATGCGGTCGATGCACAGGCGCCGGTGGAACACCCTCAGTATCCGTAGTCCGTGACGACCTTCTTCGTCACGCTCTTCTTCGTGGGCAGCCCTTGCGTGGGCGCGGCGGGCGCGGCGCTCGACGTCGAGGCGGGCTTGACCGCGGCGGAGGCGCTTGGCGAAGGCGCAGGCGCGGCGACCGAGGCCGAGGGCGCCATCGTGGTCTTGTCCGGCTCGGGCGGGGAGACCGGCGGAGCGGCGACGCTCGGCGGGAGGTCGGGCGTCGCCGCGCGACCGCGGAGCAGCATGTACCCTCCCACGGCCGACACGGCGACCACGGCCGCGAGCCCCACCGCGACGAGCCCTCCCTTGCGTTTGCCCGCGGGCACCGAGGCGCGCTCGCTCTGCGCCCAGGTCTGCCGCGTCTGCGAAGCGCTGGTCGGCGACGAACCCGGGTCGGAGGAGCTACGCGGCGGACCGCCGAGGGCGCCCGCGCCGAGCGGCGTCGACACCGGCGGAGGCTCGGGCGTGGCCACGCTGGAGGGCGGCGGCATGGCGAGCTCGGAGACCGAGGCGAGCGGCGATCGCGTGAGCTGCCCACTCGCTCGTTTGTCCTCCCAGGCGACGAGCGCGGCGCGGAACTCGTCGGCGCTCTGGAAGCGCGCGACCGGGTCGCGGTGCATGCCCTTCACCACGATGCCGCAGATCTCGTCGTCGAGCATCGGGCTCACGGATTTCGGGTGCGGCTGCGGCTCGAAGACGATCTTGAACATCAGCTCGGCGAACGTCTCGCCGGCGAACGGCACCTGGCCCGTGAGCATCTCGTAGAGCATCACGCCCACGGTGTAGAGATCGCTGCGCGCGTCGACGGAGCTCGCGGCGCGCGCCTGCTCGGGGCTCATGTAGAACGGCGTGCCCATCACGACGCCCGTGCGCGTGTGCTGCGCGGCCTCGCCGGACATGCCCGAGAACTTCGAGATGCCGAAGTCGAGGATCTTCACCCAGTCCTCGTGCCCGGCCTTCTTCTTCTGGAGGAAGACGTTGTCGGGCTTGAGGTCGCGGTGGATGATGCCCGCGGCGTGCGCGGCCTCCAGGCCGTCGAGGAGTTGCCGGAAAAGCTCGACGATCTTGTCGATCGAGATCCGCCCGCGCCTGGCGCGCTCCTTCAGCGTCTCGCCCTCGAGCAGCTCCATCACCATGAAGCGATCGCCCGCCTCGGTGGTGCCCATGTCGAGGACCTCGACGATGTGATCGGAGCCGATCTGCCCGGCCGCCTGCGCCTCGCGTTCGAAGCGCACGAGCGCGTCGCCGTGCAGCTCCGTCGCGGCCCGCGAGAGCACCTTGATCGCGACCTGCCGCTTCACCCGGAGGTTCTCGGCGACGTACACGACGCCCATCCCGCCGCGTCCGAGCATGCGGACGATGCGGTATTTGTCGTCGATGATCGTGCCTTCTGCGAGCTTCATCGGGATCCGCTAGATGGGGCAGGTTAGCGGGCTCATGCACGTGCCGCCGCAGCAGATGAGCGGATCGGCGCACTCGTTGTCAGGATCGGTGTACTCGACGATGTTCAGGCACGCACCGTTGATGAACCCGTTCTTGGCGGCACTGCAGGATTTGCACGCGCCGGAGCAAGCCGAGTCACAGCAGAAGCCCTCGACACAGAAGCCGGTTGTGCATTGGGCCGCGGTCGAGCAAGCCGAGCCGATCGCGAGCCCGCCCGCCGTGCACGTGCCGCCCGAGCAGGTGTAGCCCGCGGCGCAATCCGCGTTCACCGCGCACGTCGTCTTGCACGACGTCGTGCCGCAGACGTAGGGGCTGCAAGACTTCGTGCCGCTGTCGACGCACGTGCCAGACCCGTTGCAGGTGTCGGCCGTGCTCTCGACGCCGTTCGTGCAGCTCCCCGCGACGCACACCGTGCCCGAGGTGTAGAGCTGGCATACGCCGGCGGCGCAGAAGCCCGTCGTGCCGCAGGTCGAGGCCGCGGCGGCGGTGCACTCGTTGTCCGGATCGGTGCCGGTCGTGATGTTGCCGCAGACGCCGCTCACGCCGCCCTTCTTCGCGGCCGAGCAAGCCTGGCAAAGGCCCGTGCACGCGGTGCTGCAGCAGAAGCCGTCGACGCAGAAACCGCTCGAGCACTCGTTCGCGGCGGTGCACGCCACGCCCGTGGCCTTCTTCGAGACGCAGGTCTGGGTCGCGCAGTAGAACGTCGAGGCGCAGTCGACGTCGGAGGCGCACGTGCTCTTGCAAGCGTTCATGCTGCAGGCGTAGGGGCTGCAGGCCTGCGTGCCCCCGTCGATGCACGCGCCCAGGCCGTTGCACGTATCGGGCTTCGTGAGCGTCGTGCCCGCGCACGACGCCGGCGTGCACGTGGTGCCCGAGGGGTAGAGCTGGCAGCTCCCCATGCCGCTGCAGAAGCCGTTCGTGCCGCACGTCAGCACGCCCTGATCGGTGCACTCGTTATCCGGATCGGTCCCGACCAGGATCACGCCGCACGTGCCGTTGGTCGTGCCGCCGCCCTTCTTCGCCGCCGAGCAGGCCTGGCAGAGGCCCGAGCACGTGGTGTCGCAGCAGACGCCGTCGACGCAGAAGCCGCTCGCGCACTCGTTCGCCGCCACGCAGGCCGTGCCGAGCGGCTTCTTCGTGCCGCAGACGCCGTTCACGCACGCGTTGCCCGACGTGCAGTCGGCGTCGCTCCCGCACACCTGCTTGCACGTCCCCACGCCGCAGGCGTACGGCGCGCACGTCTTCGTGCCGCCGTCGACGCACGTGCCCATGCCGTTGCACGTGTCGGCGTTCGTCTGGGTCGATCCGGTGCAGCTCGACGCGACGCAAACCGTGCCCGCGGCGTAGAGCTGGCACGCGCCCGCGCCGTTGCAGACGCCGTTCGTCCCGCACGAGGGTGCGCCTGCATCGAGGCACTCGCTGTCCGGATCGGTCCCGACCACGATCGAGCCGCAAACGCCGTTCGCGCCCGCGCCCTTTTTCAAGGTCGAGCACGCCTGGCAGGCGCCGCCGCAGGCCGTATTGCAACAGACGCCGTCGACGCAGAAGCCGCTCGCGCACTCGTTCGCGCCGCCGCAGCTCGCGCCCGGCATCTTCGCCGGCACGCACGCGCCCGCCGCGCAGTACTGGCCCGACGCGCACTGCAGGTCGACGGCGCACATCGAGGCGCAGACGTCGCCGCTGCACGCGTACGGCGCGCAGCTCGCCGTGCCCTTGTCGACGCAGCTGCCTTGGCCGTCGCAGGTGTCGGGATTCGTCTGCACGCCGGCCGCGCAGCCGCCCGGCGCGCAGACCGTGCCCGCCATGTAGTTGCGGCAGGCGCCCTGCCCGTTGCACGTGCCGTCGGTCCCGCACGAGCCCGCGCCCTGATCGGGGCAATCTCCGTCGGGATCGGTGCCTTCGAGCGAAGCCGCGCACGTGCCGTTCGTGCCGCCCGTGAGCGCCGCGCTGCAAGCCTGGCACGTGCCCTCGCAGGCCTCGTTGCAGCAGATGCCGTCCGCGCAGAAGCCGCTCTCGCACTGGTTCGGCTTGCTCGCCAGGCACGCCTCGCCGACAGCCTTCTTGTCGACGCATTCACCCGAGACGACGTCGCAATATTTCCCGGACGCGCAGTCGCCGTCGTTGCCGCAGTCCGTCGCGCAGACGTTGCCCACGCACGCGTTCGGCGCGCAATCGACCGTGCCCGCGTCCACGCAGGTGCCGGCGCCGTCGCAGGTCTTCGGGAGCGTTTTGGTTTGTCCGACGCAGCTCTGCGGCGCGCACTCGGTCCCGCTCGGGTAGAGCGCGCACGCGCGCTTTCCGTCGCACGAGCCATTGCGCCCGCACGACCCCGCGCCCTCGTCCTCGCACTCACCCTCGGGATCGATGCCTTCGATCACGGCCGCGCAGGCGCCGTTCGACTGCCCCGTATGCGCCGCGCTGCAAGCCTCGCACGTCCCGGTGCACGCGGTGTCGCAGCAGACGCCGTCCACGCAGAAGCCGGATCCGCACGCGAGCCCGTCGCTGCACGGCTCGCCGATCGCGCCGCCGCCCTGCCCGCCCGCGCCGCCGATGCCGCCCGCGCCGCCTTGCCCCGCCGCGCCGCCCATGCCCCCGTCGGGAGGACCTTTGCCGTAGGGCCGATCCGGCGAGACGCACCCGTACGAGAGCAAAAGGATCGACAGTGAAACGAGCAGAAATGTCCACGCCCGCCCACGACGCGCGATGGGCGAAGTGCGCTGGGGGCGAGGCCCGGGAGTCGAGCCGGAGGCGAGGACGGACATCCTGGGCATCCTACGAGCAGATGCCTTTCGCTCGCAAGACGCGCCGTGGCGCCGCGGCTTGCATTCGCGAGGGGCTCGGCGGATGCTCGCTCCTGCGATGTCGAAGCTCCCCCTCGCCGCGCCCCGGAACACGCCTCTCCCGCGCCGCACGGCGCCGCTCGTGCTCCTCGCGCTCCTCGGCGCAGGGTGTGGCGGCCCAGACCCGGGCGCGCAGCCGGAGGGCTGGGATTCCGCGGTCGCCATGCGCCCGCCGGAAGACAAAAACCCCGACCCGAAGACCCTGGAGATGGACCTCGAAGCTCGCATCGAGGAGCTCGAGCTGCGCGCCGGTCTGAAGACGCCCGCGTGGACCTACGGCGGCAGCATCCCCGGGCCGTTCGTGCGGGCGAACGTGGGCGATCGGCTGATCGTCCATTTCCGCAACGCGCTGCCCGAGCCGACGACGATCCACTGGCACGGGCTGCGAATCCCCGCGGCGATGGACGGGGCGGCGGGGCACAGCCAGCCGGAGATCCAGCCGGGAGAGACGTTCACGTACGATTTCGTGCTCCCGGACGCGGGGCTCTACTGGTACCACCCGCACGTTCATTCGGCCGCGCAGCTCGGCTTCGGCCTCTACGGCGCGCTGCTCGTCGACGACCCGACCGAGCCCGCGGATCTCGGCGACGAGCTCGTCCTCGTGCTCTCGGACATGGCGATCCGCGACGACGGATCGCTCCAGGATCCCGAGACGGGGCTCGAATTCGGCACGCTCTTCGGGCGCGAGGGGGATCTCTTGCTCGTCAATGGCCGGAAGAACCCGGAGATCCAGGCGCGCGCGGGCCGGCGGCAGCGGTGGCGCATCGTGAACGCCGCGAAGAGCCGGTATTTCCAGCTCGCCATGAAGGACCATACGTTCACGCGCATCGGCGGCGACGGCGGCTTCATGGAAAAACCCGTCGAGTCCGCGGCCCTCGTGCTCACGCCGGGCGAGCGCGCCGACGTGCTGGTCGTGCCCCACGGCGCGCCCGGATCGACGCTGCCCGTGCGCTGGGTGCCCTACGATCGCGGCTACGGCACGACGTTCAACCGGCCCGAGGAAGAGGTCTTTCGCGTGCGCCTCACGAACGAGGAGGCGGCAACGGAGACGCCGCGGCCGACGACGGATCGCGTGATCACGCCGCTGGATCTCGCCGGCGCCACGCAGGTCGCGCTGGAGCTCACGCAGGGCGAGATCGACGGCAAGATGGTGATGGGCATCAACGGCGTGCCCTCGTGGGAAGCCGTCCCGGTGCCGGCGACGGTGGGTGAGACCCAGGTGTGGACCGTGAAAAACACGATGGACTTCGCCCACCCGTTCCATTTGCACGGCTTCTTCTTCCAGCCGCTCGACGCATCGCTCGCCCCGATCCACCCGATGGAATGGAAGGACACGGTCAACGTCCCCGTCGACGGCACGGGCCGCTTCGCCGTGCGGTACGACGATCGGCCCGGGATGTGGATGTTCCACTGCCACATCCTCGATCACGCCGACGCCGGCATGATGGGCGTGCTCGATCTGCAAGGCGGATCCGGCTCTTCTTCGCACTGACGGACCGGCCGCCGAGGGCCCTCCTGGCCGCGCTCGTGGACGTTTCCGCGGACGATTCGAACGCTTCCCTTCCCCCGCTCTGCCCGTTCGACGGCGATCTTGACGATGGCGCCGAGCCCGAGGCGGGCTCCTCCTCGCGCGGCATCGGGTCGAACGCTGTCCGGCCTCCAGGCGGGAGCGGCGGGCGGCGCAAGCCGAGCTCCTGGGCGACGGCGGCGACCTCGGGGATCCCCACGTCCACGGCCGGTGGGACGTCGAGGTCCAGTTCTGCCGCCGAGCGCGCCCCGATGCGGTAGCGCTCGATCTCGTTCGAGGTGTGCCCGGTCCGGAGGCGGATGTATTCGTCCGGCGCGCCAGCGGCGAGGAAGAGCGTCACGAACGTGCGCCGGAGGCCGTGCACGTCCACGTCGTCGTTCGTCTCCGTCGTCTCGAAGAGCTCTGGCCGATCGATGCCCGCGCGCACAAGATCCCCGCGCATGCGCCGGGCCATGATGCGCAGCGACCAGCGCACTCGGTCCTCGGGCCGGGCGACCGAGCGGCGCCGGCCTCGCGGGTTGATGAACAGCGGCGAGGAGGGCGTGATCGTCTCCCCTCGCCGCTGACGCAGCTCAAGGTACGCGCGGAGCATCACGACGACGTCGGGCCGGAGGCGCCACGTCCGCGGCATGTCGGTCTTGTTGCTGTCCACGCGGAGCGCCCCGCGCTCGAGGTCCACGTGCGTTACGTTCCGCGAGACCGCCTCGCTGACGCGCGTACCTTCAGTCGCGAGGAACGCGTAGAGGACCCGCGCGTCCACGTCTACGGTGCCGGCCTGGTAGACGCGGGCGAGTTCGTCCGGGTACAAGTGGTGGCGCTGCTTCCGATCCTTCACCCGCGGAACCCATCCACGCGGGAGCGGGTTTGTCCTCCGGAGGCACGTGAGCGTCGCGAGGTGAACGACGCGCTGGATGAGGCTTGCGAATCGCGAAAGCGTCGATCGAGCGCGCACCGTCGTGGCTAACGTCGCAAGGGCGAAATCCGCGTGCTCCCGCTCGAAGTCGACGATCGGGACATGCCCGATGATCGGCAAGATCCGCTTCAGGCGGGAGCGCTCAGCGTTCGTCGAGCGTTTCGGCCTGACGAGCAGCGGGAAGGCCTTCGTGAGCTCGCCAGAGAGCCACGCATACGCGAGGTCGCCCCACGTCCGGATCGCCCCGACAGACCCGGCGCGGATGGCGGCCCCTTGGGCGATCAGCTCGGCGGCACCGCGTGCGGCCTCGGCGTGCTTCGCACTGCCGCCCTCGACGAGCCGATCGAGCAGCCGCGGAGCGTCCTCTGCGCGCCCCGCGGTCACGAGCTTCCGCGCCACGTCAGCGCTCGCGTCGAGCAGCTCGGGCGGTGCCGCAGCGACGTGGCCAAGGATCGCGTCGGCTGTCTCAGTGGACGGCGCCGGCCTCGCCCTGCCGAGCTCCTCAGCGAGGCCGGCAAGCGTGGGGAGACGTGTCCGAGCTTGCGCCTTGTCCGTGGCCCATGGGAGCGCGAACGACGGGCGCCGCTTCCCGCACGTGACGCGCGCCCGCCAAATCCCGCGGGACAGGTCGACGGAGCCCTCAGCTTTCCTCGGCATGGTCTACCCGCCTCCTCGTTCGTCGAGTTCGTTCAGGTCTTTTTCGGGCGCTCGGCGAGCCATACCTCGGCCTCCTGTACCCTGACGCGAAACAAACGCGGCCCTGCCTGGATCACTGGCAAGCCTTCGCGCTTCCACACATAGACCGTCTCCCTGACCACACCCATCCGCTCGGCAAATTCGGCGAATGTCATGTACCGTGGCGCGGGTTTGGGCTCCGGTATCCCATCGGCAGTGCTGCCAGCAAAAAGCTCTGCGATTTGCTCCGCGATCTGCGCCTGCTCGCGGTGCAGCTCTGCCGCTCGTCTGAAGAGGGACGCCGCATCATGCGGCGATGGCCCTTGTGGTTTGGTAGTTCGTACCATGATCCCCCGCTTCTGGCGGCTATGTCCCGCCGCCGCGCCGATCGTCAAGGGGTTTGACCGGGAACGACCGGCGCGGTGATCGGGGCGTCGGGTCCGTTTGCTCGCCTCAGCGTTCCCTCCTCGTGGGGCTACGCCGCGCCCTTCTTCGTGGGCCCCTCGAAGTCGAGCTTCGCTACCTCGCTCGTGAGCACGTCGGCCAGGCGCTCGCAGAACTGCCGCACGTGGCCGATGTGCCACGGGTCCGCCTCCACCTCGATGAGCGCATCGAGGGCGCCGAGTTGCGCGCGCAGCGTGTACGTGATGCCGACGAGGGTCGGGTCGCTCTCCGCGCCCACGAGGTGGTGGATCACCTCCACCGGCGTTGCCTCGCCCATGGTGACGCGGCGCTCGACGGCGACGCGAGCGCCCTCAGGGACGTGGAGCTCCGCGGCCGCCGTGGGAGCCGCCTTGGCTGCTGGTGGCATGGGTGTATCCGTGGCGGCCTGTCGCAAGGACAAGAGTTCGCTTTCCGCGCACGAGAGGCATTGCATGATCCGGAATGCCGTCTCATCAATCTTCGCGCGGCGCTCCTCGTGTCCGTAGCTCTTCTCGCTCGTGTCCCGAGCGGCGTCCCACATGTCATCCACGATCGGCCGCACGTCGCGGATGAGTTCGCGGGCGTTCTCCAGCGTGTCGAGGGAGAACATGTCTGGATTGAGCGGCAGGTTTCGAAACGGTGGTTGCATGGTGGGCGCGGCCGGCGGGAAGGCCGCTGAGGGACCGGGCGGCGCCGCCGCTGACGGAGCCTCGGGCCGGGCCTCCGGTCCGGCGGTCTGCTCAGTCGCCTCGGCGGGCACGGGCGCCACTGTCCGCCGCTTGCGGGGCCGAAGCTCTGCCGCTCGTGCGAGCCTCTCCTCGACGCCGCCGAGGCCCTCGCCGAGGGACGTGACGCGCCCACGGGCAGCGATGAGGACGGGGGCGCAGGTCTTCGCCGCGGCCTTGTGGGGGCGCGTGCGCTCTTCGAGGACGTCGAGGTGTTCGCGGAGGTGCTCGACCGTGCCGCGGAGCTCCGCGACGGTGGCGCGCAGCGCGGCGAGCTCGCCGCGCATTGAGGAAGAGCTCGGCGGCCCGCCGCCCGTCGGCGCCCCAGCCTCGCGCACGGGCTCCGCAGGGCGTGCCTTCTTGGTGGCCGCCGCGGCCGCCTCGGGGCCGGGGAAGCCGAGGTTGAGCAGCGCATGCCCCGGTGCGCGCGGGGAGCGAATCGTCGTCGGGGAGGTGTCCGCGGCCTGTGCCACGCCTTGCGGAAGCGGCGCATCGGCCGCGGTTGTCGCGTTGCGGTTGCGGCGGCGCGACGTCGTAGATTTGGCCTTGGACTTCGAATCGTGTGAAAGTGCCATTGGGTGATTGCCTCGTTGTGCGCGAGCGTTCGCCAAGGGCCCTCCGTGGTGTTAGCCGCACCGCGGGGGCCCGTCTCTTTTCACGCGTAGACCTACTTCGCCGGCTTGCGGGCCGGGGCCTTCGTTCCCTTCTTCGCCACGCTCCTCGCGGGCGTTTTCCTGGGCTCCTCAGATGGCATGGGCCCAAGGCCTAGCTCGTCTTCGAGCGCCGCCATGCCACGCTCGAGCGCGATGCGGAACGCGTCGCTGCGTCCAACGCGCTCGCCGGGGCGACGGCGCTTCAAGCCCTCGGCGATCCGGTCGAGACGGGCGTTTGAGCCTGGCTGCGCTCGCCCCGCTACGACCTCCAGACCATCAACCATGTTCTGTATCACAGCACGGGCGTTAACGCGGGTCAACGCATCAACCCGGACGAACCCCGGCACGTGGATCGCGTTCGCGCGTGCCGGATGTATGGGCGATCGTCAAGGCGTTTGACCCGGAACGGCGGGCGGCACGGCAGGCGTTGGAGTCTCGGATGCCGCTGGCGGCGCAGGGGCGATAGCTTCCCCCGACGAGACCGATGCCGCTTCGGCGATCGCGGCAAGGAGTGATGACGGAACAGGTGCGACGCTCGCACTCGGCGCCGTCGTTGCGGCTGGGGCTCGCCGCGGAGCAGGACGCGGCGCCACGGGCCGTGGGGCGTGCGCTCGAACCGCCTCGGTCGCGACGTCGAACGCGGACTTTACTGGACGCACCGCTCCGCGCAGAGGCGTAGGATTGGTGATGACGAGGATGACGATCAGGCCGAGCACCAGGGCTCCGGCGATCGCCACGCAGACGGCGAAGGCGATCGCGCAGCCCTTGAGGGTCTGGCCGTCGTCGGTCGACGATGTCGTGGAACTACCGAACCGCGCAAAGCCAGTTCGTCGGCGCGCTGGCCCTGTGAAGCACGTTCGACGGTTGTGGCCGTGTCCACCGCAGATCGAGCACGCCATGCGATCCACAGATACGGGATCTCAACCTTGCGATCCAGCGTCCAAACGTTCGACACGACGCTGCACCACGCGCCAGACCTTGCCGTCGGTGACCGTCCCTGCCTCCACGACGTCACCGCAGCCCCCCGGCGCCAGCACGGCGCGCGCGGGGGCGTACAGAAGCTGTGGGGGATGACGGTCGCTACATTGCTTCGACGATGGCCTTGGTCTTTTTGCCGACGTCGAGCGGTGCTCCCTCGTTCAACTGGACGAATACGCGCGTCTTGGGATTGCCGTAACGATGTGACCCAGCGACAAGAGCAAATCCCTCGTAGGTCTTGACGGTGGCGGCGTACGCGTCGTCGCTGTCGTGCACCATCACGCCCGCGCCCTTTTCTGGGACGCTTGGCAAATCGCACGACCAATACTCGGACGCCCGAGCATTCGCACCCTTCGGGACCCCCTCCTTGCAGTTCGCAAGGATGCCCTCGGCGGTGAGCTTATCGGCCACCTCTTTCGCCGTGACCTTCTTGGCTGGGGCAGGAGCAGCAGCCGCCGCGGGCGGCGGAGCAGGGTTGGCAGGGGCCGCCGAAGTGGTTGTCGGCGTCGGCGCCGTATCCGGCTTCGAACAGGCAGCAAGCGAGAGAGCGAGGATCACGAGGTGGACGTGTCTCATGCGCGCCAGCGTACAGGTTCGCTCGTGTAGGCGTCCACTCTTCGCTTGTCGGCCGGCTGCGCTCCCCGCCCGGCGGGAGCGACGTCCACCAACCGGAGCCGATCCACGTCCCGCCCGCGCCACGGTGGAGGAGCCACGGCCCGCGTGATCCCCCGAAAGCCGGCAAAGCAGGGCCCGGCCGGGAGCTCTCACGACGAACACGAGCTCAACCTCGACGATCTACGCCACGACGGCGCGCAGTTCGTCCACGCTCACGGACCTCGTTTCGCAGACGTTGCCCCCGAGCACGACGATCCTCGCGCGTCCAGGCGCGGCCATGTCGTTGAGCGTGGCGACCAGGTCACCGACCGTCGCGACGAACCCAGGTATCGCCTCCTGCCCGTCCCGGATGACGCCGACGAGGAAGTCGGCCTCGAACACGCCAACCCACCACCCGTGCACATCCGCGGCCGCGAGCGCGGTGGGGGCCTTGGGGGGCGCCGACGGGCACGCGAAGACCGCGAGCTCCGCGAGGTCGCGCGGCCTCTGCCGCATGATCACCGCCAGCAACTCCCACGCCACGCGATAAAGATCGGTCACGTCCACGTTTGTTTCGCTCATCGCCGCGTCACCCGGTTGAATGCGTTTCGGATCCCCGTCATTGCCGGCGGGATGCCGTTCTTGTCTGCGGCGATCGCGCCCGTCAACAATATGCCCATGCCCTCAAGGAGCTGATCGTCCCAGCTCATTTCCTTGGGCTTCTGCGCGTTCTTCGGCGGAGCCGGCTTCCCGACCTGCGGGATCGGCTTCCGGTTGTTCTTGAAGCTGTATTCGACCGTCACGCCGCCGCCCTCGTTCGTGGCCGGGATCGGAGTCGGGACAGCCTGCAGGTACCACCGGTTCGTCGTCGCGGGTATCCGATCGATCACGGGGTGTTGTACGGTGCGAATTCGGTCCGGCCGCCCCTGCGGCGGCGGCGCCGTCGCGCGCTGCCATTCGGCGCGGTCCTCCGCCGCTCGATCCTCGGCGTCCACGAGGCGCACGATGAAGCCGATCTCGGCGAGCCCGAGGCCCGTAAAGCGCAGGAACTCGCCCGAGAGGCCGAATCCCTGCGTGCTGTCGTAGTTGAGCACGACGCCATTGATGTTGAAGCCGACGATCGTGCCTGGGCTCTTCGCCCCATCGAGGAGGAAGAACCCGAAGCGCTCGAGCTCGGCGTCCGTCCAGTAGCTCATGACGGCCCCTGTCCTTTCAGGCGCTTCCGCCCGGCGTGAGCGGCGGCAACCACTGCCATTCCATGCTGCCAACTGCGTGATAGTTGAGGCCGACGATGTAGACCGACGCCTCGCCGGGTTTGGCGCAGCCCTCGATTTCCGCGGCACGCTCGGGTCGCCTGCTCATTCGGAGGTCTCGAAGAAAAGGAGCCTTGTCGAACGCCAGCACGACCCATTGACCGGCCACCATTGATGCGAGCGCCCCAGGCAGCACACCATGCTCGGCCGTGTACGCGCACAGGAGAAGCGTCCCGAGGTCCTCGCGGGGCGTGTGGTTCAAGAATGCGCCGAGGAGGTCCGCCATGCTTTGCCAGGCCTCGGCGGGGTCCGGGTGGGGCGCCGCGCTCGTCGCATTGGCGGTCATTGCCTCACCGAGCCCTCCGCTACGGCCGGCGGTTGCGTAAAGATCCGCTTGCCGGTGAGGCGGAAATAATCGTCGTTTAGCGTCTCCATTCCCGAGATGATCACGGCCCGGTACCCCGCATTCACGTCATTCTTCGCCTTCGGGCCGTCCTTGGTCTGGCCCGCCGTCGTTGCGCTGGAGAGCGTCGGGAGTGGCTTGCGGTACGCCTCCCATTGGTAGACGACCGTTTCGATCTGCTTCTGCTCGTCCCAATCACCCGCGGGCTCGCCCATCAGCTTGATCTGCGTCACGCCAATGCGCGCGAGCCGCGGATGCTTCACCGTGAGGATCTTCGCTGGCTGGCCCTGTGCGGGCGCCGCGAGGTACTTCCTACACCCCTCGTCAAAGAGCTGCCGGTGCGCGGCCGTACCCATCGGCAAGGTGATCGAGCCCTTCGCGAGGCCGATACCGCCGAAGCGCGACACCGCGCCCGAAAGGCCGAGGCCCTGCTGCGTGTTCCACACGAGCGGCGTCCCATCGGGGCAGGAGACTTTCGCGCACGGAGGCGTGCGGAACGTGACCTTCTTGCCCTTCGCGTCCGTCGTCTCGAATTCGACGACGGACATCGCCTTGAGCTCTGCTTCGCTCCAGAAGGTCATGGTTTCACCTCTTTGCCGTCCGGCTCACGAGTGCGCCCGCTTCTCGTGCTCGTCGCGCCATTCGGCCGTTCGCCGCGCGCTTGCCTCGCGCATTGCAACGAGGCGGGGGTCCGTCCCTCGGCCTTCCTTTTCCTCATTCTCGAGGGCGCCGCGCTCGCCGCGCTCGACCAGACGCCGGTGGAACTCGGTCTCCACGTGCGTCAGACGGCCGCGCGGATCACGCAAAATCAGGCGACCCACTTCCTCGTAACTCATGACTCCCTGGCGACCATACCCAGAGAACACGGGTACGCCCTCGAGGACCGCCTTCATGGTCGCCGTGATGTCCGTTTTCTCGCGCGTCTTGGGATCGTTGCCGAGGAAGCGCCCGAAGATGATCGCCGCATCGACGAGCTTCGGCGCAATCGGCTCGTACGAACTCCCGAGCTTCCGGGCCTCGATTCCGGCGCCGTGCGCTTCGTCCGCGAGGAGACGGATCTCCGCTTCCGCCTCCCGGGCGAGCTCGCCGCAGAGCTCGAACATGGCGAGCGGGCCGGCGAGGAGAGCGTTCCACGTCTCGACGTCGGCGGCTGCTTCGAGCGTCTCCCGGGCCATCGTGCGCCGTGCTTCCGCGGCCGCCTCGATGTCGGCACGTCGGCCCGGGTCGGCGGCGAGCGCGCGCCGATCGGCATCCTCCCCGGCCTGGAGCGCGCCGAGCACGTCCGTCACGAGGGAGCCGAGCACGGCGCGAGCGGCGGACACGCCATCCCGCATCCGGGGCAGCTCCGCGGCGATCTGCGCGGCCGGGTGATCGGCGACGAGGGCGCGCCGGGCCGCGTCCGCCTCCCGGGCCGTCCCTTGCAGCCACGCGTCGGCCTCGGCGCGCGCGACGTCCGCACGCGCGGCGTCGAGCCGTACGCGCGCGGCGTGCATGGCTGCGTTCGCCTTGGCCGTCTCGGCTTGGGTGGCCGCGTGCCGCCGCTGCGCGGACCGCAGGACACCCGAGGCGAGCCCCACGGCGCGCTGAGCGGCGACCAGCCGTTCCGCCGTTGCCTCGTCGTCGGGAGCTTCCGCCGCCGCGTCCTCGGCTGCCTCGAGAGCGCGCGCGGCGTCCTCGGAGGCCTTTCGCGGCGCGGCGAGGGCCGCGAGCGCTTCCGCCTCGCGAGCGGCCGCCTCTCGCGCGACCGCTTCGCGCGCGCGGACGTCTTCCTCGGCGCGCTGGACCTCGACAGAGGGCGGCGAGGGGGAAGTGGGCGGCTGGTCGGTAGCGGTGGGGGCGGCGAAAGAGCCCCCCGCGAGGGCAGAGAACAGACGTCCGAGAGGGTTTTTCATGAGATTCAGGCCTCACTTGCGAGGGGGAATTCCTTGGTGGGATCCCAGCCGGCCGCGCGCTTGGCGCGCCACTGCTTGGGGGTCATGGTGCCGAGGTCGAAGACCGTGCTGGCGCCGGGAATCTTGGTGATCGCCGGACCGCGGGGCGCCTCCGTCGGTTGCCCCATCGCCTTCGCGACCTGCAGGCGATCCGCCTTTTTCGCAAGGAGCTGCGTCATTGCGCCGCCATCCTGTTCCTGAACGTCTCGCGCTGATGCCGCAGACGCTCGGAGCCGTCGATGTAAACGACGTGGCCCGGGATGTCGTAGTGGATCCCGTCGTGCTTCGCGGAGCCGATTCCGAGCGCCTGCCGGAACACGGGGTCGTTCTCCGCTTCGGCGATCGCACGAGCCAAGGGGTTTTGCTTTTGCGCCATCACGCGCCCCCGATGCGGTTCATGGCCGCCTTGCGATCACGCCGGGCGTTTTCCTCGGCGACTTCGCGCAGCATGGGCAGCGCATCGGTCAGCGAGAAGCGCATCAGGCAACCCGTCTCGCGCATCTCCTGCTGCGAGCACTTGTGGACCCCACGCGCCGACACGCCGTCCTTCTTCCGCGCCATCACGCGGAAGGCCGCCTGCGTGCTCTTGTTACCCGAGGGGTAGAAGACGCTGTCCTCGTCGTCGTGCTTCGTGGTTTTCATCGAATCCTCTGCGCGGCTTCCCGACGCTCATTGGTCGACTTGCGGATCTCGTCGAAGGCGTCCACAACCGAGAACGTGACGAGCCGACCCGTCTTCCTCGGGTCGTCCGCCGTCACGCCACCGCTCGCACCGTCGATCGGCTTCACGCCCGGCGCGAGCTTGAAAAGCCGCATGGTCGCCGAGTTACCGCTCGGCGTGATGCGGGTGCTGTTTTTCTGCATAGGTTCGTCCGTCCTTATGGGGTCGCGATCATCACGCGGCACTTGCGCTCGAGGCGCGCTGCCGCTCCGATTCGTCGAGCCCGCGATTGGCCGCCGCGCGGAGCACCTCGGAAAACGAGGGGATGCGCGCGCCGGGCGTTTGGGGAATGCGGTGCTGGTTCACCCGCTGCTCGGTATCCTCGTCGAGGTACACCGTCACGGGTCGGCCGTGTCCCTTGCTCATAGCGTCGGAGGCTATGATACGCGCGGCGGGCGTATTCGTACAGGGCATTTCGGCGGTGGCGTCGAAATGATCGCAATGGGCATTGCGCGCATTATGCGCAAAGCGCGCACCGTGCCGCTTGATGCGACGCTACGGGCGCAGGGCAGCGGGGGCAGGCCAGCGAGGAGGGGGCTTGCCGTCCAGGTGGGCGAGCGCGGCCTGCAGCTCGGCGACGGCGACGCGGGCGTCCTTCAAGAGCTCCGTCACCTCCGCCGCCGAACCGGCGAAGCGCCCATCGAGAGCTCGACGAAGGAGGACCTCCGCGCGTCGGGCGGCGCTCGCGAGCGGCCTCCTCGCGATCCGACGATCCACCGCCGAGCCAGCCGCCGCGGCGCGCCACGTGGGGCGCTCCCAGAGGAACCAGGCCAGGGCTGGAATGCCTGCGTGCTCCTCGAGCTCTTCCCGCATGCGGGGCGAGGCCGGCCGCGAGCCCTTGGCCACCATGGTCACGAGGGCCGGCGCGCAGCGGCACCGCTCGGCGATCCGGGCCTTCTCGGCGCTCGCGTCGAGCATGACCGCGCCGAGGGGCAGCGGGGCGCACCCGCGGGGGCGAGCCGCCGCGAGCTGGTAGCGCGCGCCCGGGTCGGGCTTGTAGGTGCCGCGGTACGCCGCGAGCACCGGCGCCGCTGGGAGCGGGCCCGGCCAGGAGGGGACCTCAATCGTCCCTCCTCGCGGCCGGCGGCGAGGCGCGGGCGACGGGACGAGCAGCGAGAGCGGCGATGGAAGGGGAATCACGTCGGCCATGGGGCCGGACCTCCGTTCACGTTCACGAGCGAGCAGCGGTTACACGGCGGACACGCTCGCTCGGGCTTCACACGTTGCAATGCGTGTCCGCGCTGCGTTCACCGGGGTTGTCCGTGTTCATTCTGCCATTTGTAACCCGTGTCCGCCGCCGTTCACTCGAGGTGGCGGGAGTCGGTCGGCCGGAGTGAATTCGTGTCCTTGTGAACAACGATTGCGCGGCGTGAGGAGCTTCGCGGGAATTTCGCCTCCCTTGCGCCCGGCAACCCCCTGGAACTGTTTTCGGGGCCTCGAACCGCCACGATTTACAGCACCATTGCACACGAGGGGCTGCGAGGGGGAGGTCTCACTGCGGGGATGCGGGGATGAGCGGGGATGTTTCCGGCTGTCTCATACGAAAACGCGTAAACTATGCAGACGGGGTTTTCACGTTTCGCTCGCGTAGGGCTGCAACTATCCCCGCCTATCCCCGCATCCCCGCAGGCGCAAGCACACTCACAGAACTTGCAGCACAGCGGAACCATTGGCGTTCCTTGCTCTCGCCGTTCCGTTCCTGCATTACAGCTCACACACGAGCAGCCCGGCGACGTGCTCGCACGACAGATTTTACGCTTACATTCGACAGGGTTTTTGACACTCGAGATGCGCCGCGAAAACCCTGTGCGATGTAAGGCACAACTCCGCAGCCGTCCGATGGCACGTCATCGGCACGAGGTCGAGCCCACCTACCGCCGCCGCTTGGCGAGCTGCGCCTCGAGAGCGGCGCCCCAGTCCTTCGCCCCGCGGGGCGGCAGCACGCGCTCGACGCTCGCGCCCCTCGCCGAGAGCGCCACGGCCGCGAGCCTCGCGGTGGCCTCGCCTGCGGGCAGCTCCCCGGGCCGCTTGGCCTCGTCGCGGTCGAAGCCGACAAGCACGCGCCGGCCTTCCCCATACACGGCGAGCTTCTCTTCCCAGGTCCCGACGCCAGGGATCCCCAGCACGTCGACGGGGCCTCGGGCGAGCACCCGAGCCGCGAGGACATCGACGGCGCCTTCCACGTAGAGCAGCGGACGCGGAGGTCCGGCGAGCCGATCGACGACGCCGTATGGCGCGCCGGGCGGTCTCCCTCGCGTCCCCACGTATTTCGGCCGATCGCCTCGGGCCTCGTCGCGGCGGATGTCCCGTCGCTGGATCGTCGTGATCCGGCCGTGCTCGTCCCGCCAGGGAATCACGAGCTGATGCCAGGGCCACGCGAGGAGCTCGTCGGGCGTCGTCGCCAAGCGATCGGCGAGTCTCGCGGAGCAGAGCGCCCGCGAGAGGCCCGCCTGGGCGCGGCAGGACACCCCAGCCGTCCGCCACGGCCGTCCCTGACTGGACGCAAGGCGAGTTCCGCGGGTGGTGAGCGGAGGGGCTACGAGGCGAGGAGGGCGGCGAGCTTCGGCTCGACCACTACGCGAGCATACCGCGAAGCTCCTGGGGCCGAGACGATCTTGGCGAGCTCTTCCAGGGAGCGGCCAAGCTCTCGCGTCCCCTCAACGAGACGCGGCAGCAAGAAGCGTGGATGGGTGTGGTGGATGAATTCCCCAAGCGGCACGTGCGCGAGCTGGAGGGCCCGCATCATCTCCGCGTTTGCAAGGTGCTCCGACGCGCATCCCTCGCAGAGCATGCCCTCATGGGTCGCTGGGACCTCGGCAGCGTTCGGCGCAACCCGCTCGCCCGTGATCCCGTTCTCCTCAAGAGCAAGCGCCCACAAGGCACACAAATGGCACGCGTGCGAGCGTACGGCGTAATGCATCCGCTCGCCTGTGAGCCCTCTGGAAATGAGGGTCATTGCGACAACCGCCTCCCGGGCCTGCTCGACGGCCATCACGCTGCACCCGCTTTCGGGGCGCGGGCAGCGGCCAGGCGCCATTCGCCAGGCAGAGCGTGGAACGCATGAAACGCGGCCCCCATGAGCACCTGAATGGTCCCATTCGACGTGTCCGGGAATCGCTCGTCGAGGGCCTGCGCAGCGAGCAGGATGCCGTCGATTCTGTCGAGCTGCGCGGCGATCATCGCGAGCACCGTCGGATCGAGCTGCACGACGAAGGACTTGCGCCAGGCCGCCACCCTGGCGCGCGCCTCCTTCAACAGGGGCGCCCTGGTCTTCGCCGTCCGCCCAAAGCGGCTGCCCATGTTCGCCAGGAGCCGCGAGAACCGATACTCGAAATCGTCCGCTCCACGTTCGGGTGCGGTGTCGTTCGCTGGAATGGCGCACAGCTTCGAGGTCTTCGTGGTGCGGGCGTTCGTCTTCGTGGCCATGGTCCGTCTCTTCCTTCTCCGGCTCGTGGCCGGTTCAATGCAATACGTTGGGCGCTTCCGTCATGGTGGTGTGGAGCACGTGCGCGAAAGGGCGGAGCGTGTCCGCCGCGAATTCTTCGGCGTATGCCTCGGGGGTCAGGCCTCGGGTCCTCGCGACCGCTATCATCTCCTTGAGAGGCGCTCGGGAGAGCGCGAACGTGTAGGCCTGCAGCGTCAGCGGGCCGAGATCCGCCTCGTCGATGACGTCCGAGATCGTGCGCATCTCGCCGACGCACGACTCGCACAGGGGCCCGTGCGTGCTCTTTATCGGGTGCGGCGCAGGCGTGTCGATGGCCAAGGGCGCTTCGGCATCCCACTTCAGCCCATGCGCCCGCACCATATCGCGCCACAGCTTGCAGAAGCCACACGCGTGTGACCGCACGGCAAACGAGCGCCGCTCACCAATGACGCCGCGCAATATCAGCAGCACGGCAAACGCGATTATCATCGACTGCTTGAATCGCTCTTGTTCGTCCGAAAGCATACACCTCTCCCGTCCGGCCCTCGGCCGGCTCTTCCTGCGTCAATGGTCGATGGCCCAACGAGGGCCCGGAACTTTCAGCCCGCGCCGCTTGCTTCGGCCTGGATCGCCTCGCGCTCTACGTCTTCATCGGCGTCGACCGAGATCGGTCTGGCAGCCTTGGCAACGGGGGCCCAAAGTTTCACTCCACGCTGCTCTCCCACCTGTGCGATCTTCAGCGCGCCCACGACGCGCCCTTTCCACCGGCGAAAAACCTTCCCTACCTGGTCTGTTGTCGGCGGCGTGCCCGCCTGGAAGCGCGGGATGAGGGCGGCGAAAGCCGAGCGAAGCCCGTCGTAGCGCTTGTCGTACTCTTTCGGCGTGCGGTCGGCGGGCCAGAGGAGCTCTTTCACCTGCTGCGCAAGCAGGCCCTTGTGTTCCGGATCGAGCTCCTTCCACTGCTGCAGAATGACGCCCATGTGCTCGCGCCCATCGGAAGCGCCGTCATCTGGTTCCGCGCGGGCAAGGAGCGGGTTTGGCGCGCCCGCGTGCACGAGAGCCGGAGGGATGAGCTCGGCCCACTTGTCATAGCCGCCGATGGTCCCCGTGCTCATGTCTGGCCGCTCGGCGGCGATGTACGCTCGCACGATAACGAGCACGCACCACACGAGCCGTGGATGTTGCGTGCGCAGGATATCCAGCAACGGGTGATGCTTGAACGCCCTGGGGTCCCGCTCGTCGGGCCGCTCCTCCTTGGCTTCGACGCGCGCCATCAGCGTCCGGCGCACGGTGTCTCCGAGGACATCGACGTTGTTGCCGGTAGCGATGATCACGGAATACCATTGCAGCGTGGGCTGCCCCGTCTTGCCCAGAACTCGAAGATCCACGGCGCCATGGGCGGTCAGCACCTTGTCCAGCGGCCCGCCTCCGAAGGCGATCGGGTGACCACCCGGCTGCACGCCGAGGTTATCGAACGGCACCAGGGGAGGCGCCTTGATCGCATACCCCGCGAGCACCTTCTCGAGCTCCTCCTCGTCGCGCGGGAAGGTCGTACGGCTCGCCGGCCTGCCGCACGCAATGACGGACACGGCATCGAGGAGCAGGGTTTTTCCTGTGCCTGGCGTCGCCGCGTCGAAGACGAACGCGGGGACAGGCCCGTCGATTGCTGGACGCACGATGATCGACATCGCAGCGGCGAGCACCACGGAGAGGTGCTCGGGTCGGGCGAAGGGGAAATCGCAGAAGTAGTCCTGCAGCTCGGCGAGAGCGGCGCGGGCGTCGTCGCGTGAGGGGCGCTCGGGAATCGGCGCATAGTCCGCGGCTGGAATGTAGACAAACCCCGTTCTTGCGTCGTGACCGGGCGTGTCGATGATGCTCCCGTCCGGCCGCATCGTCGGGGTTTCGACGATCCCGGCGAAGTCCCGAATACCATTCCACCGCTGCCGCGACATGATGGCCTCGAGGTGGGCCTTTGGCGGATCCGTCGGGAGCCAGTCGGCTTCCTGCTTAGAATACTTCAGGAGCACCACCGCGTTGGACACGTGCTCCCATAGCGCGGGCAGCGGAAGCACCTGCACAAAGGGCTGGCGCGCGCGCATCGGGGCACGCACCCGCGAAGCCTCGCGCTCGACGCCGCCTCCGTCGAAATGGGCCTCGTTATCGGCGGCGCGGATGACCCGGATCAATTCGCCAGGCGGACACCGCTGGTACAGGTCCGGATCGGCGGCGAGGGCTTCCACGACGCGATCGATCACGCGCGGGCCTTCCCCAGCGAAGATCTTGACCCGCGGCCTCTCGTCGCCTGCCCCAGAGAGCTCGGCGACGCCAGGCGACGGCGGCGGCACGCGCGTCCGGGGGCGGCCCGGTGATCGTCCCGTGCCACGCCGAGGCGACCGCTGGTCGCGCATGGTGCGCGCACTGCCGGTGACGCCTGCGGGGGCACTCCCGGCGATCTCGGGGTCGCCCGGGCTGTCGTGCGTCGCCACGCTGCCCTCGTTCACGCGTCGCCCCCGGGCGAAAGGTCGAAGCGCTCGAAGATCCCATAGCCGCCTTGCGGGTGTCCCTCGTACACGAGGGCGACGAGCCGCCCGATCGTCTCCTTCTCGATGAGGGCCGCGAGCTCCTCGCCGCCCGCGCCCTCGGTGCGAAGCCTCGCGAGCTCGTCCTCGAGCCGGAAGACGAAGACGCCGATCGTCTGCATGTAGAGCGGATCGCCTGCGAAGTCGGCGGGCGGCGGATGGCAGGACAACGGGACGGCCTTCAAGAGGAGACGCCCCGTGCCGAACCGAGCGAATTGCCCGGCGTCGATCGAGCGCTCGATGGGCCCCGTCAGCTCGCCCGGGGACATCCCGAACGTGCTTCGGCCGGCGTCGAGCATGACGTAGCCGATCGAGCCCTCAGCACCTCGCCGCGCGCGTGTCCGCTGGCGTTGGCTCGCGCGCGCAGCTCTCCGTGCGGCGCGGTTCATCGTGCCGCCTTCCGCGTACGGGGCCTCGGCGAGGGAGGGGGTTGCGGCGGTGTCTGGTAGCCGAGGCCGCGGAGCATCTCGCCCTGGAGCTCCTCGGTGCTCTTCTCGGCGGCAGGGCTGGCCCCCACTTCCCCCTCGCTGGGCTCGCCCTCGGGCCGGGCCGCCAGCGTGCGCAGGTACGCGAGCACGAGCGCGGTGTCGAAGTGCTCCTCGCCCCCGATCACGACGGCGCGCACGGGGCACCCGGGCTTGTGGAGCAGGGCGGCGAGGCGGCGCCACCGAAGGCCCGTCACGGGCTCGCAGTTGCGCCGGTGCAGGAGCGCCGGCTGCTGCTGGATCACCGTCACGCGATCGAGGGGAATGGGCAAAACCACCTCGACCACGCCGCCGGCCTTGCCCAGGCTGGGCAATGCTGTTAGGTTCCGCATGCTTCGTCTTTTCGTTCCCAGCGCGGCGCCGGCGGGCACCCCTCCCACGGCGCCGCAACCGTTTTCAGGCCGCTGCCTCGCGCCGCGCGAGTTCGTAGGCGGCAACCATCGCATCCCACGTGCGAAGCGCGGTCTCGATCCGCTCTCGTGCAAGCACGCCGCGCACGGGGTTACCCGACAGGCACTTCTCGACCGTTCGCGGATCCGTGCCCGAGAGCCCCGCGATGATGAGCACCTTCTGTCCAGCTGATAGTTCGCGTCTCACAGTGCGCGGAACCAACCACGACGCACGGCGATGGGCATCTAACTCCGGAACCGTCCCCCAGGTTCCGGAGGGCTCGATCCGTAACCTGCCTACAGGCTCCGGAGAGGCTTGACTCGGTGCTAGTCGTCCTCGCAGCGATGGCGGCGGTAGTCGAAAAAGTCGTCAGCACGAGCGTGCCCGAGGGCGCGGAGCCCAGCGCGGATCACCCGCTCCCCAATCTCGACGCCGTCTTTGGGCCACTGGCCGAGAGGTAGTTGCTGCAGAGTCCGCCTTATCGCGTCACCAACCGCATTCCACTGCGCCTCATCGTATGCATGTAGTTGAGCGTCGTCCTTCAGACCGTCGATAAAGACGTCATAGAAGTTAGCGATGAGGTCGTTGGCAACTGCGTCGGCAATTCCTTCAATCTTGCGCCCCATCACCTCATCGCTCGTAAGGATTGCGTGCATACTGACCAAGACGGATTCAAGAAGGGCGTCCTTGGGATTATCGTGCCCAAGTGTGTCCGCAACTCCCTTCGCACCAGGATCGCAATCAAGGCGCCTGAGATAAGGGCGTGACAGCTGCTCTAGCTGGCGAAGCAACGTCTCATCATTGGTCGCATGGGCGGCAAGTGTTGCGCTAAGAATGCGTGCGATTGTCATCATGCGGGCGCGGTGCCGACGCACTTCTGGCGGCGCCTGGGCATAAGACCGGACGGATCGCGTATACCAGTGAGCGAGCCGCCGAAATTGACGCATGGCATCGGCCCTGGCGTCTTCCGTCCAATCCTCCCCGTACTGATAGGGAGGATCATCCTCAACACGACCGAGCACACTGCGGGCTATTCGTTGTTCGGCCTCGGGTGTCGCAGTAGCCGACTTGCCAGCGCCTTGCTTGCGTCTTACCGTTTTCGTCACGGGAACCCCTCACGTTCCTGTCCGCGGCCCCGGGGGTGCCAGCCCCCGGGGCCGCTCTTCTTCAAGCTCATACCATCACAGGGGGGCGCCCGTCGCGCCTCACCTCCGCCTCTTGCGCTCCCGCCCGAGATCGACTACCGGCGCGGCGCCCTTCCCCTCCCCCTCGCCGAGGAGCTTCCCCGCGGCCTCGTGCGCGATGCGCGCGGCCTCGAGGTCTCCGGCTGCGACGGCCGCGCGCGCGGCATCGAGCAACGACTGCAAGAGCGCCTCGCGGTGGTTGCTCGTCGGCGTGCTCGTCGATGGCGCGGAAGCGTCCGCCAGGGCCTCGGAAGCGTCCGCGCGTGGCGGGCTCGTCGTCGATGCCGGCACGTTGCTCGCCTCGATGTCCGTGGAAACCGGCGTGAACCCCTCCGGCGAAGGCCCCTCGCTTGTACCACTGCCACATCCTCGATCACGCCGACGCCGGCATGATGGGCGTGCTCGATTTGCAAGGCGGATCCGGCGCGGGGCACTGAGGCTCGTCTCCACGGTCCCGCCGCCTCGAGCTTGTGCCCCGGCCGTATCCTCGGGGATGATGGCTCGCCCCGATGCGCAGCCGCCCCGACGTCACCGTGTATCTCGACCCGGCCGAGCCGAGCCCCGGCGACAGGGTCCGCGTTCATGTCCACCTGAAGTCCACGACGCAAACGCCCTTCGACGCGATCGACGTCGAGCTCGTGGGTCGCGAGTCGCGCTATCGGCGCACGTCCTCCAACGGCAAGACCTCCACCCGCAAGTACCATCGCCGCGAGATCTTGCGGCTCGGGAAGCGTTTTCCCGCGGGCGTGCTCGAGCCCGGGACCTGGGAGCAGGCGATCGATTTCCCGCTGCCGCACGGCCTCCCGCCCACCTACCGCAGCGGATACAGCTCGATCGCGTACGAGCTCTCCGTCCACGTGAACATCCCGTGGTGGCCCGATCGCCACGAGACCTACGTCCTGCCGATCCGCGTCCCCACCGCGCCCGCCACGCCCCCGGAGCCGCGCGTGTTCACGAACCAGGCCGGCGAGCACCGCGGCGAGGACCCGGTGATCGAGCTCTCCGTCGAGGACCAACGCCTGCCCGTCGCGGGCACCCTCGCGGGCGCCATCGCGCTCACGGGCCTCGGCGATCGCAGGCTCCGGCGCATCGAGCTGTCGACGAGCCACGTCGAGACCGCGCTCGTCCCCAGCACCGCCGGCCCCGCCGAGGTCGACAGGCGCACGTGGCAGCTCTTCGAAGGCACCCCCGAGGAGGGCGCATCGATCCCGTTCCGGATCAGCATCCCGCCCGATCTCGTGCCCACCTTCCAGTCGCCCTTCATCCGCGTCGACCACGCGCTCGAGGTCGTCGCCGTCGTGGCCTTCGGCCGCGACATCTCCCTGCGCGTGCCCGTCGTCGTCGAGCGCCAGCGCGGCGCGCGCAAGGCCGTCAAGGGTCTGCCGCTCGTCGGCAAACAGCGCCACCTGTCGGTCTGGCGCGCAGGCGCAGACGCGGTCCGCGCCGCGGGATACACCGTGGTCGACTTCGATCCCGAGCAAGCCATGCTCACGCTCGACGTGCGGGGCATCCGCGTCGAGGTCACCGAGGAGCACCGCGAGGGCATGGGGCCCTGCCTCGTCGCCGAGCTCGCGTTCCCCGCGCTTGGCCTCGATGTGCGCCTCGCCGAGCGACGCTGGACCGATTTCGGCGAGAAGCTGCCCGGCCTGGACAAACGCCTCGCCAAACGCTTCACGGTGCGGGCGCGCGAGCCCATGCAGGCGACGAGCCTGCTCGGCGCCGAGGTGCGCGACGCGCTCGAGGTCTTCGACGAGGCTGCGCTCGACGACGAGCACGTGGTGGTCGTGCAGAAAGGCGGCGTCTACCAGGTCTCGGGCCTCGAGCGGTTCCTCGCGCGTGCGCAGATGCTCGCGCATCGCCTGGCGAAGGCGATCTCCACGGTGCCCCCGCCCGCCGCGCTCGCGCAGGCCCTCCCTGCCTTCCAGCGCTTCGCCGAGCAGCGCGGCGCGCGCCTCCGGGTCGGTGATCTCGCGATCGACGGCTTCTCCCGCGCGGGCATCCCGCTGTCGCTCGATCACCGCTGGGAGGACGAGCGCCCGGCCGAGAGCCGGCTCTGGTCGCCGCGGCCCGAGCGCGAGCTTCCGGCCTCGTGGAGCGAGACGCTCACGAAGGCCACGGGGCGCGAGACCCTGCTCGAAGAGGCGCGCCTCGGCGTTCGTTTGCCCCTCGTGCAGGACCCCGAAGAGCTGCTCGCCACGGCCGACGCGTTCGCCGCCGCGGTCGCCACGCTCGCGGGCGCGACGAGCCTCGGGCCGTACCGCTGAGCGCGGCCACGCGTCACTTCGTGGGCGCGGGCGCGGGCGGCGGCGCGGACCGTTCGAGGGCGCCGAGCTCGATGCGCCGCAAGAGCTCCACGCTCCGCGCATCCCCGGGCGTGGCCTCGACGAGCTTGCGCGCGTGGTGCTTCGCCTCCTCGACGACGCCGAAGCGCAGCGTCAAAAGCGCGACGTTCCGGCGCGCGGCCGTGAGGCTGGGATCGGCGCGCAGCGCGGCGAGGTAGCGCTCCCGCGCGTGGTTGTAGTCGTTCTTCTTGTCCGCGATGATCCCGAGATCGAAGAGCGCCTCCGCGTCGTTCGGCGCTTCCTTGGCGATCGGCGCGAGGACCTTCTCCGCGCCGTCGAGGTCGTTCTCGCGGATGAGCAGCGCGCCAAGCAGCACGGCCGCGTCGCGACCGGCCCCGCCCTCGTACGCTCGCCGAGCGGACGCGGCCGCATCCGTCGTCCGACCCTGCTGATCGAGCGCGAGCGCCAGCGCGTAGTCGAGCAGCGGTTCGTCCGCGTCCACGAGCGCCGCGCGCGCGACCTCCTCGGCCCGCTTCCCCTCGCCGTTCGCGGCGAGCGCGGCGGCGAGCGCGGCCTGCGCGAGCGGATCGGCGGAGCACATGCCCACGGCGGCGTGCGCGGCGTCGAGCGCGCGCGGCGTATCTCGCAGGTGCAGCACGACGAACGCGCGGCGCGAGGCGCAGGCGCAGCTCGCGGGCTTCAGCGTGAGGCACCGATCGGCGACGGCGAGCGCCGCTGCGTGATCACGCGCCCGCGTCTGCGGCTCGGTGATCACGTCGAGGGCGCGCCGCGCGTCGCCGTCGCGGAGCACGGTCTGCCACCACATCTGCGGCGTCGAGAAGAGCCACGCGGCCGAGGCGCCGAACAGCACGAGGCCGAGCGCCACGACGGCGGACGCGACGAGGCGCGCGTTCCTTCGCGGGGCCACGATCGCGGCGCAGGCGGCGAGGCCTGTCCACAGCGGCACGGCGACGAAGAGCACGCCGCGGCCGAGCGGCGCGCGCGGGCCGCGGAAGTACGCGCCGACGACGAGGGACGCGACGACCGAGAGGACGAGCGCGGCGGCGGCGAAGCGCGCTTCGGGCGAGCGGACGCGCGCGGCGAGGCGGATCGCGCCGAGCACCACGGCCGCGAGCACGATGGCCGCGACCAGGGCGCCTGCGATCGAGCCGGGTCCGGGCTCGGGCGCGAAGAGCGGCGGCGCGATCGACAGAGCGAACGCGTGCGCCGCGCGCGTGACGGTGTCTACGAGGAGCGAGGGGCTGGCCACGACGAACGAGGACGCCCGTCGTTCAGTTGGTCACCATGACCCAGCCGTTGATCGCGTCGTTCGAGTTCAGCGCCGTCGGCGACACGTTTCGCACGCAGAACCCGACGTTGTACGTCCCTGCCGCGAGGCCCGAGACCGTGCCGGCGGCGGCGAATGGCGCGCGCGCCGAGATGCTCGCGGTGGTCGTGTACGTGGCCGGGTAAAACGCGACGATCGAGCCCCCTGCGGCCTGGTAGCAAAGACCGAAGCTGACCGACGTGGCCGAGCCCGCGCTCGTCCCGAGGATCGCCACCGCCGAGCCCGTGATTCGCTGCCCGGCGGCGACGGTCACGGCGACCGGCGTCGCCGCCCACACGAACGAGAGCGAGCTCCCGTTCACAGTGATGCCCGGCCCGTCGAGGCTCACCGTCGACACGATGCCCGTCGCGCCCGTCGCGCCCTTGGCACCGGTCGCGCCCGTCGCGCCCGTCGCGCCCGTCGCACCTGTGGGCCCCGTCGGACCTGTCGCGCCCGTCGCGCCCGTCGCGCCCTTGGCACCGGTCGCGCCCGTCTCGCCCTTCGGCCCCTCGGGGCCGATCGCGCCCGTCGCGCCCGTCGCGCCCGTCGCGCCCGTCGCGCCCTTGGCACCGGTCGCGCCCGTCGCGCCCGTCGCGCCTGTTGCGCCTGTCGGACCCACCGGCCCCTCGGGCCCCACGAGCCCCGTCGGATCGCCGACCCACTTGCCCGTGCCGTCGATCACGATGGTCCCGTCGACCCAGACCGACGTCGGGTGGATGTCGCCGATCGCGTCGCCCGCGACCATCGCGTAGGGCACGCTTTGCACCGGGGCGCGCGGCGTCATCTCGGGATCGTCGCCGACCTTGACGCCGAGATACCGCACGGAGCCGTCAAAAACGTTCTTTTCGAACGCGGTCACCGTCCCGAGGCTCGCCGAGAAGTACCCCTCCTCGAACGTGATGTCGTGCGACTCGGTCCAGATAGGATCGACCGCCGCGGGGTCGGCATAGAGGGAGAACGTCACCTTGAGCGTGCCATTCACCGGGGCGTTCTCGGTGTCGTAGAGCCGGCCCTGGTGGGTGATGGTCTGCGGCACCGCGGCCTCTGCGGAGGCGGCGCCGGCCGAGAGCGCGAAAGCGACGGCCGAAGCCGAGATCAGGCGCGTGATCATCCCGTTGCTCATGGCAAGCTCCCGTTCGCTCCAATGAGTCCGCCCTGCATCCGATAGCTGGGCGATGTCGTCTTCGTCTGGTTTTGCGTGGGCTGCCCGAGCGTGAAGACCATCTTGTACCTCGGGCTCTTCATCACGTCGCCGGAGCTCACGATCTCCATGCCAGGAGGCCCTGGCGGGACGGGCGGCCTTCCGCCGGTACCGCCGCTGCCGCCGTCGCCGCCGCCAGCGCCGCCGCCGCCGCCCGTGCCGGCCGTGGATCCGGGCGGCGTGGTGGACGACCCCTCGTCGCCGCACGCGGCGACCATCCCCAAAAGGAGCAGCGCCGAGAGATAGAGAGACCCGTGTTTCATCCGGTTCATGGATGGCCTCGCGGAGGTAGCCCTCCGGGAAGCATTAAACAGCCGTTCAGGCTGGAAAGACAAGTTCGATTTTCGGCTAAGCTCCGCGATCGTGACAGGGTTCATCGCTCCTCCGAGGCGGCCTTCGATATCCGGTCCGACCCTCGCCACCGCCGCCTTCCTCCTCCTCGCGGCGCTCCCTGCGGCCGCCGACGAAGACCCGCGAAGCGCCGCGCCCGTGGCGACGAATGCCCCCGCCGCCGAACCCGAGGCCCCGCCGAATCCCCCTCCGAGCAGCGGCCGCAAGGCCCTCGCCGTTGCGGGCTCCTTCGTCCCCGGCGCGCTCGTGCATGGCACCGGGCACCTCGTCCTCGGCCATACCCGCACCGGCCTCGTGCTCCTCGGCACCGAGGGCGTCGGCGTCGGCCTCATCGTCGCGGGGCTCGGCGGCGCGGCCGTGACCGGCGCGACCCGCAGGTTCATCGGCCCGATCATCCTCGGCACCGTCACAGGCGCTGCGTTTTTTTTCCTCTCGACCCTCGCAGACATCTACGGCGTCCTCGCCCCCGAGGGCGGCACGGGCAGCCCCCCGGTCTTTTTGCCCTCGGTCGAGACCCAGCTCGGCCTCACCTTCGTCCACGACCCGAACTTCGCCTACAACGCCTTCCTCACGCCTGGCGCCGATCTCCGCGCGGGCTCGGTCCGCCTCTCGGCGCTCGGCTTCTTCGCGCTCGACGACACGAACGCCCGCACCCGCCTCTCCGCCGCCTACCGCTTCTTCGGCCCCCGCACCTCCACCAGCGAGCGCGCGCGTGACGGCTCGTACCTCGACGTCGAGTTCGCCCTGACGAACCACAGCTACGGCACCGAGGGTTTTTCCGTCACGACCGGCGAGCTGAACCTCCTCGGCCGGCTCGATCTCGCCCGCGTCGGCCCCACGCTGCGCGGCTCCTTTGCGGAGCTCGGCCTCGGATTCGCGTATGCCGCGCATCGTTACCCTGGCATCGGGGTCGAGGCGAACGATCTGCTCACGCCACGCATGGCCTTCGGCATGTACCTCGGCCACAGCGGATATCCCCGCGGCGAGGCCATGGCCTATTACGAGCACCGCCACGACGGCTTCGCCGGCGGCATGAAGGTCCCCGGCCTCGGCAGCGGCATCGCCGGCGCGTTCGGGGCGCAGACGCGGCTCTACTTCACGCCTCGCTGGGGCGCGTTCTTCGACGTGCAGGGCGGATCGGCGCTCGTCGGCCGCGCCTCGCTCCTCTTTCGGTACGGAGGGAACCCGTGAGACCCATCGAATCGTTCTTCGCCGCGCTGCTCCTCGTGTCCGCCGCGCCGATCGTCGCCTCCTGCCTCGACGTCGCCGAGGGCCGCGCCCGCCGCGATCTCGACGTGGGCCACGCCTCGCAGGGCGACGCCCGCGTCGAGGTCGCCGAAGGCCTCGCCGCCGTGCGCCGCCTCGCCTCCCGCGAGCTTCACCTCTGGGCCTCGGCGCCCACGCTCTCGCTCCGTTTGACCACGGGCGCCGCCGACGGGGGCGTCTGGAACGTTCGCATCGAGAACCTCCTGCCCGACGCCGAGCTCGTCGCAGCCACGAAAGCCGGCGCGCCTCTGCCCGTCGAAATCGTCGACGCGCCCTTCCCCACGGAGCGCACCTTCCGCCTCGACCTCCCCGCGAACGACGAGATCACGCTCTCGCTCGCCGCGCCCGACCGGGCCTTGCTCGATCCGTGGCGTTTCGCCGTCTTCGCGGACGTCCAGGAGGCCATCGACGACGTTCAGGACATCTACACGAAGATGAACGCGACGCCGGGGATCCGCTTCGCGCTCATCAGCGGCGACCTCACCTCGCAGGGCACGCCCGAGCAGCTCGAGCAGTTCCAGCGCGAGATGAAGACGCTCGCGTTTCCCTGCTACTCGACGCTCGGCAACCACGAGCTCGGCACGCGGGACGACCTCTACCACGAGTATTTCGGCCGCGGAAACTACGCCTTCGATTTCCGCGGCGTGCGCTTCACGCTGCTCGACTCGGCGAGCGCCACGCTCGATCCGCTGGTCTACACGTGGCTCGACGGCTGGCTCGACGGCGGACGCGAGGGCTTGCACGTCGTCACGATGCACATCGTGCCGATCGATCCGGTCGGCTCACGCAACGGCTCGTTCGCGAGCCGGGCCGAGGCCGACAAGTTCCTCTCGATGCTCGCCCGTGGCGGGGTCGACCTCACGTTTTACGGGCACATCCACTCGTATTACGCGTTCGAGAACGCGGGCATCCCGGCCCACATCACGGGCGGCGGCGGCGCGATCCCCGAGCGGATGGATGGAATCGGCCGGCATTTCCTGACGGTCGACGTGCTCCCGCCGGGCGCGATCGAGCAGGTGGCCATCGTTCGCGTCGATTGATCACGCGAACAAAAAAAAGAGCGCCTACTCGACGGCGGGGGGGGGGAACCGGAGCAGGCGCTCGCGGAGGATACGAGCAACCCGCATACCAACCTCGGGCTCCTCCTGATCCGCGAAGATCCGCACCGGATCGACCTCCCGACATCGCAATCTTGCAAGGACGCGTTGCATCCGTGCGAGGCGGCCTTCGCCCGCCAAACATCGGCGATGCCGATTACATTGACGAGCGATGGATAAAAAAAGAGCGCCTACTCGACGGTGGGGGGGGACCGGAGCAGGCGCTCGACCCTCCCTAGGAGCAACCTCCGGGCCAATGGGATCGCTGCCCCCTTTCCGATACTTACGCACCCGCGGCGCCCCCCGGATCGCAACTCTGAAATGCGCGGCGATCAATTCTGCATTCGCAAAACGTGCCCATTGTCACATAGCGCAGGATTTCAACGTGTATCATCGCCCTGCACCTCGCCGCATTCGGCCGTTCAGAGCGGATACGGCAGCGTCGCGCCGAGCGCGGTCACGAGCAGCAGCACGAGGGGCAGGAGCACGAGGAATACGATGAACGTGTAGCCCATCACGTCGCGCGCCCGCAGCCCGAACAGACCGAGGATCGGCAGCATCCAGAACGGCTGCACCAGGTTCGCCAGCGCCTCGCCGAGATCGTAGACGGCCACCATCCAGCCGAGGTGCACTTTTAGATCATGCGCCGCCTGCATCACGTACGGCGCCTCGATCACCCATTTCGACCCCCCGCTCGGCACGAAGACCCCAAGCACGGCCGAGTACACCGCCACGATGGCCGGGTACGTCCGAGGCGTCGACAGCCCCACGAAAAAGCCCGCGATCGCCTCGTTGAGGTGCGTCTTGACGATCAGCGCCGCGATCCCCGCGTAAAACGGGAACTGCAAGATCACGCCCCACACGCCCGGCGTCGCCTCCTTCACCGCGCGCATCAGCCGCGCCGGCGTCCCGTGCAGCAGCACCCCGAGCGTCAGGAAGATCAGGTTCACTGTGTTGAGGTTCAGCGCATTGAGCCCCTGCCCGCTCGAAGCGAAGTACCCCACGAGATACCCCCCAGCCAGCAGCACAAAAAGAACGCTCGGGAGGGGCGAGTGTTCGAGCCATTCCCCCGGCGTCGCTTTGCGTGGCGGCTCGTCGGCTTCGAGCGGCGAGCGCCCGAGATCGATCCCGAGGTCCGCCGCGCTCCGCGCCCGCGCGGCCGAAGGCGCATAGAGATACACGAGCGCCGTCACGACGACGATCTCGACCGCGACGGACACGAGGCTCTGCCACAGGAAAATGGTGCTCGACAGCGGAATGACGCCGCCCGGCACCTTCCCGCCCGCCTCCACGATCGCGCGCGTCGCCGGCTGCATCGCGCTCGGCGTCGCCATCTGCAGGGCCGCGCTCCCGCTGAGCCCCTGCGCCCAGATGCTCCCGAGCCCGAGGAACGCGCTCGCCGCGACGGCGCGATAATCGACGCCCCGCACACGCCGCGCCGTCTCCTTCGCGAGCATCGCGCTGAAGATCAGCGAAAACCCCCAGTTGAACCACGACGACAGCATGGCGAACAGCGCGACCCACGCGATCGCCACCCGCGGCGAGCGTGGCACGGAGGCGAGCGCGCGGATCAACCGGTACACGGGCCGCGTCGTCGCGACGACGTACCCCGTGATGATGACGAGCGCCATTTGCAGCGTGAACGGGATGAGCTCCCAGAACCCGCCGCCCCAGATCGCCGCGACCTCGGCCGCCGCGCTCACCGCGCCTCGCTTCTGCGACAGGCTCACCCAAGCCGCGATCACGACGAGGAACGTGGCCACGAGCGCGAACACGAACGCGTCGGGAATCCACCGCTCAGCCCACGCCGTGAACCGCGCCGCGACCCGCTCGAGCGCGCCCGCGGGCGGATCGTCGTCGGTGGGCAAAGGAGCTTTGGGCTTTTCGAGGGAGCTCGGCAGCTCGGCACCGGACATACGGCGGAGGGTAACCGCCTCGGGCAGCGTTGTCGCCAGTCTCCGCGCCCGCCCTTCGTCAGCGGTGGCGTCTCGCTGGGGCTTTGCCCCAGGCCCCAGCAGGGGTTGTCCACCCCTGCACCCGGACCAGCGCAAGCGCTGGACTCGGGGTCGATGAACTGCGCGATGCGCAGTTCATCGAACGGGCCGAATCAAGACCACGAACGACCCTGCCAGCCAAGACAGCCGACGGTTCTTCCGTCAGGATCCAGGCCAGGCCAGCCTGTCAGGACTTCACGACTTCGGTGACGTCCGACTTCGAACCGCGCCGTCTTCGAAGGTCAAAACGATGGGTGGGCGGATGGCGACGGAGACGCCACATGCCTCCAACGCGCCCGACGCCGCGCTCTCGAGCACGACGCCGTCGACGTAGACGACGTGAACGGCGCTTGGCGCAAGACGGACGAAACGAGGCCAAAGGACCGCATGCGCGGCCGGCGTCTGCGCGTCGATGAGCTTGCCAGCCTTCGCGTCAAAGACCCAGGTCACGGTCGTGGCCGGGGGAAGTGGACGCAGCTGGGTGGTGAGCGCTTCGATGAAGCGATAGGTGACGATGACCTCCCACGGCACCGTTCGAAGATCGACGACCCGTTGAGCCGGTGTGCCGACGTCGCGGATCGCGATCGACAGCGCCTTCGTCGGCCCTCCCCCCACTCCCCCCGTGATGGTCGAGGTTGCGTCGCAGGGCGCCTTCTTCGAGCGCTTGATCTTGTCGATGAGAGCCATGACGAGGCAGCCCGCAACGAAGACACAGGCAACCCACCCAACGACACCACCCGAATGCATGTTCTGCGTGCTCCGATGGGTGCACCGAGGAAACGAGGCAGTTTCTCCCGCACCCCGTGGTTGGCCGGAGTTCTGACTCCTTTTGACCCGCGGCGCAAAGGTCCAGGGCTGGCCCTGGTCCGGGTCGAGGGGCGGATAGCCCCCGCGGGGTCCGGGGCAGCGCCCCGGCGCGGCGGCCGCTCAGGGCTCGCCGTGCTTGGCCTTGTGCTCCGGCTCGACATGGATGGCGACGACGGCGCCCGGCAGCGCGTCGGTCAGCGCAGCCTCGAGCCGGTCGCAGATCGCGTGGCTCTCTTCCACGGTCATGTCGCCGGGCACGACGAGGTGGAACTCGATGAATGTCGTGCGGCCGGCATGCCGCGTGCGCAGATCGTGCGTCTCGATGGCGTCGCCCCTGCTCCGCGCGATCACCTCGCGGATGCGCCCGAGCTCCTCGGCAGGCGCGGCCTCGTCGAGCAGGCTGCTCATGCTGCTCGCAATCACGCCGCGGCCGCTCCACAGCGCGAACAGCGCGACCATCACGGCGATGGCGGGATCCAGGATCTCGATCCCGGTGAGCACCACCAGGGCGACGCCAACCAGCACGCCCAGCGATGTCACCACGTCGGTGAGCAGGTGCTTGCCGTCGGCGACCAGCGCGGCGGAGCGGCGCTTGCGGCCCTGCCGGATCAGCACGCTGCTCCAGGCGATGTTCAGCAGGGTGGCGCCCGCGTTCACCGCCATGCCGGTCCAGGGCGCCTCGATCGCATGCGGCGCGCGGAACGCATTGTAGGCCTCCCACAGGATGGAGAGTCCGGCCACGACGATCAGCGCGCCGACGGCGAGCGCCGACAGGTATTCCGCCTTCTGATGGCCGTAGGGATGCTCGGCGTCCGGCGGACGGGCCGCGCCCCGGATCGCCACGATCGTGGCGCCCGCCGTCACCACGTTGACGATGCTCTCCATCGCGTCGGAGAAGAGGGCGACGCTGCCCGTCACCCGCCAGGCGACGCATTTGATCGCCAGCACCGAGAGGCTGACCGCCAGGCTGCCGGCGGCGATCTTCAAGGAAAGGTCCATACCCGGGCGGCTGCTCGAACGCTTGGCTCCCGCTGCAGAAACGCTGCAACAGCTGCCCCCCTGTGTCAACGCAGGACCCATCCCCTACGCACCTCCCACCCTTTCCGTATCCTCCATCACGCTTCCCCGCCCTGGGGCTCGATTGCAGGGAGCTGTCGTCCCAAGGCCAATCCGATGGATTTATTCATGTTACCGTGCGGCCGTCGCATTCGAATAGTAAAAGGCATCTGACGCCGTCATCGTCGCGCACGTGATACCTTTCTTCCCACACGCCTCCTGAAGCTCATCCAGCCGGGCGCGGTCGCGCGCGTAGATCTCGATGTAGGGGCCCGGCAAACGCCGGTACGGCAGATCGGGCAGGGCCGGTGTATACAGCGAGTGATTGGCGTAAGGCACCTGATTCTTGGGCCGATCGTAGGGGCTGATGACGAGCGCGTGCCATCCGGCCAGCTCCTTGACTTTCCGCCGGAACGCAGCGTTCATCTGCGGGCGCTTGAGCGCCCAGACGTACCGGTCGTTGGTGAAGCTGTCGAGCACCACGAGGTCGAACTTGTTGAGGGTCGACGGGCCGCCGAGGTCGAGGAAGGTGTTGCTGGACCGGGCCGCCGGCTGGTTGACCCATGCATTCGTGTAGGTGCTCGACGCGATCCACGATCGGGTCCTCGCCTCTCGCATGATTGCCATGAGCTGCTCCCGGGTATCCATCCGGGAGAGGAGCAGATCATGCCGGATCGAGTGCCATAGATTGGGCAGCAAGGCCGCCGCGACCAGGAGGCCCACGCCGCCGGCGAGGACGCGCGACCGGGTCGGGGCGTCGTTCCACGGAGCATCGCGGAGGGCTCGTCGAAGGAGGAACCGCGCGCCCACGGCGGCCAGAATGCCGACCACCGGCACCAGGGGCAACACGTACCGATCAAACGACAAGATGGAGCGGAAGACCACCGCCACGAAGGCGGCCACGAAAAGGATGAGCCCTGCCTTCTTCGGCGCCGCGACCTGCCGATCCCGCAAAAAGGCCGCGAGGCCCACCGCAGCGAGGCAAAGCAGCACCACCCCGCACCCCGTCGCGAGCGCCTGGCTCTTGTCGAGCCAGGGGTTCAACGTATCGTGGCCCAAATGGCCGAGCTTATAGGCGTGCTCCTTTTCGTAGAGGAAATCTCTTTTGAAGATCGCGTAATCCCGCACGATGTACGGGTTGGTCCCCAGGAAGGTCGCCGCGGCGCCCACGGAGGCCACGAGGCCGTGCAGCAGCGTCTTCCAGATCTGGGTCTTGAACGCGAGCAGCGCGGCCCCTGCGAATGCCACGCCCACGATCGCGCCGTTGTACTTCGCGGACGCCGCGAGACCCGTCGCCACCCCGATGAGCAGAGATACCCAGAGCGGTTTGTCCTCTCGATCGACCCAGACCAACGTCAACGCGAGGGCAAGCATACACATGGCCGCGAGGGGGATGTCCACGGTATCCATGTGGGATTGCTGCACCCATAACAGCGACGTCCCCGTGAGGAGCGCGGCGAGGCAGCCCACGTCCCGGCGATCGCTGATCCGGAAGCCACTTACGTAGGTCGAAAACAACCCCACCACGCTGAAGCACAGGGTCAGGATATGCCCGGGCAGCGTGAAGGGCAGCCGCATCGAGCCAATGGACAGGGTCCTCAACCATTGCTGGGACATGAAAGCGGCGAAGCTCGCGACCGAGCCCTGGGCTTTCGCGAGCATGTAAGCGGCCCAGTACATCCCCAGGTTGGCGTACACCGTCAGGGCGGGGTAGTGGTAGGCCGTCGGCTTGCCGTGATTCTTGTAGGTCTCGAGCGCTTGCTGCGCGAGCGAATCCGGGTGCATCAAGGGCGGCCCTCCGGCCGCGCCGAGCACGACCACGAAGGCCAGCACGGCGAGCAGGGGGAGCCACGTTCGGCGCCGCGAGAAGACGCGTTGCCCCCATCGCTGAAGCCGTTGTTTCACCCCTGGGCGGGCCTGGCCTTCCGGCGTTTCACGATGTGCTTCAAGCATGTGCGCGGGAAGGCGAACTACACGACCCGGACGGAATGAGCAAAACCAATGTACGTCGGATTCGTGTTGTGAGACGCAGGCTTGCCCAACGAGGCAGCACGACCCCGCGCCGCCATTGTTCATATTTGAGTTGACAGCCGAGCCCATGCGTCCTGGCCGCCCATCCCCCGCGCGTCTCCCCCTCCCGTATCCCCCATCACGCTTCCCCTCCTCCCGCCCCGCCCTTCACGCGCCACCTCCACCTCTCCCGGCACCGCCAGCCCCTCGTCGCCGCGCCCGCAAGTCGCTCGCCGCGCCCGGATCCTCCCTTCACCGCCCGCCCCCTCGCCCCGGCGCCACCTCGCCGCCACCGCGCCCGCGAACGTCCCCCTGAACCGCCTCCCCGCGCCTTTCCCCGCCTAAACCTCCTCCTCCCCGCGCCCCCACCCACCCGCCTTCCCCCCTGAAACTCACGCCAGTCCGTGTACCGCCCAACCTTTTTCACCACCAACCTCCCCCGTCCCCGCCTCCTTCCGTGATCTTCACCCCCTCCTCTTTTGGATTCCTCCCGACACAAAGATCACATATCCGTCCACCCCGGAGGATCTCACATGACAGCCAAGGTCTCCCGCATGGTCGCGGATCGCGTCGCAATCACGAACACGGTCGTCGCGGCCATTCAGGTGCACGGACCGGACGTGGCGCCCGTCCTCGACGCGCTCCTGTTCCCGAAAGGCGTGCCCGCCGGCATGAACGTGGGCGACGTCGTCAAGGCCCTCCGCCATCTGCTCGGTCGCATCACCGAAGGCCTCGTCGAAGCCGATCAAACCCACACCAACGAGCTCGCCGACGACGACGGATATCGCAAGAAGCGCGAGCAATCCATCGCCGACCTCCGCAGCCAGCTCGTCGCACTCCGCACCGCCTTCACCAACAACTACGACCCCTCGGTCGCCACCGCCTACGGCCTCGCCGCAGCCCTGCCCGACGATAACCAAAGCCTCCTTCACACCGCCGGCAGCGTCGAAAAGCTCCTCCGCAACCGTCCACTCGTCGAGAAGCCCAAAATGAAGGGCCTCCAAATCGACCCCCTGCTCACCGCCGACGATCTGAAAGCCGCAGCCGACGCCATGCAAACCGCGCTCGGTGACGTCGAGCGCGAAAAACGCGAGGCGCAAGCCACACTCGACAAGAAAAATACCGAGATCGAAACCTGGGGCCGTCGCTATCCCGCCATCGCGGATCTCACGTCCCTGCTCTTCATCCTCGCCGATCGCCCGGCCCTCGCCGATCGCGTAAAACCCACCGCCCGCCGCCGCGCCGGTCTCCCCGAAGAAGGCGACCTCCCCCCGGACGCAGGCACGGCCACCCCCGCAGGCGCAACCTCGACCCCCTGAACCTGAGCATAGGTCTCATCGAGGAGGCGCCGCGCCGGGGCTCTGCCCCGGGCCCCGCGGGGGCTGTTCGCCCCTCGACCCGAACCAGGGCAAGCCCTGGACCTCAGGGGGAAGAACTGCGCGATGCGCAGTTCTTCCCACAGGCCGGTGGGACCGCCGCGCCGGTTGAAACGGCAGCGCTGCCGTTTCGCTTGGCAGGATCGCCTCGCCAGCTGAACCGTCCGCGCTGCCGTTTCGCTTGGCAGGATCGCTCGTGGTCTTGACCCTGGCCCGTTCGATGAACTGCGCATCGCGCAGTTCATCGACCACGAGTCCAGCGCTTGCGCTGGTCCGGGTGCAGGGGTGGACAACCCCTGCTGGGGTCTGGGGCAAAGCCCCAGCGAAGCGCACGCAGCACCCATCTCGTGAAAACTGCTGTCGACCGAACGTCCCCTGATCCAGGATACGCCCGCATGTTCCGTCCCCGCTCCGTTTCCCTCGCCGCCGCCTCGCTCGCGACGCTCGCGCCCTCCGTGGCCCTGGCCGATCCGAGCTGCCCGCACATGTTCGCGAACAAGGTGTGCGTCTTCATGACGCTCTTCGCCCTTGGCTTTTTCGCCGTGCCCATCGGCGTCGTCGGGCTCCTCTCGATGGCCGCGCTCCGCGTGTTCCATGTCATCGGGGAGGGGCGCCGCTTCCCGCTCGCGATCGTCGCGAACTTCCCTCTCGCGTTTTTCACGCTCTTCGCGTGCCAGGCCGCCGCCGACGCGGCCTACCTCGCCCATCCCGACAGCGAGCGCTGGGGCGGCGGCGTCACGCTCGGCGTGCCCCTCCTCGTCCAGACTGCCTACGTCGTGCTCGTCGCCCGCGCCTTCCGCATCCGGAAGACGTGACGCGCGCGCGGCCGGGATCCAAAACTCGGGAACCTCGCGCGTCCAACTGCGTTCGGAGACCCTGATGCCGCCCGCACGCCTGCTCGCCGTCCTCGCCCCCCTCGTCCTCCTCGCCTGCAACCGCGGCTCCTCGCCCCCGCCGCCCGAACAAGTCGCCGCCCCGGCTCCGCTCGGGCTCGCGCGCCAGAACCTCGCGAGCGTCCTCATCGAAGGCGTCCCGCACGTACGACAAAAGCCCGATTTCTGCGGCGAGGCTTGCGTCTCCATGGCCCTCGCGCGGCTCGGTCGATCGCTCGATCAGGACGAAATCTTCATGAAAACCGGCCTCGATCCGGCGCTCGGGCGTGGCGCGTATACCGCCGAGCTCAAGCGGGCCGTGGAGGCTGTCGGCTTCGATCCCGGGCCCGTCTGGTTCCGCATCGACGCGACGAGGGCCGACGAGGCGCTCGGGGCCGAGCTCGCCGCGCTCCACGCCGATCTGCAAAAGGGCATCCCCTCGATCGTCTGCATGCATTACAGCGAGAGCCCCACGACCACGGAGCATTTCCGCCTCGTCGTCGGGTACGACGCCGCGCGGGACGAGATCATCTATCACGAGCCGGCCGAGGACGCGGGGGCTTATCGCCGCATGTCGCGATCGCGCTTCCTCACACTCTGGCCGCTCAAGTACAACAAGGACGCGTGGACCGCGATCCGGCTGCGCCTCGCCCCGCGGGATCTCGATCTCGCCAAGGGGACGCCGCACCAGGGTTTTTCCCCGGCCGATTACGCGCAAAAGGTGATGGAGGTCAAGGAGAAGACCTCGCGCCTGCGCGGCAACTTCACGATCCTCGTCGAGCCGCCGTTCGTCGTCGTCGGCGACGGCCCCGAGGCGCGCGTGCGCAGGGGCGCCGAGGGCACGGTCCGCTGGGCGACCGAAAAACTCAAGAAAGACTATTTCTCGAAGGACCCGTCACGCATCCTCGTCGTCTGGCTCTTCAAGGACGCCCCGAGCTACGAGCGGAACGCGATCACGCTCTTCGGCGAGAAGCCGACCACGCCATACGGGTATTACACCTCGAAGCACGGCGCGCTCGTCATGAACATCGCGACGGGCGGCGGCACGCTCGTGCACGAGATCGTGCACCCGTTCGTCGAGGCAAACTTCCCCGATTGCCCGCCCTGGTTCAACGAGGGTCTCGGCTCGCTCTACGAGCAGAGCGGCGACGAGGACGGCCGGATCCACGGCTACACGAACTGGCGCCTGCGCGGCCTGCAATCGGCCATCGCCGAGAACCGCGTCCCCTCGTTCCGCGCGCTCACCGCGATGAACGACGGCACGTTCTACGAGGGCGATTACGGCGTCCATTACGCCGCCTCGCGCTACCTGCTCTATTACCTCCAGGAGAAGCGCCTGCTCGTCCGCTATTACCACGAGTTCCACGCAAACCGCGAGAAGGACCCGACGGGCTACGACACCCTCCGCCGCGTGCTCGGCGAGGACGACATGACGGCCTTCAAAAAGCGCTGGGAGACCTACGTGCTCGGTCTCTCGTTCCCGTAATGGATGGGTCTCATCGAGGAAGCGCCGCGCCGGGGCGCTGCCCCGGACCCCGCGGGGGCTGTTCGCCCCTCGACCCGAACCAGGGCCAGCCCTGGACCTCAGGGGGAAGAACTGCGCGATGCGCAGTTCTTCCCACAGGCCGGTAGGACCGCCGCGCCCATCGAGACGTCAGCGCTGCTGTGTTGCTTGGCAAGATCGTCCTTGGTCTTGCCCCCGGCTGTTCGATGAACTGCGCTTCGCGCAGTTCATCGACCCCCAGTCCAGCGCGGGCGCTGGTCCGGGTCCCGGGGCGGATAGCCCCGGTGGGGCCTGGGGCAAAGCCCCAGCGCAGCGCCTTCACGCGAGCCGCCGCGCCCGCCGCGCCGCGAGCGCATCGCGCGCCCGTTTCTCGGCCGCGTCGAGGTACGTGTAAATCACCGGCGTGATGAAGAGCGTGAGGAGTTGCGATACCAGGAGCCCGCCGACGACTGCGATGCCGAGTGGCCGCCGCGATTCGCCGCCTGCGCCGAACCCGAGTGCGATGGGCAGGCTGCCTGCGAGCGCTGCCATCGTGGTCATCATGATTGGCCGGAAACGAATGCGCGCCCCGAGCACGATCGCCTCCGTCGCGGGCTTTCCTTCCCGCCGCTCCGCCTCCAGCGCGAAATCGATCATCATGATGGCGTTTTTCTTGACGATCCCCACGAGCAGGAGGATTCCGACGAACGAATACACGTTGAGCTCCTGCCCGAGGACGAGCAGCGCGAGCAGCGCGCCGAACCCCGCGGAGGGCAAACCCGAGAGGATCGTGATCGGGTGGACGAAGCTCTCGTAGAGGATCCCGAGTACCACGTAGATGACCAGAATGGCGAGCACGAGCAGCACGCCGAGGTTTCCGACCGACTCCCGGAACACCTGGGCGCTGCCGAGGAACTGCGTCCCGATGGTGTCTGGCAATCGCTCCTTGGCGAGCGCCGACACGCGCGCCACTGCCTCCCCGAGCGGCGCGCCTGGGGCCAGGTTGAAGGAAATGGTCACGGAGGGCAATTGCCCGAGGTGCGTGATGCTGAGCGGACCTGCGCCCTCCTCCGTCCGCGAGACTGCCGAGAGCGGCACGAGCTCGCCGCTCGCCGACCGCACGTACAGGAGCCCGAGCGCGCTCGGATCCTGCGTGAAGCGCCGATCGAGCTCCAGGATCACCCGGTACTGGTTCGTCGGCGCGTAAATCGTCGAGATTTGCCTGCCTGCGTACGCGGAGAACAGCGCCTCCTCGATGCTCTGCGCCGACACGCCGAGCGTCGCCGCGCGGTCGCGATCGATGACGAGCGTGGCCTCGGGCGTCCTTCGTTCGAGATCACTCGTCACGTCGATGAGCCCCGGGAGAGCGCGCATCGCCTGTTCGAGCTCCGTCGCCGCGTCGTAGAGCTCGTCCACGTTCGCGCCTGTCAACGTGAATTGATAGAACGCCCGCGTGACCTGGCCGCCGAGACGAATGGAGGGCGGGTTCTGCAGGTACACCTCGAGCCCCGGGATCCTCGCGAGCTTGGGCCGCAGCTCGGCGATGATCTGCTCGGGCTTCTTGCCGCCGCGCTCGTCCCGATCCTTCAATCGAATGAAGAGGCGACCCGTGTTGCCCGATCCGCTCGTCACTCCGGCGCCGTGGCTCGACATCACCGACGCCACGGCCGGGTGCGCGCGCACGATGTCCGCCGCCGCCGCCGTATACCCGCGCATTGCCTCGAACGACGTCCCCTGCGCCGCGCGCGTCAGCGCGAAGATCTGCCCCGTGTCCTCGCTCGGAAAGAGGCCCTTCGGCACGACCACCGCGAGCACGATCGTCCCCCCGAGCAGCACGAACAAGGCCATCAGCGTGGCGAACCGGTGCCGCAGCACGAAACCGAGGCTCCTCGCATAAACGCGATCCATGCGCCCCGCCGGCTCGCCGTGCGGCTCGTGCTTCGTTTCCTTTTCGTGCACGTTCTTCAGCCGCAAGAATCGGCTCGCCAGCATGGGCGTGAGGAAGAGCGAGACCACGCCCGAGACGAGGATCGCGATGCTCATGGTCACGGCGAACTCGCGGAGCAGCCGCCCCACGATCCCTCCGAGAAAGAGCACAGGGACGAACACCGCGACGAGCGACGTCGTCATCGATACGACCGTGAAGCCGATCTCCCCCGATCCGTCGAGCGCGGCTTTCAGCGGAGGTTTTCCCATTTCGAGGTGCCGGAAGATGTTCTCCAGCACGACGATCGCGTCGTCCACGACGAACCCCACGCAGAGCGTGAGCGCGAGCAGCGAGAGGTTGTCGAGGCTGTAGTCGAGCGCCCACATCCCCGCGAACGTGCCGATGAGCGAGACGGGCAAGGCCACGCTCGCGACGATCGTGGAGCGCAGATCCCGCAAGAAGAAGTTGATCACCAGCACGACGAGCCCGATCGTGATGAGCAGCGTGTGCTCCACGTCGGTCACCGATTCGCGGATCGAGATCGACCGGTCGTAGAGCATCTCGATCTCGATCGAGGCGGGGATCTCGGCGCGCAGCGCGGGCAAGAGCGCGCGCACGGCGTCGACCACGGCGACCGTGTTCGTCCCCGGCTGCCGCTGGATCGCGAGGACGATCGCCCGCTTGCCGTTGTAATGGGCCTCGATCCGATCGTTCTCCACGCTGTCCGTGACCGTGCCGAGCTCCTCCAGCCGGACGGGCGCGCCGTCGCGATAAGCGACGATGATCGGCCGGAACGCGCTCGCCCGGTAGAGCTCGCCGCTCGCCTGCACGACGTACGTGCGCGCGGGCCCTTCGAGCACGCCGGTCGGCAAATTGACGTTCTCCCGGGCGACGGCGGCGGCGACCTCGTCGATGCCAATCTCGCGGGAGGCGAGCGCCTGCGGATCGAGACGGATGCGCACGGCGTATTTTTGCGAGCCGAAGACGAGGACCTGCGCGACGCCGCGGATCATCGAGATGCGCTGCGCGATCGTGGTCTCGGCATACTCGGAGACCTCCGACGTGCTGCGCGTCTCGGCGTGCAGCGCGAGGTACATGATGGGCTGCTCCGCCGGGTTCACCTTTTGAAAGCTCGGCGGCGCGGGCATGTTCGGCGGCAGATCCCGCGCCGCGCGGGCGATCATCGATTGCACGTCGAGCGCCGCCGCGTCGATGTCGCGCGAGAGGTCGAACTGGAGCACGATCTGCGTGCTGCCGAGGCCCGACGTCGAGGTCATCGAGTCGATGCCCGCGATGGTCGAGAACTGCCGTTCGAGCGGCGTCGCCACGGCCGCGGCCATCGTCTCCGGGCTCGCGCCCGGCAGCGACGCGCTCACCTGGATGGTCGGAAAATCGATCGTCGGCAGATCGCTCACCGGGAGCGCGCGAAACCCCGCAATGCCGAAGATCACGATGGCCAGCATCGAGAGCGTGGTCATCACGGGCCGCAGGACGAAGGGCCGGGAGACGTTCATCGCGCCTCCTGCCCCGGGCCCTCGCTCACGATGGTCACCTTCGCGCCCGGCTGCACCCGCAATTGCCCGTCCGTCACCACGCGCTCGCCCGCCGCGAGCCCCGATTGCACGATGATCCGCCCGCCGGTCACGCGCTCACCCGGCTGCACGGGCCTCATCTGCGCGGCGTCGTCCCCGCCGATCACGAAGACGAATGTGCCCGACGGCCCCGTTTGCAAGGCCTCCGCCGGGATCACCACCGCGCCCTCCTGCACGCCGAGGCGCACCGTGGCCTGCACGAATTGCCCCGGCCAGAGCGATCGCGACGTGTTGTCGAAGGTCGCCCGCAGGCGCAAGGTCCCGGTCGCGCGATCGATGGTGCTGTCGATGAACGAGAGCGTCCCGTGCTCGCCATTGCCTGTGGCCCCCGCGTCGCCCGACGGCGCCGCCGCCGCGGAGACGGGCAGCGGCCCGGACGAATTCGCCATGGCCTGCTGCAAGGCCGGCACGCTCGCCTCGGGAATGGCGAACGAGACGAACGCCGGCGCGAGCCGGACGATCTCGACGAGCACCGATTCGTTCGCCCGCACGAGGTTGCCCTCGCGCACGAGGATGCTCCCCGTCCGCCCGGTCATCGGCGCGCGAATGGTCGTGTATTCGAGATCGAGCCGCCGCGCGACCGTGGCCGCGCGGAACGCGTCGACCGCCGCCGCCGCGGCCCGCGCCTCGGCGCGCCGGAGCTCGGCGTCCTGCCGGCTCGCCACGCCCGCTTTGGCGAGCTCCTCGTATCGCGTGGCCTCCGCCTCCGCATTCGCCGCCTGCGTCCGGCTCCGCTCCAGGTTCGACTCCGCCTCGCGCAAGGCGACCTCGAACGGTCGTTTGTCGAGGACGAACAATACGTCCCCCTCGGCCACGTCCGCGCCCTCCTGAAACTTCACGGCCGTGACGAGCCCGGTCACCCGCGGCCGCAGCGAGACCCGCGCGGACGGCTCGACCGTGCCAATGGCGGAGAGCTCGATCGGCACGGTCGCCACCTCCGAAAACGCGACGCGCACCGGCGCGCGTGGCGGCTCGGCAGGACCCTTCCGCTCGCGCGAGCAGGCAGGCGCGAGGAGGGCGAGCGCGAGGACGAGCAGGAGCGCTCTCCTTCGCGCAGCGTCAATCGGATGGAGGGAGATCACGGCTCGCACGGAGTCCGATGCCGCGCGGGACGTTCAGGATGCGCGGCCGGGCGAGCGAGACGATTTCGTCGACCGAGCGCGCCGGTTCACCGAAGAAGCGCGAGATACCTCGTCGCGCGCCTCTCTCCTGCATCCGCGCAGGCCAGGAAAAGGCGGCGTGCCTCGATTTTGCGGCCCGCGAAATGGGCGACGAGCGCGCGGGCGAAGAGGACGCTGGGCTCCGCACTTCCCGCCGGCTCCCCGAGCCAGTCGTGCCAGGCGAGCGCGAGATCCCAAAAACCTTCGGCATGAACCTCGGGTTCGTCCTCATGCACGAGCAGACCCTCGAGATCGTGCCCCACCGCGTGGCAAAGGATCGAGAGGCCGACGAACGGGAGACCCTCGATCTCGCCGTGGAGCGACGAGCCTTGCGCCGCGAGCGCCTCCGGGCCCTTTCCCGCCGTCTCCCGGAGCATGCCCATGTCGAGCCGCTTTGCGTGCGGCAGCGACTCATTGACGAACCCGAGCATCCTGTGCCAGTCGGCCCGCGGCAGGTGGTAGCCGCACGTGCCCGCGAGCGCGAGTGAGAGGAGCGGCCCCTTGGCCTCCGCGTCGATGCGCAAGGCGATAGCGACCACGTTCTCCGCCATGGCATCCTGGACGAATTCGAGCGGCACGTGGCGCGGATCGTCGACGCGGATCCAGTCGCCGTCGAGCTTGCGCAAAAGCGCCCCGAGCTCGCCTTGCCGGCTCGCCTTCCCACGCTCGACGAGCGCGCGCCCGAGCGCGAGGCAGCTCCACGAGATGGGCACGTCGCTGCCGGAGACGCGCCCCACCATCTCGGGCACGACCAGCGACGTCCCCGCCCCGGAGACGGCCGCGAGGGAGAGCAGGTTCACGGGCTGCTCGCCCTCGGCGTACGTGTAAGAAAAACCCTTTTGTCCGCGAATGGTTCGTCCCATCGATGGTTCGCTCGAGACGCGCGAGATGGCGCGGCGGATGGTAGCGTCGGGCGAAGAGGGCGGCGCCGTCAAGCCAAACTCACGGCCCCTCCGCGCGTTTCGTCCATTTCTTGCGGAAATGGAGCCCCGCTGCGATCGCCGCGGTGACGAGGGTCAAGGGCAAGGCGCGGTGCATGACCTCCGCTCGCAGCGCCGCGATCCAGACGAGGAGCGCCTCGCCGAAGAAACGGCAGAGGCCGATCCACAGGGTCTGCGAGAGGACGATCGCGGGCACGAGCAGGCGCGCCGGGGCGGCGAACGCGCCGGCGAGGGTGCTGACGATGGGTCCGGGGATCGCGATCACGAGCAGGGGCGCGCTCGTCCGCACAGGCTTCACGAGGCGCTCGACGCGCGCCTCGGAGGCGACGCCGCGCGCGACGAGCCAGCGCAGGGCGCGGGGCCCCTCGGAGCGGCCGAACAAATATGCGAGCAGGCATTGTCCGGCGCAGAGGGGCCATGCGACGGCCCAGTAAGCGACGGGCGAGGACACCCCCGCGACGAGGACGAGGTGGGCGGGGACCGGCGAGAGCGCGACGAGCGCGAGGGGCGCGTGCGCGAAGAGCACCGGCGACAGGGCCGCCCCGACGATGCGGCTGCCCATGATCAGCACGAAGGCCGTGGCCAGGTACGGCCGGCGCGTCGCGCGGATGTCGCTCCCCGGGCCCTCGCTCATTCAATCGTCCTCGTCGTCGCCCTCGTCGTCGTACCCGTCCGCATCGCTCTCGTCGTCGTCCTCGTCCTCGGAATCGTCGTCGTCCTCGGAATCGTCGTCCTCGTCGCCGTAACCGAGACGCCGGTTCATCTCGCTGTCGAGGTACGGATTGCCGAACGGGTCGCGCTCCCAGGGCGGAGGCTCGTCGCTCTTCGCCTGCGAAACCTTGCTTTGCTCGTTCGCCGGCTCTTTGCTTTCGATGGATGCGCCCACGGCGGCGACGGCGAGCTCCTGGAGATCGTTGAGCGTCTCGTCGAGCGTGCGGCCGCCGGCCTCGGCCGTTTGCAGCGCCATGAGCGTGACCACGATGCTGGTGCCCTGCGTCGTGGAGATTTCCTGGACGAACCCGGAGAGCGCCTCGGTCGCGCCCGCGACGCGTGACACCGCCGGCGGAGGCGGGTCGCCCCGCAGCGCGTCCTTGAGGCGCGCGAGGATCACGTCGTCGCCGAATCCGGCCTCGCGCAGCGCTTGCAGGCCGGCACGAATGCGCGACCAGCGGACGCGCGACGCGAGCACCTCCGGCGGCTCCTTCGGCAGGACCGCGGCGGCCAGGTCCGCGAGGATGTCGAGCGCCCCATGTACGCCCTGCTCCGCGAGCGCTTGCAAGGTCTGCGCGAGGGAGCTGCGCAGATTCGGATTGATACGCGTGCCGAAATGAGCGGCCTCGGCGACGGCGGCCCGCGCCGCCTCGAGCGCAGGTTCGTGCTCGCCGCCCCTCGCGTGCGTGAGGAGCAGGTTCCCGCATACCGTGAGCAGATCCGCGCGCGCTTCGACGAGCGAGTCGTCGTCCGCCGCGCGCCCTTCGGCCAGGAAGCCCGCGATCACCTTTTCGAGGATGGATCGCGCCCGGCGCATCCGCTCGATGCCCTCGTCCCTCCGGCCCGTCCCGAGCGAGACCCCGGCCATGTCGCCCCAGCTCTTCGCGGCCATCGCGCTCTCGACGCCGTCGTGCTTCTCGCGGAGCGCGAGCGCCTTGCCATAATGAAGCTCGGCCCCCTCGGCGTCCCCGGTCATCCCGAGGGCGCTGCCGAGGTGGTGATACGCTTCCCCAGCCTCGCGCGACGCGGCGTCGATTCGCTCACGAATGGCGACGGCGCGGCGGAGCGCCGTGACGCCCTCTTTCGGATCGCCGCCCCAGGTCGCGGCGAACCCGAGGTTTTCGAGGCACGTCGCGATGCCCGAATCCTCGGGCGGGAGCGCCTTCTCCGCCTTGCGCAGGGCCTCGCGCCCGGCCACGATCGCATCGTCGTACCGCCCGAGGAACGAGAGCCCCTTCGTGCGGTCGGCGAGCGTCTTCCAATCAAACGGCGCGCTCTCCGGCGGGAACTCGTACGTCCCCGCGAGGATCCCCTCGAAGCGCGGATCGTCGCGGATCGAATCGAAATAATCGTCGGCCCGCGCCTTGTCGATCCATTTCTTGTCCTTCTCGACGGCGATGGCGAGATCACGCAGCGCGGCCTCGCGATCCCCCGAGATCGCGCGCTCACAGGCCCGGTTGAACCAGAGGACGTCGTAGCTGCCGCCGAGCAGCACCTGGCCGTCCTTGTCGACACGCGCGATCGCCTCGGTGTACGCCGCGATCGCATCCGCGTGGCGCTTCATCGTCGTGAGGATGAAACCCTTGTCCATCCAGGCGAGGGCCGAATCCTTTGCCGAGATCGCGCGCTCGGCGGCGCGCAGGGCGCCTTCGTTATCCCCGCGCTTCTGCAAGATTCGGATGTGCTCGCGAATGAGATCCTTCGGCCGCCGCGCCTGGTACGCGAGGATCCCCTCGGCCCACGCGTCGAACGAGGCGATCTCGGGCGCAGGCGAATCGGCCTTTCCTTCCGCCGCGAGCTCGCGCTGGGCCATGGCCGCGGCGAGCGCCTCGGCGTCCGCGAGCGCCTCGTCCCCCGTGTCGTCCGAGTCATGCAGATACGCGAGGAGCGCGAGCGGCGTGATCGCGCCCGGCAAGAGCTCCCGGAGCTTTTTCGCGAGCGGCCGCCCCTCGGGGCCATTGCGCAGCGATATCGTCCGAAAGAGGAGACGCTCGGCCGCGAGATTTTTCACGTGCGCGTCCATCGCGTCGATCGCGCGATCACACGCCTCCGTGTATTTTTCGTTCAATCGATCCCGCACGATCCAGAGGATCGGGTGCAGGTCCTCCCGGGTCGGCAGATCCTCGCGCGTGGCCAGCGTCGGCTCGATCTCGGCCCGCACCACGGCCGCGAGGCCCTCCTGCCCTTGCGAGCGCTCGATCTCCGCGACGAGCACCGCCGCGAAATACGCCTTCCAGGCGCGCCCCGTCGCCGCCATCGCCTGCGCCCACGCGGCCGCCGCTTCGAGCTCGTAGAGCGGCAGCTCCTTCCACAGGAGCCGCGCCGCGGCGACCTCCACGCGGCGCCATTTCTTCTCCGTCAGATCCCGCCGGAGCGCGTCGCGCAGGTAATCCTCGTTCTTCGTATCGAGATCGTCGACGTAATCGCCGCGCACGGCCCTGGCGGCGAGCTCGTGGAGCTCACGCGCCCACGGCTCCATGTCCTCGGGCACCGGCCCGCCCGCGAGCATCTCGCCGAGCGTCTGCTCCAGCGACGCGTCCGAGAGCGCCACGACGGCCTTGTGCGCCATCCAGCGGACGGCCTCCGCCTCGTCCCGCAGCCTCGCGGCGAGCACGCCGCGGATCCTGTCGGGCAGCGTCGGCGAGAGCGCCGCGACGGCCTCGCAAAGCGTCGCGATTTTCTCCTCGGGCGCCTTCGCCTCCTCCGCCCGGGCCGCGAGCTCATCCATCGTGCGACGCACGACCGACGCCTCGAGCCACGCGGGCATCGGTTTGCCGCTCTTCCATTCGATGAAGCGGACGCCGAACAGAGGAGAATCGATGAGCAACATGTGCCGCCCTTCGCCCATGTCGACGCTCCAGAAGGGCGGCGCGTCGGTCCGGCGCGGCGCGCGTCGCACGACCCGAAACCCCTCGCGGGCCACGCCCTCGAAGATCGAGCGCAGCGTGACGTCCTCGCGGAGAAAATACACGACGTGTTCGCTCATGGTTTCCTCGGAGCTCAGGGGCGGAGGGCGTTCTTCAAGACCTGCACGTTGCTTTCGTCCGTCTCGCGAAGCAGCGCTTCGTGGAGGAATCGCTTGTGCCGCGCAAGGGAGGCGAAGTGGTAGCCGAGGCGCCGCTGCTCGGGATCCTCGCGGCCGCCGAGCTCGGCGAGCAGGGTCCGCACGGCGGCGCCGTCATCGCCCATCACCGCGAGGCACGCCATCGCGTGATAACCAAGCGACGGCGCCTCTTCGGGATCCCGGACGAATGCAAGGAGCGCGTCCGCCTGATAGCCGCGCAAGCGCGAAAGGACCGCGAGCGCATCGACGGGCATGTCCGAGGGCAATCCCTTGGGCAAGTCCGGCAAAAGCTGCGTGAGCAGGGGCAGGATGCTCTCGTGCGCGACGGGGGCATACCGGACCTCGACCACGCAGAATTTCTCCATCGAGGAGACCGTGATCGCGGCGCCGAGGCGGCGCGTTCGCATCGTGATGCTCGGCACGGCGCCGTCGACTTGCGCCATGTTCTCGCCCATTCGATAGCCGGTGCTGACGAGCGCGATCCCCGTCGGATGATCCGGCCAGGGATCCTCGGCAAACCGCGTCCCCCAGGGCAGGCTGTCGGTGCCGGGCATGTTCTGGAAGAACCGCACGATGGTGTCGAAATCGGCGCCCATGCCGGTCTCGGTGCCCATGTAGATCCGGACGCTCCGGGGCAAACCGACCACCTGTGGCAATGCCTCCTCCGTCTCGGGCCAGGCGTACGGCGCGAACGCCGCGGCGAGCGAGTCCGCCGTCGTCCCCGCGGGGATCCAGAGCGGCGGCGGCGTGGTCTCGTGGAGCGCGATCCAGAGCTGATCCGGCCGCGCGGGATCCGCGAACAACGTCGGATTGTGGATCTTCCGCATCCAGCGATCGCCGCGCACACCCCCGCGCGTCGCGAGCGGGACGATCCCCTCGAGCATCCCGTAGCAATCCTCGTGCGCTTCCTGGGGGATCCACGCCGCGAGCGGCGCGTCCTCGTCCTCCGCGCTTTGAATGCGCGCGGCCGCCTCGCCGCTCTCGTGCTCGTTCAGCCACACCCAGCCTGTTTTGCCAGGCTGCCCGGAGTCCCCTGCGGTCTGCGCGAAGAGCGCGTCGAGGAAAGGTTTTCGCTCCTTCCACCAGTGCGAGGGTAGGCCCATGGCCGCGACGCTCGCACGACCTCGGCGCGAGGACAACGGGAAAGCAGCCATCTACGCGCGGGCCGCTTCGTTTGACGGTGAAAACAGGCGCCGGGGTTCGTCAGGCGAGGCTGCCGAGCGCCCAGCGCTCGGCCGACTCGACGTCGGGGAACATGCGGTAGGGATAGGGCGGCGTCGACATCCAGAAAATCGCGGTGAGCGCGCCTTTGGGGAACGCCGCGTCGACCACGAAGGCGCAGGCGGCGCAGCGCCGATAGACGTCGAGGTGCTGGGCCAGATGCTCCGCCAGCGTCTTGCGTTGCTTGGGCGAGAGCTCCTTCGTCCCGCGATAATCGTGCAAGAGCGCGAACTTCCCCGCCCGACTCTTCAGGACGTGGGCGAGGTTCTTCACGAACTGCTCGGTTTGCGCCTCGTTCGCGCGCGGGTGATTCACCAGGACGACGAGCGGCCAGCGCGACAGGTCGAGCACCCCCCCCTCGAGCACGCCCTGGCCTCCAGAAAGCGAGGCGAGGCGGCCCGTGTCGCGCGGTGCCGGCAGGCCTCCCGGAGGAGGAGCCACCGAGGCGCGTCCGCTGCTCGGCGGCGCCGGCGGTGGTGTGGACTTGAGGATGAACGACATCGAGGTGGAAGATACCACCCCCGCTGCGAGACTGCCACAGGGACATCCTCGACGGGCACGTGCCGAAACGCGGATCACGGACATGGACGCGACCGTGCTTCGCGCTCGGCCGCCACTTGTCAGAGCCGCAGAAGATCCCTCCGCTCGGTCAGCGGCGGACGTACCTGCCCTCGCGCTGCGGGGGGCCGAGTTTTGTGTCGTCCCCGACGCACCAGGGTCCGGAGCCGTTTCATTTTGGACAAACGTACGTTTCGTTCGGGAACGTGACCGCGCACTCCGCGTCGGAGTTGCAGCCGGCGTATTCACACCCCCCGCTCGTGCAGGTGTAGTTGTCGGCGTCGAACGCCCCGCCTGCCGCGCCGCCCATGCAATCGGCCGCGCTCTGACACGATTGCGCGCAGGTGGCGACGCTCCCGGCCGCGAACACCTTGCAGACGTACCCCTGGCCGAACGTGACCACGCACTCGGCGTCCGTATGGCAACCCGCGTACTGGCAGCCTCCGTTCGTGCATGCGTAATTGTCGGCGTCGAACGCCGATCCTGCCACGCCCATCGAGCAATCCGCGGAGCCCTGGCACTTCATCATGCAGGACGCGAAGCCTGCCCCGATGGACTTGCAGACGTAGTCCGGACTCAAGAAACTGGCCTCGCACTCGGCGTCCGAATGGCACCCCACATATTCACAGGTGCCGGCGGTACACGCATAGTTGTCGGCGTCGAACGCCGATCCCGCCGCGCCCATCGAGCAATCCGCGTTGCTCTGGCACGCCGCGGTGCAATAAGGAACCGTCACGGGCTCCGAGCCCCCTCCCCCGCCCGAACCGCTGCTGCTGCTGCTCCCGCCGCCCGCACCGCTGCTGCTGCTGCTCGCGCTGCCGCCTCCGGCCCCGCCGGCGCTGCTGCTGCTCCCGCCGCCCGAGCCTCCCGCGCCGCCGTCGCCCGAGCTCCCGGGGTTCGCGTCCGCGGAGCAGCCGAAAACGACGGTCCCGAGGAAGAGCGGCGATAACGAGCGCACGAGCGACGACACGCGTGTCCAGGCCATGGACGCATCCTGCCATGAATGCCTCACGGAATGAACGAAAAAAAAAAAAGCCGAGGCTCCTCCGAAAGCTTCATCAATGCGATCGTGGCCGCCGGTGTCACGTCCGGGTGCGACGCGGCGAAGCAGCTTGATTGCCCCGACCCTCCGGTTTCGCGCGCTCAGATGGCGACGTTCCTCCACCGCGCGATGCAGTAGCCAAGAACAGGCCGACGGAATGATCCTCGCCGTTGATCCGGAGCTCGATCCGATGCTCGCCAGGGTAATGGCGGCGCGTCGTCAAATCGACCAGCTTTACCCGGCCCTCGATCCGCTCCCGCCCCGACGGCACAAGCTCGATCTTGCGCAGCTTGAAGACCTTGGGGCGGTGTTTTCCATTCGCGCCGGGATAATGAACGACCGCGTCGACGACGAGCGTTTGGGGCGCATCCGCGCGCGAGACGATCTCGCACGAAAATCGGGCCTCCTCGCCGAGCGGGACCTTTTGCGGCGTGACGCTCGTCCGCTCGATCGCGATCTCAGGCGCAGCCGAGGCGCCGAGGAGCGCGAGCGCCCCCGCATGCCCGCGCTTGACGAGCCAGCGGAGCGCGTGCCGGACGATCCACGCGCGGCCCGGCCCCGCGCCCTCCATCCAGCGGCGGCACAAGGCGACGACACGATCCGGGTGATCCTTGGCGATGTCGTTGAGGTTGTTCGCCACGCTGTTGCGAACGTACGCCTCGGGATCGTCCTTCAAGCGCTCGAGCAGGTCGAGGACGGGCGTGGGGTCCTCGATGAACGCAGGCAAGCGCTCGGCCCAGGGCAAACGCGGGCGCGTGCCCTCGGAGACGAGGCGGCGGACGTGGGCGCTCGGGTCGGTCGCCCAGGCCCCGAGCCGCGCGAGCGTGCGCGCGGGATCCCGAAGCAGGAACGGCCGGATCGAGAACTCGGCCGTGAACACCTGGGTGAGCGCGTGCTGGGCCCGCATCGAGGCCTCGAAGTGATCGAGGCCGCGCTCGGCCACGAAGGTCAGGTGCGGGAGGTAGAAGAAGCTCGACATCGCGCCCTCGTCGCGGGACGCGGGCGTGTCGAGGGAACGGAGGAGGACGTCCACGGCCCGTTCGAAGTCCGCCGGCAAAGCGCGCCCGAGCGCGGCGGCGATGTGACGCCCGCGCTCCTTGAGCTCCTTGTCGTCGAGCCCGGCCCTGGCTTCGGCGATGAACGAGCGCGCGGGAAAATCGGGCCAGGCGGCCTGCATCGACGCTGCGATCCGGCGCACGAGGCGTTCGTCGAAGAAATTTTTGAGGGGCTCGGCCATGGACGCGCCGCGATGACACGTGGAGGCCCTGGCGGAAAGGCCCAAGGGCGGCCCTGGACGAAAAAATCTCGGCCGACGAGGCGCCGCGCGCCCGTTTTGGGTGCGGAAATCTACCCAGGCGCGCGGGACCTCGCGTAGCCTGTACGCGCAGTGGTCCCGGAGTTCAGTCAGGCGTCGGACCGGTTCCTCATCGAAGGTCGCGCAGGCAGCGGCGGCATGGGGGACATTTACAAGGCGACCGACCAGCTCACGGGACAGGAGGTCGCGCTCAAGATCCTGCGCGACAGCGCGACGCCGCAGGAGCGCGTGCGGTTCATGCGCGAGATCGCCATTCTCGCGGACCTGCGCCACCCGAACATCGTCCAGTACGTGACGCACGGGACCTGGAACGACGGGCGGCTGTTCTTCGCGATGGAATGGCTCGACGGCGAGGACCTCGGTCAGCGGCAGCGACGCGCGCCGCTCGGCATGCGCGACGCGGTGGAGGTCGTCCGGCGGTCGGCCGCCGCGATGGCCGCGATCCACGCGCGGAACGTGGTTCATCGCGATCTGAAGCTCTCGAACATCTTCCTCGTCCGCGGCAAGGGCACGGCCATCAAGCTGATCGATTTCGGCGTGGTGAAGCCGCCCGTGCCCGACGAGTACCAGACCGAGCGCGGGACGATCATCGGGACGCCGCATTTCATGGCCCCCGAGCAGGCCCGCGGCGAGCCGATCGACGAGCGCGCCGACGTGTACTCGCTCGGCGCCGTGCTGTTCCGCCTCGTCACGGGGCGGAACGTGTTCGAGACGGAGCACGTGATCGCGCTGCTCGGTCGGCTCGTGCTGGAAGATCCGCCGAACCCGCAGAGCATCCGCTTCGACGTGCCCGAGGCGCTCGCCGAGGTGATCCTGCGCTCGGTCGCGAGAAGCCGCGAAGATCGCTTCGAGAACAGCGGCGAGCTCGCCCGCGCCCTCGCGCGCGTCGGCCAGCTGAGCAACGATCCGCCCGCGGCCGATCGCAGCAGCGCCTCGGCGGTCCGCGCGCTCCCCGGCCAGAAGCCGATCACCATCACGGACTCCGGCGCGCCGCCCGTGCCCGCCTCGCGCCCCGGATCGGCCGAGCGCCGCGTGGTCGCGTCCGTGCTCTTCGACCTCGCCGGCGCGCGCCTCGGCGCGGACGTCGATCAGAAGCTGCGCGCCGTGCTCGGCGACGACACGCGCCTCGAGCCGCTGCTCGATCAGCAGATGGTGGCCGTGCTCGGCGTCGAGCACTCGCGCGGGGACGAGGTGATGCGTGCCGCCCGCGCCGCGCTCGTGGTGACGCAGGCCCTGCCGACCGCGCGCGCCGCCGTGGCGATCGGACTCGCGATCCGCGGGCGCCAGAACCTCGCCGGTCAGGCGCTCGAGCGCGCCGTGGGCCAGATCGAGCTCGCGAGCCCGGGGACGGTCCGCGTCGACACGCACGCCACGAGCGCGCTCGAAGGTCGGTTCCTCCTGCAAGCCGACGCGCGCGGGGGTGTGCTCCTGCGCGAGGACACGAGCGGGTTCGTCGCGCGCCAGCTGCTCGGTCGCCCGACGCCGACGGTTGGTCGCGAGAAGGAGATCGCGCTCCTGCAAGGCATTTACGGCGAGCTCCTCGAGGACGCGACGCCGCGCGGCGCGCTCGTCCTCGGCGCCGTGGGCATCGGCAAGAGCCGCGTGCGGAGCGAGCTCTTGCAGCGCCTCGAAGTCGCGCCGGTGCGGCCCGAGCTGCTCATCTGCCGCGGCGACTCGATCAGCCAGGCGTCGAGCCTGTCCGCGCTCGGCCGCGCGCTCCGCTCCGTGATGGGCCTGCAGGACGGCGAGGCGCCGGCCGATCAGGTGCTGAAGGTGCGCAGGCACGTCGGCGCACGCCTGCCGCCGGGACAACGCTTCGTCGCGGGGTTCCTCGGGGAACTCGTCGGCGTGACGTTCCCGGATCAGGACGACGAGCCGCTGCGGGCCGCGCGCGCGAGCGCCGAGCTCATGCAGGCGCGGCTGCGCATGTCGCTCGAAGCGTACGTCCGCGCCGAGGCGGATCGCGCGCCGCAGGTGCTCGTGCTGGAGGACGTGCACTGGGCCGACGATACGACGCTCGAAATGGTCGATTGGCTGCTCGGCTGCGCGGACCTGCGCTTCGCCGTGTTCGCGTTCGGCCGCACGGAGCTCGCCACGCGCCTCCGCACGCTCTGGGAGCGCCGCAACATCACGCGCGTTTGGCTCGCGCCGCTCTCCCCGCTCGCCGCCGATCGTCTGGTCTCCGCGGCCCTGCCGGGCATGGATGCGGCGACGCGCGCGCACCTCGTCAAGCGCGCCGACGGCAACGCCCTGTTCCTGGAGGAGCTCGTCCGCTGCGCCGCCGAGGGCCGCAACGAGCTGCCGCTCACGGTGCAGGCCGTGGTGCAGCTCCGCCTCGATCGTATGTCCCCCAAGGTTCGCGAGGTCCTGCGCGCGGCCTCCGTCTTCGGCCAGTCGTTCTGGACCGGCGGCGTGACCGCGCTCCTCGGCAGGAGCGGGGGCCTCGAGCTGTCGGAGCTCTTCGCGGCGGAGATCGTGGCCCGGCAGCCGGAGTCGCGGATCGCCGGGGAGGACGAGTGGATCTTCCGTCAGGCGCTCGTACGCGACGCCGCGTACGAGGCGATCCTCGACGAGGATCGCGCCGCGCTGCACCTCGCCGTGGGCAACTGGCTCGAATCCGTGGGCGACGTCGACGCAGGCCTCATCGCGCGGCACGCGGACGCGGGCGGCGCGCACGAGCGGGCGGCGAGGCTCTACGCGCGGGCCACGAAACAGGCCTACACGAACGGCGCGCAGCTCGAGACGGCGCTGGAGCTCGCGAACCGCGGCCTCGCTTGCGGCGCGGCCGGGGACGTGCGCGTCCAGCTCCTCGTCGCGCGGGCGCAGTTCTCGATCTTCATGGGCCGGCTGCTCGACGGCATCGCCGCGGCCGAGGAAGCCGCGCAGATCGCCCGCGGCGGCTCGGACATGTGGGGCGAGGCGCAGCGGCTCGCCGCGGCCGCGTTGATCGAGTCGGGCCGCGCCGCCGAGGGAGACGATCGCGCGGCCAAGGCCCTTTTGCCGCCCTACGCGAACACGCTCTCGCCGCCGATCCGCGCGAGCCTGCTCGCGGTGCGCGTCCGCGGCCTCGTCGATCGCCTGCAGCCCGGCGAGGCGATGCGCGTGGCAAACGACGCGGTCGAAGCGGCCCGCGCCTCCGGGGCGAGCGACGCGCTCGTGCGCGCCCTCGACGCGCGGCTCTTCGCGATCGCCCACATGAACGACCCCTCCGAGGTCGTCACCACGGGCGCGTCGCTGATCGAGGTCGCCGAGAGCATCAGCGACATCGCCTTCGCCACGCGCGGCCGCCTGAACGTGGGCTCCGCGCTGAACCACCTCGGCATGTTCGAGGAGGCGCAGTCGATGCTCGAGCGCGCGCTCTTCGACGCCCGCGCCCGCCGCATGCGGATCCTCGAGGCCTTCGCGCTGCACAACCTCGGCATGAGCTACGCGCGCCTCGGCAACCTCGATCTCGGCATCGATCATCAGCGCCAGGCCGCGCGCATCGCCGACGAGACGAACGCCGCGCGCCTGCGGGTGAACACGCGCATCTACGAGACGATCTTCCTCGTCTGGCGCGGCGCCCCGGGCGACCTCGCCACCGCGCTGAGCCTGGCCCGCTGGGCGATCGAGGAGACGCGTGCGCAGCCGGCGCTCCAGGTCCTCGCGCTCTTCGCGCTCTCCCGCGTCCAGCTCGCCCGGCGCGCCGTCGACGCCGCGGTCGAGACCGCTCGGGACGCGAACGCGCGCCTCGCCTCGGCGCCCGTCGAGGAGTGGGAAGAGGGCATCCGCGTGACGCTCGTCGAGGCCCTCCTCTCGGTGGGCGAAGACGACGAGGCGAACGCCGTCCTCGATGCTGCGTTCAACGCCCTCACGGAGCGCGTCCGTACGATCCGGATGCCGCACCATCGCGAGGCGTTCGTGCGTCGCAACGAAGAGGTTTATCGGATCGTGCAGTATGCCTACCACCGGCTGGGCCGGTATTTTCACGCAGGCACCTGATCCGCGGGCGACGCGCTTCTCCGCTCGAACGCGGAAGGTTCGTTCGGTAGCACGCAAGAAAACGTTGCATCACCCCGGCTTCGGGATTAGTCCCCCGGGGTGATGCGTGCAGATCGTACTGGTTTCGTGAGTGCTCGGCGTTCGTCTTGGCTCGCGGGGTTGCGGGCTCCGGTGCTCGCGGCCGCGCTCGTCGCGGGCGTGGGCGGGTTCTTCGCGGCGGAGGAGACGGCCGCAGCGCAGTCGAAGATCGCGGTCATCGACGTGCGTCGCGCGATGCTCGAGACCGAGCAGGGCTTGCGGGTCCAGGCGACGCTGAAGAAGCTCTTCGACAGCCGGCAGGTCGAGCTCGACGCCAAGCAGCAGAAGCTCCAGGCCGAGAAGGAAGCGCTGGAGAAGGACGCGCAAAACAAGAAGGTGCCTCAGGAGCAGCTCCAGCGGCGCTTCGAGACCCTGCAAAAGCAGGCGGGCGAGCTCCAGGCGATCGCGATGGAATACCAGCGCGAGATGCAGCGCAAAGAGACGGAGATGACGACGCCGATCTACCAGGACATCATCGGCATCGTCCGCCGGATCGCGGCCCAGGACGGCTTCGAGATCATCCTGGAGAAGACCGCGGTCCCCTACATGCGCGCCGACCTGGAGATCACGGATCGCGCGATCCAGATGTACAACAGCGCGCATAGCGGCGGCGCCGGCGCAGCGCCGGGCAAGCCTGCCCCCACGACGCAGCCGGGCAAGCCCGCGGCCCCCGCGGCCCCCCCGGCTGCGGCTCCCGCGCCCGCGCCGAAGAAGAAGTAAGCGGCTCGCCGACAGGCGAACCCCGGAGACACGAAAGCCGGATCCGAAGCGCGAGGAGCGCGGGATCCGGCTTCGTGCATTCGAACCGACGATCAGGGGGCGACGCAGCAGAACGTGGTGGCGTTCGTCGGCGTGAGCGCGCCCGTCGGCTGGCCACCGCCCGAGACGGCGCAGGCGCCGCCGGTGGGCGGCGTGGTCGTGGCCATGCGACCGATGAGCGCAGGGTTGCCCGCCACGTTGGCGCAGCCCCCCGCGGCGAAGCTCGCGATCTGCGTGGTGCACGTGTTGAGCGTCTGATCACTGTAGATCGTGATCGTCGCATCACACGAAGCTCCGCTCGGCGCGCCGCACGTGCACGGGCTGCACGCGCGCGTATCCGCCGCTTCCTCGAAGAAGAGGTGCTTCTCGGTGAATTCACCCGCGGGGCAACTGTTGTCGCCGCCCTTGTAGACACACAGGCCCGGCAGGAAGGGCGGGAGCGTCTTGGGCTGGCATACCATGCCCATGCCGCACCCTCCGCCGGGAGGCGCGTCGCCGCAGGCTTTCCCGTGAATGGCCCATGTGACCGGCGTGAGCGCGGGAGCCCCGCCGCTCGGCATGCAGCTCCCCCCCGTCACCGTGGGCTTCGGGGTCGTGACGGAGACGTTGCACGGGCCATTGTCGCAGGTTTTCCCCCCCTCATAGCCGTCGGGCCCATGGCACGCGCCGGTCCACGCAGCGGGGACCGTGAGCTTGCCCGTGGCCGTCGGCGTCACGCCACAAGCCTTGTTCTGGATGGTGATCTCATCCGCCAGATCACACGCCTGGCCCGTCGGCGCGCCGCACGTGCAAGCAGCGCAGGTATGGATCGGCGTCGTGAGCGTGTTTTCGCCCTCGTAGGGCGTGACCGTGGGGAACGTGCTCGGGCACGCGGGCGTCTGCGCGGGCAAACCCTCGAAGAGAGCTGCGAAGCCGCTCCAGCCGAAAGGCACGGACGGGACGCATACGTGCCCCTGCGTGCACTCGTCGTCCGCACAGTCGACGAGCGAATCGCCGTCGTCGTCCATGCCATTGAGGCAATCTTCGGAGCCGGCCGATCCGCCCTGCCCGCCTTGGGCTCCCCCGCCGCCCTGGCCGCCCTGGCCTCCGACGCCGCCCTGGCCGCCCTGCCCGCCCGGACCGCCTTGCCCGCCGGCGCCGCCCGGCCCGCCCGAAGGCTCGGGCTCGTCGAACGTGTAGGCCGGATAGAGGCACGCGGCCGGCATCGCGACGACGCCGAGCCCCGCGACCACGAGCCACGATGCCACGCGCAAGGACGAACGTGCTCGACGTTCCATCAGAACCTCCCCACGAGGCTCACGCCACCGAGCGTCGCGCCGGGCGCGGCGCCGATGAACCGCGCGCCTCGCTCGGACTCCGCGGAAGCCGATTGCGCCGACGCGGACGACTTTTTCGAACCACTCGTCGCGAGCAGAATGACACCCGTGATCAAGCTCGCGGCCCCGACGCCCACGGCCCCCTCGGCGATCCCCGTGAACAGCCGCCCTCGATCCGCGGTCTCCTTCGCCGACGGCGGGCACGACGTGTCGCCGCCGCAGAGCCCCTCGAGCTCGTCGATCGTCGATTGTCGCGGCCCAAAGAAGAGCGCGAGCCCGGCGCCGATCCCCGCGACGCCGATGCCCGTGAGCACGATCCCCGGGATGCTCGGCCCGCTCGGCGGAGGCGGCGGGGGCGGGGGCGGCGGAGGCGGCGGCTCGTCCTTCGGGCCGGCGTCGGACTTCACCGGTTCGTCCTTGACCACGACCTCGACGGTCTTCTTGTCGCGCTCGGGGACGTTGATCGAGTCCTTCCAGACCTCGCGGTTGCCGAGCTTCGCCACGATGTAATGCGGGCCCGGATCGACGGGCATCTCCACGCCGACCTGCGTCGCGCCGAGCTCGGTGCCGTCGAGCTCGATGACGGCCGCCTCCGCGCCTTTGCCGCGCGCGATCGTGAGCTTCGGGACGCGCTCCTCGATGGCGGCGATCTTCGGCGTGGCCGCCGCCGCGACGTCCGCGGCCTTCTTGTCGCCCGCGGCCGCGCTCGCGGCGAGCCTGTAGTTGCCGAGCGCCGAGAGCAGCTTGCCGAGCTTCTCCTCGCACTCGGCGATGTTGAAGGCGACCTGCGGGGTCATCTTCACGGCCGCGACGGCCTTGAACTTCACGAGGGCGCCGGCGCAGTTGTTCGCCGCGCTGAGCGCGAGGCCCTCGCGAAAGAGCAAGCGCGCCTTGTCGAGCTCCTCCTTCGACTGTGCGGAGGCGTCACCCTGCGAGAAGAGCGCGATCGCCGCGGCACCGGCCATCATCGCCACGCGCGCCGCGCGACGCGCCCTTCGCTGAGAAGACATGTTCATCGCCCTCTGCTCCCCACGCCCGCGACCCCTTCGAGGCTGCGAGCGCTGCGATTCTACCCGACCCCCGCGCGCGCCGGAACTCCCGCGCTGCGAGGGCGCAGGAGCACCTCCGGGCAAACGTCACTTCTTCGTCTTGCCGAGGTCGAGCTTGATCCGCGGACGCCCCGTGGACGTCGTCGCCGACGGGGCCGTGCTCGCCGTCGACGTCGGGGCCGCGCTCGCCGTCGACGTCGCGGTCGCGCTCGCCGTCGCCGTGGTCGTCGGGGCCGTGGTCGCCGTCGACGTCGCCGTCGCGGTGGCCGTCGTCGTCGCCTTCACGGTCGTCGTCGTGGGCGCCGTGAACTTGGGCCGCTCGCCGATCGGGATCCGGTCGTCGCCGAGGATGCACATCTTCGTCGTGTCGCTGGCCGTGAGCGTGTCGCAGAGCTTGTAGCCCTCGGGGCACTCGCCGGGGCCCTGGCACGTCGCCGAGCAGAAGCCGGGATCACTCGGGGCGTCGGCCTTCTTCAGGCAGAAGCCGTGATCGCACTCGCTCGCGTTCGTACAGCTCGCGCCGACCTTCGAGCCTGCGGCCTTGCTGCACTCGAGCCCCGAGCCCGTGTCCTTGGCGCGACAAACGAGCCCGTCGCCGCAGTCCTTGTCATACGTGCAGCTCTTCGTGCAGATGCTGCCCGTGGCCGCGCACTGAAGCGACGCGCAATCCGTGTCTTTCGCGCAGGCCGCCCCGAACGCCTTCTTCTCGGGTTCTTCCTGCTTCAAAAAACCGCAGCCAGCTGCCCCGAGACCGAGGAGCAACGCGATCATCGCCCCGCCTCGCAGCGCCCCACCCACCTTCGCCCCACGGGTTTTGCTCATGGTTCCCTCTCTCGCCGCGCGAGAGCGCGGGCCGTGTGTCCGTCTACCACAGCCCGGGCGCCGAGGGACAACCTCCTGCGGCGCGCCACGGCAGGTTCGCTTATGATGCGCACCCGATGACCTCCTTCTTCCAGGGCCCTGCCTCGCCGCCGGACGGCGCCTCCGCCGCCGCCTCCGCCCAAGATCCCGTGCCCTCGCGCGTCCGCGTGGAGGACGACCGGACGGGCATGCACCCCGCTGCCCTCCGCCGCGCGTTCACCGACCACGTGCAGTTCTCGCGCGCCCGTGACTTCGAGACCGCGACGAGCTTCGACCGCTTCGTCGCGCTCTCGCTCGCCGTCCGCGACCGCCTCGTGGAGCGCTGGTCGCAGACGCAGCGCACCTACTACGAGACGGACGCGAAGCGCGCCTACTATCTCTCCGCCGAGTTCCTCCTCGGTCGCGCGCTCCAGTCGAACCTCCAGGCCCTCGGCGTCGAAGACACGTACCGCGCGGTCCTGCGCGAGCTCGGGATCGACCTCGACGAGATGATGGAGCTCGAGCACGACGCGGGCCTCGGCAACGGCGGCCTCGGGCGTCTCGCCGCGTGCATCCTCGAGTCGATGGCCACGCTGGAGCTACCCGGCCAGGGCTACGGCATCCGGTACGAGTTCGGCATCTTCGAGCAGGTGATCCGCGACGGCGCGCAGGTCGAGCGCGCCGACGAGTGGCTGAAATTCGGCAATCCCTGGGAAATCGAGCGGCCCGAGTACGCGGTCACCGTCGGCTTCGGCGGCCGCACCGAGATGGTCCAGGATGCCCGTGGCGGCTACCGCGTCCTCTGGCACCCGGCCGATCACGTGCTCGGCGTCCCCTACGACACGCCCATCGCGGGACACGGCTCGGGCACGGTGAACACGCTGCGCCTCTGGGCGGCCCGCGCCCACGAGGACTTCGATTTCGGCCTCTTCAACGAGGGCGACTACGTGAAGGCCGTGGAGCAGAAGAACGCCTCCGAGGTCATCTCCAAGGTCCTCTACCCGAACGACAACTTCGACAAGGGCAAGGAGCTCCGGCTCCGGCAGGAGTACTTCTTCGTCGCCTGCTCGATCCACGACATCGTCTGGCGGTACACGAAGACGCACGACACCTTCGCGAAGTTCGGCGACAAGGTCGCGATCCAGCTCAACGACACGCACCCGGCGATCGCCATCGCCGAGCTCATGCGCGTGCTCGTCGACGAGCACGGCCTCTCCTGGGACGAGGCCTGGACGCAGACCGTCCGGGCGTTCGGCTACACGAACCACACGCTCCTGCCCGAGGCGCTCGAGCGCTGGCCCGTCGCGCTCTTCGAGCGCATCTTGCCGCGGCACCTGGAGATCATCCAGGAGATCAACCGCCGCCTGCTCCGCGCGGTGACCGTCGCCTTCCCCTACGATCAAGGCCGCGCCCGGCGCATGAGCATCTTCGAGGAGGGCCCCGAGCGCATGGTCCGCATGGCGCACCTCGCGGTCGTCGGATCGCACTCGATCAACGGCGTCGCCAAGCTCCACAGCGAGCTCGTGCGCAGCTCGCTCTTCCGCGACTTCCACGACCTCTGGCCCGAGCGCTTCAGCAACAAGACGAACGGCGTCACGCCGCGCCGCTGGCTCTTCGCCTGCAACCCCGGGCTCTCCCGCCTCATCACCTCCCGCATCGGCCCGCGCTTCGTCACCGAGCTCGAGCGCCTCGCCGAGCTCGAGCCTTCCGTGGACGATCCGTCGTTCCTCGCGGAGCTCCGGGCGATCAAGCGCGCGAACAAGGAGACGCTCGCCCGCATCGTCAAGCGCGAGCTCGGCTTCGACGTCGACGTCCGCGCGATCTTCGACGTCCAGATCAAGCGCCTGCACGAGTACAAGCGCCAGCTCCTGAACGCGCTCCACATCGTCACGCTCTACCTGCGCGCCAAGCGTGGCGAGCGCGTGCACCCGCGCCTCTTCATCTTCGGCGCCAAGGCCGCGCCCGGGTATCGACAGGCCAAGCTCATCATCAAGCTCATCCACGCCATCGCCTCCGTCGTGAACGGCGACGGCCGCGTCCCCGAGCTCAAGGTCGCCTTCCTGCCGAACTACCGCGTCTCGCTCGCCGAAAAGATCATCCCTGCGGCCGACCTCTCCGAGCAGATCTCGACCGCCGGCATGGAGGCCTCCGGCACCGGCAACATGAAGCTCGCGATGAACGGCGCGCTCACGATCGGCACCTACGACGGCGCCAACATCGAGATCCGCGAGGCTGTCGGCGCCGAGAACTTCTTCCTCTTCGGGCTCACGGCCGAGGAGGTCGAGGCGCGCCTCGCGTCCGGCGTGCCCGGCCGCGCCGCCTACGAGGCCGATCCCGAGCTCCGCGAGGCGATCGACTTCATCCGCTCCGGCTTCTTTTCTCCGGACGAGCCCGACGCCTTCCACCCGCTCGTCGACGAGCTGCTCGGCCGCGACCGTTACCTCGTGATGAGCGATTTCCGCGCGTATGCCGACGCCCAGAAGGACGTCGAGCGGGCGTTCCTCGACGAGGAGGGCTGGTCGCGCAAAGCCGCCCTCAACATCGCTCGGGTCGGCGGCTTCTCGTCGGACCGCACGGTGCGCGAATACGCGAATGAAATCTGGGGGATCGAGCCCTGCCCCATCCGGCTCGTCCCCGACGAGCCCGCCGCCGAGTAGGGCCTCTCCGCCCGCTCCCTGCCCGCCCCCCGCCCCGAGCATAACGATTCTCCGCGCGCGACCACCGGCGCGCCGGGCCCTGGCTTGCTATTCTGTTCGGCCCCCCCAGACGTATGGCGAACGATCCGCGTGAACGAGAGGACCACGAAGGCGATCTCGCGACCCAGAAGAAGCGCAAGGTCGAGAAGGTCCGCCGCTACAAGGTCCTCCTCCACAACGACAACTACACGACGATGGAATTCGTCGTTCTCGTGCTCGTGAAGTTCTTTCACAGGACCGACACGGAAGCGACGCACATCATGCTCAGCGTGCACCACAAGGGCAGCGGCGTCGCGGGCGTCTACACCAAGGACGTCGCCGAGACGAAGGTCACCCAGGTGCAAAGCTTCGCGAGGCAACACGGCATGCCCCTCCGGCTTTCGGCCGAACCCGAGTGAGAACCATGAAGATCAGCCCCGAGGTCGAGATCGCCTTCAAGCTGGCCACGCACGAGGCCATCCGCCGACGGCACGAGTACGTGACCGTCGAGCATCTTCTCTACGCGCTCACGTTCGACGAGGAGACGGCGAACGTGATCCGCAAGGCGGGCGGAGATCCATCGAAGCTGAAGAAGCGCCTGGAGCGCTTCCTCGAAGAAGAGATCGAGGCCTTGCCCGATCACGTCGACTCCGAGCCCGTCGTCTCGCTCGGCTTCCAGAACGTCGTCGGCCGCGCGGCCGTGCACGTCCAGAATACGAACCAGAAAGAGCTGAAGGGCGCGAACGTCCTCGTCGCGGTCTTCTCCGAGCGCGACTCGCCCGCCGTGCAGATGCTCCGCGACGCCGACGTGCAGCGGCTCGACGTGGTGAACTACCTGTCGCACGGCATCGCGAAGGACGGCCAGGATGACGAGATCGGCCCCGAGGACGCGACCGAAGGCGCGGACGCCGCCGAGGCCGAGGGCGAAGGCCGCGAGAGCCGCCGCGATCCGCTCGCCTCGTTCACCGTGAACCTGAACAAGGAAGCGGAGAGCGGGCGCATCGATCCGCTGGTCGGCCGGACGATCGAGCTCGAACGCACGATCCAGGTCCTCGCGCGCCGCCGCAAGAACAACCCCTTGCTCATCGGCGACGCCGGCGTCGGCAAGACCGCGATTGCCGAGGGCCTGGCCATGAAGATCGTCAAGGGCGACGTCCCGCATGCGATCAAGGGCGCGACGATCTACGCGCTCGACATGGGCGCGCTCATCGCTGGCACGCGCTACCGCGGCGACTTCGAGAACCGGCTGAAGGGCGTGCTCAAGGCGCTCGAAAAGCAGCCGGGCGCGATCCTCTTCATCGACGAGATCCACACGATCATCGGCGCCGGCGCCGCGAGCGGCGGCACGATGGACGCCTCGAACCTCTTGAAGCCCGCGCTCGCATCCGGTCGCCTGCGTTGCATCGGCGCGACGACCTTCCAGGAGTACCGCGGCCACCTCGAGCGCGACAGCGCCCTCGCGCGCCGCTTCCAGCGCATCGAGATCAACGAGCCCTCGGTCGACGAGACGCGCCAGATCCTCGAAGGCCTGCGCAAGCACTACGAGGAGTTCCACAAGGTCAAGTTCACGGACGCCGCGCTCGAGGCGGCCGCGAAGCTCAGCGACCGCTACCTCCGCGATCGGCGTCTGCCCGACAAGGCGATCGATCTGCTCGACGAGGCCGGCGCCGCCGCGCGCCTCGCCCACGGCGACGACTACACGGTCGACGTGTCCGACATCGAGATCGTCGTCGCGAAGATGGCCCAGATCCCGCCGCGCCAGGTCTCGACCTCGGATCGCGCGCAGCTCAAGGATCTGCAGAAGGAGCTCGAAGGCGTGGTCTTCGGCCAGGCCGAGGCCGTCTCGCAGCTCGCGAGCGCCATCAAGCTCTCCCGCGCGGGCCTGCGCTCGCCGGAGAAGCCGATCGGCTCGTTCCTCTTCACGGGCCCGACGGGCGTCGGCAAGACCGAGCTCGCCAAGCAGCTCGCGAAGGTCATGGGGATCGAGTTCCTCCGCTTCGACATGAGCGAGTACCAGGAGCGGCACACGGTCTCGCGCCTCATCGGCGCGCCGCCCGGCTACGTCGGCTTCGATCGCGGCGGCCTGCTCACCGAGGCGATCGCGAAGACGCCGCACGCCGTGCTCCTGCTCGACGAGATCGAGAAGGCGCACCCGGACATCTTCCAGGTGCTCCTGCAGGTCATGGACCACGGCACGCTCACGGACAACAACGGCAAGAAGAGCTCCTTCCGGCACGTCGTGCTCATCATGACGAGCAACGTCGGCGCCCGGGAGCTCACGCAGACGCGCCTCGGCTTCGGCGAACGCGGCAACGTGGGCGACGACGATCGCGCCTTCAAGAACGTGTTCAGCCCGGAGTTCAGGAACCGGCTCGACGCGCGCATCATGTTCAAGCCGCTCGATCCGAGCGTCATGGGCAGCATCGTCGACAAGTTCATCCGCGAGATCGAGGCGCTCGTGGGCGACAAGGGCGTGAGCATCCAGGTGACGGACGCGGCGCGCGATTACCTCGCGAAGAAGGGCTACGATCCGGCCTTCGGCGCGCGCCCGCTCGGTCGCGTCATCGAGCGCGAGCTCAAGCCTCGCCTCGGCGACGAGATCCTCTTCGGCGAGCTCGAGCACGGCGGAAAGGCCGTGGTCGACCTGAAGGACGGTGAGCTCTCGTTCTCGTTCCTCCCGAACGAGCCGCCGGCCGAGGAGAAGAAGGCCGAAACGCCGAAGGAGACCGAGGCGCCGGCCCAGGCCTGACGCGACGGCGCGCGCAGGCGAACGAGCGGGGGCTCTTCCCACGGGAGGAGCCCCCGTTTTCGTTTCAGTTCAGCGAGTAGGGCATCGCAAGCGTGAAAGGCGCGATCTCGGCGTCGAACGCGGGCCCGCCGCGCTCGGGGTACATCTGGTAGGTGCCGTGCATCGTGCCGCGCGGCGTTTCGAGCACGCAGCCGCTCGTGTACTCGAAGTGCTCGCCGGGCCGGAGGGTCGGCTGCTTGCCGACGACGCCAGGGCCTCGCACTTCTTCGATCTTCCCGTTGCCGTCGGTGATGACCCAGTGCCGGGTGCGTAGCTGCGCGGTCTCGCTGCCCTCGTTCGAGATGCGTATCGTGTAAGCGAACACGTAACGCCTCGCGCTCGGCATGGATTGCGCCGGCACGTACACGGTTGTCACGTGGACGCGGATTCCGTTCGTGATGGCGGTGGACACGTTCCTGCCGTGCCACGCGCCCGCGCCGTCCACAAGGGGACTTTCGGAGGTGACGGAAAGCCGGGCCGTGTTGACAGCTCTCATGCTCGTCCGCACGTTCCCCGAACCGTGAACGACAACGACGACCATTCAGGCGAGCGAGCTGCTCCAGCGCAGATCACGTCCCTCCCTTCCCTGTCCTCGCCGTTCGTGGGGGTCACGGGGGCCGCGTCCTCGGAGGCGCCGGGCGGGCTCGTGCCGGTCGACCCGCTCCCGGGCCTCACGGTCATCGGCCCGGTGCACGAGCGCAAGGCGCGGGATTGGTCGCTCGTCCTGCAGTCGATGTCGGTCTGGCACATGATGCGCTGGACGTACCGGGGCTGGGTCCTCGTCGTGCGGGACGAGGACTACGAACAAGCGTCGAGCTCGATCGATCGGTACGAGACCGAGAATCGGGACTGGCCGCCGCAGAAGGTCCGCGAGCGGCCGCGGCACGCGCCCTCGATCGTCGCGCCGCTCCTCTTCGCCGCGCTCGCCTTGTTTTTCCTGGTCACGGGGCCCGTCGCGCACAACTCGTTCTGGTTCCAGCGCGGCCGCGCCGAGAGCAACCTCATCCTCAGCGCCGAGCCTTGGCGCGCGCTGACGGCGCTCACGCTGCACGCGGACTCGTCGCACGTGATTGGCAACGTCATTTCGGGCTCGATCTTCGCGTCGGCGGTGCAACGCAGGCTCGGCCCGGGCGGCGCTGCGCTCGCGATCCTCGCGGCGGGCACGCTGGGCAACGTGGCGAACGCGGTCGCGTATCACACGATGGGCCATGACGTGCATCGCTCGATCGGCGCGTCGACGGCGGTCTTCGGGGCGATCGGGTTGCTCGCGGCCACGCAGCTCGGGCTCGATCGGCATCACGCGGCGGGGCGAAAGCGGACGATGCAGGAGATCGCCGCGCCGATCGTCGGCGGGCTCGCGCTGCTCGGAGCGCTCGGCGCGAGCCCCGAGTCCGATCTCGGCGCGCATTTCTTCGGGTTCGTCGCGGGCGTGGTCGTGGGCCTCGGCGCGGCGCTCGTCCTGCGCAAGACGCGGCCTTCGCCGCGGCCGTGGCTCCAGGTGGGGCTGCTCGGAGCCACGACGGCGCTCATCCTCGGCGCGTGGCGGCTGGCGCTGCCGTATCGGCTCGTCTGGCCGTTCTGAGTTGGATCAGTCGACGGGCCAGAGCCCGACCGTGCCGCCGACCCACGTGAGATCCTTGTTCTGATCCACGCCGAGCATCTTGCCGCGCGAGAGCCGCACGAGGTTCAGCACGAGCTCGGGCGCGGGCTCGTCGGGGGCGCGCAGGAACATCATGCGCACCTCGCCCTTCACGCCCGATCCGTCGGGCATCGGGAGCGCGGGCTCGTAGGAAATCTTTTCCTGCAAGAGCCAGCCGTGCCGATCCGACTCCGGGATCGCCGCGATGTCTTCCTTCGTCGGATCCACCTTCACGCCCGCGCCCGCGAACGAGAAGAGCGGCTTCAGCACGTAGCGCTCGAGATCCTGCGGGATCTCCTGGAGCTCCGAGAGGTAGCGGGCGCGCGGCACGGCCGGGTGATCGATGTACGGCAGCGTGTACTTCGACCACGTCCAGTACCAGTTCGGGTGCGAGCACCACGTGATGTCGAGGTCGTCGGTGTAGCGGAACGGCAGCTCCATCTTGCGCGCCTCGAGCTCGTCGAAGACCACGCGGTTGTAGATGCGCCGCACCTGCACGAGCTTGCCGTTCACCTTGCGGAAGAGCTTTCGCCCCTCGCGCACGAGCGTCGTCGGGCAGACCGCGTCGACGCCGACGAGCTCCTTCGTCGCGAGGAAGTCCGGGTACGTCTTCTGGTTCGGCGGATCGATGTCGAGCAGCACGACGTTCGCCGGATCCTCGCCGCCGAGCACGGCCTTGCGCAGCCGCGCGACGAACCCTTCGCGATCGAGGCCGCCGAAGAAGATCGACCATTTCCGATCGAGCCCAGGCATCGCGCGCAGCATCTCGGCCATGACGTCGCTCTGCAGCACCATGAGCGCGTAGAGCGAGGGGAACGCTTGCAGCTCGACCACGCGGCCTTCGAGCTCTCCGCTCGGCCCGCGCACGATCGCGAAGTCGACCTGCACGCAGTTCGGCAAGGGGTCCATCCCCGGCGCGTCGAGGCGCGCGGGGATCGCGCGCTTCATCGTCTCGATCACGCTCGGCCGCGAGATCTGCTGCACGATCTCGGTGGCGGATTTCGCGAGGTAGGTGCGAAGCCCCTCGGGCAAGAAGAGCGGCGTCTCGGCCACGCGGAACGGGATTTTCGAGCCTACCCGGCGCTCGAGGCGCGTGAGGTAGTCCGCGTAGGTGTCGGGTCCGAAGGCGGCGTTGTAGGCGCGGCGAAATGCGGGCTCCATGCGCTCTCCTTGGTAGCACGAGCGGGGTGCGTCGCGGCAGGGGACCGAAGGAGGATGGATCCCGGCCCCCGTCGGGTGGTAACGTCCCCCCGTGCTCACCCGACGCTTCATCACGGCCCTCGGGGTCGTGATCCTTTCGCTCTCGGCGACGGCGTGTTCGTCCCTGACGCGTCCCGACGAGATCACCATCAAGGCTGAGCCTGCGGCGGCTCCCGCGCCCCCGCCTGCTCCCGCGGCTCCTGCCGGGCAGCCCGGCGCCGCGCCTGCCGCCGCGCCTGGTGGAGGTGGTTGAGGCGGTTGACGAGGCTCCGGTCCGGAGCCTGAAAAACCCTGCCTCGAACCCCCTCCGCCCCGCGACATTCCGCACGCCCAAGGCATGAGCTCGCTCGTCTCGAGCGGCTCGCCCGGAACGGACGGTATCCCGTGACATCCCTGCCCTCGCTCCACGAGACCCCCGAGCACGCCCGGCTGCGTGACGAGATTCGTCGCTTCGCGCGCCGCGACATCGCGCCTTTCGCCCACACCTGGGAGGAGGCGAACGAGTTCCCGCGCGAGCTCTACGAGAAGGCCGCCCGCGCCGGCATGCTCGGCGTCGGGTACCCCGAGGCGTACGGCGGATCCGGCGGGGATCTCTCGCACATGATCGCCGCGACCGAGGAGCTGATCACCGCCGGCACGTCCGTGGGCACGGCCGTCGGCCTGGGCAGCCACGCGATCGCGCTGCCGCCGATTTTGAACTTCGGCACCGAGGAGCAAAAGAAGCGGTTTCTTCCGCCCGTGCTCGCGGGCGAGAAGATCGCGGCGCTCGCGATCACCGAGCCCGGCGGTGGCAGCGACGTCGCCTCGCTCGCGACGCGCGCGATCAAGGACGGCGATCACTACGTCGTCACGGGCGAAAAGACGTTCATCACCTCGGGGTGTCGCGCGGACTTCGTGACGACCGCCGTGCGCACGGGCGGCGAAGGGCACGGCGGGATCTCGCTGCTCGTGATCGAGCGCGGGACGCCGGGTTTCTCCGTGGGCAAGAAGCTCGCGAAGATGGGCTGGTGGGCCTCCGACACGGCCGAGCTCGTCTTCGACGGCTGCCGCGTCCCGCGGGAAAACCTCATCGGCGAGGAGAACGCCGGGTTCATCCCGATCATGACGAACTTCGCCGTCGAGCGCCTTCTGCTCGCCGGCAACTGCGTGGCGATCGCCTCGCTCGCCTACGACGAGGCCGTGCGCTACGCGCGCGAGCGCCGCGCCTTCGGCAAGCCCATCATGGGCTTCCAGGTGCTGCGCCACAAGCTCGCGGACATGGCGACGCGGATCGCGGCGGCGCGCGCGCTCATGAACGACGTCGTCGCGCGCTACCTGCGCGGCGACATGGTCACGGGCCTCGCCGCGATGGCGAAGAACACCGCGACGGACGCTTGCTCGTTCGTCTGCGACGAGGCCGTGCAGATCTTCGGCGGCCACGGCTACATGCGCGAGACGCTCGTCGAGCGTCTCTACCGCGACGCGCGGCTCTACCCGATCGGCGGCGGCACGCGCGAGATCATGAACGAGATCATCTGCAAGACGGAGGGCTACTAGCCACCATGGGAACGCGAAATCGACTCCTCGCTGCTCTGCTCGCGCCCGCCGCGATCTTCGCCCTCACGGCCTGCGAGAAGACGCCCGAGCCTCCTCCGAGCGGCGCGCCGGACAAGGCGCACCCCGCCCCCGCGGCCCCCGCGGGGAGCGCGAGCCCGGGCGCGGCCGCGCCGCAACGCAAGGGCCCGACCGACGTCGCCTACGACGTCCCCGAGGGCTGGCAGAAGGCCGAGAACCCGAGCCCGATGCGCAAGGCGACCTTCAAGATCCCGCGCGCCGAGGGCGATTCCGAGGACGCCGAGATGAGCGTCTCGCAGGCCGGCGGCACGGTCGATCAGAACGTGCAGCGCTGGTCGGGTCAGTTCGAGCGCGGCAAGGACGACACGACATCGCGGCAGGATCGCAAGGTCGGCGACCTCTCGGTGACGGTCGTCGAGATCCACGGCACGTTCTCCGGCGGCATGGCCATGCCGGGCGCCGCGCCGGCCGGGCCGAAGCCGAAATGGGCGCTGCTCGGCGCGATCGTGGAGACCGATGGAGCGCTGACCTTCTTCAAGCTCACGGGCCCCGAGAAGACCGTCACCGCGGCGAAGCCCGCGTTCGACAAGTTCGTCGAAAGCCTGCGCGCCAAATAGCCCTCGACGTCGCCGCCAGCGCGTTACACTGCATGATGTCGCGCCCCGGAATCCCGGCCGCGGCGCCCTTCCCTCGCACGTCCGTTTCCTTGGTTCAGCCATCACGCCCCAGTCGGGGCGGGAGGAATCACATGCGTCGCCGTCGCCGCTCCTTGAAACCGCTTTTTTATGTGCTCGTGGGCCTCGCCACCGGTGCGGCTGTCGCCGCCGGCTGCGCGGCCACGTCGTCCGGCAACAAATTCGAACCCGGCGAAGGGGGCTCCGGGGAGGGCGCGAGCGGCGGCGGCGGCGCGCCGTCGACGTCGAGCGGGATGGGCGGCGATGGAGGGTTCTTCATCCCCGACAACGACGGCGGCACGGACGCCCCGATCGACGTCCCGATGAACCCGTGCGGCACGCAATGCGGCCCCACCGAGCTCTGCGACCCCGACCACCTCGGCACGGACGACGACTGCGACGGCGAGGCGGACGAGGGCTGCCCCTGCTCCGCGGGCCAGGCGCATCCCTGCTTCAAGGGCGATCCGTCCTACCGCGGCACGCCGGGCTGCTTCGACGGCACCATGAAGTGCAGCGAGAACGGCAACTGGTCGTCGTGCATCGGCGGCGTCCACGCCACCGACCTGTGCTTCCTGAACGACACGAACGCCTGCCACGCGATGACGTCGGCGCCGTTCGTCAACGTGAACCTCAAGGAGGGCACGGGCAACTACAGCGCCGACGCGCTGCCGGGCACCGAGACGTGGAGCGTCACGTGCCCCGAGGGCGTGAGCCCCTGCCCTGGCGTGAGCGGCGCGGGCCCCTCCGACGACTTCAAGCCGCTCCAGTCGGGCGAGTACACCGTGACGTACACGAAGGGCGTGGCCGGCGGCGGGACCGCGTCGTGCACGTATCCGCTCTTCGTCGGCGCGCCGGGCCTGCGCGTCGAGCTCGAGTGGGAGCACGACCTCGGCGACGACGGCGTCGACCTCGATCTGCACCTGCACCAGCCGAACAACACGCTGCCCTGGGCCGTCTCGGGCGCGCCACAGGACTGCGCGTGGTCGAACTGCGTCTTCGACGACTTCTCGCCGCCCTCGTTCAACTCGCCGTCCTGGTTCCCGGCGAACGCGATGCCGCCGGAGCCCGTGTCCTGGTATCTCGACCCGGTGTTCGAGAAGAACACCTGCTACTTCGCGCCGCGCGGCGTGGGCCAGGACTGGCAGATCAACGGCCAGGGTTGCCACAACCCGCGGCTCGACCTCGACAACATCAGCTGCGATCCGACGGTCTTGAACCCGGACGACAGCGATTTCTGCGCGCCGGAGAACACGAACGTCGACTTCCCGCCGAAGAACCAGTGGTTCCGCATCGGCGTCCACTACTTCAGCAGCGATAGCAAGCCCTACGACGTGCACCCGAAGATCAAGATCTTCTGCGACGGCGCGCTGAGCGCCGAGCTCGGGCAGAAGGGCTACTACGACCCCGAAACGCCCATCACGTTCACCCCGAGCGACGGCCAGGATCTCGGCGGAGGCAACCGCTTCTGGCTCGTCGCGGACGTGGCGTTCCGCGAGTCGAACCAGTGCGGCGCGCGCGGCTGCGTGGTCAAACCGCTCTACTCGGACGAGGCCGCGAAGACGCCGCTCTTCACCTACGACGAGATCGCCGAGCAGAGCTTCGGCCCCCCCTACCCGCCCTCGCTCGAGCCCTAGATCGGGACGTCTCCTTCGAAAAACCGATGAAAGGCCGGAGGCAACGCCTCCGGCCCGATCGAAGGCTCGGGCCACGTCGCCGAGAGCGTGTTCCAGAGCAAGATCGTCTTGCCCGGATGGGCCACGCACGCGCGGCGCAGGCCCACGAGCGCCTTGCCGCTGTACGTGATCTCGCCCGGCACGCCGAGGAGGCGCGTCACCTCGGGCGCAGCCTCGATCGCCTCGGGTGTCGGGTGCCCGTATCCGCGCCCCGCGACGCCGTGATCGACCTCGAACCGCGGCGGCGGCAGGTTCCGCCGGAGCACGCGTGATCCCGCGTGACGCGCGAGCTTCTGCGCCGTGGCCTCGACGAGGAGCCGCAGCGTCACGCGGTTGCAGGCGAAGCGCTCGGTGATCCGCGCGGCGACGACCGTCGTCGGCCAGCCGAGCAGCATCATGCCGAGCGAGAGCGCCGCCGCCGTGCCGCCGCTCCCCGCGGGCAGGACGATCAGATCCGGCCGCGGCATCTCGCCCCGCGCGACCTGATCGGCGAGCTCGAACGCGGCCCCGACGTAGCCGAGGTTCGCCATCGGCCCCGACGCGCCGGGCGGTACGAAGTACGCCTTGCGCGACGTCGCGAGCTCCCGCGCCGTGAGGATCGCCGTGCGCGCGTAGCCTCCGCCGTGGATCAAGCGCCCGCCGGCGGAGGCTTGCAGCAAGAGCGATCGGCGCGCGAACGAGGTGATGGGCTGGTCGAAGAGCACGCTCGTCACGTCGAAGCCGAGCGCGCGGCCGAACAGGATCGTCGCGGTCACCTGCGTCGAGGCGAGGCCGCCCACGGTGAGGATCTCGCGCGCGCCGCGCGCCTTCGCGTCGGCCAGGATGTGCTCGAAGCGCCGGACTTTGTTGCCGCCGAAGAGCGGCGACGCGAGGTCGTCGCGCTTCATCCAGACGTCGTCGCGCTCGAGGTAGCGCGCGATCGCCGTGCAGCGCTCGACCGGCGTCGGACCGGCCGCGAGCGGCAGCCACGGGACACTTCGGGCGAGGGCGGGAAACTCGGCGAAGAGGCGCGGCTCGCGGGGGCCTTCCGCGCGCGCGCCCGGGGCCGTCCTGGCTGCCGCGTCGTCTTTCATGGCCGGTCCGAGTAGAGCACCGTGCGCGCGGCTCCGCCAGGAGGCGCCCTCGTGCTATACGGTCGCGCCACGAGGCGCGCCGCCTGGCGCGTGGCTCGAGCAGAGGAGACCCGACCGATGGCTCGCGTGCACAACTTCAACGCCGGACCTGCCGCGCTCCCCCTCGCCGCGCTCGAGCGCGCCCAGCGTGAGCTGCTCGATTTCGAGGGCACGGGCATGTCGATCATCGAGCACAGCCACCGCGGCAAGGCGTTCGAGGGCGTGCACGACGAGGCGCTCTCGCTGCTCCGCGAGCTGCTCTCGATCCCCGACGACTACCACGTGCTCTTCCTCCAGGGCGGCGCGAGCCACCAGTTCGCCATGGTGCCGCTGAACCTCCTGCCCGCGGGCAAGAGCGCCGACTACGTCCTCACGGGCGGTTGGTCCGAGAAGGCGTACGAGGAGGCGGGGCGAATCGGCACGGTGCGCGTGGCCGCGACGACGGCCGAGGGCAAGCGGTTCACGCGGATCCCGCGGCAGAACGAGCTCTCGCTCGATCCGAGCGCGGCGTACGCGCACATCACCACGAACAACACGCTCTTCGGCACGCAGTGGCACGACGTCCCGGACACGGGGAGCGTCCCGCTCGTCGGGGACATGTCGAGCGATTTCCTCTGGCGCCCGATCGACGTCCGTCGGTACGCGCTCATTTACGCCGGCGCGCAGAAGAACATCGGGCCCTCGGGCGTCACGGTCGTCATCGCGCGCAAGGACATCGTCGAGCAGGGCCGCAAGGACATCCCCAAGATCTTCCAGTACCGGACGCACGCCGAGAACAACTCGCTCTACAACACGCCGCCGACGTTCGCGATTTACCTCGTGCGCAACGTCCTCGCGATCGCCAAGGAGCAGGGCGGTTTGCCCGAGATCGAGCGGAAAAACCGGGCGAAGGCGGCGCTGCTCTACGGCGCGCTCGACGAGCTCTCGGGGTTTTACCGCGCGCCGGTCGAGCGCGAGAGCCGCAGCGTGATGAACGTCGTCTTCCGCCTCCCCACCGAGGAGCTCGAGAAGCGGTTCGTCGCGGAAGCCGCGAAGCAAGGCATGGTCGGTCTGGCCGGCCATCGCGTCACGGGCGGCATTCGCGCCTCGCTCTACAACGCCGTGGAGCTCGCGTCCGTCGAGGAGCTCGTTCGCTTCATGAAGGATTTCGCGAAGCAAACGGGCTGACGGTGAACTAGATCGCAGACCTTTCCCATCCCGAGGTCATCGATTCAAGTCACGCGCTTGAACGCGAGTGCTCATGACGCTCCGATGACGGTCGCGCGCGCGAGACCATCGTACTTTCCCGCCCGCACGATCCTTCCAAGCTCGGCACATCTTGGAGTAAGCTGGTTCGAGCATGAGTAGCTTGGGCCCCGGAGCCGTGATTGCCGGGAAATATCGCCTGATCGGCCTCCTCGGAAAAGGAGCGATGGGCGAAGTGTGGCGCGCGGAGCACGTGACGCTCGGTGCGCCCGTCGCCATCAAGCTCATCGACGTCGATCTCCTCGGATCGAGCGGCGCCAACGAGAACAGCGAGATCGTGCAGCGCTTCTTCCGCGAGGCGAAGGCCGCGGCCGCGCTGCGCACGCCGCACGTCGTGCAGATCCAGGACCACGGCTACGACGGGCCGCTGCCGTACATCGCGATGGAGATGCTCGAGGGCGAGACGCTCGAGCAGCGCATCGAACGCGTGCGGGTGCTGCCGCCGCTGATGACCACCACGATCATCACGCACATCGCGCGCGCCGTGGGCAAGGCGCACGAGGCCGGCATCGTCCACCGCGATCTCAAGCCGAGCAACGTCTTCCTCGTCCGCAACGACGAGGACGAGATCGCGAAGGTCCTCGACTTCGGCATCGCGAAGGCCATCGGCGGCGGCGTGCTCGGCAGCCAGGGCGGCGTCGCGACGCGCACCGGATCGGTCGTCGGCACGCCTTGCTACATGAGCCCCGAGCAGGCGCTCGGAAACAAGACGATCGATCAGCGCGCCGACCTCTGGGCCCTCGGCGTCATCGCGTACGAATGCGTGGTCGGCGTGCGCCCCTTCGACAGCGAGGCGCTCGGCGATCTCATCGTGCAGATCTGCGCGCGCCCCTTGCCCGTGCCCTCCGCCTTCGGGCGCGTGCCCGACGGCTTCGACGCGTGGTTCGCCAAGGCCTGCGCGCGCGAGCCGAACGAGCGTTTCCAGACCGCGAAGGAGCTCGCCGAGTCGCTGCGCTGGATCCTCTGCCCGGATCAATCGGGCGTCTGGAAGCTCAGCCAAACGCACCCCTCGCTGCCGAACATCGTCATGCCGCAGGCCCGCGTGTCGGCCCCCGGCCCCGAGCCGTCGGCGTTCGCCAAGACGAGCACGCCCGATCCGACGACGATGACCCACCGCGGCCTCGTCTCGGCCGTCGCGCCGGCCCAGCCCGCGCCGAAGAAGATGCGCCCCGCCGTGATCGCGGGCGCCGTCGCGGCCGCGGTGATCAGCGCCGTGACGGTGATCGTACTCCTCGCCTCCACGAGCGGACCGGCCGGGACGACGGACGCGACAAACCCTTCGGCGTCGCCGCCCTCCGCGTCCCCTGCCGCGCCTCCGCCGAAGGAGACGGTCGCCGCGCCGACGACGGCGTCGGCGGCCCCCTCGCCTTCCACGCCCCCCACGAACGAGCCTGCCGCGGGGACCACGAACGCCGCTCCGACGGCCAGCGCAGCGCCATCGTCGACCACGCGGCCCCCGGTCAACAAGGGCGGGACGACGAACAAGAAAACGGGTACGACGAACAAGAAGACGCCCGACTGGGGGATCTGACGTACGCGGGCACTTCCGTTCGCGTACGGCTCGAAGGAGCGTGAGGAGAACGATGCGGTTGTCGAAGGGGATCGGCTCGCTGCTCGTGAGCGCAGCTCTCTGCGCCTCGCCCGCGTGGGCACAGCCGATCGACGATCAGGTGCGTATCGCCGCCCGCGCGCTCGCGGACGAGGGCTTCGCACTCTATGGGGAGGGCAAGTACGCCGACGCGCTCGTCAAGTTCGAACGCGCCGACGCGCTCGTGAACGCGCCGACCGTGAAGCTCCTCTCGGCGCGGACGCTGGAGAAGCTCGGGCGCCTCGTCGAGGCCGCGGAGAAGTACCGCTCGATCACGATCCTGCAGATCGACGACAAGGCCCCCGACGCCTTCCGCGACGCGCAGGGGACGGCCGCCAAGGAGCTCGCCGCGCTCACGCCGCGCATCCCCACGATCGAGCTCACCGTGCAGGGCGCCGGCGCGGAGATCGCGACCGTCATGCTCGACGGCAAGGTTTTTCCGCGCGCGCTCATCGGCGTGAAGACGCCGCTGAACCCCGGCGTGCACCGCGTCGAGGCCGATACGCCGGCCTCCGCGGCCGCCATCGATCTCAAGGTCGACGAGAAGCAGGCCGCCCGCGCCGTGCTGGAGCTCAAGCCGAAGAGCAGCACGGAGCCCGGCGGCGGTGACGTCGTCGCGCCCCCCGGCGGCGACACCGGCACGACCAAGAAGCCGCCCGGCTCCACGCAGCGGATCATCAGCTACGTCAGCCTCGGCGTCGGCGGCGCGGCCACGATCGCCGGCGTCGGCCTCCTCGCCAGCGCCTACTCCACGCGCAGCGACATGGAGACCTACTGCCAGCGCGCGGTGGACGGCGACGAACCCTGCACGAACGTCAGCGAGAAGGACGACACCCCCGTCTCCCCTCTCCGGTACAAGAACTACCGCGAGAGCATCGACACGAGGGCGACGCTCTCGACCGCCATGTTCGTCGTGGGCGGCGTCGGCCTCACGGCGGGGCTCGTCCTCCTCTTGACGGCGCCCAAGGCCAAGCCCGCCACGCCCACCAAGGCGAGCGTCGAGCCCTGGATCGGCATCGGCAGCGCCGGCCTGCGCGGCACCTTCTGAAAAGCTCGCCCGCCGGCCTCTGCGAGGCCCGGCTCGGTCGCCTGAACAAATTGTAAGAATCGGCGGGGGCTGGGCACATGTTCACCCTCGATGGGACGAGCGACCCCGCCGATGGAGATGACCCCCGACGAACGCTCGGTGCTCGAAGCGCGCGCCCGGGCCCCGACCGGGAAGGACACGCACGAGCACAGGCGTGCGCAGCGTGCGAAGATCGTGCTCGCTTGTGCCGAGGGCCATGACGTCGCGTACGTCGCGACGCACATCGGCGTCGGGCGTCGGGTCGTCACGCGCTGGCGCGATAGGTTCGTCCGCGACCGGCTCGCGGGGCTGGACGACCGCCCCCGGCGAGGGGCCCCTCGGCGCATCTCGGACGCACGCATCGACGAGCTCCTCCGCCGAACGCTCGATCCTACGCCCGAGGGCGCTCGCCGCTGGTCCCGACGCACCCTCGCCAGGGCCACCGGGCTCAGCCGCTCCACGGTCGACCGCATCCTGCGCCGTTTCTGCGTCGTCACGGGCCCCCAAGGCCCACGCCGCCCGCCTGGGAGCGCCGCGAGCTCGGGGGGCGCCGCGCGGCCGGCGCCTGCTCCTGGGACCGACATCGACGCAGCCGGGTCCACATCCGACGAGTGTCCAGGTGCGGTCTCGGGTGTCTCTTCGCGCCGCCGACGGAGGGATGCCATCCGCGAGGAACAGACAACCGCTCGTTTTGGCCCACAAAGCTTCGCCGTGGCCCGTTCATGAGTAAGGCCCTCGCCTTACGTGGGATCGCCGAAAAACCCGGCCCGTTTGGCGCAATGCGACGGGGTTTGGCGTATCGCGCTTGATCCGCCGTGAAAAACCTCACGGTCGAGGGCGGCCGCTTCACCTGTGCTCTCGCAAGCCGATGGGCGGGCTCGTGCATCGAAGATGGCCGTCGCGCCCGCTCGATTCCAGGAGCGTCCATCGTGGCGAAGCCGCGTGGTCTCTTCTTTGATTGGCGAGCGTATGCGCCGGAGGGGGTGTGCACCTCCTTGCCCGCACGCCATCGTGCGCTCGCTCGGGCAAGGCCGGGACAGACCTTTCCATCCGGCGCCGCGATCGTCCGCTCGCCGAAAGCGAGCGAGCGGTCACGCGCTTCGCAGCATCGAGAATGAGGCTCTGCCAAACCCGATGAAGTCGTCTGTCCGGCCCGATTCTTTCATGCTCGAGCTCCGCCGTTCGTCGGGGCAAAACACGAGCGTGCGTTCTCTTCGAGCGGGCGTGCACGAGAGCGCTCGCTCCGCGATCATTTCTCATTGCAGCGGGAACGCGCGCTACCGAGCGCAGCTTGACGTCATTTCGCTCGGCCCAACAGCAATCCGCGAAGCAACACGGCGCCCGGCTGGAGCATCGAGCGGGGCGTCACCAAGGAGGGGCAAATGATCGAGAAGGACCAGCACGAGACCGCGAGGAACAGCGGCGAGGTCGAGGACATGAAGCAGGCGGAGGCGTCGCAGGTTCGTGCCGCGCAATCGGACGAGCAGGCGGAGGAGCACGAGCACGAGGGGCCGGTCTCCTCGAGCGACCTCGGTCCGGCGACCGACCGCAAGCCCGCCTCGCAGCGAGGCTTCGCGGCCATGGAACGCGACAAACAGCGCGCCATCGCGAGCAAGGGCGGCAAAGCTGCGCACGAGAAGGGCACGGCGCACGAATTCACGCCCGACGAGGCGCGCCAGGCGGGCAAGAAGGGCGGCGAGGTCGTCAGCCAGAACCGCAAGCACATGGCCGAGATCGGCCGCAAGGGCGGCGAGCGCGTGAGCCAGGACCGCGAGCACATGGCGCAGATCGGCCGCAAGGGCGGCGAGGCCGTGTCGAGCGATCGGGCCCACATGGCCCAGATTGGGCGCAAGGGTGGTGAGGCACGCGGCACGCATTGACCACCATCCCGCTCGCTGGGGGAGCGGCGCCCGTCGCTCCCCTCGCGCGAGGCAGGTAGAGGACGCTGGCTCGGCTCGCCCCGATGGGGCACCATCGGGGCGCGCCATGGCCATGTCTCCGCCTGAAGATCAGCGAACGACGCCGCACGGCGGGAGGCCTTCGTGAGCTCGCTCGTCGTGCGTGTCGTCGGCGTGGGGGACGCATTCACCACGCGGTATTTCAATGCCTGCTTCCTCGTCGAGTCCGGCGGGACGCGGATCCTCGTCGACGCGCCGCCCGCGCTCGGGCGGGCGCTCGGGGATCTCGGCGCGCGCGGCGGCCCGATCGTGGGGCTCGCCGACGTCGATCACGTCGTCATCACGCACCTGCACGGCGATCACGTGGGGGGGCTCGAGCAGCTCCTTTTTTATCGGCGGTTCGTGACGGGCAAGCGCGTCCGGCTCCACGCGGCCCCCGAGGTGCTCGCGGGGCTGTGGGAGACACGCCTCCGGGGCGGGATGGATACCCTCATGTCGCCCGATGGCACCCGCACGTCGCTCACGCTCGACGATTACGCGGACGTGTCGCCGCTCGATGCGGGGAAAAACGCCATCGGCGATCTCGACCTCGAATGGCGGCCGACGATTCACCACATTCCCACGTCCGCGCTGCGGTTCTCCGCGGGCGGGTCTCGCTTCGGGTACAGCGCCGACACGGCGTTCGATCCCACGCTGATCGACTGGCTCGCCGAGGCCGATCTTTTTTTCCACGAGACGAACCTCGGCGTCCACACGCCGCTCGCCTCGCTCGTGGGGCTGCCGGAGGACGTCAAGCGCCGCATGCGGCTCATTCATTATCCGGATTTTCACGATCCGGAGCGCTCGCCCATCGCTTGCACGCACGAGGGCGAGCGCTTCGAGCTCTGATCACAAGCAGTCGTTCGGCTTTTTCGTCAGCGCCCGCGCCGCCTCCGTGAGCGGCGCATCCGCGAGATCGCCGAGAAACGCGGCCTTCGCGGCCGGATCTTCGGCGAGCAGACGCACACCGATGCAGATCGCCCGCGTGTGCACCGGCCGCGTCGCTTCGTCGTGCAGGATGTCGACGAGCTCGTCGACGAACGCACCGAGCCCCGCACCCGTATTGAAGACCGCCCACGAGGCTCCAATCATCGCCGACGGCAACGTCTCCGCGGTCCGCGTCGCGTGGAGCAGGTCCAGGAAAAACGTCACCCACGCCTCCGAGGTGACGTCACGCGCGCGCCGCGCCAGGTGATCGAGCGCGATGCGACGCGCCCGGAGCGAGGGCGCCTTCGAGGCCACCACGCCGAACGTGGCGAGCTCGCGCTCCTCGGGGAGCTGAAACGACGCGAGGTACTGAAGCCGCACGAAGGGCACATCCGCGGCCGAGAGGCCCGCTTCGAGCTTCGGCCATTCCACGCTGAAGAGCTCGTCCAGCGGGACGACGTCGCTGCACGCGGCGAGCCCTCCCGTGCCGATCCACCCGAGCCCGAACGACGGCGGGCCCCCTTCGAGCAGCGGCGCGAGGGCCGCCGCCCAGGCCTCCTTCTCCGCCGCGTCCAGCGTGAGCGACGCGAGCACGCAAGCGAGCTGCAGGGCCATCGCCTTCGCCCCGTCCGCGTCGAGCTCGCCGAGGAGCCCCGGGAGCTCGGCCGGCGTCATCATCGCAGCGCCCGACAAACTCGCCACCCGGAGCGCATTCATCTGCGCCGCCCCGCCGAGCCCCGCGAGCACGGTGTTTCCGTTCGTCGAGAGCGGCACGCGCGCCGAGGTCCATGCCTCCGCGAGTGCGCCGTCTCCAGTGAGCTCGAAATTGGGGTGCACGTCGTCCGGATCCATGACGAGCAAGACGTCCGTCGCCGCGGCCGGAATCACGGCCCGCGCGCCGCCGAGGAGCGACACCTCCTCGGCCGATCCATCCGCGCCGTACCAGCGCACGACGAGCGGCGCGACGAGCGCCCCGTCGGGATCGTCGAGCACGAGCGCGAACGCGGCGTTCGGCTCCGCTTGAAGCGCGATCCGCGGCAGCTTCTTCGCGTCGATCGCGCGCCGCGCCCGCGCCGTCGCCTCCGGCCCGAGGGCATGTTCGAATGCATCGAGGAACGCGTCGGTCCCGATCGCGCCGAACCCGTGCGCGGAGAGGACCTTTCGGAGAATCTCGAAATACACGGCGTCCCCCGTGAGGCTCCGGATCTGCGTGAGCAGCCAGGCGGCGCGGTCGTACGGGCCCGACGTGTATTTGTCGTCCGGCGCGAGGGATCGGTCGCGCACGGGCACCGCGTCCTCGGCGAAGAATTGATCCCCGTGCAGCGACCCCTGCCCGCTCGCGTCCGTGAACGCGCGCCCGGCCTCGTATTCGAGCTGGTTCGCCATTCCCTCCTTGATCCAGACGTCGTCCCAGGTCTCGACGGTGACGAGGTCGCCGAACCATTGATGGGCGAGCTCGTGCGCGGCGAGGTAAAAATCGCCGGAGAGCGCAGGCTCGGTGCTGCTCGTCTCGCGCTGGAACGAGATGCCCGCGTTCTCCATGCCGCCCACGGGGAACGACGGCAGGAGCACGAGGGCGTATCGTTCGAATGGATAAGGTCCGACGAGCGGCGTGAGGTGATCGATCATGCCCGCGAGCGCCTTCGCCATCTCGGCGTGGCTGCCCGGAAGCTCGCGGCGGTGCCAGACCTCGACGGGCAGGCCGGTCTTCGTCTGCGATTTGGCCACCTCGAACTGGCTCACGGCGAACGCCATTTGATAGGTCGGCAGCGTCCAGCTCGTCTCGTATTTCACGCGGTGCGCGTTCGGCCCCTCCTCCGCGTCGAGCACGAGCCTGCCGTTGGCGATGAGCTGCTCCTGGGCCGGGATCGCGAGGGAGACGGAGAACTTCGCGCGATCGCTCGGCTCGTCGTTGCAAGGCATCCACCACGACGCGCCGAGCGGCTCGGAGTCCGTGAAGAGCGCGCGGGCGAGGACGGGATCGCCGAGGCGCGCGGGGATGGCATACAGGTTGTCGCTCGTCCCGACCTCGTAATCGATACGAATCGTGATGGTTTCTCCCGTCGTGACGTTGGACACGTCTTCCAGCGAGATGGCGAGCACGCCGTTCTGGGCGTCGATCTCGTATGCGGGATCCGTGGCGCCGATATGAACGGCTTTCACGGCGACGTGGCTATCGAGGGCGATCGCGGGCGTATCCTCGGTGAGCCTGAGCGCCACGGAGACCGTCGCGTCGAGCTTGCGCGTGTTCCAATCGAACGCGCCTGTGAGCTCGTATCGGTCGACGTCGTAGCCGCGCGTCGCGTCCTCGAGCGGGGAGCTACCGCAGCCGGTGGTCAGGAATGGGAGGGCGAGGGCCGAAAAGAAAGCGAGGCGAAGGGGGCGCATGTCACCATGCTACCCGGGCGGCCTCGGAAGGCTACATGGCGATCGCGCCGAGGTCGTGCCGGACCTCGCGGGGCGGCGGAATCCACTCCTCGTCGGGGCCCTCGGCCGGTATCTCGACGGGCTTTCCATCGTACGTGCGGCGCTTGGAAGGCCATACGAACGTGCGGAAGAGATACGCGAGCATCGAGGGCTGATCGAGCTCCGGGTGGATGAACGGCGCGACTCGCTTCACGTGCTCGGCAGGCAAGAGGCTCCAGTGCAGGCCCGGCTCCATGTGGTGGATCGTGTGGTAGCCGTTGTTGTAGGCCAGGAAATTGACGAACTTGCCGAGGAAATTCCGCGAATGGTTGTATTCGCTGTTTTGATCGCAGCCGTCGTGCTGGAGGTAATTGATGGAGATGATGCCCCAGGCCGCATACTGGTGGGGCAGGATCACGTAGAACAGGAATTTCTTCCAATCGAGCGCGAGGAGGACGCCCATCGTGCCGAGGAAGACCGTCGCCTCGAGGATCATCTGCCGGAACCAGGGCGGGTTCTGGCGGTACATCGCCTTGAAGTACCGCATGTCGGCGAGGAACACGTCCTTGCCCACGGTCGGCATGAAGAGCAAGCCGTTCAAGAGGTTCCAGCGAAAGCGCACCTTCGTCGTGCGCATCACGTCACGTCGCGTCTGCGTGTGCTTGTGGTGGCTCAGGTTGTGGCCGGGCACGAAGGCGCTGACGGGATGGCCGTAGGTCAACGTGAGCACGACCTGGAAGGCCCGGTTCGCCCAGCGCTGCTTGAACACGGGGCAATGCACGGTGTTGTGCGTGGCCACGGCGCCGAGGAACGAGAACACGCACGTCACCGCGAGGAGCGGGATCGCGACCCAAAGCGCGCTCGGCGCATAGACCCACTGCACGGCGACGAGCGCGAAGTAGATCGCCACGAAGCACAACGTCCGGATGTCGGCTCGGTAACGAAGCATGGAAAGTCACCCGCCGGGAAGCCCAGCCTACGTGTGTCGAAAGTTCGACACTCTCTAGCGCATTTTCGACCGTCCAGGGCGTCGAAAATGCGGGCTGGACGTCAGCGGGCTACGAGGCGCCGGGACGTTTGGGCTGTGCAGCGGTCGGGGCCCGCTCTCAGCGGCTCTTCCAGGTGTCCGGGTGACGGTGCAGGTGCATCACCGCGATGATCTCGATCCGGTCCCGGGCCTCGCGGTAAAGGATTCCGTAGGGGAAACGTCGCGTCTGACAGCGCCGCACGCGCTCGGAGAGCTTGGGCCAGACCGCGGGCATGTCGCAGATGCGCCCGAGGGCCGCCTCGACCTCGTCGAGGAACTCCTCGCCCAGGCCCTCGACGCGCCCCTCGTAGAACGCCATCGCCCCCCGCAACTCCTTGCGGGCCGCGGGGTGGAAGAAAAAACGCTTCAACGGGGGCGCGCGCGGAGCTCGCGGAGCACGTCGGCTCCGTCGAGCAGCTCCACTTCACCTGCGTCGATCTGTCGGCAGCGCTCCTCCGCTACCTTCGCCCACGTCTGCTTGATCGCTTCACTCTCGGATTGGCTCAGGCTCTCCAGGATGCAACGAACAAGCTCGGTCCGGGAAGGGACCGGCAAGGAGAGGATCTCGTCGGCGAGCCGTTGCAGTTCGGGCGGCATGCGGGTGCTCCTTGGGAGGAACTCTAGCAGGAACGCTCGGGCGAGGCGAGAGGGGTTCGTCCGGGGAGGGGGAACGCTCCCCTACCCCCGCAAAAAGCGCCTGTACGTCTCGACGGCCCAGTGCACGTCGAGCGTTCCGCACATCTCGCGGCACGAATGCATGCTGAGCATCGGGGCGCCGACATCGACCGTGGGGATCCCGAGCGCAGCCGCCGTGATGGGGCCGATGGTGCTGCCGCAGGGCAGATCCGTGCGGACCACGAATCTCTGCGCCGGATAACCGACGTCGCGGCAGATCTCCTCGAACACCGCCGCCGTGCCGCCGTCCGTCGCGTAGGACTGATTGACGTTCGATTTGATGACGAGGCCCTTGTTCAACATGGGCTGGTGCTGCGGCTCGTGCTGGTCGGCGTAATTGGGGTGGAGCGCGTGCGACATGTCCGCGCTGACCAGGAACGAGCGCGCGAGCGCCCGCTGCAAGCCCTGCGGCTCGCTGCGCGGATAGGCCTCGAGGATCCGCGCGATCGTGTCCTTGAGGACCGTGCCGGCGGCGCCCGCGGCGCTGCGGCTGCCGCACTCTTCGTGGTCGTAGAGCACGATCATCCGGGTCGAGGCGAAGCGGCCCGCCTCGGCGGCGAGCGCGGACGTGGCCGCGTGGCAGCTCGCCAGGTTGTCGAGGCGCGCCGAGAGGACGAACTCCTGCGAGAGGCCGGCAATCGCTGCCTTGGCCGTGTCGTAGAGGCTGAGGTCGTAGCCGAGAATGGCGTCGGGCCGCTCGTCGAGCTCGCGGGCCACGAGGGCGCGCACGTCGGGCGCGGCGCCGAGCCCGACGACCGGGACGAGATGCTTCTGCTCGTTCAAGACGAGCCCTTCCTTGTTGACCGTGCGATTGAGGTGAATCGCGAGGTTCGGCACGCGGGCGACGGCGCGACCGAGGTCGACGAAGCGCGCCGCGGGGCGCTCGCCCTTGCGCTGGCAGAAGACGCGGCCGGCGATGGAGAGGTCGCGGTCGAGCCAGGTCGAGAGCAGCACGCCGCCGTAGACCTCGACGCCGAGCTCCTGGTAGCCGGAGCGCGCGAGGTCGGCGTTCGGCTTGACGCGGAGGTTCGGCGAGTCGGTATGCGCGCCGATCAGGCGGAAGCCGGCGAGCGCGGGGTGCTCGTCGCCGACGACGAAGGCGACGATCGTACCGGCGCGTAGGAAATAGCGGCGATCGCCAGGCGCGAGCTGCCAGGCATCATGCTCCGAGAGCGCGGAGAACCCATGCGCGGAGAGCCGCCGCGCGACCTCCTCGGCCGCGTGATACGGGCTCGGGGCGTGATCGAGGAAGGCGCAGAGATCGCGGGCCGCGGCGAGGCCCTGGGCGCGGAGCTCGCCCTCGCCGGCTTGCTGGAGGAGGGTGTCGGTCATGGTCATGAGCGGGGGCGATGGTAGCAGGCGAGGCGCGAGGCGGAAGCCGCTTCAGCACGCATCGCAGCTCGTCTGGACGCACGGGAGCCGGATTTCGAGCTTCGGCACGCCCGCTCCGTGGTCCTCGTAGCAAGCCTTCTGGCAGGTCAGATCGAGGTCGGCGCAGTCTTGGAGGCAGCTGTACAGCGCAATGCACGGGGCGTCGGCGAGGCAGCCGTTGAGCTCGTCGTCGCACGTCTCGACCATGCACTGCGAGCATGGATCGAGCGGCTCGGTGTTGGGACACTCGCTCGGGCAGGACGCGCCGCCGCAGCTCGAAAGGGCGTAGACGTCGGCGGCTCCGTTCGGGAAGCTCGCATGACAGGTCTGCTCGCATGCATCGTCGCCGCCACACTGGTTCGTGCAGGTGATGAGCTGGAAGCAGTCGGGGTTCTCGTGACAATCGCAATAAACGGCGCTGCACGAGACGGAGAGGCAGCTCGTGCAGGGGTCGCCGAAGCTCGGGCAGATCATGCCGCCGGAGCCCGAGCTCACGGACGATCCCGCGCCGCTTCCGGAGGCGCCGACGCCTCCGCCGCCCATCCCGCTTCCGTTCCCGCTGCCGCTTCCGTTCCCGTTTCCGCCCGCGCCTCCGTTCCCGTTTCCGACGCCCCCCGCGCCGTCTCCGACGTCGTTCGCATCGATCACCACACGCGGGCCGCACCCCGCGGCGGCGGACGAGAGGAGGGCGAGCACGGAAACCACAGAAAGGAGGGGCTTGGCCATGCGCGGTATCATCACGCGGGATAACGCCGAGGAACAGGCGAAACCACGAACGCGCGCGTCCGCGGCATGCGTGTTGCCATGGATTCGGTCGAGCCGTTCGCCTTGTGCACGCGGGCTCGGGAGATCCTCATGGCCCATCGATTCCTGCGTGATTGCAACCCGGATCCCGATGAATCCGTGGAATCATGGCTCGCGCGCATCTTCGAGCGCGCCCAGCGCGTCGCCCTCGTGACCGGGCTCCTCGCCCAGGGCTGCACGACCGAGCCCACGCAGGCGCTCGCGGAGCCCGCGGATACGGACGCCGTCGATGAGACGGCAAGCGCGCAGGTGGCTCGCGGGGTGCCTTGCGCGCCCGGCACGTACCTCCCCATCTCGGCGAGCGGCCTCTCGCCCGCGCGGCGCTTCGATTCCCTCGCCATCCGCACCCTCAGCGGCTTCCCGCCCAACGAAGAGGGCCCGGAGCGCTGGACGGTCTCCCATTTCAGCGTCGTCAGCGAGGTGGGCACCCCCTGCGCGACGGCCACGACGCGCGAATGCCACCAGAAGATCCGCATGCACCCGGAGCCCTTTCGGGCGACGAGCTGCGTGCAGCTCTGCAGCGAGACGTCGGTCGTGACCACGGCGGGCGATGAGGTACGACGTTGGGCCGGCGTCCCGGAAATCCGCGCGCTCCTCGGCCCGATCGACACGCCCGACGAGGCGCTGCTGCTCGTGGAGGCCATGGGATACCACCTCACCTGCGACAATGCCGAGCGCACCACCGTACGCGCGACGCCGGACGGCTTCCTCGTGACGGCCACGAAGATCACGAGGGACTGCGCGCCGATCATCACCACGCGATACACGCTGCGCATCTGGCGTAGCGGCGAGGTCCAGGAGGTCCGCACCGAAGAGATCGAGCGGAGCTCGGCGTGCATCGGGCGGGTCCCGGCCGGGCTCACGAGCGCGCCCGCGGACGAGGGGCGGTCTCTGCTCGGGGACTTCCTCGCGCGCGCCGCGCATTTGGAGGCGGCGAGCGTGATCGCCTTCGAGCGGCTCGCGGCGGAGCTCACCGCGCTCGGCGCGCCGGCGTCGCTCGTGGACGAGGCGCGGAGGGCGGCCGAGGACGAGGTCCGGCACGCGGACGTGGTCTCGGCCCTCGCGCGGGCGCGCGGCGGCGGCACGCCCTTCCCGCCGCGCGTGGAGGAGCTGCCGCTCCGCGCGCTCTTCGCGCTCGCCCTGGAGAATGCGGTGGAGGGCTGTGTGCGCGAGACGTTCGGGGCGCTCGTGGGGGCCCATCAGGCGCGGCGCGCGGCGGACGCCGAGCTCGCGGCGGCGATGCGGGACATCACGACCGACGAGGCGCGGCACGCGGCCCTGTCGTGGAAGGTCCACGCCTGGGCGATGGATCGGCTCGGGCCGGAGGAGCGGGCGCATGTCCAGCAGGCGCAGGCCGACGCGCTTTCGCGCCTCGCGGCGTCGACGACGCGCGCCCCGGCCCCCGAGGTGGCGCGCGCGGCGGGTTTGCCGGGGCCTACCGAGGCGGCATGCCTGCTCGACGTGCTTCGGCAGGGCATCCTGGCGGAGGCGTAGGCGGGAGGTTTCGGGGCGAGCCCTGCGTCGCCGAGCTCGCTCTCTGGCAGGGACGAGCGTCCTAGGCTACTGGCAGGCCGCGAACGCCGCTTCGTACTTCCCGCGGAGGCAAGCGTCGGCGTCGGGGCAGGACGAGATGTCCAAGCAGGGGATGAGGTCCTGGAGGAATGCGTCGCTGAGGATCTTCCAGGGGAAGTTGTCCGGGCTCCAATCCCAGTCCAAGCCGGCGTTTTCGCAGCTCACGCGCTGGTTGGCGGCATCGACGTAGCTTTGCTGCACATTCGTGATCGAGAGGTTGGCCGCCGCCTTGTCGTTGCAGTTGCCGCCCAGGCAAGCCTGCTGCACGCGGCACTGGAGGAACGGCTGCACCGCGTCGGCGCGCAGGGTGGCCTCGAAGCAGGGGCCTTCCTTGGTGCAGTCGGCGACGTCGGGCTCTCCCTCGCAGGCCGCGAGGGCCTCCCCGCGGAGCTGGCAATGCTGCGCCCACGTGAGGGTCGCCGAGCCGCCGCCGTTGCCGCCGGCCGAGGAGCCGCCTTCGCCATCCTCGCCGCCCGACCCGCCCGCGCCGGGGTTCGGGCTGGAGGAGGCGCTGCAGGCGAGGAGGAGGATTCCGGTGGCGAATGCGAGGAGATAGGTGCAATGGCGCATAGCGTAGGGCTCGACGCTAGGGGCAGCCGGTAAGGCTGTCAACTTCGTGGCATTCGCACGGAGTGGCGTCGAGGCGCGCGTCATTCTGCCACGTCGCCGAAGAGCTCGTCGAGATCGATCTCAACCGCCTCGAAGGGCTCGGCGCGGAGGCGCTGGCCGCGCATGGCGTCACCGGCGATGAGATACCCATCCGGGGTCCAGCGCAGGATGGTGAGCGTCTCCTGCATGGGATCGAGAATCCAGTAATGGGGGACCTGGCAGCGGTGATAAGTGTGCCGCTTCTTGATAGTGTCGTTCGTGCTGTTGCTCGGTGACAGGACCTCACAAACCCAATCGGGGCGAATTCGCACGGGAAACTCGCTGGGGGCATGGGGGACGCGATCGCGGCGCCATCCAGCGATGTCCGGGCGATAGATCTCGGTGGGGGAAAACTCGACCGTGGGGTCGGTCAGGATCCACCAACCTCCGGGGCCGCGACGACCGGGCGGGCGGTCGAACGGATCGCCGATACGGCCGCCCAGGCGGTTGACGCTGCGGGCGTGCGCACCGCTCGTCATCGCTCGCTGGACGAGCTCGCCGCCGATGAGCTCGTAGCCGCGCTCGTCCCCCGCGAGAGCAAGCAGCTCCTCGAGCGTGGCAGGCTTCAAGCTCCGCGCAGGATCACCCATGCGGGTCATCTTGCCCGGGTGAACAGGCGTACGCAACGGCCATGCCCCTTGCCAACCCCGCGTCTCCCGCCGAGGATACGGCCGAGTGTTCGAGCTCCGCGTCCACGCCACGATCCGCGACATCCCCGAGGAGGACTGGAACGCCCTCGGCGGCGTCTCCGAGGCCCCGTTCCTCGCATGGGCGTTCTTCGACGTCCTCGAACGGACGGGCTGCGTCGAGCCTCGATCCGGCTGGCTCCCCCACTACCTCACCTTGCACGAGGGCGAGCGGCTGATCGCCGCGGCCCCGGCGTTCCTCAAGGGCAACAGCGAGGGCGAGTTCGTCTTCGACCACGCCTGGGCCAGCGCTGCGCATCGCGCTGGGATCGAGTACTTCCCCAAGCTCGTCGTCGCCGTCCCGTTCACGCCCGCGACGGCGCCGCGGCTGCTCGTCGCCGAGGGCGCCGACGCCTCGAAGGTCGCCGCCGCCATGGCCGAGGGCCTCCGGCAGCTCGTCACCCGGATGGAGATCTCGAGCGCGCACGTCCTCTTCCCGACCGCGGATCAGGCGGCCGAGCTCGCGCGCTTCGGCCTCGCCGAGCGGTACGGCCTGCAGTTTCATTGGAAGAACGCCGGGTATGCGACGTACGACGATTTCCTCGCGCGTTTTTCCTCGAAACGTCGCAATCAATGGAAGCGCGAGCGGCGCGAGGTGGCCGCGCAGGGGATCGAGCTCGTCACCTTGCGCGGGCGGGAGATCACGCCGGATCTCGTGGACGCCATGTATGGGTATTACACGGCCACGGTGGACAAGTTTTCCTGGGGACGAAGATACCTGAACCGCGCGTTTTTCGAGGAGATCGTACCGCGGCTCGGGGACGGCGTGGAGGTCGTGCTCGCCCGGGAAGGGAAGCGGCCCATCGCCGGGGCCTTCAATTTCGCCGGGAAAGACGCGCTTTACGGGAGGTACTGGGGCGCCTCCGAGGAGCGACCTTTCCTCCATTTCAGCGTCTGCTTCTATCACTCGATCGAGCAGTGCATTCTGCGGAAGGTCGGGCGGTTCGAGCCCGGCGCGGGGGGAGAACACAAGATGACCCGGGGCTTCGAACCCACGATCACGAGGAGCCTCCACCACGTGGCCGATCCCAGGCTCGACGCGGCGATCCGGGATTATCTCGCCCGAGAGCGGGAGGCGCTCGCGCGAGAGGCATCGAATCCAGAGGTCGCGTTCCGCTGACGCGCGCCCCGGGGGTTTGGGGCGCGAGCTCCGGAGCCACGCCCCGGAAGCCCTGACGGCCGAACTGTTCACCCCGTCTCCATGCTATGAGGCGGAGATGAGCGAGATCGAGACGCCCGTTGCAGAGGCGCGTGCGGTCGCAGTCGTGGACGGGCCCCTCTTTCAGCCGTCGCCGACGACGGACGCGGAGATCGAGCGCGGGAAGCCGCTCGACATCGCGCCAGAGACGGTCGGCGAGATGGATGAAGAGACCTGGTATGCGAAGGCCTACCGGGGCGAAGGGACCGCGCAGCTCACGCCTCGCGCCGTGGGCATGGGCGCGGCCCTCGGGTTCTTGCTCGCGTTCACGAACCTCTACGTCGGCCTGAAGACCGGCTGGCACCTCGGCGTGGCCATCACGGCGTGTCTGCTCTCGTTCTCGATCTGGGGCGCCTTCCAGCGCGCCGGGATCGTGAAGACGCCGATGACGATCCTCGAGAACAACTGCATGCAGTCGACCGCGTCGGCCGCAGGGTACTCGACCGGCGGCACGATGGTCTCGGCCATCCCGGCGCTGCTCATGCTGACCGTTTCGCCGGGCAATCCGAAGGGCACCCACATGCCCTGGCCGGTGCTCGCAGCCTGGACCGTGGCGATCGCGCTGCTCGGGACGGTCATCGCGATCCCGATGAAGCGCAACATGATCAACCAGGAGCGGCTGCGCTTCCCCTCGGGCACGGCCGCCGCCGTGACGCTGCAGAGCCTCTACAGCCAGGGCGCGAGCGCGCTCGAAAAAGGACGCGCGCTCCTGGCGTCAGCCGCGGTCGCCGGGTTCATCCCGCTCCTCAAAGACCTGAACATCGTGAAGTCGGTGGACGCGGCAGGCGTGGTGACGCGCGCCGCGCTCGTGCCAGGCGCGTCGGCGATCTTCGATTGGCTGCCCAAGGTCACCGCAGCAGGCAAGACGTACCCGCTCTCCGCGTTCAACATCAAGCTGGACCACGGCGTGGCGCTCGTCGCAGCCGGTGCACTCGTGGGGCTCCGCGCGACGATCTCGATGGTGGTGGGCGGGCTCGTGCTCGCGCTGTTCGTGACGCCCATCGCGCTCGAAGCGCAGTGGCAGAACCAGCTCGGCCAGGTGGTGACGGCAGCAGCGAAGCCGCAAACGGCCTGGAAAGACATCGGGCTCTGGATCGGCGCGCCGATGCTGGTGGCCTCGGGCCTGCTGTCGTTCGTGCTGCAATGGAAGACGATCGTCCGGGCCTTCAAGAGCTTCGGGAAAGCCGCAGGCGGGGACGCAGGGACAGAGCGGGCCGGCGTCGAGGTGCCGATGCGCTGGTTCGTGATCGGCGGCTCGATCGCGACCGTCGGCGTCGTGGGGATCGCCTGGAAGTTCTTCGACGTGCCCGTGCACCTCGGTCTGCTCGCCGTGGGCCTGACGTTCGTGCTCTCGCTCGTGGCATGTCGCGCGGCCGGCGAGACGGACATCACGCCGACGGGCGCGATGGGCAAGATCATGCAGCTCATCTACGGCGTGCTGATCCCGCAGAGCGCGACGGCGAACCTGATGACGGCCGGAATCACGGCCGGCTCGGCGAGCGCGAGCGCAGACCTGCTGACCGATCTCAAGTCGGGCTACCTGCTCGGCGCAAACCCGCGCCGGCAGTTCATCGCGCAGATGCTCGGAATCCTGCCAGGGACGATCGCCACGGTGATCGGCTTCTACATGCTGGTGCCGAACGCATCGGTGCTGACCGGAGACAACCCCGCCTTCCCGGCGCCCGCAGCGCAGCAGTGGAAGGCCGTGGCCGAGGTGTTCAAGATGGGCATCGGCAACCTGCACCCGATGGCGCGGACATGCATCGCCATAGGTCTCGTGGCAGGCACGGTGCTGGTGGCGCTGGAGAAGCTGCTGCCGAAGTACAAAAAATACCTCCCCTCCCCCACAGGCATCGGCCTCGGGTTCATCCTGCCGTTCTACTACCCACTCGCCATGTTCCTCGGCGCCGTCGCCGCCTTCATCGCCGGCAAGGTGAGCAAAAAGGGCGAGGAGATGACCGTGCCGATCGCCTCAGGCCTCATCGCAGGCGAAAGCATCATCGGCGTCATCGTCGCGACGCTGAACAACTTCGTTCTGACGTGACGTTGAGCTGAGGCGTCTCGCTGGGGCTTCGCCCCAGGCCCCACCAGGGGCTCTCCGCCCCTGGACCCGGACCAGCGCAAGCGCTGGACTCGGGGTCGATGAACTGCGCGATGCGCAGTTCATCGAACGGGCCAGGTCAAGACCGCAACCGACCCTGCCAACCAAGACAGCCGCGCTGACGGTTCAACGGGCGACGCGGTACCACCAACGGCCTGTGGGAAGAACTGCGCGTTGCGCAGTTCTTCCCCAAATGGTCCAGGGCTGGCCCTGGCGCGGGTCGAGGGGCGCGTAGCCCCCGCGGGGCCCGGGGCAGAGCCCCGGCGCGGCGCTTCCCCTTACCTGTCCACCGAGTAGCGGACGGGCTCCGAGGTGATCCCGTCTGCCTCGACGACGAGCGTGTGTTCGCCGGGGACGAGGGGGAGCGAGCGCTCGAATGGGGGTGTCAGGATGAACGCGCGGCCGTCGACAAGGAGGCGCACGGTGCGGGCCTCGGAGGGGGCGTTGATGCGGACGCGGATGGCTTCTTCGGCGGCGAGAGCGCCGTCGCGCACGAAGCGCGCGCCGTTGGGGGGGAAGGCGATGCGGATGCGGGAGGGTAGAGCGCGGTCGGTCTCGGGGCAGAAGGGGGAGGAGCCGCGTGGTGCGACGGGGCGGCTGGCGTTTTCGGCCCATGAGGTGAGCTCGGGGGGGTAGCGCTCGAAGATGCGGGCTTCGATCGAAGCGTCCGGGCAGGCGGGACCGGCGCGCAGGCCGTTCCGACGATCGATGCGGACGCGTTCGTGCATGTCGCAGGTTGCGAGGGAGGTTTCTCGCGGGAGAAGCTCGCTGCGGCGGTGCGGGCAGTCTGGGCCGGGGCGTGCGCCGGAGAGGGGGCAGATGTCCACGTCGACGAGGCCTTCGGGGCGCTCGAAGTCGCGCGCTGGGTACAGCCTCGAGGCTGCGAGCATGGCGTCGTGGAAGAGCGGGCCGGCGCCGGTCACGCCGCTGACGCCGCTCATGGGGGAGCCGTCGAAGTTGCCGACCCAGACGGCGACGGTGACGGAGGGCGTGAAGCCGACGGTGACGTTGTCGCGAAATCCCTTGGAGGTGCCGGTCTTTGCGGCGACCGGGAACGGCAGCTCGAGGACGCTGTTTTCGCCGAACGTCGCGAGACGCGCGTGCCGATCTGCGAGGATGTGCGTGAGGACGTAGGCTGCGCGCGGATCGAGGACGCGGCGCGGCGGTGGCGCGGGGAGTGGGAGGGGCTCGCCTGTGGCTGCGTGGGCTTCGCGGATGGCGCGTGGGGACACGGTGAGGCCGCCGCGCGCGAGGGTGGCGTAGGCGGTGGCGAGTTCGAGCAAGCGGACTTCGCCGTCGCCGAGTGCGAGGGCGAGGCCGTAGTCGCGCGCGCTGCGATCGAGGGAGGCGAAGCCGAGGTCGCGCAGGCGTGCGAGGAGACGCTCGGGGCCGACGCGGGAGGCGGCGACGACGGCGGGGACGTTGAAGGAGCTCGCGAGGGCCTCGCGGACGCGGACGGGGCCGTGGAAGCGGCCGTCGTAGTTGTTCGGGTGATAGTCGCCGTCGGGCGTCGGGAAGTGCAGGTCCACGTCGGGGAGGATCGTGGCGGCGGTGAAGCTGCCGATCTCCATGCCGAGCCCGTAGACGAAGGGTTTTAGCGTCGAGCCGGGCTGGCGCTTGGCGAGGACGCCGTCGTTGTGGCCGAGGCGCGCCTCGTTTTCGATGTCGGGGGAGCCGACGTAGGCGAGGATCTCTCCCGTCTCGTTGTCGAGGACGACGACGGAAGCCGCGGTCACGTGGCGCGGGGCGAGGCGCTCGACCGTTTGAATGGCAAGGATCTCGATCTCGCGCTGGAGCCCGCGATCGAGCGTGGTCGTGATGGAGGTGGCACGTTGGTCCACGCTCGGGGGCTGCGCGCCGGCAAGCGGAACTACGCCCCCGAACCCCCATCGCCCTGAAAGGATGGCCTGACGCAGGTGCGGGATGCCGAGGCCGCTGCCGCGCGGGGCGAGGACGAGCGGCTCGCCGAGGGCGCGATCGACGTCCTCGGGATCGGCGAGTCGCGCGGCGCGCATGCGTTCGAGGACGCGATCACGGCGGCGCTTCAGCAGGTCCGTGCCGCGGCGCGGATCGTAGAGCGTGGGTCCACGCGGCAGGCTGGCGAGCGCGGCGGCCTCGGCGAGGGAGAGATCGCGGGTGGATTTGTCGAAGTAGAAGCGGCTCGCGGCCTCGACGCCGCGCAGCGAGGGGCCGAACGCCACACGGTTCAGGTACTCTTCGAGGATCCGCGGCTTCGAGAGAGAGGCCTCGATCCGCAGCGCCAGCGCCATCTCGCGGAGCTTGCCGACCACGGTGCGCGGGCGCGGCACGAGGGTGCGCGCGAGCTGCTGCGTGAGCGTCGAGCCGCCGGAGACGATGCCGCGCGCGAAGAGCGCTTGCCCCGCGGCGCGCGCGATCGCGATGGGATCGACGCCGGGGTGCAGGGAAAAGCGTTTGTCCTCGGCCGCGAGCACGGCGCGCATCACGCGTGGATCGATGTCGGCGAGGCGCACGGGGCGCGCGCGTGTGCCGTCCTTGGCGCGGACCTCGCAGAGGACGACGCCGTGACGATCGAGGAAGACCGTGGAGGGGTCGGCCGCGGCGAGCTCGTTCGAGGCGAGCTCGGGCGGCAGCGGCGTGAGCGCGGCGGCGAGGCTGAGGCAGAGGATCGGGGAGAGGACGACCGCGAGCGCGAGCTCGATCCGGCGGCGGCGGGTGCGAGGCACGAGCCACCGGGCGAGCTCACGAGCGAGGCGGGATCGGGTCACTTGCTGGCGGTCACCGTGATCGTGCCGGCGGCGGTCCTTCCGAACACCTCGGGCGCGTACATCTCCTCGGCGCGCGCGGGCGGAAGGACGAACGTGCCGATCGAGGTCGCGCGCGCGAGGTACCGATAGCGATACATGCCGGCCGGCATGCGGTCGATGAAGAAGAGGACGCGGTCGTCGCGCAGCTCGCGCAGGTAACGGCTGGAGAGGTACGCGCGGCCCGTGGCGACGGCGTCGTAGCCGCCCTCTTCGTCGAGCGTGTCCTCGGGATCGCCCTCGTCCTCGTCGAGGCTCGGGCCGCTCGCGGTCGTGGCGAGGCGCGCGTCGACGGGCTCGAAGCCGGCCGGGAGCGGATCGTCGACGACGACGTAGTCACGCGGCGAAGGCGTGACGACGACGATCTCGCCGAGGACGAGCTCGCCGCCGGGGAAGGTGCTCACGCCCTTGCCAGGCGACGCGGCGAGCAGGCTGGCGAGCTCGGCGGGGCTCACGGGGCGGAGCGTCTTCTGCACGAAGAAGCCCCGATCGAGCGGCGCCTTGGGCAGCTCCTTCCGCGCGTAGCGCAGGCGCGCCTCGTAGAAGAGGCGGCCCGTTCCCTCGACGTCGAACGCGAGCACGCTGCCGCCGGCTGACGTGAGACGCTCGGCGGGCAAGGTGATCCGCGCCTGGTTCACGTCGCGACCGCGGAAGGCCTGCGTCGCGATCTCGGCCTGCCCGAGGAAGACGTGCGCCAGGAAGTCGGGCGCGGCCTTCTCCTGCGCCTTGCGATACGCGTCGAGCGCGACGAGCGACCAGGCGGCCTCCTGCGTGTTGCGCCACGATCCGCCCTCTCGATCGGCGAGCAGGCCCATGGCGAGCTTCGCGGCGATCGGGTGGTTCGGCCGCGCCGCGAGGAGCGCGCGGAGGACGAGGGCCGTCGTGCGGGTGTCGGAGTCCATCAGCACGGCGTAGCGATCGCCGAGGTTCGTCGCGACGCGGGCGACGTTGCCGTCGAGCCGGAGCGCGCCTTCGAGCTCGTTTGCGAGCTGATCAATGCTCGCGCGGTCGTGCTTGCTCGCGACCATGGCGTGCGCGAGGAACGCCTGCGCGAAGAGCGGCAAGGTCTTCCGCTCCTCGAAGAGGCGCGTCGTGCGGCCCGTGTCGGGGTGTTTGTTCTCGGCGAGCACGTCGAGGATGAAGGGCGCGGCGGCGCGGGTGTACTCGTCGTCGAGCTTGTCGAGCGCGTCGTAGACGTGACGCGAGGCCGCCTCGATCGCCGCTTCGGGGATGTTCACGTTGCGGCGCTTCGCCTCGCCGAGGCCCCAGAGCGCGTAGGTGGTGGCCCAGAGGTTCGAGCGATCCGACCCTGCCCACATGCCGAAGCCCCCGTCGCCGCGCTGGTGCTTCAGGATCTCGGCCACCGTGGACTCGATGATCGCGTCCGTGTTCTTCGGCAGCGGGATCTTGAAGTCGCCCGCGAGATCGCGGAGCGGCAGCATCGGCACGAGCTTGCTCACGAGCTGCTCGGTGCAGCCGTACGGGTACTCGATGAGCTGCTCGACGCCGCCGCCGAGGCCCACGAGCGCGGTCGAGGCCATGCTGACCTCGAGCCCGCCCGTGTCGTCGCGGATCGCCGAAAGATCCCCGAGCTTCTCCGCGATCTCGGTGGTCGTGTCGCCGTAGAGCGCGACGGCCTCGGGCGAGAGCGGCACGCGCACGTCGCGCTCGACCTCGACGGCGTCCTCCAGCGGTTTGCCGGACTCGGTCGCGCGCACGACGAAGCCGATCTTGGCCTTGCCGGCCTTCGGCGCCGTGATCGGGAAGCGGACCTCGACGGGCGCGCCGGGCGCGAGATCGATCGTGCGCTTCGTCTCACCCGAGAGCGTGAGCCCGTCGAGCTTGATCTCCACCGTGGCCGAGGTCTTGCCGATGCCCTTCGAGCTCACGACGACGGACGCGTCGAGCGCGTCGCCTGCGCGGAGGAAACGCGGCAGCGCCGGGCGCGCCATGAGCGGGCGGCTCGCGACGACGCGGTTCTCCGCGAAGCCGAAGCGATCGTCCTCGGCCGCGGTGACGGCCATGAGCCGGTAGGTCGTGAGCGTGTCCGGCAGGCGGAAGCGGACCTTCGCGCGGCCGGCGTCGTCCGTGACGATCGAGGGGACGAACGTGGCGCTCGCGCGGAAGTCGCGCCGCACGGACGTGCCGCCGCCGCCGTCGCCGCCGTCGAGGCCCTTGTCCGTGCCGAGATCGCCGTACGGCCGGAAGACGCGGGCGAGCGCGGCGCGCACTTCGAGCGAGCTGACGCGCAGCGGGCGCGGGGCGCCGAAGACGCCGATCGGATCGGGCGTCTTGTACCCGATGAGCGAGAGCACGCCCTCGTCGACCGCGTAGAACGTGACCTCGGCGCGCGCGGGTTTGCCCGCGTGATCACGCACGACGACGTCGACCTCGACGTTCTCGCCGGGCCGCGCCTCCGTCTTGCTCGGCGTGAGCGCGATCTTGAGCCTGCGCTTCTCGGGGTTCACGAGCAGCGGCGCGTACCCCATGCGGAACGCAGGCGCGCCGACGTCGGGATCTTTTATGTTCGTCGGCGCGGGCTTGGTGCGCCCACGGACGAGCAGGACCGAGACGAACGCGTTCGGGCGTAGATCCTCGGTGACCGGGATCTCGATGGTCGGCATCGCGCCGGCGAGCTTCACGCGGCGCTGCGAGAGGATGCCCGCGCGCTCGACCGTCACGAGCGCCTCGGCCGCGGCGAACGGCGACTTCACGAGGAAGCGCGCCTTGTCGCCGATCTCGTAGCTCTCCTTGTCGGCGACGAGCTCGACGGCGAGCCTGTCGCTGTCGCCGAAGCCGCCGCCGCCCGAGCCACCGAAGACGTAGAGCGGATCCGCGGCGCCGACGGGATTTTTACGCGTGTCGACCGCGGTCGCGTGGATGATGTGGTAGCCGGACGCGGCCGGCGTGAGCTTGCACGAGACGGGGTTGTCGCCGGCCGTCGTCGTGACGGTGCAGCTCTCGACGACGCGATCGACGGGCTCGGCCACGGTGTGCGCGAGGCCGCCGGGGGTCGCTTGCCGCGCGACGGTCCACGTGCGCGACACGAGCTCGATCTTGATCGGAACGCCCGCCACGCGCGCGCCCTTGGGATCCACGGCGAAGACCTCGGGGTTCACGGGTTTGCCCGCGTCCACGAAGAGATCGTTTCCCGTCCGGAGCGCGACGTAAAACTCGGCCGGATGCACGATGGCCGTGGTGCTGCCCGCGATGTACTGGCGCGAGACGTCGTTCACCTCGGCCTCGGCCGTCACGCGCTCGGGGCCGCGCTGGCCCGGGAGCGCGAGCGAGGCCTCGAACGAGGTCGTGCCCTTCGCGTCGAGCTTCGTCGTGCGGCTCTCGATCTCCCCTTCCCGCGAGGTCTCGTCGGCGAAATCCGCGTAGAACGTGTCTTCATCGACGGTAAAACCGTCGGTGTTCGGCGGGCGGAAGTCAGCTTCGCCGCGCGTCACGACGACCCGCGCTTCGGCGGCGGACATGGGCGCGCCGTAGAGGTAATCGCCGCGCGCGATCCACTTGCCCTTGTCGCCGCGCACGTAGCTCGGCTTGTCGCTCTCGACCGAGACCGCGAACTCGGCGGGCCGATACTCGGCGACCTCGAAGTCGCCGCTCACATCGGCCCAGCCCGGGTTCCCTTCCTGCACCGTGGCGCGGACCGAGTACGTGCCGAGCCGGCCGGCGCGGGGGACGACGACGTCGATCGCCGTGGTGCCGAAGGGCGAGAGCGTCTCGGTGCGCGAGACGATCTCGTCGCCGTCGGGGCCCTCGACCTTGATCTCCACGGGCAGGCCGACGGGCGTCACGGTGCCGGGGTTGCCCTCCTTGCGGAAGATGCCCTTGATGTGGACCGTGTCGCCGGGCCGGTAGATGCCGCGATCCGTGAACACGAGGCCGAACGGCCGATCCGGCCCAGGGTCGACCTGCATGTCGAAGCGCCAGCTGCTCAGCGTGTCGTTCAGATGCTTGTAGGTCCAATCATTGCCGTCCTTGACGACGATGACGGCGCGATCGGCGCCCGAGCCCCCGCGGGCCCAGACCTCCGGCGGCAGCTTGATGAAGCCGCTCTCGTCCGAGCGAAACGGGCCAACCGGCGCTTCGCCCGGCGTCTGGATCGTGACCTCGGCGCCCTTGACCGGCGCCGCCGAGGAGAGGCGGCTGATCCAGAGGAGCGAGCCACGCGCGGAGAGTTTTCCGGTGACCGCCAGGTCACTCACCTTGGCGATCGCGGTGTTCGTGACCGCGCGCTGGTGGTTCGATCCGGGCCAGCCGATGTAGCGGATGCCGAGCGCGAGCGCGCCGCGCGCGTCCTTGCCGCCGAGCGCCTCCTCGATCTTCACGGCGTGCCGCGAGGGCTTGTTGATCGGCGCGTTCGAGGCGAGCTTCGAGACCTTCGCGCCGGGCAGCTTCAGGATGTCGTCGTACGAGGGCGTGCGGCCCGGGCCATATGGATCATCCTGCAAATGGATCGCATCTTCCGCCGTGAGCGGGGCGACGACGAGCTCGAGATCGTTCGTGTTGATCGAGTCGATCGGGATCTCGCGCCGCGCCCCGGGCTCGAAGACGCTGCCGTGGAGGCCGATGTCGGCCTCGGGCCAGAGGTCGTCGAAGGCCACGTCGGCGCGGTAGTCAGCGGCGAGCTTCTGCCCGTAGACATCACGGAGCCCCTTGGCGACGACGACCTTGACCGTCTTGCCCGGCGGAAACGGCGCGTAGACGGTGACGCCCGAGGTCATGTGCTCGTCGTCGAGCCACGAGGGCCACGTGACGTCGATCTTCGGCTCGAAGCGGACGGCCTTCTTCAGCTCGGAGAGCTGGACGGCCGTCGTGAGGTAGATCCCGATGCCGCCATCGGGCGCGCATTTTCCGCGTGGCGTGTCGTGATCACACGGGAGCTCCTTCACGGCAAGCGGGCCGTAGGTGCGGAACTCGAAGCGCTCTTCCTTCTCGGATCGGAGGCTGCCCTCCTTGCCCGCGAGTCCCTTCACCTCGACGACGACCTCGCTGTCGAGCGGGAACGGCGTGCGCGGGACGATCTCCACGAGCTGATCGTTCTGCGGATCGGGGCGCTTGACGGAGAAGGCCCACTTGTCCTGACGCTGGCCCGCCGAGATCTTGAGCGCCTTCTCGAGCTCGCGATCGTCGACCGGCTGGTTGAAGCGCAGCGTGAACTTCGCGTCGGGCCGCAGATCGTCCCGGCCCTCGGAAGGCTCGATCGACGTGATCTCGGGGCGCGCCGTCGTGAAGCGCAGCTCGAACGGTTTTTCCAGCGTGGATCCATCGAGCGCCTTCGTGCCGGCGGGGACCGAGACGACGAACGCCGTGGCGCGCGGCAGGCGCTTCTCCGGCACGAACGAGAGCGCGTTCGTCCCCACCCAGGCCCATCGACCCGGCACCGCGGGCGTGATCGACGCCGGCGGCGCGCTCTCGTCGCCCGCGAGCTCGAGCGGCCGCATCGGGCGGTTGAAGACGAGGCTCACCTCGGGCGGATCGATCGTGTCCCCGCGCGGCGTCCCGAATACGACGGCGAAGGCCCCACGCGTGTCGACCGTGGCCGCGCCGTCGGCGGCGCCGGGCACGAGGGTGCCGCGAGGCGCGACCTCGGGGGGGCGATTGCCCTGCATGCACGCCATGCCGAGGGCCATCGCGGTGACCGCGAGGAAAGCGTTGCGGGGACCTGGAAACATGGCTCGCGCCGTCATGGCGCGGCTCTTCTCGCGGGCTCGCCCCGGCCGCAAGACCGATGAGCGGGATCCCGTGGAAACGTTGGACCTCGCGAGGGATCCCCCGGCCGGGCGAGGCCCGACCCCGCGCGTTTCCCGGGACGCGGCTGCCCTGGGCGGTCGAACGTCGTTTCAGGCGTCGGATCTCGACGAGGTCGGGAATCACGGGCGCGGGCTTCTGTTATAAGGGCGCCGTCGCCGGGAAACGCCGGCGCATGACGAAGGCTTTTGCCGTGATCGAAATCGTCGACCTGTACAAATACTACGGGGAGAGGAGGGCCGTCGGGCCGCTCTCGTTCTCCATCGAAGCCGGCGAAATCGTGGGCTTGCTCGGGCTCAACGGCGCCGGAAAGACCACCACACTCCGCATCCTCGCTTGCGACCTGCTCCCCTCGTCGGGCTCCGTCCGCGTGAACGGGCTCGACGTCGTGGAGAGCCCACACGAGGTGCGATCGCTGATCGGCTACCTGCCGGACACGCCCCCGCTCTACGGCGAGATGACGGTCCGCGCCTACCTGCACTTCGCCGCGCGCTTGCGGGGCCTCTCGAAGGCCGACGCCGACAAACGCGTCCCCGAGGTGCTGGAGGCGACGGCGCTCGCGGAAGTGCAGGATCAACTCATCGCGTCCCTGTCGCACGGCTACAAGCAGCGCGTCGGCATCGCCCAGGCCATCGTGCACGGGCCGAAGCTGCTCGTGCTGGACGAGCCGATCAGCGGCCTCGACCCCGTGCAGATCGTGGAGATGCGGGAGCTACTCCGCAGTCTCAAGGGCGAGCACACGATCCTTTTGTCCTCCCACATTCTCTCCGAGATCAGCGAGACGTGTGATCGCCTCCTCGTGATCCGCGACGGCCAGATCGCGGCGACGGGCACCGAGGCCGAGCTCAGCGCGAAGCTGATCAAGAACCAGCGCATCGACGTGACGGTGCGCGGGGACGAGGAGAAGGCCAAGGATGCCGCGGGCGCCGTGCCCGGCGTGGTGTCGGTCGAGGCGATCGACGCGACGGAGGGCGGCGAGGGCGTGATCGCGCTCCGGATCGAGTCCGAAGGCGACACGCGCGAGGCGGTGTGCCGCGCGCTCGTGACGGCCGGGCTCGGGCTCCTGGAGGTGCGCCGCGGCGAGCGTGAGCTCGAGAGCGTGTTCCTGGAGCTCGCGGGCGCGGAGACGACGGACGGCGTCTCCGGAGGCGCGAAGAAGAAGCGGGCCGGCAAGAAGGGCGCGAAGAAAACGCGCGCCGCGGCCGGCGAGGGTGATGCCGGGGCGAAGGACGCCGCGGCGGAGAAAGAGGACGGGAGCGGGACATGAGAAACGCTCTGCTCGTCGCGGGGAGAGAGATCGGCTCGTACGGGCGCTCCCTGCTCGGCTGGGCCATCGGGGCCGCAGCGCTGCTCGTCGAGGGCCTCTGGTTCAGCGCGAACGGCCTGTCCGGGTCGCGCATGTCGGCCGACGTGCTGCGCGAGTTCTTCAACGGCGCGAGCGGCGTCACGATGATCGTGGCGGTGCTCATGTCGATCCCGCTGCTCGCGGGGGAACGCGAGCGCGGGACGCTGGTGCTGCTCAACACGGCGCCGATCCGGGACGTCGAGATCATCGCGGGCAAGTACCTCGCGGCGCTCGCGATGATCGGGCTCGTCACGCTGGCCAGCGTGTACATGCCGCTGCTCATCTTCGTGAACGGCAAGGTGAGCCTCGGACACGTGGCCGCGGGCTACGCGGGCATCCTGCTGCTCGGCTCGGCCGCGCTCGCGATCGGGATGTTCACGTCGGCCGTGAGCCGGAGCCAGGTGATGGCGGCGATCCTCGGCGGGCTCTTGCTCGCGGTGATGGTGACGCTTTGGCTCGTCGCGAAGGTGACCGAGCCGCCGGTGAACGGCGTGCTCTCCGGGATGGCGCTGCACCACCAGCGGCAATTCCCCTTCATGACCGGCGTGCTCAAGCTGGAGAACGTGGTCTATTACGTGGCCGTCACGTACTTCTTCCTGCTCGCGGCCACGAAGACGCTGGAGGCGCGGCGATGGCGCTGAAACCGAAAGAGGCGGCCCCGGCCGCCGAGAAGGCGCCCGAAGGCAAGGCCGACAAGGGAGCGAAGGCCCCCGCGCCGCCGAGCTACGCGCCGTTCCTCGCGCCCGCATTCGTGGGCTCGCTCGTGCTCGTCTTCATCGGCGAACGGCTGCTCGGCAACGTCGAGACCTGGCGGCTCGTAATCTCCGCGCTCGGCGTGCTCGGCGCGGTCGTCACGACGGCCCTCCGGTTCGTGCACGCGTCGGGCGAGCAAGATCCGGAGCGGCGCAAGATCGAGCGCGCGCTGTCGCTCTTCGCGGCGCTCGGGCTCCTCGGCCTCGCGATCTACTTCGCGGGGAACACCGAGGCCGGCCGGCGCGCGCTCGGCATCCTCGACGCGGCGCCGGACAAACGCGCCCGCTTCGACGGGGCGAGCACGGTCGCGTGGGTCGTCCTGATCCTCGTGTCGGTGCTGCCGCTCGTGTTCGGCGAGATCGCGCTCGCGCCCATGCGGCGCGCGCCGCGCGTCGAGGGCCGTCGCGTGCGCGCGGCGACCATCGCGGGCCTCTCGCTCGCGCTCGCGGTGGCCTACGCGGCGCTCTTCACGTACGCAGCCGGCGAGCTCGACGTGAAGGCCGACTTCTCGTACTTCCGCACGGCGAAGGCGAGCGAGTCGACGAAGAAGATCGTGACGAGCGCGCCGGACACCGTCGAGGTGCGCGCGTTCTTCCCGCCCTTGAACGACGTCGGCATGGAGGTCGAGGGCTACCTCGCAGACATCGCGAAGAGCTCGCCGAACTTCAAGTACGGCTTCTACGACCGTCTGCTCAACCCGCAGCTCGCGAAGGACAACAAGGTCACGCAGGACGCGGTGATCGTGATCCTGCGCGGGCCGACGCGCGAGACGCTCACGCTCGACAAGGAGATGACCAAGGCGGCGGCGAAGCTGAAGACGCTCGACGCCGACTTCCAGAAGGCCCTCCTCAAGGCGATGAAGGAGCAGCGCACGGCCTACTTCACGGTCGGGCACGGCGAGCTCAACGAAGGCGCAGGCGCGGCAGCAGCCGAGGGCCGGACCGCAAAGGTCCTGCGTCGGTTGCTGGAGAGCCAGAACTACGCGGTGAAGGACCTCGGCATGCCGCAGGGCCTCGCGAACGCGGTGCCCGACGACGCGTCGATCGTCGTGGTGCTCGGCCCGTCGCAAGCGTTCTTGCCCGAGGAGATCACCTCGCTCGAGAAGTACGCGGCGCGCGGCGGCAAGCTGCTCCTCGCGCTGGATCCAGAGACGAAGGGCGATCTCGCCCCGCTCGCGGCGCTCGCGGATCTCTCGTTCGATCCGACCGTGCTCGCCACGACGGACCAGCTCTTCGTCCCGCGGCGGCGCAACGCCTCGGACAAGGCGAACATCGTGTCGAACCGCTTCTCGTCGCACGCCTCGGTCTCGACCTTGAGCCGGGTTTCGCAGCGCGCGGTGGTGCTGGTGCCGGTGGCCGGATCCCTCGACAAGAAAGCCGGATCCGAGCCGAAGGTGGACTTCGTCCTTCGCTCGTCGGGCGCGGCATTCGCCGACAAGAACGGCAACTACGAGCTCGACGGCGACGAGAAGAAGGCGACGTTCAACCTGGCCGCGGCGGTCACGAAGCCCCTCGCGGAAGGCGTGGACAAGGCGAAGGTGAAGGGCCCGCAGGAGATGCGCGCCTTCGTGCTCGCAGACGCGGACGCGCTGAGCGATCTCGCGCTCGGCGTGGCCGAGACGAACCAGCTCTTCGCAGTGGACGCCGTACGCTGGCTCGGCGGCGACGAGAGCTTCAGCGGAGAGATCGTGACGCCCGAAGACGTGCGCATCGAGCACACGAAGCAAAAGGATGTGTTCTGGTTCTACGGGACGATCATCGGGGCTCCGGCGCTCCTCTTCGGCGTAGGGCTCCTCGTGACGCGGCGGGCGCGCCGCACGGCCGGGAGGAAGGCATGAACCTGGGACGCGGCCTCTTCGTCCACGTGGGGCTCTTCGTGCTGGCATCCGCCAGCGCAGTGGCCGTGTGGACCCGCGACGAGCAGCCCAAGGCGCTCGTACAGACCGAAGCAACCGTGTGGCCCGGGCGCCCGGCCGACGTGACGAAGGTCGTCTTCGAGGGCAAGAACCGCAAGGTCTCGCTCGAATCGAAATCCGACAAACTCGGCGCGTACTACCTCGGCACGCTGGAGCGCGAGGCGACACCTCCGCCAGCGCCCCCCGACGCAGGCGCGCCGCCGCCCGCCCCCGCCGGCAAGACGACGACCGAGTTCGTCGGCGTGGGCGTAGCGCAAAAGCTCGTCGAGTCCCTCGCGCCACTCAAAGCCCTCCGCGCACTCGGGCGCATCCCAGAGGATCGCGCAGCCGAATTCGGTCTCGCGGAGCCCGAGGGCACACTCACCGTCACGCTCAGCGGCGCCGAGCGCAAGCTCGTGCTGGGCGGGACAACGCCCGGCGGCGGAGATCGTTACGTGCGCGAGCCACAAACAGGCGAAACGTACGTGATCGACGGCGGCGCCGTGCGCGACCTCGACACAGCCGAGTCGCGCCTCGTGGAGCGAGAGCTCCACGGGTGGAAGGAAGCCGAGGTCTCGACCGCAGAGCTCAGCGCCGGCGGGAAGAAGCGGCAAATCGTGCGCGGCGGGCCCGAAGGCAAGCGCTTCTGGGCAGATCCAGCGGCAGCCGATCAGAAGGACGAGACAGCCGCGAACTTCATGGCAAAGCTCGATCGGCTACGCCCGACCGACTACGTGATGAGCGAGCCCGCAGGCAAGCAAGACGTGCTCCGTGTCGAGTACGCCGCAAGCTCGTCGCTCGGCTACCTCGAGCTCGTACGCGTCCCAGCCGCAGATCCCGCAGGCAAACCCGACTATTTCGTGCGCACCGAGCGCACGCGCCTCTACGCGAAGGTCCCTGCACAGACGGCAGAGCAGGTCGATCAGGATCTCGCGTCGATCCTCAAGTAACGGAAGGCGCCGCGCCGGGGCTCTGCCCCGGGCCCCGCGGGGGCTGTTCGCCCCTCGACCCGAACCAGGGCCAGCCCTGGACCTCTGGGCATCGACTGCGCTTCGCGCAGTCGATGCGGGGAAAGTTTTTTAAGCTGTCCGCCCCCTCTTTGCCGGGCCAGCCCTGGACCTTTGTGGGAAGAACTGCGCGGTGCGCAGTTCTTCCCACGGGCCGTTGCTGGTACCGCGTCGCCCGTTGAACCCTCAGCGCGGCTGTCTTGGTTGGCAGCGTCGGTTGCGGTCTTGACCCTGGCCCGTTCGATGAACTGCGCATCGCGCAGTTCATCGACCACGAGTCCAGCGCTTGCGCTGGTCCGGGTGC
>NZ_JARZHH010000070.1 GCF_029946515.1 Polyangium sp. 6x1
CCCGGGGGCGCGACGAGCGGGACACCGGCGGGCGGCATGGGCACGGGCGCAGCGGCGGCAGCGTCGGGAGCCGCGGCTTGCGCGCCTTGCGCGGGCACGAGCGCGCGCACGCCCGGCGGCACGTACCGGGCCGGCGGCGCGTGGCCGTGGGCCTCGGCCGCGCGGATCGCTTCGAGGCGCGCCGAGATCTCGTGGATCGGCCCTGCGACGACGAGGCGCCCGCGTTCGAGGATGCCGATCGAGGTGCAGACGTCGCTGAGCTCCGTGAGGATGTGCGACGAGAGGAAGATCGTCTTGCCGAGGCCACGCAGCTCCAGCAAAAGATCGCGGATCTCGATGCGGGCGCGCGGATCGAGATCACTCGCCGGCTCGTCGAGGATGAGCACCTTCGGGTCGTGCAGGAGGATGCGCGCGAGCTGAAGCCGTTGCTTCATGCCCTTCGACATCTCGGCGACGAGCCGATCTTGCAGCTTGCCGAGATCCGTCAGCTCGAGGACCGCGTCGACCACGCTGATCGAGGGCACGCGGAACGAGTCCGCGAAGAACTCGAGGTACTCGCGCACCGTGATGCGATCGTAGACGCCCGCGTGATCGGGCATGTAGCCGATCACCTTGCGCACGGCCTCGGGGTCGAGCGTGACGTCGATGCCGTCGATCTCCACGCGGCCGGCCATCGGCTCGAGCAGCGTGGCCATCACGCGGATCGTCGTGGTCTTTCCAGCGCCGTTCGGCCCGATGAAGCCGAAGATCTCGCCCGCGCCGACGTCGAAGGTCACGTCGCGCAGGACGTCGCGGTTCGCGAAGCGGTGCCAGAGGTGGCGCACGCGGATGGTCGGCGGTGCGGGGACGACGAGGGACGGCGGATCGATCGCCGTCGCGGGGGATCGCTCCCAGGTCTCCGGCGTCGCCGGCGTTGCGACGGGCTCGCTCACGGCCGACCTCCGTATCCGACGATCCGCACGAGCAGCCGATCCCGTTCGAGCTTGAGGCCTGCGTCCGAGGTCTTGCCCTCGCCGCCGTCGAGCTGACCGAGGAGCACCGGCACGTCCTCGGGGAACCAGTCCACGAGCCCGCCCGCGCTCTGCTCGACGGCGAGCCACGCCTCGGAGAGGTCGGGCGCGTCGGGCTCGAGGAGCGGGCGCAAGTAGTTCGCGCTGAGCGGATGAAGATCGAGCGTCCCGGCGCGCCGCGTGCCGCCGATCTGCCGGACCCAGGTCATCCCCTGGGGCGACGTCTTCACGTCCTTGCCCGCGCTCGCGAGCACCCGCTCACCGTCCTTGATCATCGAGAAATACCGCGGCTCCAGGCCCGGCAAGACGAGCACGGCGGCCCGCAGATCGTGCCCGCTCCGGTTCATCACGGCCGTGTCCTTCTCGCCCTCGTGCACGATCGAGATCCCCTCGCCGACGTCGGCGAACCCGTCCTCGCGAACGACCACGGTTTGCCACGGCAGGATCGCGAGATCGACGAGGCGCGCGCCGTCGCGATCGACGAGCATGTGATCGTCGATCGTCGCGGGCGCGGCCACGACCGCGGTGGTGACGACGCTCGAACCGTCGCTCGTGCGAACGGTGAGGTCCTTCGATCGCGGCGTGAAGAAGCCACGCCATCGACGCGCCGTGCCCTTCGTCATGCCCGCGCCCGCCTCGACGAGCGTGAGGTGACGCGACCTGCCCGAGAGGCCCTTCGCGACGAGGCCGATCATCACGACGGCGAGGAACGCGATCGCCGAGAGGATCGGCAGCCAGATGAGCGCGCGCAGGGGTTTGCCCTTGTTCGCGTGCATCGTGAAGTTCACGGGCGCGGCGAGGACCGCGTAGACGATGAGCAGGAGCGCGGCGATCGCGATCGCCCAGCGCGAGCTCTCGTTCGGATCGAGCTCCTGCCGCACGCGATCGAGGTCCACGGTGCCGGGCGAGCCGCCCTGCCGGTAGACGATGGAGCTCTTCCGGTCGAAGGCTCTGCGCGCGAGATCGAGCACGCGCGCGTTGGCCCAGGGATCATCCACCGCGGGCTTGCGCGTGGGATCGAAGGCGAGCAGGTGAAACTCGCCGAGCCCGTACGTCGCGGAGGCGCCATAGCGGCTGCCGTGCAGGTTGCCCCCGGAGAAACCCGCGAGTGTCTTGCCGACGTCCTCGGTCGCCGACTCGGCGAAGGGGATCGACTTCGTGGCGTTCGAGGGCGCCGAAGGCAACACGAGCTCCCGGAGCGTCTCGGAGTGCGGCGACGTCTGCGTGATCTCGCCGCCCGCGAACGCGGCGAGGATGGGGCTCCGTAGATCCTCGGGGCGCGCGAGCGCGACGGCGAGCGTGCCGCCGGCGAGGACGTAGCCGCTCAGCGCTTCGAGCTCGGCCGCGCCAATCTTCACGAGCGCATCCGAGCGCAGGAGCACGGCCGACGCGGGCGCGTAGAGCGCGGCGCGATCGGGCAGGATCGGATCCCCCGTCGCCGGATCGAAGCGCGGCGCGCCCACCTTGAGCTGCGGCCCCGTGCCGTACGCGCCGTAGCCGCCCCACGGCGAGAAGAGCGGCGTGATCGAGGCGTCGTGCAGCGCGCCTTTCAGCAGCGAGGTCTCGCTGACGTCGAGCAGGAAGACCTCCTGCATGTTCGTCACGGCCGTCGTCTGCGTGCCGAGCACCGTGCCCGCGTCGTCCCGCGCGACGACCACCGTCTCGCCGTACACGCTCCCGTGCGTCGGCAGCCGCACGACCACGGACGTGCCCGCGCCGACGACGAAGGGCGCCGTCGCGCGGAAGCGCATCTGATCCGAGTGCAGCCGGCTCAGGACCTCGACCTCGCCCCGCAGCGGCTTCGCCTCGTTGTTCTGCACCCGCACGAGGAACCCGCTCCAGCCCGCGGGCGTCGGCGACGTCGAGCCGAGCAGCGGCGCGACCTCGAACTTCACGTTCACGCGCCCCGGCGGCGGCACCTCCGCGATGGACGTGGCGGCGATCGTCGGCGCCGGCTCGGCGTGCGTCGCGAGCGGCGCGAGCGCGAGGATCGGGACCAGGGAGAGCGCGCGGAGCCTCATCGACGGATCGCCTGCTCCACGTTCTCCGGGCGGGCGGGCACGCTCTCGACGAGCGCGTCGACCACTTGATCGGTCGTGATCCCGTCGGCCTCGCCCTCGAACGATCGGATCAGGCGGTGGCGCAGGACGGGCTTGGCGACGCGCTGCACGTCGCCGAACGAGACGTGCGCGCGGCCTTCGAGCACGCTCACGGCCTTGGCCGCGAGCACGAGCGACTGCGCGCCGCGCACGCCCGCGCCGTAGCGGATCGCGCGCCGCACGAGATCGGGCGCGCCTTGCGTCGCCGGATCACTCGCGCGGACGAGGCGCGAGGCGAAGCGCATGATCGGCTCGGCCACGGCGACGTCGCGGCACGCCGAGCGGATCGCGAGCACCTCGTCGCGATCGAGCACGCGCGGCGGCGCGTCCTTCGGTTGCCCCGTGGTGCGCGCGAGGATCTCGGTCATCTCGTCCTCGGTCGGGCTCGGCACGATCACTTTGAGCAGAAACCGATCGAGCTGCGCTTCGGGCAGCGGGTACGTCCCTTCCATCTCGATCGGGTTCTCCGTGGCGAGCACGAAAAACGGCTCTTCCATCGCGTGCCGGACGCCGCCGATCGTGCACCCGTGCTCCTGCATCGCTTCGAGCAGCGAGCTCTGCGTCTTCGGCGTCGCGCGGTTGATCTCGTCCGCGAGCACGACCTGCCCGAAGATCGGGCCCTTGTGCAGCGCGAAGTGCCTCGACCCGTCGGCCGAGGTCACGAGGATGTTCGTGCCCGTCACGTCGCTCGGCATGAGGTCGGGCGTGAACTGGATGCGCGAGAACTTCAGGTCGAGGCAGCTCGCGATCGTCCGCACGAGCAGCGTCTTGCCGAGCCCGGGCGCGCCTTCGAGCAGCACGTGCCCGCCGGCCACGAGGCCCCAGAGCGCCTGCTCCACGACCTCGCCCTGGCCCACGATCACCTGCCCGATCGCGTCCTTGAGGCGCGCGCTCGCCTCGCGGGCCCGATCGAGCCTCTTTTGAAAGTCGCCCGTCGTCGTCATGCAAAGGCGCAGCGTACTCGCGCCCGGGCGCTATTTGGGCTGGAAATAGCGCCCGACCTGCTCGCGGTACTCCTCGGGCACGTCGCTCCGCTCGATCGCCCCGAGCTCCCCCGCCGCCGCCTGCCCGAGCGCGCCCGTTCCCTGGATGTTCGCCGTGTCACCCGCGCGCCCCGAAGTCCGTCCCATGACGAGCCCCGGCATCGGCTTGCCCTTGTTGATCGGGCCGCTCGCGCGGGACTTGACGCCCGGCCCGTCGACCACGCCGGTCTGGCCTTTGTGGTCGCCCGGCCCGCCGCCCTCGCTGTGGCCGGCGTACGGCTGCCCCTCGTCCTTGCCGCCGGAGCCGGGGGTCCCGTTGTTCCCGCCGGGCTTCTCACCGGCCTTGTTCCCTGGCTTGTTCCCCTGCCCGGGCACGGGCACCGGCATCGGCGCGCCGCCGAGCTGCCCCTCGGCCTCGCCGGCGCCCTTCTGCGCCTCCTCCAGCCGCTTCTGCCGCTCGCCTTCCTCGCTGCCCTCACCCTCGGGCTCGGGCTCGGCCATCTTCTTGAGCTCCTCGGCGAGCCGCTTCTGGCCCTCCTCGGATTCGAGCTCCTCGGCGAGCTCTTGCATCTGCTCCTTGCTCGGCCCCTCGCCCGGCGCTTCCTCGCCGTTCATCTCGGCGGCGCGCTTCTTCATGTTCTCGGCGAGCCGCTTGCGCTCCTCGGGCGTGAGCTTGCCGAGCGCCTCTTCGAGCTTCTCCGCGAGCTTCTGCTGCTCCTTGCTGCCGCCCTTGCCGCTGTCGAGATCCTTCAGGGCTTCCTTGGCGTCCTCGGACAGACCTTCGCCGAGCGCCTTGCCGAGCTCCTTCAGCTTCTCGTTCTTCTTGGCCATCTCTTCGAGGCGCTTCTTCTGCTCCTCGAGCGCCTTGGCCACGTCCGGCGCGTTCTGCTTGCGCGCGGCCTCGGCGGCCTCTTCGAGCGTCTTCTTCGCGCGCTCGCGGTCCTCTTTTTCGAGCTTGTTCGCGAGGTTCTCCATCGCGTCGTCGAACGAGACGAGATCCCGGTCCCCGAGCGCCTTGGCCGCGTCCTTGAGGTCGGGGTTCTCCGCGAGCTTGCCGAGCGCGCTCTCCAGGCCCTGACGCTGCTCGCCGTCGCCGAGCGAGAGGCGCTCGGCCGTGATCGCGTCCTTGAGCTTGCCGATCTCGGCCTGCGCCTCGCGCTTCTCCATGCCGTCCCGGAGCTTTTCGCGCAGCTTCTTCGCGTCCTCGGCGAGCTTGTCGAGCCGCTTCCTCTGGGCGTCGTCGCGCGCGTTCGTGTTCGCGAGGTCGATGATCTTGTCGAGCCCCTTGATGTCCGCGAGCTTGACCTGCTCGGCGCCGGGCGGCGGCAGAGGAGGCGGCGGGAGCGCGGGCAGCGGCAGCAGAGACACGTAGCCGATCGCCGCGAGCCCGAGCGGGATCGCGAGGTGGTAGGCCCGAACGAACCGCGGGCGCGCGTCCTTGGGGTTCGCCTTTTCGAGCACCGTCGTCGCCTGCGAGAGCACGACCGCGCGCGCCGGATCGTCCCGCTCGTCTTCACGGTCGAGCTCGATCGCCGTCGAGATCGACTCCTTGCCGCCGAGCCGCCCGTCCAGGTACAGCGCGACCTCCTCGTCGCGCCAGCGCTTGCGCCGCGCCACGATCGCGCCCGCCACCGCGCCGAGCGCGCCGCCCGCGGCCATCCACGGCCGCAGCGCGCCGTGCCGCGTCTGCCACGCCGCCGCGGCCGCGCCCGCACCGAGCACGAGCCCGATCGCCGCGCCCGAGAGCATCCGTTCGAGCGCGAGGCGCCGCCGCACCCGACCGGAGAAGCTCCGGAACGCGTCGCGGAAGGGGCGATCCGTGGGGGAAGACGGGCGCTTGCTCATGGCAGCTTACTTTCTACCTTTTGCAGGGCCCGGGCGCCACGGCCGGCTTTTCGTCCCTGGCCGAGCAAGGCGCAGCCCGTGGTAGGCTTCGCGCGCTCGCCCCGCGGCGCGCTCGACTTCCATGGAGACGACCCTCGGCTTTCCCCCTCCTCCGGATGCCCACGTCGAGCACGGCGTGGCGCTCATCGGCCCGAGCGAGTTCGAAGGCGGCGCGCTCGCCGCAGGCCGCCCCTTCCTGGAGGCGCTGCCCTTCGGCGGGCGCGCCGAGATGCTCGCGGCGCTCGTCGACTTCGCGAGCGCCCGCGGCCCGGCGCGCGTCGCCGTGCTCCCCGGGCGCACGGGCACGGGCAAGACGAGCCTGCTCTCCGCGCTCGCCGACGCCCTCGCCGCGCAGCGCATCGGCACGATGCTCCGGTTCGCGACCGACGTCGCCGTCGCGAGCTCGCCCCCGACCACGCGCCTGCCGCCTGGTCCGTGTCTGATCGTGATCGACGACGCGGCCCGCAAGGCGGCGCCCGCGACGCTCCTGGCGATGGCGCTCGAACGGCGGGACGTGCGCTTCGTGATGACGACGCGCCCCGCGGGCCTGCCACGCCTCTCGGCGCTCTTCGCGCAGGTCGGCCTCTCGTCGGACGCGGTGCGCGTGCTGCCCGAGCTCGGCGCGCTCTCGCCGAGCGAGGCGGAGGCGGCCGCGCGGCACGTGCTCGGCGACGAGGCGGACACGCACGCCGCGCGCCTCGCCGAGCTCGCCGAGGGGCATCCGTTCGTGATCGCGCTTGCCGGCCGCCTCATGCGCGAAGGTGCGATCCACCCGGTCGCGCTCGGCAAAGGCGAGCTCGCGTCTTGCGCGCTCGATCGTGGCCACGAGCTCTTGCTGCTCCGCTCGGCGGCCGCGGGGGACCCGAAGCTCCTCGCCGGCGTCCTCGCGCTCGTCGCGCTCCTCGCGCCGGTGCGCACCTCGGACGAGCGCTTCCTCCAGGGCGCGGGTGATCTGCTCGGCTGTCGCCGTCGTGATCTCGTGTCGGCGCTCCGCGCGCTCGAGGCCGCGGGCGTCGTCGATCGCGGCCCGCACGGCGCGCGCGTCGTCCCGGGCGCCCTCTCCGACCACGCGCTCCACCGCGCGCTCATGGGCCCCCTTTCCACGGGTGGGCTCACGGGCTCGCTCGACGATCGCGTGCGCGCGCTGGAAGAGCGCTTCGGCGCCCACGCCGTCGTCCCGCTCCTGCGCAACGCCGGCGAGATCGACGGCCCCTCCACGCCGGAGGGCGCGGCCAGCGAGATCGTCGCCGCCCTCTTCCGCCACGTCCGCGGCACCGTCGAGGCGGCCTCGGCGGCGGATCGATGCCGCCTGCTCGCCGGCCTGCGCGAGCTCTCCTCGGATCACCCCGCCGCGATGCTCGACCTCGCCGCGGCGATCCTCCGTTCTCCTGCGCTCACCGAGGCCGCGCGGGGGCCGGGCGCCCTCTTCTCCGCCGCGTCCGCCCTCTACGAGCTGCCCGCGATCCTGCGCCGCGTGGGCTTGCACCTCGCGCACCTGCCCCGCGCCGCGGACCTGCTCTGGCAGCTCGGCCGCGACGATCTCCGCCTCCAGAGCCCGCACCCCGACCACCCCATGCGCGTCCTCCGCGAGCTCGCGTCTCGCGCGTCCGGGCGCCCTGTGGGCATCCACGAGGCCCTGCTCGACGCCGTCGATCGCTGGCTCGTCGCGGACGACGCGCACGAGCACAAGCACTCGCCGCTCGACGTGATCGACACCTTCCTCTCCGAGGGCGCCGCCTTCGCCGGCCCCTCCGACGAGCGCCGCCGCGCCTTGCGCAGACAGGCCCTCGCCGCGCTCGCCGGCTGCGCGCAATCGCCGAAGCGACGCGCGGCCCTCTCGGGCGTCAGCGGCCTCGAGCGCGTCCTCTCCGACGGCTCTGGCGGTCCGCTCGACGATCGGATGGAGCCTGGGTGGCGCGACGAGGAGCGGCTCGACATCCTCGCGATGCTCGGCACCGCCGCGAAGACCTCCACCGACCCGCTCGTTCATTTCGCCGTCGCCGACGCGCTCCGACGCGCCGCGAGGCGCGCGAGCTCCTCCGAGGTCCGCGCCGCGGCCGAGGTGGCCCTCGACGCGGTCCCGACCTCGGCCGAGCGAAGGCTCTACGAGGCGCTCACGCAACGCTCGCCCGCGCAGCGCGGCATGTTCGACCTCCCGGCCAGCGAGATCCCGGGCTCGGGCGAGGTCGATCGGGGCGGCGTCGAGCGACGCTCGGCCGACGCGTGTCGCGCGGTCGTCGACGAGATGCTCGCCGAGGGCCGCCCGCCTGAGCAGACGGCCGAGTGGCTCGGCGCGGCGCTCGAGGCCCTCGCGCTCGCGGGCAAGTCCGGCTCGCCGCGGCTCCTCCTGCACGTCCTCTCCCGCATGCACCCGGCGGCGGCGGCGGCGATCTGCGACGCCGTCATGGGCGCGCCCGAGAGCCCGCTCGGCCCGCACGTCGCCTCCTTGCTCCATGCGCTCCGCGAGGCCGCGCCCGAGCGCGCCGAGTCCCTCGTCGGCACCATCGTCGCGGGCGGCAACGCCACGCTCTGCGCCTCGCTCGCGCAGGTCTTCCATCGCTGGGTCGAAAAACCCCTGCCTGGGGATCGCGAGGCGCTTCGGCACCTCCTCGGTCATCGCGACGGCTTCGTGCGCCGGGCGGCGCTCGGGGCGCTCCGCACGCTGGCCAAGTCTTCTCCGCGCGACGCGGTCGAGCTCGCGGTCGGCGTGGATCTCTCCGAGGGCCCCGAGGTCGCCGAGGCCCTCTTCGGCGCCCTCGACGCGGGTGGCCTCTTCTTCGAAGCCGCGCTCTCCGAGGAGGAGATCATCCTCTTTCTCACGCGCCTCGGCGCGGCCCGAAGCCTCGACGGCCACTCCACGATGCGGTTCTTGCACCATGCGGGCAAGCGCATGCCCGAGGAGATCACGGGCCTCTTCATCGAGCGCATCGCGCGCGCCGCGTCGGGCATCGTCGCCGGGGCCGAGGAGTACGAGCCGCTCCCGCCGGAGGGCCTCTCCTCGATCCTCGCGGGCCTCGCGCGCTCACCGGAGTGGCTCTCGCTCCTGCGCCGCGTCCGGCACCTCGCGCGTGCTCGCATGGGCTGGGTCCGCTTCCACGCCGCGCGCCTCTTCCACGACGCTTCGCATGCCTTTGCTTTGCCGACGATCGAGGTCCTCTCCGAGTGGGTGCAGGACGGCGGCGAGAGCGAGCTCGAAGCGATCTCGGCGCTCCTCGAAGAGGCGCCGCCGAGCTTCCTCTTCGCGCACCTCGAGCTCGTCGCGACGCTCCTCCGGCGGGCGCATGGGGCGGGCGAGGGCTCCTTCGAGCGTGTCCGCAGCGCGCTCTTTTCGGTGGTGACGGGCCAGGCGCGGCCTCGATCGGGCGGACGGACGGATCGCAGCGAGACGCTCCTTCGCTCCCAGGCGCGGGAGGCCGCGTCCCGATTGCCCCCGAAATCCCCCGAGCAAAAGTTCTTCGAATCGGTCGCCAAGCACGCGGAGGCGCTCCTCGCCGAGCAGGACGCGGGCCAGGACGACGAGCTCTTCGATCTCTGACATGCGATTCCTCCCCGTTTTCCTGGCTGCCCTCGTCCTCCCCTCGATCGCCTGGGCCGAAGACCCCCCCGCGCCGCAGCCAGCGCCTCCCGCGCCCCCGCCGGCGCCCTTCTGGACGGGCCCGCGCATGGCGGCGTCGATCGTCATGGCCACGGGCGTGGGCGCGATCGTGGCCGGCGCGGTGTATGCGGCGCGCTCGGACGAGGCGAACGCGGCGACGAAACCGCATTGCCTCACGTCGGATCCGGACAAATGCGACGCGGAGGGATATGCGCTCCGCGACAAATCGACGGTCGACGGCCGGGTCGCGACCACGGCGCTCGGCGTCGGCGCGGCGGGGGTTTTTCTCGGATTGGTGCTCGCGTGGGTCAATCCCGAGGTGCACCCGAGCAGCCCGACGCCGGCGAAGGTCTCCATCGCGCCCCTCCTCGGAGCGGAGCAGCGCGGAATCGTCGTGTTAGGTCGGTTCTAATCGAAGAACACGAGGCGCCATCGCTGCTCGGGCGGGCGTCCGGGGTGGGCTCGGCCCAGCCCACGACGCGCCTGTCCGCCCGGCCTCCCTCCGGCCCAGGTTGGCGCAACCATTGGAGATTCCGGCAACGCCCCATTCGCCCCGCCGAACCGCTCGATCGCCGCGATTCCGCGACGGGCCCCGACGAAAAGCTGCTGTGATTTCGCGGTGGTGCGGAGTTTGCCAGGGGCACGGCGCACCACGCCCCGTGTCCGGCGAGAGGCCCGGACTGCAGGGCAAAATTCGGAGCGCATCGATTCCCATGCAAATTCGCAATCGCGTTCTTCTCGCCAGTCTTCTCCTCACGTCGCTCGTGGCCTTCGGCTGCACGGAGACCAACAATGGCGGCGCCGGCGGTTCCGGTGGCTCTGGTGGCTCTGGTGGCTCCGGTGGCGTCGGCGGCTCCGGTGGTTCCGGTGGCGCGGGCGGCTCCGGTGGTTCCGGTGGCGCGGGTGGCGGTGGCCCGGCTTGCGCCGATTTCAATGGCACCTACGTCGTGACGGAGCAGGCCCCGTGCGCCATGGGGGGGCTGCTCAAGAGCGCATGCGTCGCACAAACCGACTGCACACTCACCGTCTCCACCAACATGGGCGTGATGACCGGCACCGTGGACGGGGACATCGCGACCTTCTCGGGAGAGCTCTCCCACCTCATCAAGAACTTTCCCTACGAATGCACCGCCAAGCTCGAGAACGGCAGCCTGGCGCTGGATTGCACCATCCCCACGAACGGTAGCACCTGCGCCATGGCGCTCCCCGAGCAGGCCCTGCCGGCCGGCGCCACGAGCGCCTGCTGCGACCTCGTGGGACAGAGCTGCGGCGCCGGCAGCGAATGCACGCTGGTCGACCCCGCGGGGGAAAAGAAGACCTACTTCTCGGTATGCGAGGCCGTGGGCGGCGCCGTCGCCGAGGGCAATGCGTGCAGCCGGACCGCCTTCGGCGAAGACAACTGCGCGCCGGGCCTGCTCTGCACCGACGACGCCAAGGCGCCGAACAACTTCGCCTGCCGGGCGTACTGCGCCAAGCGGACCGATTGCGACGCGAACGAGTTGTGCCTTGCTTACTGGACCGGCTCGCCCCTGGCCGGCGTCTGCATCCCGACGTGTACGCCCTTCACCAATGACTGCGAGGCGGGCTCGACCTGTCGCGACCGCAACTCCCTCACGAACGACGGAATCGTGGACATCTCCGGCAACGGGGGCTTCGCGTGTGGCCACGCCGGCCCCGTGGCCGTCGGTGACATCTGCCTGTGGGACGCCGATTGCGGCGTGAATGCCCGGTGCGGCGTCGATTACTCGATGAACGACGGCAACAAGCGCTGCGTCGCGTATTGCGACAACGCGCACCCTTGCTCCGGTGGGAAGTCGTGCTCGCCGTACTTCATCCCCAACTACGAGGACTACGGCGTGTGCCAGTAGGAAAGGCCGGGAGGCTTTTGCTCCGGCAAAAGCCTCCCGGTGTCGGGGTGGGGGACTTCAGCCGCTTTCCGCGGCGACCTCGGGCTCGGCCGTATCCTCGGCGCCTTCCGCGGCGGCTGCGCGGAAGAACGATTCGACCCAGGACTTCGGGTATTTGTTCGCCACGGCGATCTTGAGTAGCTCGGCGTAGGTCGTGGTGCGCAGGGCGTTGATGCCCTCCTTCCACTCATCGGTCTCGTTGGCGACGACCTGCCGGTTCCCCTTGGCTTTCGCGCGCGCGTCGAGGGCGCTGAGCGCGGTGTTCACGGACGCATCGAGCTCGGGCGCGAACACCTTGAGCCCGTGGCCTGGTTCGAGCTTCCCGATCTCGGGCAGGATCACATCGCGGGTCTTCTCGCATTGCACGCGCAGCCCCTTGCGGACGAACTGCCCCGGCGTCGCTCCCCCGAAGAGCTTCCCGAGCAGCGGGGAAGCGAAGGCGCGCGTGGCCGCGGCGAAGCGCGTGGTCAGCGCGTCGAGCCGCTCGTTCCGCACGGCGACCACGGCCTCGGCGCGCGTCACGCCCCGCCGGCCTTCGCGCTCTTTTTTGAAGAGCGGCTCCCAATCGAGGATCGCGTCATGGAAGGGGGCGACGAGGTGGGAGGCCTCGGGGTCGGCGGAGAGGGCGGCCTCGCTGTATTCGAGCTCGTCGAGGAACGTGATCAAGCCGTGCGACAGGGGGATTTTGCGCATGAGATACCTCCAGATGGGGTGAGGGGGAGAGCGATAAGCATGGGCCGGATGGCCCGCCAGGTGGGGAGTGGGCGGGAGCACGAGTTCGACGGGCTGGGGCTGGGAGGCTCCCCGGCCCGGTCCGGGCGGCGGCGCTCCGGCTTTTGCCCTATGCATCCAGGGTGGGCGAAGGTCAGAAGACCCGCAGGGTGCGGCTCACGCGGCTCCGGATCGACCGATTCCGCATTCTCCCGTTCGCGTCAGTGCTCGCCTGGCGCAGTCGGGCACGTCCTCCGACTGTGGCCTGGTTCGCCGCACATGGAGCACGTGTACGTGCCACCTGAGCCGGCTGGGCGGCCGCCTTTATTCGGACTACGGCGTGGGGCGGCTCTTCCAATCGGCGCGAGTTTGAGCCCGCGTTCCACTTCACCGGCTTTGATGCTCGCCTGCACGGCAGCGACATGTGCCTCGAGGCCTCGAATGTCCCCAGCCTGCTCTGCTTGTGCCAGCGCCTCGACGACGACAGAGCGCGAAACGCAGAGACGGGTGGCGAGCACGTCGAGATGGTCGACGGCCTCCGGTGCGATCGAAAGGTTCACGATGCGACGAGCCATGACCAGCAAGCCCACCTGAAGCATGAAGTGGCCCCAGCGGTGTTGACGCACCCCACGGCCGTGGTCGGAACCCCGACCGACGAGGTCCAACATAACGACGGTACAACACGTCCGCCTCTGGTGTGAAGCGTTAGCCACCTGGCGGAGAGCTCGGCGACGCGCTCACCCTGCCTAGCTCCGGCCCCTGAACCCTCAACATCCGCCCTCACCCACCCCCGCGCGCGCCCCGCGCACGCCCGGATCACCCGTATCCCTTCGCCCGCGCGCCGTGCCACGAGTTTCCGCGCCCCGATCCACCCCCGCGCACGCCGTGACCTCTCCTGGGTGACGCCTCGCCCCACCGCCCCCACGCCCGTCCCTCGGCCAAATCGGGCTCACCTGGCTGCTTCACGACGCGTGCGGACCTGGGTGACGCCCAGCCACCATCTTTTTCACGACGCCGACGGCGCGCGTTGGCGGTTCCCACCTCCAAGCCTGGAGGCTGGAACCACCACCCCTCGACGTACCCGCCCCCCCCCGAGCCCCAAGCTCCAAAGCCGGAAACACGATTCCTTCCGACAACTTACACTCAAATTCGTCGCGCCCCACCGAGGTGGCACACCCGTTGCGATGAGGGTCCGCGTCCCTCGCATACGGAGAGTGAATCCCATGGCCTCGACGAACCTTCTCGACTCCCGCTTCGCGCTTCTCGCCGCCAACATCGCCATCGTCGCCGCATCGACCCTCGTGGGATGCGCGGCCGACGACGTTTCGACGCTCGGCGACGCGTCCGCCCTCGATTCCGAGAGCGCGGCGGGCCTCGGCCTCGGCGCGCGGGGCACGGAGGTGCGCGAGGTGTACGAGTATCTGCGCCGCTATGGGTATTTCCAGAACGAGGAGCTCGCCGCGCATTACGCCGACTGGACGCCCGCCGTCTCGCGCGAGCCGGCCGACCCCGAGCTCTTCGACGAGGCGCTCGAAGAGGGCGTGCGGCTCTACCAGGCCCAGCAGGGCCTGCCCGTGACCGGCGTCGTCGACGCCGAGACGCAGCGAATCATGAAGATGCCGCGCTGCAGCCACCCCGATTATTACGATCCGCCGAGCGTCGTGCCGACGCTGGAGATCGAGAACCCCTACACGCATTTCGGCAGCACCTGGTCCTCGACGGCCCTGACCTATCGATTCGCGAATTACACCTCGGACTTCGCCCAGGCCTCGGTCCGCTCCGCGATCGAGAGCGCGCTGTTCTCGTGGAGGTCCTCGTCGTCCTTCAGCTTCTCCGAGGTGAGCTCGGGCGAGAACATCTCGTTCGGGTTCTACACGGGCAGCCATGGCTGCTCCGACGCCTTCGACGGCTCGTCCGGCGTCCTCGCCCACGCCTATTCGCCGGGCGGCGGCCTCGGGGGCGACGTGCATTTCGACGACGCCGAGGGCTGGTCGTCGGCGTACCTCGAGACCGTCGCCCTGCACGAGGTCGGACACGCGCTCGGCCTCGGCCATTCGGCCGTCTCCAGCGCGACCATGTACGCGTATTACACCGGCAACGACACCCAGCTCGCGGACGACGATCGCGCGGGCATCTGGTCCCGTTACGCCGCGTATGCGTCGCCCTCGGGCTGCGGCTCGCTCAGCTCCGGCCAGGGGCTCGGGGCGGAGCAATCGGTCTGGTCATGCGACGGCCGGTTCCAGCTCAAGTACCAGGGTGACGGCAACCTCGTGCTCTACCAGGGCGGCAATCCGCTCTGGGCCTCGGGCACGAACGGCGACGGCGGGGACCGGGTGATCATGCAGGAGGATGGAAACCTCGTCATCTACAAGTCCGACGGCCATCCCGTGTGGGCCTCGGGCACGGCCGGGACGTCGAATCGTTATGCCAACCTCGCCGTGCAGAATGACGGGAACGTCGTAATCTACCGCTCCGGCGGCGGTGTGGCCTGGGCCAGCAATACCTGCTGCCACTGAGGCCCTGCCCACGCCGCTCCGCCCGCCCGCCCCCGGGCCGCGGCGCCCCACCCGCCTGCTCTTCCTCGTCCCTCGTCCCCCACCCCGTCCTTCTCGTGGTATGGTCCGCGCCCCCATGAGGAAGACCAGCCTCGACACCGTACTTCGCGTCAAATGCAAACACCGTGTGGGCCAGCTTGCCGCCCTCGCGACGGCCGTGGCCGAGCAGGGTGGTTTGCTCGGTGACATCACCACCTTGCGCAGCATGGAGGGCGATACGCTGCGCGAGGTGACGGTCGAAACGCTGGACGAAGTTCAGCGCGACCGCGTCATCGAGGCCGTGCGGGCCGTCGACGGCGTCGAGCTGCTCGACACGATCGACCGCGTCTTCGACCTGCACAAGGGCGGCAAGCTCCACATGTCGAGCCGGATCGAGCTCCGGCATCAGCGCGATTTGCGTTACATCTACACGCCCGGCGTGGCCCGCGTTGCGCGGGCGATCGAACGCGAGCCCGAGCGCGCGCGGCACCTCACGGGGATCGGCAACTCGGTCGGTATCTTCACGAACGGCACGCGCGTGCTCGGCCTCGGCCATGTCGGGCCGCTCGCCTCGCTGCCGGTCATGGAAGGAAAAGCCGTCCTTTATGACAAGTTCGTCGGGATCAGCGCCTCGCCGATCCTCGTCGACACGCTCGATCCGCGGGAGTTCGTGGACACGGTCCTGCGCCTCTCGCTCACGTTCGGCGGCATTCACCTCGAAGACATCCGCATCCCGGATTGTTACAAGATCGAGGAAGAGCTCATCGAGCGCCTCGACAAACCCGTCATGCACGACGACCAGCACGGCACGGCCACGGTCGCGCTCGCCGCGGTGCTCAATGCGTGCAAGATGACGGGCGTGTCCCTGGAGAAGGCGCGCGTCGGGCAGATCGGCCTCGGCGCGGCGGGCAGCGCGATCGCGCGTCTCATGATGGCGCACGGGGCGCGCGACGTGCTCGTGACGGACCGGTCCGAGGAGGCCATGAACTGGCTGAAGGGCATGGGCGCGCACCCGGTCGATCTGCCCACGCTCATGCGCGAGGCCGATATCGTGATCGCGGCGACGGGCAAGCCCGGCCTCATCAATCCGAAATGGATCCGGCCCGGGCAGGTCATCTTCCCGCTGTCGAACCCGGACCCGGAGATCGAGCCGATCGACGCGCTCGCGGCGGGCGCGGCCTTCTGCAGCGACGGGCGCAGCATCAACAATGCGCTCGCGTTCCCGGGCCTCTTCCGCGGCGCGCTCGCCGTGGAGAGCCGCGCGATCACGCCGGAGATGCGCATCGCCGCGGCGCGCGCGATCGCGTCCTGTGCCGAGAAGGGCGAGGTCGTCCCCTCGCCGCTCCTGCCGCACGTGCACGAGGCCGTCTGTGAGGCCGTCGTCGAGGCCGCCCGCGCACAGGGCCTCGAAGGCACCGCGCGCCTCACGCCCCGCCGCGCCTCGTCGTAACGATTCCCTCCCCTCCCCCCGCTCCCTCCGCAAAATTCACTTTTCGGCGCGCCCGAGCGTTCGGCTCCACGCGGCATCGCATGCCTCTTGCCTCCTTGCGCCATCGAGGCACTCGGAGGGCAAACGATGCGCGCGCGACCGTGGGGAATCCTCAACCTGGCGGCGAGCCTCGCGGTGCTCCCGCCCTGCCCCACCGACGTTTCCGGCTTTCGTGATTGGCACGAGCGCACGACGCGCGCCCTCTTCGCCAGCGATCTCGAGAACGAAATGCTCCTCGAGACCGGCGCGACGCTGCGGCGCTGCAAACCCGAGCTCGACGCGATCCCCGCGGCGCAGAAATGCATGAGCCACTTCTCGAGCTTCGTCGAGGCGGTGACGCGCAGCAAGCTGATGAGCGGCCACAAGCTCGGCGCTTCGATGCCGGACGAGGAATACTTCTCCGAAATGCCGTATCCCGAGATGCTGGAGCTACCGGAGGAGCTGAAGGACCAGGCGCTTCTCCGGTGGCTCGACGAAAACGACGCCGCATCGCTCACGAGCGCGTTGCAATACATCGACGGGATCAACGCGACGATCACGGATCCACGGCGCCAATGGATCGCCTTCCTTTACGAGTCGACGCACCTCCCCACCCCCGACGGCACGCGCGCGCTCGGTCGATTCTTCGTCTACGTCCCGCGCGACGACTTCGACCAGTACATCCAGTTCGGGCTCCAGCAAGATCCCGAAGGCGAGCTGCCGAGCGGCGTCTCGGTCGTGGCCGTCCAGAAAACGGAGGCGGGCACGGGCGAGACGCTGCGAACGCCACGCGCGAGATTGAAGGATTTCTGGCGGAAGCGTGACGGCCAAAGGATCGAGATCGGCACGCGATTCGAGGAGACCGGCCTCGTCGAGAACTGCTACACCTGCCACAAGCAGGCCACCCTGCCGATCACCCCCGATCCCCTCGCATTCGACGAGGCTCGCTTCGGCGAGAAGCTCCGCCTCGTGAACGCGCGAATGGCGAGCCATGGCGCCATCGACCTCGACGGATTCACGCGCTCGGCCTACGGGCCGTCGATCGGCCCCCGGACCTCGCCGCTGCGAACGCCGGAGTTCCTCGCCGCTTGCTCCGCCGGGCTCGTGGAACCGGAGCGGCTCGCGCGGCTCGGAGAGGCCATGCAATGCGCCCGTTGCCACGATGGAACGCAGCGCGGGGAGCTCAATTATCCGAGCGGAAAGCAGCTCCAGCCCCAGGGCGGGACGCTCGTGAGCTGGTATGTCGTGAATCATCAGAAGATGCCGCTCGGCGTGACCGACCTCTCGGCGTCCGAGCGTCGAGCCCTCGTGGAGTGCCTGAATGCCGAGTACTATGAGGGTTTCGGCGACCGACCCGGGATCCTCGAAGCGTGGATGCTGGACGAGGACTGCTGGCGCGCCAGCCAGTGATCCGCCCGCGAGAGCCGCCCCACGAGCGCCGCGAGCACCTTACACGAACGTGCCGGCCGAGCGCGACCCGTGGTAGGGTCCGGCCATGCGCCCGGCGGCCTTCGCGTTCGTCTTTGCCCTCCTCGCGGCGGGCCCGCGTCCGGCGTCTGCCGAGGCGTCCGCCGAGGCCCCCGCGGCGGAGGTCGATACGCGCCGCTGGTGCGCGCCCGAGCTCAAGGCGCTCGCGAACGAGGTCTGCGTGTTCGTCCCCGAGAAGCCCGCTTCCGGGCCGCGGACGCTCATCATCCACCTCCACGGCGTCATTCAGCCCGATACGCTCGATCAATGGAAGTCGCAGCGCAACGCGGCGCGGGTGGGCGCGACGTACGGCCATACCGTGATCATGCCGCGCGGCCGCCGCGGGATCGGGCCGAAGACGATGGAGAGCTGGTGGGCCTGGCCGACGGGCATGGACGCGCGCCGGATCCACGAGGACGCGCTCGTCGCCGAATGGACGGCCGCGCGCAATGCGCTGGAGCAAGCCGCGGGCAAACCTTTCGAGCGCGTCTACGTCTTCGGATTCTCGAACGGCGCGTATTACGCGACCTCGCTGGCGATGCGCGGCCGGCTCGACGTCGCGGGATATGCGCTCTTCGCGGGCGGCTCGGGCGCGCCGTACCACGAGACGGAGGCCAAGGGGAACAAGAAACGCGCGCCGATCGTGGTCGCGTGGGGCGCGGGGGATCCCACGCACGACAAGCAGCAGGCGCTCGCGAAGATGCTCACGCGAATGCGCTGGCCGCACCTCGAGCTCGGGCGTCCCCGCGCCGGCCACGCGATGACGGACGAGCAGGTCGAGAAGGCGCTCGCTTTCCTCGGCAAGCACTGACGTTCGATTTTACGAAACGCGCCCGGCCGGTGTCTCTGGCCGCATGCGTAGACCGATCCTCGCGATTCCTCTCTCGTTGGGCGCATCGCGGCCGTCGTGCAGGATTCGGTGGACAAGGAGGCGACCATTCCGCGCGTCACGGGCGAGGTGCCCCCGCGCCGGAGGATGTGCTAGCCTCGACGCGTGGCGAAGGAACGGGGGCGCGAGCTTGGGGCGATCGCGGTCGCGCTGTTCGCGCACGTGCTTTTCCTCGCCGTCGCCCCGCGCGGCCCGGCGCCGGGGGCCGAGGCGCTCTCGCTCCGCGTCGAACCTCCGGCGGATACGACGGTCGATATCGAGGAGGAAGGTGCGCCCGGCACGGTGACACGCGCGCCGGCTCCCGCGCCCGAGCCTGCGCCCACGCCCGAATCGGCCCGCGCGGCCGTGCGTGCACCTGCACCCGCACCTGCGCCCGCGCCCGCTCCCGAATCCGCGCCCGAACCCGAATCCGCGCCCGAACCCGCTCCGGCCCCCGCTCCCGCGCCCGCTCCCGAATCCGCCTCCGCGCCCGCTCCCGAATCCGCGCCCGCGCCCGCCCCCGCCGCGCCGAGCCCTCCCGTCGACGAATACGGCGGCGCGCCCGCGCCGGCCCCTGTCGTCGGCGTGCTTCCCGGTCTGGGCTCGCCGGTCTGGGCCGTCCCGGGCGTCGTGCCCGACGCGCCCGCGGCCCGACCCGCGCCCACCACCATCGAGGCGCCGCGCCCCGTCGATTCCAATGCCGCGAGCCGCGTCCTCACGGGCACCCTCCACAACAAGGACAAATCCACCGGCATCGACGTCCCCGCGGCCGGCGTCGTCGCCTCCACCGTCGCCTCCGCCGTCCGCGCCTCGGCGGTGAAGGACGCGCGCGCCACGTTCGAGGTCAAGCTCGACGCACAAGGCAAGGTCGAAGGCGTCCGCCTCGTCAGCACCACGGACGCGAATGCGAATCACTGGACCGGCGTCGTGGAGGCCGTGAAGAGCGGCCTCTCCGCGCGATCCTTGCAAATGGGCCCGGACAAACAGGGCGTCACGATCGTCGTCAAGATCGAGTCGAAGGTCCAGTATCCGGCGGGCAGCCAGGTGAAGGGCGAGATCAAGCCCCTCTGCGCGAACGAGGTCATCGAGCAGCTCGCGCAGGCGATCCAGGACGGGATGTCACAGGGCGGCGGCGGCGGCTACACGCGCGGCGTGCGCGACGATCAGGGCCGGTTCATCCCGTACAGCGACCTCGACGAGGAGCGCAAGCGGCTCTTCTGCATTCCCATCGGCATCGCCGGCGGAGGCGACCTCTCGAATTTCGGCGGCGCCCACATGTACAACGTCGTGAGCTCGTCGTTCACGGTCAAACGCGCCGGCGAGCAAGCATTGCCCGCGGATACGCCGCTGCCCGTGGACCGGAGCGCCCCGTGGCTCCCTGCGGTCTCGGGCAAGGTGAAACCGCCGCCTCCGCCGAAGAAAAAGAAAAAGAAGAAAAGGACTTGAGGACCGGCTCGGGCTGACCCGCCTGCACGGCGGGGGCACGGTTTACTGCATGCACGCCGCGTACGAGTAGAACTGGTCCCAGTCGAGGGGCGCACTGCAGGAGAGGTTGTAGTAGCAGCACAGACCCGTCACGGGATCCTTCGCCCATGCCGAGATTTGAGGGCATTCGTGCTTGGTGCCTCGCGGCAGCGGGCACTCGGGTGGATTGTAGTGGCATTTTTCCCGCGAGATGGGCTCCATGGGGGACCAGCACAGGCACGCGTCACAGTAGCTGCCTCCGATACACTCGCCGCAGACGCCAGTCTCCGGATGGAGACAACACTCCGGGATCGGGAGCGTCGGGTCGAGCGTCTCCGCAGCGGGGGCCTCGATCTCCTGCGGCGGCTCGACCGTGCACGCAGCGACGAGCAAGCCCTGCGCGGCGAGGGCCAGCGGTAGCACATACGCAAAACGCGATGAAGATCGGCGCATCGTGTCCTCCTGGAAAGTGGTCACACAAGATACCATTTTCCAGGCTACGATGACGCGTCCCCTGTGGCAAGACGCTGGCGTTTGCGGCGCAGGGCGCGGCCCCGAAGCGCTTACTTCCCGGCCCTCGGATCCACGGGGATCACCACGACCTCGACGAGGCCGGGCTTCTGCCCTTTGACGTAGACCCGCGGCAGGCTCTGGACCGAATACCAGAAGTTGCCATCCGGCGCGGCGATGAAGCCGCTGATCGTGTAATTGTCGAATTTATCGAACTTCGACTGATCGGCCTGGATTTCAAACGCATAAGGCGCCGGCCCCGAGAGCTTCTTCTTGATCTTCCCGAGCTCCACGCGCTCGGTCTTGCGGATGTTGCCGCCGGAGAGCGTCAGGATGAGCTCGAAATCGGGTGCCTCGATCGGCTTTGCATTCTCCGCCATCCGGACGACGCCGGTGATCGTGCCGCCCGTCCACTCGGATTGCTCCACCGGCGCGTCATCGTCGACGGGCGGCGTGGAGGGCAGCGCTGGTGCGGGCGTCGCGGGCTCGGGCTCGGCGGCGCCGCCGCAGCCGAAAAAGGTCACGGCGGCCAAGGTGATCACGAAGCGCTTCATCCAACGTCCCTTATCGCGGCGACGAGGGCCGTTCAACCGGCGGGGCGGCTTTTCTCCTTTCAAAACCTTTCTGCGTTTCGAGCGCCTGAATCTGCGCGTCGAGCGTCTGCCTCTGCCTGCGCAGCCGCTCGATCTGCGCGAGCGAATCCACCGTGGCGAGGTCGGGCTCTTGCGCGGCGATGTCCACCATGCTGGCGACCCCGAGTGCGCTGCTCGCGCTGGCGAGCCCCTCCGCGACCGCGCCCGTCGCGCTGGGGAAGGTCGAGGCGCTGCTCTGCTCCAGCCGGATGAGGCGGCCTTTCGTGTCGAACCCGAGCGCGAGCCTGCGCTTCGCGAACGCGGCCGGATCGAAGGAGACCGTCGCCGGCGGCTCGCGTGGATCCATCACGTCGACGATCCTCGCGTCCACGATGCGGATTCCCTCGTACGACTCCCCGATCCGCCCTTCGTCCGGATCCGCGATTTTCCCTTGGGAAAGCAGCCGCAACGTGGCCGCGCGCGACGGACGGTAAAACACGCGCCCTTCCGCCTCTTCCTCGGCCTCGGCCAGCGCCGCGCCCTTCGAGGTCTTCGACGGCGCGCCTCGATCGGGGGTCAAGGCGATTGCGATGCGCGTCGCGTTCCAGAGCTCCAGCATGGCCGGGTGATTCGCGAGCTTCGCCGGCACGTCGGCCGATTTCGTGCCCTCGGGCAGCGTGGCCTCCTCGGGGATCTCAGCGACGTCGAAGACGCGCACGACGTCCCGTGTGATCGACTCCGGCGCGAACCGTTGCTCCGCCGCGAACGCCTGGAGCCGGGCTTCGAATGCGGACGCGCCCTCCTTGCGTTCGTCGAGGGCCACGCGGAGCGAGGCGTCGAGCAAGGCGCGCTTCGATTCGAGCGCGGCGAGCTCCTTCGCATCCGCGGCGCCGATCCGATCGTCGAGCTCCTTCCTCGTCTTCCTGCGCTCGCTCGTGATCGCGTCGAGCTCGTGTCCCCGCAGGAAGAGCTTGCGCCCCTCCGCGTTCGCCGCGAGGAAATACAAGGTCTGCATGGGCAAACCTTCGAGGTCCTCGCAGGGGAATTTCGCCGCCGCGGGATCGGCGCGGAGCTTGCCACAGACGAATGTCCGCGCGGCCTCGGTCCCGCGGTCCGCGAGCCCGACGAGGAAGCCAGCAATGGTGGCCGCCGCTTCCAGCGTATCGGCGACGACCTGCCCCTCGCGCCCCACGCTCTCCATGTTGATCGACTTCAGCAAGCCATTGCCATACGTCTCGACGGCGAGCGTATCGTCGGATGTGCGGCCCGGTTCGAGGTGGAGCGCATAAAACTCGCGCGTGTCCGGCACGTGCAGGACCGTGACCGTCGCCGCGCTCTCCTCGACGTCGAACGGCAGGCTCTTCACCTTGAACTCGTGGAGCCCCGCGTCGTTTTTCTCGTACGACACACTCCGCCGCGACGTGAGCGTGGTCCGGACGCTGACCTCGACCAGCGTCTTCGGCAGGTGATACCGGATGCCCTCGGGCGCGGCGTCCCCGTACGCATGCGGGCCGCTGCCGATCATGCGCGTGCCCCCGCAGCCGGAGAGCGGCAGCGCCGCGAGCGCCGCACCGAGGACGAAGAGCCGCGCCGCACGTTTCGATGCATCGATTCGCATCAAAGAATCACCATCGCCCCGAGCGTTTGCCGCATGTCCCGCAGGTCCTGCGCATACCCCGGCGGCGCCGTCACGAGCCATTCCTCGACGAGCCCAAGAAAACGCGCGCGAATCCCGTCCACCACCCTCGGATCGGGCGTGTCGACGACCGCGCGCACCGTCTCGGCGTCGAACTCGCGCCAGCGCTGCCGTCCTTCCGGCGAATGCCAGCGCGGCTTGCCCTCGAACCCGACGACGAGGCGCGCCCCGAGCCCCGCGAGCCGCGAGAGGAGCGGGCCCGTCCCCGTATCGCAGCACATGAAATGCAACGCGCGGTTCTCCGCCCAGAGACGCAGCTCGTCCTCGGGGAAATCGTCGGCGAGGAGCAGGCCTTTCGGCGAATTCGTGTCGAGGACGCGGCTCGGCTCGCCGTGCGAGGTCACGAGGATCGCCGCATACGATCGCGCCTCTTCCTCCGCGGCGCGCAGGGCGGCGAGGACGGTGCCACGCTCGGTGAGCGTGCGGCCGAAGCGCACGACGCGGCCGCCGAAGCCCGCATACAGCGAATCCCGCATCCGCTGGATCTCGACCGTGTCCTCGTCGTAGGCGCTGTCGATCGCGAGGACGCGGCGCTCGATCCGCGGGGCGGATTCGACGGGCAACGTCATGCCATGCCCTTCGCTTCGAGCCATTGCCGCGCGAGGTCGTCGATCTCCGCTTCGAGCGGATGAAAATCGCGCTTGAGATAGGACTTGATGCCCCGCAAAAAGACGCGCTGGCCGATCGGATGCTCGCGGAGCTTGCGAAGCTCGGCCCGGAGATCGACGTCCCCGCGGCGGCGATCCTGCTCGAGGAGCACGAGCGTCCCGGCGATCCAGAACGCCGCCAGCGTGGAGGCGGCGAGGGCCATGCCGGCGACGCGCAGGGCGTAGCTCGGCGCGACGGTCCCGAGCACGTCGAAGGCGACGGCGCGGTGCTCGATCTCCTCGGCGGCGTGCCAGAAGAGCAGGTCGCGTAGCGCCGGGTGCGCCCGATCGAGGAACCGCTCGCGGAGCGCATTCTCGGCCATGATGGCGGTGAAATGCTCGGCCGCGGCGGTGACGGCGAGGCGGAAGGCCGGCGGGAACGCGGGTTCGAGGACGCCGTACGCGATCTTCTCGTAGACGCGCAAAAACGGCTTGATGTCGTAGCCCTGCTCCTCGAGCCGCTCGAAGAAACGCTCGTGCGTCCGGGCGTGGCGGCCCTCCTGGGCGAAGAAGCCCTTCACCTGGGCGCGGAGCGCCGGGTCTTCGAGTTTGTCGAGGTAATGGTGGACGCTGCGCACGAAGAAACGCTCGCCCGCCGGGAACAGCAGATTGACGCCGTTCGCGATATGCGTGGCGAGCGCGTTGCCCCCGAACCAGTGGCGCGGGACCGTCTCGTCGAAGTCGAGCCCGGGATCACGAGGCTTGATGGCGGGACGTTCGTGCGAGGTCTGCATGGCCGACTCCTGGGTCGATTCGAGGGTACCCTCACGTCGCTACCCGGTCAACGCGATGCTCCGGGGAATCGCGGCAAGCCGGATGCTCCGAGGAACAGGCTTTCGCCGCGCGTGATCCGGCCATTTTCATCGCCGCCGACTTGCGCCAAACTCCGCCCCGCGATGTCCGCCCGAAGCGCCCTCCTCCTCGCCACGCTCTCGCTCGCGGCCTGCTCGGCCGCAGAAACCCCGACCGCCGAGCGCGTCGCCGCGCCCGCCGCCGCGCCCGCGACCGCTTCTGCCGCTGCCGCGCCCGCGACCGCGACCGCCTCCGCCGCCGCGCCCGCACCCGCCTCTGTTCCCCGGGACCCGAACGTCGACAAGCTCCAGATGGCCGCGCAGGTCGACTCGCATGCGTACGACATGGTCCGTTCGCTCGTCGACGAGGTCGGGCCGAGGCTCGCGGGGTCGCTCGGGGACAAGGCCGCCATCGCCTGGGCCCTCCGGACGATGAAGGAAAAAGGGCTCGAAAACGTGCGCGCCGAAAAGGTCATGGTCCCGCATTGGGAGCGCGGCGCGGAGAGCGGCCGGATCGTCGCGCCGTACGCGCACTCTCTCGCGATCGCCGCGCTCGGCGGCAGCATCGGGACGCCGCCGAAGGGGCTCGAAGGCGAGATCGTCCTGGTCGAGTCGCTCGACGCGATGGCCGCGATGGACGAGGCCAAGGTGAAGGGCAAGATCGTCTTCTTCTCGGCCCCCATGACCCGCACGAAAGACGGCTCGGGCTACGGAAAGGTCGCCGGCGTCCGCTACCGCGGCGCCATCGCCGCCGCCAAGAAAGGCGCGATCGGCGTGCTCCTCCGCTCGATCGGCACCGATCACGACAGGCTCCCCCACACGGGCGGCATGACCTACGACAAGGACGTCCCCAAGATCCCGGCCGCCGCGATCTCCGTGCCCGACGCGGAGCTCCTCGCGCGCCTGGTCGGTCAGGGCAAACCCGTGCGCGTGAGCTTCTCGCTCGGGGCGAAGCTCCTGCCCGACGCCGAGAGCGCGAACGTGATCGGCGAGGTGAAGGGGCGCGAGAAGCCCGACGAGATCGTCCTCATCGGCGCGCACCTCGACGCGTGGGACCTCGGGCAAGGCGCGATCGACGACGGCGCCGGGTGCGCCGCGGTCGTCGAGGCCGCGCGGCTCGTGCTCCGCCTCGACGCGCGGCCGCGACGCACGATCCGCGTGGTGCTCTTCGCCAACGAGGAGAATGGCCTGCGCGGCGCGGTCGCGTACGCGAAGGACCACGCGGCCGAGCTCGACAAGCACCAGCTCGCCCTGGAGATCGATCTCGGCGCGGGCCGCGCGCACACGACGCGCTTCCTCGTCGCCGACGCGTCGCGGCCCTTGGCCGAGCGGATCGCGAGCCTCGTTTCGCCGCTCGGCATCCAGTACGACAAGGACCCGGCGCACGGCGGCGCCGACCTCATCCCGCTGCACGCGGCGGCCGTGCCGATCGTGGATCTGCACCAGGACGCGACGAACTACTTCGACGTGCACCACACGGCGAACGACACGCTCGACAAGGTCACGAAGGAAGACCTCGATCAGGTCGTCGGGGCCGTGGCCACGGTTGCATGGGCCGCTGCCGACGCCCCCGAGACGTTCGCCCGCGTGCCGGAAGAGCTGCGCAAGCGCTGAACAAACCGGCTTTTCCAGGACGACCGCGCCGGCCTATAGTCGCCCGATGCGGATCGGTATCGGCTGGAAAATGCTCGTCTGCGGTACATTGCTGGGGCTCGTCGCGTGCGGCGCGGAGGAGCCCCCTCCCTCCGCCTCGACGAGCGGCACGGGCGGCAGCGGCGGCGGCGAGCCGAAGCTCCCCCCGGCGAGGTGCGGCGAGCTCTGCGACCACGTCTCGCAGACCAAGTGCTTCGTGTGGTCTCGGTGCGCCGAGGATTGCGCGGACTACCTCGGCGCGGGCGAGGCGTGTGAAGGCGCGTTCGAAACGATGCTCGGCTGCTGGGCCGATCAGAAAGCGGATTTCACGTGCTCGCCGTTGCAGGTCGTGTCGCCCGCAGGCTGCAAGGCCGAGGAGGACGCGTTCCGGGCCTGCGCGCAGGGACAAACGCGGAGCGACACGGCCGATTGCGCGGGGCAAAGCGGGACGAGCGGAGCCGAGACGTGCACGAGCTCGACGTCTTGCGCGGGCGTCGGCGAGCTGCGCACGTCGTGCACGCTCCAGGGTGACGGGACGTGGAGGTGCGCGTGTCGCTCGGACGCGTCGCTCCTCGGGACGTGCACGGAGCCTTCGGGCCAATGCGACAATCAAGAGGGGTGCTGCGCGGCCTTTTTCTACTGACGTTCGTCGCGGCCGACGCGCGCTTGCCGGTCCGTCGACGACGGGCAGCGAGGTTGTCCGATTCCGCCACGCGCGGGACGCCCGTTCGATCGCCCCCTGAACGAAGGTCTCGGAGGGCGAAAAACCCGCCATCCACCCTCGACGCGGACACGACTCCGCGTTACAGGGGCGGACCATGAAAACCACGTTATCGTTTGTCGGGATGCTCTCCCTCGTCGCGAGCGCTTTCGCGTGCGGCGGCGGCGAGACCGAGGTGAAGACGCAGGAAGAGGCGAAGCCCGTCGAGACGGCGCCCGAGAAGACGCCCGAGCCTGCGGCGACGACGGCCGCGACGACGACCGCGACGACGACGACGAGCGAGGCGAAGAAGCCCGCGGCGCCGCCGCCCGTCGTCGAGGACATGAAGCCGAGCGAGGACCCGAAGCCGCTGCCGAGCGTGAAGATCACGGCGCCGAAGAACGACGCGTCGATCGGGGACCTGGCCAAGGCGAAGGACTTCGAGATCAAGCTCGACGTGAAGGACTGGGCCACGGTCGAGAAGGGGCCGCACGTCCACCTGATCCTCGACGATCTCCCGTACAAGGCGATCTACGACACGAAGAAGCCCGTGAAGGTCTCCGAGCTCCTGCCCGCGGGCACCGAGCTCAAGGAGGGCGAGCACACGCTCGTCGCGTTCGCGAGCCGCGCGACGCACGAGTCGGTGAAGGGCAAGGGCGCGCAGCAGCTCGTGACGTTCTGGGTCGGCAAGAAGGGCAAGAGCACGTTCGACCCGAAGAAGGGCCACGTCGTCTACAGCCGGCCGAAGGGCGAAAACAAGGGCGCGATGGGCAAGGACCTGCTCATCGATTTCTATCTCTTCGGCACGACGCTCGACAAAGGCGAGAAGGTCAAATACACGATCACCGGCCCGAGCCTCACCACGCCGCTCACGGGCGAGTTCACCACGTGGGCCCCGAAGGTCGCGAAGAACCTGCCGAAGGGTGACTACGAGGTGACGGTCGAGCTCGTCGACAAGGACGGCAAGCCCAGCGAGGGCCCGCTGACGAAGACGACGCGCAAGGGAATCACGGTCGATCCCGAGGCCGCCGCGAGCGATCCGCACGCCGGCCACGGCACCGAGCCCGCCGCGCCCGCAGCGGCGCCTGCGCCCGCGCCCGCCCCCGCCGCGCCCGCCCCCGCGAAGAAGTAACGAGCGCGGAGATCCCGAGCGAGATCCGCGACGTGCTCGCCACGAGTACGTCGCGGAGGTTCACCATGACGGGGACAAACTCGTCTTCGTGCGACCGCCCTTCTCGGGGAAGTACGCGACGAACACGGACAGCGGGCTCGTCGGCGTGATCGACGAGAAGGCGGGGCTCTTGCTCGGGATCCGGCTCGGCGGCTACGCGCTGCTCTCGACGCTGGTGGCGCTCGCTCGTGATCAAGGGTCGAGCGAGAGCCGGCCCATCCAGAGGGCGCCGTCGCTCCGCGGAAGGAGCCCGTTTTCCCCCTCGGCATACCCGAGGACCAAGCTCACGAGCGACACCTCGCTCGCCCCCACGTCGAGGCCCATGGCCCCCGCGTTGCACGCGAGGGTCCGATACCCGAGCGGCGCGCCGGCCGGGTCGAGCGCGAATGCGAAGAAGGCGCTGCCGAGGCCCCCGCCGAAGTTCGCCGTGCCGCCCGGGAGCGGCTGCCCTCCGACAGTGAAGGCCGACGCTGCGCGGCCCGCGAGCACGACGCGGCCGTCCTCGGCGACGGCTACATCCGCGAACGTGAACGCATCGACGAGCGCGCTCCCCGCGTGATCGAAGTGCTGGGCCCAGATCGGATCGCCCGTCGCGTCGAGCGCCACGACAAACCCATCGTCGCCCGGAGCTGTGCTCTCGAGTGGCTCCATTCCGACGTCGATCACGCCGGTGAACGGCCCGGCCACCACGACCCCGCCTCCGGGCCGCGCCGCGAGCCGCACCTGATAACCCGGGCGAATGCGGACGAGCCCGAGGTCCCGCGCGAGGATCGGCGTGCCTTGGGGATCGAACGCCGCGACGAAGAGCTTCGCGTCTTGCGGCACGCTGAGGCCGGGCCCCACGATCGGCTGTAGGCCATTGCCGAAATCGAGCACGCCTCCGGACACGCCCACGATCCAGGTGTTGCCCTCGTCGTCGACCGCGACGTCGAGCGCCTGCTGATCGTATTCGTCGCCGAAGCGGCGCACGTGGAGAAGCGTGCCCGCGGCGTCGTACGCGGCGACGAGCAGGTCTGCGCGGCAGTAGTCCACGGGCGGCGTCGCCTCGACCGGGCCGCTCGGAAAGGTGATCTTCCCGAAGAGGCTCTTCACCAAGCTCACGCCCCCGTCCGGGCGGGCGGCGACATGCGGGTTCGTCGGGGAACAACCTTCCAGCATGAAAACCACGTCTTCGATGAGCCCGACGCTCCACACGGTCGCGCCCGCGTCCGATACACGAGCGAGGAAATAACCGTTTCCGCTGGTCGGGTTCAGGAGCACGCCGGCCCCGACATCGATCGTCTGGGTGAAATACCCGCCCATGAAGAGATCCCCCCCGTCGCGCTGCGAGAGGGAGGAAATCCCTTCCATGCCGATGTTGCCGAACGTGTGATCCCAGAGGACGTTGCCCTGTGCGTCGAAGCGGACGAGCATCGCGTCGCCCCCGCCGTCTCCGAAGACAAACCGATCGCCGAGGTTCAGGGGAGCAAGGAGCGAGCCGCCGAGGACGAACCCGCCCCACGCGTCCTCGACCTCGATCACCGGGAGAACGGTGCCCGGCCCCTGCGGAGGGCTCGACACGACGCGCGGCGGGAGCGGCCGGGAAGCGGAGTCTTTGCGGGAAAACCTGACCTCGTTCCGCTGCCCCTCGAAGAGGACCCCCGTGTCGTGAAACGACTGCACGGTGGCGGATACGGCGTCGTAGACGGCGCCCTGGAGCTGCATCGGCCCGCCGATCGAGCAGAGCCACGCGAGCTCGTCGCCCGGCGTCTTCAGGCTCGAGCCCGAGAAAGGGACGCGGACCCTGCCGACGCTCGGCGACTCGACCTCGAGCGGGAACAAAGACGCGCCGTCCGGCACGCGCATCTCGCCCACGACGGGGGTGAGCGGCGCGTCCGACGTGATCACGTCGAGTTTGTCGAGCCAGAGCTCGGCCTCGGGCTCCTCGCTCCACGCATTGATGGAGGCCGTGAGGTCGAACGCACCGTCGAGGTGGACGCGGCCGTCCACGCCCGTGGAGAGCTCGACCTCGGGGTTCAGGAAGTCGACACGCGCGCTGGCGATGTCGGCGCGGCAAGCGACGAGCGCGAGCGCGGAGAGGGAGACGGCGAGGAAAGGCGCGGCGGGCGAGCGGGAGTCCATGGCGGGTCAGTATCGTACCGTGAAGTGCGCCGAGGTCGGCCCCACACGCAAAGACGCGGCGGCGGCGCCCGGCGCGTCGCGCGCGCCGAACAACAGGAAGCCGAGCCCCGCGCCGCCGGTCACGAGCGCGAAGGCGAGGGCCCGGGGGATGAACGCGGACGGCAATCCGTCGAGCTTGTCGTCCCGGGACATGGCAGCCGCGAGGCTCACGCCGCCGAGGCCCGCGCCGAGGGCCAACGCGAAGATGCCCATCTCGGTAAAATGGTCGCTCCGGCGAGGGACGGGGTTCTTGTCCCCCACGAGCCCCACGGCCACCGCCGTGCCGGCGGCGAGGCTCATGCCGATGCCACCGGCGAGCAGGAGCCGGCCGGCGAACTCGAGCTTCGGATCGAGCACGCCATAACAACCGGCGACACCGCAGCGCTCGTCGTTCGTCGGGGCAACCCCCATGAGGACGCCACCGGTCACGAGGGACGACACGCCGAGGCCAAGGATGCCGAGGCTATACGGCACCGTGCGCGCGCGAGCGGGCGGCGGCTCTTTCGGCGCGGGCAGAGGCGCGGGGCGCAGAGGCCGCGGGGTGGGGCGCGCGGCGGGCGGCGGGGAGGGTTTGTCCTCAATGGCGATTGTCGTGTCCGCGGGCGCGGCGGGCGGCGCGGGCGACGCCGGTTCATCGGGGCGCGCCGCGGACGGCGTGGCCAGGGCGAAGAGCGCGCCCGCGAGCGCCGTGGCGAGGCGTCGTTTCGAGGGGGAACCCACGGAGCCCTCAGCGCGAGGCCCCGGCAGCGCTCTCCACGGGTGCGTCACCCGCGCAGCGGAAGCCGGTCCTGTGATCGATGGTCTCCATACCTTCGTGCTCCTCGTTCCCGACGCGCGGGCGGCGAGATCGTTCGCGCCCCTCCTGCGCGCGCCACGTTCTCAAAGTTTCACGCCGCGCACAAGCCGGCGAACCACGACGGACGACGGCGGCCCGGGCAAGGGTGGTCGCCGCGCGCTTGTATTGTTCTTGATCCGCCATCGGATCCGCCTGTAACATCGCAAACGATGCGTTTTGTATCGCTCCTTCTCGCGGGCATCGCTCTCTCCACGGTGACCGGGCGTGTCCTGGCGGACGAGCCTGCGGCCGGAGCGCCACAAGCCGGAGCGTCGCAAGTCGCGGTGCAAACGGCGCGCGCAGAGATGGACGCCGGAAACTTCGTGACGGCCTGCGCAGGATTCAAGGCGGCCTACCGCGACGACCCACGCGCATCCACGCTCTACTGGATCGCCACGTGTTACGACAAGTGGGGCCGGATCGCGACAGCGGCCGTGCACTACGACGATTACCTCAACGCGTTCGGGCAGCTCTCGGACCTCGAACAAAAGGCAGAGCGCGACAACGAGGAGGCCGCCTCGGCGCGCCGGCAGGAGCTCGAAAAGCGGCTCCCCAAGGTCATCCTGCGCGTCCCGCGCGACGCCCCAGGGACGACGCGCGTGCTCCGCAAGCCCCTCGACGGAGGCCCACTCGTCCAGCTCGCCATTGGCGTCCCCCTCCCGATCGACCCCGGCGAGCACGTGCTCACGACCGAGATCCCAGGCCGCCCCTCGGCGTTCACGAAGTTCTCCATCAAGGAGAAGGAAAACCAGGTGGTCAACGTGGTGATGCCCCCGGCAACCGAGAGCGGCGACCCCACGAAGAGGGCGAAGCCCCTGCAGCCGGTGCCCTCGATGATGCCGGCACTCGACCAGGGGATCTCGGGGCGCCGCGTCGCAGCCTACACGCTCGGCGGCGTGGGCGCAGTGGGCATCCTCGGCGGCATCGTGACAGGAGTCATCACGTGGGCGCAGAAGGAGCCCATCGCCACAAATTGCCTCGGCAGGGTGTGCAATCCGATCGGCGAGAGCGCCAAGGACACCGCAGCAATCACCGAAGTCGTGAGCAGCGTCGCGTTCCCCGTCGGCGCCGCCGCCCTGGCAGCCGGCGTCATTCTGTATCTGACAGAGCCCCCGCCCTCGAAATTCGGTTCGACAGAGCCCCGCCTGCGCCTGAACGCCACGGCGAGCCCGAGCCGGGCAGGCGTCGAGCTCGACTGGAGCTTCTAGGTCTTTTCTCGATGGCGCGTCGCTGGGGCTTTGCCCCAGGCCCCACCAGGAGCTGTCCGCTCCTGGACCTGGACCAGCGCAAGCGCTGGACTCGTGGTCGATGAACTGCGCGATGCGCAGTTCATCGAACGGGCCGAATCAAGACCACGAGCGATCCTGCCAAGCAAGACGGCAGCGCTGACGGTGGAGCCGGCAACGCGGTCCCACGGGCCTGTGGGAAGAACTGCGCATCGCGCAGTTCTTCCCCTGAGGTCCAGGGCTGGCCCTGCAAAGAGGGGGCGGACAGCTTTAACAACTTTCCCCGCATCGACTGCGCTTCGCGCAGTCGATGCCCAGAGGTCCAGGGCTGGCCCTGGTCCGGGTCGAGGGGCGGATAGCCCCCGCGGGGCCCGGGGCAGCGCCCCGGCGCGGCGCCTGGGGTGAGAAAATCCCTCAGCGCACCCAGACGCGGACGTTGTCCGGGAAGAAGTTCGTCCCGCCGTAATTGGGGGCTTGCGGCCAGCCGGCGCAGTTGTCGAGCGCGGCGCTGTAGCTCGTATCGCTGCCGAATGCGAACGTCGTCCCGGCGCACGTCGGACCCGATGGATCACGCGCCACGAGCACCGACGTTCCGCAGACGACATTGCGGTAGTCGTCCCACTTCGCGAGGGATGCGCAGGTCACGCCGCCGGCGAACGTGTTTGTCACGTTGGTGTTGTCTTCCGCGTCGAAATGGAACGGCCCGCCTGCGGCGAAGAGCTCGCGCATGGTTTTGTCGCGCGTCGCCGAGGGCAGCCCTGCGACGAGGGTCCGCACCTCCTGGTCGCCCGCGCTGATCGCTGCGTCGGAGGCGTCGATCAGGACGTCGGCCGTGATCGGCACTGTCGAGTACGCGTGGTTCACGTAGTTCGTCGTGTATCCGGTCTCCGCGTCCGCGCCGGTCAAGCTCGGGTCGAACGAGGGGCCGTCGTTGAAGACGAGCGTGAAGCCACCGCCCGCCGTGGTCATGTCGCAACGCACGGTGAACGACGGCGTCGGGCCGGCGCCGTCCGGATCGATGACGTAGTCGCCGTCCGTCGCGGCGGGCGTCGCGGCCTTGATCTCCTTGCAGCTCGCGAGCAGCGCGGTGCAGGTCACGCCGTCGCCCGTATAGCCCGGCTTGCAGGCGCAGGTGAACGAGCCCTCCGTGTCGGTGCACGTCGCGTTCGCGTCGCAGTCGTCGATGTCGAGCGTGCACTCGTCGACGTTCGTGCACGTCACGCCGTCGCCCGAGTAGCCCGCGTCGCACGCGCAGACGAACGAACCCTCCGTGTCGGTGCACGTCGCGTTTGCCGCGCAGTTGTCGGTCCCGAGCGTGCACTCGTCGACGTTCACGCACACCATGCCGTCGCCCGTATAGCCCCCGTCGCACACGCAGTTGAACGAGCCGGGCGTGTCCACGCACGACGCGTTCGCGCCGCAGCTTGCCGTGCCGAGCATACACTCGTCGACGTTCGTGCACGTCAGTCCGTCGCCCGCGTAGCCCACATTGCACGCGCAGACGAACGAGCCGACCGTGTCCGAGCACGTCGCGTTTGCGTCGCAGGTGTCCGTGCCGAGCATGCACTCGTCGACGTTCATGCACGTCATGCCGTCGCCCGTGTACCCTATGTCGCAGGCGCACGTGAACGAGCCGGGCATATCCGTGCACGTCGCGTTTTCGCCGCAGTCGTCGATGTCGAGCGTGCACTCGTCGACGTTCGTGCACGTCACGCCGTCGCCCGAGTACCCCGCGTTGCACGCGCAGACGAACGAGCCCTCCGTGTCGGTGCACGTCGCGTTCGCGTCACAGTCGTCCGTGCCGAGCGCGCACTCGTCCGCGTTCACGCACGTCATGCCGTCGCCCGTGTACCCCATGTCGCAGACGCACGTGAACGAGCCGGGCGTATCCGTGCACGTCGCGTTTTCGCCGCAGCTCGCCATGCCGAGCGCGCACTCGTCGTCGTTCGTGCACGTCGCGCCGTCGCCCGTGAACCCCGCGTTGCATGCGCAGGTGAACGAGCCCTCCGCGTTCGTGCACGTCGCGTTTTCATCGCAGTCGTCCGTGCCCGCGGCGCACTCGTCCACGTCGGCGCACGCGCTCGGCGCCCCGGCGCACCCGTACCCTGCCTCGACGGTGCACGCGCCCGAGCAGCCGTCGCCGGCCGCCGTGTTGCCGTCGTCGCAGCCTTCGCTCGCGGCGACGCTCCCGTCCCCGCAGACGACCTCCGAGCCTGGCGGATTTTGGTCAATCTGGCCCCGATCCACCCCTGCCACGATCTCGCAGCCCATCGAGCCCGCGCCGAGCACACCCGCGAGGACCGACGTGAAGAGCCCACTCCATCTCGTTTTCATGTTCTTTCTCATCCACATATCGTGGACCGACCGCGCGTCGCAACGTGATCCGCCGCATATCGCCCCGCGGCGATCGTGTGGATCTGCTTGTACCTGCCGACGAGTGTGCCGTAGCATGGGTCACAGTGGCTCCCTTTCCTTGCTTCCTGGTCTCATCCGTGAGCTCCCCGCGCGCACGGTGCAGCGTTCAGGCTGGCGTCGAGGATCCTTCGGAGCGTGGCGAGATCCGCGTCGGGTGTGACGTGGTCGACGGGGCGGCGGCAGTGGAGGTCGAGGTTCGATGATGAGCAAGAAACGCTTCCATCACTGGGCGATCGTGCTCTTGGGGGGTGGGCTCGTCGCGAGCTGCGCAAACATCCTCGGGATTGACACGAGTTACGATCCCAACCCGTGCACCGACCTCACGATCGATCCGCAAGAGTGCGGCCAGGGCGCCTGCCACGTCTTCCTGGACAGGGACGAGCGCTGCCTCAACGGGCTGCCGACGGAGTGCGTCGAAGGCACCTCCAACGATCAGGAGGTGTGCAAAGACGGCATCGACAACAACTGCGACGGCAACGTCGACGAGGGATGCCCCTGCGAGGCGGCAGCGACGCAGGAGTGTTACAACGGCTCGACGGACGAGTCGAAGTTCGGCCTCTGCATGAAGCGGGGCTCGCAGATCTGTACCGACGGCGCGTGGTCCCAGTGCGACAGCAAGGTGCTCCCGTCGGCCGAGGAGTGCGGCGACGGCCGGGACAACGACTGCGACGGCAAGGTCGACGAAGGCTGTAAGTGTACGCCAGGTGAGCCCTCGACGTCGTGTTACGGCGGCCCCGAAGGCACGGAAGGCATCGGCGTTTGTCGCAGCGGCACGCAGAAATGCCAGGCCAACGGCACGTGGGGCGACTGCGATGGCGACGTCGTGCCTGGCACCGAATCGTGGAACGGCGCGGACGACGACTGCGACGGCAAGACGGACGACGGCTACCCCTGCGCGAAGGGGACGAAGCAGTCCTGTTACGACGGCCCGGAGGGGGTGGACAGCGAAGAGATCACGCCCATGGGCGGCGTGACCCCGGAGTGCAAGGCCGGCGAGCAGGAATGCATCGATGGCAACTGGGGCCCCTGCATCGGCCAGGTGAAGCCGAAGGACGAGTTCTGCGACGGCAAGGACAACGATTGCAACCACGTCGTCGATGACGGAAGCTTCCAGGTCGCCGAGCTCTGCAACAACAAGGACGACAACTGCAACGGGCTCGTCGACGAGGGCAACCCCGGCGGCGGCGAGGTCTGCAATACGGGCAAACCCGGCCCGTGCAAGGACGGCGTCACGGCGTGCGTGAACGGCGGCGTCGAATGCCAGCAGAACGTGCAGGCCACGACGGAGCTCTGCAACGGCGTCGATGACGATTGCAACGGCGCGATCGACGACGGCGACCCCGAGGGCCAGGCCCCGTGCAACGCGCCCGACGCCGTCGGCGCGTGCGCCAACGGCAAAACGAAGTGCCAGACCGGCAAGCTCACGTGCCTCCCCGCGGCGCCGTCGACGGAGCTCTGCAACGGCATCGACGACAACTGCGACAGCATCATCGACAACGGCAACCCCGGCAGCGGGCAGCCCTGCAACGTCCCGGGCCAGCTCGGCGTGTGCGCGAACGGCGTGACGAACTGCCAGGGCGGCGGGATCGTCTGCTCGCAGGTCGTGAACCCGACGAACGAGATCTGCGACAGCAAGGACAACAATTGCAACGGCGCCACGGACGACAACGTCCCGGGCACGGGGGCGCCCTGCACGGTGGCCGGCCTGCAAGGCGAATGCGCCAAGGGCGCGACCGCCTGCCAGAACGGCGTCGTGATCTGCGCGCAGGTCAAGCAGCCCATCGCGGAGGTCTGCGACGGCCTCGACAACGACTGCAACGGCTCCGTTGACGAGGGCGATCCGGGCGGCGGCGCGACCTGCAACGTCCAGGGACAGGCGGGCGTCTGCGGCGTCGGCATCATCAAGTGCACGAGCGGCGCGCTGAGCTGCGCGCAGACGAAGTTCCCCTCGCCCGAGCTCTGCGACGGCCAGGACAACGATTGCGACACGCAGGTCGACGAAGGCAACCCGGGCGGCAACGTCCCCTGTGACACGGGCAAGCCGGGCATCTGCTCCGCGGGCGTGTTCGAATGCGTCAGCGGTTCGGCGATCTGCAAGCAGACCGTGAACCCGCAGCCCGAGGCCTGCGACGGCATCGACAACGACTGCGACGCGCAGGTCGACGAAGGCAACCCGGGCGGGGGCGGCGCCTGCACGGTCGGCGGGCTCAACGGCGAGTGCGCGAAGGGCATCTTCGGCTGCCAGAACGGCGTGCTCTCGTGCACGCAGACGGTCCAGTCGATCCCGGAGATCTGCGACGGCAAGGACAACAACTGCAACGGCAGCGTCGACGACGGCAACCCCGGCGGCGGCATCTCGTGCACCACGGGGCAGGTCGGCGTCTGCGCGGCGGGCACCACGGCCTGCACGGGCGGCTCGACCGTCTGCAACCAGAACAACCAGCCCTCGTCCGAGCTCTGCGACGGCCTCGACAACGACTGCGACGGACAAACCGACGAGAGCAACCCCGGCGGCGGGCAGTTCTGCACGGTGGCCGGGCAGCAGGGCGTCTGCGCGGCGGGCACGACGTCCTGCCAGGCCGGGCAGATCCTTTGCAATCAAAACGTCCAGCCGACCGCGGAGATCTGCGACGGCCTCGACAACAACTGCAATGGCAGCGTCGACGAGGGCGCCCCGGGCAGCGGCGTCGCGTGCACGGTCCCCGGGCAGCTTGGCGAATGCGCCAAGGGCTCGACGGCCTGCTCGGGCGGCGGCGTCATCTGCCAGCAGACGGCGACCGCGACGGCCGAGACGTGCGACGGCAAGGACAACGATTGCGACGGCGTGGTCGACGAGGGCAACCCCGGCGGCGGCGCGGCCTGCAACACGGGCAAGCAGGGCGTCTGCTCGGCGGGCACGACGTCGTGCTCGAGCGGCTCGATCTCCTGCGTCCAGAACCTGCAGCCGTCGAGCGAGACGTGCGACGGCCTCGACAACAACTGCAACGGCACCAACGACGAGGGCAACCCCGGCGGCGGCGCGGCCTGCAGCACGGGCAACCTCGGCATCTGCGCCGCGGGCACGACCGCGTGCTCGAGCGGCTCGATCGTCTGCAACCAGAACCTCCAGTCGTCGACCGAGGTCTGCGACAACCTCGACAACAACTGCAACGGCGCCGTGGACGACGGCAACCCGGGCGGCGGCCTCGCCTGCACCACGGGCCAGCCGGGCGTCTGCGCTCCGGGCACGACCGCGTGCTCGGCTGGCTCCGTCATCTGCAACGCGAACGTGCAGCCGACGTCGGAGTCCTGCGACGGCAAGGACAACAACTGCAACGGCAGCATCGACGAGGGCAACCCGGGCGGCGGCGTCGCCTGCAGCACGGGCAACCTCGGCGTCTGCGCGGCGGGCACGACCGCGTGCTCGGGCGGCACGACCGTCTGCAACCAGACCACGGCGTCGTCGGCCGAGACGTGCGACGGCAAGGACAACGATTGCGACGGCCTGACGGACGAGAACAACCCGGGCGGCGGCGTCGCCTGCAACACGGGCAACCAGGGCGTCTGCGCGGCCGGCACGACCGCCTGCACGAGCGGCGCGATCGCTTGCAACCAGAACGTGGCGGCCTCGAACGAGATCTGCGACGGCAAGGACAACGACTGCGACGGCCAGATTGATGAGGGCAACCCGGGCGGCGGCGCGGCCTGCAGCACGGGCAACCTCGGCGTCTGCGCGGCGGGCACGACCGCTTGCACGAGCGGCTCGATCGTCTGCAACCAGAACGTGGCGTCCTCGAACGAGGCCTGCGACAACCTCGACAACGACTGCGACGGCCAGACGGACGAGAACAACCCGGGCAGTGGCGTCGCCTGCAACACGGGCAACCCCGGCGTCTGCGCGGCCGGCACGACGACCTGCTCGAGCGGGGCCATCGTCTGCAACCAGACCACGGCGTCGTCGGCCGAGGTCTGCGACGGGCTCGACAACGATTGCGATAGCCAGACGGACGAGGGCAACCCGGGCGGCGGCATGCCGTGCAGCACGGGCAGCCCCGGCGTCTGCGCGGCGGGCACCACGGCCTGCACGGGCGGCGCGATCGCTTGCAACGTGAACACGCCGGCGTCGGCCGAGACCTGCGACAACCTCGACAACGACTGCGACGGCACCGCGGACGAGGGCAACCCGGGCGGCGGCGCGGCCTGCACCACGGGTCAGCTCGGCGTCTGCGCGGCCGGCACGAACACGTGCTCGAATGGCGCGATCGTCTGCGACCGGAATGTGGCGCCGTCGACCGAGACCTGCGACAACCTCGACAACAACTGCGACGGCACCGTGGACGAGAACAACCCGGGCGGCGGCGCGGCCTGCCCCACGGGTCAGCCCGGCGTCTGCGCGGCGGGCACGAGCACGTGCTCGAATGGCGCGATCGTCTGCAACCAGGACGTGGAGGCGTCGCCCGAGATCCCGTGCGACGGGTTCGACGACGATTGCAACGGGGTCGCGGACGACGGGCCGTTCTGCTGCCCCCTCGACCCCATCAAGAACGGCGACGAGACCGACGTGAACTGCGGCGGCTCCTGCGCCGTGAAGTGCGCCGACGCGGGCATCGACTGCACGACGAGCGCGCAGTGCGGCACGAGCACCTGCGGCGGGACCAACAAGTGCGCAGCGCAGGCCTGCGTCGACGGCGACGACTGCATGTCGGGCGTCTGCTCGGGCAACATCTGCCAGGCGGCCACGTGCACCGACGGCGTGAAGAACGGCAGCGAGGGCGACGCCGATTGCGGCGGCAATTGCCCGGCGAAGTGCGCGCTCACGAAGACGTGCAACGCGCACGCCGACTGCGCATCCGGCGCGTGCTCCAGCGGGGTGTGCGTGGCGGCGGCCTGCGGCGACGGGGCCCTGAACGGCACCGAGACCGACCTCGACTGCGGCGGCTCCTGCGCCACGAAGTGCGGCAATGGCCTCGCTTGCGTGGGCAACGCCGATTGCACGAGCAACACGTGCGACCGCGGGCTCTGCGTGCCGGCGTCGTGCAAGGACACCGTGCAGAACGGCACCGAGACGGCCGTTGATTGCGGCGGCGCCGATTGCCAGATCTGCCCGTCCGTCGTCGCGCTCGTCACGGCCGGCGCGAACTCGCCGTACGGCATGCAGAGCACCGTGTACAACGGGACGACCTGGAACAGCCAATCGTTCACGACCCCCTCCGCCGTGGGGACGCCCTCCATCGCCATCACGACCACGCGGTACGCGGTGGGCGTCGTGCGCAACAACGCAGACACGGTCCGCTTCACCCGATGGAACGGCACCACCGGTGGCTGGGCTGCGCTCGCGGATCTCCCGGGCGGCGCCAAGGCGAACAGCATCCCGGTGGTGAGCGCGTTCGGGCCCTTCGCGGGCCTCGCGTTCCGCTTCCAGGGGCCGGGCGCGGGCAAGTACCACGTCATCCAGCACGCCGGCACGCCGTCGTCGTCGAACTGGCTCATGCCCTACCAGATGACCGGGGCGCCGACGAGCGGGACGATCCACGACCTCGACTGGGTCGCCCGTGATGCGCTCGGCAGCGCGGGGCTCGTCTTCCCCGAGCAAGGCTCGTCGGACGTGTTCTACCAGCTCCGGACGAACGGCTCCTGGGCGACGGCCGCGACCACCGGCGACGTCACGGCGAGCACGGGGATCCAGCCGAACATCATCCGGCTCAGCGGCGGCGACCTGCTGATGACGTTCGTGAACAGCGGCAATCAGATCGCGTTCTCCCGTTACTCGGGTGGGACCTGGTCCGCGCCTGCCGCCGTCCGCAACGGCAGCGGCAACGACGTCACGACGACGAACCTGCGGCCGGCGCTCGCGCCGCTCGCGAGCAACGGCGCGGTCCTCGTCTACCGGAACACCACCGACAGCAGCCGGCTCTACTCCGTCATCTACGACGGGGCGAACGGCTGGAACACGGCGACCTCGAAGCTCGCGGCCAACAACTACACGGTCTCCGCGCCTCCGGTCGTGGTCCCGGGCATCGGCGGCCAGGCCGCGGAGCTGCTCTATGCCGACACGAGCGGTACACCGCTCCTGAAGCACTCACGCCTGACCGGCGCGACGTGGTCGACGCCGACGACGGTCAGCGGCATCAGCACGAACGTCCGCTCCATCGCCGCGGCGAGCTTCCAGTGACCCCCGCGCGGCCCGCAGGTTCGTCCTGCGGGCCCGCCCCCTCCCCCTCTCCCGCCTCTACCCCTTCCCCGTCGCCGTAGCCACGTCGCCGCTTTCTTGGCCCACGCCTGCAATCTAGGGCACCGGAACCGGATGCGTCCGATCTCCGGCGATGGATGGCGGTGAGGGCAATGGGAACGACGAAAGCACGGTCGCTCCTCGGTATGGTGGTGTGCCTCGGCCTGCTCGGGCCGGCGCGCGCGGCGCTCGCGCAAGACGTGGCCGCGGCGGAGGCGCTCTTTCAGAAGGGCGTCGCCGAGATGGAGGCGCAGCAATTCGCGGTTGCGTGTCCTCACCTCGCGGAAAGCCAGCGGATCGATCCACGGCCCGGGACCCTGTACACGCTCGCGTACTGCGAGATGAGCGCGGGCCGCATCGCGACGGCGGTCGCTCATTACGAGGATTACCTGCGGGCGTACGACCGCATGAAGCCCGACCAGCAGGCGAAACACGCGGACAGGGCGCGACAAGCCTCGGCGCAAAAAGAGGCGCTTTCGAAGGACGTCCCCGAGCTCTCGATCGTCCTGCCTCCGGGGGCCCCCGCGGGGACGCGGGTTCGTCGTGACGGCACCGAGATGGGCGCCGCCATGCTCGGCATCGCGTTGCCGCTCGATCCCGGCGAGCACGTCGTTTTGCTGGAGGTCCCGGGCGCAAAGGCCGTCGAGACGAAGGTGAGCGTCGAGCGCGGCGAAAAGAAGACCCTGGAGCTCGAGCTACCGGCGCCGGACGTCGCGGCGGATCCGAAGCCGGCGCTCGCGCCGATCGTCGCCGAAACGCCGAAGGTGCTCGACGCGCCTGCGAGCCGCAGCGGCGGGCTGCGGACGGGGGGGTTCGTCGCGCTGGGGATCGGGGCCGCGGGGCTTCTCGCGTTTGGCGTGACCGGCGGGCTTGCGGTCGCGAAGAAGGCGGACGTCGCGGCGAATTGCAGGGGGACCATGTGCAACCAGGCCGGGATGGACGCCGTGGACCAGGGGCGGCTCTTCGGGAACGTGGCGACGGTGGGGCTCGGGGTGGGGCTCGTCGGCGCGGTGGCGGGCGCCGTGCTGCTCGTGATGGGCAGCGGCGGTGGAGGAAAAGGCCCGGTCAAGACGGGGCTCCAGGCGGCCACGCTCGACGTCGGTCCGCATGCGGTCTCGCTGGGAATGAAGGGGACCTTCTGATGAAATCGCGTCGACGTTTCGGGCTCTGGCTTTCGGCGGGGCTCTTCTCCCTGCAGGCTTGCGCGCAGGTCCTCGGGTATGACGAACCGTACACGCTCGACGAGGGGACGGGAGGGGCGGGCGGAGCCGGAGGGATGGGCGGAGCCGGAGGGATGGGCGGAGCGGGCGGCGAAGGCGCCACGTGCAACGTCGATGGCGAGCGCAATGGCACGGAGACGGACAAGGATTGCGGGGGCGGCGACTGCCCGCCTTGTGACACCGGCAAGACCTGCGAGATCTCCAGCGATTGCAAGGAGAAGATTTGCGAGACGGAGGTGTGCGCGCCGCCGACGTGCACCGACGGGGCCGCGAACGGCGACGAGGGCGACGTCGATTGCGGCGGCAATTGCCCGACGAAGTGCCCGATCACGAAGTCGTGCAACGTGTACAGCGACTGCGCGTCGGGTGCGTGCACGGGCGGTGTGTGCGTGGCGGCGGACTGCGGCGACGGGTCGCTGAACGGCAACGAGACCGACATCGACTGCGGCGGCATCTGCGCCACGGATTGCGAGCTGGGTCAGGCTTGCGTGGCCAACTTCGATTGCATGAGCAACACCTGCGACCGCGGCCTCTGCGTGCCGGCGTCGTGCAAGGACGGCACGATGAACGGCACCGAGACGGCCGTCGATTGCGGCGGCGCCGATTGCCAGGTTTGCCCGGTCGTCCTCGCGCTCGTCACGCTCGGCGTGGCCTCGCCGTACAACCTGTATAGCGCCGTGTACGACGGGACGACCTGGACGAGCGAAGCGCTCGCGTACAGCGCCGTCGTGGGGACGCCCTCCCTCGCTGTCACGACCACGCGTCATGCGGTGGGCGTCGTGCGCGACAACGCCGACACGCTCCGCTTCACCCGATGGGACGGCACCACCGGTAGCTGGGCTGCGCTCGCGGATCTCCCGGGCGGCGTCACAACGAACGGCATTCCGGTGGTGAGCGCGTTCGGGCCCTTCGCGGGCCTCGCGTTCCGCTTCCAGGGGCCGGGCGATGGCAAGTACCACTTCATCCAGCACGCCGGCACGCCGTCGTCGTCGACGTGGCTCACGCCCTACCAGATGACCGGGGCGCCGACGAACACGACGGTCCACGACCTCGACTGGCTCCTCCGCAGCGCCACGGGCGATGCAGCGCTGGTGTTCCAGGAGCAATCCTCCTCCGAGGTGTTCTTCCAGCTCCGGACGAATGGCTCCTGGACGACGGCCACGTCCACGAGCGACGTCACGACGAGCACGGGGATCCAGCCGAACATCATCCGGCTCAGCGGCGGCGACCTGCTGATGACGTTCGTGAACAGCGGCAACCAGATCGCGTTCTCCCGTTCCTCGGGCGGGACCTGGTCCACGCCTACCGCCGTCCGTAACGCCGGCGGGAACGACGTCACGACGACGAACCTGCGGCCGGCGCTCGCGCCGCTCGCGAACAACGGCGCGGTCCTCGTCTACCGGAACACCACCGACAGCAACCTGCTTTACTCCGTCATTTACGACGGGACGAACGGCTGGACCACGGCGGCCACGAAGGTCGCGGCCAACAACTACACGGTCTCCGCGCCTCCGGTCGTGGTCCCGGGCATCGGCGGCCAGGCCGCGGAGCTGCTCTACGCCGACACGAGCGCTTTGCCGTACCTAAAGCACGCGCGCCTGAGCGGCACGATCTGGTCGGCGCCCGCGACGGTCAGCGGCATCAGCTTCGTCCGGTCCATCGCCGCCACGAGCTTCCAGTGACCCCTCGGGTCCCCTCCCCCTCTCCCGCCCCGGGAGAGGGGGCTTTGGGGCGAGGCGAGCCGCCTACCGCTTCACCGTCGCCGCCGCCTTCTTCTTCAACTCCGCCTCCTCGACGAGGCACCGATGCGGCTTCGCCCCCGTGCTCCCCTCCCCGCAGCTCAGACAGAAAAACGCCGTAATCGGCTCGGGCGGCGGCGCCGGCTTGGCCGGCCTCCGCGGCGGCGGCGCGGGCAGCGGTTTCCCCTCGGCTGCCGCAGCCGCCGCCGCAGCCGCCTCCGCAGCCTTCTTCCGCCGCTCCAGCTCATCCCGCAGCGCCCGCACCTCCGCGGCGAACGCGTCCTTCTGCGTCGCGAGGCTCTCGGCGTCCTGCTCGGCTTGCCGGAGGGCGCGGCCGAGCTCTTCGATCCGACGGCTCGCGGCGGAGAGGTCCCCGCCCCGGCCGTCGGTCCGCTCGCGGGCGGCGGCGAGCTCACGTTCGGCCGCCGAAAGCGCCTCCCGGGCCGCGGAGAGGTCTTGCTCACGCTTTTCGAGCTCTTCCCGGAGCTGTGACACGTCACGGTCGCGGCTCCCGACCTCCTCCCGCAGCTGGGACACGTCACGGTCGCGCTTCTCGACCTCCTCCCGCAGCTGGGACACGTCACGATCGCGTTTCCCGACCTCCTCCCGAAGCTGGGACACGTCACGATCCCGCTTCCCGACCTCTTCGCGGACCTGTGACAGATCACGGTCCCGCTTCTCGACCTCCTCGCGGAGCTGGGATAGGTCACGGTCGCGCTGCCCGACCTCCTCGCGGACCTGGGACAGATCACGGTCGCGTTCCTGAAGCTCGCGTGCCCGCTTTTCCGCCTCCGCGCGCGCCTCCGCCTCCGCCCCCGCCGCCGCAGCCGCGCGCGCTTCCGCCTCCGCGACCGCTGCCGCCGCCGCTCGCGCTTCCGCCTCCGCCGCCGCTTCCGCTTCCGCTTCCGCGTCCGCTTCCGCTCCCGCGTCCGCTTCCGCTTCCGCCGCCGGCAACGCCTGCTTCACCTCGGCGGCCGCCTTCGTGAGCGCCCGCGCCTCCTCCCGCGCCGCCGCGAGCTCCCGCGCAAGCGCGCCCCGCGACCGGACGAGCACCCCGATCACGAGCGCGAGCGCCGCGACCACCGCGACCAGAATCAACGAGAGCCCATCCATACGCGCGCCGTCTCCCGAGCATGCGGCAGGCGGGCCCTCCAAGGCAAACACTTGCGCCCGCTCCCCGATCCCTCCAAGGTGGCCCGCCCTGTCCGGAGGACGCGCTTGGCCGTCGCGAACGAGGATTATTTCTACGAGGCCCTGCCCTTCGCCGAGACGCACCCCGACCACCTCGGCGCGCTCGGCGTCCTCTTCGGCCTCCGGCCCGCCTCGCCCGCTCGATGCCGCGTCCTGGAAATCGGCACCGCCACCGGCGGCAACATCCTGCCCATGGCCGCCGCCTTCCCCGAGAGCCGCTTCGTCGCCCTCGACCGCGCCGAGGACTCCCTCGCCGTCGCCCGCAAACACGCCGAAGGCGCGCGCCTCCGCAACGTCACGCTCCACCTCGCCGACATCCGCGAATTCGAGGACGAACCCGGCTCCTTCGATTACATCCTCTGCCACGGCGTCTACTCGTGGGTCCCCGACGACGCCCGCGAGGCCATTCGACGCGTCATCCGCCGCCACCTCGCGCCCCACGGGCTCGCGTACATCAGCTTCAATACCCTCCCCGGCTGGCACCTGCGCGGCGCGATCCGCGACATGCTCCGCCGCGAGGTCCCCGCCGAAGGCTCGGCCGCCGAGCGCGTGGAAAAGGCGCGCGCTTTTTTGCGGTTCCTCGGCACGGAGACGCTCCGCTCCGATCCCACGCGCGCCTGGCTCGCGAGCGAGCTCGAGACGATCGCCGAGCTGTCGGACCATTACCTGCTCGGCGAGCACCTCGTCGCGTACAACCGCGCCGAGTACTTCGCCGACTTCGCCCGCGACATGAAAGACGAAGGGCTCGCCTTCGTCACCGACGCCCAGGTGCCGCTCGTCTTCCCCGAGCGCCTCGGGCCCGCCGCCGCCGACGCCGTCCGCGCGCGGGCAGCCGGAAACGACCTCGTCGCCGTCCAGCAATCGCTCGACCTCCTCGAGCTCCGCTGTTTTCGCCGCGCCATCCTCTGCCGCGACGACGCGCCGCTCTCGCCCCGCGTCTCGGCCGATCGTCTCTTTTCGCTCGTGCTCGCCTCGCCGCTCGCGCCGGGGGCCACGGCGCCGGACCTCGCCGAGGGCGTCGAGGAGACGTTCGTCGGGCCCGGCGGCGCGATCGGCACGGATCAGGCGACGCTGAAGGCCGCGCTCGTCGCGCTCGCCGCGTATGCGCCGGGCGGGCTCTCGTTCGACGCGCTCGCCTGGGAGACCGGCGAGAAGCTCGGGCTCGCCGCGTTCGAGGGCGAGGCGCGGGCGCGGCTCGCGCGGAACCTGCTCGGGCTCTACACGAAGGGCGCGATCCGGCTCTGGGCCTCGCCGAGGCCCGCGGCCCGCGCCCCCGCCGACAGGCCACGCGCCTTCCCGTTCGCCCGTTATCAGGCGAGCATCGGCAGCCCGTTTTGCACCACGCTCCTGCACGAGGGCGTGCAGGTCGACTCGTTCGATCGGACGATCCTCGCGCGCATGGACGGGACGCGGGACGCCGCGGCGCTCACGGAGGCGGCGCTCGAGGAAGCGCGGCGCGGCGTCGTGTCGGTGGAGATGAACGGCGCGCCCTGCGTGGACGGGGAGGTCTTCGCCGAGATCACCGAGCAAAAACTCCTCCGCTTTGCGCGCGTGGGTTTTTTGATGGAGTGATCGGCCGCCGCGGCGTGTATCATCGCCAGCGGATCTCCATGGCAGGCACGACACACGAGGTCAAACCGGGGGAGTGCATCGCCACCATAGCGGCGCAGTACGGCGTCCCCTGGAAGACGGTATGGGAGGCGCCGGAGAACGCGACGTTGCGCAAGACGCGCAAAGATCCGAACGTGCTCGCGCCGGGCGACAAGGTGACGGTGCCGAAGGCGAAGCCGCGGCAGTCGCCGATCGAGACGGGCAAGGCGCACCGGTTCGTGATCCACCGCGAGCGCATCAAGATCCACCTCCGGCTCACGGCGAACCGCGAGCCGCTGAAGGACGAGCCCTACCGCATCGAGTTCGGCGAGCGCGAGATCGAAGGAAAAACCTCGGGCGAAGGGATGCTCGAAGCCGAGGTGCCGTCGGATCAAAAGGACGTCGTGCTGACGCTGCCGCGCAGGCAGCAGACGTACACGCTCGTGCTCGGCGAGATCGATCCGATCGACACGATCCGCGGCGCGCAGACGCGCCTCTACAACCTCGGCCTCTATCGCGGTGAGCTCGACGGCGAGCTCGGCGACGAGACCACGGCCGCGATCGAGTTCTTCCAGCGCATTCAAAAGCTCAGCGTGACGGGGAAGTACGACGCGGCGACGCAGAAGGCGCTCGCGGAGTTTTACGGGTTCTGATCGGGAGAGCGGCGATGGATGACGTCGAGGATCTCGGGCTCGAGTTCATCTCGGAGGCGGACGACGCGCTGGAAGAGAAAGGCGCGACGACGGCCCCGACGGGCGGCGCGGAGCCCGAGGAGGAGAGCGCCGAGGGCGCGGCCGCCGAGGATCCCGAGATCCCCGAGGAGGAGGCCGCGGCGGGCGAGTCGCCGGAGAAGCCGGCGATGCAGATGGGGATGCGGCTCGTCGCGCGCTCGGCCGAGGGGACCGTGCTCGTGAACTCGCTCGAGGTCCTGCCGCAGTTCGAGCCCTCGATTTGAGCGGCGCTCGCGGGAAGATGTCATGACGCTGAAGCTCGACAAGTACATCACCGACAAGCTCACGTCCGACAAGGGCGGCCTCTGCACGCAAGAGGAGCTCGACGCGGTGTGGGCGGACGTGTCGCCGTACGTCGGGAAGACGGTGCGCGACGTGGGCGCGGCGAAGTGCCTGGAGATCGCCGCGATGCTCGCGGGGCGGTTCGAGGGCTGCCTGACGCACATGTACTGCGATCACCTCGGGCTCGTGACGATCGGCATTGGCCTCCTGCTCGACGGCAACGCGAAGAGCGCGCTCGACAGCCTGCCGATGACGTTGAAGAGCACGGGCGCCGCGGCCTCTGCGTCCGACAAGAAAAAAGACTGGGACGCCGCGAAGGATCATTTCAACGATCACAGCGACAAACCGCCGATCGCCTCGAAGTACGCCTCGCTGATGAAGTGCCAGATCAGCGCGGAGACCGCGCGGAAGAAGTGCACGGAGGTGATGAAGTCGAAGGCGGACTCGCTGTTCAACAGCTCGTATCCGAACACGAAGCAGCACGAGGGCGGCTACCTCGATTACCCGGCCATCGCCTGGGCGCTCGTCATCAACCTGGCCTTCGCGGTCGGCAACTCCGGCCTCGACAAGTTCAAGAACATGAACAAGGCCATCAAGGAGAAGAACTGGGAGACGGCCGCGAAGGAGTCGTGGGTGAAGGATCACTCGCGGCTGACGCTCGGCGCGCGCTACCAGCTCTTCATCCTCTGCGGCGGGAAAAACCAGAGCCAGGGCACGAGCGCGGGCCCGAGTGATCAGGTGATCCTCCGCGAGCCGACGACCTCGTTCGACCTGAAGAATTTCTCGCAGGAGCAGCTCTACGATCACCTGCGCGACACGTGGAAGCGCGCGCAAAAGCGGTTCGGCAACGAGGGCAAGGCGGAGTTCGATTTCCAGGACGAGGAGGGCCGCATGAACCTCCTCGGCGCGCGTGGGTTCGAGTTCGAGACGATGGTGCCCGTCCCGAGCACGAACACGAAGTACGACGACTGCCTCTTCCTGATCTACAAGAAGGATGGGAAGAAATACGTCTCGAAGTTCCAGTGCACGACGGAGTGGACGTCGGCGGGCGCGTCGGCCGTCATCCTGCTCGGCCAGCACAAGTACAAGCTGGCCACGCACAAGAAGGACAAGACGTACAAATCGCTCGACGGCGTGAAGGCGTACGCGGACATCAAGGGGTTCGGCTATCGCGCGCTGAACCCGGATCCGCACGTGAAATGCACGCGCATCACGGACGCGAGCAAGGCCGGCGCCGTCGGCGAGAGCGCGGAGAGCACGCACGACAACGCGTCGATCAACATCCATTACGGCGGCGAGAAGAACACCGTGGCCGAGGATCGCGCGGGCGCGTGGTCCGAGGGCTGCCAGGTCCTCTCGGGGATGGCGAACTACCTGCGCTTCATCCAGCTCCTCGAGACGGATCACTCGCTCAAGAACACGACGACGAACGAGCTGTCGCCGAAGGCGAGCGCGAACGGGACGCGCTCGATCATCTACACGCTCGTCGAGGGAGATTTCCTGAGCCCGCGGCGCTCGCCGATCAGCTTCCCCGTGGCGCTCGCGGACTCGCGCGTCGCCTCGCCCGAGAACGCGGCGGCGTACTACGCGCACACCGAGGTCGAGAGCAAAGGCGGCTATTACCCGCTCGGCGCGAACACGGTCTGGCACGGCGGCGTGCACCTGCACGTGGCCGAAGGGACGCAGGTCGTGGCGCCGTTCAAGGGGAAGGTCATCGCGGCGCGTTTGCCCTCGGATCCGAAGAAGGCGATCACGCCGTACGGCAGCATGAGCTTCGTGTTGCTCCAGCACGAGATCGACGGCGCGACGCTGAACAAGACGGCCCCGCGCGGCAAGGTGATCGGCTATCGCGCCACGCAGGACGTGAACGTACGCGCGAAGGCCACGAAATCGGCCGACAAGGTCGGCGTGCTGAAAGAAGGCGACCGCGTCGACCTCGTCACGGACAAGTACACCTCGGCCGACGGGTTCGTCTGGGCACAGGTGACGGTGACGCGCGCGGCGGACGCGGCGCTGAAGGGGAAAAAAGGGTTCGTCGCGGTGAAGGGCGACTGGTTCCAGTCGTACCACGAGGCCGTCACGTACCCGAAGCTCGACGAGAAGAAGCAATACAAGTTCTGGTCGCTCTACATGCACCTCGGGGCCGTGAAATTCGACGGCTCGAACGAGCTCTTCAAGGGCGTGAAATGGCTCCACGCGCCGAAGCCCGCGGCGGAGCCGGCGTCGACGGAGACGATCTCCGCGTCCGTGGGCGAGGGCGGGATCAACAAGGCGGCCGACGTCCGCAAGGTGCAGACGCGGCTCCAGAAGCACGGCAAATACAAGAGCGCGATCCAGGACGCCTGTGATCAGGCGACGAAGGACGCGATCAAGACGTTCCAGTCGGCGTGGGCGAAGAAGCCGGACGGCCGCGTGGACCCGGGCGGGACGACGTGGGGCAAGCTCTGCCAACCGCCGCCGCCGGCGGGCAATGGCGGCGTCGAGCTCGACGCGGCGCTCGTGAAGGAGCTCGACAAGGGCGTCGTGGCGAAGGTCGACCGCGAAGTGGAGACGGGCGACGTGCTCTTCGTGTCGGGCTTGTATGGCTCGACCGGCGCGCGGGTCGGCATGATCCACTGGGAGATCTTCTCGGAGGAGCTCGTGCTGCCCTGGGCCAAGAAGGTCGAGGACATGGACGACGACTTCAACATGGACTGCGACGCCATCCTGAAGATGGTGGAGCAGGACGAGGTCGCGTGGAGCTTCTTCGACGAGAACGAGATCCTCAGCGTCGACGAGCTGCACCGGTTCTACAAGACGAACCCGAAGTCGCGCGACCTGCGCAACTATGCATGCCGCTTCATCAGCGAGTGGGCCGTGGATCTTTCGAAGGCGATCCCGGCGATGAAGGGCCGCTTCAACACGTGGGGGCTCGAGGATCGGCTGAAGCCGTCGATCTGGTGGCAGGAGGCGCAAGGGAAAAAGGTCCCGCTGCCCGCGAGCCCGAAGGTTTGGCATTACAACCCGATCACGTTCCTCTACCGCGTCGCGCTGGCGAGCGGCGAGGCGGCGCCGCAGCCGTCGGCGTCGACGTCGACGAGCTCGCAGACGTCGTCGAATACGAGCAGTTCGTCGTCGAACACGAGTAGCTCGTCGTCGAACACGAGCAGCTCATCGTCTAGCTCGTCATCGTCTAGCTCGTCGTCGAGTTCGTCCTCGTCGAGTTCGTCCTCGTCGAGTTCGTCGTCGTCTAGCTCGTCGTCGTCTAGCTCGTCGTCCAGCTCGTCCGGCGGCGGGAAGAAGTACGACGGCAACGTGACCGACGGGAAGCTCAGCGAGCATTTCACGCTCTCCGAGTTCATCGCCTCCTCCACGGCCGACAAGAAGGGCATCAAGAACACGCCCAAGGCCTCCGAGATCGCGGCCATGAAGGCGCTCTGCGACAACGTGCTGGAGAAGGTCCGCGCGCATTTCGGCGCCTCGGTCGCCGTCTCCAGCGGCTTCCGTTGCGAGAAGCTGAACACCGCCATCGGCGGATCGTCGACGTCGCAACACGTGAAGGGCGAGGCCGCCGATTTCACGGTCTCCGGCAAGACCGTGAAGCAGGTCTTCAACTACATCGCGTTCGAATCGAAGATGCCCTTCGATCAGGTGATCTTCGAATTCAACCGCTGGGTGCACGTCTCGTACACCACCGGGACGAACCGCAAAGAGATCCTCGAAGCCTACAGCGACGCGAACGGCAAGACGAAGTACCGGAACATCAAGAAGCCCATGTGAGCCGCGCGCTCAGCGCCAGTGGCCTTCGTCGATGTCCGGGAACGTGAGCGTCCCGCTGCCCTCGGGCACGTCGTCGATCCGCGCCTTGCCATTCTCGTCGAGCGTCCCCTCGATCACCTTGCCGTCCGCGAGCTCCAGGCGGTACCGCGCGCCGGCCACGGGCTTCGGCGGGTCGGCGTCGTCGACGAGCTCGATCTCGGTCCACGCGCCCGCAGCCGCAGGTGATGGCGCGGACGCGGCGCTCGCGCCCGCGCTCGGGGGCGTGAACGAGCCGCCCTCGTTCGGCTCCCATTGCCCCTGGTCGATGTCGGGGAACGTGATCGTCCCCTTGCCCTTGGGCAAACCTTCGAGGCGCGCCTTGCCGCGGTCGTCGAGCGTCCCTTCAAACGTCTCGCCGCTGTCGAGCTCGACGCGATACCGCGCGCCGGCCACGGGCTTCGGCGGATCTCCATCGTCGAGCAGTTCCACCTCGACAAACGTCGTGTCCTCTGCGACGGACGATCCCGTGACGGGGCTCGCGCCGGCTTTTGCCGGGCCACCAAGCCCGTAGGCCTTGCCCTCGTCGTTGGCCTTCCACTTCTTCTTGTCGATCTCGGGGAACGTGACCGTGGCGCTGCCCGCGGTGACGCCCTCGACGCGCGCCTTGCCATTTTCGTCGAGCACGCCCTCGACGACCTTGCCATTACGAAGCTCGACCCGGAACGGCTGGTTCGCGAGCGGCTTCGGCGGATCGCCGTCGTCGACGAGCTCGATTTCGACCCAATCCCCCGAGCCGTCCTCGGCCTTGTCCTCGCCCATCCGGTCGTTCCGGACAGACCCGCTCTTCACGGGGTTGTCGAACCTGCGCGTGACGTCGACGCGCGCGAGCGGGAAGATCAGATCGATGAGGCCCTTCGCCGCCGGATGCGGACCGGCCGCGATCTCGGCCGCGGCCGCGACGTACGCGTCCTTGATCTGCGGATCGGGCAGGATGACGCCGCCCTGCGGATGCAGCTCGAGCTCGAGCTCGAGATCGACCTTCGTGCCCGCGCCCTTCACGCCGCGCGCCTCGTCCGCGGCGAGAAGCACGAGCTCTTGCGCGAGCGTCGACGGACGTTTTTGCAGGCCAAACGAGCCGAAGAGAAGATCGGCGAGCCGCGCGACGAGCTTCAGCGTGGAGTCGATGATCTGATCGGACTCGACGCGCGCGAGCACCGGATACTCGGGCGGGACCTCGGGCGCGGGGCGCAGATCGCCGGCCTCGTTCTTCGGGCCCGTGAGCGGCGTCGTGTCCGCGCCCTCGATGAAAAACCCTTCGAGCTCGACCTCGCGCGGGCGCACGAGCACGAGCGAGAGCGAGCCGCGCACGTAGCGATCCGCGAGCTGCTCGATCACGACCTCGTCGCGCAGGTTGTGAATCGAGGATCGATGCAGCTCCTCGGCAAGCAGGCGACGAAGCTCGAGCATGCCGCGGCGATCGAGCGCGACGTTTCGCAAGAACGCGAGGATGCCGTGCCGATCGAGGCGCCGCGGGCGCCCGAGCAAGAGGTTGCCGAAGCCCGTCGTCTCGGCGCTCATTCGACGGGACTCGCGTTACGCTGGCGCACGAACGGCGTCGGGCGGAAGAGGTCGGCGAAGCTCTTGCCGAGCGAGTCGATCGCGCCCTTCGTCGTGTCGGCGGTGCCGCTCGCGACGCGCACGTACGTCTCCGGCACCGCGGGCGCGGGGCGGCCGGCCTTCGCGGACGAACCCGCGCCGAGCGAGGTCGAGAGCTTTTCGATGGCGAAGCGCGCCGTCTCGCCCGTGCTCTTCGCGGCGCTCTTGTATTCGACGGGCACCGAGGGCTTCGGCCGACCGAGGCCGCCGCCGGGCCAGCGCGAGCTGTCGAGCGCGATATCGACCGTCCGCCGCGCGCCCTGGATCCGCATCCCCTCCTCGCCCGCGACGAGCACGTACGTGCGGCCGATCGTCGATTCGCGTTTCTCGCGGGCAAACCTGCCGAAGAGCAGCGCCGCGAGATCCGCCACGAGCTTCGCGGTGGATGCGATGACCTGATCGCTCTCGACGCGCGCGAGCACGGGATACTCGGGCGGGACCTCGGGCGCGGGGCGCAGATCGCCGGCCTCGTTTTTGGGTCCCATCACGGCGCCCGTCGCGTCGCCTTCGACGAAGAAGCCCGGCGCGCGGGTGTCGCGCGGCCGGAGGAACACGAACGAGACGCGGCCGGTCGTGATGCGCTCGGCGAGCTGACGCAGGATCTCTTCGTCGGGCAGCGTGTCGAGCAGCGCCTTCGGGACGTCGTCGCCGAGGACGCCGCGCAGGTACCGCGCGCCGCCCGGCTTTTCGGCCATTTGCGCGAGCGCCTCGTCGACGTCGGCGCGGCTCGGCAGCCTCGGGCGGCCGAACTGGAAGAGTCCGAGTCCCGTTCGGAAGAACGTCATCGGCAGGTCTCTCCCTGAAAGCTCACCACAGCGCGTCCGATCTTCGATGAGTGTGGGCCGGAGATCAAGCCTCTTGCCGAAAGCACGAGAAGACGGGTACGCTCGCGCTGAGATCCATGCCTTATCCGCAGGGCAGCCTCGGCATCGCCATCTCGACGCCCTTCGGCGCGGACGCGGTTCTGCTCGTCGATCTGCACGGCGAAGAGCGGATCTCGGGGCTCTTCCGCTTCGAGCTCGAGCTCGTGTCGCCGGAGAAGGCGCTCGACTTCAAGGCGATCGTCGGCAAGGGCGTGACCTTGACGATCCGGGGCATGGCGAAGGAGAAGCCGCGCTTCATCCACGGGATCTGCACGCGGTTCGTCCAGGCGGGGCGCGTCGGCAAGCAGACGCGTTACCGCGCGGAGCTGCACCCGTGGTTATGGCTCCTCGGCAAGACGAGCGATTGCCGCATCTTCCAGGAGAAGAGCGTCCCCGAGATCATGAAGGCGCTCTTCCAGGAGCTCGGCTTCTCGTCGGGCGAGCACTTCAAGGATTCGCTGAAAGGCTCGTACGACCCGCGCCCCTACTGCGTGCAGTACCAGGAGACCGCGCTCGATTTCGTGTCGCGTCTCATGGAGGACGAGGGGATCCATTATTATTTCACGCACGAGGACGGCAAGCACGTCATGGTGCTGACCGACGACAGCGCGTCGGCCACGCCGTGCCCGAACCTCGACAAGGCGCGCTTCGTCGAGCAGTTCTCCACGTCGACGGACGAGGACGCGGTCGTCGAGTGCACGCTCGAAGAGGAGATCGTCGCGGGGAAGTACGCGGCGACGGATTACAACTTCGAGATGCCGAGCACGTCGCTGCTCGCGGAGGTCTCGGGCGAATCCGGCAAGCTCGAGCTCTTCGAGTATCCAGGCGGGCACATCGAGAAGAGCCCGGGCGACGCGCGGGCGAAGCTCCGCATCGAGGCCGAGGAGGCCCGGGCGGTGCGTTTGTCGGGTACGTCCAATTGCCGCGCGTTCACCGCGGGCCACGGGTTCAAGTTCGACGAGCACGATCGGGACGACGCGAACACCGACTGGGTCCTCTGCTCGGTCGTGCACCGCGCGAGCCAGGAGGGGTACACGAATACCTTCGAGGCGTTCCCGAAGAAGACGCCGTACCGCCCGCCGCGCATCACGCCGAAGCCCGCGATCCCTGGCACGCAGACGGCCGTCGTCGTGGGCAAGAGCGGCGAGGAGCAGTGGACCGACGAATACGGTCGCATCAAGGTCCAGTTCCACTGGGATCGCAAGGGCGCGAAGGACGACAAGAGCTCGTGCTTCGTGCGCGTCGTGCAGTCGTGGGCGGGCAAGAGCTGGGGCGCGTGGTTCTTGCCGCGCATCGGGCAGGAGGTCGTCGTGAGCTTCATCGACGGCGACCCGGATCGGCCGCTCGTGACGGGCTCGGTGTACAACGCGGAGCAAACGGTGCCCTACGGTTTGCCCGGGGCGCAGACGAAGAGCACGATCCTGAGCCGCTCGACGAAGGAGGGCGACGCCGGGAACGAATTGCGCTTCGAGGACAAGAAGGACAGCGAGGAGTTCTACGCGCACGCCCAGAAGGACATGCTCTTCGAGGTGGAGAACGACTGGACGGTGAAGGTCCTCCACGATTACACGAAGAACGTCAAGAACGAGCGGAAGGTGACCATTGAAGAGGGCAACGAGTCGCTCACGGTCACCAAGGGCAACCGCACGATCAAGGTCGACAAGGGCGACGAGACGCACAGCGTGAAGGGCAAGCGCACGCTGGAGGTCACCAAGGACGAGGCGCACACGAACAAGGCGAACCTCGATTACAAGGTGACGAAGAACTACACGATCAAGGTCGACGGCGACCTCGTGATCGAGGCGAAGAGCGTCACGATCAAGGCCAAGCAGGCCTTCACGATGAAGGCGGGCACGGATTTCAAGGCCGAGTCCGGCACGGCGATGGACCTGAAGGCCGGCACCGATTTCAAGGCCAAGGGCGGGACGAACATGACGCTGGAGGGCGCGATCGCGCTGAAGGCGAAGGGCGGCGCGCAGGCGGCGGTGGAGGGCGGCGGCATGCTGACCTTGAAGGGCGGCATGGTGAAGATCAACTGAGCGAGGGCCCGATGCCGACCGACCACGAAGAGCGCGACGAGAACGGCAAGCTGCTCACCCGGTTCCAGATGGAAGAGGGCGAGCTCCACGGCGAGTTTGTCCAGTACGGGGAGACCGAGAAGCAGATCGCGCACCGGGCGAGCTACCAGAAGGGCAAGCTGCACGGTTTGTCGATCACGTACGATCCGGAGGGGCGCGAGCTCGAGCGTTCGTCGTTCGAGAGCGGCGCGCTGCACGGCGAGACGAAGCTCTTCGACGAGAACGGCAAGATCTCGCAGATCGTCACGTTCGTGAAGGGCCAGCAGCACGGCCCGACGCGGCTCTACGACGAGGGCCGGCTCCGGACGCTCATCCATTTCGAGAAGGGCAAGCAAAACGGCCCGTTCCTCTCGTTCGACGAGCAGGGCGCCGAGGTCGTGCGGTCGTTCTACAAGAACGGCAAGCTCGAAGGGGAGTCCTTGTTCCTCGACGGCAAGGGCAACACGCTGCGAAAAGCGAACTACAAGGCGGACAAGCTCCACGGCGAGGTGATCGAGTACTTCCCGAACGGCGAGGTCCGCGAGCGCGCCACGTACGACAATGGCAAGAAGCAAGGCGACGCGTTCAGCTACGACGTGCAGGGCAAGCTGAAGGCGAAGTCGATGTACAAGGACGGCGAGAAGCGCGGCGAGGTCGAGTACGACGACAAGGGCATTCCGAAGTCGAAGGAGGAGAAAAAAGAGTCCTTCTTCGACAAGGTCGTGAACAAGCTCGCGGGAGGCTGACGATGGGCCAGCACGTATGCATGGGAGCGATGATGCAATGTAGCTTCGGCGTGGCGCCGAGCTCGCTCATGGTGCTGCCCGCGAACCGGACGATGAACAGCGCGGGGCCCCTCGCGAACATCATGGACGGCAAGCCGATGCTGAACGTGCTGCCGTTCGGGATGTGTCAGAGTTTGGCGAATCCGATGGTGGCCGCGGCGACGGCGGCGGCGATGGGCGTGCTCACGCCGATGCCGTGCATCCCGAATACGCCGGCGCCGTGGATCGTTGGTGCTCCGACGGTGCTCCTCGGGAACATGCCCGCGCTGAACAACAGCTCGAAGCTGATGTGCATGTGGGGCGGCGTGATTCAGATCTCGTTCCCCGGGCAGGTCACGGTCCAGGTGCCGTGAGCGCCGTTTAGCAGGCTGTTGAGAAACGCCGCGAGCGCCCTGGAGCTAGGGAGGAGGACGCAGGAATACAGGCGTATTCCGAGGACGACGACCGACGATCCAGGGCGCGCAGCAAGTTTATCAACAGCCTGTTAGGGCTTGCCGCTGCCGCCGGGCAGCTTCGAGCCGGGCGCGGCGGGAACGACGGGCTTCGCGGCAGGCGCGGCGGGGGCCGCGGGCGCGACGGGCGCGGGTTTGGCGCCGGCAGGGACCGCGGGCGCGCCGGGGGCTACGGGCGCGGGTTTGGCGCCGGCAGGGACCGCGGGTG
>NZ_JARZHH010000071.1 GCF_029946515.1 Polyangium sp. 6x1
CTTGAAAAACTTTCCCCGCATCGACTGCGCTTCGCGCAGTCGATGCCCAGAGGTCCAGGGCTGGCCCTGGTCCGGGTCGAGGGGCGGATAGCCCCCGCGGGGCCCGGGGCAGAGCCCCGGCGCGGCGCCCCTCAGGCGACCCGGGGCTTTGGCTCGGCCTCGTCGGGTGCGTGGCGTTCGATGTTCCGGCGGAAGACGAGCATGCAGACGGGGGCTGCGATCGTCATGAGGCCGATGACGAGCCACATGGGCTGCGAGCTTCGCGGGCCGCTCGGCGGGCAATAGACGCTGAGCAGGTATCCGCTGAGGAAACCTACGAAAGGTTTGGCGAGGAACAGGGGGATCTCCGAGAGGCCCATGTAGCTCGCTTCGCGCCCGGGTGGCGCGATCGTTGCTGTGTACTCGTAGAGCCGCGGGGACCAGAGTGCTTCGCCGATCGAGAGCAGGACGATGAAGACCACGCTTGCGGCTATGGTCGTCGAGATGGCCATCGCGAGCACCGAGAAGGCTGTGATCGTCGCGCCGATCGTGATCACGGGATAGGGCGGGTATTTGCGCGTGAGCGCTGTCGCCACCGGCGTGAGGACGATGATCATCGCGGGGTTGATCGACCAGTAATATGCGAACGGGAAATCCTGGCCGAACTCGCGGAGCGCGTACTTCGGCCAGGTCAGATGCGCGTGCTGGAGGACGAGGCGGACGAACGTCAGGAGCGCGATGAAGCCGAGGAAGACCCAGAAGGCTGGCTCGCGCAGCACGTCGCGGGCGATTGCGAGCGGGTTCTTCGTGGGCTTGTCCGAGGACGAGGCGGGCTTGGCCTCGCGCATGGTGAGCGCGAGGATGACGTTGATGCAGGAGGCGACGAATCCGACGAGGAAGACCATCTGGCTCGACGAGAACGTGAACCCGGCGATCGTCGCGCCGCCCTTGAACCACTTGCGGAATTCGGTGATGAGCGGCCCCTGGGCGAGGGAGCCGACGTTCATGAGCACGTAATAAAAGGAGAATGCGAACGAGACCGTCGCGGGGGTCGTGTAGCTGCGCACGGCTGCGTTCATCGTGGGCTTCATGCAGGCGATGCCCCAGACGGACGCGGCGAGTGCCGCGTAAATCGTCATCTTGTCGCCTGCGAATGCGAGCATGCCCCGGCCGATGGCGGTCGAGAGCGCTGCGATCAGGAGCGCCCGCCGGATCCCGAGCCCGTCGGCGATGAAGCCTGCGAGGAACACGACGAGGCTGATGACCGTGAGCCAGGTGCCTGCGACGGAGCCGGCGGCGGTATCGGAGAAGCCGTGGTCGTCCGACAAGAAAATCACGAGCAGGGACCAGATGGCGAAATACGCGACGGACTCGAGGAGCTTCATCGCGTACACGGTCCAGAGCTCGCGCGGGGAGGAGACGAGGGCGCGCAGATCGGCGGAGAGGGGGCGATCGGCGGGCGCTCCGGGAGGGGCTGCCATGGGCGAACGATACACGCGGCGCTGCTGGGATCCACGGGGATCGGCGCTCGGGCCGTGATGCGGGGGCGCTGGGCCCGCAGTTGACAGAAGGCCGATCGCTCCCGTATACAGCGTTCGTTTTTTCTTCGGCTGATCCCGATGCGCGCTCCCCGACCCAGGCTCCGCCGGCACCTCGTGCGCATCGGGCTCCTCGCAGCCCTCGCAGGGGCCTTCGTCGTCCCGATGAGCCCGGCTGCGCGCGCCGACGAGCCCGCCCCGGAGGACGAGGGCGGGGCGTCTCTTTACAGGCAGCTCTTGCAGCTCCTCGAGGCGGGCCGGTATCCCGAGGCCGCGCGCCTGGCCGAGCGCGCGGCGAAGCTTCTCGAAGATGCCCCGGACGACAACGGCCATTTGCCCTTTTTGATTGGCACCACGTTCACGCTGTACGGTGATTACGCGCGGGCCGAGCCGATCTTCGTGCGCCTCCTCGGCGCGCAGGATCCTCGCGAGCCGAATCCCGCGGTGTACGAATCGCTCGGGCGCATTCGCCTCGCGCTCGGCGATGTGGAGGGCGCCGCGCCGCTCCTCCAGCGCGCCCTCGCGATTGCGGAGGAGCGCTTCAGCAGGGAGTCGCCGTATGCCATCGGCGCCGTCGAAGCGCTCGCGGCGCTGCATCGCCGTCGGGGCGAGCGAAGGCGCGCCGAGGAGCTTTTGCGCGACCTCGAATCACGCGTCCGCGTCGCGTCGAGCATTTCGCGGGATGTCCTCGGCTTGCCCGCGCTCCGGCGGGGCGAGCTCGCGCTCGATCGGGGGGAGCCGGAGGTCGCCGAGCCGCTCTTGAAAGCGGCGCTCGCGGGGGCGGAAGAATCCCTGGAGGAAAACCACATCCAGCGCGCGCCGTATCTCCACGCGAGGGGGCTCCTCCTCGGCCGACGCGGGGATTTCGCGGCCGCGGAGGCCGAGCTCGGACGCGCGCTCGTTTTGCGGGAAGCCGTCCTGCTCCCGGACCACCCCGATATCGCGCGCACCTTGCGCGACCTCGGCGATATGTACGTCGCCGAGGGCCGCATCGAGGACGCCGTGCGCGTGCGGGCGCGCGCGGCCGACCTCGCGGACCACGCCGCGCGCGTGCACCTCGCTCGTGGCTCCGAGGAACAGAAACGCGCCCATGCCGCGCTGCTCCAGGAGGATACCGACGCGCTCGTCTCGCTGCATGTCCAGGTCGCTCCGAAGAATCGCGCGGCCGCGCGCCTCGCGCTCACCGGGATCCTCCGGCGCAAGGGAATCGTCCTCGACGCGGTGGCCGGCAGCCTCTCTGCCTTGCGGCAATCGCTCGATCCCGCAGGGCGCGCGCTCTTCGACGAGCGCGCCCAGGTCGACGCGCGCCTGTCCGCCGCCGTCTCCCGGGGGCCGATCGACGTCCCGCCCGCGGAGCACCTCGCCGAGCTCGAAGCCCTGGAGCGACGCCGCCGCGACCTCGACGCGCGCCTTTCGGCCCTGCCGCGCGCCGCGCCCGACGCCGGCGCGGACGCGCTCCTTTCGCTGGAGGACGTGCAACGAGCCATTCCCGCGGGCGCCGCGCTCGTCGAGCTCGTCGTCTATCGCCCGTACGATCCTTCCGGTCCGCCCGTTCGCCCCACGTGGGGCGCGCCGCGCCTCGCCGCGTACGTGCTGCGCCGCGAGGGCGAAATCGCGTCGGTCGATCTCGGCAATGCCGAGGGCATCGAGGAGGTCGCCGCGGGGCTCTTGCGGGATCTCGCGACCCCCCGTCGGGATCCACGCCCCGCCGCGCGGTACCTCGATTCCCTGGTGACGGAGCCGCTCCGCGGCCTGCTCGGCGATACCCACTGGATCCTGCTCAGCCCCGACGGCGCCTTGAACCTCGTGCCCTTCGCCGCGCTCGTCGACGCGCAGGGCACGTCGCTCGTCCGCCATACGTCGTTCACGTACCTGACGAGTGGTCGCGAGCTGATACGCCTGGCCAAACCTCCGAGCGAGGCCCGCGAGGCGCCGCTCGTCGTCGTCGATCCGGCGTTCGGGGCCCGCGGCGAGGGCGCGGCGAGCGGGGCGGGGCGGGGCGCGCGGTCCGCGGACATGACGCGGATGCGGTTTTCGCCTTTGCCGGCGACGCGGAGCGAGGGGGCTGCGGTGAAACGAATGCTGCCCGGCGCGAGGCTGCTCGAGGGGACCGCGGCGACGGAGGAGGCGCTCCTGGCCGCGCGGGGGCCGCTCGTGTTGCATGTCGCGACGCACGGGTTTTTCCTTCCGGATCAGCACGCCGCGGGGGAGCGGGACGAGGGCCAGCGGGGAGGGGAGCGCGCGGCGTTCGCCTCCGAAAACCCACTTTTGCGGGCCGGGCTCGCGCTGTTCGGCGCGAATGGCAGGCGCAGCGTCACGGACGCCGCCGACGGCGTGCTCACGGCGCTCGAAATCTCGGGCCTCGATCTCCGCGGCACGCGCCTCGTCGTGCTCTCGGCGTGTGAAACGGGCGTGGGCGAGGCCTTGCGCGGCGAGGGGGTCTTCGGGTTGCGCCGGGCGCTCGCCATGGCGGGCGCCGAGACCCAGGTGATGAGCCTGTGGCAGGTCGACGACGAGGCCACGAGCGAGCTCATGACGGCCTATTATGCGGGCCTCGCCGCCGGCGGAGGGCGGAGCGAAGCCTTGCGCGCGGCGCAGCTCGCCGTGCGCGAAAAACATTCGCACCCTTATTACTGGGCGAGCTTCATCGTCTCCGGCAATGGCGCCGCGCTCGACGGTCGCAGGGCGCCGCCTCACTTCGAGATCGCGCGCGGGCCGCGTGGGTGCGCTTGCGGGGCCGCCGGGGCGCCCTCCGAAGGGGGGACGAGCCTCGTCGCGCTCGCCGCGGGCGCCCTGGCCCTCGCGGGGCGGCGGAGGCGCCGCGCATGGCACGTTCATTGAAAGGGCCTCGGGGCAGATCGCGACTCGCTCCCGAGGCAACACCGTTCGAGGGTCGCTCGAGATTGGAGATTGTCATGCATCATCCTGGATTGGCCGCTATCCGTCCGCTCGTTCTGGGCCTCGCCGCCGCGCTCCTCGTGGCGTGTGGTGGCGCGCAGCAGCCCCCCGCGGAGCCCGGCGCCGAGGCGGCGTCCGCCGAGGTCACGTGCACGACGCCCGAGGTCACGGATCCGAACACGCCGCCCGCGTGCCCGAACCCCGAGCAGTGCGAGTGGAGCGCGGAGAACAAGAAGTGCCAGCCGAAGCGCGGCGTCATCATGGAGGACGCGAGGCCGAAGCCGCCGCCGCCTCCGCCGCCGCCCGAGAGCTGAGCCGCGCGCCCCGATCGCCGGTCGCACACCGGGGGGGCGGCTTTGGGGCGTCCCCAAAGAGCCCTCCGACCGGCGGGACCTGTCTTTGGGGCGTCCCCAAAGAGCCCTCCGACCGGCGGGACCTGTCTTTGGGGCGTCCCCAAAGAGCCCTCCGACCGGCGGGACCTGTCTTTGGGGCGTCCCCAAAGAGCCCTCCGACCGGCGGGACCTGTCTTTGGGGCGTCCCCAAAGAGCACTCCGACCGGCGGGACCTGGCTTTGGGGCCTCCCCATGACCGATCCCGCCTGCTCGGACCTGGCTTTGGGGCCTCCCCATGACCGATCCCGCCTGCTCGGACCTGGCTTCGGGTCCTCGCCGCCCCATTCCACGAGGTTGGGCGCGGCGGATCGAAAAACGCAAAGCTGATCAAAAAACGCAAAAAAAACACGTGGCAGCGCAGGATCCGGCTCTCCCCATGGCGACGGCTCTGGCAAGCGCTCCTACGCTTCGGCTAGGATGCGTCCGCCAATGACATACTCTTCCATGAACGCATCGACGTTGAAGGTGCTTGGGCGGCTCGGCTGCTGGGCCCTCGGCTTCGGGGTGATGCTCGGGTCGATGGGGTGCGAGATCATCGCCCGCGTCGATCGCAGCGAGATCGACCAAGGGAGCAGCGGCCCGAGCGCGGTGTGCGGCGACGGCGCCCTCGCCGGGCCGGAGGCCTGCGACGACGGCAACGAGGCGAGCGAAGATGGCTGCTCCAGCGACTGCAAGGTCGAGAGCGGCTGGACCTGCTCCGGGCAGCCCAGCACGTGCACGAACGCCGACGACTGCACCCCCAACCCGTGCGAGAACGGCGGCACCTGCACCGACGGCGTCGACGGCTACACGTGCGCGTGCGCGCCGGGCTTCACCGGGGCGAACTGCGAGACGAACGTCGACGACTGCACCCCGAACCCGTGCCAGAACGGCGGCACTTGCACCGACGGCGTCGACGGTTACACGTGCGCGTGCGCGCCCGGCTTCACCGGGGCGAGCTGCGAGACGAACGTCGACGACTGCACCCCGAACCCGTGCCAGAACGGCGGCACCTGCACCGACGGCGTCGACAGCTACACGTGCGCGTGCGCGCCCGGCTTCACCGGGGCGAGCTGCGAGACGAACGTCGACGACTGCACCCCGAACCCGTGCCAGAACGGCGGCACCTGCACCGACGGCGTGGACAGCTACACGTGCCAGTGCGCGCCCGGCTTCACCGGGACGAACTGCGAGACGGCCGTCGACGACTGCGCACCCAACCCGTGCCTGAACGGCGGCAGCTGCACCGACGAGGTCGACGGCTACACGTGCCAGTGCGCGCCCGGCTTCACGGGGACGAACTGCGAGACGAACGTCGACGACTGCACCCCGAACCCGTGCCAGAACGGCGGCACCTGCGCCGACGGCGTCAACAGCTACACGTGCCAGTGCGCGTCGGGCTTCACCGGGACGAACTGCGAGACGAACGTCGACGAGTGCAACCCCAACCCGTGCCTGAACGGCGGCACCTGCGCCGACGGCGTCGGCGGCTACACGTGCCAGTGCGCGCCCGGCTTCACCGGGACGATGTGCGATATCAACATCGACGAGTGCGCCTCCGACCCGTGCCTGAACGGCGGGACGTGCACCGACGGCGTCAACAGCTACACGTGCCAGTGCGCGCCCGGCTTCACCGGGACGAATTGCGACATCAACATCGACGAGTGCGCCCCGAGCCCGTGCCAGAACGGCGGGACGTGCACGGACGGCATCAACAGCTACACGTGCCAGTGCGCGCCCGGCTTCACCGGGACGAATTGCGACATCAACATCGACGAGTGCGCCCCGAACCCGTGCCAGAACGGCGGGACGTGCACCGACGGCATCAACAGCTACACGTGCCAGTGCGCGCCCACCTACGAGGGGACGAACTGCGAGTCCTGCGCCGGTAGCCTCGCGGACTGCAACGGGCTTTCGGCCGACGGCTGCGAGGTGAACCTCCAGAGCGACGCCGACCACTGCAACGCGTGCAACCTCGCGTGCACGACGGGCGACATCTGCTCGAATGGCGCCTGCCAGACGCCGCCCTCCGGCCAGGTGCCCGGCACGCCGATCGACGTCCCGGCGATGCACACCCCGCTGGCTCCGGCGGTCGCCGACGTGAACGGCGACGGCAAGCTCGACATCCTGGTGGCGAACGGCGAATCCGGCTCGACGGCGAGCCCCTCCGGCTCGGTCTCCGTTTTCATCGGGAACGGCGACGGAACCGTCCAGGCCGAGGTCAATTACGCAGGCGCGTCGCTCTCCAGCAACGCGGTCGTGGCGGTCGACGTGGACGGCGACGGGTGGCTCGACGCCGTCACCGTCGACGGCCAGACCAACCTGTCCGCGACCAACGGGAACATCAGCGTCTACCGCAACCTGGGCGCGAGCGCGCCCGGGACGTTCGGCACGCTGACGAGCTTCACCACCGGCGCCCCGGGCTCCTTGCACCTCTGCGCCGGGGACTTCGACGGCGATGGGCACGTCGACGTCGCGACCACCAGCGTGACCTCGAACCAGGTGAGCGTGATGTTCGGCACCGGCACGGGCAGCTTCGACGCGCCCGTGCTCATCAGCATCCCCGCCACCGGCGGCGTGCAGTCGACCATCGCCTGCCGTGACCTGACCGGCGACAACCGCCCGGAAATCGTGGTGACGAGCCCGAGCAGCGCGCGCCTGTCGATCCTCGTCAACCAGGGCGACGGCTCGTTCGCGGCCCCGGTCTCCTACACGAACGCGCTGAACGGCCAGACGGCGGGCATTGCCTTCGGCGACGCCGACGGCGATGGCAAGCTCGACATCCTCGCGAACGGCGCGGCCGGCGCGTACCTCTACTTCTTCAAGGGGAACGGCGACGGCACCGTCGCGAGCGGCGTGCAGTCCGGCACGGGGGCCAGCGCGGTCGCCAACTCGGCGCTGGGCGTCGTGGCCAGCGACTTCAACGGCGACGGCAAGCTCGACGCCTACATCCTGGTCACCGCCGCCTCGGGCGGCGTCCGCCCGATGACAGGCAATGGAAGCGGTTCCTTCACCGCAGGCGCCGTCGTCTCGACCGGCGCCTCGCCCGGCCTCAATGCCATTGCCGTCTCGGACCTGGATGGCGATGGGTACGACGATCTCATCCTGACGAACAAGGGCTCCGCCACGCTCACCGTGATCCCCAACGGGCTCTGATGGGCTGCCGTGTCCCCCGCTGCACGTAGCTGAAAAACGATCCGCGGAAGGGGCGATGGGGATGTTTGCTGCTCTGGGCACGCGTTCCCATCGCCCCCTCGGCGAGCGCTTTTCAGCGGTCGAGCTCCGCCTTAGATGAAAAGAGCAGGCCTTTCCGGAGGCAGCTCGCTGCGACAGCGAAGGGGGAGTTCCATGAAAAAGATAGGCTCGTTTCCCATCGTCGTTGCTCTTGTCTCAGCCCTTGTCAGCCTTTGGCCGACGAGAGCGCAGGCACGCGAGGTCGTCGTGACCGACGCCGATCGTGGCCACGAGGTGACCCTGCGGAGGGGAGATACGCTGGTCGTGCGCGTGCAATCGAATCCCAGCACGGGGACTTCGTGGTACACGGTCCTTGCGCCCGGTTCCATCGTCAAGGCGTCCGGACATCGGTATAGCGCGGGGCCTTGCCCCCACGGCGCGGTGGGCTGCGGAGGCGTGGAGGAATTTCGCTTCGCTCCCGCGATGAACGTGACCACCAGCCAAGCGGCCGAGTGGCTCCGGCTGCTCTATCTCAGGCCGTTCGAACCTGGGATCGAGGGAGCCACGCTCTGGCAGGTCCATGTCACCCTCGTGCCCTGAACCGACGGGTGAGCCACCCGCCCGAGCGTAGAGACAAGGGAAGCTGGGGAACCGAGCCCATGTCCGCTCGGCGTGCCTCGGCGCCGAGAAGGCGGCGTCCTCGCGTCCGCAATCGATGCCCGAGTCAGAGCCGCTCGACGCCCTCCGGCGATTCCTCGATGAGACCCCTGGCCGCCCACGGGTGCGCCGAGCGTCCGGACCCCAGGGCGGCATTCGGAGTTTCATGACGACCTCACGCGCCTGCACACCCAAGCGTCGCACGAGCTCTGCACGGGCCAAACTCCGCCGGTGCCAAGTCACCCCCTCTGGGATATAAAAGGAGTTGGTCGTGTGCGTCGCCTTGTCGGGCGAGCGAGCAAGGTTTTCGATGATCGTCGGGAGAGGCTACGCGCTCCGCGAAAAGATCGAGGAAACCGCCGATTTCACCCTGTACCGCGCGTGCCGCGAGGGCGACGGCGTCCCGGTCTTGCTGAAAATCTTGCGCGCGGAAAGATCGACCGGCGCCGAGGTCGCGCGCTTCAAGCACCAGTACGAGCGCATCGCGCGCCTCGCCTCGCCTCGCCTCGTCGCGCTGCGCGGCGTCGAGGCGCTCGCCGGCTCCTTGATCGTCGTCCTCGAGGACTTCCCGGGCAGCGATCTCGCGCGGCTTCTCGCCGCGCGCCCGTCACGCAGGATGCCGGTCGATGAGGCGCTCGATCTCGCGGCCGCGCTCGCCGAAGGTCTCGCCGTGGTGCACGCGGCCGGGCTCGTCCACCGCGATCTGCGCCCGCAGAACGTGCTCGTCGGCGCGCACGGCGGGGTCAAGATCAATGGCTTCGGCGTCGATGCCGAGATCACCCACGCGCACGAACGGCTCTATGCGCCGGCGGTCATCGCCGACGTGCTGCCCTACGTCTCCCCCGAGCAGACAGGCCGCATGAACCGCGGCGTCGACTACCGGACCGACCTCTACGCGCTCGGCGTCATCCTCTACCAGATGCTCACGGGTCAACGCCCCTTCGAGGCCCTGGACCCGATGGAGCTCATTCACGCGCACCTCGCCCTCGCGCCCGCGCCCCCGTCCCGCGTCGATCCGACCATCCCCGAGGCCGTGTCCGACGTCGTGCTCAAGCTGCTCGCGAAGAACGCCGAGGACCGTTACCAGAGCGCCGAGGGCCTGCTCGCCGACCTCGAGCGCTGCCGCGAGGCCCTGCGCGGCACGGGGACGATCGAGCCCTTCGTCGCGGGCCAGCGCGATCGTCAGGACCTCTTCCGGATCCACCAGAAGCTCTACGGCCGCGCGCATGACATCGAGGCGCTCACCGCCGCATTCGAGCGCGCGCTCGATGGCAGCCGCGAGATCGTCCTCGTCTCCGGCTACTCGGGGATCGGGAAGTCCTCGCTCGTGCACGAGATCTTGAAGCCACTCGCGCGGCAGAAGGGTTATTTCACGAGCGGCAAATACGACCAATACAACCGCGACGCGCCCTACAGCGCGGTGATCCAGGCGTTCGACGGCCTCGTGCGGCAGATTCTCACCGAGAGCGAGGCGCGCATCCTCCGCTTTCGGAGCGCGCTCCTCGAGGCGCTCGGGCCGAATGCGCAGGTCGTCTGCGACGTCATCCCGTCGCTCTCCCATGTGCTCGGCCCGCAGCCGCCCGTCCCGGCGCTCGGCCCGATCGAGGCGCAGAACCGCCTGAACCGGTGCTTCTTGCTGTTCGTCTCGGTGTTCGCGCGGCCCACGCACCCGCTCGTCCTGTTCCTCGACGATCTGCAGTGGATCGACCCCGCGAGCCTCGTGCTGCTCCGCGTGCTCCTCGCCGACGACTCGCTCGATGCGCTCTTCTTTTGCGGTGCCTACCGTGACAACGAGGTATCGCCCGGGCACCCGTTCGTCCTGGCGATCGAGGAGCTCCAGCAAGCCGGGCTCGTCGTGCGCAACATCGTCCTCGCCCCGCTCGCGCGCCCGCACCTGATCGAGATGCTTTCGGATAGCCTCAAGCGCGACGATTGCGGGCCGCTCGCCGATGCGGTGCTGAAGAAGACCGGCGGCAACCCGTTCTTCGTCAAGGAATTCGTCCGGTCGCTGCACGACCACGGCGTCCTCGCGTACGCAGCCGGATCAGGCTGGCGCTGGGACCTCGCCGCGATCGACGCGCTCGGGTACACGGACAACGTCGTCGACCTCATGGTGCGCACCATCGCGCGCCTGCCGCCGGCGACGGTGAAGGCGCTCAACCTCGCCGCGGCGATCGGCAACCGGTTCGACCTCGACGTGCTCGCCGCGGTGAACGCGTGCTCGCCGGAAGACGCGTACGCCCGCCTCGATCCCGCCGTGAGCGAGGGGCTCGTGATCGCCGGGCGCGGCCGCTACCGCTTCGCCCATGACAAGGTCCAGGAGGGCGCCTATGCGATGATCCCGGAGGCGGACCGGCCCGCCTTTCACCTCCGGATCGGTCGGCTGCTCGCGGACAAGCTGGACCTCTCCGAGAGCCAGAACCTCTTCGACGTCGTCGGCCACCTGAACAGCGCGGGCGACCTCGTGTCGGACCCCGCGGAGCGGCTTTCCCTCGCCCGCATGAGCCTCGATGCCGCCTGCCGCGCCGAGGACGCAGCCGCCTTCGGCGCCGGCCTGCGCTACCTGCAGCTTGGCCTCCTGCGCCTTCCGGAGGACGCCTGGACGTCGCAGTACCCGCTCCGCCTCAGGTACGCGATGAAGATCGGCCTCATGCTCTCGCTCTGCGGCCGGCACGATGACGCCCTGGCCATCCTCTCCGATTGCCTGGAGCGGGCCGCGAGCCGGCTCGATCGCACCGAGGTGCTGCGGCTCAAGATGAGCGTGCAGGTGCTCAAGCACGACCTGCCCGCCGCACTCGCGGAGGGTCTCGCAGCCCTGCGCCCGTTCGGGCTCGATCTGCCCACGTTCCCCGATGACGCCATGGTCGACACCCAGTTCCGGGCGACGATGGATCTCGTGCGGGAAAAGACGCTCGAAGCGCTGCCAGACCTGCCGCCGCTCGAGGACCCGGAGCTCTGCGCCATGCGGGACGTGCTCCAGGAGATCTTCCTCCCCTGCTGGTTCTTGAGCCCCAACAACCTCGGCATCACGCTCGCGAAGCTCGTCGAGAGCACGCTGCGCCACGGGCTGTCGAAGCACGCGATCTTTGGCTGCATCCAATTCGGGGCGGTCCTCTGCGGCCGTGGCGACATCGAGCTCGGCTACCGCTTCGGCCGCGCTGCCATCGACCTTTCGGAGCGCTACCCGGACAAGAAGTCCGAGGCAGTGCTCCACGACATGTGGGGCGCCTTCGTGCAGCACTGGAGAGAAGGCTATGCCGTCTGCAAGAATTCGTTGCTCGCGGGGATGCACGTCGGGCTCGAGACGGGCCAGTACATCTGGGCGTTCTACAGCTCGACGAATGCCATGACGAACAGCCTCCTGCGCGGCCTGCCGCTCGCCGACCTCCTCGCCGAGGCGCAGAGCTACCAGCCGATACGGAAGCTCGACAGGTTCAACGCCATCACCTGGATGATCGCCGCGGTCGGACAGATCGCGCACCAGCTCTCGGTCGAGACAGCGCGCCCGGCCAAGCTCGAGGGCGCGTGGGTCGATATCGACGAGGTGATCGAGGAGGCCCGCCGGATCGATAGCCAGGGCACGCTCTTCTTCGCCAGCTTCTACGTCGTCGTCCACGACGTCTTCCAGGGCGCGTTCGAGGATGCGGCGCGCACCGCGCTCTCGCTGAACGTGGAGATTCCGGCCGTCACGAGCTGGCACGGCAACCCCGCGTACCATGGTTATGCCGGCGTCGCGCTCACGCAGGCGGCAGACGCGGTCTCCCCGGACGAGCGCGCGGTCTTCCTCGCCCGAGCAGAGATCTTCGCGGAAAAGCTCTCGTGCTGGGCGCAGTTCTGCCCCGAGAACCTGGCGCACAGGAGCGCCCTGCTCGGCGCCGAGCTCGCGCGCGTCCGCGGCGACACGCTCGCCGCGTGGAATCGCTACGACGAGGCGATCGCCCTCGCGCAGCGCGGCGGCTACCTCCACGACGAGGCGCTCGCCAACGAGCTCGCCGGCCTCTCCTTCCACGCTCTCGGCAAGACCACCGTCGCCCGCGCCTACCTCACCGAGGCGCACAGGGCCTACCGCCGATGGGGCGCGACGGAGGCGATGCGGCGCCTCGAGCGCTCCTACCCCGACCTCGTCCCCAGCGAGATCCTCCGCGGCGCGAGGGGCTCGGAGGCCGCAGCGCCCGCCTCCGCCGCGCTCGACATCGGCTCGGTGCTCAAGGCTTCCCAGGCCATCTCGGGCGAGATCGTCCTCGACCGCCTGCTCGACGCGCTCATGCGCATCCTGGTCGAGAACGCCGGCGCGCGGCGCGGCGTCCTCCTGCTCCTGCGTGACGGGCGGCTCGTCGTCGAGGCCGAGCACCGCACCGGCGAGGCGGCCGTCCACGTGCTCGGCGCGGCGCCCCTCGAGGGCCGCGAGGACCTGCCGGCCAGCGTCGTCACGTACGTGGCGCGGACGCGCGAGACCGTCCTGCTCGACGACCTCGTGATCGACGGGCCGTTCGGGCGTGATCCCTGCTTCGCCGGCGGTGCGCCGCGCTCCTCGCTCGCCGCGCCCCTCGTCTACAAGGGCCGCCTCGCCGGCGTGATCTATCTCGAAAACGACCTCACCCGCTCTGCCTTCACCCCTGAGCACGTCGAGGTGATCCGGCTCCTCTCGGCCCAGGCGGCCAACTCCATCGAGAATGCGCGCCTCTATGCGGATCTGCAGCAGGAGAACGCGGAGCGACGGCGCGCCGAGGAGGTGCTCCGCCATTCCTACTCGCTCCTCGAGGCCACGCTCGAATCGACGGCGGACGGCATCCTCGTCGTCGACGCCGAGCAGCGCGTCGTGCGTCAGAATCACAGGTTCGCGGCGATGTGGAGCATCCCGGACGAGGTCCTCTCCACCGGGTCGGACGACACGTTCCGTACGTTCGTCTGCGACCAGCTCCTCGATCCCGATGCGTTCCTGCAAAGGATCCGCGCGCTCTATGCCTCGCCCGAGGAGTCGAGCTTCGATGTCATCCCGTTTTCGGACGGGCGCGTCTTCGAGCGTTATTCGCAGCCCCAGCGCCTCGGCGGGCGCGTGGTCGGGCGGGTCTGGAGCTTCCGCGACATCACCGCGCGTGTGCGCGCCGAGCAGCAGCGCGATCAGCTCCTCCTGGACGAGCGGCGCGCGCGCACGGCAGCGGAGGCGGCCGTGCAGCTGCGGGACGAGTTCCTTTCGATTGCCTCGCACGAGCTCCGCACCCCGCTCACCAGCCTGCAGCTCGCCATTCAATCGCTGGGGCAAAGGCTCGCGCGGGGCATGGACGTCGAGCGCGTGCAATCCGCGGTCGCCCTCTCGGGCCGCCAGGTCAAGCGCCTCGCCGACCTCGTCGATATGCTCCTCGACGTCTCCCGGATCCAGGCGGGGAGGCTCGAGCTGCACACGACGCCCGTCGAGCTGCGCGCGCTCGTCGACGAGGTCGTCGTCCACCTCGGCGATCTGATTGCGCGGTCAGGCAGCACGCTCGCCGTGCGCGCGGAGCAGCCGATCATCGGCCGATGGGATCCGCACCGTCTGGAGCAGGTCGTGACCAACCTCCTCACCAACGCGATCAAGTTCGGGGAACGCCAGCCGATCGACATCGCCATCACCCGGGAAGATGGGGTCGCGCGGCTCTCGGTGACGGACCGCGGGATCGGGATCCCGGCCGAAGTGCAGGCGCAGCTCTTCCAACGATTTCGCCGCGGCGTCTCGTCGAACCATTACGGGGGGCTCGGGCTCGGCCTCTACATCACCCGCACCATCGTCGAGGCGCACGGCGGCCGCGTTTGCGTGTCGAGCGAGGTCGGCCGGGGCTCGACCTTCTGCGTCGAGCTGCCGCTCTCGACCGAGTGCGGGGGGGATGTGTCGTCGTAGCGCTTTGCCTTGACCGGCATCGTGGCCACGTCATGCCCCCGAGTCAGGGTTTTACTTGACGCGCCGACTGCGGCAGGCAGAGACAGTCCCATGGCGACCTGGACCCGTGAAATCTGCGAAACGAACGGCATCCACATCCACTACCTCCGAACAGGAGGCGCCAAGGATCCCGTCGTTTTGCTTCATGGATTGATGGGGAGCGGCGCCTGCTGGACGCCCCTGGCGCGGGCGCTCGAAGGTGAATTCGACGTCATCATGCCCGACGCCAGAGGGCACGGCGATTCGAGCGCGCCGCACCACGGATACCGGTACGACGATCACGCGAGCGACGTCGTAGGCCTGCTTCGCGGCCTTTCGCTCTCTCGTCCGGTTCTGCTTGGCCATTCGATGGGCGGAATGACCGCCGCGGTGGTGGCGCGTCGAGGGGCGGGGCTCCTCCGCGGCCTCATCCTGGTCGACCCGACGTTCTTGAGCCCCGAGCGCCAACGCGAGGTGCACGAGAGCGACGTCGCCGATCAACACCGCCAGGCCCTCGGCTTCCAGAAGTCGGACCTCGTTGCGCAGGCCCGAGCCCGACACCCGCGTCGCTCGCCCGAGCTCATCGAGCTTCAAGCCGAGGCGAGATTGAAGACCCACATGGGCGCGTTCGACGTTCTCACGCCGCCCAACCCCGACTATCGCGACGTGGTGCGCGCGATTGAGGTCCCGAGCTTGCTCGTCCTGGGTGACAAGAGCCCCGTCGTCACGCTCGAGATGGGAGCCGAGCTGCGGCGTCTCAACCCACGCGTACGAATCGAACAGGTAAAGGACGCCGGCCACGGCCTTCCGTTCGAACAACCCGAGCGCCTGGGAGAGGTGGTCCTGTCGTTCTTGCGTGAGCTGCCTTCTTGACGGACGCCCCCTCCGCCTGGACGGACGAAGCGTCGATGTCCAGCAGAGACAGACGCGGAGGCGGAGACGTCACCACCCGGGGACACTGTCATCAACCGGCGACAGCTCATCCAGGCGCTGTCCACGGGTGACGACAGCACGACACCAAGCGATTACGACAGCGTCCCGCCCCCGTCGCCCGCCAGCCCGAGCCACGCCTCGGCCTCCCGCAAAAGCTTTCGCGGCAAAGAGCCGAGCGGCAGCTCCGCCGCGCGCCCCTCCTCCACCACCTTCGCGAGCTCCGCCCGCCCAAGCTCGCCTCGTTGCGCGCGCCGCAACACCTCCCAGAGCTTCGCGCAGTGCGTGAGGCTCCGATCGTGGTGCTTCTCGGCCACCACGCGCGCCGTCCGCGCGTCCTCCAGCGCGTCGGACATCCGGCCCATCGCCCTCAGGATCTCCGCGCGTCGCAGCAGCGTCAGCGCACGGCTGCGGGTCCCTCGTTCGCGCTGGAGCGCGTCCGCCTCGTTCGCGTTCTCCAGCGCCGCCACGAGCTCGCCGACCTCCATCAGCGCCGCCGCGCGGAGCGACAACGCCGTCGCACGCAGCACGGGATCTTCCGCTTCCCGTGCGAGATCCGCCGTGCGCGCCGCCGTCTCGGCCGCCTCCCGGGCCCGGCCCTCGCGCAGCAGCATCACCGAAAGGTTCTGCAGGAAGAGCCGCACCTGGCCCCGCATGCCTCGCTCGTCCGCGCGCGAGAGGAGCTGACGGAGCCGCTCGATCGCGGCGTCGATGCGCCCCGTCTCGGCTTCGAGCACCGCCAGATCCCCCCCGATGTGCACCTCGTGCCACGCCGATTCCGTCGACGCGGCGATCGCCACCGCGCGCCGCAGATCCTGCTCGCCGAGGACCAGATCCCGCGGCGCGAGCGCGTAACACAGCTCGAATCGACGCACCCGCGCCGCGAGCTCCACCGCCGGCCCCGCGCCCGCGGCGAGCTCCACCGCCTCGGTCACGACCGCCATCGCGTGCTCCGGCAGGAGCACCCCCGCCACCGCGAGGCGCGCCTCGCAGCGGAGCCGCAGATCCCCGAACGCGTCCGCGTCCGCGACGAGCGTCGCGTCCTCCACGCCGCTCTCCCGGAGCCCGCGCGCCACTTCGAGCCGCGAGATGCGTCGCCCCAGGTCGAACCGGCGCGCCTCCGCGGTGTCCGCCGCGAGGATCGGCAGCCGAGCGAGCCGCTGCTTCGCCTCCTCGAACTTGCGGCCGCGGATGAGCATCCGGATCGCTTCGAACGCGAGCCGCGCCTGCGTCTCCGCGTCGTCCGTGATGGCCGCGAGCCTGTCGCCGAACGCCGCGGCCTCTTCGAAAAGCCCCGCCGCGCCCGCCTTGTCCATGGCGCGGCCGAGCCAGACGCGCGCCTCCGCGAGCGCGCCGAGGCGCTCGTACCCCGTCGCCAGGAACGCCGCGTCGGCCTGCGCCGGCGCGCCCTCGGCCATGCCGTCGAGCAGCGCCCGGTGGAGCCGGTGAAACCACGGGCGCGGCCGCAGCAGGTTGAGCGCCGCCTGGCGCACCATCTCCTGCGCGAAGACGTACTCCTGCCGCTCGCCGCGCGCCGTCAGGATCCCCGCGCCGACGAGCGCCTCGAGCGCTTCCTCCGCGCGATCCGCGTCGCCGGCCACCCGGAGCGCGAGATCCACGCCGAGCCCGCCGCCGGCGAGCGCAACCGCCGCGAGCACGCGCAAGAGCGTACGCTCGGCGTCGCTGCCGGGCGGGAGACACGCGGCGAGGCGCGCCTCCAGGAGATCGGCCACGCCCGGCACGTCGCCTCGCAGGATCTGCTCGCCCGCCGCGCGGTAGACGCCGTCCTGCCAGACCATGGCGCCGCCCTCGCGCCACGCGACGAGCGCGTGCACGAGGTAAAACGGCACGCCCGCGGCCCCCGCGACCACGGCCCGCTCGACCTCCTTCGCGATGGGACAAACGCCCTGCGCGAGGCGCGCCGCGGCCGCGGGGTCGAGCGGAGCGAGCGAGACGTACGTGAGCCCGGGGCTCGTCCGCGCCCGCGCCTCGCCGAGGAGCTTGCGCAAAGGCGCGCCCGCGACGGGATCCGGGCGCGCGGCGACGGCCACGAGCAGCCGCCCCGGCGCGCCCGCCGCCGCGCGATGCACGAGCAGGCGGACGACCTCGCGCGTCGGCGTGTCGCTCCACTGGAGGTCGTCCACGAGCACGAGGAGCGGCGCCGAGGCGCTCACCCGCACGAGGGCGTCCTCGATCGCCTCGACGGCCTGCGAGAGCTCGTCCGGGCCCGGAACGAGCCCCGGCGAGAAGGCCTGCGCGAGGGCGCGCGCGAGCGGCTCGAACGACGGCGCGATCTCGGGCGGGAGATCCTCGACGGCGCGGCGGAACGGATAGAGGGGGCTGCGCTGCTCGGGCGGGCAATGGATCCGTAGGATGCGCGCGTCCGCGAAGGTCCAGCGCTCGGCCGCGGCGTCGAGGAGCCGGCTGCGCCCGATGCCCTGCGGCCCCGCGAACACGACGACCTGGCAGCGGCCTTGTTTCGCCGCGTCGGCGGCGCGAGCGAGCGCCTGGAGCGCGTCGTCCCGACCGACGAGCGGAGGGCGCGTCTCGGGCACGGGCGCGGCCTTGCGATCGGGCGCGGAGACCGGCGCGGGCCTGCGAAGGGACAGCGGCGAGACCGACGCGGGCGGCAGGGCGGGATCGAGCCGCGCGAGGAGGCGCTCGATCTCGCGCGCCACCCACTCGGCGTGGCGAGGTCGGAGCAGCGGATCGAGCGCGAGCAGGCGATCGACGAGGAGCGTGAGATCGGCCGTCACCACGCTCCGCGAAGGGACGCACGTCGCAAGGGAAGGCGCGGGCCCCTCGGGCATGGGCGTCTCGTGCGGGAGGCGGCCCGTGACGAGCTGGAACATGGTCACGCCGAGCGAGTAGAGATCACTTGCGGGCGTCGGGAGCTGCGAGAGGCACTCGGGCGCGAGGTAGCCGAGCGTGCCCGCGACGCGAAGGCCCGGGCGGCCTCCGAGGGCCGGCCCTGCCGCCACGATCGGCGAGGCCGTCACGGTCAGGGTCTGCGTGTGCGTGCCCGGGCCTTGCGCGGCGGGCGCGTGCGGCGGCTCGGCGCGGCTCGTATCCGCCGCGGCCATCTCCGCCGCGGTCGCGGGCACGGCGGACGCGAGCTCTGGATCCACCGCGATCCCGAAGTCGATGAGCTTGTAGCCGGAGGGCCCGCGCACGATGTTCCCGGGCTTCACGTCGCGGTGCACGAGCCCCGCCGCGTGCACGGCCGCGAGCGCCCAGGACACGGCCCGCGCGGCTTCCAGCACGCTGCGCTCGTCGAGCCGCCCCTGCGCGCCGGCGAGCGCGTCGAGGCTCGCGCCTGCGACGTGCTCCATCACGAGGCCGATGCGCGCCGAGGCGTCGTCGCAGAGCAGCGCGTAGAACCGCACCACGTTCGGGTGCTCGACACGACAGAGGGCGCGCGCCTCCTCGACGATGTCGTCGCGCCACCGGCTCACGTCGTGGCCCCGCGCGGCGGCCGCGTCGAATGCGAACAGCTTGATCGCCACGTGGCGCAGGAGCTTGCCGTCGTACCGCTCTTCCGCGAGGAAGACCGGGGCGAACCCGCCCTTCCCGAGCTGCTGCACGAGAAGGTACGGCCCGATCTGCGACGTCGCTCCGGGCGGAAGACGCAGAGCGCTGGACGAGCTCGGAGGCATGCGGCGCGGGGATGATAGCGCGGCGTCGCGGGCGCGCTGGGGTCGTCTTGACGAGCTTTCGGGATCTGCGACGATGCGCGGGATGACGCGGGCGGAGGAGCCTGGGTGCACGTTGTCCGATGTCGCGGACAACGCCGTGCTTTTGCCGGCGCTCCGGGTCCGCGTGACCGCGCCCGACGGCACGCTGCACGAGGCCCCGCTCGGGATGGAGACGCTCGTCGTCGGCACGAGCCCCGAGTGTGAGCTCGTGGTGTCGGATCCGCGCGTCTCGCGCCGGCACTGCGAGCTTCGCCTCACGCGGAAGGGCGTCGTGCTGCGCGACCTCGGCAGCAAGAACGGCACGCTCATCGGTGATCTCGCGGTGATGGAGGTCCTGCTCCCGCTCGGCGCTGTCGTCACGCTCGCCGGGTCGCGCCTCTCGACGCACCTCGCGGGCGCGCCTTCGATCGTGCCCTTGTCGCCCTCCACGCGGTTCGGCGAGGCGATCGGCGAGAGCTTGCCCATGCGCGCCCTCTTCGCCGCGCTCGAGCGCGCCGCGGCGTCGCCGGAGACGGTGCTCCTGCTCGGCGAGTCGGGCACGGGCAAGGAGGTCCTGGCGCGCGCGATCCACGCGGCGAGCCCACGCAAGGACGGCCCGTTCGTGGTCTTCGACTGCAGCGCCGTCGCGCCGAGCTTGATCGAGGCCGAGCTCTTCGGACATGCGCGCGGGGCCTTCACGGGCGCCGTCTCCGCGCACGCGGGCCTGCTCGAACAGGCCGATCGGGGGACGCTCTTCATCGACGAGCTCGGCGAGCTGCCCCTGGATTTGCAGCCGAAGCTGCTCCGCGCGCTCGAGGCGCGGCAGGTGCGGCGCGTGGGCGCGACCGAGTGGCGGCCCTTCGACGCGCGCGTCGTGGCGGCGACGCACCGCGATCTGCGCGCGCGTGTCGCCGAGAAGTCGTTCCGCGAGGACCTCTACTACCGGCTCGCGGTCGTCGAGGTGAACATCCCGCCGCTGCGCGAGCGCAAGGACGACATCCCCGCGCTCGTCGAGCGCTTCCTCGCGGCGCAGACGCCGAAGCGCACGCTCGCCGATCTGCCGCCGCACGCGATGTCGCTGCTCCTCGCGCACGACTGGCCCGGCAACGTCCGGGAGCTCCGCAACATGGTGGCGCGCCTCTGCCTCTTCCCGGACTTCGCGGTGTCGGCGCTCGGCGCCTCGGCGCAGAAGCCGCCCGCGGCCGCGGCCCCGCTGCCCGAGCCCGCGCCGGAGCCCGTCGCCGCTCTGCCTGCGACCGCGACGCACGAGGCGCCGGCGGGGGAGGCCGACGAAGGCGATCTCGGCGCGCTGCTCGGCCTGCCGCTGCTTGCCGCGCGCGAGATGGTGCTGGAGCGCTTCGAGCGGCAGTACCTCGCGACGAAGCTCCGCGAGCACGGGGGCAACATCTCGCGCACCGCCGAGGCGATCGCCGTCTCGCGACAGTTCCTTCACAAGCTCGTGGACCGCTACGGGCTTCGAAGCTCCGCGCGTTAGCCCCGGACCACGCGCGGAGACCGGGCTTGGCACGGTTCGCGCAATGGCTCCCCGCGCTACCGGACGACAATCGAGTCGCCGTCCGGACGAGGGAGCCAATTGTCATGACACACCAACGAAGCCAGAGGCCCGCGCCCTTCGGCATGCGCGGAGCGACGCTCATGGCGCTCGCGCTCACCGCCGCCCTGGGCAGCGGATGTGCCGAGGGCGATCTGCCCGATGTGAACGAAGAGGCGACGGCGGAGTCCGAGGACGCCATCAAGAATGGCACGGTCTGGGATCCGTGGTCGCAGAGCACGCAGACCTGGACGCGCAACGTCGTCCGATTGCCCGGCTGCACGGGCACGCTGATGAACCGCGAGTGGGTGCTCACGGCCAGCCATTGCTTTCCGAATGGCCCGGGCACCGATCCGTCGACCCTGTGGGCGAGCCTGCGCCTCGACGACGGCAGCACGGTGACGTCCGTCGGCGTCGAGCTGCTCTTCCACCCGCAATATGCCGCGGGCGTGGACGTCGCGCTCCTCCGCCTCGCCACGCCGATCGATCCGGGCGTCGCGTCGCTGCCGCTTTACACGGGCACCACGGCGTCGCTGATCGGCGACACCGTGTTCTGCGCGGGGTATGGCGCGATCGACACCGGCGGGGCGTGCTCCGACACGATGCCTTGCCCCTCCGGCCAGTTTTGCCAGTGGGGCGTCTGCATGACGCCGTCGGACGGCAACCTGCGGACCGCGTCGTTCAGCATCATCCAGGACCCGGTCGATCCGGTCATGTGGTACCGGTTCCAGGTCCCGAATGCGCTCGGTCAGCTCGAGCTGCCGGGGGACTCGGGTTCGTCCTGCTGGAACGGCTCCGGCTTGACGGGCGTGATGAAGGCGGGCAACTCGACGAATTACAACCGCCAGACGAGCGCCGAGGCGTTTCGTGACTGGGTGAACGGCGTCGTCAACCCGACCCTGGTCAAGCAGGTGAACCAGGCGGGCACGTATTGCCGGCCGGTGGGCAGCGCGCTGGTCGATTACGGCAGCGACGGCGAGGCCTTCAATTCGAGCGTGTTCTCGGGGCAGGTGGTATGCCCCATGCAACGTCCCGGGGATGACGGATATCCGAACGTGGTCGACGTTCCGCGGCTCTTCGTGGTCGATCGCCACGCGAGCCAGGACGTGTGCTGCAAGCTCCAGTCGAAGAACCCCTCGGGGACGCTCGTCGAGACGACGACGGTCTGCTCGAGCGGCGCGAGCGCGGATTCCCAGACGCTCGTGCTCCCGTCGCTGTACGACCCGTACACGTGGAGCCAGTTCAGCCTGAATTGCACGGTCCCGGGGAGCGCCGCGCTCGGCCTCTCGGGCATTCAGGGGTACCGGCCGCGCCTCTCGATGCGCTGAGCGCCGAGCGGCCCGAAAGAAACCGAAGATTTAAAACGTAGATTTGATTCGAAAGCGAAGGACGAAAGCCATGATGAACAAGAAGCACTCCCCCCTCAAGGGTCTCCCCATCCTCGTCGGAGGGCTCCTCTACGCTGGCGTCGCGCTCGCGGCCTCGACCCAGAACGCGCCCGGCTCGGCTTGCATCGCCACGAGCGGCTCGGCCCTCTCGGTGCGCGCCGACGGCGAGGCCGAGAATACGTCCGGCTCGCTCGTCACGGCCATCTGCCCGACCGAGCGCCCGATCGGCACCGGCGTCACGACCACGAACCTCAGCGGCACCGTATTCGTCGTCGATCAGAACGCCGGGGCGAACGTGTGTTGCCGGGCGGTCTCGAAGAACCCGAGCGGCGCGAAGACGAATGGCGCGTGGTCGTGCTCGACCGGCTCCTCCGCGAGCTACCAGACCTTGAACGTCGCGTCGATCACGGACACGTTCACGTTCAGCTCGTTTTATCTCGAGTGCCAGGTGCCGGCCATCAGCGGCGGCAATGCCTCGCGCATCCAGATGTACCGCGCGATTCAGGACTGAGCGCGCCGCGCGCGGCCCGGTGGGGTTTCGCTCGCCCTGCCGGGCCGCGGCACGGAGAACCGTCTTGCCCGCGCGGCGCCGGCCGCCCTACACTGGGGCATGCGAATGAACCAGGTCACGGTGCCGGCCACGGACCTCGGCGCCTCGATTGCCTTCTACCAGGCGCTCGGCTTGCGCCTGATCGTGCGCGCCGACCACTACGCGCGCTTCGAATGCCCCGACGCGGCCGGCGGCGAGCCGGCCACGTTCTCGCTGCACCTGCAGGACGCGCCGCCCGGCAAGGATGGCGTGGTCGTGTATTTCGAGGAGGAGGATCTCGACGCGACGGTGGATCGCCTCGCGAAAGCCGGCCTCACCTTCGACGTGCTCCCCACGGATCAGCGCTGGCTCTGGCGCGAGGCGTACGTCACGGATCCGGCGGGCAATCGGGTTTGTCTCTATCGGGCAGGGGAGGCGAGGCGCTTTCCGCCCTGGCGATTGAAGGATTCTTGATCGGCGGGCGTCATCCGCTTTCGTTCTCGATCGTCGCGAGCATCGTCCGGGCGAACTCGATCACGCCATCATTCCCTGTGGTGAGCCCCCACTTCGCCCCGAGCGCGGGGAACGCCGCCCAGCGCTCGGCCGCGTGGGCGGCGAGCCCGCTCCACGTCCTGCCTCCAGCCGCCTCGAAACGCTGGATGCACGTTTCGAGCGCGGCCTTGCCGAACGTGCCGACGAAGAGCGCGAAATCGATCGACGGATCCCCGAGGTGGGCCTCGGTCCAATCGAGGATCCCCGTCAAACGACCTTCCTCGTCGAGCAGCATGTGGCCCGCGTGGAGATCCCCGTGCACGAGGGCGAGGTGACCCGGCCAGATCGCGTCGTTCGCGAGCCAGCGTTGCCACCGTGCCCAGACCACGTCGGACGGCGCGAGCACGCCGCGCGTGTCATCCATCGCGCGGGCAATCTCGGCGCGCGTCTCGTCGACCGATTTCGTGGGTACGCCCGCCGCCTCGATCGCGCTTGTGCTCACCTTCTGCAATGCCGCGAGGGCATCGGCGAACGATTCGATGAACACGGCCGCGGGCGCGGCCGGATCGATACGATTCCACACGACGCCGGCCGTGGGATCCACGGTGACGGCGGGGACGCCGCCAAGGCGCGGGTAGGCGATCACCTGATCGGTGAACACGCGCCAATGCGGCACGGCGACGGGCAGGTGCGCGCGCACGAGGTCGAGGACGCGCACTTCGACGCGCGCGGATGCCACGACGGCCATGCGCCGCGGCGTCCGCACGACCCACGGCACGCCTTCCTCGTCGTGAACGTGCACCACGAGGAAATCGAGCCCACTCCGATCGAAATCGGCCATTTCGGTCGTGATGCGGAGCCCCGCGCGGCGCGCGGCCGCGAGGAGCGCGGGGGCAGAATCGATCGGCTCGAAGGACGAGAGAGACGCGGACGAGAGATCGCTACGTTCAGTCATGAAAAACTCCTCTTCGGCGCCCCGAAGGCGCATACGGAAGGGGAAGACGCGTGACGCGTCGTCTCACGACCGACCCGGCGGATGTGGCCTCTTTTCATTGGGCTGCCAGGCTGCCAGCGTGAGCCATCGCGCCCCGTCTTCCCGGGGGGGAAGCGGGCACGGAAAGACACCCACGCGCTCGCGACATCGACCCGGCCATGCCGGGGATGCAAGGAGGACGAGGATGTCGAGCTCAGCGCAGCCGAAGGAATGCCACGGCGCGACTCTGCCACACGAAGGGCGACGAGGCAACCCTTTTCATCGCGTCAGCGTGGGGTCCGGAGCTCCGGCGGAAGCCGAATCACGGAGATGCGCTTCCCCGCGAGCTCGGCCCCGCAGCTATCTCCGCCGAAATTCTTGTCGCCGTACACGAAAAAGACGCCGAGCTCTCGCGAGCCGAACCCGTAAAACCCATGAGACCATCCGCACCGGCCGTGATGAGGTGCCATCCAGGTGGTAGATCCGGGCGGAACGAGCTCGTGCGGCAGCACCACCGTGTCGATCGTCCCGTCGGCCTTTTGTGCTCGAACGGTGACATTTTCCTTCACCTGGTCCCCATTCTCGTCCAGGGAAGGTTGATACTCGAAATCGATCCCCTCCCGATCGAACCGCGTCACGCGCTCCCACCGAAAGCCGTCTCGCAGGCTCCGCTCCACGTCGAGCTTCGTGAAGGGCGTCCCGGGGCACGGCCCGTCCGGCTTTCGATCCGACGACACCCGCCTCCACGTGCTCTTGTCGAGGATACGATGGGCGGAGGCGAGGTCGCGCTGCAATCGCTTGCGCTCCTTCTCGATCGTCGCGGGGCTCGGGCTCGATTCCCCGATGTCCGACGAGAGCATGTAAAGCCCGAGCAATTTTCCGGTCACCACCGAGAAGAACCCCACCGAATCGTGGGTGATGTCGCGGAAGCTCTCCGCATCCGTGAACCGCTCGACCATGATCGTCCCCTCGCGATTCACGGCCGGAAACACCTCCTGATCGTCTCCGACGACCCGTACCTCCCACGGGATCTCCGACGGCTCGCTGTCCTCCTTTCGCGGCCCGAGCTCGAACCGGATCGCTTTCCACGAGGGCTCGGGCGCGGCGGCTAGGGCAGGACAATCGCTCGACCCTTGCGCCTCGGGTGGCGGCTCGTCGGCGACGACAGGGCCCGTTTCCGGGGCCGATGCGTCGGGCGCGCCCCCATCGGGCGCAGCCGAGAGGACGACCTCGGGACCTCGGACCGCAATCGTGGGCGACGGATTCCGACCCTGGCCACAGGCGATCAGGACAAACGACGCAAGGAGCGTGACGAGCGGCGCGCGCATGGAGCCGGAGAACGTGCTCGACGGAGATCGCATTCCGAACGTGACAGATTCCCGACAACAGCCGATACCCTGTGTTCCGTGATTCAATTCTGGGCTACACTGGAGCTCGCCGACGGACGAGCCGGACGGCCTTGCGCGGCGCGCAGGCCGCCCCGTCCTCGACGATTCGAGGCTATCCCGGGGGATTTTCATGTCGATGCTCATCGCCTCGTGCGTCTTGCTCGCGTTCGCCCTGGCCGGGCTCGTATGGATGGTGGCGCGATATCGGCGGACGACGGAGGCCGAAATCGAAGCGCGGAAGCGCGCCGAGGCCCTGGAAAACGAGACCAGGGCGCTCGGGGCGAAGCTGCACGTCGCGGTGGAGGAAGACAAGAAAAAGGTCGGCTGGCTCGACCACCAGGAGCAGGAGATCCTCTGGCTCCGGGCCGAGCTCGAGAAGCGGCCCAAGATCACGCGCAAGACGTACAAGATCCTCACGCTCGGCGTCAAGGCCACGGGCAAGACCTCGCTCACGCTCAAATGGGCGAACCCCTTGATCGACCTCGGCGTCCTCGCGGGTACCAAGATCGATCGTTATGAGCGCACCGTGAGCCATGTTTCGCAGAAAGACGTGGTCATGGAGCACGTCTTCGAAGTCGGCGACTGGGGCGGCGAGCACATCGTCGACGCGCAGCAGGAGCTCATCGGGGACGAGATTCATGGGCTGCTCATCGTCGTCGACCTCGGCGGCAAGGACGCAAAGAAGGTCGAGCCCGCGCGTATCCAGGAGCAGCTCCAGGAGTTCCAGCCGCAGGCGCTCAAGTTTTTCTTCGGCCCGAAGACCGTGGCGTCGTGCAAGACGGTCGTGCTCTTCATCAACAAGAGCGATCTGCTCTCCGGCACGCCGCTCGAGGTGGAGGAGCAAGCGAAGAAGCTTTATGCCCCGCTCATCGAGAACCTGATGAAGTACTCGATGCAGCTCGACATCCGCGTCTTCGTCGGCTCCGCGAACTACGGGCACTCGACCCACCTCCTGTTCTCGCATTTCGTGGAGCGGATCCTCCCGAAACACGCCTACGACGCGCAGCTCTTGCAGCGCATGGTGAAGGACTTCTCGGAGGCGCCGAAGGCGGAGAAGCCGGAGAAGACGGTCCCGCTGCCCGCGGTGAGCGCGACCTCCGAGCCTACCAAGCTTTCGCGGGTGAACTGAATGAGCGCGCGCGGCGAAGGCCGGAGGGGAGGCTACGTGGCGCCGACGTACGCGGCGCCCGCCGACGTGGCTTGGTACCATTTCTTGCACGGGAACGTCCCAGGGCACCAGATCGATTTCATCTATCACCCCGAGGTGCCGCAGGGACAGCTGTCCCGGCAGCATTTCGGCCACCTGGCGCGTCTCCTCAAGTACATCGAGCCGCGGACGACGAGCGATTGCGCATTCGCCATCGGGAACCTCTCCCGCGACGACACGCAACACGAGCCCGGGCGCGGCGGCGTGGCGCTCATCTTCGGGCTGCGCATCCGCGGCGCCCGCGATCACGCAGGCCGCCGAGATCCGCCATTCTCGCACGCCATCGTGGCCATCGAGCGGGATCTCGACGCGGCCTTCGTGCTCTCCTCCGCGCTCGAATTCCGCGCGCGCCTCTTCGAACGGACTGCGGCGACGGCCGAGGGCCACGGCTGGTATCACACGTATGCCCGCTGCGGAGAAGATCCGGCCGCTGCGCTTCCCCTCCTGCAAGCGTATAAAGCGAGCTTCGATGGGCTGCCCGCGGCGGGCCCGGGGGCACGCTCGCTCCGCTGGGCGGTGGCCGAGGAGGTCAAGCTGCCGGGGCGTATCGTGATCGTGCACGACGACGATGCCCCGTTCGAGGAGATCGCGGGGTGCGCGGCGCGGATCGCGGCCGTCCTGTATCGCTCGAACATCAAATGGTCGGCGCTCTCGAATGGGCGGGAGTCCGATCTGCCGAATGGCGTCACGATCCGATTCTTGCCCGCGAGCGAGGTCGCCCCGCAGCCTCGGGGGACGCCCGTGTTTCCGCTCGAGCGCGTGCCGCACGACGAGAACGAGCTCGCGCGGGAGCTGTTCGGCGCGAAGCCCGTGTGCGGCCACGACGAACCCGAGCGCGGGCGCGGCTGGCGCGATCAATATCGGGGGCCCACGGAGGCCCTGGTCGTGGAGAAGCCTGCGCCGGCCGAGACGGCCGAGCCCTGCATCGAGATGCCATCGCCCTCGGTCACGAAACGATGGCCCTGGGCCGGGCTCGCCGCGGTCGTCGCCATGGGGTGCTTTGGCCTTTATCTCTCGCGCGGGACGAACCCGGGCGCCGAATCCGCGGCTGCTGGGTCGCCGTCGCTCCTCGCCCCCGGCGCGGAGGCCGCGCCGCCGAGCCTTGCGCGCCCGGCCGCGCCGCCTTTGCCGAGCCCGCCTCCCGCGGCGCCGAGCGCAGAGGACAAGGCCGGCGCCATCGTTGCCGAGCCGGAGAGCGCCTCCTCGAACAAGCAAGCGAAGGCCCGGTCGCCGAAGGCGTCCCGCAAGCCGCCGCCGGTCGTCGGGGGCCCGCCGAGGTTCTGATTCGATGGAGTTTGGCAAGGAACATCGCCGCGCCCCGGGAGGAGCGCGGCGATGTTTTTTCGAGCGAATCAATCGAACGATTGCGTGTCTGCGCGGACGCCCCCGGGAGCCGGATCCTGCGGGTCGCCGCCCATTCCGCCCGGCCCCTCGAACCCGATCTCGAACGAGGCGCCCTTGGCCGGCGGCGCCTGGCCGACGAACGCAACCCCGACCGAAGGGCCGCCACGACCGCCGCCGCCTTTGCCGCCGTCGCCGCCTTTGCCGCCGCTCCCGCCGGCGCACCCGGGTTTCAAGGCGGAAATCGCGGGCGGCGCGCCGCCGATTCCTCCGACGCCGCCCTTTCCGCCGGCCTGGCCCGCGGCGCCGTCGCCGCCTTTTCCGCCTCCTGCCGTGATGATCGTGACGGCCTCGAACGAGAGCCTCGCGTCGAGGCTCAAGAGGCCGAAGCTCCCGCCGCCCGCGCCTCCGCCCGCGCCGCCTTTTCCGCCGCAACCGCCCGTGCCGCCGCTGCCGCCGCTGGCCCCGTGGATCGTCGCGCTCCCCGCCGGGCATTTGTTGGTGCCCGAGCCGCCCAGCGCGGCTCCGCCGCCGCCTCCGGCCAATCCCACGTCGCCGTCGCCGCCGCTCGTCCCCGGCGCCCCTTCATACCCCGTCGCCGAGATCGTCCCGAGCTCCGCGCCGTGCGCGCCTTGCGCGCCGATGCTCCCGGCCAAGCCGGCCCCGCCCGGCGTGCATTCGGTCAACGTGAATTCCTCGGGCTCGCCGCCCTGGCCGCCGCTCACGTCCTTGCCGTGCGAGCTATTGCGGCCGGCCTTTCCCCAGGGCGACGTGCCGGAGCCCCCGGAGCCGCCGATCGATTCGACCGCACCACATATCGAGGATACTTCCTGCATCGTGGAGAACATGCACGCGGCAAACCCCATTTTGCCGGGTGCTCCGGCGGTCGCGCTGTCCACTTCGGCCGGCGGGGCAAGACCGTCCGCGCCTTTGCCGGCCTGGACCTGGGACCGGACGAGCTTCAAATCGGCCCTGTCCGCGATCACCGCAATGGAGGAGACGCCAGGCAGGACGGCGTCCGCGGCGACGACCTTGAAGCTCGTCACGACCGTCGGCCTTCCCGAGCCCACCCGCAAGGGCACCTCGTTCGCGCTCGTGGTGAGCGTCGTCATGCCGATTTGTGTCGTCCACGGCGATCCGCCCGTGCAGTTGTATCCGCCGTGGATCACCTCTCCGCCGCGCAGCTCGAGCCGCTCGACGAACGTCTCGGCGCACGCGTACATGGGCCTCGCGCCCTCGGCTTGCACCTTCTCGACGGCCGCGCGAAGCGTCCGCAGCGGGCGCTCGGCCGTCCCCGGATTGTCGTCGTTGCCCGAGGCCGCAACGTAAAGCCCGCAGGACGAAGGCCGGCTCGGATCCCCGTCGAGGGGACAAACCGCCTGCGAGCTCGCCTGGCCGGCGCAGGTCTTCGTGACGCTGCAATCGGCGAACACGTCGAGCCCGCAGCCCCCGAACAACGCGGCGCCCGCGCCGCAGGCGAGCACCGCCAGCGCGGACGTCACGGAATGGCGGCGCATGGGCCGCGAACTTCCCCCATTCACACCACGCATCATCGTTTTTCCTCAAAAGGTCCCCAGAACCACGAGCGAGCCCCCCTGCGACGACACCGCGGGGAGCGCGTATACCGAGCCCGTCGTCTCGCGCTTCGGCCCCGAGAGGCCGTACACGAGCGTCCCGACGGCGACGACGCCTCCTCCGACGAAGCTCCAGAGCGCGGCCTCGCCGAGCTGGTTTTGCGCATTCTTCAGGCGGATGAGGTCGGGGCACGGGCCCGTGCCGGGGTTCGTCGTGCAGTAATCGTCGCTCGCGCCGGCCAGGGGCTCCGCCTTCGCCGTCGCCTCGCGGGCGCGCGCCTGCGAGAGGGCCGTGAACACGATGCCCCCCACGACGCCGGCCCCCGCGAGCACGCTGCCCGCAATGAGGAGCGACTTGCGTGTCGTTCTCGACGCCGCGGTCGGCGGCGCGTCCGTGTCCTCGTCCTCATGGGGCGCGGGCGCCCCGCGCGGCGCATCGTTTTTCGGCAGATCCAGCCGCAAGAGCTGCGACGCCCCGGGTTTGGCCTCGATCACGACCTGCCCCGACGAGCGCTCGCCGAGCCGCGCCTCGATGGTCCGCCGGCCTGGCTCGACGAACACGCCGGCGTTCGCCTCGGGCCACCGCATTTCTTCGCCGTCGACGAGCAAATGAACGCCCGCCACGTTGGATTGCACCGATAGCTCCGTGACCTTGGCGCGCGCCTGGGACAGCATCGCGGAGGTGGTTTTCATCTCGTCCGCCGCCACGTCCTCGGCGTGCCGCAGGAAATACGAGAGGTGCTCTGCCGCGTCGCGGTGGTGGCCGAGCTCGAGCTCGACCCACCCGAGCGTGCCCGCGATCTGGAAATGCTGCATGATACGCCAGGCGGCTTCGAGCTCGTCGAGGGCGGCCTTCCATTGCCTCGCCTTCGCCGCGTCCTTACCGCGCACGTAATGCGCCCGGGCCAGGTCGGCGGGCGAGGACGGCGCCTCCGAGGGCGACCGAGGATCGGCGGCCGCCGCGGGCCGCGCGGCGCCCTGCACGGCGAGCCCCAGGACGAGCGGCAAGAGATACCGCGCTCGTGTGGTCCTTTCGATGCTCCCACCCATGCGGCAGGATAACACGAATTGACCATGAATCGAGCGCCAATGCGGAAAGGCCCCCGCTCAGCGCTTGCAATTCGGGAAAAACCGTGGACACGCCTTCGGGCTCGCGGGCGCCTTCGTGTTCGGGGCGGGCGATTTCGCCTTCGCCGTCGTCGGAGCGCGCGACGCCAGCGGATCGACGGGCGGCTTGCCCCCGCGGACGGGCAACGCATTCTGTTTGTCCGGGCTCTCGATCTGCGGCGCGGCCCCTGCGTCCGCGGACGGCGGCTGCGCGGGCGCCGGCGCCACCCGCGCCACGTCGTCCGGCGTGGGCAGAGGCGAGGGGAGCGCGATCGTCCCCTCCGGAAGGGCCGCGTCCGCTGGCTTCTTCGCCGTCGCCCTCGACGCCACGATGAAAATCAAGAATGGCGCCGCGACCAAGAGGAGCAGGAGCGCCCCCCGGCGCATCATCTGCCGTTTTCGACGCTGCTTTTGCAATCGTCCGTCCACCGGCTCGGTCCCGGCCGTCACGGTGATGGCTCCGACGGTCACCGTGGTGCTCGGCGCGGTGCGGTTCTCGGCGGTCGGGGAGACCTGCGTCGTGGTCGCTGTGAGAATGGCGCTCAGCGATGCGTCCCGCCACGGCGCGCGTGGCCCGTCGAAGGCCGGGGACGAGGGATGCCGCTCGGCCCCCTCGGTCTTCGCGCTCGTCCCGGGAGGAAGGACGACCGTGCCATTCAAGGCGACTCCCCCGACCTGCGTAGGCGCATTGGCCTCCTCGGGCGTCGTGCCGTCGATGGCCAGCGTGAACTTCTGGGTCTCCGGCGCGACGTCGGGCCTCGGGAGCGTCGACGGAATGGGGATCTCCAGCGCCGGATCCGCCTGGGGAATGCTCTCCCGCGCGCCCGCCAGCGGCCCGAGCAGGGCCGCGACCTCTTGCGCCGATTGAATACGTTTGTCCCGGTCGCGCTGCAGGCATCGGTCGACGATGCTTCCGAGCCGCGGCTCGACGTGGCGGACGCGGCTCGAGACGGGCGGAATCTCGGCCGTCAGGATCTGCTGGAAGAGGACGTCCACGTTGCCCTTGAAGGGCCGCACGCCCGTGAGCATCTCATACAGGACGACGCCGAGCGACCACACATCGGTGCGGAAATCGAGATCCTCGACGCAAAGCACCTGCTCCGGGCTCATGTACCCCGGCGTCCCGACCATGACGCCCGTGACGGTGCGGACGCAGTCCTTCGTATCGAGCTGCTTGGCCACGCCGAAATCGAGGACCTTCACGACGAAACCGTCGGCGCTCGATTCCCGGTGGAGGAACACGTTCTCCGGCTTCAGATCGCGGTGAATGATGCGGGCTCCGTGCGCGGCCGCGAGGGCGAGCGCGACGTCCCGACCGATCCTCGCGGCCTGCTTGGACGGGAGCCTGCGCTCTCGCTCCAGGAGATCCGCGAGCGTCTCCCCCGAGAGGAGCTGCATCACGAGAAAAGGATCCCCCGCGGACGTCTCGCCTGCGTCGTAGACGTCGACGATATTCGGGTGGGACAAACTCTTGAATGCCCGCGCCTCGCGGCTGAGGCGAAGGCGGAGGTCCGCGCTCGGCCGTAGAATCAGCTTGATGGCGACGCGATGCGCGGTGCGCTCGCTCTGGGCCTCCCATACCGACCCCATCGCCCCCTCGCCGAGCGGACGGACGAGGCGATAGTCACCCCCGATGCAGTCTCCGGCTTTCATGACCCCCCCGGCGCGCGATGTTACCACTGGTAGTGAGCAACAACACGGAAAAGTCGAGCGGGCCGCCGGTTTTTGATCGAGATTCGTCCGGGTCTAATTCCCTCGGCGCGCGTTCCGCCGTGACAAGCGCGCGGAGAGGAAACTCCACGATGCGACCACGACGACGAGCCCCGCGAGCACGGCCGCCGATATCGACAGATTGCGGAGCACGTCCTGCTCCGGATTGCTCTCGAACGGGATCACCGGCGCCGCAGGGCCGAGCTTTTCGAGCATTCCCTTGACCACCTCGATCGGAATGCCGAAGTTCAAGCTCTGCGATTGCGTCAGCGTGCCCACCGCGACGGCGACGACCTCGCCGCGCCTCGTCATGATGGGAGAGCCGCTCGATCCGGGGGAAATCGCGGCCGTGATTTGAATGCCCCACGACGCGAGCTCCGAGCCGCGGTCGATTTCCTTGCCCACGCCGCGCTCCCGCTTCGCCGACACGATCCCCACCGTCAACGTGCCCGAGAGCCCCAGCGGGCTGCCGATGACCACGACCTCGTCGCCCGGCGCGACGCCGCTCGAATCGCCGAGCGAGAGCGCCGAGTGCCCCGCCCCGTCCGCCTTCAGAATGGCGATGTCCCGCTCCTCGTCGTCGGCGAGGCGCCCGAGGATCGCGAGCTTCGAGCCGTCCGCGAGCGTCGCCGTCACCTTCGCGGCGCCGTCCACGACGTGGTGGTTCGTGACGATCTGCCCGTCCGATGAAACGAAAAAGCCCGTCCCCGTCCCGAGCTCGTGGCCCGTCGCGTCCTCCACCGTGAGAAGCACGACCGAGGGCTTCGTTCGCTCCGCGAGATCGGCGAGCTCACCACCTGCCGCCCAGGCGACGGCCGGCGAAACGAACAGAGTCAAAGCCATTGCTGCCGCGAACCGACGAACCATGGGGAGACGGGAAGCGAATCGGCCGCGTTTGTCAAGCGCGATCACGATCATGCCGCCATGTCCGCCCGTCAGGCCGAACGGCGCACGGGTTTTCGAGGAGCGGCCCACGGGCGTTCGTGGCGCATTGCCGCCACGGAGGAGAGGACCCGCTCGAGCTCCGCGGGATCGATCGGCTTCGTCATGTGGGCATCGAAGCCCGCGGCGAGCGCGCGGCGCCGGTCCTCGGCGCCGCCATATCCGGTCTGGGCGATGAGGTAACTGCCCGCCGTCGTGGGGAGCCCCCGCAATGCGCGGGCCACCGCATACCCATCCATGTCCGGCAGGCCGAGGTCGCAGAGCACCACGTCGGGGCGTGTCCGCTTCGCCGCCTCGAGCCCCGCGGGGCCCGTGTAGGCCACCTCGGTGCGATACCCGAGGAGCACGAGCAGGTTTTGCAGGATGTTGGCCGTATCGTGGTTGTCCTCGATGACGAGGATTCGCAAGGGGCCGTCGGTTTGTCGGGGCTCGGGTGCCGAGGGCAATGGGGCGGCGAGCGCGGCCTCCGTCGAGAGCGGGAGCCGCACGCGGAGCGTCGAGCCTCTCCCCGGCCCCTCGCTATGGGCCTCGACGGTGCCGCCGTGCAGCTCGACCAGCCCCTTCACCACGGCGAGCCCGAGCCCGAGCCCGCCCCGCGATCGGTCGAGGCTACGATCGGCCTGGCTGAACGTCTCGAAGAGCCGCCCGAGCATGGACGCATCCATTCCGATTCCGGTGTCGCTGACCGCGATGCAGACCTGGTTCGTCCCCGGAGCCTCGTCCACCTTCACGTCGATCCGCCCGCCCGCGTCCGTGAATTTGACCGCGTTGTGGAGCAAATTGCCGACGACCTGCGAGAGCCGCGTCGGATCTCCCTCGACCCAGCGGGGTTCTTCCGGCAAGGAGAGCGAGAGCGTGAGGCCGTTGCCCGACACGATGGATGCGTAATCGTGGGCGACGTCGCGGACGATCTGCACGACGTCGCAGGGCTCCTTGCGCAGCTCCAGCTTGCCGCGGGAGATCCGCGAGACGTCGAGCAGGTCGTCGATCATGCGGGCCATGTGCGCGACTTGCCGCTCGATCATGGCCAGCGTCTTTCGCCCCTCCGGCGAGCGGCCGGCCTGCATGTCGAGGACCTTCACGGCCGTGCGAATGGGGGCCAGGGGGTTGCGGAGCTCGTGCCCGAGCATGGCCAGAAACTCGTCTTTGCGCCGGCTGGCCTCCTCGAGCGCGATCCCCGCCTCGCGCAGCGCGCGCTCGGTCTGCTTCAGCCGGGTGACCTCCTGCACGACGACGTTGATGGCCTGCACGGCGCCGGCCTGGTCCTTGATCGGCTCGAAGCTCGTGATCCAGTCCCGCATGACCCCGGGCTGCTCGGGCGTCTCCAGTCGATATTCGTGGTCCTTCGAGCTCTCGCCGGTCTCGAAGACATGACGGAGCAAGGGCTCGACGGGCCCCGCCACGCCAGGCACCATCTCCCATAACGTGCGGCCGATGTGGGCGGCGACCGAGGCCCCGTTGTATCGGGCCAGCGTCTCGTTGATGTTCACGTACCGGTATTCGGTGTCGAGGACGCAGAGGCCCGCGGGCGAGGTCGAGTACACGCTCTGCAGCTCGGCGAGGTGGCGCTGCGCGGCTCGCTCGCTGTCCTTGAGCCTGCGGACGAGCTCGCCGCGATCGATCACGGCGGCGACCTGATCGCTCAGCGTCTGCATGAACCGGAGCTCCTCGTCGGTGAACCGGGGGCGCTGGCTCGTCGCGAATGCCAGCGTGCCGAGCACGCGGCCGTGGGCGATGAGGGGATACCCTGCGTAGACCTGCGCGCCGACCGCCTGGAGCGGCCGGGCTCCGGGGAAGTGGGAATGCTGGAGGTCTTCGAGGACGAGGGGCTTGCCCGTCTCGGCCACCGCGCCGCAGAGGAACTCGCCGAACTTGAGCATGTGGTATTTCGTGCGCTGCTCCTCCGTGAGCCCCCCGCTCGATTCGAGCTCGAGCGTCTCGGGCTTGCCCGAGGTCATGTAATTGAAGTAGAGCTCGACCCCGAGCTCCGCGCCGAGCTCCGCGAAGATCGGTCCGAGCAATTCCACAGGCTCTTCGCTGAGGACGAGGCGCCCGGCGGCCTTGGCGAGCAAGCGGAGGTGCGTATTCTGGGCTTCCAGGGCTTCCTGCGCGCGCCTGTGCTCGTCGGCCTTCCGCGCGTACTCTGCCGCCGCCTCGCCCAGGCGCTCGGCCGCGCGCCGCCATTGCACGCCGAACGCCGCCGTGGCCCACAGGACCACCAGGCTGGCCACGCGGCCCGTGGCGTCGACCCACGGCGGGACGAGGGGGGGCCCTGGCGAGAGGAGGAACCCGAGCGCTGTGAGGCCCGTACATACCCCGACGACGAGGAGCGCCGCGCCGCGTAGCGGGAGCCATATCGCGAGGCAGACGGGCAGCACGTACACGAACGGAATCGCAAACCCCAGGGGAGTCACGAGATCGAGGAGGAAGATCCCGAGCACGAGCATCCCGATGACGAGCGGGCGCACCACGGCGCCCCCGGCTACATATCGCCGGGCCATCTCATCTGTGGTCCCGGCGATATGCAGCAGGTCCTCCGATTTGCTGTTCTCAGCGTGCTGGCGGCGCCTCGATCCCACGGCGCATTCGCTCCCTTTGAACCGAAAACATGCGTGACGTCGCGTCCGTCGTCGAGCCGCGGGGCGAGCCGTGCCAGCGCGCGGCGCGAGCGAGAGAGCGCGCGCGTGCGGGCACGCCCGGACGGTGATGAGGGATTTCCCCGAAGGTCCCCGGGATACCGCATTCCAGCGTGGATGCTATGGACAGGACTCCATGCCCGCACGCTTCTGGCCCGGTCGCGAGTACCCCTTGGGTTCTTTTTACGACGGATTCGGCGTGAACTTCGCCGTCTTCTCGGAGAATGCCGAGCGGGTCGAGCTGTGCCTCTTCGAGAGCCCCGACGACCGGTCCGAGCGGGACAGGCTCGTCCTTCCGGAGCGGACCGCGCACGTCTTCCACGGGTACGTCCCGGCGCTCCGCCCGGGGCAACTCTATGGTTATCGCGTCCACGGCCCCTACGAGCCGACGCGGGGCCTCCGGTTCAACCCACACAAGCTCCTTTGCGATCCGTATGCCCAGGCCGTCGCGAACGAGGTCGACTGGCGGGCGCCGATGTTCCCCTACGTGCTCGGCCACCCCGACCAGGACCTCGCGATGTGCGAAAAGGACAATGCCTGGGGCGCGCCGAAGGCCGTCGTCGTCGACAACGTCTTCGACTGGGAAAACGACAAACCCCCGCGGACCCCGTGGCGCGACACGGTGATCTACGAGCTCCACGTCAAAGGTTTCACCGTGCGGCACCCCGACGTCCCGGCGACGCTGCGGGGCACGTATGCGGCGCTCGCCTCCGAGGCGGTGATCGCCTACCTGAAGAAGCTCGGCGTCACCGCCGTCGAGCTTTTGCCCGTGCACGAAATGGTCGACGATCAGATGCTCGTCCACCGGGGGCTGCGGAACTACTGGGGATACAATACGCTCTCCTATTTCGCGCCGGCGGGCCGGTATGCCTCGATGGGCCGGCGGGGCGAGCAGGTCGCCGAGTTCAAGCGGATGGTGAAGACGCTCCACGCGGCCGGGATCGAGGTGATCCTCGACGTCGTCTACAACCACACGGCCGAGGGCAACCACCTCGGGCCGATGCTCTGCTACGAGGGCATCGACAACCCCACGTATTACCGGCTCGTCCCCGGGGATCCGCGGTATTACATGGATTATACCGGCACGGGGAACTCGCTCAACATGCGGCACCCGCAGACGCTCAAGCTCGTCATGGACAGCTTGCGCTACTGGGTGACGGAGATGCACGTCGATGGCTTCCGCTTCGATCTCGCCTCGACGCTCGCGCGCGAGTTGCACGACGTCGATCGGCTGAGCGCGTTCTTCGACATCATCCACCAGGATCCGATCCTCTCGCGCGTAAAGCTCATCGCCGAGCCCTGGGACGTCGGCGAGGGCGGCTACCAGGTGGGCAATTTCCCGGTCCTGTGGACCGAGTGGAATGGTCGTTATCGCGACGCCGTGCGCCGCTACTGGAAGGGCGACGCTGCCGTCACCGCCGAGCTCGGGTATCGGCTCACCGGGTCGAGCGATCTTTACGAGGGCGGCGGGCGGCGGCCCACCGCGAGCATCAATTTCGTCACGGCCCACGACGGCTTCACGTTGCGCGACCTCGTGACGTACGACCACAAGCACAACGAGGCGAACGGCGAGGAGAACCGCGACGGGGCCGACGGCAACGACAGCTGGAATCACGGCGTCGAGGGCGAGACCGACGATCCGGCCATCGTGGCCCTGCGGGATCGACAGATGCGGAATTTCTTCACGACCTTGATGATCTCGCAGGGCGTGCCGATGATCTGCGGCGGCGACGAGATCGCCCGGACCCAGCGCGGGAACAACAATGCTTATTGCCAGGACAGCGAGATCTCCTGGCATGCGTGGGAGATCGACGCGCGGCAGCGTTCGATGCTGGATTTCGTCCGGCGCCTCTCGGCGTTCCGGCACGAGCAGCCAGTGCTGCACCGGAAGAAGTTTTTCTCGGGCGGCTACATCCGCGGCAGCGAGATGAAGGACATCGTCTGGTTCCGGCCGGACGGCCGGGAGATGCGCGCCGAGGACTGGCAGAACCCGCACGGGCGGGCCCTCCAGATGTTCCTCAACGGTGACGCCATTCCCTCGACCGACGCGTATGGCGAGCCCATCGTGGGCGATACGCTCCTCGTCCTCTGCAATGCGCACCACGAGCCGATGCCGTTCGTCCTGCCGGCCATCGAGTGGGGCGAGCGCTGGGAGGTCGTCATCGATACCCGCACCGCGGAGGCGCCGGACATCGGCCTGCCGACCGGGGCGGGCGAGCAATACGTCCTCGAATCGCGCTCGATGGCGGTGCTCCGCCTTTGCCCCAAGCAAGAGCCCGGCGCGAAGAGCGCGCTCTGAGGGATGACCATGATGCAGATGGATTCGACCGACAAGGCATCCCCGCAAGGCTCGAAGGCCGCCGAAGCAGATCCCGCCGAGGGGCTCTACGAAACCATTCTCACGGGCGCGCGCGTGCCCGGGGCGACCTATCGTGTCCAGCTGAACCACGCGTTCACGTTCCAGGACGCCGCGGCCATCGTGGAGTACCTCGACCTGCTCGGCGTGACGGATCTTTATGCGTCGCCGTTCTTCAAGGCGCGACCGGGCAGCATGCACGGCTACGACCTCGTCGATCACAACAGCCTGAACCCCGAGATCGGCACGGGCGCCGATTTCGACGCCCTACACGAGCGGCTCGCCGCCCGCGGGATGGGGCTCGTCCTCGATTTCGTACCGAACCACATGGGCGTCCACACGGCCGAGAACGCCTGGTGGATGGACGTGCTCGAAAATGGACCGAGCTCGCTCTACGCGCCGTTCTTCGACATCGATTGGCACCCGCTGAAGAGCGAGCTCGAGCGGCGGGTCCTCCTGCCGGTGCTCGGCGAGCATTACGGCAAGGTGCTGGAGAACGGCGAGCTTCAGCTCTCGTTCGATCACGGGGCGTTTTTCGTGCGCTGTTATGGCAATCCCTTGCCGCTCTCGCCCCGCACCTTCCCGCTCATCCTGGAGCCGATCATGCCCTCGCTGGCCCGCGCGCTCGGCGAGGAGGACGACGTGGTCCTCGAGCTCATGAGCATCATCACGGGCCTCGGGCATTTGCCGCCGCAGGCCGAGACGCACCGATCGAAGGTGATGGAGCGCCGGCGCGAGAAAGAGATCTTGAAGCGGCGGCTCGCGGACCTCGTCGCCGAGTCGCCCGCGGTCGCGCGGGCGATCGAGGAGCGGATCGGCGTGATGAACGGGCAAAAAGGCGATCCGCGGAGCTTCGACGCGCTCGACGCGCTCCTCGAAAATCAGGCCTACCGGCTGAGCTACTGGCGCGTGGCCGCCGAGGAGGTCAATTACCGGCGCTTCTTCGACATCAACGACCTCGGGGCGATCCGGATGGAAAACCCCGCGGTCTTCGAGGAGGCGCACCGGCTCTTGTTCCAGCTCATGGACGAGGGAAAGGTCACGGGGCTCCGGATCGATCACCCGGACGGCCTCTGGGCGCCTTCCACGTATTTCTGCCGGCTCCAGCGCACGTTTTTCCTTCACCGCGCGCGCCGCGAGCTCGCGGCGGCCGAGGACGGCAAGGGCGCGGCGGCGGCGCTGCAATCGCTCCTCCTGAGCCGCTTCGATCGCGACGCCGAGAAGCGCCCGGAGGATCCGCCGCGGCCCCTTTACATCGCCGTGGAGAAGATCCTCTCGCGCAGCGAGGAGCTGCCGCGCGACTGGGCGGTGCAGGGGACGAGCGGCTACGACTTCACCGCGCTCGCCTCCGCGCTCTTCGTGGATCGGAGCGCCGAGCGGACGATCACCTCCATTTACGAGGGGTTCACGGGCCTCCACCTCGATTTCGGCACGCTCGCGTACCAGAAGAAAAAGGTCATCCTGGTGAGCTCGCTCGCGAGCGAGCTCAACGTTCTCGCGAGCGAGCTCAATCGTATCTCCGAGCGGGATCGCCATACCCGCGATTTCACGCTCGGCACGCTCACGGACGCGCTGCGCGAGGTCATCGCGTGTTTCCCGGTGTACCGGACATACCTCCACGAGGGCACGACGAACGTGGCGCCGCGCGACGCGGCGGCCATTCGTGCGGCCTTGCGGGCGGCGCGGCGGCGCAATCCCACGACGGACGCCTCGGTGTACACGTTCCTCGGCGGGCTCCTGCTCCTCGAACGCCCGCCGCGCCTCTCGGAGCAGGAGCTCGCGAGCCGCCGCGATTTCGTGATGCGATTCCAGCAGCTCACGGGGCCCGTGACCGCGAAGGGGCTGGAGGATACGGCGTTTTACGTGTACAACCGCCTCGTCTCGCTGAACGAGGTCGGCGGCGAGCCGGAGCGGTTCGGGATCGGCGTGGACGATCTCCACCGCGGGAACGAGGCGCGGCAGAGGCTCTGGCCCTCGTCGATGCTGACGACCACGACCCACGACACGAAACGGAGCGAGGACGTCCGCGCCCGGATCCACGTGCTCTCCGAGGTGCCCTCGGAATGGGCGGGCACCTTGTATCGCCTGGCCGAGGCGAGCGCGCCGTTCCGCGAGGAGCTCGAAGGGATCTCTGCGCCCGATCGCAACGAGGAGTACCTGTATTACCAGACCTTGCTCGGGACCTGGCCTTTCGGCGCCGAATCGGCCTCGGCCGCGTACGTCGAGCGGATCGTCGACTACATGCGCAAGGCCACGAAGGAGGCGAAGGTCAATACCTCGTGGACCAATGCGGATCCCACGTACGACGCCGCCGTCGAGCACTTCGTCCGCAAGACGCTCGCGGACGGGCCCGAGACGCGGCCCTTCCGCGAGGCGCTGCTCCCGCTCGCGCGCACCGTGGCCTACCACGGCATGTGGGGCTCGCTCGCGCAACTCCTCCTGAAGCTCACGTCGCCCGGCGTGCCCGACATTTATCAAGGGAACGAGCTCTGGGATTTCAGCCTCGTCGACCCGGACAACCGCCGGCCCGTCGATTTCGAGGTCCGAAAGCGGCTCCTCGCGGAGATCGAGGAGCGGCGGCGCGCGCCCGAATCCAGGGCGGCGCTCGTGCGCGCGCTCGTGGAGAATGCGAGTGACGGCCGCATCAAGCTTTACGTCACCCGGATCGCCCTCGAAGCGCGGCAGAAGACGCGATCGCTCTTCGGTTCGGAGGGCGTTTACGTGCCGCTCGGGACCTCGGGGGCCCTCAAGGATCACGTGGTCGCTTTCGCGCGGCGGACCCGGGACCAGGAGATCCTCGTCGCGACCCCGCGCCTCACCGCGCGGCTCGCGAGTGGGCGGAGCGAGCCGCCGATCGGCGCCGTCTGGGGGGAGACCATGCTCCGGATCGATCCGCCGTCCGGCGAGGCCACGAAATCCGTATACGAGAACCTCTTCACCGGCGAGACGATCGAAGCAACGCCGGCGGACGCTGGGCTCGTATTGCCCGTCTCGCGCGTGCTCGGCGGCTTTCCGGTGGCGCTGCTCGTGCGGCAGGCGGAGGGAGGCGAAGGGTTGTCGTGAAGAACCACCGGAGCATCCCTCCGCTCGGCGCGTGTTTCGATGAAAACGACGTCGTTTTTCGTGTCTGGGCGCCCGATCACGATCGCGCCGAGGCCGTCCTGTACGACGCGGATGCCGTGACCGAGCGGGTGCGTCTCCCCATGGAGGCCGAGCCCGGCGGGTTTTTCCGGGCGCGCGTGGGCGCGCCCGGAACCGAGGCGTCGGTGCTCTACAAATTCGGCGTGGGCGGCGCGGGGCCGTTTCCCGATCCCTATTCGCGCTCGCAGCCGTTCGGCGTGCACGGGCCGTCGGAGGCCAGGCGCTCGTCATTCACGTGGACCGACCAGGGGTTTGGCGGGGTGAGCCTCGACGATCTGGTCATCCAGGAGATCCATGTGGGCACGGCGACGGCCGAGGGCACGTTCGAGGCGCTGATCCCACGCCTCTCCGAGCTTCGTTCGCTCGGGATCACGGCCCTCGAGTTGATGCCGCTCGCGAGCTTCCCCGGGCGCTGGAACTGGGGCTACGACGGCGTTTGTCTCTACGCACCCCAGGTCTCGTACGGGGGGCCGCTCGGGCTCATGCGCCTCGTCGACGCGGCGCACGCGCACGGGCTCGCGGTGATCATCGACGCCGTGTACAATCACCTCGGGCCCGACGGCAATTACCTCCGCGCTTACACGCGGCGTTATTTCACGGATCGGCACCAGACGCCGTGGGGCGAGGGGCTCGACGTCGACGGAAGAGAGTCGGGGCCCGTCCGGGAGTTCCTCGCGCGGAGCGCGGAGATGTGGATCCGCGACTATCACGCCGACGGGCTCCGGCTCGACGCGACCCACGAGATCCGCGACGACGGCGATCCGCACATCCTGCGCGAGATCGCCGAGCGCGCCCGCCGCGCGGGTGGGGGCAAACGAATCGTGGTCATCGCCGAGGACGAGCGCAACGACGAGCGCCTCGTCCGGCCCGTGGACGAGGGCGGGCTCGGGCTCGACGCGGTCTGGGCCGACGATTTCCACCACCAGATGCGCCGCGCGTTCGCCGGGGACGAGGACGGTTATTTTCAGGATTTTTCCGGGAGCGCCGCGGACATCGCCCGTACCCTGAACGAGGGCTGGTTTTATCACGGACAAACCTCATCGCGGACGGGCAAGCCGCGGGGGACGTCGGCGCGTTCGATCGCGCCGACGCGGCTCGTCCATTGCATCCAGAATCACGACCAGATCGGCAATCGCGCGCTCGGGGACCGCCTCGGCGAGAGCGTGAGCCCCGCGGCGTTCCGGGCGATGAGCGCGCTTCTTTTGCTCTCGCCGTACGTGCCTCTGCTCTTCATGGGGCAGGAGTGGAATGCGAGGACGCGCTTTCAATACTTCACGGATCATCACGTGGAGCTCGGTCGCCTCGTGACGGAGGGGCGGCGGAAGGAATTCTCCGCGTTCGCGTCGTTCCAGGGCGCGGAAATCCCCGATCCGCAGGCGGAGTCGACGTTCCTCGCCTCGAAGCTCTCGTACGAGGAGCGGGACATGCCCGAGCACGCCGGCGTGCGCGAGCTTCATCGCGAGCTCCTGCAATTGCGCGCGGGCCATCCGGCCCTGCGTGCGCGGGAGCGGGGTACGTTCGAGGCCCGCGCGGTGGGCGAGGGCGCGCTCGTGCTCACGCGGCGGGGCGGCGGGAAGGAAATATCGGTCTGGGTGAACGTGCGCGGGAGGCTCGAGGCGAAGCTCCCGAAGGGGTTGTCCTACCAGCTCATTCTCGCGACCGAGGAAGGCCGCTTCGGCGGCGCGGGGGGCGAGACCGCGCGGGCGGGCCTCGCGGAGGGGGAGGTGCGGCTCGACGGGCCGGCCGCGCTGGTGGTAGAGTCGCGGGCACCCGCGTGAGCGTCCGCCTGGTCCTCGATAGCTCGGTGCTCATCGCCGCGATGAAAGAAGGCGATCCCGGCCACGCGGACGCGGTCGATTTCCTCGATCGTCTGCGCGCCGCCCATGCGGCCGGCCAGGCTGAGGTCTTCGCGCCTCCGGAGCTCTGGATCGAGGTGCGCGCCGCGGCGCAGAAGCTCCGGCGGGTCGTGGTCGCCCCGCACGGGCGGGGCATGGACGAGCTCCTCGCCACGCTCGGCGTCGAGCTCGTGCCGATCACGAGCGTCGAGGAGATCGACGCGTTTTTCGAGCGCCTCGCGCGTCACCTGCGGGATCGCGCCCCGTTCACGAATGCGACGGACCTCGTCTACCTGTGGGTCGCGTTCCGGCGGGCCGCGGCGCTCGTGACGCTCGACGCCGGCCTGATCAAGTATCACGGAATGGTTTGCGACGTCATGCGCCCCTTCCACGTTCGCCTGGATTGACCGCGGGACGGCGGTCGAGCCGAGCCACGGCGCGCCGCTTGTATCGGGAAAACGTCGGCACCACGTCCGCTCTTGCCGCGAGAGGAACGCGGGGAGGAGGACGACGTGAAGCAGCCGAAACCGCCGCAGGCCACGACGCCGGACAAGCATCCCGAGGAATACCTGCACGACCTCAACCCGACCGCGCTCGCCGGGCAGAACATCGGAAAGGACGCGCCGCACCCGGAGAAGGAGGAGGGGCACAGCGCCTACGACATCAAGGAGGCCCACGACGCCCTGCCGGATCTGACGGCGGACGAGCTGCGCGAGCTGCGCGTGCTGCCGCCCGGCACGCCGCTCCTCGAGAATGCGACGTACATGGATATCCGGCACCGCGAGCGCGGCGAGATCCTCGGACGCGCCGGCCTGTTCGCGGACGACGTGCACTGGTACGTGCTGAAGAGGGAGGTCGATTACGAGCTCTGGAACAAGCTGCTCGGCATCCACCACGTGAAGCGGACCGGCACCGGAGGGTAAACCTCGGCGGGGGACCGAGCCGAGAGGCGCCGGCCGCAGGGGCGGGTGAGGCCGGCGCGGGTTTTTCAGGGCGCGACGCCGCGCGCGGACAGGTTTCCCTCGAACGGCGCTCCCGGGCAGCTCCCGAGCGCCGCCGGGGCCGCGAGCGTGAAATCGATTTCGATACGCGTGCCGTCGATCGTGCCCTTCACGATCGACGCCGGCCCCCCGCAGAAGAACGCGACCTGCGCCTGGTCGAACGGATACGCGAGATGAGCCTCGTCGATGGTCGTCTCGAACGAGCCTTCCCCGACGGGCGCATGCAGCTTCATTTCGAGCAGCCCTCGCTTGCCCGCGACCTCGAATTCCACTTCGCACGCCTTTCCGGTGCACGAGAGGCTGTCCGCGCCGCCGAGCGCCACCCCGCCGAGCGTGCCTCCGAGCTCGGTATGGAGCCCCGTCATCAGGTCGCCTCGGAGCGAGGCCGTCACGACGTCCGTCGTGGCCTCGCCGCCGGGGCAAGCGCCGAGGCGCGTGAGCGAGGGCAACGTGAATGCGGCTTTGTCCGGCGTGGATCCGCGGGTCACCGAGCTGTTTGTTCCGACGCACAGGATCTCGCTCGGCGCGTCGGGGGATGATATCGAAACGATGCCGACGGCCGGCGTCACCGATTGATCTTCCTCCACGTCGCCGATGCCCCAGAATCGCGCGCTGAGCGCGCCGTCCGCGGGGTCGTCCGTGACCTGATACTCGGCCGAGATGCGCCACGCGCCGCCCGTTTGCATGCGCGACATGCCGCCCAAGCAATAGGCCTGCTCCGCCGAAGCGCCGTTCAGCGTGCCGTCGGTTTCGAGGATCGCCGCGCAGGAGGGCGCGGGGTCGGGCGGTTCGCTCGGCGCATTCTCGGCGCCGCACGCCGACACCGAGAGAATCGCCAGGGAAGACAGGATGCCGAGGATCGAATGTGCACGCATGAGGTTCTCCTCCCGAGGATGGGGGATCGTTTGATAGGACCTCGTATTGGCAACCGGCGTGCCAGCGCGCGGAGGGCGCGTTTTCAAGCGGGAAAACCGGGGGGAGGGGAGGGGCTGGGGCGCGCGTTGCTCGAATTGAGCAGATGTCGCTCGCCTGGAATTTCACACCGGGCGGCAGGACTTCACGGGCAGACCGCGCTGCGCTCGCCGACGCCGTGGGCGATGAACTGGATCGGGTGGCCGCCGGTGAACGCGCCTGCCGGGAGCTCGTCCCAGGTGACGCCGTCCGTGCTGCGGAAAAACCGCTGCTTTTCGTACCATTGATCCCAGCCGCCATTGACGGCGACGTACGTGCCTCCGTCGCTCCGGGCCACGGCGCCGACGATGGGCCCGGGGCTCGTCTCCGTGGTGCCGTCGTCGTTTTTCTTGCGCACCTCGGTCGGCGTCTTCGTCCACGCGGCGCCGTCCGTGCTCGTGAACCGCTGCGAGACGTAGTTCGCGTCGCGACCCCACGTGACGAACGCGTCGCCGGTCCAGAGGAGGCGCGCGTCGACCTCGCCGCCGATGTTCGATTCGGTCCAGGTGTCGCCGCCGTCGAGCGAGCGGCAAGCGACGCCCGTGCCGCCGAGGACGACGGTCGTGCCATTGCCATACGCGAAGCCGCCGGCCCATTGAATGTCGCCCGCGCACGCGGCCGGGAGCGTGGTCGGGCGCGCCCAGGTCGCGCCGTTGTCCTTGCTCACGTTGATGTCGTTTTCGCTGCCGCTGCCGAACGCGAGCAGGAAGCGGCCGCCGTCGTGCGGCGCGAAGCCGGTCCGGCGCACGTTCCACACCTCGGAGGTCACGTCGCCGCCCGGGGTCCACGCGCCGCCGAACGCGTCCGAGACCTGCGGCGGACGCTCGCCCGCGAGGAAGACGTCGTTGCCATACGCGAGCCCCGCGAACGTCTTGCCTTCGAGCACGTTCTCCCAGTCGACGCCGTTCGTGCTGCGGCGGATCGAGCCGGGTTTGCCCCAGCCGAACGTCGCCACGAAGAAACCACCGCCGTAGGTGATGCCGCGGCCCGCGCCGGCGTGGTGATCACAATCGAAATCGGCGCTCGAGAAGCAGGGATACGCGTCGTCGTCGGAGCGGTTGCCGACCCAGGTCATGCCGTCGTCGCACGAGATGACCGTCCGCCCGACCATGCCCTGCGCGACGAAAATGGGCACGAGATCCGGATCGGCGATGCCGCCGCCCTGTCCCCCTTGACCGCCGCCGCCCTGTCCTCCGCCGCCCGGTCCGCCCTGTCCTCCCGCGCCGCCCTCGCCCGCGCTGCCGCCCGCGCCTCCCGCGACATCGCCGCCACAAGCGACGAGCACGAGCGCCGCCGCGGCGAGCGCCGCCTTGCCGTATTTGCCCACGAACGCCGCCGAATCGAGCATGGTGAGAATCCTCCGCGCCAAAGGAGATCCGCGCAGCGCCGGCGCGTCAAGGGCCCTGTCTTTCGACGCGTCGTGACACGGCCTCTGGATCCAGTGGCAGAATACGATGCCAGCTTTGCGCGACGCGGCGCGGTTTTCGGCCGTTCGACGCTCTGGCGCGCGCTTGCCGATGCGGATACGTTGGGGCCCTCGTGCGCGGGGGAAAGCCTCGTGACCGCTCTTGCCAGGAGGTCCTTTTCGATGCTGCGAAGACGCTGGCCATGGCTTTTGGGACTCGGCGCCCTCACCGGCGCCTGCACGGGGCTCATTGGAGAGCCTCTCGACGGGAAGGACGGCTCGACGCCGACGTCCTTCGTATGTGACACGGACGCGGTGCCCGAGGCGCTGCCGCTGCGCCGGCTGAGCCACCTGCAATACCGCAATACGGTGTCGGATCTGGTGCGCTTCGCCGTGCCCGCCGCAGCCGAGGAGATCCTCGGCGGGGCCGCGCCGCTCTTCGCCCAGCTGCCGGACGATCAGCGCGTCGGCCCGGACAAACATTACGCGGGCTTCACGCGCCTCGATCAAGCCCTGCAGCAGCAGCACGTGGACGGCGCCTACCGCGTCGCCGGCGAGATCGGCAAGGCGCTCACGGCCTCACCGTCGCGGCTCGCGGAGCTCGCGGGCGCCTGCGCCACGGACGCCGACGCGGCGAATGACGACGCCTGTCTCGACGACATGATCCGCCGCTTCGGCGAGCGCGCCCTGCGCAGGCCCGTGACGGACGAAGACGTCGCGTTTTATCGAGGCCCGGCAGGCGCTTCGCCGTTCGACGCGGCCGACTACGCCGACGTCGTCGCGCTGCTCCTGAATGCGCCGCACATGATGTATTTCGTCGAGCACGGAAAGGAGGGCAGCGAGTCCACGGCGCCGCTCGAGGCCTACGAGCTCGCCTCGCGGCTGTCGTACCATTTCTGGCAGACGCTGCCCGACGAGCCGCTCTTCGCGGCGGCGCGGAGCGGCGCGCTGCTCACCGAGGCGGGCTACGAGGCCGAGGTCGAGCGGATCTGGAGCGATCCGCGCACGCGCGTGGCCATGGGCGAGCTCTTCGGGCAATGGCTCGACAACACCACGCTGGAGGAGCTCGACGCCCGCGTGGGCACGCCGCTCTTCGACGCGTTCACGGCCGGGTATACGCCGGGGCCCGACCTCCGCGAGCACATGCTCGCCGAGGTCACGGACGCGGCGCTGCATTACACGTTCGAGGAGCCGGGCACGTTCCGCGATCTGCTCACGAGCCGCAAATCGTTCGCCCGCACCGAGGACCTCGCAAGCCTGTATCACGTGCCGGTATGGTCGGGCAGCGGCGAGCCGCCGGAGTTCACCGAGCCGGAGCGCGCCGGGCTCTTGACCCGCGCGGCCTTCCTGGCGACGGGCTCGGCGAACACGCGCCCCATCATGAAGGGCGTATTCCTTCGCAAAGCGCTGCTCTGCGACGAGATCCCGCCGCCGCCGCCGAACGCCGCAGCGAACCCGCCGCAGCTCAGCGAGAGCCTGTCCACGCGACAGGTCGTCGAGGAGCTGACGGGGCAAGGCGCGTGCGCCGGTTGCCACAAGGTCGTCATCAATCCGCTCGGCTTCGCCACCGAGAATTTCGATTCGCTCGGCCGCGTCCGCGCCGCGCAGGCGCTCTTCGATCCCGCCACGGGCGAAGTCGTGGGGACGGCCAGCGTGGACACGGAGGTCGTGCCGCGCGTGGAGAGCGGCGACGAGACGGTCGCGAAGAACGCCGAGGAGCTCACGAACCTCATCGCCGCGAGCCCCAAGCCCTATGCATGTTTCGCCCGGCAATACTTCCGGTTCACCTTCGGCCGGCTGGAGGACCTCGATCGCGACGCCTGCGCGCTGTCCGACGTGAAGCTCGCCCTCGACGAGGGCAAGCCCATGGCGGACGTCCTCCGATCCATCGCGCGGAGCCAGGCGTTCCGCATGCGCTCGTTCGTCGATTGATGGTGCGGGAACAACGGCCCGGTAACTGGAGAATGACATGAAGAAGCTCAACCGACGCATGTGGCTCCGAGGCGCGGCGGGGTTCACGCTGGCGATCCCGTTCCTCCCCTCCCTGTTCGGCAAGGACGAGGCGCTCGCCGCCGGCGGACCGAAGCGCTTCGTCGCGCTCGCGACGCAACACGGCGGCGTCTGGCAGCCGCGAATGTACCCGAACGACGCGACGCTCACGCAATCGACGATGTACGCAGGGCACGACGTCCGGCGCGGCGCACTCGCGCTCGAAGCCGGCAATGGCGTGGCCTCGCTCTCCCCGGTCCTCTCGGGGGATTCCGCGAAGCTCACGAGCGCGCTCGTGCAAAAGATGAACGTGCTGCGCGGGCTCGACGTCACGTTTTACCTGGCGCACCACCGCGGCGGCCACCTCGGCAATTACGCGGACAACGACGGCAACGGCGCCGACGGACAGACAGTCCAGGAGAAGAAGCGGCAGACGATCGATCAGGTCCTCGCCTGGTCGAGCAAGTTCTACCCGGATCTCGGCTCGATCCGCGAGCGATCGATCGTGATCGGCAGCGGCGGGATGTCGCACGGATGGTCGAACCCCGGCAACCAGACCGGCGACATCCAGACGATCACGCCGGAGAACGACTCGCTCGCGCTTTTCAACAAGATCTTCGTGCCCCCGCAGGATCCCGGCCAGACGCGCCCGCCGATCGTGGACCGCGTGCTCGCAGACTACAAGCGCCTGCGGGACGGCAGCCGCCGCCTGTCCTCGAAGGACAAACAAAGGCTCGACGACCACATGGATCGCGTGAACGAGCTCGAGCGCAAGCTCAACGTGAGCGCGTCATGCGGCGACATCCAGGTGCCCCCGAGCTCGTCGATCGACGAGTGGGCCTCCTCCTCGTTCTCGGTCGACCCCGAGGCGCAGAAGCGATTCTGGCAGCTCATGAACGACGTCATCGTGGCCGCATTCGCCTGCGACACGTGCCGCCTCGTGACGATGAACGTGGGCGACCATTTCTCGAATTACGTCGGCGACTGGCACCAGGACGTGGCACACCAGGCAAACGTGAGCGCCGAGCGGCACGAGTATAACTTCGACGGGCACCGGCGTTTCTTCGAGGACGTCTACCTCGATCTCGTCTCGAAGCTCGACGCCTTGCAAGACGCGAGCGGCGGCTCGGTGCTCGACCATTCGCTCGTGCAATGGACGCAGGAGTCGGGCTGCGTCACGCACGATCCCATCGAGATGTGCGTGGTCACGGCCGGCGCCGCCGACGGGTTCCTCTCGACAGGCAACTATTGCGATTATCGCAACCTGCAAAAACCGGCAGCCAAGGCGGACGGGACGAACCTCGTCGACTCGCACGTGGGCCTGGTCTACAACCAGTGGCTCGGGAACGTGCTACAGTCGATGGGCCTCGCGCCCGCCGACTACGAGACGGACGGGTACGGCGGCTACGGCCTCGTGCAGCTGTCGACCGAGGGCTGGTACGGCGGCTACGACAAGTACACGAGCGCCGAGCTCGGCGTGATGAGCGAGATTCTCCCCTTCCTGAAGGCATGAACGAAAAGACGCACCTCCCGCTCGATCCAGATCTCGCCACCGAGCGGGAGGCGCCCGTCGATCCCGAGACAGGCGAGCCACTCGATTGCACACGCTGCGGAGCCTGCTGCGAAGCAGGGCCAGGGAACATCCCCCTCACAGAGGACGACCTCGTCCTCTGGCGTCGAGCAGGCCGGCACGACCTCGCCGAGCGCGTAGACGAGGGCCATTTCGGCATGATGGCATTCCCCACGACGCACGAGGGCGCCTGCATCTACCTCACGCGCCCCGAAGGCCAGAGCATCTGCTCAATTTACGAAGGCCGCGCGAGCACATGCCGCGAGTTCCAGGCAGGATCATGGCAATGCCTCGAGTTCCGGCGAGACGCTCGGAAGAAGGGGCGGCTTTAGGTCTCATCGGGATGCGCCGCGCCGGGGCGCTGCCCCGGGCCCCGCGGGGGCTATCCGCCCCTCGACCCGGACCAGGGCCAGCCCTGGACCTTTCGTGGAAGAACTGCGCTGCGCGCAGTTCTTCCAACAGGCCGGTGGTACCGTGTCGCCGCCTGAACCGTCAGCGCTGCTGTCTTGGTTGGCAGGGTCGCCTCTGGTCTTGACCTGGCCTGTTCGATGAACTGCGCGGAGCGCAGTTCATCGACCCCGAGTCCAGCGCTTGCGCTGGTCCAGGTCCAGGAGCGGACAGCTCCTGGTGGGGCCTGGGGCAAAGCCCCAGCGAGGCGCATGCCATGACGGGACAAGGCTCTTGCCTTGCGCTCCCCGCCGGGGCTACGGTCGTTCCTGCGCGCGACGTGAGCGAGCGCCTTACCAGGAACGCGGGTAGTGCCCACCACGTCCCCCTTCCCGATCCCCGTTTCTGCCCTCAAGCCTGTCGCTTGTGGCTCGACGCTCTGGCGGAGCGGCGGTGTCCTGCGCGCCACGATCTTCCTCAAGCTTACCGTCTCGCTCACGCATGAGCGCACGGCCTGGCCGACCACGGCCCTCGATCTCGTCCGCGAGGAGAAGAACCGCGACAAGAGCCCGGCGGCGAGCGTCGTCGAGGCCGCCGAGACCGCGCCGTATCTGCCGTCGGCGGGGGTCCTCCTCTCCGGTCATGCTTACGCCCCTGGTGGGCGGCCTGTCCCTGCGCTTTCCGCGCGCCTTGCGATCTTCCGGGAGCGCGGCCTGCTCGACAAGACCATTCATGTCTTCGGGGACCGCGCCGCGAATGCGCCTCAGGTGCCTCGGCCCTTCGACCGTATGCCGCTCATCTACGAGCGCGCCGGGCTGACCGACGACAACCCCGTCGGCGTGCCGCCGAGCGCGCCTGCGCTGCCGAACCTCGTGGATCCCCGGGGCCCGACGCGCGCCGCGGGCTTTGGTCCCTACGGGCGGTACTGGCCGCATCGAAGGCGTTTGCTCGGGAATGTCGACCGGAAGCGGCTCGACGGCGTCGTTGCCGACATCCCCGACGGCTTCGACTTCCGCTGGTTCAACCCGGCGCCGCCGGACCAGCAGATCGAGTTCCTCCGCGGGGAGGAGTGGATCGTCCTCGACGGCATGCACCCGAGCCTGCCGCGCGTGCAGTCGCGGCTGCCGCTCGTCCGCGCCAAGGCGTGTACGTTCCTCGTGGGGCCGGGCGGGCCGGGGCAGGGGCGCGTGATCGACCTCGCTGCCGATCTCCTGGTCATCGACGCTGACCGGCTCGTCGCGTCCATCGTCTTCCGGGGCAACTTCGCGTTCGACCGGCTGGAGACGGTGCCGCAGCTCCGCGCCTTTGCGGACGTGGAGCTGCCGGGCAACCCCATTCGCTGGCCCGACCCGGCCGAGGTGATGCGCGCGCCTGCGCCCGCGCCGGTCGTGGTCACCGCGCCGGCGCAGGCTCCCTCGGCGGACATCTTCACGACGCTCCCGGTTCGGGAGGAGAAATCGACGTCGAAGGCGGTGCTTCCGTTCCAGCCGCGGCCTCCCGGCGCGCCGACGGTGCTCCCGGCGAACACGCCGCCGCTGCCGCCGCGCCCGCGCGTCGACCTCGGCGACGACGATCCGCTGATGCGCACGCACGCCATCGATCCGGACGAGCCGCCTTCGCGTCCGGCGATGCCTTTCATGAACGCGTCGCCGGGCGCCGCTGCGCAGGCCCGCGCCGCGCTGGGCGTGCCGCCGGCGCCGGCGCCGCCGCCGAGGCCGTTCCGTCGGGATGACGACGACGACGCGACGCGGGCGATCGACCTGGCGGAGCTCGAAGCGAAGCGGGCGGCGGCGACGCCGTTCGAGAAGGGTGGGGCTGGGGACCGGGCGCCGGGGAGCGTGCGTCTGCAGCCTCCGCCGGCCGTGCCGGGGCCACCGCCGATGGTGCAAGCGCCGCCGTTGCGGGTGCCGACGCCTTCGGCAGGTATGCCAGCGCCGCCTGCGGTCGTGCCAGCGCCGCCTGCGGTTGTGCCGGCACCGCCTGCGGTCGTGTCTGCACCGCTTGCGGTCCTGTCGGCGCCGCCCGCGGTTGTGCCGGCACCGCCTGCGGTCGTGTCTGCACCGCTTGCGGTCCTGTCGGCGCCGCCTGCGGTCGTGCCGGCACCGCCTGCGGTCGTGTCTGCGCCGCCTGCGGTCGTGCCGACGCCGCCTGCGGTCGTGTCTGCACCGCTTGCGGTCCTGTCGGCGCCGCCCGCGGTTGTGCCGGCACCGCCTGCGGTCGTATCTGCACCGCCTGCGGTCGTGTCTGCGCCGCCTGCGGTCGTGTCTGCACCGCCTGCGGTCGTGTCTGCGCCGCCTGCGGTCGTGTCTGCGCCGCCTGCAGTCGTGTCTGCGCCGCCTGAAGGCGCCTCCGCGCCCCTTGCTCCCCCGGCTCCCGAGGAGACGGGCGTCCGCGCCACCGTGCTCGCGCGCCTCCGCGCCGGCGAGCGCAATCCGCTCCACGGCCTCACCGTCGCCGGCGCCGACCTCTCGAACCTCGATCTCAAAGGCGCGAACCTCTCCGGGCACGACCTCGGCGGCGCCAAGCTCTCCGGCGCGAACCTCGAAGGCGCTCGCCTCTCCGGGACGCGCCTCGTCGACGCCGACCTCGAAGGCGCCGTCCTGCGCGACGCCGACCTCAAGGCCGCCGACCTCTCCCGCGCTCACCTCGAAAAAGCTCGCTTCGACGGCGCCTCCATCGAGCAAGCCATCTTCACCTCCGCCCGCGGCAGCGGCGCGAGCTTCGACGGATGTCGCGGCCGCACACCCGTCTTCGCCCGCGGCACCTGGGACGGCGCGAGCTTCCGCGCCCTCGACGCGCTCGGCGCCGATTTCACCGGCGCCTCGCTCGAAGCCGCCGTCTTCGAACGCGCCGTGCTGCCCGAGGTCAAGCTCGTCGACGCCCGCGGCAAAGGCGCGAGCTTCCGCGGCGCCCGCCTCGACCAGGCCCACGCCGAGGGCGCCGCCCTCACGGACACGAACTTCCACGAGATCGACGCCAAAGGCTCCACCTGGGAGAACGCCGGGCTCGCCGGCTCATCGTTCGAGTCCGCCCGCCTCGACAACGCCGTCCTCACGCGCGCGACGTGCGAGGGCGCGACGTTTTCGCGGGCGAACCTGAAGGGCGCAAACCTCGGCCGCGTCCAGGCCGACCGCGCGAACCTCGACGGCGCGAACCTCGACGGCGCGGACCTGCGCCAGGCCCGCATGCACGAGGCCCGGTTCGAGGGCGCGAACCTGCAGAACGTGATCGCCGGCCGCGCCGATCTCTCGCGCTCGCACTTCACGTCGGCCGACCTCACGAACGGGAATTTCCGCGCGGCGCTCTTCGCCGGGTCGAACCTCGCGAAGGCCAAGCTCGACGGCGCAGACCTGCGTGACGCGGATCTCCGTCGTTGCACGCTGAGCGGCGCATCGCGGAGCGGCACGAAGCTGATGGGCGCCAACATCCGCGACGCCGTCGATGAATGAGCGCGCCCCGGGGTCGCCTTCGGCGCCCTGCGCCCCGGATCCTTTCAACACTCGGGGCTTCGGGTCGCCTTCGGCGCCCTGCGCCCCGAATCCTTTCAACACTCGGGGCTTCGGGTCGCCTTCGGCGCCCTGCGCCCCGAATCCTTTCAACACTCGGGGCTTCGGGTCGCCTTCGGCGCCCTGCGCCCCGAATCCTTTCAACACTCGGGGCTTCGGGTCGCCTTCGGCGCCCTGCGCCCCGAACCCCGCTGCCGAGGATTCGCCCACGGAGCGCAAATCCAGGTACAGTGCTCGCCCATGAGCGGAGGCCGTGGTGAAGCCCTGAGCGCGAGCGCGTGCCGCGACGAGGCCACGCTCCGCTCCTTCATCGAGACGCGGATCAGCCCGAACGCGTGGCCCATCCACTCGCCCGCGCTCCGCCGCCGCATCCTCGACGAGGGCATCGACCTCGAAGCCGCCCGGCACTTCACCATGGACCTCGACGCCATGGAGCGCTTGATCCGCGTGTTCGAGGCCCGCTCGTGCCGCGTCGAGCGCCTGCTCGGGATCAACAACGCCTTCCACCGGACGCTGCACAACGACGAGGTGCTCCTGCGCCTCCTCCTGCTCGAGTGGCCCGAGGCCGCGCCGCTGCCCGACGAGGTGCGGGAAGCGCCGATGCGCGTCTACCCGAACGTCGACGCCATCGCAGCGGTCCTTCGCGATGCGCTCGGGCGGATGCTCGAGGCCGGCACGCCCGCGTCGCTGCTCGCGCGGGATCTCCTCGCAGCGCTCGGGCACGACTACGGCCACTCCGGGGGCACGGATCGCATGCGCCCGGACGGCGTGCCTGCGCCGCTCACGCACGAGGACACGGCGGAGAAGTACGTCGCGCCGATCGGGCTCGAGTTCGGGATGCCAACGGCGCTCGTGCTGGAGAGCATGGCGGGCATCCGCGCGACGACATTTTTCGTGCGTCCAGGCCGTCCGCGCATCCAGGCCGTGACCGAGTTCGAGCGTCGGCTGACGCTCGCCGACGTGATGGGGTGCGTGCTGCCGCCGCACCTCTGGCTCACGCACGTGGGAGCGCCCGTGCTCGTGGAGAAGATGCCGATCTGGCGGCGGCGCCTCGTGCAGATTCCAGGCGAGCTCGGGGCGATCGAGGCGCGGCTCGCGGTCCTGCCGGACGACGATCCGACCCGTGAGGCGATCGCCGCCGAGCGTGAGGCATTGCTCCTCGAGGACTCGCGCATCGTCAAGCACGTCGAGGAGTGGTTCCGCAGCGAGCGCGGCTTCTTCACGTTCATCGAGTCGACACGTCTCGGCGTGGTGCCGCGCGCGCGCGACCTCTGGGGCGGGGTCCTGCGCGGCAAGATCGAGCTCATGGAACGCGTGCTTGCCCGGAAGGAGCTGCTCGCGCCGCTCGCCGCGCAGGGGTTTCCGTTGCTCGGTCAGTACGCCGAGGAACTCGCGAACGCCGAGTCGCTGGAGAGCGTGATCGAGCGACGCTCATTCGACCCGGGGCTCTGCGAGATCCTGCGGATGTTCCTGCCCTGAGCATGGGTTTCTTTTTGGGGCCGCCGCGCCGGGGCGCTGCCCCGGGCCCCGCGGGGGCTATTCGCCCCTCGACCCGAACCAGGGCCAGCCCTGGACCATTTGGGGAAGAACTGCGCAACGCGCAGTTCTTCCCACAGGCCGGTGGTAGCGCGGTGCCGGCTGAACCAGCAGCGCTGCTGTCTTGGCTGGCAGGGTCGCTCGTGGTCTTGACCTGGCCCGTTCGATGAACTGCGCATCGCGCAGTTCATCGACCCCGAGTCCAGCGCTTGCGCTGGTCCGGGTCCAGGGGTGGACAACCCCTGGTCGGGTCC
>NZ_JARZHH010000072.1 GCF_029946515.1 Polyangium sp. 6x1
CTGCCGCCCGCGCCGCCGCTGCCGGGCCCCGCGCCGCCGCTGCCAGGGCCAGGACCCGCGCCGCCCGGGCCGGTGCTACCCGGGCCCGTGCTGCCGATGCCGAGCGTGCCGGCGGAGCCGCCCGAGCCGAGCTCGCTGCCGTCGCTGCACGCGACGAACGAAAAAGGAAGGGTCAGGAATGCGAGAAGGAGGGGAGTGCTGCGCGACATGGGCCCAGAGTAGAGCCCGGCCGGCTCGGCGTCACCCGCCGTTCGTCGCGTGCGCCGCGGGCGCGTCGCTCGTGGCCCACGGGGCCTTCGGGAGGCCGTCGAGCGTCCAGGGCTCTTCAAAGCCCTTCCGCAGCACCTTCGCGAGCTGGCCGAGCTGCGCGCCGTCGATGAAGCGGTGATCCACCGTCGCGGTGATCGTCACGAGCGGCCGCGGGACGACCTTGCCCGCGACGACCGCAGGTTGCTCGCGCACCGCGCCGACGAGGATGAGCACCGGCACGCGCGCGAACGGGGTCGGCGGGGCATATCCCTCGTCCACGCCGAACGCGCCGACGTTCGTGATGACGCACGAGCCGAACGGGAACGGCTCGAGCCCGAACGCTGCGACCCCGAGCGAGCCCGTCAAAAACCCCGTCGTCCAGAGGACGGGCTTGAGCAGCCACGAGGGCAGGGCCCGCACGATGCCCTTGCTCTTCTCGAAATCGGCGTCCTTGCCGCCGCGGAGCTTGCCCGCGCCCTCGGCGAGCGCCTTCGCGATGTCGGCGACCGATTTCTCGTCGGCGCTCGGGATCTTCGTCTTCGCGAGGTCCCGCCCGTCCTCCAGCGCGACGAGGAACGTGACGTCCACGGTCTCGTGCGGCACGTACTTGCCGAGGACGATGCGGCCGTTGAGCCCCGGCGCGGCCTTCATGGCCATCGCCGCGGCCTTGCCGACGATGTGGCCGACCGTGACCTTCTCCCCGGTGGTCTTCCGAAGGTGCTCGACGTAGGCGACCGCCTCGCCCGCGTCCATGACCAGCTTGCCGTAGATGTTGCCCTCGCGCGGCGAGGACCATGTGGCAATGGCGAGCTTGCGCCTCGTCGAGTTCATGTCTTTCCCCCGGGGAATAGGGTCACGGTTCCTATTTTTCGATTACACCACGAAATCGAGCATCTGCACACGCGTCAAATGCTCGCTGAGCTTCTTCGCGTACTCGTCGATGAGCAGGTCGAGCTCGACGAGCACCGCGCCCTCGCTCGCCTGCCGCACCTTGCCGCTCACCGGGATCTCGCCGTTCGGAATCACCAGCACGAAGCTCACCTCGTCGCCGAGCTTCGCGTCGGGCAAGGAGACGAGCTCGAGGTACCGGTCCGACATGGCGCTCACGGGGATGAGCACGCCCGTGTCGAGGCGGACCGAGGTCGAGAGCGCGTAGGCCGGCGTGACCATGTAGTGCGCGCGGCGGTTGTGCTCGATGAGCGCGTCGAGCGTCTCGCAGACCGCGCGGCTGATCGGCGTCTCCTCGGCCTCGAGCACGCGGTCGCGCAGCTCCTTCATCGCCTTCTGCGTGCGGATGATGTTCGCGCGCATCTCGCCCTGTCGCATCGCATCGCGGTGGACCTTCTGCGCCACGATCTTGAGCAGGTTGTGATAAAACGGGAACGCGACGTCGCCGTGGTTCTCGAAGAACCGCATGAGCGCGACGACGCCGATGCGGTAGAGCTCGGACGCCTCGGTCGCGACCGCGCGTGTGTTGCGGTAGAGCCCGGTCAGCGCGCCGAGCTCGCCGATGGGCGCGAAGGGCGCGAGCCGGAAGCGGACTTCGCCCGCCTGCTCCAGGGCGATCTCGCCCGAGGCGAGGAGCCACAGGTGTTTCGGCTCGGTGCCGGCCTCGAAGAGCACGTCGCCGGGCGCGAGCGTGACACGCTCGAGGCCCTCGATGAGCTCGGCGAGGTGAGCCTCGGTGATGCCCTCGAAGAGGGGAATCGCGTGGAGATCGGCGGGTCGCATCGTCATGGCAGGGTCCTTGGCGCCGCGGACCCGAGGGGTTCGCCGCGGTGGGGGGGGCGAATCCTCGCACGAATCGTAGCGCCGCGCGAGATGCGTCAGCGAGCGCGGCGCGCGGAAAACCCGGCGCAGGAGCGGAGCGCGTCCTTGAGGCTGCGGAGCGTGCGCGTCTGCGCGAGGCTCACGTCGAGCCCGACCAGCGTCTCGGCGACCGAAGGCCGGATCCCGGTGATGATCCCCTCACAGCCGAGGAGGCGCACGGCAGAGGCCACGCGGACGAGGTGCTCGGCCGTGGTCGCGTCCACCTTCTCCACGCCCGTGAGATCGAGCAGCGCGAAGCGCGCCTTTCGCGTGGTGACGGCGTCCAGCAACGCCGCGAGCATCTGCTCGGCCCGCGCCGCGTCGAGCGTGCCGACGACGGGCACCGCGAGCACGTCCTGCCAGACCTCGATGATCGGCGTGCCGAGCTCTGCGATCGCTTGCTTCTGCGACTCGATGAGCTCGAGCTGCGCCCGGAGCTGCGCTTCGAACCGGAGCTGCTCGGTCGCGTCCTCGGTCGACGCGCACGCGCCGATGACGGCGCCGAACGGATCTCGCACCGGCGCGTACCGCATGCGGAGCTTTACGTCGCGCATGGGGCGCTCGACGACGTGCTCCTCTCCCCCGAGCGCGCGCCGCATGTCGGCGACGAGGTCGGGGCGGTCGCGGTAGACCTCGAACAAGTTCTTGCCCACGAGGTCGGTCGCGGTGCGCCCCATCTGCTTGCCGAGCGCCCCCTCGAAGAGGGTACACGTCCCTTGCTCGTCGATCGCCCAGATGCAGATCGGGAGGCGCTCGATGCACTCGGCGATGGCCTTGGATTTCTTCGAGAGGTGAAGGTCCCCGCCGAAGTTCACCGAGACCGACTGGAGCCCCTGCACGGCCCCGCTCGCGTCGACGAGCGGCGTGTACGTGTTCAGCCAGTGCGCCTTCTCGGTCACGTCCTCGTGGAAGAACGTCTCGCCGGCGAGCGTGCGCTTCACGATCGTGTGCACCGCCGAATCCGGCGGATAGATCTCGAACACGTTCAGCCCCACGGACTGCCCGGGCGCGAGGCCGAGGTGCGTGAGCCCCTTGCCGTCCGACAGGAGGATCTTGCCCTCCGCGTCGCACGACCAGAGGATCGCATCCATCCCGCGGAAACAGTCGAGGAGGATCCGCGCCTTGCGCGCTTCCGTCTCGTCGCGCGTCACCTCCGCCGCGGCCCACAAGGACCGCTCGTCCGCGCGCCAGAACGAGAGCCGCGCGCGGTCGCCTTCCCGCGAAAGGCGCACGTCGAGCGATTGCGTCGCCTCCGCGCCGAAGGCCGCGCGCCGCGCCTCCGCGAGCGCGGCGCGGTCCTGTTCGTGCACGCGCGCGTCGAGCGCGCCGCTGCCCACGCGAGCCTCCCACGCGGCGTTCGTCGCGAGCGTCTCGCCGGAGAGCGACACCCGCGCGAGGGGCGTCGGGCAGCCTCGAAGGAGCGTTTCCGCAGCGGGGACATCCATGCGCATCGAGCGTCCTCCTCCTCCGGGACGCACGGCGCCGCACCGCCCGCCGGCGCGATGCTCATGGCCCCCTCCACGAGCCATCGTGCCCGCCCTGCTCGGCCGCTCGCAACGAAAATAGTGCGCTTTTCGCGCCTACTTCCCCACGAAACGCGGCGGTCGCTTCTCCATGAACGACGCCATGGCCTCGCCGAGATCCTCGGACGCGAGGAACGCGGCATTCCAGGCCGCGACATAAGCGAGCCCATCGGCCACGGGCTTGCCCTCGCCGTGATCCAGCACCGCTTTGACGCCGCGCACCGTGAGCGGCGGGTTCGCCGCGATCTCCAGCGCGAGCTTGCGCGCCCCCGCGTGGAGCGCCGCCGCGTCGTCGAAGAGCTCGTTCACGAGGCCGATCGAGAGCGCCCGCTCGGCCGGGAGATCCTTGCCGGTGAACGCGAGCTCCCGCACGAGCCCTTGTCCGAGCAGCCGCGGCAGCCGCTGCAAGCTCCCGAGATCCGCCACGATCGCGATCTTCGTCTCGCGCACCGAGAAGTACGCGTCGCGCGTCGAGAGGCGGATGTCGCATGCCGCCACGAGGTCGAGCCCGCCGCCGATGCAAGGCCCCTGGATGGCCGCGATCACGGGCACGGGGCAAGCCGCGACGGCGTCGAAGGCGCGCTGGTAGCGCCGGATGAGCGCGAGCAGCTCCAGCCGCTCCGCCGCCCCCGCGCCCCCGAGGTGCGGGCCGAGATCGGCCATCGCCGCGCGCAGATCGAGCCCGAACGAAAACGCCTTCGCCGTCGACTGCACGACGACCGCGCGTAGCCCTTTTTCGGTCGCGAGCCGCCCGAACAGCGCCTCGAGCTCGGTGAAGAGCGCGGGCGGCATCGTGGGCCGGAGGAGCGTGACGGTCGCGATCGCTTCGGAAATCTCAAGAGAGACGAGCTCACTCATGCGGGCGAACCTAGAACATCGCGTCGCGGGGCAGAACGACCTTCTTGGAGATCACGGAGCGAGCCCCGTCCGGGCCGAACCACCGCCAGAATTTCGGCGTGCGCCTCCCACTTCACCGCGCTGCCCCGGACGTCGTATGCTCGGCCTCGATGGCCCAGGACGTCTTCGGGATCGCCGGCACGACGCAGGGCCCCTTCACCATCGAAGAGGCGGTGGCCGAAGGGGGGTTCGGCGTCGTCTACCGCGCGCTCCACGGAGCGTTCCGCGCCCCCGTCGCGCTGAAGTGCCTCAAGATCCCGACGATCCCGGAGGACCTGCGCGCCGGCTTCCTCGAACGATTCCGCGAGGAAGCCGAGATGCTCTTCCGGCTCTCGGCCACGATCCCGGAGGTCGTGCGGCCGCTGCATTACGACGTCATCACGCTGGACAGCGGCCTCATCGTCCCCTTCATCGCGCTCGAGTGGCTGGAGGGGCGCACGCTCTGGTCGCTCATCGAAGAGCGCGCCGCGAGCGGCCTCCCGCCGCTCGGCTACCTCGAAGCCGCGCGCCTGCTCACGCCCGTCGCCCGCGCCCTCGACATCGCCCACAACTTCCCCGGGTCCCAGGGCCCGATCTGCGTCGTCCACCGCGACATCAAACCCGCGAACATCTTCCTCGCCGAGGTCCACGGCGCCGAGTACGTGAAGATCCTCGACTTCGGCATCGCCCGCGCCCGCGACGCGGCCTCCGTGATGGCCGGCGAGATGACGCAGACCGACGCGGCCACGCCGCTCGCCTTCACGCCGCGGTACGGCGCGCCGGAGCAGTGGGCGCCGAAGCGGTTCGGCACGACCGGACCGTGGACCGACGTCTGGGGCCTCGCGCTCGCGTTCCTGGAGACCATCGCCGGCCGCGTGGTGATCGACGGCGACGCGGTGGCGATCATGGGGACCGTGCTCGACGAGAAACGAAGGCCCACGCCGCGCAACGAGGGCGTCGTGGTGCCCGACGCGCTCGAAGCCGTCTTCCGCCGCGCGCTCGCCGTCGATCCGCGCGAGCGCCCCGGGAGCGCCGGCGCGTTCTGGGACGAGGTGGAGCAAGCCATCGGCGTCGCGCCGCGCCTCTCCGCGCCCACGGCCCACAGGTCCGGGACGATGCGCGCGCCGGTGATCGAGGGGCAGGAGTCGCGCCGTGCTTCGGGCTCGATGCGCGCCGTCTCCGTGCCGCCCGCGAGCCTCGACGTCGCCTCCACGGTGCTCGCCGACGAGGGTGGGGCCCGCATCTCGCGGCAGCCCGAGCCGCCCGCGAACTCCAGCGGCGCGCGGGCTGCCGCTGCCGCCGCGATCGACGTCGACTGGGGGGCGAGCGGCCCGAACGCGGCGCCGCGCCGATCGAGCGCGTCGATGCCGGCCGTGCGCATCGATCCGCCGCCGTCGCAGCCGAGCTCGCGGCGCTCTTCGCCGTCGAACCCGCGCTTGTCGTCGGACCCGCGAGAGCCTCTGCCTAACGTCTCGCACGAGCCCGCGCCGGACGTCCGCAGCATGCTCGGCGGCCCTGTCGCGCTGGCCGGCGCGGGCGTGCTCATCCGCGTGCTCGACCAGATCGCTGGATGGCTCTGGCTCGGGGGCGAGCGCGTGGGGTTCGGGCCGCTCCGGTTGTCCTACGTCGCCGCCGTCCTCATCGGCGCCGGCGCGATCCTCGCGCTCGCGCGCCTGCTGCGACACTTGACCCGATAGGTGTCCTTGCCGCGAGGGTAGGTGTCCTTGCCGCGAGGACCGTTGTCCTTGCCGCGAGGGTCGTTGTCCTTGCCGCGAGGAGCGTTGTCCTTGCCGCGAGGACCGTTGTCCTTGCCGCGAGGACCGTTGTCCTTGCCGCGAGGGTAGGTGTCCTTGCCGCGAGGAGCGTTGTCCTTGCCGCGAGGGTCGTTGTCCTTGCCGCGAGGAGCGTTGTCCTTGCCGCGAGGGCCGTTGTCCTTGCCGCGGACGTCGTTGTCCTAAACGCTCCGGGCGATCGGCGCGAGCTTGCCCTTCACCACGCGCACGTAATCGGCCGGCGCGAGCAAGATCTGCAGCCCGCGCACGCCTGCCGACACGGACACCACGTCGTGCAGCTCGATCGTCTCGTCGACGACCACGAAAAACTCTTTTTTGCCGCCGATCGCCGTCACGCCGCCGCGCACGTAGCCCGTGAGCGGCTGCACCTCCTTCAGCGGCACCGTATCCACCTTGCGATCGCCCGTGGCCCGCGCGAGCGCCTTCAGATCGAGCTCCTCGTGGCCGGCGAGCACGGCCATGAGCACGCCCGTCCGATCACCCCGACAAACCAGGGTTTTCCAGACCTGCTCCACGGGCAAACCGATCTTGTCGGCCACCGTCCCGGCCCGCAAATCCTCGGGATCGACCTCGTACGCGCGGAGCTCGTAAGAAATGCCCAGCGTATCGAGCAGCCTCACCGCATTCGTCTTCATCTTATCTTGCGCTTTTCACGGCCTCGTCCCCCGACAGATCCCGGAACATATCGGTCGAGAAATAACGCTCCATCCGGTCGCAGAGCACCGTCGCGATGTCGTGCCCCGGCCCGAGCCTGCGCGCGAGCATCCGCGCGCCGGCCAGGTTGAGCCCGCTCGACGGGCCCACCGGGAACCCCTGCGACACGAGGTCGCGCGCCGCGCGAATGGCCTCCGCGTCCGGGACCGGCAGCGAGACCACGCCGCCCACGTCCTCCTCGTCGAGGATCTGCGAGAGCCCGTCCACCACGCCCGGGATCCCGCCGCAGATCTCCGGCTGCCCCTCGAAACACACGCCCCGCTCGGGCCGGGGCCTCCCGATGACCGCCTTTTGCCCCGATTCGAGGAGCGCCCGCGCGATCCCCATGAGCGTCCCGCCGGTCCCGACGCCCGCGACGAACCCGTGGATCGTGGTGCCGACCTGGGCGATGAGCTCGGGCCCCGTGGTCCGCTGGTGGGCGAGGGCATTCTGGGGATTCTCGAATTGCCGCGGCCAGAAGACCCGCTTGTCCTCTTCGGCCATGCGCCGGGTCTCGTCGATCGCGCCGAGCACGCCGAGGTGCCGCGGCGTGAGCACGACCTCGCCGCCATAACGACGGATGATGAGCAAGCGCTCGCCGCTCACGCCCTCGGGCATGACGGCGCGGAACCGCACGCCGATCATGGCGCAGGCCATGGCGAAGGAGATCGACGTCGAGCCGCTCGACGCCTCGACGACGATGCTGTCGTCCCGCAGCGCCCCGCGCTCGACCGCGCAGCCGAGGATGAAGCTCGCGATGCGGTCCTTCGTGGATCCGCTCGGGAGCATGTACTCGAGCTTGATCCAGAGGGTACACCCCGTCTCGTCGTCCCGGAGCGGGACCGTGGGCGTGCCTGCCGCGAGCCGCGCGAGCCAGGCCTTCATCGAGCGTCGGACCATGCGGCGCAGGCTAGCTCGATCAGCTACGCCCGTGCCAGTACGTCGGCCGTCGCTTGTGGGCCGCCAGGGCCAGGATGCGGACGTGGTCCTCGCGGGGCCTGTAAATGATTGCGTATGGAAATCGGCGGAGCCTCCACTGGCGGATGTCCTCTCGAACAGCCGTACCCGCCAGAGGTTTCTCCGAGAGGAGGCCGAGCACGCGCTCGACTTCGGCGAGGAACGCCTCGCCGAGGCCGGGGCGCTCCTGCGCGTAGTAGTACGCTGCTGCGTCGTTCAACTCGCGCTCCGCGAGCGCGTGAAAGATGACGGGGAACGTCACGCGAAGCGGGACCGCACGTCGCGGAGGACATCCTCGGCGGAGCGAGCCTTCGAGGGGTCGAAGTCCGCGTCGCGCCGCGCCGCCTCGTCGACCCAGACCTCCTGGTTCTCCTGCTCGGAGAGCGTTTCCAGGCTCTCGAGGAGCTTCTCGGCGAGGCGTGCCCGGTCTGCGGGGTCGAGCTTCAGCGCTTCGATCTCCAGCTCGGTCAGGTTCATGGCAAGACTCTACCCCCACGGACAGCCCGGGGGGAGCCCTGGCGGGCGCCGCCCCTCACCGCGGCTCCGTCAACTTGCTGTGCACGAGCACGTTCCGCCCCGACGCCTCGAACAGGATCGCGAGCCGCGTCGTCTTCGCGCCGAGCGCCTCCACGAGCTTCGCCCGTTCTTTCTCGTCCTTGCAGGCCGCGAGCCGCTCGCGCAGCGCCGCGATGTCCCGCAGGAGCTCCACCTCCTCCGGCGCGCTCCCCGCGATGCGCTGGATCCGCGCCGCCATGCGGTCCTCCTCGGGCAAACCGGCGAGGTCGTCCGCGGGCATCGGCTTGCCCTTGCCCGGCAGGTCCTCGAACGAACCCCGCGCCTCCGCCTCCCGGATGCGCGCCTCCACGAGCACATGAAAATCCCTCGAACGCACGCCTCGTCTCCTTGCTCGGCCGCCCGCCGATCACGTCGTGGGGGCGCTCGCCGGCGCGTCAAGCCATGACGTTACGGCATACGCGTAACAGAGCACCCATTTCGACGCCGGGCCATTCCCCGTGAGCCGTTCCGGACATGCCCGCCGAGCGAGCCGAAGCGACCACCTCCGAAGCGGCTGGTCAGCGTCCGCGATCCATGTATGCTCCGCCGCGATGCGCACCAGCGCTGCGGACGCTCCTCGTCCATCGCCCGGCAGGCGGCTCGGGCCGCGTTGCCTCGTCCGGCTCGCTTGCTCGTTCGGCGCGCTCGTCGCCGTCGTCTGCGCGAGCGCGGCGGCCTCGGCCGAGCCTCCCGCCCCCGCGCCTGCGCCCGAGCCCACCCCGAGCCGCGGGAACCTGCGCCAGGCGAAGAATTTCGTCGGCCTCGGGCCGCTCTTCGGCATCACGGGTCACACCGACGACGCCGTCGCCGGCGCCCTCGGCTTCGAGCTCTCGTACGTGCGATATCCCGTCGAGGCGTTCGCCTTTGGCCTCGGCGCGTTCGCGCAGGCGCAGTCCGTCGGGTTCACGCATGGCCGCTGGGCGTTCGGCCCCCAGATCAACTTCATGATGTTCGGCGCCGAGATCGGCGCGTACCTCGAAGAAGGCTACGGCAAGCGCGCCACCACCATCGGCCTCCACGCCTCGCCTTTCGTCTCCATTGGCTTCTTCTCCGCGGCCCTCCGGATCGGCGTCCCCGTCAGCGCCTTCTCCGAGGGGACTCCGTACGGCCTGGATCTCGGGCTCATCTGCGCCATCAAGGCGCCCATCCCCCTCGACGGCCAGCTCTTCGGGCTCGCATTTCATTGATGATCGACGATATCGCCGACGAACAGGACGAACAGGAAGACCACGAGCCCAAGGCCCCCGAGCAGGCTCCTTTTTCGGAGGATGACCTCCGCGTCGCCCTCGACGTGCTCGAAGCCGTGGTCCGGGACCGGGCCGTCCTCGCGCACGTCCCGCGCGAGGCGCGCGTGCGGCTGCTCGAAGCGGCGGGCCGGGTCTCGCGGCCCGATCGCGCCGAGCAACGCCGCCTCGCGAAGGCGCTTCGTCGAAAGGATCGCCTCGCCGTGAAGGCCGAGGACGCGGCGCTGCTCGACGCGACCGGCATTCGCGCCGGTCGCCGCGCCCCCGTCTTCCAGACGCCACCGAGCATCGGCGTCTTGCCCGGCCCCACGGAGACCCCGCCGCCCGCCGAGCTCAGCGACGCACGCAAGTGTTACGTCTGCAAAGCCGAGTTCCGGAAGGTCCATTTCTTCTACGATCAGCTCTGCCCACCCTGCGCCGAGCTCAATCATCAGAAACGCACGCAGACGGCCGACCTCCGCGGCCGCGTCGCGCTCGTGACCGGCGCGCGCGTGAAGATCGGTTATCAGGCCGCGATTCTCCTCCTCCGCGCCGGCGCGCGTGTCGTCGTCACGACGCGTTTCCCCCATGACGCCGCGCTCCGTTATGCCCGCGAGAGCGATTACGAGGCCTGGGCCGACCGGCTCGAGATTCACGGCCTCGACCTGCGCCTCACGCCGAGCGTCGAGCGGTTCGCGCGCTTCCTCGAAGGCCACCTGCCGCGGCTCGATTTCATCATCCACAATGCCTGCCAGACCGTCCGCAGGCCTCCGGGCTTCTACGAGCACCTCCTCGACGTCGAGCTCGAATCCCCCGATCGATTGCCCCCCGAGGCGGCGCGCCTCGTCGCGAGCCACGAGGCCGAGCGCGCCACGCAGCGGGCGTTTGCCCGGGTAAACGATTCTGCCCTCGCCCCGCGCCCAGGCTCGCTCGCGCTCTTCGAGGATCCCGCCGCGCTCTCCCAGATCCCGCTCACGGCCGAGGATCACGCGCTGCGCGGCCGGGTGGACCTCTTCCCCCGCGGCGCGCTCGATGCCGATCTCCAGCAGATCGATCTGCGCGACAAGAACAGCTGGCGCCTCGCGCTCGCGGAGGTGCCCACGATCGAGCTCCTCGAAGTGCACCTCGTCAATGCCATCGCTCCGTTCGTGCTGAGCAGCAAGCTGAAGGGCCTCATGACGCGGCACCCCTCGCGCGACAAACACATCGTCAACGTCTCGGCGATGGAGGGGCAATTCTACCGCGAGCACAAGACCGACAAACACCCGCACACGAACATGGCCAAGGCGGCGCTGAACATGCTCACGCGCACCTCGGCGCAGGATTACGTGAAGGACGGCATCCACATCAACAGCGTGGATACGGGCTGGGTGACGGACGAGGATCCCGCGGAGATCGCGGCCCGCAAGCAATCGATCCACGGATTCCACCCGCCGCTCGACATCGTCGACGGCGCGGCCCGGATCGTCGACCCGATCTTCGAGGGGTTCGCCACCGGAACCCACGCATTCGGACAGTTCTTCAAGGACTACAAGCCAACGCCCTGGTAATCGCGCCTGCCCGTGGATCCGCGGCGGGCGGCGAGGCGCGTCAAAGCCGCGCTGCTCGGATCGCGTGGCGGAGCGCGGCGCGGAGCGTGCCGAACGTCCTCACCGCGAGCGGCACGTCGAGCTCCACGAGCGTGCGCGCCATGCCCGGCCCGAGGCCCGAGACCAGGCATTCGCTGCCGATGAGGCCGGTCGCGCGGATCATGTCCCCGAGGTGCGAGGCGATCGACGCGTCCATCGTCGAGGCGCCCGTCAAATCCAGAATGGTGAATCGCGCGCTGCTCCGCACGATCGCTTCGAGCAGGCTCTCCGTCATTCGGGCCGCGCGCGCGGCGTCGATCCCGCCGACGACGGGCATCGCGAGCACGCCGTCCCACAGATCGAGGACCGGCGCCGAGAGCTGCTCGATGGTGGCGGCCTGCTCACGCTCGCGCTCGCGCATCGCCGCCTCCTCTTTCACGCGCTCGGTCACGTCGCTCACGAGCGAGGCGACGCCCACGATCTCGCCGTCCTCATCGACGAGCGACGTATTCGTCCATTCGCACGTGATGAGCCGGCCGTCCTTGGTGATGTTCTGATTGCGGGCGCGCACGGGCCCCTTGGCCTGCTTGATTTGCTCCCAGATGTCGGCCACGTAGGGGCGGATCTCCGGGGGCACCATGAGGTCCTGGCCGTGATGGCCCGTCGCCTGCTCGCGCGACCAACCGAAGATCGACTCCGCCGCCGGGTTCCAGTCGACGACGCGGAAATCGATGTCCCACTCGATCATGCCGAGCGGCGCTTGATGAAAATGGAGCGCGAGCCGCTGCTGCGAGCGGTAGAGCGCCTCGCGAACGCGCTTTTGCCCCGTGATGTCGATACCGACGCCGTAGAAATACTTGAACGCGCCGTCGTCGTCGTAGACCGACCGGCCATGCCACTCGACGAGCAGCTCCCGGCCGCTCCGGGTGAGGACCCGGTTTTCATTGTACGTCGTGCCGCGCGACGACACGAGATCCCCGAAGATCCTCCGGAGCATGTCGTGATCGCGCACCGGGACGAACATCGTCGCGTAATCCTGGCCGATGACCTCGTCGCGGGTATACCCGAGCGCGCCGAGCATCGTGCCATTCATGTACATCGTGCGGCCGCTGGCATCGATTCCGACCACGAATGTCGGCGAGGTATCCAGGATCTCGTTCGCAAGCACAGGTTCCGCGAGGTCCGGCATGGTGTTCGCGCCGCTCGCGTTTCGCGAGCACAGGCGGCGATGGCACGTTACCCGAGTGCCCGGAGCCTCGCAAGGCTCGTCGCCGGCCCCGCGACACGACATTCGTATCGCGGCACGCGTAAATTCATTGACGCTCCGATTCGGATCGTCGCTTGGATTGGTACTCCCGGCCGCTTGCTTGTATTCTTGCCGTTCGTTACGTGATGTCGTCGAGCCCGCCCGGCATCGCGTAGGGCCACGTGCTCGCGGGGGCGCCGCCGTCGACCTCCAGGATCTTCCCCGTGATCCACGACGACGCCGGCGAGGCCAGGAAAAGGACCGACGCCGCGATGTCCTCCGGCGTGGCGAGGCGGCCCATGGGCGTCTTCGCCGTCATCTTCTCGAGCAGGTCGCCGGCCCCGACGAATGCTTCGAGCGCGTCCGTCATCGTCGCGCCCACGGCCAGCGCGTTGACGCGCACCCGCGGCGCCCATTCGTGGGCGAGCAGGCGCGTCATGTGGTTCAGCGCGGCCTTCGCGGTCCCGTAGGCGACGAAGCCCGTGTCCACGCAGTGGCTCATCGCGGACGAGATGTTCACGATCGCCCCGCGCGTCCGCGCGAGGTGCGGCGCGGCGCTCCGGGAGAGGTGCAGCGCCGCGACGACGTTGAATTGGTACGCCTCCATCATTTCCTCGTCTGTCAGCGCGACCGCGATCCTCGGCGGATACCCGCCCGCGTTGTTGACGAGCACGTCGAGCCTGCCGAACTCCTCGAGCGTGCGCGCGAGCAGCCGGTCGAGATCCGCGCCGACGGTCACGTCCGTCGGCACCACGAGCGCGCGCCGCCCTCGCGCGCGGACCTCCTTCGCCGCCTCCTCCAGCACGTCCGCGCGGCGCGCGGCGAGCACCACGTCCGCCCCCGCCTCGGCCAGCGCGATCGCCGAGCTGCGACCGATCCCGCGGCTCGCGCCCGTGACGATCGCGACCTTGTCGTTCATCCGGAAAACATCGAGGATCATGGAATCGTCTACCCTCTGGCCTTCCTCGGCAGGCGCGGGAAGAGCGCCGGCACGCGGTTCATGTGATCGGCATAGCCGGGCCTGCGCGCGACCGATCGTTTGTCCATCAACGGAATGCTGACGAACACGAAAAGGCAGTTGATCCAGGCGGGCCCGATGAAGGGATAACGGATGCCTGGATCCGAGGCGAGGGCGAACAGGAAAAGCCCCCACCAGAACGTGATCTCGCCGAGGTAATTCGGGTGGCGGCAATACGCCCACACGCCCGTATCGAGGATCTTCCCCGGCACGTCGTTCTGGAGCCGGAATGCGCGCAGCTCCGCGTCGGCGCGCGTCTCCAGGGCAATCGCGCCGGCCGTCACCACGAACCCCGCCGCGTCGAGCCACGAGAGCGGCGCCGTCCCCGCGGCGAGGGCCGGGAAGAGGGACAAACAGCCGAGGAACACGCAAACCGTCGGCATGAAATGGAGGCCGAGGAAGCTCACGAGCCAGTACGCGCGCCCCATCGAGCGGCGCAGATCCACGTACCGAAAATCCTCGTGGCCGAGCCCCTGCCAGCCGCGCGCCCAGTTCCACGTGAGCCGCGCGCCCCACGCGAGCACGAGCGCCGTGACCAGGATCCGCCGCGAAAGAGGCGCGCCCGCGGCCTCCGGCGACATCGCGATCGCCGGCGCGATCACCATGGGCGCGACGCTCCAGTACGGATCGTACAAGCTCGAATTGTTGCAAAGCACGCTCGCCACGAAGACCACGGCCGTCGCCGCCGCGTCCGCCGCGGCGAACGCGACGATCGACGAATGGCCCGGCGCGACCGCGCGATACACGAGCCATCCCACGACAGTGCCCGCGACATAGGCGAGCGCCACGATCCCGAAATCCCGGGCACGATTCCCGGTGTTGCTCATGTCGCCTCCTCCGGCAAACCCGACCAGCTCCGATCATCTTTGGGCCCGCGCGCCGGGACCACGTCCACGACGAACCCCGTGAGGTGCGCCATGCCGGAGACCCGTTCGAGCCGCTCGGGCCCGCCTCCCGCGAGCAAATTGACGTTCACGCCCCGCGTCTTTTTCGCGACGGAGAGGCCCGCCGCGTGTTGATGACCCCAGCCGTGCGGCAAGGCCACGGTCCCCGGCATGAGGTCGGCGAGCAGCCGCACGGGCACGCGCACCGTGGCCACGTCCGTCGAGACATCCGCGAGATCGCCGTCCGCGAGGCCCATTCGCTTCGCGTCCTCGGGGTGCACGTAAAGGTGGTTCGTCCCGCCGTCCGGCTCGGCGAAGTCTTCGAGGTTGTGGGTCCACGAGTTGTGCGTCGTGACCCGCCGCCGCGTGACGAGCTTCAGCTTGCCCGCGCGCGCGATCTCCTCCTCGTAATCGGATTCGAGCTTCTTCGCGGCGGAGAGCAAGACGTCCGGCGCGAGGTTCACCTTGCCATCCTTCGTGACCACGCGTTTGCCGAGGAAATCGCCTCCGCGGTGCGGCGGGCGGAGGCGCCCGTGCGTCTGCTCCGCGAGGCGGCCGAACGTCCCGTTCCCCGTCGCGAGCAGCATTGCGGAGAGCAAGAGCTCCTGCGGGACCGAGCGGGGTTCGTCCGGATGGAACCATTGCCGCGCCGACGTGAAGAGCTCCAGCGCGCGCTGGGCGATGGACGAGCCGAAGATCGGTTTGCCCGCGGCGCGGCAGAGGTCGAGGTAGATCGTGGCCTCGTCGCGCTGCTCGCCGTCCTGCTTCACGACGGGCCGGGTCGCCTGGAGGTAGGGCCGGCGCTGGAGGCCCAGGAGGAGCGGGAAAATGAAGGGCAGATCGGCCCGCTCGAGCGGCGAGGTCGCCGGCAGGACCCAGTGCGCGAGCGAGCCCGTCTCGTTCACGAAAAGATCGAGCGTGACGAGCAGATCGAGCTTTTCGAATGCGCGCCGGAGCCGCCCGGCCGCGGGCATCGTGATGAGCGGGTTTCCCCCGGTCACGAAGAGCGCGCGGATCTTGCCAGGCCCGTCCGTGAGGATCTCGTCGGCGAGCAGGCCGCCCGGGAATGCGTCGTTCACGGAGCGAAAATCGCCGACGCGGGATCGATCGTCGCGGAGGAGCGTGCCCGTGCGCCGGCCGAACGCGGCGAAATCGAAGATCCCGCGGCCGACGAGCGTCCCGCCCTCGCGATCGAGGTTGCCCGAGGCGGCGTTGATGCACTCGGAGAGCCAGAACGCGAGCGAGCCATTCCGGCCCATGTTCACGCCGGTCGATACGTAGATCGCCGCGCTCCCCGCGTCCCGATACGCGCGGACCATCGCGCGGAGGACGTCCGGCGCGATCCCCGTGACGCGCGCCGTGCGCTCCGGCGTCCAGGGCTCCGCGACGGCGAGGACCTCGTCGAGCCCTTTCATGAAGCGCGCCGCGCGCGCGCGATCGATGCCGCCCACGGCCGCGAGTTCGCGCAAAAACGAGAGGAAAAACCACACGTCCGTGTCGGGCCGGATGAAGACGTGCTCCCCCGCGACCTTGGCGCTTTCGGTGCGGCGCGGATCGACGACGAAGAGCTTCCCGCCGCGCGCCTCGATGTCCTTGAGCGCCCGCGCCGGATTCGGCACCTGGAGGAAGCTCCATTTCGACACGACCGGATTCGCCCCCACGACGATCAGGCACCGCGTCCGATCGAGATCGGGAAACGAAAGCGTGAACGGGAAGCCGTACATCTCGCGCGAAACCGCGAATTTGTTGCTGCAGTCTTGCGTCGCCGAGGCGTACATGCTGCGCGAGCCGAGCCCTTGCATGAAGCCCTGCGCGAAGACGGGGTGCAGCACGGAGAAACCCGCGGCGGTGCCGACGTACATGGCGATGGAGTCGGGGCCGTGCTCGTCGTGGATCCTGCGCACGCGCGCGCCGATGTCGGCGAGGGCCGCGTCCCAGGAGGCGGGCTCGAAGCGCTCGCCGCGGCGCGCGAGCGGGCTCCGGACGCGGTCGGGCGAGGCGTACATGCGGTGCTGCTTGAGGCCCTTGGGGCAAGCAAAGCCCTCGGTGGCGACGTGCCGCGCGTCGGGCCGGAGCGCGACGACACGCCCGCCCTCGACGTCGGCCTCGAGGCCGCAAAGGGCCTCACAGATGCGGCAGAAAGTGTGGTGGGTTTGGGTCATGAATCATCGAAAGCGACAAACGGGCTGAGCTGCTCCTGATACCAGCTAGTTTCTAAATCATCGAGTTCCTTGTGTCGCGTCACAATAAAGCTTGCCACGTCGCCGTCCTGGAGATATCCGGTGGTGACGGCTGGTATGGCGTGCTTTGTCAGCAGCAACTGATCGGCCTCCGTGAGAGGGCCGCTGGACATGCAGGCTTCTACGATGCGCTTACGCTCGGACGAGGCATTGGCGCTCGAGACGAGTATCCGGTTCGCCGGCGAGAACAGGAGGTACTCATCTACTCCGTCTGGAGGTCCGAACAGTGGAGCCATTGCCTTTGCGCCCTCGTCTGCAAGCAGTTGATGCCCATCGGGAAAGCGGGCCGCGAGCCGCAGTGCGAGCAGTCTGCATCGTGGCAGGCGGAAGTCGAAGCGAGTGGGTAGCGACATCGGTATCATCCAGAAGGCCGGAGGCTTCCTAGTGTTGTCTTCAAGGTAGTCGAGCGCCTCCAGCAGTCGCGGGAGCTTTCCTAGCGCCCCGGCGTATGCAATCAGCCAGTACCACGCGCGCAACAGGCTGGGATCGAGCAATTTGGCTGCAATTCGACCGCGTCGGTGTGCCTCGGCAATGGCCACGACGTGGAGCGGATAGGGAATCACCCTCGATGACAGATGGTTGCATTCGTCCCTGAGGAATCGAACCGCATCGACAAGCGACACAAGCGCATCCTCAAGCGCCGAGGGGTTCCCTCGCAAAGCGCGACTCACGCCGTCCACATCGCGGTCGAATACATCAAACCCGAGCGCTGCCTTGCACGTTTGCAGGACGACGTTGTCATCGAGCTCCCCGTACCCCAGCGGAGCGAGATTCTCCTCCTTCCAATCCGCGATCCGATCGTTTAAGTCGAACGTGTCGCTCCACGTGAGCGCGGCGATCATGTGCACCTCGCTCATTACTGTACCCTGACTATTGATCCGCTGGAATGTTTTCGTAATGTGATCGAGGTCGTTCGTTGCGACGGGTAGTACCGGGATCTTGTACGAACTGAACGCCGTCACGATGATGTCCGTGCGTCGCACGAGTTCCTTCTCGTCGGGGTGGCCCCCGAAGCTGCGTTGGAATGGCAAGAGGCTCAGGAAGTCGAGCACGTAGCGAAGCGGTAACCACATCGGCTTCGCAGGCTCATCGCGTGGTGCAAAGAGGAAGTCGTCGGTCTCGACATCAAAGTACGCGATCCGCTCCGGCAACTCCTCGTCGCTCGCGGGCACGTGGAGCGCCCCGAACAGCGTGGCGAGGCGTTGATGACCATCGATGATGTACGACCGGACTGGACTGGATGAAGCTTTGAGCAAATACGGACCAAGATTGGCATGCGACCGCACGTCCGTGAGGTTCGTCCGCCAGACCATGACGCTTCCGATCGGCGTACCCATGCGGATGCTGCGGAAGAGCTCGAGCTGTTGCTCCTCCGTCCAGAGGAACGGACGCTGGAACCGCGGCAGCTGGAGGTGTCCGTCCCCGATCTCGCGTACAAGCTGGTACAGGAACTGGATCTGCGGTTCGCTCTGGTACGCGGGCGGGCGGACGGTCATAGGTACTCCCGGATGGACCTTACGATCTGAAGGGCTTCCTCTTCTTGTTTGTCTGCGACGAGCCAGCGGTTGGGGATATGGATCGGGGTCCCCTTGAGGAGCTCGCCAATCTTTACAGCTCGCTTGTTGAAGCCATGCGCAAGAGATCTATCGGTTGGCTCTGGGAGCCCCTTGTATAGCTCGCCCACTTTGCGCGCGTGGTCGGGATCCTTCTTGTCCTGAGCGAAGCCACTTTTCATGTTGTAGTGATACCTCTGCTCATCGCTTAGCGAGGCGAATGCCTCGTACAGCTCCCTGCGATGCTCGTCGTCCTCGCTCCACTTGTCGAGCACGGGAAGGGGAAGGTAATTCTCGATCGAGCGCCGGCTCAAGACGTGGATCGGAACGCCGAGCTTCTCGCAGAGGCTCGACAACTCGCTAGCAAGCGCCCCGAGCCTCTCGCGGTAGCAGTTCCCGAGCGGATCCCTCCACGTGCGTCTCGCGTCGCTGTCGGACAAGACCCACAAGCGCAACAGCTCTTCGCGTGTGCGTCGTTCATCTTGCAGCCACATCCTGTTCTCGGTGCCTCCCCTCGAACGCAGTTCAACGACCGTCTCCTTCTCCAGCGCTCCGAGATCGAAGCCATCGGCGAGCCGGGTGAGCGTTCGGAGGAAATGGGCGTCAGTTCGCTCATTTTCGAGCAAAATTACGAGGGGACGTCGAAGGAAGTCGAGCGCGGTGGCGACGGGCACCTTCATCTCCACCCATGATGCGGTGTCAACGTACGCGACCCGAAGGGTATGCGCCCGTCGCCGCCGCGTCTCTCTCTTGAGCCCCCGGTCAAGGGCTCTCTCGCACATCTGGCGCGTGCGCAGCCCTTCGGATTCAAGCCAGGCCACAAAGCGCGGATCTTTGCGAGGTTCTACTTCGATCGTGTGGTGGCCCCGCAGGCCGATGCGGAACAAGGTAAGGAGGTCGCCGTGGTGCGCGTGGTCTAGATCTCCACGAAAGACGTTGGCCTCAACGATCACCCTCATGTGCCGTTACGCTCCCGTAACTCCAAAAGCAGACGCGCCAGGTCGAGATCTTCCTCGAACACGCCGTCCGGGAATCCTTCTGGGTAACCTTCATTGTCGAACGTGATTCGCTGAACGCGGCTCGATCCGTCTTCGCCCTGCTTCACCCAGTAGACGAGCACGTCGTCCGGCGAAATTTCGCGCTTGACGATCTGAAGCTGCACGCCGAGCAGGAAGTTCTCCGAGTGCGTCTCGACGAGCATGCGTGGTCGTTTGGTTGCGGCCACATCGCAGAGGTACTTGGCCAGCGGCGCATGCACCGCGGGGTGCAGGTGAAGCTCCGGTTGTTCAATGGCGAGGATCGGCCGTGACTGCTCATGGCTGTGCCGTGCCATCGCGGCAGCAACCAGTACAGGAAGCACTTGGGCCATGCCTTCTCCTGTGTCGGCTATATTGACCGTTCGATTGTTACTCGCTGTTAACGGATTGAGAGTTAGAGCAAAGCGCGCGTCGGACAGTTGAATGGCGTCGACCTTGCGATTGAACTGTTCTTCATACCAGCGAGAAACATCGCTAAGTAAAGAGCCACTAACCAGTTTGTCGTGTGCCAATAGTTCGCCGACCCCGACGCCATCTGGGCCGATTCGCGATCTCGCACCACCCCTGTAACGCGTGAAGCGCTGCGGGCAGCGGCGCAAAGAGCCGATCCATTGGACCTCAATGCCCAGCATGATGAGTTCGACAGCGAGCGCACGGAGCGACTCGTCGATGCCCGCGTGCCTCGGGTCACCTGGCATCGTGCTCAGGTGGTAGGGCGTCAGCTTCGTAAAATACGGCTTCAACTCACCCGTAGGCTGGCCGTTACGAAGGCATGTGTAGAGCGACGGGCTAACTAAGTCGAACGCGTATGTTTCAAGTTTTCCCCCAGTCTCGATCTGGACCCGAGTGATGACCGGCTGGTATGTCCCTGGAGGTTCAGTGATATGGTACTCTGCTCGCAGACCGTCATGAAAAGTAAAGCCAAACTTGAGTGTATTGCTCCCCCCGAACTTTGAAACTAGATCTTCAAAGTTACAGTCGCGCGCAGCCTCACTCGATAAGTCAAGCGGGGTCTGTATATCGGATCTAGTAGAATCCGCAATCAGCGCCAGCGCCCGGATGAGTGCGCTCTTACCCGCATTGTTGTACCCGAAGAGCAATGTCAGCGGTCGGAGCTCGATCGTCGTCTCGTCCGTAAACGCCCGGTAATTTTCGACGGCGAAGGATGTCAACATCGGCGGTGCCCCAGCTTAGGCGTGGCACACGACAAAGGCCACACGTTCGGGGTGTTGGTCCAGGACGCACGTGCGTACGCAGCTACACCAGCGCTGCGTCCGCACGTTCGTCCCGTCAGATCTCGAAATCGGCCGGATACTCGTCGTCCCCGGGCTGGCTGCCCGCGGCGATGACGCGGGTCTCCGGGGGTTTGACGGCGACGCGCGAGCGCTTCGGGATTCCCCGCGTCAGGAAGACCGAGCCGCCGACGACGCTGCCTTGCCCCACCACGGTCTGGCCGCCGAGCACCGTCGCGTTCGCGTAGAGCGTGACAGCGTCTTCAACCGTCGGGTGGCGCTTCGTGTTGCGAATGACGCGGCCTCGCTCGTCCTTCGGGTGCGACATCGCGCCGAGCGTCACGCCCTGGTAGACCTTCACGTGGCCGCCGATGTGGCTCGTCTCGCCGATGACGACGCCCGTCGCGTGATCGATGAAGAAGCTCTCGCCCACGCTCGCGCCGGGGTGGATGTCCGCGCCGCTGCGAGAATGGGCCCACTCGCTCATGATGCGCGGCATGAGAGGCACGCCGAGCACGTAGAGCTCGTGCGCCACGCGGTGCACCGTGATCGCGAGCAGGCCCGGGTACGAGAGGATCACCTCGTCGAGGCTGCCCGCCGCGGGATCCCCGTCGTACGCCGCTTGCACGTCGAGCAGCAGCGTGTCGCGGATCTCCGGCAGGCGGCTGAGCAGCCGACACGCGATGTGCCGGCCGTACTCGGCGCAGCCGCCGGACTCCTTGTTCTCCGCGGCGTCGCGCTCCGCCTCGCCGGCCCAGCAGAGGCATTTCTCGATTTGCGTCGCGAGCTTCTCGCGCAGCGTCGAGACGAGCGTGACGACGTGGTAGCGAAGGTTGCCCTCCGTCAGGTCCTGACGCCCGTAATACCCGGGGTAGAAGACCTGGAAGAGCAGCTCGATGATCTCGAAGATCTCCTCGCGGGAGGGCAGAAATTTTTTGCCGATGTAGTGGCCGCGCCGATCGCGGTCGTAGCTCGCGATCAGCCCGTCCACCACTTTGCCGAGGCCGTTTTCCGGATCGCCCATCGTAGTCAAGCTCGGGGGCTCTGCTCGGCGAGCCGAGCTCGTCCCCGAACCCCCTCTTTCACGTGGCTGTCGCCTTTTCCACGGCCTCGAACATGCCCTCGAACAGCGCGGTCGAGAGATATCGCTCGCCCGCGTCCGGCAGCACGGTCACGATCGTCTTGCCCTCGAACGCGGGATCATGCGCGAGCCGGAGCGCCGCGACCACCGCCGCCCCGCACGAGATGCCCGCGAGGATGCCCTCCTCGCGCGCGAGCCGCCGCGCCATCGCGATCGACTCGTCGTTCGTCACGGTCTCCACCCGATCCACGAGCGACAGATCGAGGTTTCGCGGGACGAACCCCGCGCCGAGCCCCTGGATCTTGTGCGGCGCGGGCTTCACCTCCTGGCCGGCGAGCGTCTGCGAGATGACCGGCGAATGCACGGGCTCGACGGCGACCGTCAGGATCTTCTTGCCCTTCGTTTGCTTGATGAACCGCGAGACGCCCGTGAGCGTGCCGCCCGTGCCCACGCCGCTGACGAAGACGTCGACCTCGCCGTCGGTGTCGTCCCAGATCTCGGGGCCCGTGGTTTGCTCGTGGATGGCGGGGTTCGCCGGGTTCTCGAACTGCTTCATCAGCACGTACTTGTCAGGCTGGGTCGCGGCGAGCTCCTCGGCGCGGGCGATGGCGCCCTTCATGCCGAGCGGGCCGGGCGTCAGGATGATCTGCGCGCCGAGCGCGACCAGCACCTTGCGCCGCTCCATGCTCATCGTCTCGGGCATCGTCAGCACGCAGGTGTAACCCCGCGCCGCCGCGGCGAACGCGAGCGCGATGCCGGTGTTGCCGCTCGTGGCCTCGACGATCGACATGCCCGGACGGAGGGCGCCGCGCTGCTCGGCGTCCCACACCATCGCGGCGCCGATGCGGCATTTGACCGAGTAGGCGGGGTTTCGGCCTTCGACCTTGGCCAGCACGGTCGCGCGCGCGCCCGCCGCGAGGCGGTTGATCTTGACGAGCGGCGTGCGCCCGATGCTGCGTGAGTTGTCTTCGTAGATACGCGCCATGGGGCGCGGACTCTACCACGCCCGCCGCGATCCGGGGGCTCTCTCGGCACGAACGGTACGAAGGAAGCGGACGCGTGCCCCCTTTGCTTGACGCCCGGAGGCTCCCGCCGTACGGCCCATAACCGAGAAAACCCATGAACAAGATAGGCCTGCTCGTCCCGGTCGTCGCGCTCGTCCTCGCCGCCTGCGGAAAATCCTCGGATCCCGCGCCCTCGCCGGCAAGCTCGGCCGCGCCCGCGGCGGCGCCTTCGGCCGCGCCCCCGCCCGCGGCGGGCGCCGCAGCTCCGCCCGTGGACACGAGCGCGTATTCGATCGTGCTCGAAGCGCCGGACTCGTTCGGGATCACGCCCATGAAGGGCGGCGCGGTCTTGCACGTCTCGGAGATCTACCTCCCGCTCGGCGAGGGGCCGCTCGTGCAGGATCCGGCGTTCATGAAGGGCCTCAAGAAGGGCGAGCCCTCCTACTGCGTCGGCGGCGAATGGCCGAAGTCGGCCTGGATCATGGCCTCCGGGCCCGAGGGCGAGACCAAGCTCTACAAATGGTTCGATTCCCTCGGCGGTCGCTGGGAGCCGCAGACGATCCTCCGCGAAAAGGAGGACGTGCTCGACGTCGGGGTGATCGGCGAGAGCGTCGTCGCGGCCATCAAAATGCCCTCGAACGACATCCGGTTTGCCCTCGTCGGCGGAAAGGGCGGCGTGATTCCTGCGCCGTCCCCGTCGACGAAGGCCGCGGCAAAGGCTGAAGGCGGCGAGGGGGGTGCGGGCGAAACGCCGCCCGAAGACGACACGAGCTGCAAGGTGAAGATGGCCCCCGGGCCGACGTACAAGCTCGACGGCACGCCGACGGGCGAGGCCTTTGCCGCGGGCTTCGAATGCCAGGACGCAGGCGGAAAAGGCGCGGCGGTGGTCGAGCGCTGGGAGCCGAAGAAGGCGCGCGGCACCGTGGAGCCGCTCCCCGCGCCGTCGGGCGAGCTTTCGATCACCGATGTCGTGGCCCTGTCTGCGACGGACGCCTGGGTGTACGGAAACGCGGGCAGCGCGCCGTACCTCGCGCACTGGGACGGCAAGGCGTGGGCGCTCGAAAAAGCCCCATCCGAGAAGAAGATCCACGACCTCGCCGCGGTCGAGGGCGTGCTCTACGCGTCCTTCGAGAATGGTTTGTACACCAAGAAAACCGGCGGCGCGTGGGAGGCCGTGGCGCTGCCGAAGAAGCTCGAAGGTTTCGAGCCCGTGGTGGTGTACGCGCGCACGACGAGCGACGTGTGGGTCGCCGGCAGAGCAGGCGGCAAATGGTACTTGCTCCGTTCGGCGAAGGTGGACAACCCCGTGACGATGCCCTCCGACAAGGAGGCCGGGGACACGATCCGCTCGAACTTCCGGTACCCCGCGACGCCGCTTTGCGCAAAACCCTACGCCCACCTCTTCTCGATCGGCCCGAGCGCGACACCGATCCCGAAGGAATTCCCCGCGGTGAAAAAATCGTTCGAGGGCAAAAAGTTCGACGGGGCAAAGCTCGTGGTAGAGGACGACGGGCGCAGCCTCTTCGTCGGCGCAAAGGCCACGAACCTCGAGCAGGCCGAGGCAATCGTCAAGGCATTCGCCGAGGCAAACCCGAAGATGACGCTGCGCGTGTTCTGCCACGATCCGCAGGTCAAAAAGGACGTCGACTGGCCCTGAGTGCGCCTCGCTGGGGCTTTGCCCCAGGCCCCAGGAGGGGGCTGTCCGCCCCCTCCACCCCGGACCAGCGCAAGCGCTGGACTCGTGGTCGATGAACTGCGCGATGCGCAGTTCATCGAACGGCCGGGTCAAGACCAGCGACGATCCTGCCAACCACGACAGCAGCGCTGACGTCTCGACTGGCGAGGCGGTACCACCGGCCTGTGGGACGAACTGCGCATCGCGCAGTTCGTCCCCGAATGGTCCAGGGCTGGCCCTGCAAAGACGGGGCGGACAGCTTAGAAAACTTTCCCCGCATCGACTGCGCTTCGCGCAGTCGATGCCCAGAGGTCCAGGGCTGGCCCTGGTTCGGGTCGAGGGGCGAACAGCCCCCGCGGGGCCCGGGGCAGAGCCCCGGCGCGACGCCTCATGCCCTAGCGTCCGCCCCTCAGGCAGCCGCAGCCGCATTCGTCGGAGAAGTGCCTCGACCCTGGCTCGCAGCGGAACAGCATGACTGCGCAACGGGACGGATCCCGGGAGACGTAGCGTCGCCACGGGTTCGCGCAGCGGGCGTTCGTCGGTCGTCCTCCCACGCACACGCCGATGCAATCTGCGCCGCCTCGGTCTGGATCGCAATCGTCTCCTGGCAGATCGATGCATCGCATGAAGCCGGGACACCGGAGCCCTGCGAATCCGCCGCAACGCGGGAGCCTCGCGAAATCCTGGTCGGAGAGCGCGTCGTCCGCGGCCGCGAGGTCTGCTTCGTCGTCTGCGGCCGTGAGGGGGAGGCCCGCATCGAGATCGTCGGTCGGCGATTCGCTACCCACGCAGGCGCTCCCCATGATCGCGGCGCCGAACGCGAGACCGAGCAGCGCCAATCCTTTGGTCCACATACGGTACCTCCTTTTCGTATTCCGTAGGGAGGGCGCGCGTGGAGACGAGCGATTCCCCCCATTTCCGTGATCGAGCACGCCGCGTACCGCGGCTGCTTGCGTGCATTCGGCGCCCGGGTGTTCAGGATCGGCACAGCGCGAGCGCGGCGCGCTTGGCAAATCGGGCGAAATGGGAGAGCCATTCGAAGATGCTTCCATTGACACGGCATTCCGTCACCCAAGGAAACGATCGAGGTGGACCATGAGAAAGCACATGGGTGGGACGATGCTTGCCTGCATGATCGGAGCGGCGTGTGCGCTCGCGGGGGTGTCGGCGCACGCCGAGGCGCGTGAGGAAACCAGGGCGGCGCGAGGCTCCCTCGTCGCCGAGCCGACCTTGTGCGCGCGCTGCATGCGCGGGTGTTTGCGCGGCGATTATCGATGGTGGATGTTCAACTGCGAGTCGCTCTGCGCGGTGCTCCTGTGTCGGCCCGAGCACCGGGTCGGCGCCGACGACGCGGTGACGCGGCGCTCGGTTCAGCCCTGATGCGGGCCTTTTCCGAGGAGGGGCGCCGTGCTCCTGAACGCGGCATTTCCCTGGAAGCACGTGACGGACGACCCGTTCGGGCCTTGCGGATGATAACGCGACACGGTCACGGGCGCCTCGCGCACCGTGGAGCCCTCGGGCGTCCCTATGTACGCCGTGAGCGCGTGGGTCACGTCGTCGGCGAGCAGGCGGCTCGATAGAACCTGGAAATTGGCGCTCCACGAGCCGTCTTCGGCGAGGTGGCACCATCCCTCGGCGATCGAGAGCGGGGCAATGACGCCACACACTGCGTCCGGCGGGGCTCGCAGCTCGCATGCCCGGTCCTCCGGCGTGATCTCCATGCAGGGTTTGCCGTCGAGGAAAAGCTCGATGCGATCGGGGCCCTCGCCGCCGGGAATCGAGGCGGGCGCGTCGAAGCGGACGCCGAGGCTCGTGAAGCAGAAGTCGCCCCCCACCTCCGGGTCGCGCGCCGCCTCGGCCTGGGAGCCGGACGACACGAGCAGGGTGAGGGCAGCGGCGAATCGCGTTCCATGTCCGTACATGTCCCCTCGGCATACCAATTTCCATGCCGGTTCCGTCCGAAAGCCCCCGCGCTCTCCTTCCGTTTGACAGGCAGGCGCCCCGGCGCTTTCATCCCGCGGCTGGAACACGACGATGCCTGATCCCGCCCCGCAGCTCCTCCCGTACGACCAGATCAAACAGCAGCTCGACGCGGGCGCCGTCGCGTGCCTCGCGTCCGCGAGCCCGGAGCTCGTCAACGCGCAGTTGCCCGCGATCTCCTACAAGAAGTCCACGATCACGGTCGAGCTCTCGTTCCAGAGCCTGCCCAAGGAGGCGTTTTTCCCCATCGTCGACGTGCTCGCGCAGTACTTTCGGTACTTCTCGGAGTTCCGCCGGGGCTATTTCGGGGTCATCGTCCTCGCCGATCATCACAGCCCTTTCGAGCGCCGGATGGCCGACCGGCGCAAACCGGCCGAGGGGCCCGAGCTCCCGCCGGCGATGAAGGTGAGCTTCCGGTTCGATCCCAAGGGGCACGGCACGGTCGTCTTTGAAAAAGAGGCGCTCCTCCTGCAAGAGGAGGTGAATTGCATCCTCGACGTCTTGCGTCGGTATGCCTTCCACGCGGGCGATGCGGGCGGCGCGAGCGCGCCCAAGCAGAAGCTCGCCGAGCTCGGCGCCGTGGTCTTCGAGGCGAGCCCCGCGTTCTCGGAGGATCGCATCGCCGGCTACGAGCGCACGAAGCGCGAGGTGCGCGAGACCATCGTCTTGCCGCTGCTCCACCCCGAGATCTTCATGGCGGTCGGCGAAATGGCCCGCACGCGGCCGGGCGCGAGCGTGCCGCGCGCCGTCCTCTTCGAGGGGCCGCCGGGCACGGGCAAGACCACGATGGCGCGCGTCATCGCGAGCCAGAGCGGGATCCCGCTCGTCTACGTGCCCGTCGAGTCGATCATGAGCAAATGGTTCGGCGAATCGGAGAGGCGGCTCGATCAGATCTTCGATCGGGCGGGCGCGCTTTCGCGCAGCATCGTCTTCCTCGACGAGATCGACGCTTTCGCCGGCTCGCGCGACCGGGCGATGCACGAGGGGACGCGGCGCATCCTCTCGGTGCTGCTGCGCCAGATGCAGGGGCTCGTCGATACGAGCAACGTGGTGGTGGTTGGCGCGACGAACCGCAAGGACGACCTGGATCCGGCGCTCCTCAGCCGGTTCAACCTGTTCGTGCATTTCCCGCTCCCCGACGCGGAGGAGCGGGCGGCCATCCTCGCCTATTATGCGAAACACCTCGGCCCGGAGGAGCTCGCCTCGCTCGCGCAGCAGGCCGCCGGGCGATCGGGGCGTGAGCTCGAGGATGCGTGCGGCGTGGCCGAGCGGATGTGGGCGTCGCAGATCATCGCGACGAACGCGAGCGTGACGCCGCCTCCGGTGGAGACGTACGCCACGGCGTTCCGGTTGAAATTCCGATTGTCGGGGGGAGACGGGGCTACTTGCCCTTCGTGACCTTCGGGCAGGCCGCGAGATCGGATTCTTTGAATTTCTTGCCGTTCTCGATGTCCTTCTTCGTCTCGTCCACGTTGCCCTGCGTCGCGTCCTTGACGGGCGCCCAGGCGGCGTCCTTCGTGGCGAAATCGGTGAGCATCGCGACGGCGCTCTGCTCGAGCTCGAGCTGCTTCTGGAGCGCGCCGATGTAGCCGTCGTCGGCCTGCGTCAGCGCCGCGCAGCCGTTCTGGAGCTGCTCCAGCGTCACGCTGGCCGTGTCCTTCTTGTACTTGTTCACGAGCGCGTCGTACGCCTCGGCCGCCTGCGTGCGCGCGCCCATGGCGATGACACCCGCCGCGAGGCGCTGGTTGCGCGCGAGCTCGTACTGGGCGAACGCGATCGGGGGCGGGGCGCCCTGGAACAGGCCGTCGCGCGCGGAGTTCAGCCACATGAACGTGTAGGGCGCCGTGAGCTCGGTCGACGTCGTCTTCAGCGGGAGCGCGGCGACCTTCGGCTGGAGGCACGTGGCGACCTGCGCCCCGTTCGGGTCCGTCGGGGGCTCGATCGTCACGGCCGGCGCGGCGGTCTGCGTGAGCTTGACCTGGCCCTTGAAGAGGACCGGATCCGCGCTCTTCCACGGCGCATAACAATCGCAGAAGCTGCCCTGCGCGAGCCGGATCGCGCCGGCCACGTCGGAGGCCTCGCTGACGCCCATCTTGACGGAGGGCATCACGCTGGCGAGGTGCTTGTATTGCACTTCGGCCGTCACGCTGTTCGCGGCGGCGGCTTTTTTCTCCCACTCGGGGGCGGTCGCGGTGAACTTGTCGACGGCGGCCTTGATGCATTGCTCGCCGGCGGGCGTGACGTTCTGGCCCGTGATGGCGTGCGCGAGCTTGCCGCCCGAGAGGGTGGTCTTGAGGGCGAGGCTCGTCTCGTCCGCGGGTCCGCGGTTCTTCGGGTCGACGAGGCATTCCATGACGACCGGCCGGGCCGCGACGAGCAGCCCCGTGAGCACCTCGCCGTTGATCTTCTCCGGCAGGGCGGGCGCTTGCTGGAAACAAACGCCGAGATCGACGGGGTTGATGTTCACGATGCGCTGCTGCGTGGAGACCGGGCCCGTCGGGGCCTGGCCTTGACCGGTCTGCGACGCGCCACCACACCCGAGCCCGAGGCCGAGGGCGAGGAGCGGTAGAGCTTTGCGGAGGTGGATCATGACTTCATTCCAGGTGGTTTTACCGGCGTCCTGCCGGCGGGCGCGGAGCTTAGCGGATGGGCTTGGCGGGGCACAAGCGCGGCGGGCACGATCTTCCGGCGGCCGGAGGGCTCGGACGGATCATTTTCGGGGAACCCTCGCGGCGCCTCGCGCGTCTCACGTCTTCGGCCCGGCTGCCGCTGGGTGGATCCGACGGAGGTTCGAGCATGGACGCTTCGGGGCGTGAGGGTAGGGGGCAGGGCGAGGGGCCGGCGGTCGAGGCCCGGAAGGGGCGCGGCAGGGCGCGGGGCGCGCGGCTTGCGCTCTTCCTCGGGGCGGCGTTCTCGGTCGTGGCGGGGCTCGAGTGCAAGCCTTCCCCCCACGCGTCCTCGAAGAAGCAGCCGGAGGCGCCGCTCATCACGGCCGAAGCGCGCCCGCGGTTCCCGAGGAGCCCCCACGCGAACCCGCGCTGGTCCTGGCCGGGCATGGCGCAATTCCAGTCCGCCTATGATCAGGCGGATCGCCAGGCCAAACCCATTCGCCTCGTTTATGGTCGTCTCGTCAAGGACGCGGACGGAGACCACGCGGAGGTGGACGACGTGGTGCTCTCCATCGAGCGCGAGGCCGAGGGCGAGACGCACGAGCTCCAGGTCGAATTCGCGGCGACGGACGAGGCCTACGACCAGGCGCGCCTCTGGAACCGGCACGGATGGAAGCTCGCGACGGGCCCGATGGAGCGGGCCGCGGCGGGCGTGCCGCTCGTATTCGAAAGGGGGTCTTCGCGGGTCCGGATCGAGCCGACGTACGTCTCGTCCGAGGGCCGCATTCCGATGGAGGCGCTCGACGCCTGGTCGTACGTGGCCGCGCTGCTCGCGTCGGATCCGCCGGTGTACGACGCCAACCGCGCCTCGTTCGAGGAGGACGCGGCGGAAAAGATCGCGGCCGCGCGGGCCGCGGGCGACAAGGAAAAGGCGCTCTCGTATTATCGCGTCTGGCGCCCGATGGGTCGCTGCTCGATGGATTCGCGGCCGGCGCAGGTCGCGCGCGAGTATGCGGAGCTCTGTTACGAGATGGGCAAGCTCGGCTGTTTCCTCCAGCTCCAGCTCCGCATCATGGGCGACCAGTTCGCCCGGGTCGCTTATTCGAGTTACGGCGAGGCCTCGCACGCGACGGAGGCCGAGCGGCTCACCGAGACCGGGCTCGACGTGGATACGTTCTTGCTGGGCCTCGCGCTGCGGTTCAGCGGCGTCTCGCGCGAGGGCGAGCTCGGCGGATCCCGGCTCGTGCGGTCGATCAAGGAATCGGGGCGCGCGGCGCCGATCGCCGCGAGGCTCGCGACGTGGGCGAAGGACGCGACGTTCGACGAGTACAGCCGGCTCACGGCGACGCAGATCGTCGCGTTGCTCGAAGAAGACGCGGCGCTCGCCGACGAGGAGGAGCTTTCGGAGATCGCGCGGTTGTGGCTCGCGCGGCATCGCGCGAAGAAGTAGTCTTTCCGGTCATGATCGCGAAACGTCCGGCCTGCGCCCTGCCGTTCGTCCTGCTCCTTGCTGCCTGCTCCGTGGACGGACAAAGTTCGTCGCCGACCGACGGAAGCGCGAGCGGAAGCGGAAGCGGCGGCGGAGGCGGGAGCGGCGGCGGAAGCGTGCCCGAACCGTCCGGTCCGATCCGATATCCGCACGGCCTGCGGCATTCTCCCCTCTCGAAGACCGTCGTCGAGCGATGGAAGGGCATTCTTGCCACGAGCCCCGGGCGCCCGACCGTCTTCGCCAAGGTCGGCGATTCGAATACGGTCAATACCGGGTTTTTGACGTGCTTCGGCGGCAATGACATCCAGTGGGGCGCGAGCGCCGCGCTCGAGCCCACGCGCGCGTTTTTCGGGAAAGACCTCGCCGACGGGGCGAAGACCTCTTTCGAACGGACGACGCTGGCCGCGAAGGTCGGCTGGTCCTCGGGGGCCGTGCTCGCCGGCGATCCCTCGCCGATCGACCAGGAGCTCGCGGCCATCACGCCCGCCTTCGCCGTCGTCCTGCTCGGCACGAACGATACCTATCCGCAAGGCGTCGAGCCCTTTGCCGGAAACCTCCTCGGTGTCGTCGACGCGCTCGCCGCGGCCGGCGTCGTCCCGCTGCTCACCACCTTGCCCCAGCGCGACGATACCGACGAGGCCCGCGCGCTCGTCCCCGAAATGAACGCCGTCGTCCGCGCCGTGGCCCAGGCCCGGCAAGCGCCGCTCATGGACCTCTTCGGCGCCCTCGCCGAGCTCTCCGATTACGGCCTCGTCGGCGACGGCATTCACCTGCAATCGTTCGCCCAGGGCGGCGTGCACGCCTGCTGGTTCGACGCCGCGGGCCTCGGCGAGGGGATGAACCGGCGAAACCTGCTCACGATGGAGGCGCTCGATCGCGTCCGTCGCTTCCTGCTCGAAGGCGAAGCGCCCGAGCCGCGGCCGAAGGACCTCGCGGGCGAGGGGTCGTGGGAGAGTCCCTTCGAGATCGACGCGCTTCCTTTCGTGGACGATCGCGATACCACGGCGAGCAAGACCTCGGTCGCGAACGAGTATGCGTGCAGCCCCGTCGACGAGGGCGGCGCCGAGGTCGTCTATCGGATCAACCTGAAGGAGCCGACGAACCTGCGCATTCGCGTGTTCGACGCCGCGGGCGTCGATATCGACGTGCACTTCATGGACGATCCGGGCGGCGCCGCGGCTTGCGTCGCGCGCGCCGACAAAGTGCTCGACGTGAGCGCGGGCCCGGGGACGTATTGGATCTCGGCGGATACCTACGTGAGCGCGTCCGGGCCTTTGCCCGGGCCCTACCTGCTCACCGTCGTCGCGATCGACTGAACGGGCGAATCCCCGGCCCCATCGGCCACGCTCGTGATACGCTCCGCGGCGATGGCCCTCGTTGCCCACTGGCCCGTTCCCATCACGACCGTCGGACCGTCGAAGGGGGGAACGACCGTATTTCGTCACGCTGGAAAACTGCACGTAACGTGCGTGCTCAAGGCCACGTTCAAGCTCGTCCCCAACGAGCCGATGCAGCCTGTGGCCCCGGAGGACCTGTTCCGCGCCGAGATGCACCACCGGGACAACCCGACGCGCAGCATTCGCGCCACGAGTGACGTCGTGCCGCACCTGCCGCGCGTCGATATCGTGCTTTCCGGGCACGCCTGCGCGCCCGCGGGCACCACCGTGACCCGGCAGGTCGTGCGCCTCGCCGTCTTCCACGGCCGCGCGCTCTTCGACAAGACGCTGCACGTCTACGGCGATCGCAAGGGCGCCGAGATCACGCCCTTCGACAAGATTCCCCTCGTCTACGAGCGCGCGCTCGGCGGCATCGGTTTTCGGCCGAACCCGCACGGCACGGGCAAAGCGCCCGGATCCGCCCCGCCGAACATCGTGTACCCGACGGACGGGAGCCTCGTCGCGGGCTTCGGGCCGATCTCGCGCGCGCTCTCGCAACGCAAATCGCTGCTCGGCTCGCTCTCGCCCGTGGCGCTCGATCAGCCCGCGCCGGAGATCCCGGCCGATTTCGATTGGACCTATTTCCAGGCCGCGCCGCCCGATCAGCAGATCGAATCCCTCGTGGGCAATGAATGGATCGTGCTCGAAGGGCTGCACCCGGAGCACGCGCGAATCTCGTCGCGCCTGCCCACCGCGCGCGGCCTCGTGACGCTCTTCGGCCTTTCCCCGAGCGCACCCGAGGCCGCTCGTACGGTGCCGATGCGGCCCGACATTCTGCGCATCGACGCCGATTCGCTGCGCTGCTCGCTCGTTTGCCGTGTCGTCGTGCCGCTCGACGACGAGCGGGCCCTCGGCTCCTTGCGGATCGCGGGCGGCATCGAGACCGAGGGCCGGCCCCTCGCGCATCTCTTGACGCCGCCGCCCATGCCCGAAAAGAAAGGGCAACCCATGGTCCACACGGTCGACGACCTGGCGACGACCACGGCGCGCAGCGATACGTGGTCGCGCGGCAGCGACGAAGCGACGGTGGTGCTCGAGGATATCGTGCAGGGCCCGCCGAAGGCGATGCCGTTCACGCAGAGGCGCGAGGAAAACCCGATGGAAGGGACGTTTGCCCTCGACGGGGACGCGTCGGTGCACGCGCAGCAAAAGCCCGCCATTCCGTTCGCGGAGGGGCGCAAGGCCGCCGCGCCCGCGACCTCCGGCGCTCCCATTCCGGGCGCGCCCTGGTCGGGTATTCGCGCCGAGGCCGCACCGATGCCGATCGTCGAGGAAGCGACGCGTGCCCTCTCGTTCGCGGCGGACCTCGCCCATCTCGATTTGTCGGAGGCCGCCGCCGAGCCGCCGCCCCCGCCGCCGAGCGCGCGCGCGCCGAGCCCCGAGCCGGCCGCGCCCAAAGCGCCGCAGGCCGCGGCAGCTCCACCGCCCGTGCCGCGCCCCGCGCGGACCGATCCGTGGGCGGAGTCCCCAAAGGAGCCGAAGGTCGAGATCCCGAAGCCGCCGCCGCCGCGGATCCCGCCGAAGCCGGCGGTCAACAAGTCGCTCTACGGCGGCTTTGGTCCGCCCAAAAAGAAGAGTTAGTCAGGACAGACGGGCGCGGGCCGCGTCGCACGCGGCCGTGATCCACACGGGGCCGCATTCGCCGTCGAGCACGACATCGGGCTCGACGCCGACGCCGTCGATCGTGAGCCCGCCCGGCCCCGTGCAATGCGCGGCCGTGCGATACGCGAACGGATCGTCCTCTCCCAGGACGAGGCGCTGCGCGCTGCCTTTTCCGTGCGTCCGCTGGCCGAGGACGACGGCGCGGCCGTGCGCCTTCAATGCCGCGGCGAGGATCTCCGCGGCCGAGCCCGTCCCGCCGTCGACGAGCACGACGAGGGGCATCGTATACGCGGCCGGCAATCCGGCGCGGTGGACGAGCTCGTCCCCTTCGGCGTCCTCGATCCGGGCAATCTCCGCGCCTTCGTCGAGGAACGTCGCCGTCCACGCGACGACCGCGTCGAGGTCGCCGCCCGGGCAGCCCGCGAGATCGAGGACGAGCGCCCGCGCGCCTTTTGATGCGAGCTCGCGCGCCGCCACGTGAAAGCGGCTCGTGATGTCCGTGGTGACGACCGCGACCCGCACGTATCCGATCCCGTCGTCGAGCATCGTGGCCGTGAGCGGCGCCGTGCCCGCGCGGCCGAGGATGGCGTCGCCGAGGGCCGCGGCGCGCGCGGCCGAGACGCGGTCCGGCGACGCGGCGGCGGGGGAATGTGCGTACGTGTAAAACACGTTCGCGGCGCTCGGGACCACGACCGCGCCGAGCGCGTTGTTCCCGGTGTTGCCCATCGTCGGGCACGTCAAATTGATCGCGGGCATCTTGTCGACGAACACGATCGGATTGCCCATGATGTACTTGCCCGGGCCCTTGACGGTCGGGTGCGCCGTGCCGGCCTCGTCGCCGGAGGTCATGGCGATCATCGACCCGAGGTTCAGCGCGTGGACGCCCGAGACCTTGACGATCGGCGAGAACACCGAGGCCTGCGCGTTCATCGCGATGTTCGGGTACGGAATGGGGACGGGGCCGACCGGGCTCGGCGTGAGGCACACGTCGGGAAACCCGAAATTCATCCCGGCGCCGCGGTTCGATGCAGGCAACATGGCAGAGCGCCTCCTAGCCCAGGTGGACTTCCTTGCCGTTGATGGATACTTTTTCCTCGGTGAGGATCGTCGCGCTCTTCGCCTGTGAATGCATCGAGCCTTCGACGACCGTATGCGTTTGTCCCGCCTGTACACTGAGGAGCTCGGTGACGCGCTGGCGCAGCGTGGTGAACGCGTGGACGACCTCGGAGGCGATCGTGCGGATCTTCTTCGAGGTCACGGAGAGCTCGGGCGAGGCAATCTCGACGCCACGATCCGCGGCGATCCGGAGTGTCCCCCCGGCGCGAAGCTCGGCGTCGGCGGGGAAATGCAGGACCGCCGGGCCTCGCGCGTGCACGACGCCGATGATCCAGTGGCCCTCGGCATTGCCGATGACGAGCACCTCGTCGCCGGGGACGGGCTCGTACGCGTACGCGAGGGCGAGGCGCGCGTGGGCCTTGCCGCCTTTCGGCAGGTCGACCTCGATTTCGGCGGGGCGGACGGACGCGACCGTCGCCGGGCCGAGGTAGATGCCCTTGTCCGCGGTTTCCTCGAAACGCAATCGCGCCACGTTCGACATCGGGGTCTCCTTCACGTTCCTTCGCGCGGCGGGGGCCTGTACGCCTCCGCTTCGAGCCTATCGAGATCGGTGCGGCGGACGCCGAGCAGGTTCGCGCCCACGAAGAGCGCGCCCGAATCCCGCACGTTGTGCAGGTTGGCGTGGGAGAGGTTCGCCGTGGAGAAATCGGCCTCGCGCACGTCGGCGTGGGAGAGGTTCGCGTGGGCGAGCTTCGCGCCGCCGAAGATCGCGCCTTTCGCCTTCGTTCGCACCCAGAGCGTCTCGCGAAGATCGGCGCCGCCGAAATGGGCGAAGCCGGCCTCCGCTCCGGTGAACGTCGCGTGCCGGAGCCGCGCGCCCGTGAAGCGCGCCCCCGCGGCCGCCGCGTCCCCGAAGAACGCGCCTTTCGCTTGCAGCCCCGTGAGATCGGCCGTTTCGAGCCGCGTGCGCACGAAGCAGGCCTGCGTGGCCGTGGCGTTCGTGAGCTTCGCGCCCGAGAGATCGGCGTCCGTGAAATCGGCGTGCGTGAAATCGCAGCCGGCGAGGTTCATGCCGCGGAGGTTCGATTTGAAGAACGAGCAGCGGTGCATGGAGAGGCCGGCGAGGCGCAGGTTCCGGAGATCCATGCCGCCGAAATCGACGGTCTTGAATGTCGTCCGCTCGATCTTCGCGCCTTCGAGGCTCGCGCCGCGGAGGCTCGCGCCCCACAAGAATGCGTGCGAGAGGACCGTCCCCGCGAGGACGGCCCGATCGAGCTGGGTCATCAGGAGCCGCGCGCCTTCGAGGCTCGCGCCGGAGAGGTCGGCCTCGGTGAGCGTCGTCATTTCGAGGTCCTGCCCTGCGAGATTCACGAGCACGAGCTTGGCGCGTTGAAAGATCGTGCGCTTCACATTCGCGCCGGCGAGATTCGCGCCCGTGAGATCGCAGCCCGTGAGGTCCGCCATTTCGAGGTTTGTCCCCGACAGGCGCGCGTCGCGCAGGCAGACGCCGCGCAGCGACGTGAAGAACAGGCTTTTTCCTGCGAGATCGGCGCGATCGGCCTCGCCCTCCTCGGCCGGGAGCACGGCGCCGTCGTCGCGATTCCGATCGAGCTTGCTCAGGATTGCCCGGTCGAGCTGGCATTTGTCGAGGACCTTGGGCAGCGTCGCGCCGCGCAGATCGGCCTCGTGGAGGAGGACCACGTCGAGCGTCGCGCCGTCGAGGTTTGCCCGGACGAGCCGCGCGCGCGAGAGGACGGTCTGCTCCATGCGGATGCCGCGGAGGTTCGCGCCCGTGAGGTTCGCGCCCATCAGCACCGTCTGGTGGAAAACGGCGTTCTCCGCATCGATGCCCGAGAGATCCGCGCCTTCGAGCATGGCCTCCGAAAGATTCGCACCCCAGAGCCGCGCCCGCGCGAGGTTTGCCCGCGGCAGGACGGCGCGGCGCAGGCTCGCCGTCGCGAGGCTCGCGCCCGCGAAGCTCACGCGAAGGCATTTCGCGCCGTCGAGATTCGCCCCTTCGAGGTTCGCGCCTTCGAACGAGGTGTCGAAAAGCTCGGCCTCCGCGAGGCTCGCATTGCGCAGGGAAGCGCCGTCGAGCCGCACACCGCGGAGCTTGGCTTTCGCGAGTTTCGCGGCGCCGAGGTCCTGGCCACGGAGATCCACGCTGTCGAGGGTCACGCCCTCGAAGCTCTCTCCCGATCGGAGGCGCGCGGCGAGCTCGGCCGGGCTCACGCGCCACGCTCCAGGGTGGAGCGCTTCAGGTTCGCCCCGTTGAAATCGGCGTCCTTGCCTTGCGCGGCGGTGAAATTCGCCTCGTAGAGGTTTGCCTTCACGAATTTCGTCCGGCTCACGAGCGCCCTCGAAAAATCGGCTTCGAAGAAGTTGGCTTGCGTCGCGTCCACGTCTTCGAGCTTCGCCTTGTAAAACCGGGCCCCCGGGAGGTTCGCCCGGACGAACGAGGCCGCGGTCGCGGAGACGCGGGTGAAATGGGAGGCCGGAAGATCGGCGTGGGAGAGGTCGGCGTCTTCGAGGTTCGCGCCTTCGAGGAGGACCTTTTCGCCGGTGGCATCCGCGAGCGAGGCGAGCACGAGGTGCGCGTCGTGGAAGCTCGCGCCCGCGATGCGCGCGCCCACGAACCGCGCTTTTCGGCCGCGGACACGCGCGAGCAGCGCGGAGACGAGCGAGGCGCGCTCGAACGAGGCGCCGTCGATCGTGGCCTCGGTGAAATCGGCCCGCTCGAAATCGGCGCGCTCGGCGCGGGCGCCCGTGAGGTTTGTCCGGGTGAACACCGCATAGGGGCCGCTCGCTTGCGCGAGCGTGGCGCCTTCGAGGTCGCCGTCCTCGAAAAAGGCCGTTTCCAGGGACGCGCGGCTGAAATCGGCATGCTTGGCGCGGACGCGGGCGAGGTTCGCGCGCCGGAGGTCCGCGGAGACGAGGCGCGCGCCTTCGAGGTTCGTCTTGAAGAGCACGGCGTCGCGCAGGTTCGCGCCCGAAAGATCGGCGCCGGAGAGGTCAGCGCGCGTGAGGATCGCGCCTTCGAGGTTCGCGCCGCGCAGGTCGAGGCCCCGCAGATCCCGCCCGGTGAGGTCCTGCTCGGAGAGATCCCGCCCCGGCCCGGGTTCGTCCGTCGAAATGGGGCCCGTGGGCGGACGGTAGGCCGGATCGAGCTTTTGCCAGCGCGCATCGTGGGGGACGGCTTCGAGCTCGGCGAGCTTGGCGGAGAGCTCCTCCCGTTTGTCCGCGGGAACGTCCTTGTCCGCGATGGCTTTTTTGACGCGCTCGACCTCTTCGAGCACGCCGCGCATGGTCCGGCGCAGGCCGAGCGGCGGGAGAACGCCCGGTTTCTTGATGACCATGGAGGGCGGCGCGTCGTCGACCGCTTGCGCGGCCTTCGCGAGATCGGCGTCGATGTCCTTGTGCCCCTTTGCCTTTTCCCGCGCCTCGGCGATGTTCTTTCCGACCTCTGCGACCATGGGCGCGCCGAACGCGCCGAGCTTCTGGTCGATCTTCGCCGAAATGGGATCGAGATCCGAGCGCAGGGGAGGCGGCTCGCCGCGCTTCTCGGCCTGCGCGCGGGCGACGACGTCGGCGAATGCGGGGGGCATGGCCGCGGCGAGGTTCACCGGATCCTTCTCGAAGGCGAGGAGGATGTCCCGGTAATGCGTCTCGGGCAGGGGCCGCGTGCCGAGCTGCTCCTGGGCAATGAGCATCGTGCGGACGTCTTCGAGGTCGTGCTCGCGCACCTCGATGACGCCGCGGAACGTCAATTCGAGGACGTTGCGATCGAGGTCGGCGAGCAAGGTGTCGAGCGAGATCGGCACCTCGCGGAAGCGGCCGGCGTCGTCGTGCACGAAGGCGCGGACGCGCGTGCCGGGCAGGCGTGTGCGCAGTGTGGGCTCGGTCGCCGAGAGGTTCTGGAAGAGCAGCTCCTCGTCGCCGCGCAGATACCCGGGGAGCTGCTGATCCGGGGGCGCGGCGTGGAAGTGCGTCCAGTCGAAATCCTCGGCGTAAAACGGCGCGCGTTTTTCCTGCCAGGCCTTTCCGTACTCCTTGCCGATCTTGCCCGCGCGCGCAGGCCAGTACGGGCTCACGGGGCCAAACCCCGCCGGAACCGGGCGATCCCCGCGGCTCCGGACCGGTACGTCGGGGTATTCCACGCTGGGCAATTCGTCGCCGAGGCCCTTGCCGGCGGGGTTGTCCAGAAAACCCGGGCCGCCGAACGCGTTCGCCCAGGTGAGGGGCATTTTCGTGAAGCCGATCGGAGCCGAGGGGACGGCGCCGGGGAGTTTGTCGGACCAGGCCCGCCGCCCGACGACGCGCAAGGTCTTCGACCAGGCGCCGACCGCGAACCGGACGAGGCACTCCGTGAGAGGAATGCCGCCGGCGGCGTGGCAATGGCCCTTGACGAAGACCTCGGCGTTCAGCTTGAAATCGGCGAAGTCGCTGGGAAAGAGGCACTCGCCCGCGCGCTCCTCGTCGCCGTCGGCGAACGTCTCGCCGGAGAGGAAGCGCTGGTCGATCGGCTGCTCGATGACCTTCAGCGCGCCGCCGGGCCCGAGCGCGTACGACGCGCGGACGACGACGGTCATCTCGGGCTGCGGCGGGCGCCGCGACGTGAGCTTCGTGCCGACGAGGAAGGGGGTGAGGTTTTTCGTGAGCATGTCGTCGCCGGAAGCTCAGAGCCCGAGCTGCACCTGGATACCGGCAATGCCTACTTGCAAGGCCGTGAGCTTGCTCTCGACCGTGACCGTCGAGTCGTTGAGGGTCGCGTGCATGGTCTGGAGCGACGCATTGAGCTCCTTCAGCGCGATCTCTTTCTTGTCCGGGATCCGGATCTCCTCGTGGTGCTTGCCAATCGTCCACTCGTGGCTCCACCCGATCGTGAGGCCGACGCGCGCGCCGAGCGTGAACTCGCCCGTGATGCCGACGATGCTGATGTTGCCCTTCGCGCCGATGATCTCCGTATCGAGCTGCGCCGCGGCGATCGTGAGGCTGCCGAGCGTGCCCGCGATCGTGGTCTCCATCTGCGCGCCGACGGTCGTGAAATCGTTTGCCGTGACGATGTTCGAAACGGAGTTCGACGCGACCGCGTACGTCTCCTCGTGCATCGCAGGCACGGGCCTGTCGATCTTGCCCGTCTTCGAGGTGATGCTGGCGTCGCAATACGTGTACTCGTTGATGTCGCCCGTGACGTCGGTCGTCGAGCTCGTCGTCGTCGCGTACGTCTCCTCGGTGATCGAGGGGATCCGCTTGCTCGGGCTGCCCGTGTAACTCTCGATCTTGGAGGCCCAGGTCTTCTCCAGGATCTCGGGGTTGCCGTAGGGTTTTTCGAGCTGCTCGTGCCACTCCACGGGGTTCTCGGAGCCCACGATGGAGTGCTTGTAGTTGCCATACCAGTGCTCGTAGAAGTCACCGGCGTAATCGCTGGTCTGGCAGAAATTGTTCGTCGTGTTCTCGAGGTGCCAGGTGCCGCGCTTGCCGAACAAGCCGGGCCGGAACTCCACGCGCACGCTGGCGCCGGGCATCGAAGCCGGGCCGAGGTCCTGGAGGTGGCCGCCGGAGAGGTCCCAGCCGCCCGCGCCCCCGGGGTCGTCCTGGCGGCTCATCACGACCATCTTGTAGTTGCCGCGGATGACCTCGACCTTGTCGCCATAGGTGGTCGAGATGCGATTGCCATCCGTGTGGTCCCACCAGCCGCCGCGCGTGAGCAGCGCCGCGCTATGGGCCATGCGGTCTTCCTTGAGGCGCGACTGGTTATCGCGGTCCTTGTCGCCCCACGGCGGGTCACCGATGCGCTGATCGTCGAGGAAAACGCCTCGGTCTTCCTCCTTGTCCTTCCCCGTCGTCTCGTCCTTGACGATGTCGCCGTTCGCGTCCCTGAGCGGGAGGACGCCGACGCCGGTGTTGTCCTCGTAGTTGGGGTGTTTCGTGCGGATCTCGGCCCCGTAAGGCAACGTGGCGGGGCCGCCCTGGCCCCCCGAGACCACGAGCGCCACCCGGGCAAGCTCGTTCGCTCGTTTCGCGGCCGGATCGTTTTCCGGGTGCTCGTGGAAGGCGCCGAGCCGCAAGAACGAGCTCATCGTCTGGCCCTGGCGATCGCCCTTGGGAATCAGCGGCGAGGTATCGTCGTCCGGATCCTCGTGCACCATGATGGCCGGCTTCCCGACCGAATCGATCGCGAAATCGGGCACCGAAATCAGAAGATACTTGCCCTCCGCCGAGACCTCGTCCGCCATGTGCTCGCGCCTCCTGCGGAAGAAACGCTAACAGAGCGCGGAGCCGACTGTAAAGCTATGAAGTCGAAGGGTCAGCTCGACATGCGCTCGCACGCGCGCCGCAGCTCTTCGAGTTTCTCGGCTGACAGATGCAGCGTGATGCGATCTTTACGATCCCCGTCGCGGTATCCGAGCGTGAGGACCGCGATCTTCGCGGCCCCCGCGTCGCCGCGGCTCGAAGCGAGGACCCCGTCGAGCCGCCATTCGATCGATTCGACGACGGCGCCGTGATCGGCGAGCGTATCGCGGAAGGCGCTCACACCGAGGGTCGCGCGTGCCGCATCGTACCGCGAGAGCAAAATCGGCGCGATGACCGCGGCCTCCGGCGAGAGCGGGCCGCCCGCGAGGCCGACGACGTCTTCCTCGAATCGCGAGCGATCGAGGCCCCGCGCGCACGCCTCGCGCACGAGGAAACGCGAGGCTTTGAGCGCGCGGGCGAGATCGTCCCGCGGGGCCTCGAAGGCGCGCGCGAAGGTGTCGAGCGCAGGCTCGATGGAGGCCGGCGGAGGATCCGGCAAGGCCGGGCCGAGCGCGTCCCAGAATCGCGCGCGGGCCCGCTCGGGCAGCCGCGCGAGGGCCTGAAGATCGGCCGCGATCGCCTCCGGCGCGGCGTTGCCGCCGAGGCAATGTAAGGGGAGACTCATCCGTTGCTGCTCTTGATCAACGCGTCCTTCATCTCGATCAGAATGCCCGTCGCCGTCTTGATGCGGTGCGCCGGCGCGGAGCCGGCGGCCACGGGCGAGGGCGTGATCGCGTTCGGCACGGTGTGCAGGATGATGGGCCGGTCCGGATCGCCGTCGATGAAGCCGACGAGGACCTCGGTCCCGGGCTTCAGGGGATGATGATGTCCGTAATTCTGGCCCGAGTGCGGCTGCGCCATACGAATGCGCCGTGAGACGAATTGCCGGTCGCCCGTTTGCGACGTGTCGAACATCATGCGGACGAGGTAACGGCCCTCCTCGTCGATGCGCGCGAAGAGGCTCTCGGTGCCCTCCATTTCATGCGCGATGACGCCGTTGACGACGCCGTGGATCCGGGGCGTCGGCGTGACGCGCGAGGGCCGGAACGGAATGGCGGCCTCGATGGCGCGGAAGGTGTTCGTGTACGGGACTTCTCTCTTGTTGCCGAAGAGCGCCACGGGCTGATGCGCCGTGTGCTCGATTTCGGTGACGAGGAAGGTGACGTCGCCGAGCTTGGGGTGCCCTTCGAGCGTGAACGTCCCTCCCGCGCGGATCCAGCCGAGATCACTCTCCAGGCGGAAGACGCGGTGCGTCGCCTCGGTCTCCTCGGAGCGGATTTTTGCGAGCCGCTGCGCTTCCACGGGCGTCTTGCAATGGGCGCCGTACTCGACGAAGCCCCCGCCGAGCCCGGACGGCGCGTCGGCGCTGCCCGTGGGATCGACGAGCGGTAAACGATAGTTGTAATCGTGCACCACGTGCGCACGAGGCACGAGGCGGGTCGTCGCCTCGATGTGGAAGACGTCGCGGCGCTCGCCGCGCGCCCGGAACGGCGCGAGCTCGTGTCCCTTCGCGATGGGAAAACCCTGGTTGTCGTCCGTGAAGACGATCTTGTCGCGGTCGCCCTCGTGCTCGAAGAAAAACGTGATGCCCTCGTGCTCGGCGAGGCGCGAGACGAACGCGAGGTCGGTCTCCTTGTACTGCACGACGAACTCGCGCTTCGGGTACGTCGCGGTGAGACGCATCTCCACGTCGTCCGCGCCGAGCCCCACGAGCTCGAGTTTCTTCTGGATGATCTCGGGGACCGAGAGCTCCATGAAGATCTCCTGCGTCCGCACGAGCGAGAGGCGCTGGGCGCGCGGGACGAGGAGCAGGTGGTACGAGCGGGTATCGGGCTCGGTGTCGATGCGGTCGTTGATCTCGGCGATCATGCCGTGGACGCGTCGTACGTCCTCACCTGCCACCTCGAATACGAGCGTCGCCGTCGCGCCCTCGACGAGGGCGAGGTCGAGGCCCGGGGGCTTCGTGCTGACGACGCCGAGCGAGAGCGCGAAGGGCTTTCCGAGGGATTCTCGCCCCGAGAGCTCGAAAACCTGCAAATCGTCGCAGGGAAAATCGTCGGACTCGATCCGGATGTGGACGCGGTCGTCGGCCATGGGGAGAGCACACCAAATGGCGGCGTGACCGTCAAGACAAGACGGTGGGGCTTTCCGAATGCCTCTCCCACACGGCGTGGCAGTCGTGTTAGCTTCTCATGCCGCCCCGATCCCGGGGCCTTTCGCGCGGGACGACGTCATGAGCGCCTCAAGAACCAGCAATCTATCGGTCGAGCTCGCCTCGGGCGATGGCTTCGATGTCCGCGAGTTCTCGGTGAGCGAGAAGATCTCGCAGCTCTTCGAGGTGCGCCTCGTCGCCCTCAGCGACAACCCCAACGTCGATTTCGAGGCGATCGTCGGCCAGCCGGCGCGCTTCGTCATGCAAGGCGGGCACGGCGAGGGCGGCGCTCCGCGGGTCTGGACCGGCATCTGCAACGAGCTCGAGCAGCTCGGCGCGGAGGAGACGGGCCTGTCGTCGTACAACATCTCGATCGTGCCCACGCTCTGGCTCGCGACGCAGCGCCGGAACCACCGCATGTTCCAGCAGCTCTCCGAGCCCGACATCGTGGTGAAGATGCTCTCCGAGTGGGGCATCGAGCCCGTGCTCAAGATCGACAAAGGCGCGTACAAGAAGCGCAAGTACCGCGTGCAGTACGCGGAGACCGACTACCAGTTCATCAGCCGCATGCTGGAGGACGCGGGGATCTGCTTCTACTTCGAGCCCTCGGAGGAAGGATCGAAGCTCGTGCTCTCGGACGCGCCGCAGTCGAACGCCGCGCGCAAGTCCATCGCGTTCCGGGACAACCCCACGACGGCCGATCGCGAGCACGTGACTGTGGTGCGCATGGGCCGCAAGGTGCGGCCCGGCAAGTACACGATGCGCGACGTCGATTACCGCAAGCCGCCGACGTACAACCTCGCGGCCACGGCCTCCGGCGCCGAGATTCCGCTGGAAGACAAGCTCGAAAGCTACCACTACACGCCGGGCGCGTTCCTCTTCGGCGCGGACAAGGGCGACGACACACCCTCCGCCGACGACAAAGGCAAGGCCCGCACGGACGAGGCCGAGGGCGCGAAGCTCGCGCAGAAGCGCCTCGAAGCGAAGCGCGGCAGCGGCACGGCGATCTCGTTCCAGACGAACGTGCTCGATCTCGCGCCAGGCGTGGTGACGAGCTTCCTCGATCATCCGCGCGCAGATCTCGCGTCGGACAAGAAGCTGCTCATCACCGAGTCGCACATGTCAGGCACGTCGACAGGCGAATGGACGCATCACTGCGAGGCAAAGAGCACGAAGATCCCGCACCGTCCGAAGGCCGTGATGCAGCGGCCGAAGGTGAACGGCGTGGAGAGCGCGACAGTCGTCGGCCCGGCGGGCGAGGAGATCCACTGCGACGAGTTCGGCCGCGTGCGCGTGCACTTCCACTGGGATCGCGAGTCGAAGATGGACGACAACAGCTCGTGCTGGATCCCGGTGAGCCAGCCCTGGGGCGGCGCGGGGTACGGCGGGATGAACCTGCCGCGCATCGGGCAGGAAGTGCTCGTCGACTTCCTCGGCGGTGATCCGGATCGGCCGGTGATCGTGGGCCGCGTGTTCACGAACCTGCAGAAGGTGCCGTGGAAACTGCCGGACAACAAGACGCAGAGCGGCCTGCGTTCGAACTCGACGGGCGGGAGCGGCGGCTACAACGAGATGATGTTCGAGGACGCGCTCGGCAAGGAGCTCGTCCGTTTCCAGGCCGAACGCGACTACAACAAGCTCGTCAAGAACGACGAGAACACGACCGTCGGCAACGATCGGACGAAGGTCATCCAGCGCAACGAGAACGTCACGATCGGCAACGATCGGTCGAAGACCGTGAAGGCAAACGAGACCATCGCCATCGGCAAGAACCTGATGAAGACGGTTCAAGCAAGCGAGCGCGAGGTCACGGGCGTGAACCGCAGCGTCGTGGTCGGCGTGAACCGCTCGACGCAAGTCGGCGGGATCGACTCGACGATGGTCGGCGGGACGCACTCGGTGCAGATCGCACCCCCAGGCGAGGGCGGCGGCGGGGCAACGACGGCGCACGTGATGCAGCACGACAAGATCACGCTGGGCACGCCAGGCGGCGCGAGCATCACGCTCGAAGGCAACAAGGTGACGATCACCGCAACGACGATCGAGGTCGCAGGCTCGGGCGTCGTGAGCGTGACGTCGTCGGGCGGCGACGTGGTCATCAAGGGCGGCCCGATGGTCAAGATCAACACCTGAACGACGCACGATCCGAACGAGAGGCGGCCCGGACGAACCCGTCCGCGGCCGCCTCGGCGTTTGGAGCCGTCGCGCCGGGGCGCTGCCCCGGGCCCCGCGGGGGCTGTCCGCCCCTCGACCCGGACCAGGGCCAGCCCTGGACCTCTGGGCATCGACTGCGCGAAGCGCAGTCGATGCGGGGAGAGTTTTTAAGCTGTCCGCCCCCTCTTTGCAGGGCCAGCCCTGGACCTTTCGTGGAAGAACTGCGCTGCGCGCAGTTCTTCCAACAGGCCGTTGGTACAGCGTTGCCGGCTGAACCAGCAGCGCTGCTGTCTTGGTGAGCAGGGTCGTCGCTGGTCTTGACCCGGCTGTTCGATGAACTGCGCATCGCGCAGTTCATCGACCCCGAGTCCAGCGCTTGCGCTGGTCCGGGTCCAGGGGTGGACAACCCCTGGTCGGGTCCGGGGTGAAACCCCGGCGCGACGCTGCGTAGCACGCTCTCAGAACTGGATGTTCTTCGGGACCGGCGGCGCCTTCTTCTGCTGCGTCGATCGCACGGGCGTGGGCGCCGTCTTCGCGGTCGTGGTCGTGGTCGTGGTCGGACGCGCCTGCGGCACGACCGTCGCTGCGGTCGTGTACGAGGGCGTCGGCGTGGGCGTCGGCGCGGGCGTCGGCGCGGGATGCGCCTCGGTCTGTGCGGCCGGCACGCCCTCGGGCGCGGCGGGATCGGCGAGGAGCGCGCGCACCACGAAGAACGAGACGAGGAGCGCGATTGCGGCGCCGACGGCCAGGATCACTTTCCAGTTCGGGCCGCCGCGCAGGTTCTTCCAATCGGCTCCGTCGTTCGCGTCGCGCGCGACGCCCGGCACTACGAGGCCCGGCGCGGAAGGCGTGACGGGCGGCGGGATCGGCGGCGCGGCGGCGATCGCTGCGGCGCGCGCGGCGGCCAGACCTGCGACGTCGGCCGGCTGCACCGTGAGCAGGCGCTTCATCTTCGGCGCGAGCCACTCGGACTGGAGAGACAAACCCGAGATGTCCTGCTGGATCCCGCGCTCGAGCGCCCAGCCCGCGAGCGCGACGCCCATGTCGCGCAGCGATTGCCAGCGCGCGGTTCGCTCCTTGGCCAGGCCTCGCTCGATGATCGCCCAGAGCGCGGCGTCACCCGTGCCGAAGGCGTGCGTTGGCATCGGCGTGTTTGCCACGATGGCCGCGATGAGCGCGTTGTAGTTCGGCGCGTCGAACGGGCGGCGGCCGGTGAGCGTCTCGTAGAGCAGGACCGAGTAGGTCCAGACGTCGGTGCGATGATCGATGTCCGCCTCGCCGCGGGCCTGCTCGGGCGACATGTAGTCGGGGCTGCCGAGGACCTCGCCGGCGATCGTGACGTGTCGCTCGACGTCGTCGCGCAGCACGCGCGCGATGCCGAAATCGAGCAGCTTGGGCACGATCTTTCCCGACTCGTCCGTCGTGAGCATGACGTTGTCGGGCTTGAGATCCCGATGGACGATGCCCTTCAAGTGCGCGGCCGCGAGCGCGGCGGCGACGGGCAGGAGCGTCTGCAGCGCGACGCTCGCGTCGAGGCGCTTCTTGCGCGCGAGGATGGCGGAGAGCGACTCGCCCGTGAGCAGCTCCATCACGAGGTACGGATCGCCGACCTCGGTTTGTCCGAAGTCGAAGACGCGCACGATGCCGGGATGGCCGAGCTTCGCGGCGGCGCGCGCCTCCGTGAGCAGGCGGGCGGAGGCCTCCTCGGTGGCGCGATCGCGGCGGATGAGCTTGAGCGCGACGTCGGCGTCGAGGCCGAGGTTCCGCGCGACCCACACGGCGCCCATGCCGCCCTGGCCGAGCACGCGCTGGAGCTGGTACCTGCCGCCGATGACGTCGCCGGGCGCGTAGGCGACGAGGTTCGAGCCGGCTCGATCGGGATCGCCGAATGCGCCTTCGCCTTGCGGGGCGAAGCCCGGCGAGGATCGGCGCTGTGCTTCGAGCATGCTCGGCGTCACGGCGAGCAGGCCCGAGGACGAGCGGCTCCGCGGGTCCTGTCCGGGCGGGACGACCGCGGGCAAACCCGAAGCGGAGCGGCGTAGTGCCTCCGCGCCTTGCGGCGGGACCCCGGGAAAACTCGGCGACGACGAGCGACGGAGCTCCCCGTTCATGCCCGGCGCCATCATGCCCGGCGACGAGCTTCGCCCGCTCGCGATGGCCGCAGGCGAAGGCGGGGGCGGAGGCGCGATGAACGGGAGCGGCGGGGCCGACGTACGGCCCGGGCTCGGCAGAGGCGCGGGGGTCGCGGTGGCGGAGACGGGCGCGAGCGAGGGCGCGGACGCACGCGCAGGCGGTGGCTCCGGGATGGGCGGCGCGGAGAATCCGCCTGCGAGCGTCGCGCCGAGCTCGACGTCCCACTCGGGCTCGGCGGCCGCGGGCACCGGCTCGGCGGGCGCGGGCGTCCCGCTGCTCGCGGGGCGCGGAGGCGCGGCCGGAGCGGCGGGAGCTACCGCCGGGGAGCTGGGCCTGGGAGGTGGGGACATGCGGCCGATCCACGAGCCGACGAACGAGCTCGCGGGGCCAGCGTACACCGGATCGCGTTGGGTGGGCGAGCCCTCGACGAACGGAGTGCTCGTCGAGCGTCGAGGGCGGGATCTCAGTCGGCTCGCTCGGCTTCGATCGCGTGACGGATTCGCTCGCCGAGGGGCGGATCTGCGGCCGTGCGCGCGAGCATCTCGCGCTCGATGCGGAGCATGGAGGCACGCGGAAGGCCGAGCTCGGCCAGGGTGCGCTCGGCGTGACCACGCTCGCTGGCCACGACCAGGCGCGCGTACTCGGCCGGGGTGATGGGGCCTCGCTCTTCTTCGAGGCGCGCGACGTAGGCGGCGTCGAAGGCCTTGAGCAGGCGCGTCTTGCCGCGCTCGGCCTCGGCGCGGATGGCGTCGGCCCAGTGTTTTTCGAGGTCCGTGTAGCGAGCGAGATCGAGCTCCTCGGCTTCCAGGATCTCGGCGCGCTCGTCGCGGCGGCGCGCGATCGACGCCGTGATCTTCGCGCATCGCTCGATGGGGTAGTCGTCGAGCGGCAGCGCGGGCGCGGGCGGGGCTTTGGGGGCCTCCGGCGCGGGCGGATCCGGGGGCAGCGGCTCGGGCGGCGGAGGGAGCGGCGGCGGGGCCGCGCGCGCGGCCATCTCGGCCGTCGCCAGCGGGCCGATCATCGCGGGCGCGTCGACGGTCTCCGGATCGTCCAGGTCGACCGGGGGAGGGACGGGCGCGACGGGCGCGGGCGCGACGAGCGGAGGCGTCCCCAGCGGCGCGAGCCCGAGGCGCGGCACGATGGGCGGCGGCGCGGGCGATTGGATCGGCGGAGGCGCCGCGTGCGGCTGGATCGGCGGAGGCGGCGCGGGCGGCTGGATCGGCGGAGGCGCCGCGGGCGATTGGAACGATGCGGGGGGTGTGGGGGGCAGAGGAAGGCCCACCTCGTGGGCCGACCGGAGCCCCCCACCGTGAGACCCCGGCGCGACGAACGGCAGATCGTGCCGCGACGGAGGCCGCACCCGCGCCGGCTCCGGCGGCACCGGGGGTGGCGCGATCGGCGACAAGAAGGGCAGATCCCGCGCCTGGAAAGGAACGGGCGGGGGAGGAGGCGGTGGCGCGAACGGCAGCGGCGGTGGGGCCGCGGGCGCGGGCGGCGCCTCCGTCCGCGGACGCGCGAACGGGAGCGGATCGGCGGCTGGCGTATCCAGACCGACGAACGTCACCTCGTCGTCGATCTCCGAGCCCATCGGGAACACGCCCGACTCGCGCGGCGGCGGCGCGTGCACCGCGCTCATCATGAAGGGCATGATCGGGTGGGGCCGCGACGGCGCGGATGCCACGCTCGTCACGGAGCCATCGGGATCGTCGGGCGCGATCGCGATCCTGTGGAGATCCGGGGACGCGAGCGCCGCGCGCGCGCTCGCCCAGCCGGGACCCACCATCGTCACCATCACGCGCCCCGCCTCGGCCGGATGCACGAGCGCCGCGCGCCCGCGCCAGACCAGCGTGCAGAGCCCGCGCGTCGTGTCGAACCACAAAGTGTCGGCCGTCAGCGTGATCTCCTCACGGTGACCCGACGCTCGCTCCATCACGACCTCGGGCCGGAGCCCCGGCAGGTTCGTCACGAGGCGCGCGTGCTCGGGGTGCAGACCTTCGAGCACGATCCGTTCGTCGGCGCGGATCTCCGGGATCTCTTGATCGTGCGGCGCGACGTTGAAGTACAGCGGATCGAGCCCCTCCGGCAGCGGCGCCTCGTGCCACTGCGCGAGGGAAAACCGCCCGGCGAGGGGGCCGAGGCGCGCCTCGCGGGAAGGCCAGCTCGCCGCGATCGGCCCGTATCCGATGGGCTCCAGGAGATCCGAAGGGCCCGTCACGTGCCGCCCCGGCGGCTGCACGTTCGGCAGCTTGATCGCGCCGAATGCGTCCCTCTGATCGAGCCGCATGCCCACGGGGTTCGTCGTCCCGGGCCCGCCTGCGGCGCGCTCGTAGCGCAGACGAACACGCGTCACGCGCGGGCCTTCGCGCAGCTCGCCCGTCGGCGTCACGTGCCGATCGCCGAAGACCTCCATCGCCTTGTCGAGCTCGCCCACGCAGAGGCGCGTGTGGATCGATCGCACCGGCACGTCGTTCGGCGCGAACGCGTGGCCGACGAGCACCACGTCGGCGCCGCGCTTGTAGGGCACGAGATCGCAGGGCGAGTACACGCTGCGCCGCGGATCGTCGTCCCAGAAGTTGTCCTCCTCGTTGACGTCCTCCTGCGACTCGTGCAGCACCGAGGTGCCCGGGGTGAGCAGGTACGTCGCTTTGCAGACGACGAGCAGCGCGTGCCTGCGCTCGGCCGTGACGAAGGGCCGCGCGGCGACGCGGAGCGGGCAATACGAGACGATGTCCATGGGGGAAGCGGCGCTCGTCTAGCCGCGGCTGTAGCGCGCGTAGGCGTTCGCCATCTTCGTGTGGTAGTTGTTCGACGCGTAGTCCTCGCCGTTGTAGCCACGCGCGAACGAAGCCCAGTTCTTGTTCCGGATGTGGCGCACGAGGTTGTTGCCGCGGCAGAAGCCGAGGAAGGCGCGCATGTGCTGCGCCTCGGACTCGTACATGTCGTAGACGAACTGCCGGACGCTCTTCCAGCCGACCAGCTCGTGGTTGAAGCCCATCACCTGGAACATGCCCCACGAGGCGCTCTTCACCGCCGCGTCCGGATCGAGCGCGAACGCCTCGCGGATCACGGCCCACTGATCCTTCTTGTAACTCGCGCGCCGTAGCGGGCTCTTGTACGGCGCCGAAAGATGCGGGTGGCTTTTGTCGTAGCGGCCCCCCGTGAGCCGCTTGAAGTGGTGGATCTCGAAGAGGATCTTCGGGCGCTTCTGATCGTCGAAGCCGGTGCGTCCGCCGGACTCGACCTCGGCCACGGCGCGCACCGCGGCGGCCTCGCACTGGAGCTCACGCGCGGCGGCGTCGAAGTCGCCGGAGGCTAGCTTGCGCGCAGGTCCCCGCACGGGCAGCTCCCACGGGCCCGTCGCGGGCGGCGTTCCGAGCGAGCTCCCGCCTTCCGCGGGGGCCTGCGGCTGCTGCGGCTGGGGTTGCTGCGGCTTGGGTTGCTGCGGCTGCGGCTGCGGCGTGCCGCCTCCGTTCGATTGCCCCGGCAGCTTGATCTGCTGGCCCGGCGAGATCTGGTTCGGGTTCTTGAGCTGCGGGTTTGCCCGCATGATCTCGTCGACCGTCGTGCCGTTCCGGTTCGCGATCGCGCCCAGCGTGTCGCCCGAGCGCACGGTGTACGTGCTCGGCGACGCGGGGGACGGGATGGCGCCGCCTCCGCCTCCGCTGCCCGGGAGCTTGATGCTCTGGCCCACGGAGATCGAGTTCGGATTCGTGATCTGCGGATTGGCCGACATGATCGCCTGCACCGTCGTGTTGTTACGGCTGGCGATCGCACCGAGCGTATCCCCGGATTTGACGACGTAGCTCATCGCGACCCTGTTCGTCCGCCGAGGGAGCGCGCTCTCGCACGAGAGGGAAGCCTTCGCCCGGACGTACAAAGACGGATATCACAGCCCCGCGCGCGAACCAACGCCCCCGCGCGATCGAATCGTTCTGAAAAGGACCGGCCGCGGGCACGCGCAGGACGTGCGTGTCCATACCGACGATGCGAGCCCCGGGCTTTGCGCCCGGCGCGCCCCTCACGTCACTGCGGCTTGGCCTGGAAGTCGATCGACACCATCGCGTCCTTCGAGACCTTCTTGCCGAGCGTCGAGAGCTCGTCGGCCGTCTTCTGCAGGATCGCGCCGAGCGTGTCGCGCGGGCGCACGTCGTGCTCCTCGAGGCTCACGGCGATGGGCTTGCCCGACTTCACGAGGACCTTCGCCACCTTGTCGCCCTCCATCACGAACGTGACCTCGAGCGTCGCCTTCTTTTGCACCGTGCGCTCGTTCAGCCGGAAATCGCCGGTCACGTCGAGCGACACCTTGCGCTCGGGGCCCGTGAGGCCCGCGATGCTCTTCGGCCCCGTCGTCTCGATCTTCGAGATCTTGAACTCGATGTAGCGGTGCTTCGCCTTGTCGGCCTCGGCGACGTCCTTGCCGACCCCGAGCCAGTTGCGCGCGTGCTCGTTCTGCAGATCGCTCTTCGTCCGCTCGCCGAACTCCGCCTTCTCGTCGGCGCGCTTCTGCTGGTAGATGACCAGTTTGTCGAGGTCGATCTTCACGAGCCCCGTGGAGCGCGTCACGTCCTCCGGATCGACGAAGAGCTCCCCCGAGAGCGAGCCGTCCGCCTCGCCGAAGATCTTCTCGATGGGCGCGTCCATCGAAAAGCTCACCTTCGTGCCTTGGGCTTCGACCGCGTAGGGTTTGCCTGCGTCGGTCTTCGGCTTGGCGGGGGCGAGCGACGAGGAGACGGGGGCTGCGTTCGGGTTCGGCTCGTCCTTGGAACACCCAGTGACGGCGAGGGCGAGGAACGCGGCGAGCGACAGGAAGTGGTGGAGAGGGAGGCGTGCGCGTGCCATCCGGCCAGCGTACTACGCGCGCGCCTCGGCGTGGAGCGGGCGTTTCACTCGGGATCTTTCATGCCCTTCTCGGGCAGCTCCTCGCGGAGCGCGACGCCGCCGAGGTTCTGGAGGATGGGCGCGTTCTCGCAGGCGAGGTAGCGGGCGATGCCCGTCGTGCTCGTGTTGACGTGGTTGTGCCACGTCCAGACCGGGATGTAGACGGCGTCGCCGGTCTTCCACTCGATCTTCTGATCGTGGACCACCGAGTAGCCCTCGCCTTCGAGGACGTAGAGGATCGTCTCGTAGGTGTGGCGGTGCCGGTTCGACGACTGCCCCGGATCGAGGTGGCCGATCGTCATGCTGATGCACTTCGAGGGCAGATCCACGAAGAAGACCGGGTGCTTGCGCTCCTTCGAGTACGCGTCGCGTTGCCCGTCGCCCTCGACCTGACGGTGGATCAGCTTGTCCGGCATGACGACGCGCGGGCGCGGCGGCGTCTTGTCGAAGTCGGCGGATTGATAAACCTTGTCCTTGGTGTCGGGCTTCGTCGTCATGGTGCCTCCGAGGCGAAAGGCGTGAGCGGCGCGATTGTCGGCCCCGACGACGACGAGCGCAAGCCGCATCGGGAGGAGGCGGCGGGCGCGCCGGCGGTCGTCACGCAAGGGCGTTCGAAGGTACAACGGCCGAGCCCATGACCACGCCCGACCCCGAACGGCTCACGTTCACGACGATCGCCCACGCGACACATCGGTACCTCTCGCCGCTCTCGCCCGAGAAGGCCGCGCGCCTGATCGACGGGCTCGCGCTTCGCGAGGGCGCGGAGGTGCTCGACGTCGGCTGCGGTCGCGCGGGATTCTTGCTCGATCTGGTGGAGCGCTCGCCGGCGACCGGGCTCGGCGTCGATCTCAACGGGGCGTTCCTCGCCGCGGCGCGGGCGGAGGCTTCGCGACGCGGCGTCGAGGCGCGCGTGCGCTTCGTGGATCGACCGCTCCTCGACGTGGTGGGCGACGCGGCGAGGTTCGACGCGATCGTCTGCATGGGATCGAGCCAGGCGATCGGCACGTTCGCCGAGGCGCTTCGCTGGGCCCACGCGCACCTCGCGCCGGGCGGCGTCGCGCTCTTCGCCGACGGCTTCTGGCGGCGTCGCCCCGATCCCGGCTACCTCGAAGCGCTCGGCGGGGCGACCGAGGACGAGATGAACACCCACGCCGGGAACACGCGCCTCGCGCGGGAGGCGGGCTTTTCCGTGCTCTCGACCGCGTGCGCGAGCGACGACGAGTGGGACGCGTACGAGGGCCGTTACTGCGCCGCGATCGAGCGGTACGTCGACGCGAACCCGACCGACCCGGCCGCGCCCGCGATGGCCGCCCGCATCCGCGCCTGGCACGACGCGTACGTGACCTGGGGCCGCGACACCCTGGGGTTCGGCTTCTACACGCTGCTGAAACCTGCCGCGCGCGGGCTGTAACTCACGCCGCGTCGGTCACGGCCCGGAGACGGTCACACACATCCGCCCCGCGGAGCGGCGCTCCGTGCGAGGGCACGAAGAGGACCGGCCGATCCCGGTCGAGCTCGGCGCGCACCCACGCCTTGTACGCGGTCTTGTCTTCGACGAAGAACCGCTTGAAGAAGGGGTTCGTCATGAGCTCGGCCCGGAAGCCGAGCACCCGGAGGAGGAGCCCCAGCGGGCCCCGCGGCAAGTGCTCCTCGTTGACGATGCCGTCCGTCACGAACCAGGCCGCGCCCTCGCTCGTCTTGACCGACACCCACGTCTCGCCCTGCTTCGCCACCGGGGGCGAAAAGACCCGCACGCCGTCGGGCAACGCCGCTTCGAGGAGGGAGAGGTCCTCGATCGGGATGCCGCGGCGCTTGATGCGCAGGAAGGTCTGGGCGCGTGGATGCGCGACGACCTTCGCCTCGGGAAAACGCGCCTTCCAGGCAGGAAGCCCGGCGTGGTGAAAGTGGTTCGGCGCGAGGAGGAAGCGGGGCGTGCCCCAGCGGGAGAGCTGTTCCCACTGCGCCTCGCGGAGGTCGGTACCCGGGCTCACCACGAGGAGCGCGCCACCGCCGAGCCCGACGACCGCCATGCGGACGCGCTGCCGGCCGAACCCGTACGTCGTGCCCGCGAAGGGCAACGCCGCGTCGTAGATCTCCCAGGGATCGCCGGCCGCTTCGACCATGGTCGTGTCCTCGCACACGAGCGGGGCTTTCGCAAAGGGTGGGGAATACGCATACAGTGTTCCGGTTTCACGGCGACGGAGAGGCACACATGCGCTGGCAAAGGGTCGTTCTGGTCGGGGCGCTCCTCAGCGTCGTTCTCGTGGCCGTCGCGTTCCTCACCCTCGGCCGATGGCTCTACGTCGCCCTGGACCCCGGCCCGTTCGATCCGAGCGCCGCGCCGCCCGCGCCGGACTACAAGGAGGACACCTCCTGGGCCGCGCTCCCCACGATGGAGGACGACGCCGACGTCTTCGTGTCGGAGCTCCCCGCCCTCGGGCGCGGGGTCGCAAAGGCCGACGTCTTCTTCGTCCACCCGACGACGGCCGTGGCGAAGCGGTGGAACGCGCCGATCGACGACCCGGAGATCGCGACGGCCACCGCGCGCGGCGCGACGCTCATCCAGGCGAGCGCGTTCAATGCCTGCTGCGCCGTCTATGCGCCGCGGTATCGTCAAGCGAGCGGCAAGGCCTTCGTCGACCCGAGCCCGGACGGCGACCGCGCGAGGGATCTCGCCTACAGCGACGTCGCCGCCGCCTTCGCGGCGTTCCTCGAGCGGCGCGGCGAGGGGCGGCCGTTCCTCCTGGCGTCCCATAGCCAGGGCAGCACGCACGCGGCCCGCCTGCTGCGGGAGAAGATCTGGGGCAAACCCATCGAAAAGCACCTCGTCGCGGCCTATTTGATCGGCGGCCCGATCCACCCCACGACGATCGGCGAGGACATCCCGATCTGCGCGTCCGAGGAGCAATGGGGCTGCGTCGTTGCCTGGAATGCGCGAGGCCCTCGCTACCAGCGCAACGAATACGAGTTCAACGACCCCCCCGCGCCCGGCGCGCGCATCTGCGTCAACCCCCTCACCTGGAAGACCGACGGAGCGGCCGCGCCGGCGTCGCAAAACCAGGGCGCGCTGTTCTTCGACACGGAGTCCCCCGCGGTCCTGCCGGCCTTCGCCGACGCGGCCTGCAAGGAGGACGGGAACCTCTGGATCACGCAGATGGGGAGTTTGCCGGCGCGCGGCGCCGCGAGCAGCATCCTGCTCTGGACGATGGGCCCCGACAACTACCACCCCATCGAGTATCAGCTCTTTTACGTGAACCTGCGGAAGAATGCCGTTCGGCGCGTCGAGGCATTCCTTGCGGCGCACGCTTCGCCTTGAGGCGCCGCGCCGGGGCGCTGCCCCGGGCCCCGCGGGGGCTATCCGCCCCTCGACCCGGACCAGGGCCTGAGCATTGGTCTCATCTCGCGAGCCCATCCTCCCTGAGCACCCGTAGCATCTCTGCTGCGGGTGCCAGTCGTTCGAGCCCGCGGCTGATGGTGACGGAGCCCGGTGGTCCTCCGGAA
>NZ_JARZHH010000073.1 GCF_029946515.1 Polyangium sp. 6x1
TGCGGCCCGCCCGGCGCCTGCGCCTGCCCCTGCGCGTCCTGCGCCTCGCCCGGCCCCGGCCCGCCCGGCGCCTGCGCCTGTCGCGCCGCCTCCTGCGCCTGCGGCCGAGCCTGCGCTCGCGGCGGGCGAGGAAGCGCCGGAGAGCGCTCCCGTCGAGAATTCGGGCGGCCCCCCGCCCCCGGTCGTGCCCGCGGTGCCCAAGGGTGCCAAGGCGCAGATCAGGCGCGGTAAGGGCGCGAAGTGAGCAAAACCGAGCGAGAGCGGCTCGTCGAGCTGCTCCGCGAACGATCATTTGAACGCAAACGAGTCGTGCTCGCCTCCGGGCGCGAGAGCGACTTCTTCATCGACTGCAAGCAGACGGCCTTGACCGCCGAGGGGCACTTCCTCCTCGGCGCGCTCATGTTCGACGCGCTCGACGGCCTCCCGCGATGCGACGCGGTCGCGGGCGTGGAGCTCGGCGGCTGCCCGCTCGCGAGCGCCGTCTCGCTGACGAGCTTCGTCCGAGGCCGCCCGCTCCCGGCGCTCTACGTGCGCAAGGAGGCGAAGGACCACGGCTCGAAGCGGCTCATCGAGGGGGATCGCGCGCTCGTGCCGGGGATGTCGGTCGTGATGCTGGAGGACGTGATCACGACGGGCGGCTCGACGCTGAAGGCCGTCGACAAGATCACGGCGGCGGGCGCGCGCGTGGTGGGCGTGGTGGCGATCGTGGATCGGCTCGAAGGCGGGGCCGAGGCGATCCGTCAGGCAGGCTTGCCGGTGGTTTCGATCTGCACGCGGCGCGATTTCATTCCGGACGAGTGACGGCGTGGACGCCCTCGCGGAGGGCGCGGACCCGTTCGCGAAGGGTGTGGACACGTTCGCAGAGGGCGTGGTCACGTTCGCGGAGGGCGTGGTCACGTTCGCGAAGGGCGTGGTCACGTTCGCGAAGGGCGTGGTCACGTTCGCGGAGGGCGTGGTCACGTTCGCGAAGGGCGTGGTCACGTTTGCGGAGGACGTGGTCACGTTCGCGGAGGGCGTGGTCACGTTCGCGGAGGGCGTGGTCACGTTCGCGAAGGGCGTGGTCACGTTCGCGGAGGGCGTGGTCACGTTCGCGAAGGGCGTGGTCACGTTTGCGGAGGACGTGGTCACGTTCGCGGAGGGCGTGGACCCGTTCGCGAAGGGCGTGGACACGTTCACGGAGGGCGTGGTGACGTTCGCGGAGGGCGTGGTCACGTTCGCGGAGGGCGTGGTCACGTTCGCGGAGGGCGTCGTCGCCCTGCGTGCTACGGCAGTGGAAGGGTTGCGACGAGGTCATCGCGCCCGATGCTGGACCAGGCGGCGCGGGCGGCTTCGAGGTGGTGCTGGCGGAGGGCTTCGGTGGGAGCGAGGTCGGCGAGGCGCACGTGGGTCCAGCCGATGGAGAAGGGCTCGGCGATGCGCTGGTACAGCCGGAGGGCCTGCTCGAACCGGGCGCGCGCCGTGTCGTCCTCGCCGTCTGCGCACGCGATGTCGCCGAGGCTTCGGATGCAGTTGGCCTCGCCGAGGACGTCGCCGACCTTTCGGTAGAGCGGGAGGGCCTGTTCGTAGCGAGCGCGTGCGGCGTCGTGATCGGAGCGTCGGAGGGCGATGTCGCCGAGGCTCTTGATGCAGTTGGCCTCTCCGAGGACGTCGCCGACCTTTCGGTGGAGCGGGAGAGCCTGTTCGTAGCGAGCGCGTGCGGCGTCGTGATCGGAGCGGTAGAGGGCGATGTCGCCGAGGCGCTCGATGCAGTTGGCCTCGCCGAGAACGTCGCCGACCTTTTGGTGGAGCGGGAGGGCCTGTTCGTAGCGAGCGCGTGCGGCGTCGTGATCGGAGCGTCGGAGGGCGATGTCGCCGAGGCTCTTGATGCAGTTGGCCTCGCCGAGGACGTCGCCGACCTTTTGGTGGAGCGGGAGGGCCTGTTCGTAGCGAGCGCGTGCGGCGTCGTGATCGGAGCGTCGGAGGGCGATGTCGCCGAGGCTTCGGATGCAGTTGGCCTCTCCGAGGACGGAGCCGACCTTTTGGTAGAGCGGGAGAGCCTGTTCGTAGCGAGCGCGTGCGGCGTCGTGATCGGAGCGGTGGACGGCGATGTCGCCGAGGCGCTTGATGCAGTTGGCCTCTCCGAGGACGTCGCCGACCTTTTGGTAGAGCGGGAGGGCCTGTTCGTAGCGAGCGCGTGCGGCGTCGTGATCGGAGCGTCGGAGGGCGATGTCGCCGAGGCTCTTGATGCAGTTGGCCTCGCCGAGGACGTCGCCGACCTTTCGGAAGAGCGGGAGGGCCTGTCCGTCGCGAGCGCGAGCGACGTCGTGATCAGAGCGCATGTACGCGCTCTGCCCCAACCAGAACAACCCCTCCGCCCGTTCCCCGTCCCGCCCCTCCGCCTCGAACGCTTCGACCGCCCGCGAGAGCTCCTCCTCCGCCTCCGCGTACCGGTACGCCCGCACGAGCGCCTGCCCCAGCCGAAGCCGCAACCGCGCCGCCTCGATCTCCGAATGCCCCGTCTTCCGTTCGAGCACCCCTTGCAAGATCCCCGATAACCTCTCCACCTCCGCCGCGGCGTCCGGATCCGGGAACTCGTACTGCAACATCCTCGCCGGCGGTTCGCTCTTCGGCCTCCCGTCCGCTGCGTGCACCGTCAGCTCATACGCACGCCAGCTCACCAGATCCGGCGCGCTCAGCGAGAGCGCCACGAACGCCTCGTCCGAAGCCACGATGACGAGCGGCCCCGGAAGCCATTTCGGCAGCGCATCCCGCGCGAAGTTGAAGCTCGCCAGCGGCGGGGACGCTTGATCCCCCACGATGTGCTGCTCCAGCCCCGTCAGCACGACCATCGTCCGCTCGGCATCTTCGAGCCCGAGAGCCCGCAATCGATAATGAGGCCACTCCCCCGGCCCAAGGTCCACCTCCACGAGCGGCGGCACCTCGTCCTGGCCCGCCCACCCTCGCAACCGCGCCAGGATTTCCTCCCGCACCGGCCCCGGGGGCGCGTGAATGAAGATCATCGTGAACCCGAGGCTGCCCGCGAGCGCCTCGCGCAGAACCTCCGCTCGACCGTTCGAATCGATGTCGAGCGCGATGCGGTTCATGCAGGCGCCTTCGCCTTCCCCGCGTCCTGGAAGGCGCGCGTGCGTCGGGCGAACGGGTGCACGTCGTACCACGTGTCCTTGTTGTATTCGAGCACGATGAGCTCGTAGAGCAGCCATTGCCGCAGGTCGTCGTCGAAGTCGTCCGGGAACGACCCCGTCCTGACGACATGATGCAGCTCGCGCAAGAAGCCTCGTCCCTGAAGGAGCCGCTCCATGTTGCTCCCGAACTCTCGCACGACATCGTCCACGTCCGCCCGCGTGAGGCCGAGCGTGGGCTTGTTCAGCGCTCCCGTCGTCACGATGCGGAACAAGTCTCGAAGGCAGCCGCCGGATTGCATGATGGCATGACGAATCGCGTCCTCGTCCGCGAACACCACGGGCAGGGCGATACGCTTTTCGAGCAGCCCCCGCAGCGCGGCAATGCCTGCTTCGTCCGGCACATCCACGTCCGGACCTCGCTTGCGGACCGTGATCATCGGCAGGACCACGTCACTCGGCGCGCTGAAGGCCTGTCGTAAGCGCCCCTGGGTGAAATGCAGCGAAACAGGGATGGTCACGATGATGTGAACGTCGGCGTCCTGAATCAAAGGCAATTGCTCGAGGAAAAACAAATCGTGGGTCGTGCGCTTGCTCCCGTCGTCGAGCGGTAGGCGCTCCACACGCTCCAGGTTGTCCGCGATGATGACCAGGTCGTCGAACCCTTGTTCGGCCATCACCGGACGAAGCGCCTGAAGCAGCTCTCGCAGCTCCGTGATCAACGAGATGATGTGGTCGCGGCTCACGTCGCGAAATCGCTTCTGCACGCCGGGCGACTTCATGACACCCAGCTTGACCTTCGCTTCACCGACGGGGATCTCGGCCTCCAGCGTCAACCCAATGGCCGCGAGCCAGGAGACCACACGCTTCCACATCCTGCGGGCCGTCTGCTTCGCGACCGTGGATTTGTCGATGAGGAGGCCGAGGAGCGGATCGTCGAGGAGCGCAGCGAAGAGCGCCGTCACGAAATCCGGGAGCTGGACGTCGCGGACGTCGAGGTACTCCTGGATGTCCACGAAGAGCACATGAAACGCGATGTCGTCCTTGGTCTTGCGAAGCTCCCCCTCCAGCCAGCGGAGTTCGGTGGACTTCCCGCTGCCAGGATGCCCGCTGAGGAGCTGCACCTGGTAGGTGCCGACGAGCGCGCCCCGGATGCACTCCTCCATGCGCTTCGTCCGGCTTCCTCCTCGCACCGCGGACAGGTCGGTACGCAGGAGCCGCAGGTCCTTGTCGACGAGATCGAACCGAGGGTCACACGCAGCACGAACCTCCCGCGCCTTGCGCGCGGGCAAGTTCAACTGTTCCGTCAGGACGATCTTCGGACGAGCCATACGCCCGCCACTCTGCCCCAACCCCCCCGGCGCTGCCAACCTTCGCGGGCTGCTACTCCGCCGCTTCGGCCACCTTCGGCATCAGCGGATACCCGAGCGCTTCCCTCTGCGCCAGGTAGCTCTCGGCCACGAGCCTCGCGAGCCCGCGCACGCGACCGATGAACCTCTGCCGCTCCGTCACGCTGATCGCGCCGCGCGCGTCGAGCACGTTGAAGCGGTGCGCTGCCTTCACCACGAAGTCGTAGGCGGGCATCACGAGCGCCTTCTTCGGGTCGGGCTTCGCGCCCTTCGCGGTCGCGTCGACGCCTCGGAAGAGCAGCCGCTTCGCTTCGGACTCGCACTTGTCGAACGCTGCGAAGTGCTCCTCCACGTCGGCTTCTTCGAAGTTGTACGTGGACCACTCCCACTCGGCCCGCTGGAACAGCTCGCCGTAGCGCACGACCTGCCCGCCTGCGCGCGAGTAGTCGAGGTCGTACATGCTGTCCTTGTCTTGCAGGTACATCGCGATGCGCTCGAGCCCGTACGTCAGCTCGCCCGAGATCGGCTTGCAGTCGATGCCGCCGATCTGCTGGAAGTACGTGAACTGCGAGATCTCCTGTCCGTCGAGCCAGACCTGCCAGCCGAGGCCCCAGGCGCCGAGCGTCGGCGACTCCCAGTCGTCCTCGATGAAGCGCACGTCGTGCTGCAAGGGGTCCGTGCCGAGCGCGCGCAGCGACTCCAGGTAGAGCTCCTGGATGTTCAGCGGGCTCGGCTTCAGGATCACCTGGAACTGGTGGAACTGCTGCGCGCGGTTCGGGTTCTCGCCGTAGCGGCCGTCCGAGGGCCTGCGCGAGGGCTCCACGAAGGCCACGTTCCACGGCTCCGGTCCGAGCGCGCGGAGGAACGTCGCGGGGTTGTACGTGCCTGCGCCGACCTCGGAGTTGTAGGGCTGCACGATGAGGCAGCCGCGCTCGGCCCAGAAGCGCTGGAGCGTCAGGATGATGTCTTGGAACGTCATGGCGACGGGCAAGCCATACCCCAGGCCCGAGCGCTCGTCGACGCCCACCTCACACCTCGCGCGGCGCCCGGGGCGTACGGCCCTTTTGCGCCTGTCCAGTCCTTTCTGTACGAACCGTCACAGTCCGAAAATTGCGCCAGAATTTCGCTTGCGTATGAGTTTCAAACCTTGAACAATCAATCCATACGTTAGACAAACGTAGGACAAGCATCCGGCTGGAAAACGCTCTTGACGCCCCAACGGAGGAGCTATACCCGCAATGACCACGCGCCAAACAACTGACGCACGTTTGGTGGGTTACCTCGGCGCCGGAGGGAAAGCACGACTCTCATTGGTTCGGCCTGAGCAAGGCCGCGTCCGTCGGCACGGCGCGGTGAGCTTGCTCGCTCGCCCCGGGGAACGCCCACGGAAGGACGGTCCGATGCCGCGCATCCTGATCATCGACGACGACGCGGTCTTCGGCGCCAGCGCCGTGCGCACCCTCGAGAGCGCGGGTTTCACCGCACGGTTCCACCGCGGCCCCTTCGGCAGCTTGCAGGCCATCCGGGAGACGCTCTGCGACGTCGTGCTCCTCGACGTCAACATGCCGAAGCTCGACGGCCCGCTGCTCGTCCGCATGATCCGCGACGCCTTCGGCCGCGGCGGGGTGAAGGTGCTGCTCTGCAGCGACATGGAGCCCGGGCCCCTCGAGCGCCTCGCGAAGGTGATGGGCGTGCACGGCGCGGTTCCCAAGCACCTCCCTGAAGCGCACCTCGTCGATCAGGTCCGCGCCGCGTTGCCTCCACGCGCCACCGCCTGAGCACGCGCGGCGCTCAGCCGTGCTGCTTTTCCAGCGCTTTCTTGTCGATCTTGCCGGCGCCCGTGCGCGGCAGCTCGGGGGCGAACACGACCGACTGCGGCACCTTGTACTTCGCGAGCCGCGCGCGGCAGTGCGCGAGGATCGACTCGGCGTCGGGCGACGCGCCCGGCGCGAGCACCACGATCGCCCGGCCCACCTGGCCCCATTTCTCGTGCGGCACGCCGATGAGCGCCGCCTCCGCGACCGACGGGTGCGCCGCGAGCACCGCTTCGATCTCGGCCGGATACACGTTTTCGCCCCCGGAAATCAGCAGATCCTTGCTGCGGCCCGCGATGTAGAAATGCCCGTCTTCGTCGCACCGCGCGAGATCCCCCGTGCGTAGCCAGCCGTCCACGATCACCTTCGCCGTCTCCTCGGGCCGGCCCCAGTAGCCGCCGAAGACGTGCGGACCGCGCACCTCGAGCTCGCCCACCTCGCCCGGACGCACTGGCTCACGCGCCGCGTCGACGACCCGCGCCTCCACGAAGAACAGCGGCGCGCCCACCGATCCGACCTTCCGACGCACGTCCGCGGGCGGCAGCCAGAAGTTGTTCGGCCCCGCCTCCGTCAGCCCGTAGCCCGTCTTCAGGTCGATCCCTCGCTCCCAGTACGTGTGGAACAGCGGCTCCGGACACGGCGCGCCGCCGCTGATGCAGATGCGCAAGCCCCCGAGCTCCCGCTCGGCGAACCGACGATGCTGCGACAGCGAGAGGAACATCGTTGGAACACCAAAGAACACGGTCGCGCCCTGGTCGCGCACGCCCGCGTAGACCTCGTCCGGATCGAAGGCGCGACAGACCACGGACGTGCCGCCCGCGAGCACGAGCGGCGCCGTGAACACGTTCAGGCCACCCGTGTGGAAGAGCGGCGCGTTGAGCAGCGCCACGTCCGAGGACGACAGACCCCAGCTCGAGATCGTGTTCACCGCGTTCGCCGTGATCGACCGGTACGTCAGCATCGCGGCCTTCGGCGTGCCCGTCGTCCCGCCCGTCCCGCAGAGCACCCAGGGTTCGTCCCAGCCGATCTGCAACGCCGGCGGCGGCCGGTCCACGGCGGCGTCGCGCTCGCCGAGATCCACGTCGTCCCCGCGCGCCCGTGACGCGCCGCGCATCGCCACGAAAGCGCGCGGGACGAAGCTCGTCTCGCGCCGGAGCGCCTCGCTCGTCGCGGCGAACTCGGGCCCGTAGACGAGCACCTCGGGGCTCGTCGCGGCGAGGTACTGGCCGAGCTCGCCGGGCGTCAGCCGGTAGTTCAGCGGCGTGAAGATCGCGCCGAGCTTGCCGCAGGCGAACCAGAGATCGAGCATCGCGACGTCGTTCATCGCGAGCGCCGCGACCCGATCACCGCGCCGCACCCCGAGCCGCTCTCGCAGGAAATGCGCCGTCCGGTTCGCGGTGCGATCCCAGGCCCGGTACGTCACGGCCCGCCCCCCTGCTCCATTGTCGAGCAGCGCTACCTTGTCGGGGCAGAGCGCCGCGCGTCGTCCGAGCCAGTCGCCGAGATGCATGGCGCCCTGCGTAGCAAAGCCGCGCGCGCGCTGGAATGGCTCGCGTGCATTGTTGCGGCGCAGCAGGCCATTGCGATCTGGACGATCGGGGTGTACGACCGTCCGCATGGTCGTGAAGAAGTACGGCAACCGGAGGCTGTACGACACCGAGGCGAGTCGTTACGTCACGCTCGAAGAGGTCGAGGCGCGCGTCCGGCGTGGCGACGACGTCGAGGTCGTCGACGCGAAGACCGGCCGCGACCTGACGCAGTCGACGCTCGCGCAGATCATCCTGGAGAGCCGCGGCGCCGCGCGCCTCTTGCCGGTGCCGCTCCTGCGCCAGCTCATCCGCATGGGCGACGACGCGCTGGCCGAGTTCTTCGAGCGCACCGTGATCTGGGCGCTCGACATCTACTTGCTCGCGAAGAAGGGCGCGCGTGTCTTTCCGATCGGCCCCCTCGGCGCGCTACCTTTCCTCAACGCGATGCTCGGCGGCGGCAAGAACGCGCCGTGGTCCTCGCCGCGCGAGCCTGCGCCCGAGGACGAGGCCCCTCCGGCCGACCCGAACGAACGCGACGAGCAGGCCGAGGAGATCGCCGCGCTCCGCCGCGAGCTCGACGAGCTGAAGCGCATCGTCGGCAAGAAGCGTCGCGAGCCCTGAGTATTGTTGCAGTGCAACAAGGTTTGCTTGACACCCGGAAAGCCGGGGTTTAGGTTCGGCTGCCGACGGACGGGATTTGCCGTGAATTCAAGGCGATCCTGAAGGGGTGAGGAGCAGACGATGAGCGAACGGGCGGATTCGCAGGTGCAGCAAAACCGCGAGGTCTACCGGGGACGGAGCGCGACGGCCGACCTGTTCGAGGGGCTCGACGCGCTGGAGACGGCGGGCGCGGCGCAGATCGGCGTGGTCTTGCGGGGCATGGCGCGCATCGGCCAGGCGTCGCTGCTCTACGGCGCGCGGATCGCCGCGGAATGGCAGCGCATGGCGTTCGAGGCGACGAAGCGCGCGGGCGACACGTTCGGCGCGCCCTTCCTTTGAGCGGACTTCCAAGCCACGACGAGCTCGCGTAAGCTCGGCTCTGTCCAGGCGAAACGCGGGCGAGCGCGCCGGCGAGCGGAGAACGAGAGCATGTACATCGGGGACTGGATGGAGCGGGGTGAGCGATATTTCCCGGAATCGCTCGCCGTCGTCGACGTGGCCAAAGGGGACGCGGGCCGCTTTTCGTATCGCGAAATGAACCGCCGCGCGAATCGGCTCGCCGGCTTCCTGCGGGACGAGGCCGCGGTCTCCAAGGGCGATCGCGTGGGGATCCTCGCGATGAACGGCGTCGAGTTCCTCGACGCGTTTTTCGCGTGCGCGAAACTCGGCGCGGTGCTCGTGCCGTTCAACTGGCGCAGCCACCCGCGTGAAATCGCCGAGCTCGTCTACCAGACCGAGCCGAAGGTGATGATCTTCGGCGACGACTTCCGCGCCGGTATCGGCGAGATCGCGGGTCAATCGGATTGCGCGTCCGTCAAGACGTGGCTGCACCTCGACGGCGAGGGAATCGAGGGGAGCCGCCCCTATGCGGCGACGGTGCAGACGCGCGAGGCGCGGCCCGTGAAAAACGACGCGGTGGAGGCCGAGGACATCGTCTGCTTGCTCTTCACGGGCGGCACGACGGGCCTGCCGAAAGGCGCGAAGATCTCCTACCGGATGATCGCGTGGAACACGCTGAACACAGTGATCCACGAGCTCTCGCGCGGGGACGTGACGCTCACGCACACGCCGATGTTCCACACGGGCGCGCTCTTCGTTTACACGCTGCCCCTGCTCACGCTCGGCGGGACGGTGGTCATCATGCGCAAATGGACCGCCGACGACATGCTCTCGCTCATCGAGCGCGAGAAGGCGACGGTGCTCTTCTGCGTGCCGACGCAATACCAGATGATGATGCAATCGGCGCATTTCGAATCGGCGAAGCTCTCCTCGCTGCGCTTCTTGACGAGCGGCGGTGCGCCCCTGCCCGTGCCGATCATCCGCGCGTATCGGGAAAAACACGGCGTCGTCTTCAAGCAAGGCTTCGGCATGACCGAGTTCGGCCCGGGCATCTTCTCGATGGACCCCGAATACGCCGAGACGAAGGCCGGCAGCATCGGCAAGCCGAACTATTTCATCGACGTTCGTATCGTCGACGACGACAACCGCCCCTTGCCCGCGGGCGAGGTCGGCGAGCTCGTGCTGAAGGGCCCGAGCGCGTGTTCGGGGTATTTCAACAATCCCGAAGCATCGCGTGCGTCCGTGGACGCGGAGGGCTGGTTCCACACGGGCGACATGGCGCGCGTCGACGAGGACGGGTTCTATTACATCGCCGACCGCAAGAAGGACATGTTCATCTCGGGCGGCGAGAACGTCTACCCGGCCGAGATCGAAAAGGTCCTGTACGAGCACCCGGCCGTGGCGCAGGTCGCCGTGATCGGCGTTCCGGACGAGAAATGGGGCGAGGTCGGCCGGGCCATCGTGGTCACGAAGCCAGGGGAGAGCGCGACCGAGGAGGCGATCCTGGCCCATTGCCGCGATCACCTCGCGAAATACAAGGTCCCGAAATCGGTCCTCTTCGTCGACGCGATGCCGATCTCGGCGGCCGGCAAGATTTTGAAGAGAGAGCTGAAAGAAAAGTACGCGCGGTGAAGGCGCGAGAGGGAGAGGATGCCGTGGCAACGAAGAAAGAACCGAAGCTCTTGACCCGCGTGGTGAAGGGCCTCGGGCACTGGCTCGGGCCGGAGACGCCGACGGGCAAGGCGTTCGTCGCCGCCGAAAAAGGCATGACCAAGGCGTTCGATCGTCTCGGCCGCAACGAGCGGTACCTGGACCTCGTGGGCGGCACCCTGAACCGCGCCCTGCGCGCCCGCAAGGCGTACGTCGAGGCCCAGGAGAACTGGCTCCACCTCCTCCGATTGCCGACCTCGACGGAGATGGACGATCTGCGCGAGGAAGTGCGCGACGTCCGCAATCAGATCGAGGCGCTCTCGTCGCAGCTCGAGCTCGTGATCGATGCGCTCGAAAAGAATCGTGCCCTGGCGCAAGGGGGCGAGGCTCCGCGGACGAACGCCACCGGCAGCGCGGCGACCGATCGCCCCTCCTGACGAGGAGAAGGACCCATGACGACGCAATCGACCACCCAGCGCCTCCGCTCCTTCGTGTCGGGTCAGATCGATCTCTCGCGCGAGATCCTGCAGGCCGCGCAGAAGGGCTCGATGAGCCCGTACCATTACGTAAAACCGTTCATCCTCCGCGCCGCGGACGTCGGCGAGCCCCCGCTCGCCCCGACCCCGCACAAGGTGGTCTACACGAACGGCAAGATGCGCCTGCTCCGCTTCGAGCCCACCACGCGCAAGCACGCGACGCCGATCCTCTTCGTCTACTCGCTCATCAATCGCTATTACATCCTCGACTTCTTGCCCGGCCGCAGCCTCATCGAATTCATGGTCGGCCAGGGCTACGACGTCTACGCGATCGACTGGGGCACGCCCGGCTCGGCCGAGCGGCGGGTGGGCTGGGACGACGTGCTCAACGTGCTCATCAAGAACGCCGTGAAGTGGACGCTTCGCCTCAGCGGCGCGAAGGACCTCACGATGTACGGCTACTGCATGGGCGGCACGATGGCGCTCGCCTATGCGGCGCTGCACCCGCAGGGGCTCCGCAATTTCGTGGCGCAGGCGACGCCGGTCGATTTCCACGAGGGCGGCGTCTTCGCCGACTGGACGAAGCCGGGCCGCTTCGACGTGGACGCGCTCGTCGACGCCTACGGCAACGTGCCGATCGAGCTCATGGAGACGGGCTTCTCGTCGATGGCGCCGATCCAGCGCATGACGAAATGGCTCGAGGTGTTCCGCCGGATCGACGATCCCGACTTCGTCACCACGTTCCTCGGCATGGAGCAATGGGCCTCGGACAACGTGCAGTTCCCCGGCGAGATTTACCGGCAATACATCAAGGATTGCTACCAGTACAACAACTTCTGCCACGGCCGCATGAAGGTCGCCGGGCAGACGGTGGACCTCTCGAACATCAAGGTCCCGCTGCTCAACATCATCGCCGAAAACGACACGATCGCGCCGCCCAAGTCGAGCGAGATCCTGAACTCCATCGTGAGCTCCAGCGACAAGGAGATCATGCGCTTCCCCGTCGGCCACATCGGTTTGTCCACGTCGAGCAAAGGCCCGAAGCAGATCTGGCCGAAGGTCGCCGCGTGGATCGGCAAGCGCAGCGATCCCTTCACGGAAGGCTGAGCTTCGCTTCGATCAGAGGTTCGGCGGCGGGGCGTGGAACTGGAACTGGCCCGGCCGCGGGACCGGGGGGGCCTCACCGAGGCGAGGCGGGTAGGGCGCGAGAGGCTCGAGCTCCGCGATCAAAGAGTCGACGAACGGGTCGGGCCCCTGCTGCTCCCGGATGCGGCGCAGCGCCGGAAGGTTGTGCGCGCAGACCGGGAAGGCGCCCCAGGGGCAATTTTTGCAAGGGTCGTCGAGGCGTTTGGCGCGGAGGCGCAAGGCCGCCGTGCCGAGGCCGAGGGTCATCGCGACGAGCGCGGCGCGGATGGCCCAGCCAACCAGCGTCCAGGGGAGGATCCACGCGGCGCTCGCGACGAGGCCGAAGCCGACGCCGAGGAGGAAGCGCGCGGGGATCTTGTACCAGCGACGCTGGATGAAGGGCTGAAAGAACGTCGGCACGGCGCAGCCGAGGGCCGCCACCGCGACCCAGAAAGCGGTCGTGATGTCGTGCGCGGGTGAAACGAAGAAAAGGGCGATGAGCGGGACCGCGATGCCCGGGTACATGCAGGCACAGCCCAGGCACAAGGGCACGCCAAACGGGCGGACGAGGTGATGATCGTGCCGCCCGCAGGTCGGATGATGAGCAAAGGAAGGATAACGACCGAGCTCACTCAGTGCGAACGCGGCCGGAGGCACCCCCGCGAGCTCGAGTCTACGCGGGGATGACGGCTCAGCCACGCTTGAAGACCAGCACGGCACAACGCTTCGGGCAGAACGGGCCGAACGCGCTCCGGACGTCCATGAAGACGTGCGAGAGAACGAAGCCCTGCGCGCCCATCTGGTTCGCGAGGTCGGAGATCTTGCTGTGCTCGATGGTACCGCCGCAGCCAGCGTCGATCGTCATGACCTGAAACGAAGCGCCGCCAGCCTGCGCGCCAGCGTAGCCACCACCATAACCGGGATTCTGTTGCACGACCGGGATCCTTTCCTGAAACGAGACCAGGGGCACGCTACGTCCGAGACGGGTCGCAAGTCAACACCCTCGCGACGACCAGCGCCACGTCGTCCGCGCCGAACAGTTCGTCCGTCCCGTATGTTCCCACGGTCTTCGTTTCCGCGAGGAGCCTCCGGCACGTCCCCTCCACGTCGTCCCCGCCCTCCTGGAGCAACTCGGCGATGCGGGCGTCGTCGACCGGGTCCCAGAGGCCGTCGGTGCAGAGGAGAAATCGGTCGTTCGGACAAACCTCGACCTCTGCGAGGTCGATCTCCACGGTCTCGTGGATCCCGAGGGCGCGCAGGACGACGCCCGCGGCGATGCTCTCCAGGTCGGCCTCCGGGAGGTCGAGCTCGGCGCGCTTGTCGGGGTTTCGCCGGAAAAGCTCGCGGAGGGAATGGTCCTCCGTGAGTCGCCGGAGCGCGCCCTCTCGATAGAGGTAGACCCGGCTGTTGCCCACGTGCGCGACATGGGCGACCCGGCTTTCCTGCGGGAGAAAGAGGAGCGCTACCGTCGAGCCCATGCCACGGAACCGCCGTTCCGTGTTGCTTCGGCGGAAGATTTCGCGGTTGGCAGCGGCGATGGCTGCGCGAATACGATCGGGCGCGGGGCCTTGTCCCGGCGCGACGAGACATTCTGTCGTGAGGGAGACGGCGAACCCGGAGGCGACGTCTCCCGCGCCATGCCCGCCCATCCCGTCCGCCACGACGCACACGTGGCCGGAGGGCCCGCCGAGGATGCGGAAGGCGTCGTCGTTCTGGAACCGCACACCGCGCTCCGTGACGCCGAACGCCTGCACCCCGCGCCCGATCGTCATGTCACTTCGGCGGCTCGAGCGGCGCGCACGTGGAGACGCCGGCCCCGACGATCCGGAAGCCGATGTCGGACATGTACGCGTTGTCGATGTTGCCCGTCGTGGGGTCGTATTTCGTCACGTTCGAATTGCTGAGGCCCGCGGCGGCATAGAGGTAAAACGATCCGCCCCAGAACGAGAACGCCCACGCCGAGGGCGTCTCCAGGCCCGTGATCGGCACGGGCTTCGTCACGGCGCCGTTCGTCTTGTCGATCTGGCCGACCTGCACGGGGGACGTCGTGAAATACCCGAAGAGCCGGCCGTCGCCCGTGCCCGTGAGCTCGGCGCTCTGGCCCTTGAACGTGCCGGGGGAGAAGTTCGCGACCGGCTCGACGCCGAACGTGAGCGGGTTGATCTTCCCGAGGCCGGGGCTGTCTGTCCCGCCGATCGTACCCGTGCCCGTCACGTAGAGCGTCTCGCCCATGCCGCCTTCGTTCGTGGAAAAACCCATTCCGAGGCGGTACCAACTCGAGGGGAGCTGCACCGTGGGCGCCGGCTGGCAGCTCGCGTCCTTCGTGCTCACCTTGTAAATCACGCCCGCCGTGTCGTCCCCGAGGAACGGGTCGGACTCGACGTAGTTCACCCACGCGACCGCTTCGCGATCGACCGCCATCGAGTTCGGCATCATCGTGGTCTGGCAGCCGAGCGCGCCGATGTACGTGAACTTCTTCGCCGGCGGATCGAAGCTGTAAAGTTCGTTCGCGTCCGAGAGGACGTAAATCAGCTTCGCCGCGTCGCTGCAATCGTCACCGGGGCCGAACGCGCCGCTGCCGCCCGCGCCGGGGATGAAGCCGCCGCCGTCCCCGCCTCCTCCCTGGTTCCCCGAACCCGAGCCGCCGTCCCCCGAGCTGCCGCCTTCATTGTCGAATTTACTGCCGCCCCCCGTCGCGCTGCAGCCGACGGCGAGGCCGATCGTAAGCAAACTCAAGCAACCCCAGAAAAGCTTCATGTCGTTTACCTCCGAGCCGAGCCGCAGTATATCCGAGCGCGCCGCCTCCGAGAGGCGTCGCGGGTCATAAAATCGTCACCACGTGACGGCCGTGGGGGCGCCCCGATCCGTGGTCGTGCCGTCGCCGACCTCGCCGGCGCCATTTCCGCCCCAGCATCGCGCCGCGCCGTCGTCGAGCATCACGCACGTGTGCGCGCCGCCCGCAGAAAGGGCGCGCACGCGCGCGAGGCCAGGCACGGAGGCGGGGGAGAGGCGCGCCTCGGTGGTGCCGTCGCCGAGCTGGCCACGATCGTTCTTGCCCCAGCACGTCACCGCGCCGCCCTCCTTCAGCACGCAGCCATGCTCGGCGCCGAGCGCGATCGCCGTGGCACCGGCCACGCCTTTGACGACGACCGATTCCGCCCGCGGGTCCGTGGTGCCATCGCCGAGCTGCCCCGCGGCATTGTCGCCCCAGCAGCGCGCCGATCCGTCTTCGAGCAGCGCGCACCCGAAGGCGGCGCCGAGCGCGATCGCGATCGCGCCCTCGATCCCCTTGACGGAGACGAGGCGCGGCGTGGGGCGCGGGCCGGGCCTGGGTTTGGCGGGGGACGACGGCGGGCGGAAGAGGCCGAGCTCGCCGCTCTCGTCCTCGCCCCAGCAGGCGACCTGGCCGCCGGGCCCGAGCGCGCAGGCGTGGCGGCCGCCGAGCGCGATTTTCGTGGCGCCGAAGAGGCCCGCGACGGGCGAAGGCGCGCCGCCCGGCGACGCAGGCAGAGGCGAGGGGACGTCGCTCGCCGGGGGTTTGGCCGCGGGCCCCGGGGGTTTTCCGCCGAGCTGCCCGCGGTCACCGCGTCCCCAGCAGACGACCTTGCCGCCGTCCACGATCGCGCAGGTATGCGCCGCGCCCGCCGCGATCGCGGTCGCGCCCGAAAGGCCGAGGACAGGCGTCGGCGGGCGAGGGCCCTCGGTCGTGCCGTCGCCGACCTGCCCGAATGCATTGTGACCCCAGCAAAGCGCGGTCCCGTCGGCACGTCGCGCGCAGGCATGCGCGCCCCCGAGCGCGAGCTCGACCGCGCCCACGACGCCCGGGACCGGCCGGGCTCCATACGCGCCCCGCCGCACGCCCGCGGCGCCGAAGCAACGCGCCGATCCGTCCTCGAAGAGCGCGCAGGTATGCGCCCCGCCGGCCGCGACGTGACGGAGCCCGACGCACGCCTTTCCCGTGCAGATCGGGCGTCCCGCGGGGCATGCGGCTTCCTCCCACGCGCCCTCCTCGCTGCACGTCGCGACCGCGTTCCCCTCGCAGCGCTCGGCGCCCGGCAGGCACGCGCCGCACGCGCCTTTGCCGTTGCACACGCCGCCTTCCCCGCAGGTCTGGCCGACCTCGACGGGCGCGTGCACGCCTGCGCCCTGATTGCAAGCCGCGGCCGTGCACTCGTTCCCGTCGTCGGCCGGCACGTCGACGTCGTCGTCGATCTCCATCGGGTGGCCATTGCCGTCGCATACCTGCATGCGGCAATCGCCCGCTTTTTGATCCCGCACGACCGTGTTCTGCGCCGCCGCGACCATCGCGCACTGCTGCTCGAAGCAGGTCGACACGACACACGGATCGTCCGAGGGCGGGCAGTCCATCGCGTGGAAACACGGGATCGGCTGCGTCGGGCTCTCCGCGACCCGGAGCCCGCATCCCGAGGCTTGCACGAGCCCTCCGGCAAGCGCGAGCGTGGCCGCGAGCGCGAGGGCGCGGCGCGAGGGGAACACGCGTGCGCATCGGGGAGAGGAACCATGCGCTCGGGCCCACATGCATCGGCGACTCTAACGAAGTCGGCCCGGTCGCTGCAAGGGTCGTTCATCCGTCGATCCCGCCCGCCCGGCGCGGCGACGCTTGGCACCCGTGGGACGTTTCTGTATCGTTTCCGCCCCGATCGTGGGGCAGTGAGCTGTGCCATGGAAGAGACGACGAGCGCAGGACGCGGCGGCTGGGGCAAGGTGGCATCGGTCGAGGACGGCGACGTCGAGCCGAGCGCCCCGCGGATCAAGGACCGCGCGAAGACGATGGCGCGCGACGTGGGCGCGGCGATCGAAGGTCGCGTCGCGCCCGCGGCGGACCGGGCCGCGCGCGCCGTGAAGAGCGGCGCGGGGACGGCGATGCGCGCGCTCGAAGATCCGACGGCGGCCCAGGCCTCGGAGATCCTCGCGCAGGCGGATCTGCCCTCGCTCGCGGGCGACGACCCACTCGCGGAGCTCGCCGTCCGGCTCGATCGCGAGGCCGATCTGCACCGCGGGATCGCCATGCGACAGCACGCGCGGGCGGCGTGGATGGATCGGCTCGGCGCGATCGGCGCGGTCGTCGCGCTCGTGGGGGTCGTCGTCCTCGCCTCCATTGCGGGGTTTCGGGCCCTGTTCGCTCCGGAGGGCGCGCTCCTCGCGTCGCTCCTGCTCGGCGTCGGCGCGCTCCTCCTTTTGCTCGGCGCCTTCTCGCTCGGGCGCGCGACGTCGCGGATCCGCGCAAGCCAGGCGCAATCGGCGCGCGAGGCCCTCGTCCGGTCGGACCTCTCGGAGGCGCGCCTGCACCGCGTCGCCGCGCTCCTCGCCCTGCGGCAGCTCGATGCGGAGGCGTTTGGCCGGGCCGTCCAGGACCTCGAGCGCGACACGCGCGCCTCCGGATGAGCCCCATGTCCGAACCCGACGTCATGCTTTGCCTCGTGGACGCCCTTTCCGCGGCCTTCGCCCGTGATTTCGGCGGCCCCGCCTTCCCGAACCCCGAGGGTTGGCGAAACAAGGGCGCCCGCCTCCGCACGTTCCGCCGTACCGTGCCCGTCGTCGAGCTCGAAATGGAGGGACGAACCCTCTCGTTCATCGTCACGCCCACGGATCCGGCCGAACCCGCGTATCGGCGTTCGTCCCGGTACGATATCGTGTATTTCTCCGAGGACGTGCCCGACAGCGAGCAATCGCGCATTTATGCCCGCGACCGCGCCACGATCGATCGGTTCGCGGCGTGGGTGAAGGCCTGGGACCAGGCCGGCGGGGGATCCGTTTGAGCACGAACGAAACGGCGCTCGCGCGGCCGGAGGCGTCGGGCATGGAGATGGCCCTCGTGCCGCTCCGGCTCGGGGGATTTTCCTGCAAGGCGATCCTGCTCGAAGGCGACGACCGGCTCACGGCGCGGTTCGAGGCGAAAGGCAGCGCGGACTGGGTCGAGGTCACGGTCCTGCCGCACGGCGCGCCCGGCCCCGTGTTCCGGCGGCTCGCGCGCTCGGCCGTGCGGTACCGCGGCGCGATCGCCGAGCGCACGCCCGAGCGGCGGGAAGAGGTCTCGCGGCTCGTGATGGCCGTCGCGGCCTCGATCGACGCGCTGCTCGAACGGAGCCCGGGAAAGACGATCGCCGAGGCGCTCGGCCGCTCCCGCGAGCGAGGCCGCCTGCTCTTCGGCCGCGACGGCCTGCGCGCCCTGCTCTCGCCGGAGATCGTCGAGGGCGCGCCCGCCGCCGCGGGGTTTTCCCTCGTCGACGTCTATCCCAGCTCGTATTTGCAAAAATCCCACGATGGAGGCCTCGAGCTCGTGCTGGATTTCCGCCGGGAATCGGACGCGCGCAGGCTGCTGCTCCTCGTCGGGCGCCGCGACGACACGAAGCCCGCGTTCGCCACGACGGCGCATTTCTCGATCAAGCACCTCTCGCTCGCCGCGGCCGATCCCGTCGGCGCGGACGAGCTCCGCGCGCTCGTCGCGTTCGTCCTGCAATTGCGCGATCACGAGGGCCTCGACGTCGTTTTTCCGGACATCCTTTCGGACGTCGCGCCGGCGCTCCTCTTGCCGTCCGCGCCCGAGGAGGCCGAGCCTTCGGCCGACAGCGAGGTGCTGAACCTCGCGATCGACGCCGATTGCGAGCAATCCTGCGCGTTCTGCTCGATCAAGGAGACGGCCCCTGCCGAGGACGGCGGCGACCGCGTGCTCGCCCGGCTCTTCGCCGACCTCGAATCGAACCGGCGGCGCGGCGTGCGCGCCGTCCGCATCAATGGCTACGATCCGCTCGCGCATTCGCGGATCCTCGACGTCCTCCGCCGCGCGAAGGACCTCGGCTACCGCGCCGCGCACGTCTTCTCGCCGTGCACGCGCCTCGCCGATCCGGCCTTCTGCGACGACGTCGTCGCCGCCCTCCCCGAGGACAAACGCTTCCACGTGCCGCTTTATTCGGTGTCGCCCGAGGCGCACGACCGGATCGTCGGCCGGAGGGGCGCGCACGCCCTCGTCGCCCGGGCCCTCGAGAACCTGCTCGCCCGCGTCTCGCCCGACGCCGTGTGGATCCTCAGCGTCGCCACGCGCGAGGGCACAGGCGAGCTCGAAGGCGTCGCGCGATTCGCCGCCGAGCGGGGTTTGTCCTTTTTCCCGCACATGCCCTACCCGAGCTTCGAATCCCGCGCGGATCGGTATTTTTCATCCGCGCCGCGCATGAGCGACGTGGCCGAGGTGATGTCCCGAGCGCTCGCGCGCGGCGCGCGCATGAACGTGCAGGGCGTCGTCCCTTGTGTGGTTTTTCGACGGATGCACGAGCACGGCCTGCCGCCGCGGGCCTGGCTCGACGCTCCTGCCGAGCGGCCTCCGCTGCCCGGCACCGAGTACCGCGACCCGCGCTTCCGCCACCGCGCCGGCGAGGCCGAACACGCGGCCTTCCATGCTTCCGCGATCCGGTGCCCCCACGAGGCCCGCTGCGTGCTCGCCTCCGCCTGTCCGGGCGAGGTCCTGCGCAGTTATGCCGAGATCCACGGCCTCTCCGAGCTTTCGCCCGTCTCGCTCCGCGAGCTCGTGGAAGCGACGTAAAACTGCGCTAGAACGCGCCCAAGCGGCCGGACGGACCGGTCCTGTGTGCCAGAACCCCTTTCAACGCGCGGCGCATTTGGTCTAGGATGCGCGAGCCGGTCTCCTCCATGCTCGTCACAGGCACCTTGTTCCACGACCGTTACCGCGTCGTCCGCAGCATCAAGTCGGGCGGGATGGGGGCGGTGTTCGAGGTCCACGACGAGCCGACGAACCGAAGGCGCGCCCTGAAGGTCATGCACCCGGCCGTGCTGGAAAATTCGGTGATGCGCGGCCGGTTCGCCCAGGAGGCCACGGTCACGGGCGGGATCGAGAGCGAGCACCTCGTGCAGGTCCTCGACGCGGGCGTGGACACGGCGACGCAGCTGCCGTTTCTCGTGATGGAGCTGCTCGTGGGCGAGGAGCTCGGCGGCATGGTGAAGCGCCGCGGCCCATTGCCCGAGGCCGAGGCCGTGCTCTACCTCTCCCAGGTCGCGCTCGCCCTCGACAAGACGCACGCCGCGAACATCGTCCACCGCGATCTCAAGCCGGAAAACCTCTTCGTCACGACGCGCGACGACGGCCGGCACTGCGTGAAGATCCTCGACTTCGGCGTGGCCAAGGTCGCCGTCGCGACCACGCTCGCGCACACGACCGCCGTCGTCGGTACGCCCCTCTACATGGCGCCGGAGCAAATTCACGGCGACGGCGGGATCCGGGCCTCGGCCGATATTTATTCGCTCGCCCACGTCGCTTATACGCTGCTCGTCGGCGAGGCATACTGGAGGCCCGAGCTCCTGCAGCTCCCGAGCGTGTATGCGCTCTTCGGCAAGATCATCGCCGGCGAGCTGCCGGAGGCGCCCGCGACGCGCGCGGCGAGGCGCGGCGTCCAGCTCCCCGCGGGCTTCGACGAGTGGTTCCGCAAGGTCGGCGCGCGTGATCCCCGGGAGCGGCCCGAGCGGGCGACGACGGCGATCGGCCAGCTCGCCGACCTCTTCCGTGTCCCGCTCAGCGTGCCTCCGTCCGCGCCGATCCTGCCGCTCTCCGAGCTGCCTCCGCCCTCGCAGGCGGGCCGGCGCATCTCCCAGCGCCCTCCCATGTCGATCCCCACGCCCCGGTCGAGCCGCGACCGGCTGCGTGACGACCCGACGCCGCCCCCGAGCGCGCCCGCGCCGAACAGCCAGAAGGCTCGGTCGCGCTTCAGCGACGCGCCCGTGACGTACGAGCCGACCTTGCGGAGCGAGGTGAAGGGCGTGCTCGACCAGCAGGGGCTCGTCGAGATCCTCGACGCCGAGTATCAGTTCAGCGCGAACACGGGCATTCCTTTTTCGGTGCTCGTGTTCCAGGTCCAGGACCCGCCGCGCGCGGAGGGGCCACGCGCGCGGCCCTTCACCGGCCTCGGGCTCGAGCGCACCGTCGGCGAGCTCGTCCACCTCGCCCGCGCGCTCGGCCCGGCGAAATCGACGATCGGGCGCTGGCCCAGCAACACGATCGTGGTCGTCGTGCGCGCCTCGCTCGGCATCACGCTCTCGCCGAGCGAGGCCCGCGACATCCTCGCATTCGTGGGAAAACAGCTCGCCGAGCGGGACGAGCTGCCCGAGATCCGCGGCGGTTATTCGCAATGCTGGCTCACGGATCGGTCGGGCATGGACGCCCTCGACCGCGCCCGCTTCGCGCTGAAGCCCTTCAAAAGCTGATCAAGCGCCCGCGGCCGCGTCCATGGCCTCGAGGAGGTCGGCGACCACGTCCTCGGTCTCCTCGATGCCGACGGCGAGCCGGACGAGCCCGGGCGCGATCCCGACCGCCAGGAGCTCCTCTGGCCCGAGCTCCGAATAACTCATGATCGCGGGCTGCTCGATGAGCGTCTCGACCCCGCCGAGGCTCGGCGCGATCCGCGCGAGCTTGCAGGCGTCGACCACGCGCCGCGCGCTGTCCTTGCCGCCGCGGACCACGAACGACACGACGCCCCCGCCGCCCGCGAGGTGCTTCTTGGCGATCGCGTGATCCGGGTGGGATTCGAGCATCGGGTAATACACGCGCTCCACGGCGGGGTGGGCTTCGAGCGCGCGCGCGACCGCGAGCGCCGTCTGGTTCTGGCGGGAGACCCGCAGCGAGAGCGTCTTCATGCCGCGCCCGATCAGCATCGCCGCGTGGGGATCGGACACGGCGCCGAGCACGTCGCGCGCCTCGTGCACCAGGGACAGGAGCGACGACGGCCCGGACAGGCTCCCGCCGAGCACGTCGTTGTGCCCGCCGAGGTACTTCGTCGCGCTGTGCACCACGAGGTCGATGCCCATGGCCGAGAACATCGCATTGACGGGCGTGGCGAACGTCGCGTCGACGAGCGTCTTCGCCCGCGTCTTCTTGCAGATCTCCGCGAGCCGCTCCACGTCGACGCAGCGCAGGTAGGGGTTCGTCGGCATCTCGGTGATCACGAGCCGCGTCTTCGGCCCGATCGCCGCCGCGAGCCCGTCGAGGTCCCCGGGCTCGAGCAGCGTGTGCGACACGCCGAGCCGCGAGAGCATGTTCACCACGAACTGCCGCGTCCTGCGGTACGTGTCGCGGAAGAGCACGACGTCGTCGCCCGCCTTCACGAACGCGAGGATCGTCGTCGTCAGGGCGGCCATGCCGCTCGGGAAGAGCAGCGCGTCCTCGGTCCCGTCGAGCGCGGCGATGCGCGCCTCGACCTCGCGCACGGTGGGGTTTCCGTACCGCCCGTAGTCGAGCCGCCCGGGGTCCGGATCCTCGCCGCGCATGAACCGCTCGAGGTCGTCGGAGTCATCGAACGTGTACGTCGCCGTGAGCGCGATCGACGGCGCGAGCGTGTGGTGGGGGCGATCGACCCGTTCCCCTGCGTGAACGGCGTCCGTGCTGGTCGGGAGGGCGTTCTTCACGGGACCGTCCTAGCGGAATTGGCGCCGGGCGCGAAGGGGCGAGCATCCTCCCGAGGCCTCCGGCCTGGAAAGATTGTCGCACTTGACGCGTCGGAAAAGGGAGACATAAAGTCTGCTGCCATGTCTGACGCAGCGTCACGTATGCAGACCGCACTCGACGAGTACGCGGAGAACATCCAGCGGTTCAAGCGTGGGGAGATCACGCCCGACCAGTTCCGCCCGCTGCGCCTCGGGATGGGCGTGTACGCGCAGCTCGCGCACGTGAAGCACATGCAGCGCATCAAGGTCCCGGGCGGGCGCATGACGGCGGCGCAGCTCGAGGCGGTCGCCGAGGTGACGGAGCGCTGGGCGCTCGGGCTCGCGCACGTCACGACGCGTCAGGACATCCAGCTCCACCACCTGGAGATCGAGGAGACGGTGGAGCTTCAGCGCGTCCTCGCCCAGGCGGACGTGACCACGGTGGGCGCCTGCGCCGACACGGTGCGCAACGTGACCGCGTCGCACCTCGCGGGCGTGGCGCCGGACGAGGTCTTCGACGTGACGCCGCATGCCCACGCGATCACGCAATATTTCCTGTTCCATCCGCACAACCGGAAGCTGCCGCGCAAGTTCAAGATCGGCCTGACGGGCAGCGCGCGCGACCACGCGCAGATCATGATCAACGACCTCGGCCTGCTCGCGCGCGTCACCGACGCGGGGCGCGGGTATGCCGTGTACGTCGCAGGCGGACTCGGCTCGACGCCGGAGGTCGCGCACCTCTGGCGTGACTTCGTGCCCGAGCGGGACGTGCTCGCCGCGTGCGACGCGGTGATCCGTGTCTTCTGGCGCGACGGCGAGCGCAAGAACCGCAAGAAGGCGCGCCTCAAGTTCCTGCTGCGCAAGCTCGGCGAGGCCGAGTTCATGAAGCGGCTCGACGACGAGCTCGCGAAGATCAAGGCCGAGGAAGGCGAGAAGATCGAGGCGGAGCTCGATCGATACGTCGGCGCGTACACGAACGAAGAGGCGCCTGCGCCGGCCTCGGGCGGCGACGCGATCGGCGACGCCGCCTTCGCGCGCTGGAAGAGGACGAACACGCTGGTGCAGATCCAGCCCGGCTACCGGGTCGTGACGGTCAAGCTCCCGCTCGGCGACATCACGGCCGAGCAGATGCGCAGGCTCGCGGCGCTCTCGCGTTCGTACGGCAACGGCGAGGTGCGCACGACGAACACGCAGAACTTCGTGATGCGGTTCGTCCCCGAGGGCCACCTCGTGGCCTTGCACCGCGCGCTCTCGCAGATCGGCCTCGCGGAGCCCGACGCCGGGCACATCACGGACATCGTGGCCTGCCCGGGCGCGGATTATTGTTCGCTCGCGATCACGAAGAGCATGGGCGTCGGCGCCCGCGTGCGCGAGCACCTGTCGGAGAGCGGGAGCCGGGCCGAGGCCGATGATCTCGTGCAGAAGATCGGCGCCTTCGACATCAAGATCTCCGGCTGCCCGAACTCGTGCGGCCAGCACCACGTGGCGGACATCGGCATGACGGGGCTGATGGTGAAGGGCAAGGACGGCGTGGAGCGGCCGCATTACTCGCTGCGCGTCGGCGGCGGCTGCGGCCCCGACGCGAAGATCGGCGACCGCCTCGACGGCCGCGTGCCCGAGGAGGAGACGCCCAAGGTGATCGCGGCGATCGCGAGGCATTACGTGGCCGAGCGCGCCGAGGGCGAGAGCTTCCGCGAATTCGTGGCGCGCAAGGGCGCGAGCGAGATCGGTCGGATCGGATTCGCGGCGGCGACCGACGTGATCTGACGGGCGCGCCGGCCTCGTATCGGTCGGGGGGTCCTCCGTGATAGCTTCGCGCCTCACGGAGGATCTTCCAATGCGTACAACTCGTCTTGCCTACGCGCTCGTGCTCGCCACCGTCGGCGCGGCCGGGTGCGGCTCGGATCCCACGACCGGAACCCCCCAGCCGCCGCCCGCGGAGACCGCCGAATACAGCCTCGGAGGCACGGTGAAGGGCCTCGCCGGCAAGGGCCTCGTCCTCGAGGTCGCCCTCCCCGACGCGCTCTTCTCGAACCTCGAGGTCGACGCCGACGGTGAATTCACCTTCCAGCCCGCGCTCGCCGACGGCGACGGCTACGAGGTCAAGGTCGCGGTGCAGCCCGCGGACCCCGCGCAGAGCTGTACCGTCACCGGGGGCAAGGGCGTCGTGGCCGGCGCCGACGTGAAGGGTGTCTCCGTCGATTGTGTGACCCTCCCGCCGAATCCGCGATGGATTGGCGGCACGGCCTCGGGCCTCAAGGGAACGGGCCTCGTGCTCCAGAACAACGGCAAGGACGACCTCTCCGTCGCGATGGATGGCGCCTTCCAGTTCACGACGCCCGAGGTCGACGGCGACGCCTATGACGTGACGGTCCTCGCGCAGCCCACGAATCCCGCGCAAACGTGTACGGTCGAGGCGGGGAAGGGGACGGTCGAGGGCGCCGACGTCAAGAGCGTCCTCGTGCAATGCACCGACGATCCGCCGGTCTTCAGCGTCGATCCCACGACGATCGACGTCACGAATGCGGATCGCTGTGATTTCCTGGACGCGGCCCATTGTCTCTTCCCCTGGCCGAACGACCATTTCACCGTGGCCGACCCCACGACGAGCACCGGCCGCCGCCTCGCGCTCGACCCGCTGTCCATGCCCATCAATGTCGAGGTCGACCTCTCTCCGGCGGCGGGCCTCCCCGCGGGGTCGATCGTGAGCCCCGGCGGCATCGGAATGGATCCGACGGACTGGAACCGCGCCGACGGGTTTTCCCCGGGCCAGATGCTGCTCACGTACGTGCCGGGCCTCGACCTCGGCATGACCGGGATCGGTCCGATCACGCACATGGATCGCTCGCTCGAAGCCGATTCGCCGCTCGTCGTGATCGACGCCGAGACCCTCGAGCGCCACCTCGTCTGGGGCGAGCTCGATTCGTATGCGACGAGCGACGCGACGCGCGCGCTCATCATTCGCGCGGGCATCAACTTCCGCGAGGGGCGCAGGTACGTCGTCGCGCTCCGCAACCTGAAGGACAGCGCCGGGCAGGTGATCGAGGCCTCGGACGCGTTCCAGGTCTACCGCGACGCGATCCCCTCGAACGTGCCTGCGATCGAGGCGCGGCGTGATTCGATGGAGAAGATCTTCGACGTCCTCGCGGGCGCGGGCGTCGAGCGCAAGGAGCTCTACCTCGCCTGGGATTTCACGACGGCCAGCGCGAAGAGCACCACCGGCCGCATGCTCCACATCCGGGACGACGCCTTCGACAAACTCGGCAATGCCGCGCCGACGTTCACGGTCACGCAGGTCCTCCAGAACCCCGACGCGAACCGCTCGCGCCGCATCATCGGCACGTTCACCGTCCCGAACTACCTGAACAAGGCGAACGGCGTCTCGGGTTCGTCGTTCAATTACAATGCACCGAACGACGGACTGCCGGATCAGCTCGACGGCAACGGTACGCTCCAGGCGAACTTCATCTGCAACGTCCCGCGTGCGGCTCTCCCGGACGGGAACGATAACACGCAGCCCGTCGTCCCCGGCCGCGCGGCGCTTTATGGCCACGGCCAGCAGGGAGCAGCGAGCCAGGTGAACGGCGGCGCCGCGACCGGCGAGCTTTCGAACGCGTACAATTTCGTCTTCTGCGCGACGGACTTCATCGGCATGTCCTCGAGCGACGACCTCAACATCCTCCAGCTGGTCGCCGAGTGGGGCCGGATGAACACGCTCGCCGACCGGCTCCAGCAGGGCCTCCTGAACAACCTCTTCCTCGCGCGGCTCATGATCCACCCGCAGGGCTTCATCTCGGATCCGGCGTTCCGGGGCGGCCCGCAGAACCAGCCGCTCATCGACACGAGCGACGTGTTCTATTACGGCATCAGCCAGGGCGGCATCCTCGGCGGCGCGGTCGTCGCGATCTCGCAGGACATCCGCCGCGGCGTGCTCGGCGTCACGGGCATGAATTACAGCGTCCTGCTCGACCGCGCCACGGGCTTCGATGATCTCCGGCCGTTCATGGATCAGGCCTACACGAACGAATTCGACCGGCGCTTCATCTTCTCGGCCATGCAAAACCTCTGGGATCGCGGCGAGACGAACGGGTATGCCTGGCACGTCGGCAATGATCCGCTCCCGAAGACGCCGGCCCACGCCGTGCTCATGCAGAACGCGTTCGCCGACCATCAGGTCACGCAATGGTCGGCCGACATCGAGGCGCGCACGATCGGCGCGGGGATCCACGTGCCCGTCTTGAATCCGGGCCGCTCGATCGACGTGAACCCGTATTTCGGCATCCAGCCGCTCGAGAGCTACCCGCATTTCGGCTCGGCGCTCTTCGTCTGGGATACGGGGCCCTATGACATGGCGACGAACAAGGGCACGCCGGCGCCGCCCGTCGGGAACGAGCCGCTGCGCGACGGGGTCGATCCCCACGGCATTCCGCGCGTGCAGCCCGGCGCGCGCTTGCAGATCTCCGAGTTCCTGCGCTCGACGGGCAAGGTCATCGATCCTTGCGGCAATGCCCCCTGCCTCGTGCCGTAGGGCGCGTGATCCTCGTCAGGCGCGGCCGAGCGCGCGGGCGACGACCCGGTAGTGCGCAAGCATCTCGGCGTACGAGAAATGCGCATTGCGCCCGCTCGGATTCGGCACCACGAAGACCCGCGCGCCGCAGAGCTCCTCCGGCTGCTCACCGCAGGCGATGGGCTCCGAGGCCTTCTTGTTGAAATAACTCCGACAAACCGTGATGCCCACGAAGACCACGATGCGTGGGCGGTACTTCCGGATCTTCGTGGTGAGCGCGCGCCTGCCCGCGTCGTAGTCCTCGCGCCCGAGGTCCATCACGCCGCGCGTCGCGCGGGCGACCAGGTTCGTCAGGCCGAGGCCGTGATCGAGCAGGCGCATCTCCTCCTCGGGCGCGAGGCGCTGCGGGACCAGGCCACTCTCGTGGAGCAGCTTCCAGAACGCGTTCGCCGGATTGGCGAAGTTATGCCCTTTCTGCGCCGAGAGGAGCCCCGGGTTGATCCCGACGAACAGCGCGTCGAGGCCCGGGGCGAGGATGTCGGGGGTCGCGAGCTTCGGCGAGGGCATGACGAACCATACCTCGAAGTCAGGAACTGCTCATGCGCCGGATGCAGAGCTTCAGCGCGTCGCGCAAGCTCGCGAGCGTCGTGGTGGTCGACATGTCGAGCCCGAGCCCGATCATCGTCTGCGCCACCGTGGGTCGGATGCCCGTGATGATGCCCTCGGCCCCCATCAGGCGAATGGCATTGATCATTTGCAGGAGATGGGCCGCCGTCGCCGTGTCGACGAGGTCGACGCCAGTGAGGTCCAGGATCGCGAAGCGAGCCCGGGTCTGGACGACGGTCTGGAGCAGGTTCTCCATCACGTCGGCGGCGCGCGCGCTGTCCACCACGCCCACGAGCGGAAGCGTGAGCACCTGATCCCAGACCTGGATGATGGGGATCCCGAGATCCTTGATGACCTGCTGTTGCTTGTGGATGAGCTCCATCTTGGCGAGGAGCTCTTGCTCGACGCGCTTGAGCTCGCTGACGTCCAGATGGCCCTTTGGCCGCAGCGCCACGTAAATCTCGTCGCCTTCCGCCCGCCACGCGACGCACACGTATGGCGCACGCCCCCCATCTCTCTCCCGCAAGCTGCAATCGAAGACCGACGGCTCTCCTCCCTCGTGGACCTCCTCGTACGCGGCGGAGAGCGCCCCGAGCTCCCCGAGCGGCGCGCCTTGCCGGACGCCGGCGCCGAACACGCGCTCGGCAGCCAGGTTGCTTTGGGCAATGGTGCCGTCGGGCCGGACGACGAGACACACGTCGGGATTCGTCGAAAAAAAGCGACGCGCTTGAGAATCGTTCTGCATCTCCGTATTCATCCCCCGTCTTTGCCGTGCCGCGTCCCCCAGACGAGCCAGCGGTTTCCCGCGTCGAACCTGCCACGACGGCAGATGCAATGACAAGCCCGAACGCGCGCCCCGACAGGCGGCGGCTGTCATCCACCGAGGGTTCGTCCACGGCTTCCTGATTCCGTGATATCGTGCGGTCACCATGCCGCCCGCCCTCCCTGTCCTCGGCCTCGACCTCGGCGCGACACTCACCAAGATCGCCTTTCGTCAGGGCGAACTGCACACCGAGCGCTGGCCCTCGCGGGATCTCGACGCCGTCCGCGCGCGGATCGTCGAGCTCGCTCCACGTCGCATCGTGATGACGGGCGGCGGCGCGGCCGTGCTCGGCGCGAGCGCGCCCTTCGCGGCCGCGACCAGCGTCTCCGAGTTCGAGGCCTGGTCGCTCGGCGCGGCGACGCTCGCGGCCGAGGAGGGCCTCGTCTTGCCCGCGCGGCACCTGCTCGTGTCGGCCGGCACGGGGACGTCGGTGCTCGTCGTCGAAGGAGGCTCGGCCGTGCGCGCGGGCGGGACGGGGCTCGGCGGGGGAACGCTCGTCGGGCTTGGCAAGCTCCTCGTGGGCGCGGCCTCGTTCGCCGAGCTCTCGGCGCTCGCGGCGCGCGGGTCGCGCGGGTCGGTCGATTTGCTCGTCGGCGACGTGTATTCGCAGGGCGCGCCCATTCCGGCGCACCTCACGGCGTCCAATTTCGCGAAGCTCGCCTCGACGGAGCCGGCCGACCTCGCGCACGCGCTCGTCGGGCTCGTCGGGGAGAACATCGCGCTCGTTTGCGCGGGGATCGCGCGCCTCGCGGGGACGGATACGGTCGTGCTCGGCGGCACCACGCTCGCGGAGAACCCGGCGCTCGTCGAGGTCCTCACGCAGACGCTCGGGCTCACGGGGCTCGCCGCGTGGTTCCTCCGCCGCGGCGCGTATTGCGGCGCCGTGGGGGCCCTCGTGGCAGGAGAGCGCATCGCCCATGGCGATTCCGAGCGCGGTTGTCCTGGCTAACCCCCGGCAAACACCGTGCGGAGCTCGCCTTCGCGCGTGAAATAGGTGACGCAGGACGAGGAGCGATTGCCCCGTAGCATCCGGAGCGCGTGCTCCAGAATGGCGCGGCGGGCGCGGGGTTCGTTGACGGCCGGCAAGGCGAGGCCGAGCGTCTCCTCGGCGGCGTCCGCGAGCAGCCACGGCGCGCGGCGCAGGAGCTCTCTCCACGCCGCGTCGCGCGCCTCCGCGTGCCCGAGATCGTCCTCGACGAGCCAGAGGTTCACCCAGGCGCTCACGCGGGAAGGTGTGTCGCGGCAGGTGCGCGCGAGGTCCTCCACGGCCGCCGGGAGATCCCCGCGCAATCGATGGGCCTCGCCACGAACCCCGAAAAGCGTGGGACCCACGAGCGCGGGCGCGCAATCGATGCTGCGCTGAAAACAGGCGAGCGCGGCGGCGTGTTCGCCCCGGAGGACGTGCACGGCGCCCATGCCGATGTGCAGCCACCGGGCGCGGGGTTGAATGGCGAGGCCGCCACGAAAATCCGCCTCGGCCTCGTCGACGCGCCCGAGCCAGAGGAGCAATTCGCCCCGATACGCGTGCGGGTGGTGCGAGCGCGGATGGTCCCGCCGGATCGCGTCGAATTCGCCGAGCACGTCCGCGGGGGACCGGCTGCGGATCGACCATTGCAAAACCTTGGCGCGGTGGCGCGCCGAGCTGCGGAGCGGGGGCGCGGCGGGGTGCTCGGGGTCGTCGAGCCGCGCGAGCATTGCCTCCGGGAAGAGGCGCGCGAGGAGGCGGAGCCGGAGGGCGCGCGGGGCCGGCAGCTCGCCTTCTTCCTCGCGGAATCGGTCGCCGAGGCGCCACGCGAGTGGCGCGAGCGCGGCCTCCGGGAGCGCGTCCCAGGCGCGGTTCGCGAGGCGCGCGGCGCGATCGAGGGCGGGGGCGACGAATCGACGATGAAGCGCACGCTCGATGTCGCGGCCGGGTTCGTCCGTGCCGCGGCCGATCGCCGTGAGCGTCTCGATATCGAGGAACCCGAAATGCTGCCGGCCGAGCGCGACGAGCTCCAGATCGATCCGCCACGTCTGGTCCTCGTCGGCGACGTGTTTGGCCGCGAGCAGATCGCGGATGGCGCCGCGCGGATCGCCGCTCGCGCTCTTCCCCCGGGCGCGGCGCACGAGCGCTTCGGCCTCCTGGAAACACGTTTGGCGCGCCGTACCATTTTCGTCCTGCTCACGCGCGCCGAACGCGCGCAGGAGCTCGGCCGCGCGTTCGCGCAGCGCGGGGTCGTCGGGCGCGAGCGCGCGCAAGAGCTCGACGTGCTTCTGGCAGCCGGAAAACCTCCCCGCGCTTCGATCGAGGCTCGCCGCGGCGAGGTGGATCTTCGCCGCCTCGCGCGGGCCCTCGGCCGTCGCGAGCGCGAGCGCCTGCGTGATCCACGCGTCGACGAGGCGCCGATCGCCGAGGCGAAACGCGAGCCGCGCGGCCTCGAGCGCCTGATTCACGTCGCGGGCAGAGGCCGGATCATGACGCCCGAGGGCCTCCCAGGCCGCGCGCGTCCCTCCTTTGCGCCCCTCGTCGATCGTCACGACGATCGTCGATACGTCGAGCGTTCGCCGGCGTAAAGCGGGAATCGCTTTTTCGTTGTCACGCCCGCGCCGGCGGGGCGAAGATACGCCCGTGATGGTGCTCTCCCGCCGTTTGCTGCCGCTCGTCGCGCTGCTCGCCTCGGCCTGCGGATCCCCGAAGCCGCCCGAGGTCGCGAAGGCCGAGCGCCGCGACATGCAGTTCGCCCGCCCCGCGATGCAGCCGCCCGTGTTCCTCGATCCGCAGCGAAAAGAAAAGCTCGCCGGGGCCTTCCCTGCCATCGAGCGATATATCGCGGACGTGGTGGCGCGGCGGGGTTTTCCGGGCGTCGCTTTTGGCATCGTGATCGACGGCGAGCTCGTGTATGCCAAAGGGTTTGGCGTGGCCGACGTCGCGTCGAAGGCGCCCGTCGACAAGGACACGGTCTTTCGGATCGCCTCGCTCACGAAGAGCTTCACGGCGATGTCCGTTCTCGAGCTCCGGGACGAGGGAAAACTTTCGCTCGACGATCCGGCCGTGAAATACGTCCCCGAGCTCGCTGGCCTCCGGTATCCGACGCGCGACGCGGCGCCGATCACGCTCCGGCACCTCCTCGGCCATGGCGCCGGGTTCCCCGAGGACAACCCCTGGGGCGATCGACAGCTCGGCCTGTCCGACGCCGATTTTTCGAAGATGATGCGCGAGGGGTTTCCGTTTTCGACGTCCCCCGGCTCGACGTTCGAGTATTCGAACACTGGATTCGCGATCCTCGGGCGCGTGATCACGAACGTCTCGGGGATCGATTACGCGGATTACCTGCGGACGCGGATCCTCTCGCCGCTCGGCATGAACCGGACGGTCCTCGACGAGCGGATGGTCGAGAAGGCGCACCTCGCGCGGGGGTATCGCAAGGAGGGCGACGCGCTCGTGCCCGAGGTGAACCTGCCCCACGGCGCGTACGGCGCCATGGGCGGGCTGTATTCGTCGCTCGCCGACATGGCGCGTTACGTGGCGTATCATCTCTCGGCGTGGCCGCCACGCGACGAGCGGGAGGCGGGTCCGGTCCGGCGGAGCACGCTGCGCGAGATGCACGAGAGCGGCCGCGCCACGGGGCTCTGGGCGTCGCCCGGGCTCGGGGAGGAGCCGCCGTTCGTGTACGCGACCGGTTATGCGTTCGGGCTCGGGAAGTTCGAGACGTGCGAATTCACGCGAGGCGTCTCGCACACGGGGGGTTTGCCCGGGTATGGGTCGGTGATCCAGTTCTTGCCCGAATACGGCGTCGGTGTGATCGCCATGTCGAACCTCACGTACGCGCCCATGCAGCGGCTCGCGTACGAGGCGCTGCAGCGCCTGCACGACACGGGCGCGCTCGTGCCGCGCGCATTCGTGCCCTCGGAGGCGCTCGTGCGTGCGAAGGAGGCCACGCGTCGGCTCGTCGCGAAATGGAGCGATGCCGAGGCGGACGCGATTTTTGCGGATTCGCTTTACCTCGACAAACCACGCGAGGAATGGGTGAAGGACCTCGAAGCGCTACGCGCGGCGCACGGGGCGTGCCGGGAGGAGGGCACGATCGAGGCGGAGAACGCGCTCCGGGGCACGTTCCGGCTCGGATGCGAGAAGGGGTGGATCGGCGTGTCGCTCACGCTCGCGCCGACCTCGCCGCCGCGCATGCAGGCCCTCGATTTCCACAGCGTGCTGCCGCCGCCGAGCGCGCTCGCCTCGGGCGGGGACAAACTCGTGCGGCTCGTGAATCGATGGGACGACGCCGGCGCGGCCGAGCTCTTCGATACGAGCGTGGACCTCGGGCGCATGAAGGCGCTGCTCGCCGGCCTGAAGGAGATTCGTGGGGGGTGTCGGATCGGCGACGTGATCGGGGGCGACGGCGCCACGCGGGCGAGCTTTGGCCTCGATTGCCAGAAATACCCCGTGGCGGTGGAGATCACGCGGAAGGCGGGCGCGGAGAAGCTCGACGGCGTGCGGTTCTTCCCGCCTCCGAGAGAGGCTGCGCGGTGCGCGCAATAGGCGCGCACCGGCTCATTGCGTGACGACGCCCTCCGGCTTGACGCGCAGGGTCACCTTGCCGGGCCCGTCGGCCGTCGCGCCGTCGAAGGAATCGAAGACCAGAAGATAACGCGTCACGCCGTCCGCGGCCGATTGCACGAGCCACGAGGACTTCGCCGGCGCGGGCGCGCTCGCCTCGCGATCGATCCAGTACTCCGAGAATGCGCTGAAGATGCGGTCGCCGCGCCAGATGAGCTTCGGATCGGACAGCTCCGCATACCCGACCTTGTCGAACCGCGGGAGCTCGGAGTCGTCCGTGCGGGCTTTCACGATGTCGAGCGTCTCGCCCTTGGTCTCGCTCGCGTTCAGATCCACGGCGGTCACGCCGCGCGGCCCGCCGAGCTCGCCGTTGACGGTGATCGAGGCGCGGCGGAAGCAGAGGTGCCAGTCCTTCGTGGTGAGCGCCTCGGCCGGCGTGTGCATCGTCCGCGCGCCCGTGCCGAGGTCGAGGCATTCGTTCGGCACGTCGAGGGGCGCACCCGAGCCGCCCGCGGTGCCGTCGATGTCGGCGAGCGTCTGCGTGGCGCCCACGCCGGCGGACGTCACTTCGGCCCACCGAACCCGATAAATGGCCGACACGGGCGCGCCTTGTTGCTCGGCATAATACCCGAGGACCTGCACCTTCCATTGTTTGTCGCCGTCGCGCACGCCGAAGACGTGGTAACGCACCCAGAGCAGGTGGGCGCTCGGCTCGTACGCCCAGAAATCACGGAAGGCTCCGCCCGCCTCGTCCTTCGTCATGAACGGGATCGTCGGCGCGATGCCCTCGTCGTACGTCACCGCGTCGAGCGGCCCGAACGCCCCGCCCTCGCCGTCCCCGGACGCGCCGCTGTTCGTGAAGACGTCGTACTTTTCGAATGCGAGGTCCCAGGCCGTCGACATCGAGGCGTCGCCCTCGGGCACGACGATCTCGGGTTTTGCGAGCGAGACGTAGACACGCCCGTCGGCGGGGACGGGCACCTCGAGCTTCAAGCCCGTGTCGACGGGACCGGGCTCGCCCGTCGTGGAGGGTTTGCCCACCTCCTCGCTGCAAGCACAAAGAAGGAGCGGAATCGCTGCGGCCAAAAAGGATCGTTTCATGGTTCCTCCGCGGGAAAATCGGCCGTGAGGCCAACATAAAGGGTCCGCCCCTGGACCGGCCGCTGGTCGCCCAATCGGCTGGGGTCTTTCTGGACGCCGAGCGCGTTGAGCACCCCGGCATAGGCGCGGGCCCCACGAAAGATCGGACGCGCGATCCGCGCGTCGATCGTCTGGAAGCCGGGCGTGCGCAAGCCCTCGTCGAGGAAGGCGTCGGTGACCATTCGATACCGGGCCACGAGCTCGAGCCGCCAGGGCAAATCGGCCCGGAGCGCGCTGACCACCGTGTGCGGCGGGCGCCCTTCGAGCGGGCGCTCGTGCTCGTCGTCGCGCGTCCAGAGATAGGAATACCCGGCCTCCGCGCGCAGGACGCCCGCGAGCGTATACGAGCCGTCGATCTGCGCGCCGAACGTGCGCGCGCGGCCGATGTTGCGGTACGTGTAATCGTCGATGCCGCCCTGGCTCGCCGCCGGCCGGATGTCGATGTCGATGAGGCCGTCGATCCAGTTCGCGAAGACGCTGCCGCGCACCTGAAACCCGTTTTTCGAACGATAACTCACGTCCCCGCTCGTGCCCCACGAGGTCTCGGGGCGGAGGTCGGGATTGCCGAGCACGCGATAGCCGAGCGCGCCGTGATCGAAGGCGAACCCGATCTCCTTCGCCGCGGGCGCGCGAAACCCGCGCCCGACGGAGGCCCGCACGGTGACGCTCGACGTGGGCTGGTACGAGAGCGCGAGCCGCGGGACGGCGACGCCGCCATAACGAAGGTGCATCTCCGCGCGGCCGCCCGCGAGCAGCGTGAGCGAATCGAAGAGCTTCCAGCCGAGCTGCGCATAGCCCGCGACGCTCCCCAGCGTGACGGGGACGAGCTCCTCGATCGTGCTCGTCTGCACGCTGCCGCTCACGAGCTCGGCGCGCGTGAGCGATTGCGAGAGTTTTTCCACCTCGGTCCGCATGCCCACGACCCACGTGCGCCGGCCGTCGGCGAACGTGGCCGTCGTCTCCAGGCTGGAGAGCGTCGCCGTGCGCTCGCGGGTCTCGTCGATCGGCGACTCGTAGCGGTCTTTCTGGGTCGTGTCGAACGCCCATTGTTGCCCGAGCGCGAGCCGCAGCGACCGGCCCCGGCCGAGATCGACGAGCTCGACGAGGTGCACGGTGAATCGATCGGTGCGCTGCGGCAGGTCGATCCGGTACGTGCCGAGGCCCGGGACGATCTGGCTCGTTCGTCCCTCGGACGCGTCGTGAATCCAGCGCACGCGGCCCTGAATGCGCGTGCGCTCATTAAGGTTGCCGCCGACGCGGACCCCGAGCATTCCCTGCAGGCGCGAGGGCATCGCGAGGTCGACCGCGTCCTCGACGAGCGAGACGCCGTCCGTGCGGAAGAAATTGCCGTCGAGCGTGGCCCAGAGCCGCTCTCCGCGCCACGCCGCGTTCCCCTGCGCGATGACCCCGCGGCGATTGCGACCCTCGAGCCGCGCCCGCCCGCTGAAGCCCGGGTGCAGGGGTTGTCCCGTGACGACATTGACGACGCCGCCGATCGCGCTCGTGCCATAAAGCGAGCTCATCGGCCCGGCGACGACCTCGACGCGGGCGACGTCCGAGAGCGGCATTCGTGAGAGATCGATCGCCCCGCCCACGTCGCCGATGACGCGCTCGCCGTCTTCGAGGATGAGCACGCGTTGCCGGTCGAGGCCCTGGATCTGGATGGCGCTCGGATTGCCGATATCGCCGTAGGCCGACGGGTTGATCTGGACGCCGGGTTGACCCGCGATGGCCTCGGCCACGTTCGTCGCGCCGCGCCGCTCGGCCTCGTCGCGGGTGACGACGTCGACGCGCACCGTGGCGCGCTGGCTCTGCTCCGGCGTGCGGGTCCCGGTGACGACGACCTCGGCGCCCTTGTCCTTATCCTTGCCGCTCGACGCAGGCTCCTCGGCGCGCGCCGCCGCCAGAGGCAGGAGCGATGCCCCAAAGAACAGGACGGCCGAGGTCGAGCGTCTCATCCGCATAGATGAAAGTGACTTTCAACTTCTAGATGGAAACGCCAGACATGTCAAGAACCAGCAGAGGCCGCTCGTTGCAGCGACGTCTCCGTCGGATCTGTGTGCTGTGCCTCAGAGGTTCCGCACGAAATAGTCGCGGATGAGCTCCTCCATGTAGATGCGGTCCTGCGGCCGGCGGGGCATGTGGCGCTCGTCGGGGAAGAGGAGGAGGTCGTACGGCTTGCGGGCGGCGATCATCGCGTTGAGGAGCCGCGCGGTGTGTCGGAAATGAACATTCTCGTCGATGAGGCCGTGCACGAGCATGAGCTTGCCGCGGATGCCCTCGACGTGGCGCATGACGCTGCTCTCCTCGTAGCCGCGCGGGTTCTCCGACGGCATGCCCATGTACCGCTCGGTGTAATGGGTGTCGTAGCCGTCCCAGTGCGTGACGGGCGCGCCGGCGACCGCGACCTTGAAGGTCTCGGGCGCGCGCGCGAGGCACATCGCGGCCATGTACCCGCCATAACTCCAGCCATACACGCCGACGCGCGAAGGATCCGCGAGGCCCTGCGAGACGAGCCAGCGGACGCCGTCGACCTGATCGTCGACCTCGATCGAGCCCATGCGGTGCTTGATCGCGCCCTCGAACGCGAGCCCACGCCGCGCGCTGCCGCGGTTGTCTACCATGACCACGAGGTAGCCGAGGCTGCGCAGCCATTGCGGGCGCATCGTGACCGTCATGTTCCAGCCGTTCGTCACGAGCTGGACGTGCGGGCCGCCATAGACGTACACGATCGTCGGAAACGGGCCCTTGCCGAAATGCGCCGGCGGGTGATAGAGCGCGCCGTGCAGGGTCTCGCCGTCCCGCGACGTGAACGAGACGATCTCGGGCGGCGTCAGGCCGAGCGCGGTGATGCGAGGATCCCACTCGTCGTGGAGCGTGGCGAGCACGGCGCCGTCGTCGATCGAGCGGAGTTTGACCGTCGGTGGGCGATCCTTCGCGTGATGAACGTCGACGAAGCGGCGGCACGCGCGGTCGCAGGTGACCACGTGCATGCCGGGCTCGGTCGTGATGCGCCGCATCTCGCCGCCGCCCAGGGGCACGGCATAGAGGTGGCATTCGAGCGGGCTCGCGGCCGTGGCCGTGAAATAGACGAAGCCGCCCTTTTCATCGACGCCGCGGACGTCGTCGACCATCCACGCCCCGCGCGTGAGCTCGGCGACGAGGTTTCCTGCGTGATCGTATCGATAGAGGTGTCGATACCCCGTCCGCTCGGAGGCCCACAAGAAGCCGCCGTCCGCGAGCGGGCGGAAGAGGTCGTGCAGGTTGATCCAGACCTTCGTCTCCTCGCGCAAGAGGCGCGTGCGCGCGCCCGTCGCGAGGTCGAAGGCCACGAGCTCGAGCCAGGTCTGCGCCCGATTTTGCACCTCCGCGACGAGCCTCTTGCCCGCGAGCCAATGGACGCGGGCGAGATAGACCTCCTCGCCATAGCCCATATCCATCCAGACGGGCGCGCCGCCCGACGCGGAGACGACGCCGAGCCGCACGCGGGCGTTCTCCTTGCCGGCGAACGGGTAATGGTGGTCTTCCTCGGCCTCGGCGCCCGCCTGCGCCTTGCCCTGGTGGACGATTCGATAGATGGGAATGTGCGTCTCGTCGACCTCGGCGAACGCGAGCCATTGCCCGTCGGGCGACCACCAGTACCCGTGGTGCCGCGACATCTCCTCCTGCGCCACGTATTCGGCGAGGCCGTGCGTCTTGCCCGTGCCGCGCGCGCCTGACGTGAGCTGCCGCGGCGCGCCGCCGGTCGCGTCGACGACGTGGAGCTCGGCGTCGCGGACGAACGCGACCGCGGCGCCGTCGGGCGAGAGCTGCGGGTCGAGGATCGGCGCGCCGCCGGCCGCGACGAGCTTGCGCAGCGGGGCGGAGGGCCCGTCTTGCACGTAGAGATCGCCCTTGATGGGCACGAGCACGCGGCTCGCGCGGGTCGCCCACGCGTACGTGGTGACGCCGATCTCGCGCTGGCGTTGTCGTTCGCGGCGCAGCGCCTCCGCGAGCGAGACGTTCTCCTCGGTCGTGCCGCCGTCGGGCGGCGAGACAAAGAGGCTCTCCGATCCCGACGCAGGATCGAAGACGAAGAGCTGCCGCACGAGGCTGCGCTCGGGGCTCTTCAGGTAGGTGATCAGGCGATCGTCAGGGCTGAAAGCAACCTGATCGGGGATCGCCATGCCCGGCAGCGGGTGGCGGGCGACCTCCTCCACGGCGAGGGTGCCCTCGGCGGCTTCGAGGGCCTTCGGGGCGTTGGTTTCGGTAACGGACATCGTGGTTCTTCCCGGGTGAGCGTGGCGCGCAACGTATACCATCGCCGCGGGAAACTCCACGCGAGCGACCATGCCCAGGGAGACGCCGCGCCGGGCGGAACGTGAGCGTGTGTGATGTCGGCCACGGTTTGGCCGGATTGCGCAAGGGGCCCGGGGCGGGTTGCGCGAATTGCGCAACGGACGTTTCACAATCTGCGCAAATGGCGCGGAGCGTCAGGGGCATTGGACGGGCTTTTCAGGACGTTCGGGGCCGGGCATGTTCATTGCCGATCGCCCGGACGAAGCCCGGGACGGCCAGGAAGCGCGTCCCCCGAGACCCCGCGCAGGGGCACAGGCAGGTGACCGCATGCGAATCTCCCTTATCGTCGCCTCGAAGCTCGCGCTTCTCGCAACCCTCGTGACGGCCTCTGCCGCGAGCGCCGCCGAGGAGGCGCCGCCCGCGGAGGCGGCCGCGGACGCGCCGGCCGTGGTCGTCAAGCCCCGCCTGTTCCACCTGGGGATCTCGGGCGGCGTGGCGTACCAGACCGTGCGCGTGCCGATGGTGATTCCCACGGCCTACGTGGCGGCGACGCTCGGCATCCACGCGGGCTACAACGTGAGCGATCGCCTCTCGCTGGGCCTCGAGCTCTCGACGATCGAGAAGAGCATGGGGCGCGAGGGGCCGTACCAGACGTTCGACCCGGGGCTCGCGCCGCAAGCGGAGTGCAACAACTGCGAGCCGCCGCCGTTCGGCGGCTGGGTGAAGAACACGACGGCGGTGTTCGGCACGGTGGGGCCGCGGGTCGAGTTTTCCCCGTTTGGCAAGGACGGGCTTTACATCGGCGCCACGGCGGGGCTCGCGTTCCTCTGGGGCGTCGACTCGATCTACGGGTTCGGCGGCGCGGGGCGCGTGGGCTATCGCGTGCGTATCGCCGACATCCTCGGCCTCGCCCTGGAAGCCGGCGCCCAGGCGCAAACGTTCGGCAGCGGCGCCTACACGACCGCACCGTACGGGATGGTTCTCTTCCGTCCATACTTCTGAGGCTCGCCAAATGGCCCTCATCCCTCATTGACGGGGACAAACGAGGGCGGTAGCCTCCGGGAATGGCCGAACCCAACGCGCGGTCGCCCCGGTTTCCGTGACGGACATTCACGACGTGGTGGTGCTCGGCGGCGGGCCGGCAGGGCTCGCCGCCGCGATTGCGCTGGCCGGCCGCGGTCACCGCGTGGTCGTCCTCGAACGGGGGCGGCTCGAGCGGCCGCGCGTGGGCGAGACGTTCGGGCCCGAAATCGAGCCGCTGCTCGCCACGCTCGGGGTCGGCGAGGCGTTCCGGGCCGAGGCGTGCGTGCCATTTCGAGGCGTTCGGTCGGCCTGGGGCTCGGCGGAGATCGCCACGCGCTCGTCGATCGTCCATCCGCTCGGCGAAGGGTTTCACGTGGACCGCGCGCGCTTCGACGCCATGCTCGCGAGCGCCGCGGCGCTAAATGGGGCCGTGCTTCGTGAAGAGACGGGGGCCCCGACGATCGAGGAGGCCGCTGGCGGGTTTCGCGTGCTCTCGCGCGAGGGCGACGAATACCGGTGCAGGTTCCTCGTGGACGCGAGCGGCCGCGGCGCGCCCGCGGGCGCGATCGGATCGAGCGTGCGGCGCTGGGTCGCCTGCGACAGGGCCATTGCGATCGTCGTACGGATGAAGCCCCCGGCGGGCCGGGACGTGGAGCCCGAGCTTTTCCTGGAATCGGCGGAGGAGGGGTGGTGGTACGTCGCGCCGCAGCCGGGGCAAACGCTGCTCTTCGTGCTGCTCACGGATCCGGATCTCTGGACCACGACGCATCGCATGGACCCGCTCGGGCGATTCCGTCAGGCGCTCGCGCGGACGAACCACGTGCAGGCGCTCGCCGAAGGATGCACCGTGGACGAGGCGCCGCGCATGGTGCGAGCCGACACGGGAATGCTCCTGCCGGGCCGGGGCGCGCGCTGGTGCGCGGTCGGGGACGCGCTGGTCGCGGGGGATCCGCTGGCCGGTGACGGCGTCACGCGGGGCCTTCGTTCGGCGATCGAGGCGGCGGCGGACATCGATCGGGCGCTCTCGACGGGCGCGGAGGCGCTCTCCGCGCCGGCCACGGATCCTGCGGTGTTTCTCGCGGGGCACCAGGATCGCCGCGGTCGTTATTACAGCATGGAGCGGCGTTTCTCCGAGGCGCTCTTCTGGAAGCGGCGCCAGGCGGTCGATTGGCAAACCGAGGTGATCTCCCTGGATCCGCGGACGATGCTGCGCTGGGACGGGCGCGAGCCCGATGCGCACGTGATCGCGCCGGTCGAGTCGCTCGTGCCGCCGAAGGCGATCGCCTCCCTGCTCGATTTGCTGCGGAGCCCGCGCCCCGCGCACGAGGCGCTCGCCGCGCTCCGGGCCTCTGCGCCGCTCGGGGATCGCCGCCTGCTCGTGGGGCTCGAAGGGCTCGTCGCGCTCGGAATCCTGGTCCCTACAGGATGAACGGGACGAGGGCGCGTCGCTCGCGCGGGTAATCGGGGAATTTTTCGCGGTACCAGGTGTGCGTGGCGAACGCGCGCGGCACGAGGTTCGCCGCGCTGATGGCGAAGATGAAGACGCCGGCGAGCGACCACGTGCAGAGGGCAAACCCGGCCCAGCCCGTGAGCTCGGTCAGGTAACTCGGGTTCGTGACCCATTGGAAGAGGCCGCCGCGCGGGATGCGGTAGATCCGCTCGCCGCTCTCGACCTCCGCGCGGGTGCGCAGGTTCCTGAGGATCGAGTCCGAGTGCAAGGTGAAGGCGAACGAAATGTAATAGATCACGAAACCCACGAGGAACCGCGGGTCCGTGAGCCATTCGGGGCCGTAATGGGGGCCGAGGCGCGTGATGAAGTCGGCGTGGAGGTAGCCGTGCATCGAGGTGACGAGGATGCCCGTGCCCACGACGAGGAGCCCGAACGTGGAGCGCTGGCCCTTCGGGACGCGCATCGAGAGCGGAAAATAAAAGCCGCGGTTGCCGTAATGGAGGAGCCACATCCCGAGGAAGACGAGCGGGACGAGCGCGCCGCGGTTCGGGCCGCGGAGGTAGAAGGTCAGGAACGCGAGCGTCGCGGGCAGCTCCATGAGGAACCAGCCGAGGCGCGGGTCGAGCGCGACGCCGAAGCGCGGGCTCGCGAAGCGGCCATAAGGCGAGGGGACGAACCACGCCGCGACCGAGACGAACAGGGCAAACCCGAGCGCGATCGAGAGGACGAGGTCGTAGGTGGCGTCGCCGGTGTACGTGGGCACGGTTCCCGGGGTGATACTACAGCCTGCGCGGCGGGCACAAGCCAGCTCGATGGGCGGCTGCTAGGATGGGCCCTATGCGATGGATGTCTTTTCTGGCCGGAGCCTCGCTCCTTTCGGGGCTCGTTTGCGGGTGTGAACCGGAGCCCGAGATCGTGGAGGCTTCCGCGGAGGAGCACGGCAAGGCGCTCTTTTCGGACCCGACCCTCACCGAGACCCAGGCGAATGCGTTCTCCTGCGCGACGTGCCACCCGACGTCGAAGCCGTCCGCGGACGGGCCGATCCTGCCCGGCGCGCCGCTCGCGGGCGTGACGCGGCGGGCCTCGTACTGGGGCGGAATGGAGGTCGAGCTGCTCCGCTCGATGAACCATTGCCTCTATTATTTCATGCTGTCGAGCAAATCCTGGACGGCCGAGGACGAGCGGGGCCGCGCGCTCTTCGCATACCTCGACGCGCTGCCCGCGGGGCCCGCGGACGAGGAGGCCTGGCCGTTCACGGTGCCCGTGCAGATCACGGCGCCGCCCTCGGGCGACGCGACCGCGGGCGGGAGCGTGTATGCGCGCGCCTGCGAGAGTTGCCACGGCGCCGTGAAGACGGGCGAGGGCCGCCTCGTGGCGCGGGCACCCATTCTGCCGGACCAGACGCTCGCGGAGCACCCGCTCGGCACGTACACGGCGGAGCAACGGAGGCTCGTCTTCGTGCAGAAGACGCGGCACGGCGGGTTTTTGGGGTACGGCGGGCAGATGCCGCCATTCTCGATGGAGGTGCTGTCCGACGAGCAGATGGGGGATCTGCTCGCATATCTGGGAATTCCTTGACGTCCCAACACCCTCCTCAGGAGATGAAATGCATGTCAGCATCCGACATCTATCTGCTCGGGCAGAGCGAGCGGGAGGAAGAGCGTCTCCGCAAGCAGATCGAGGAACTCGCGGGTGAGGCCCGGTGGCTTCTCGATCGATGCCAGATTCGCCCGGGCGCAAGGGCCCTCGAGCTCGGCTGCGGGCCGCAGGGGGTGCTCGAGCAGCTCTCCGAGCGCGTGGGGCCGTCTGGGACCGTGGTCGGGCTGGACAAGAACGAGGGTTTCGTCGCTTCGGCACGGGAGTATGTGGCGGAGCAACGGCTGACCAACGTCGAGGTCGTGCAAGGGGACGCGAGGGCCACGAACCTGCCCAAAGCGTCGTTCGACGTGGTGTTCTGTCGGTTGCTGCTCGTGAACGTTCCAGAGCCAGAACGAGTCGTCGAAGAGATGGTCTCTTTGCTGCGTCCCGGCGGCGTCATCGCGAGCCACGAGGCAGACTATCTACCGCACATGTGCGACCCGCCTTCCCCGGCCTGGGATCGTCTGTTCGAGATTTTTCAGGCCTATTCGCGCGCAAGGGGCGTCGACCTGTTCATCGGGAGGAGAGTCCACCGGATGCTGCGTGACGCCGGGATCGCGGAGATTCAAGTGAATCCGGTGACCCACGTCTACCCGCACGGCCATAACCGCCGGAGCATCTTCCTCGACTTCATCCAGAATGTCCGCGACGAGCTCGTCAGGGGCGGCTTCGCCAAGGACGACGAGCTGAACGCGCTCACGCGAGACCTGAAGCGCCATTGCGACGACCCCGATACACTGGTCGTTTCGCATCTGTTCTTTCAGGTTTGGGGCCGCAAGCCGGAACGAAAGGCGTGCGAGCAAGGATGACCGAGCTCGTTCGGGGTCAAGAATCGAGCGGGCCGAGTAGCCAGTGGCCGGGGGAGTCGGGCGATTCGTCGAAGTAATAACCGCGAATGGCCTCGACCAGATCGCTGACGGTGATGAAGCCGTCGCCATCCTTGTCGATGCGGTGGAACGCATCTCGAGAAACCTGTTCGGGCACGCGCATCAACGAGGCCATCCAGCGAACCTCGTCGGAAACGGTGAGCCTCCCGTCGCGGTCCAGATCGACGACGTCCATCACCGCGTTGATGTAGGGGACATAGCTCTGATCGAACGTTTCCGGCGTCTCGAGCATGCCCGCCGCGAACGCAGCCTTGTACTCGGCCAAGCTGATGCGATCGTCTGCGTCGAAATCGGCGACCTTTCGCAGGTGCTCCCACAAGCCCAAGCTGATCTCGACGAGCCTTTGCCGGGCCGGAGATTCGGGCCCGTGGCCGAACTCCTCGGCCATACGCACGGCCGATACCTCGAAGTCACGTCGCTGCAAAAATCCATTGAGATCGTGGTCATGCGCGCGAAAGCGTCGCGCGAGCCTGCGCTCGAGAAAATTCGTCAATTGAGACATGCGGTCATCGGTACCACCGCGATGGGCAGGGTGTCAATTGCCCATACACGCGGGAGCCCGTGAACAACGCCATGCGCCGGGATCCCGCGTGTTTCTGTGCTCGCAGTCCTGGGCAACGGAGATGGAAGCGCCGAGGCCGCGTCGGCTCAGGGCGCCGAGCCCGGGATCTGGGCAATGCCGTCGGGATACACGCCGACGACGGCCTCGCTTTGCGTCGCGAGCGTCGCCGCGTCGAGCACGAGGACCTTGCCCGGCGCCACGTGATCACCCTCGCAGATGAGGACGAGCCGCGCGTCGTCGAGCCGATCGGCGACGTGGGGCCATTTGCATTCCGTGGCCGTGAAATCGCGGCGGGTGATCTCCTGGTCGGATTCGAGGTCCCAGAGGACGAGCGCGTCCGGGGATTGCGTGGGGATCCACAGGCGCTTTCCGTCTCCCGAGAAGGCCGGGAAGAAGGGCGCGCCGAGCGTGTCGATCTGGCGGTCCGGATCCATCGCGTTCGCCTCGACGTCGAAGAAACGCACGTCCTTCGAGACCGTGTTGCCGAGCGCCAGGGTTTTTCCGTCGGGGGAGAGGACCGCCGAATAGGGGCCATATTTCGGATCGCCGATCGAGGCGCCGGAGGCGTCGACGGGGATTCGATCGAGCACCTCGCGTTTGTCGAGGTCGACCACGGCGACGACGTCTTCGCCATAACAGGCGACGTACGCGCGGGCGCCGTCGGGCCGCGAGAGGACCATGCCGTGCGGCGCGACGCAGGTCGTGATCCGCGCCGGATCGACCGAGCCCGTGGGGAGGACGGCGTCGGGGTCGACGAGCGCGAGCGTGGCGCGGGCCTTGTCGAGGTTGCCTGCGTTCTTGATGGCGCGCTGGAGATCGAAATGGGAGACGACGACGCGGCGGCCGTCGTCCGAGGCCACGATGTCGCCGGGATTCGCGTCCACGCGGACCTGGCCGAGGATGCGGAAATCGGCGAGCGAGAGCTTTTGCACGTAGCCGGGCTGGATGCTGCTGCCGTGCGAGCTGTGCGGGCCGCCCGTCGCCACGACGGGATACGAGAGGCCGATGTAGGCGAAGCCTCCCGCTCGATCGACGGCGACGTGGTGCGGGCCGTCGAGCCCGACGGGATCACGGCCGACCGGGACAAACCCTCGCTTTTCGCCGGTGCCGAGGTCGAGGAGCGAGAGCGTGTCCGAGAGGCTGTCCGTGACGATTCCGAGTCCGCCCGCGGGGACGGCGACGGGCTCGCGTCGATCGGGGAATGCGTCGCCCGTGTACGGGTCGTAGCGATATTCGATCGGGGGCTCCCCGCACGCGGGCAGGGCGGTGAGCAGGGCGGCGGCGGCGAAGGCGCGAAGGTGCATCGCGGTCATGGCGTGATCGTAAAGGTGGTTTTGCTGCCCTGGAAGGGGCCGCCATCCATGTCGATGCGGTTGTCGACGAGCTGCGCGCCCTGGAGCTCGACCGTGATGGGCGCTTTGGCCGCGGTGATCCGCGCCCAGACCGAATCCGTGGGCTTCCACGAGGTCTCGCTCGTGAAGACGCGGGCGAGCTTGGGATCGGTGTCCGAGGAGACGACGAGCCAGGTCGCATACCCCGTGAACGGCGTGCCGTGCGCATGCGCCGCGCGGACGGGGCCGAGGAGCGCGGCGAGCGGGGCGAGGAGCGGCTCGTCGCGGGGCTCGGCACGGAGCAGAGCCGGGGGCGCGGGCGGCGTGAGGCGCGAGGAGGCGCCGACGAGCCAGGAAAACGTGGGAATGGTGGAGGCCGGGAGCGCGCCGGCCATGGGGGACGTCAGCGTGGGCGCCTGGGAGGCGACGTTCGCCGGCGGGCTCGCTTCGGTGGCGGCGAGGAAGGCGGCGAGCGCCTCGTCGGTGGTCGCGCCGCCGTAGACGACGTCCTCGTACCCCGCGGGGACGCCCTCCCCCTCTTCGTGGTCGCAGGCATAAAGGGACGCGGAGGCGAGCGGGATCAGAATTGCAAAATGAAAAAGGTTTTTCATGGCAAGCTCCGTGCGCCGGTCGGGCCGGGGTCGCCCTTCAGCGTAGCGCATCGGGCGCCCGTGGCCAGGGCCCTCAGCGGGCGCGGAGGACGAGCGCCGCCGCGTCCGTGGCGAGCGTGAGCGTCTGGCCCGCGAGCCGCGCCTCGCCGAGCGCGAAGAGCAGCGACGCGGAGGGGAATGCGTCGTCTTCGAGGTCGACGTCGACGGGGGAAGCGACATTGACGGCGACGTCGAGGACCTCGCCCGCGTGGGCGCGGCGAAAGATGAAGAGGCCGCCCTCGGCGAAGAGGATTTCGAGCGCGCCGCGGCGGAGCGCGGGGTGAGATGCGCGGAGAGCGAGGAGGGAGCGGATGATTGCAAAGGCGCGCTCGCCGGCGGGATCCGGGCGGAGGGGGAGGGGCATTCGATCGGGCCAGACGTCCTCGGGCTCGGCGATCGGGGTCTCGGCGAAGAGGTCGTATTCCTCGCCATAAAGAAGCGAGGGGACGCCGGGCCACGCGAGGAGGAAAAAGAGGCCGAGCAAGCTTCGGCCCGAAGGACCGCCGTGCTTGCGGGCGACGCTGGCGAAGCGGGGGTGGTCGTGTGTCGAGACGAACCGGAGCGAGCGGGCGCCGGGGGCGCCTCGATCGAGGTCGAGCAGGGCGAGCCGCTGCGCCGCGAGCTCGGCGGGGATCGCGCGTTTGGCGAGGAAATCGACGAGGACGTCGTGGAAGCCGAAATCGGTGGCGCAATCGAGGGCGCCGCGGCTCGTCCAGCGGTGGGCGTGCGCCGGGACGAGCTCGCCGAGGACGACGGCGTCGGGTTTGTCGCGGCGGAAGGTGTCGCGAAGGGAGACGGCGAGGTCGTGGGGGACCTCGGCGGCCATGTCGAGGCGCAGGCCAGAGGCGCCGCGCTTCGCCCAGCAGGAGGTGGCGGAGAGGACGAGGGCCCGGACCTCGGGGTGATCGAGGTTCAGCAAGGGGGCGTCTTTGCGCCGGCCGTAATGGCGAAGCTTCGGCGCGCCCCGGGAGGGGGTTGTCCAGTGAAACCAGGCGGCGAACGGGGAGTCGAGGCCGCGGGCGCGGACGTCCTCGTAGGGCGGGAAGCCGCGGCCGGCGTGCGAGAAGGCGAGGTCGACGAGGAGGCGGATCCCGCGGGAAAAGGCCTCCGAGGCGAGGCGCTCGAAGGCGGGTTCGCCGCCGAGGGCCGGGTCGATCTGGAGAGGATCGACGAGGTCGTAACGATGGCAGGAGGCGGCGACGATCGTGGGCGTGAGATAAAGGACGGTGACGCCGAGGTCGGCGAGGCGCGGCAATGCGAGGCGAATGCCGTCGAGGTGGCCGCCGGCGGGGCGATCACGGCCGGGATCGTGGCCCCAGGAGGCGCCGGGGCGCGGGGCGAAACGATCGACGAAGATCGTGTAGACGACGGCGTTTTTCCACCAGGCGGGAAGATCGTCCGCGGGGCCGGGGACGAGGGAAAATGCCTCGTTCGGGCCGGGATCGAATCGAATGCGGGTGGGCCTCGCCGGGCCCGGGAGCTCGGCGCGGAAGAAGAGGTGCTCGTCCTCCTCGGCGGCGCGGGTCATTTCGAGGGCGCCGCGTTCGTCGCCGGATTCCCATGCGAGGCGCAACGAATCACCATGACCGCGGCGCAGGCCGGCGATCAGGATGAAATGGTCCTCCTCGGGCGCTCGCACGACGAACGGCGGCGCGGGGGCGAAGAGCAGCGGCTCGGGCGCGCCGCCGACGGAGAGGACGCTGTTTCGAATGCGATCCCGCGAGCGCGTCCGGGGGTTGTCGAGGTCGAGCGACCAGACGCCGCCCGCGCGGAGCTTGTACGAATACAGGCCGACGGGGAGGTCGAGCGTGGCTTCGGCGATTCGCTCGTCGGGCGTCGCGCCCGGCGTCGAGGCGAGCGGGATCCCCGTTTGCCAGTCGCACGCCTCGCCGAGGAGCTCCACGGGCGCGCTCGGCTTCGCGCCGGGGAAGGCGCCGCGCGCGCGCAGGTGGACGGAAAGGAGATCGGGCGGCGAGGTGGGATCACGAAGGAGGGGTGTGGTCGGGTCTTGTCGCGGCACGCGGCTTCATCTTACCCTCGGGCAATGATCAAGGTGAGGGTGCGAAAGGCGGGGACGGGCGTCGCCGCGGCTTCGGGGCTCATCGCCCTCTCGGGGGCGCAGACCGGGTGCGTGGCCGAGCCGATCGAGCCGGGCGAGGAGCCGATCGCCGAGGCCGAGGATTTGCTCTCGCCGGGCACGGGCACGCTCGCGCTCGACGGCTTTCCGGGCAACTTCACGGTGAAGCTCGTCAACGCGAACACGGACGAGTTCCTGCGCGCCGGCCAGGCGCTCTCGATCGAGCTGCCCGTGTGGCTGCTCTGGGACAAGCTCTACCCGGGCAGCCCGCTGCCGACCGATCTCGCGCGGCTGCAACAGATCACGGCGACGGTGACCGTGAGCGCGATCGACAAGGCGACGACGATCGCTTCCCTGAAGGCCGCGGTGACGACGTACAGCGGCGCGGATTCGTATGGGCTCAAAGCGATCACGAAGACGTTCATCGTGCCGTCGAAGGCCGACTGGCTCACGTTCGCGGTCACGATCACGGACCTCGCGCCCGCGGGCGTGGCCGCGAGCATCACGGCGGCGGAGCTTTCGAAGCTCGCGGTGTTCGGCGGGGAGCTGCCGAACAAGAGCTTGTTCATGGATTCGGCGCAGTCGACGAAACGAAACCGGATCGTCGAGGGCGACGATCCGATCGCGGGGGCCGAGCTCCTGCTCGCGGTGTCGGACTGGCGGGCCGACGTGGTCGTCGACAAATCGCTGATCGACACGCAGATCGGCAAGGCGCAGAGCGCGAGCCGGTTCGGCATGGTGACGATCCCGATTTACGGCAAGATCGTGCACGAGGTCTCCTACGGGGTGCATTTCGACGACGGCCTCGACTGGCGGCCCGAGGCGCCGCTCACGGAGACCCCGAATTCGCGGTTCGTGGGCGCGGGGCGCGTGACGTACGAGGCGACGATCCAGGTGCCCGCGAAGGCGCGGCGGATGATGATGTACACGCACGTGAAGACGTACCTCGTCGCCGATTACACGGGGTTCGCGAACATCACGGAGAAGTGGTACGCGGACAACGCGAAGGTGCTGAAGGCCGACAAGTACGACAACCCGAACGGGGCCTTCACGAATTATTCGTTCTCGATCACGAACACGCTGCCCTGAATGCAGATCCCGACGGACCTGCACGGGCACACGTCGTTCTCGGACGGCCGCGCGACGCCGGAGGCGTACGTGAATTTCCGTCGCGAGATCGGGATGCGCGCGATCGCCGTGGCGGATCACGACGTGCTCGCCGCCGTGCCGCGCGCCGCGCGGGCAGCGGCGGACGCGGGGCTCTTGTTCCTGCCGGCCCTCGAGGTGACGTCGTTCCTGCATTTCGGGACCGATCGGGCCGAGCAGTTTCACGTGCTCGCGTATTATCCGCCGCGCTTCTCGATGTTGCCGCTCCTCCGGCAAACGGCGCTCTACCGGCGTGGCGAGCGGGTGCAGGCGAAATGGAAGGCGTTCGTGCTCGCCTGGATGGAAGGGATCACGGAGGAGGAGCGGCGCGCGATCGATCCGGGAGGGGAATTCGAGGCGCTCGCGCCGGCCGATTTTCCGGCGCTGCAATCGATGCTGGACCGCGTCGCGTCGCGGACGACGTTGTTTCCGGCGTTCCGTGATCATCACGTGCGGTTCTGGGAGGAGGATCGGGAGCTCTTCGGGTGGACGCCGGAGGAGGCGATCGATTGCATCCGCGAGGACGGCGCGCTCGACGTGGTGGCCCATCCGGGGCGGTACCGCGACAAGGAGAGGACGCGCGCGGTCTTGCTGCGGTCGAGCGGGATCGAGGTTTATACGTCGCGGCACAAGGCGGAAGTGGCCGAGTCGTTCCGCGCATTCGCGGAGGAGCATAAAAAATGCTGGACGGCATCGTCGGACGATCACCAGAACGCACGGTACGTGAAGCCCGCCGCGGGGACGCCCGTCTCGACGATCGAGCGGATCCTGGGGCGAGCGCTGCCGATCGAGGCGATTCTCTCGGCCTGAAGCGGCGCTCGCTCGGGATCCTGTCGGCGGCCCTGATCCTCGCGCCGGGCATGGCGCGCGCGGCCGATCCGCCCGCGGCGCCGGCTCCCGTGCAACCGGCGCCGACGCCGGGCGGCTGGGCCGGGGAGCTCGACGCGCTGTCGAAATGGATCGCGGACCGGGGCAAGGGGCCTTCGTGCGCGGCGCGATGTTATACGCTCGAGACGCTGAAGCTCTCGGGCCGGGTGGGGGAGGGGCCGCTCGAATTCGAGCTCGTGGGTCGGGTGCTCGCGGACGGGGCCGTCGACGTGCCGCTGTTCGGTTCACCGAAAGAGGTGCGGCTCGAAGGCGTGACCGAGAACGACAAGGAAGCGGCGATCGGATTCGAGGGCGATCGGTATTTCCTGCACACGTCCGCCAAGCGGTTCGTGCTCAAAGGAAAGATGACGCTCGGGACCGATCTGACGCTGCAGATCGCCGGGCCGCTGAACACGCTGGAGGCGGACCTCGCGGCGGGCGCGGTGGTCGAGGGGTCGCGTTTGTCCGGGATCCTGGGGACGACGATCCACCTGAGCCGGCAAGACAAGGCGGCCGAGGCGGGGCCCACGGTCTTCCAGCTCTCGCGCGCGGTGCGCGTGGGGCGCGAGATCAGCTTCGAATATCGGCTCGTGATGCGCTCGGGGACGGACCTCGGGGTCGTGCGATTGCCGCTCACGCTCGGCGAGAAGGTGCTCGACGTGACGGGCGCGACGGGCTTCCGCGTCGAGGGAAATGAGCTCGTGTTGCCGACGTCGGGCCGGACGGCGGAGATGACGATCACGGGCACGCTCGCGAAGCTCGAGGCGATGGCGCCGGACGCGCGATCGGGCTACGAGTGGTGGCTCCTCGAGAGCGATCCGGAGCATCGCGTGGCCGTGACCGGGGACGCGCGGCAGGTCGATTCGGCCGAGTCGCCCATTCCACGGTCGCAGCCGACGTCGCGGCTGTTTCTGGTGCAAAAAGGCCAGAAGATGGAGGCGGCCGTGACACCGCTCGCGGCCGTGGACGCGCTCGCGGCGGTGGTGCAATCGCACCAGCGGACGGTGGTGGTGACGGCGCGCGGAGACGTGGTCTCGCAGGATCACGTGAACTACGAGAACAATGGCGTCGATTACCTCGCGTTCGCCCCGTCGGGCCGGCCGATCTTCCTGTCCACGTCGGGGAAGGCCGAGCGGATCATGCGGCAGGGCGCGGACGCGGAGGAGATCCTGGTGCCCCTCCGGACGGGGAGCCAATCCGTGCAGGTGCAATCGCTCTCGCAGACGGGATTGAAGCCGCTCTTCGGGACGGTGACGGTGCCGATGCCGTCGTATGCATTGACGGCGAGCCGCATGCATCTGACCGTGGGGTTGCCCGCGGGGGTGTTCCCGCTGGCGCTGCTCGGCGGGGATCGGCCGAAATGGGCGGTGGAGGGGAGCGATCTCCTGGTGTCGGGCATCGGCTTCGCGGCCGGGTGGGCCGCGGTGCGGCCGGGGCCGGGGACGAGCGCGTCGCGATTGCGGACGCTCCGCATTCTGGGTGGAATCGTGCTCGCGTCGTTGTGGTTCCTCTGGGAGCCGGGGTTCATTCTTTCGCTCATCGCGCTGGGGCTCTGGGGGCTCATCTGGCTCGTGGGCGTGTTCGCGAAGGGCACGGCGCGGGTGGCCGCGACGGTCGTGCTCCTCGGCGGGCTCGGGTTCGTGGGGCTCGTCGGCCTCGCCGCGATGGGCTCGCGGGCGCCGATGAAATCGTCGGACCTCCGCTACGAGCCGCCGCCGCAGACGGCCTCGGCGCCGGCCACGGCGGCGAGCGGCGGAAAGCTCGACGAAGATCGGGCGGGCAAGGGTTGGATGGACAAGGGCGGCGGGGTGCTGGAGGGCGTGACGCCGGTGCCGCTGCCGCTGCCGGATTATCGGCATTCGATGAGCGCGAGCCGTGAGCTCGTGACGAAGGATCGGCCGTTCCGTCCGACGCTGGTGTACGTGACGGACACGGCCGTCGCCCCGATCGCGGTGCTCTGGCTCGTGGGCCTGGCGATCGTGGTGAGCGCGCATCGAGGGCGCATGAAGGATGCATATCGGCGGCTGCGCGAGCGGATCGACCGCGCGGCGGCGGCGCCGGCTGAGGCGAAGGCGGCGAACGTCGAGGCGCCGAAGGACAAAGAAGGAGAAAAGGAATGATGAAGGCAGGAAAAGGCGGTTTCGTGACGCTCCTCGCCGCGACGCTGCTCGTGGCGTGCGGCGGCGCAGCTCCGGAGCCCGTCACGCCCGCGGAAAAGGCGCCCGAGAAGGTCGCCGAGGCGCCGAAGCCCGAGGCGGCGCCGGCCGGGCCGGACGCGGAGAAGGCCGCACAATGTATTGCTACGGCAAACGCGCAGCGCGCGAAGTTCAGCGGCGAGCCGCCGAAGGTGACCGTCAAGCACATCCTCGTGAGGTACGCCGGGTCGAAAAACGCCGACGCGTCCATGAAGCGCACGCGCGAGGAGGCGTGTCTGCGGGCGATGGAGGCGCGCGACAAGCTGCGTGAGGGCGCGGATTTCGACGAGATGGTGAAGGAGTACAGCGAGGAGCCCGGCGCGGCGTCGCGCGGCGGCTCCGTGGGGGAGATCGAGCGCTCGATGGTCGTGAAGAACTTCGCGGACGCGGCGTTCGAGCTGTCCGTGAACCAGATGAGCGACGTCGTGGAGACGGAGTTCGGCTTCCACCTGATCGTGCGCTCGCAGTGAGCGAAACGAAAAAGGCGCGCCCCCGGTTCTCCCCGGGCGGCGCGCCTTTTTTCATTTCTTACGACGTCGAACGAATCAGCGGGCCTTGCCGATCGCCTTCTGCCAGGACGGGCGCTCGCTGATGCGGCTCCACCACGCCGCGACGTTCGGGCGCTCCTTGACGATGTCGCCGAGGCCCGTGTCGAAGAGGTATTGGAAGTACGGCGCGTACGTGATCTCCGCGATCGAGAACGAGCCGGCGATGAACTCCTTGCCGACGAGCGCGCGCTCGAGCACGTCGAGGGCCTTCGCCGCGCCCTCCTTGCCGTTCTTCACGACCTCCGGATCCGGCGTCGTGCCCTTCATCGGCGAGAAGAAGATCTCGAGGATCGCCTTCATCGCGGGCGGGCTGAAGTACGACTGCTCGACGCTGATCCACTGCTCCATGACCCCGAGGTCCTTCGCGTCCGTCGGGGCGAGGCCGCCGAGCTTCGCGTTGAGGTAACGCAGGATCGCGCGCGACTCGTAGAGCACGAAGCCGTCGTCCTCGAGGACCGGCACGACGCCGAAGGGATGGCGGGCGAGGTGCTCGGGGCTCTTCTGCTCGCCCTTCATGATGTCGACGAGCACGAACTCGTAATCCACGCCCTTCTCTGCCAGAGCGCAAAGGACCTTGCGCGTGCACGTGCTCGCCGGATGACCGTAGACCTTCATGGAATTCCTCCTCCCCGTCACGCAACGGGACGTTTCGCCCCGCTCCCATACTCCCGCTGGATAGCGTCGTCCACCCTCGCGATAGGCCGCGAGGGATGGTGCGCCGCGTCGGGCGCGAGCGTCACAATCCGTAAACGTGGACGTCGTCGATTCGCCATTCCTCGGCGAGGGCGTCGCCTCCGGCGGTCTGGTCGTCGTAATGGAAGCGGATGGCGAAGGGCTTGCCCGCGACGAGCCCCGAGAGGTCGATGCGGACGTGCCCCGAAGCGTCGAGCGTGTACGCGGCGATGGGGCTGAAAGGCCCGCCCATGACGGAGATTTCGACCGCGGCGCGGTCCGTGGCCGAGGTCCAGTGGTCGAAATTGTGGTCGAATTCGAGGAAGACGCGCGTGAACGGGGCCGCGTCGAGGGTCGGGGAGGCGAGGATCTCGCCGTCGAGCGCGACGTCGAGCTCGTCCTTGACGAGCATGTAAGCGCCGCCGGAGGCGCTGCCCGTGGTGTTGTCCTGGGGGCAGCCGAGGAGCGGGTCGCAGCGGTAGAAGCCCTTGCCGTCACCGCCGGCGTCGACGGTGGAGAACGGGTCGAAGTTCGTCGAGAAATCCTGCGCGAGGAGGTTCGTCACCGCGGCACATTTGGGGCCCATGCCGAGGTCGACGCAGGCCGCGCCGGCGGCGCAGCGGTTTGTCTTTCCAGACGGATCGCAGGCGAGGCCCGAGGCGAGGACGGGGCGGATCGTCGCTTCGAGGCCATACGCGCCGACATCCATCGCGCTGAAGCCGTCGACGACGACGTAATACGTGCCGGCGGCGAGGTTCGTCAGGTCAAACGACTCGGGGTGGCCGCCGAGCTCGGCGTCGGCGCAAGCGAGCTCGTTTGCATTCATGGCGCAAGCGTCGAGCAGGTATACGCCGACGTCGAAGAGGGGCGAGGAGGGCGCGACGCGGACCGAGAGATCGGCCGGGCCGGAGAGCGTGAGCGCATACACGGCCTCGGGGCCGCCGCCGGTGCAGCTCGCGGAGAGGTCAGCGGCGTCCGCGGCGAGCGTGGTGCCGGCGTAGTTGCCCGCGGATGCAGAGGAGGGCATTGCGCAGGTGCCCGAGGCCTCGACGGGGGCGAAAGGCCGCTCGGTGACGCGGAGCTCGTAGGGGCCGACGTCGGCCGCCGCATAACCCGAGACGACGAGGAAGACGGGCGTCGCGGGCGGCAAGACCGCGGTTTCGACGCGCGCGAGGGGGCCGTCGCCGCTGTCGTCGTCGCAAGCGTGCTCGGCGCTGGTGTCGAGGCAGTCGAGGTAAGCCCAGGCGACGGTATCGTCGAGCGCGCCGCCGATGTCCGTGGTCTCGAAGGTCACGCGCGCGGGAGACGAGCCCGTGACGTATCGATGCACGATCGCAGGCGCCATCGTGCCGCCGGCCGAGCAGGTTGGCGCGCCGAACCCGAGGACGGGAGAGCCGATCGTGGTGCCGGCATACACGAGCGTCTCGCCCTGCATCTGGCCCTTGGCGAGCAGGTCGACGGCGTCGCCGCAGGTGGTGCCGGGCTCGAGGAGACATTGGGAGGAGCAACCATCGGCAGGCATGGTGTTGCCGTCGTCGCAGGTCTCGCCCGGCTCGATGAGGTCGTTGCCGCAGAGAAGCGAGGAGCCGCCTTGGCCCCCGGCGCCGCCGTTTCCTGCGCCGCCCATGCCGCCCGCGCCGCCGCTGCCGCCTGTGCCGCCTTGCCCACCTGCGCCGCCGATACCGCCTGCGCCGCCGATACCGCCTGTGCCGCCTGCGCCGCCGATACCGCCAGCGCCGCCGCTGCCGCCCGCGCCGCCACTGCCGCCCGCGCCGCCACT
>NZ_JARZHH010000074.1 GCF_029946515.1 Polyangium sp. 6x1
GCCCGTCGCCGCGCCCGCGCCCGCGCCCGCGCCCGCGCCCGTCGCCGCGCCCGCGCCCGCGCCAGTCGCCGCGCCCGCGCCCGTTCCCGCCGCCGACGTGCAAGCCGATGCCTTGCTCCTCGTGCGCGCCATGATCACCGCAGCCTTCATCGACGGCCAGATCGATCCCGACGAGCGCGCGCGTATCCTCGACCGCCTCGCGCGCGCCGGCCTCGGCCCCGAGGATCGCGCCGCGCTCGCCCGCGAGCTCGAAGCCCCGCAGCCGCCCTTCGCGCTCATCGGGCAGATCCGCTCGCCCCAGATCGCCGAGCAGTTCTACGTGGTCTCCCTCCTCTCCGCGGGCACCGAATCGGAAGCCGAGCGCGCCTATCTCAAAGGGCTGCCCTCCATGCTCGGCCTGCGCCCCGAGGACGTCGCACGCCTGCACGGTGGCCTCGGCATTCCATCCCTCCCGTGACGTCGGCCTCCCGGCGACGATATTCCCCCGCATGACGTCCGGCCCGAAAGGCCCACGCCACACCTTCGAGGACCACACGGCCGAGCTTCGGCTCGGCCTGTTCGCGCCCACGCTCCCCGAGCTCTTCGCCGAGGCCGGCCGCGCCCTCGCCGAGCTCGCCGTCGGGGAGGCGCCGCTGCCCGAGGCCTCCGGCGAGAGCGTCGCCGTCTCGCTGCATTCGGTCGATCGCGAAGCGCTGCTCGTCGACTGGCTGAACGAGCTCGTGTTTCGGACCGAGGTGGACCGCCGGGTTTACGTCGATTTCCATTTCGACGAGCTCGCCGCCGATCACCTCGTGGCCCGGGTGCGCGGCGCGCTCGTTTCGGACCTTCGGCCCCTCGTCAAGGCCGCCACCCTGCACGACGTCCACATCACGGAGGATTCGCATGGCTATTCGGTCCACGTCGTCCTCGACATCTGAACCCCCGCGCGCGCCGCCTCCGCCGCTCGTCGAGGTCGCCCCCTCCGTGTACGAGATTCCGACCTCGTATCGCAGCGACATGCGCGTGCCGGCGCGGATCTTCGCGAGCCCCGAGACGCTGCCCAGCTTGCTCTCCGACCATTCCGTCGAGCAGCTCGTGAACGTGACCACGCTCCCCGGCATCGTGGGCGCCGCTTGCGGAATGCCCGACATGCACGAGGGGTACGGTTTTCCCGTCGGCGGCGTGGCCGCGACGGCCCTGCCCGACGGCGTGATTTCGCCGGGCGGCATAGGGTTCGACATCAACTGCGGGGTGCGGCTGCTCGTCTCGAACCTCGAACGCAAGGCGATTGCCGATCGCGTGGAGAGCCTGGTGCACGAGCTGTCGCGCAGCGTGCCCTCGGGCGCCGGGCGCGGGGGGCGGTGGTCGTTTTCGGGAAAGCAGCTCGACAGGATCCTCGAAGGCGGCGCGGGCGCGCTCGTCCGGGATCACGAGGTGGGGACGGCGTCCGATCTCGAGGCCATCGAATCGGGCGGCGCGCTCGAAGGCGCCGACGCGTCCGCGGTGTCCGAGCGGGCGAGGCAACGCGGCGCCGATCAGCTCGGCACGCTGGGCAGCGGAAACCATTTCCTCGAAGTGCAGGTCGTCGACGAGGTGTTCGACGAGGGGATCGCCGGGCGGCTCGGACTCGCGGTCGGGCGCGTGACGGTGCTCGTGCATTCGGGATCCCGCGGGCTCGGGCATCAGGTGTGCACGGATCACGTGCGCTTGATGGACAGCGTGATGCAACGATATGGCATTCACGTGCCGGACCGTCAGCTCGCCTGCGCGCCGCTTTCGTCGCCCGAGGGACAGCAATACTTCGCGGCCATGTGCGCCGCCGCCAATTTCGGTTTCGCAAACCGGCACCTCATCGCGCACCTCGTGCGGGATGTGTTTCGCCGGATGTTCGGGGACCGGGATGGCTTTTTGCGGTTGATCTACGACGTGGGGCACAACACGGCGAAGATCGAGAAATACGAGGGGAAGAAGGTGTGCGTGCATCGCAAGGGCGCGACGCGCGCCTTCGGCCCCGGGAGCCGGGACGTGCCGGCGGCCTATCGGGACATCGGGCAACCCGTGTTCATTCCGGGCAGCATGGGGACCTCGTCCTTCGTGTGCGTCGGGACCGAGCACGGGAGCGAGGCCTCGTTCGGGAGCACCTGCCACGGCGCAGGGAGGCAAATGAGCCGCACCGCCGCAAAGAAAAAGGTGACGGGGCAGGCGCTCCGCAAGGAGCTCGAAGGGCGCGGAATCGTGATCCGTTGCGCGTCGAATGCGGAGCTCGCCGAGGAGGCGCCCGTGGCCTACAAGGACGTCGATCGGGTGGTCGACGTCGTGGCCGCGGCCGGGATCGCCAGGAAGGTCGCCCGATTGCGGCCGATCGGCGTCGTGAAAGGGTGATCAGGCCTCAAGCTTGCCGGCCGAGAGCCGGAGGCGCGTCGCGGCGATCGCCTCGGCGAACGCGGGATCGTGCGTCGCGACGAGGATCGTCGTGCCCGCCGCGCGACGCTCTTCGAGCAGCGCCGCGAGCTCGCGCACGCCGGCCGCGTCGAGGCCGTTCGTAGGTTCGTCGAGCAATAACAAGCGCACGTCGCCGAGGATCGCCGCGCACAGGCAGCTCCGGCGCCGCTGGCCGAGGGAGAGGCCGCCAAAGGGACGATCCCAGTACGCGCGGAGGCCGAGCCGTTCGAGGAGCGCTTCGTCCGGGAGCGGGACGCGCTTCAACGCGGCGACGAGCGCGGCGAGCTCGCGCGGCGAGAGGTGGGCCGGCGCGTCGGCGGCCTCGGGCACGTAGCCGACGTGCGCGCGCGCGGAGGCGCGTGGGCCGAGGAGCGAGGCGCCGTCGAGGCTCGCGCGGCCCCGATCCGCGTCGAGCACGCCGGCGAGGATGCGCAGGAGCGTGGATTTGCCGGCGCCGTTGTCGCCGAAGATCGCCACGATCTCGCCCGGCGCGGCCGAGAGGCTCGCCCCGTCGAGCACGAGCCGCCCGCCGAGCTGCTTGTTCAAGTCCACAATCGAGAGCGTCACGCCGCACCCCGCAGCCTGCGTAGCACCTCGGCCCGGCGCGCGGCCAAGCCGATCCGCATGATTCCGACGGCGACGATGCCCACGAGCGAGAGCTCTCCGGCGAGCGAGGCCGCGGTCGCGCCGAATGCGGCCCACACGAGCGCCTCGAGCATGCCGCGATCGCCGCGCCGCGGAGAGGCCTCGGCCTCGCGCGCGCCGCCGACGAGGACCGCGCCCGTGGCGAGCCCGGAGGCGACCGCGAGCGTGACGATGCGCGCACCGAGCGCGAGGCGCGCATGCAGGCCGAGGGCCCCGACCGTCGCGAGGACGAGCCCGCTCGTGGCCCCGAGGATGCCGCCTGCGAGGGCCGCCGCGAGTGCGCGCGTCCGTGGCGGCGTCCCGGTCGCGTCGCAGAGCCACGAGGCCGCGCGCTCCGCCCGCACGACGGCCGCCGCGGCCCCCGAGAGGCCCGGCGCGAGCGCGATGGCTGCGAGGCCGAGGGCGAGCGCGCCGATCGACGCGTCCGCCTCGAGATCGTGCCCGCGGGCCGCGAGCGGCAGCACGAGCCCGGCGAGCGCTGCGAGTGCGAGCGCGCGTCCGACGACCCCTGGCTCGCCGCGAAGGACGCCGAGCACGAACGTCGAGGCGAGCGCGCCGAGCGGGGATCGGGCCCACAGGCCGCGGTTCGTCCCGGCCGCGGCTTCGGGGGCGCGGCGGAAGGCGGCCGGGACGGCCAGGCAGGCTGCGAGGAGGGCTGCCCCGAACGCGAGCGGCGGGTTCCGCGTGAAGACGGCGAGGCCCACGCCGGCCGCCGCGAGCGCCTCCTGCGCGCCCCACGGCCGCGTGCTGGCGAGTGCGTGCCCTGCGAGGGCCGCGAGCCCGGCCGTGACGCCGGACAGGAGCCCCTCGCCGCGCCCGAACAGGAGCATCCACGGCGCCTCGACGGCGAGCGCGCAGGCGCCCCCTGCGAGGTGAAACACGAGGCGTGGTGCTGGTAACCAGCGTAGATACGTCCCGGACGGAGGAACGAGCGCGGCGCGCGCGGCGGGCAGACCGAGCACGAGCCATCCGGCCCAGAGGACGGTCATGAGTGTGGGGGAGGCGCGCATCACGGCGAGCGCCTCGGGCGTGCTCATCCCGTTGGGCCCGAAGAGAACCGTGGCGAGGATGAAAATGCCGAGCAGGAGCGGGGCCGCGAGGGGATACGCGGCGCGGATCGAGAGGACGACGAGGATCTTCGCGAGAGCGAGGTGTCGCATCGCACTCCCTTGCCGTGTGCGCGCAGGAGCTGAGGATTCTAGGCTGTTCTACCCAATCTGATGCATCGACCGCATCGCGGTCGATGCACCAGAGGTCCAGGGCTTGCCCTGGTCCGGGTTGAGGGGCGGACAGCCCCTCATCGGGTCCGGGGTGAAACCCCGGCGCTACGCCATGAAGTACCCCTTCAGGGCGTGGCGCAGAAGACCATGGCCCAGCTGTTGAGCGTGCCTTGATCCGAGCTCGTGTCGTCGAGGACGTGGAGCCGCCACCGTCCGACGGGTGACTTGCCGTTGACGGGCGTCAGCGACGTCTCCGGTGCGTAGCAGCCCGAGAAGGGCGCGGCGCCCGAGGTGACGGCTGTGGCGCAGGTCGAGTCGAGGATCGTGCTCGTGTAGTTGTCGCTCGAGCTGCCGTTGTCCGTGGTCATGTCGAGCTCACCGAGGCCCGGCGGCTGCAGGAACACGTCGACGTCTGCGTCCCAGGTGTGCGTGACGTTCAGGAGCACTGCCGCGCGGTTCACGGTGCCGACGTTCGCCACGCCGACGTAGCTGCTGATGCCCGTCGTGTTGCCGTCGGGCAGGGCGAGCGGCGTGTCGTAGGCCCGGACGACCACGAGGCGCTGTCCTGCCGCGCAGGCCGTGAAGTAGGCCGGGATCGCGCAGTCCGTGTCGGCGGCGTCGATGAGCGTGTCGCCGTCGTTGTCGATGCCGTCGTTGCAGTACTGCTCGACCGGCGTGCAGACGCTCGGCGTCCCGATGCACTTGAAGTTCGGCTCGAGCGCGCACAGGGACGAGCAGCCGTCGCCGTTGTTCAGGTTGCCGTCGTCGCAGGCGTCCGTGCCGTTGATCGTGCCGTTGCCGCAGCTCGTCGTGCAGACGCTCGGCGTGCCCGTGCAGGCGTAGCCCTGCTCGACCGTGCAGACCGAGGAGCAGCCGTCGCCGTTGTTCAGGTTGCCGTCGTCGCAGACGTCGCTGCCGTTGATGGTGCCGTCGCCGCAGCTCAGGGCGCAGACGCTCGGCGAGCCGTTGCACTGGTAGCCTTGCTCGATGGTGCAGGTCGACGAGCAGCCGTCGCCGGCCGTCAGGTTGCCGTCGTCGCACGCCTCGCTGCCCGCGCGCACGCCGTCGCCGCAGAGCGCGGTGAACGTCACCTGGAGCTGGTAGGCGCCGATGGTCGCGTTGCTGCCGAACTCCTCCACGCGCACGTAGTACGTGCCCGGGGCGAGCTTTTTCGCCGCCGCGTCGGCCGCCGTCGTCGGATCGATCACCGAGCAGCTATTGATGCCGTCGTCGTCGTCCTCGACGAGGATCGTCGAGCAGCTCGCCGCCGCGTAGAGATAGACCTTGGTGTCGTTCCCCGTCGTGCAGCTGCCCACCGACGGGACGAACGTCTCGACCCTCACGTCCGCGACGGCGGGCACGGTGAACGAGTACCAGTCCTGATCGCCGACGGGGCTGATTTTGCCCGTGATCGCGAAGGGCGGCTTGAGCGGACCGCTCGCCGTGCCGCAGGCGGCGTTCGGCTCGGTCTCGACGAGGACGCAGGTGCTCGGCGCGCCGTAGCACGCGTAGAAGGGCTCGGCGTGGCAGGTGGGGTCGCAGCCGTCGCCGGGCGTCGCGTTCGTGTCGTCGCAGGTCTCGGCTGCCGCGTTCACGTAGCCGTCGCCGCAGGTCGCGGCGATGCAGCCCGGAAGGCAGGCGTCGTCGTCGTTGAGGTTGCCGTCGTCGCACGGCTCGGTGCCGGCCTTGATGCCGTCGCCGCAGACCGTGTGGCACGTGCTCGGCGCGCCGCTGCACACGTACCCGAGCTCGGCCTGGCAGGTCGCGCCGCAGCCGTCGCCGGGGGCCGTGTTGGCGTCGTCGCACGTCTCGGGGCCCTTCTGGAGGCCGTCGCCGCAGATTGGCGTGCAGGCGCTCGGCGTGCCCGCGCAGAGCCAGCCCGCTTCGATCGCGCACGCCGCGTCGCAGCCGTCGCCGGCCGTGGCGTTGCCGTTGTCGCAGACCTCGGCGCCCGTGATGAGGCCGTCGCCGCAGAGCGAGATGACGCAGACATTGCCCGCGCAGATGTTGCTCGTGCAATCGCCGTTCACGAGGCATGCCTTGCCGATGTCGCAGGTCGTGCAGGCGCCGCCGCCGCAATCCACGTCCGTCTCGGCGCCGTTCTTCACGGTATCGTTGCACGCCGCCGTCTGGCAGAGGTTGCCCGTGCAGACGCCGCTCTTGCAATCGGTCCCCTGATTGCAGGCGAGGCCGTCGGCGCACCCGGCGCAGTCCGTGCCGCCGCAGTCGACGCCGGTCTCGCTACCGTTCTGGACCGTATCCATGCAGGAAGGCTGGTTGCAGATGCCCGCCGTGCAGATCTTGCTCGCGCAATCCGAGTCCACCGAGCAAATGAGGCCGCCGGCGCAGGGCGAGCAGTTCGGGCCGCCGCAGTCGACGTCCGTCTCGTTGCGGTTCGTCACCGTGTCGGTGCAGGTCGGCAAGCAAACCGAACCCGAGCAGGAGCCGCCCACGCAATCGCTGTCCTGCGAACAGCCGAGGCCGGGGCCGCAGGGGTCGCAGGTCCCGCCGCCGCAATCGACGTCGGTCTCGGCGCCATTCTCGACGGTATCCGTGCAGGTGGGCGCCTGGCAGGTGCCGGCTTTGCACACGCCGCTCTGGCAATCGGAGGCCGCGCCGCAAATGAGGTTGTCGGCGCAGGGGGCGCAGGTGCCGCCGCCGCAGTCGACGTCCGTCTCGGCGCCGTTCTTCACGGTGTCGCCGCACTCCGCAGGGACGCAGATGTTCCCGGCGCAAACATTCTCGGGGCAGTCCGAAGGCGCGAGGCACTCCACGCACGTGCCCATGCCGTCGCAGAGCTTGCCCTCGTTCGACGTGCAGGCGTCGCCGGCCTGGAGCGGGTTGTTCTCCGGTTGTCCCGCATTGCAGACGTCCTGGGTGCAATCGTTTTGATCGTCGAGGATGTCGGTGTCGTCGTTCTCGAGCGAGACCTTCCCCTGGCCGTCGCAGATCTCCTTGGCGCAGTCGCCGACCATCTGCGTGTCGCTCGGTGTGCCCATGGGGGCGAACTCTTCGCCGCAGACGCCCGCCGTGCAGGTGCGCGTCCGGCAGGCCGTGTCGGCGCCGGGGCAATCCTCGGGCCTCGTGCACGCGCCCGCGCCGCCGGCGCCGCCCGCGCCGCCTTGACCACCGGCGCCGCCGGTGTTGCCCGGGGGCTCCGTGTCCTCGCAGCCCGCTCCCGCGCTCACGGCCACGAGAAGCGCGAAGGTCGCCATGGCGACCCTTGTGATTCCGAACCTTCTCCATCGACTCATGGGCGACATGCCCTTTCTCCCCGTCGGCGCCATGCCAGCGCGAGGGACCACACGGCCCGCCGGCCCCCGGCGACGCCGATCTCTCCGGTTTGCCAAAGCGAACCTCACCACAGGCGAAAAAACCGGTCAAGGGGTAGATCGGTCCGGAAGCACCCTCGGAGAGCCGCTTTCGGGGCTATGGGGGGCCTCGCCTTCGGGCGCATGCTCCCGCGTCCGTCGACTCTGCGGTCTGCCCTACCCAACCCCTCGGCCGCGGCGGTTCACAGCGGGGGCCGGTCAAGGCGGGCGCCACGTCAAGGCCGCGCGGCGGCGCCGGATTGTTTCTGCTTCAGGTAGAAAAAGTCCCGGGGTGCGGGCTTCGACACATATCCGGTCTTCGTGTATTCGACCTTTTCGATCAACGTCGACACGACCGCCGGCGGGGTCGAATGGTCGTACAGGAGGAACCGCGTATACGACCAGTTGATGTCGAGCTCCGCGGCGGACGCGGCGCCCGCCGATTTCATCGCCGCCGCGAGGTCGCGCGCCCATACCCATTCGCCGATTGCGAAGAGGAGCGTCGTGCCGTCCTCGTGCAGGCCGATCGCCGTGCGGCGAATCTCGCGATCGCCGCCCTCGGCCGCGCCCCAGAGCCGCGCCGTGTCCTCGGCCGAAAGGCGCGGGTGGAGCGCGCCGCCCTCGATCAGGCAGGGAGGCGTTTGCCGATACGACCGGATCTGCGCGGTGAGGGGCGCGAGCGCCGGGAAGCTCGTGATACGCACGGACCCGTCCCCGAGCAGCGCCACCGTGCAGCCGTCTTCCCGCGGCGGGAGAAAGACGTCGCCGTCGACCATCATCCCCCATTGGCCGTGCTTGGCCATGAAGCCACCATTGAACACCGCAATCAGCGAGGGCAGATCCGCCGCGGGGACGAGGCCGGGGCGTCGATCTTTTGACACCCCCGTCGACGTGGGCTCCTCCGTGCCCGCGACGAGGCGCAGATCGACCCGGCGCAGGTCGATCGCCACGAGGACGACGTACGGGTGCGGCTTGATCGCGTGGGGGTGGACCGTGGCGCGCGCGAGCGCTCCGGTGCCGCGCGCGCGGCCCTCCTCGATGGGCGTGAAGACGCCGTCGCCGGGTTTGGCGGTGCGCGCGTGGGGCGGCGTGAACGCGGGTGGCGGAAAAGGAGGACCCGAATTCGTGGGAGCAGGAACCTTTGGTGCAGCAGCGGTCTCCGCAGGGCTCGGTTCCGCAGGCTTCGGCGGCGGCGTGACGACGGGCGGGGACGCGGGGATCGCCGCGGATCTCGGCGGCGGCGGGGCCGAAGCGTCGAGGGGAGGGGGCGTCCCGCCGCACCCGCAGGCGAGGATCGAAAGGAACCACGGGAAGAACCGGCGCGCCATGTCCGGCCGCCATTAGCACAAGTCGCGCGGCGAGCACCTGAACTGCGAAAGAAAAGCGGCGCGGTGGGAGTTTTCCAAGCCGCGGTCGACGGAATCTTGCATCATCGTCCGAATACGTGCGGGAGCGCCCGCCGGGCTTCGCCGATACCATAACGTTCGGCGCAAAATTGCTTCCCTCTGGCGCTCCGACCGAGTACGCCTGGCTCTTGCCCCGCTCTCGCCTGCTTCCCTTTCGAGGGGGCGAGAGCGTCTCCTTTGGTGGAGGATTTTGATGAAGCGCTCCGTTCGTTGTCTCACCATGCTCACGGCGCTGGTCGGTGCTTCCTTCGCGCACGCGAAGGAGCTGCCGAATTTCGATGCATTTTATCGTGCGCAGCCGGCGCCCTCCGGGACGCCGCGCATCTCGCGGTCTCCCCTCGGCGGACACGTCACGTCGGTGCATCCGCAGACGGGCGCGCCCACGTTCTTCTGGGCCGCGCGGGATCAGGCCGGCACGAAGGCGCTCGTCGCTTCCACGAAGCCCGACGTCGCCGCGCGCAAGGCGCTCGTCTCCGCGGCCGAGATGCTGAAACTGCCCGAGGCCGCCATCCAGGCCACGGTCGTGCGTGAAATTCACGATCGCGGCGCCGGCGGCGTCGTCGTGCGCCTCGGCCAGGAGATCGACGGCGTCGAGGTTTTCCGCGGCGGCGCGAGCGTCATGCTCGATCGCAGCCACCGCCTCGTGGCGGCCGCGAACAACCTCCACCCGGCCGGATTCGCCGGAAACAAGCGGGTCCCGCGCACGTTCGTCGTGACCCCCCAGGGCGCGCTCGCCAGCGCGTTCCGGGATTTCCACAAGGCCGATCTCCCCGCGGCGAACCTCGTCCCGCGCGGCGAAAAGGGCCGTTACCAGACCTTCGATCTCCTGCCCACGCAGGATCACGAGTTTGCCGGCCCCGCGCGCGTGAAGAAGGTGTACTTCCCGCTGCCGGATCGCCTCGTTCCCGCGTACTACCTCGAAATCCGCCCGCGCGAAGTGGGCGAGAAGGACGCGGGGCTCTACGCATACGTGATCGCGGCCGACGACGGTCGCGTCCTCTATCGGCAAAACCTCTCGCACGACGCGGTCTTCAATTATCGCGTCTGGGCCGACCAGAACGGCGACAAACGCCCCCTCGACGGCCCGCAGGCCGATTTCACGCCGCACCCGACGGGCCAGCCCGACGGCTCCGTGCCCCCGTTCATCGCGCCGGTGCTCGTGTCGATGGATGGGTTCAACAAGAACCCCCAGGGCACGTTCGATCCGTGGTTGCCCTCCGGGGCGACCTCGACGTCCGGCAACAACGTCGACGCGTACGCCGACCACTACCAGCCGGACGGCTTCGGCAATGGCGACACGCGCCCGAGCGTGACGGCGCCCGGAGCGTTCGATCGGACCTACGACGTGAACGTCGCGCCGACGGCGAACCAGAACCAGATCATGGCCGCCGCCACGCAGCTCTTCTACGTGACGAACTGGCTGCACGATTACTGGTACGACTCGGGCTTCGACGAGGCCGCGGGCAACGCGCAGAAGAGCAACTACGGCCGCGGCGGCGTGGAGAACGATCCGCTCCTCGCCGAGGCGCAGGACGACGCGTTCAACAACCAGAGCCGCAACAACGCGAACATGCAGACGCCTGCGGACGGCGAGTCGCCGATCATGCAGATGTACCTCTGGTCGGGCGCGAGCGCGCGTAGCCTCACGACGAACCCCGGCGGCAAGGGCTACGGCACCGACATCGCCGAGTTCGGGCTGCAGGTGTTCAACACGACCGGCTCCCTCGCGCTCGTCGACGATCAGTCCACGACCACGACGAACGAGACGCCCGGCACCTTCACGGACGGCTGCCAGTCCATCAAGAACAACGTGGCCGGCAAGATCGTCCTCATCGATCGCGGCGCCTGCACGTTCAAGCAGAAGGCCGTGAACGCACAGGCCGCGGGCGCGATCGGCATGATCCTCGCGAACAACGCCGACGAGCCCGCGCCGCCCTACATGCCGAACGGGCAGCCGAACGGGAACGTGAACATCCCCGTCCTGTCCGTCACGCTGGCCTCGGGCAACGCCATCAAGCAGGCCATGATGGCCGGCGACGTGACGGCCACGATGGTCCGCTCAGCCGAGGGCGTCGAGCGCGACGGCACGATCGACAACCACATCGTCGCGCACGAGTGGGGCCACTACCTGCACAACCGGCTCGCGTACTGCGGCGCCAACATGTGCGGCGGCATGGGCGAGGGCTGGGGCGACACGGTCGCGCTCCACATGACCCTGCGCGAGGGCGACGATCTCGACGGCGTCTTCGGCATGAGCGTCTACGCCACGGCGTCGCTCGGCGACAGCGGCTACTACGGCATCCGGCGTGTCCCGTACACGACCGACATGTCGAAGAACGGCCTGACCTACCGGCACATCGCCGACGGCGAGGCGCTGCCCGATCACCCGATGGCGGTGATCCCCGCGCCGAACTCCGAGGTGCACAACGCCGGCGAGGTGTGGGCGACGATGATGTTCGAGGCGACGGTCGCGCTCCTCAAGCGCAGCCAGGAGCCGGGCGCTCCCTACGACTTCGAAGGGGCTCGCCGGCGCATGGCCGACTACATCGTCGCGTCGCTGAAGATGGTCCCGCCGGACGCGACGTACCTCGAGCAGCGCGACGCGATCCTCGCGGCCGCGGCCGCGGTCGACGTGAAGGACATGGAGACCCTCGCCCAGGCCTTCGCCAAGCGCGGCGCGGGCTCGTGCGCGGTCTCGCCGCCGCGCGACTCGAACGACAACGTCGGCGTGGTCGAGAGCTTCGAGGTCAAGGCCGCGGTCTCCGATCTCACGAGCGGGCTCGACGACGCCGTCCAGTCCTGCGACTCCGACGGGCGCCTCGACGCCCAGGAGTCGGGCCGCGTGACGATCGAGCTCAAGAACACGGGCGTCGCGCCGATGACGGACGCGGTCGCGAGCGTGACGGCGCAGCAGGCGGGCATCTCGTTCCCGAACGGCACGCAGGTGCAGTTCGGCACGGTCCCGCCCTTCGGGACGGCGAAGGCCACGATCGACGTGGCCCTCGACGGCTCGGTCGCCGGCATCAGCTCGGTGAAGCTCGACGTCGCCGTGACGAGCGCCCAGACGTGCGAGCCCAAGTCGACGGTCGTCGAGGTGCCGTACATCAACTACGACAACGTGCCGGAGTCGGCCACGATCGAGAGCGCCGAGAGCGACATCGAGACGTGGACGGCGTCGGGCGACGGCGCCGATCGGGTCTGGAGCCGCATCCAGAACGGACCGCCGAACCACGTGTTCTACGGCGTGGACTCGGGCAGCCTGACCGACACCTCGTTCGAGTCGCCGGTGATCATGGCGGGCCCGGGGCCGCTCACGATCACGATGAAGCACCGTCACGAGTTCGAGGTGGGTCCGCCGCCGCAGGGGGGTGGGCAGCTCAACTACGACGGCGCGGTCATCGAGGTCTCGACGGACGGCGGCCAGAGCTGGCAGGACGCGGCCCAGTTCGCGAACGTGCCCTACACCGGCCAGATCACGAACGTCTCCGACAACCCGCTTGGTAACCGTCAGGGCTTCACCAACCGGAACGCGGCGTGGCCGGGCTTCAGCTCGATGACGCTGAACTTCGGCACCTCGCTCGCGGGCAAGGCGTTCAAGCTGCGCTTCCGGATCGGCACCGATCCGGCGGCCGGCGCGTACGGCTGGGAGATCGACGACATCGACGTGCAGGGCGCGACGAACAAGCCCTTCGCGTCGATCGTGGAGGACAGCACGAGCTGCGTGGGCCTGCCCGTCGCGAACGCCGGCGAGGACCTCGTGGTGTCGGGCGGTGATTCGGTCGCGCTCGATGGTTCGAAGAGCAACGATCCGGACGGCGAGCCGCTCACGTACAAGTGGACGCAGACGGCCGGGCCCGAGGTCGCGCTCACGGCCGCCAACGAGCCGAAGCCCACGTTCGTCGCGCCGGACACGCAGGTCGAGCTCAGGCTCACGTTCCAGCTCACCGTCTCCGACGGCAAGGGCCTGGCGAGCGATCTCGTGAACGTGACCGTTCAGCCGGGGTCGAGCGGCAACGGCCCGGCCACCGGCTCGGGCACGGGCGGCAACACGGGCGCCGGCGGCGGCCCGATCATCGTCGACGAGGGCGGCTGCGGCTGCGCCGTCGTCGGTGACGAGCAGAAGAGCCCGGTCGTGCCTGCGGCGGCGGCCCTCGGCATGATCGGCGCGGTGTTCGCGCGGCTGCGTCGTCGGAACCGCAAGTAATCCGTCACGGACTGGAGGCGGCGGCCCTCTCGGCTGCTGCCTCCAGCGCCTTCTGCCAGTCCCCCCGCATCGAAGCGCTCACCGTGTGCCCCACGCCGGGGTAGGTGGTGAGCTCCGCCGAAAAGCCCACCGCGACGAGCGCGCGCACGGTCTCGGTCGCGCCGGAGAGCGGCACCATCGCATCCGCGTCGCCGTGGAACGCGTGGACCTTCGGGGCGAGTTTTCCCATGGGCCACGCGCTCGGGTAGAGCGGCGGCGCGAGCAAGCCGGCGAGGGGAAGCGCCTCGCCGACGCGCTCGGGGTGCTTCACTGCGAGCGTGAAGCTCAGCATCCCTCCCTGGGAAAACCCGGTCACGATCGGCCGTCCCCGCGTCGGCTTCGTTCGTTCGAGCTCTTCGAGCATCGTCGCGAGCCCGTCCGCCGCGAGCGCCGTGCCCTCCGCGAGCTTCGCCGGATCCCGACGCGCGAGCGGGAACCAAGAGAAGCCGTCTCCGTGCGGCGAGGTCCCGTACGGAACGACGACCCGCATGCGGCCTTCGATCCGATCGAACAGCCGAACGAACGACTCCGGACGATCGCCGAGCCCGTGGATCGCCACGACGAGCGGCAGCCGTTCGGTCGCGGCGGCGCCGCCCGTCACGCGTTCGAGGTAGCGGATCCCGGCGGCTTCCGTCGGCCCGGATGCGGGCTTCGCTTCCGTCTTCGGGGCTGCGCTGCCCGGCGGAGGCTCGGGCGGCGCGTCTCGCCCGCACGCGGGCGCGAACAGCACGAGCGCGACGAGGACGGCGCCCGCCCCGCGGATCATGCCGAGGCCAGGCGCGCGGCCCGCTCCCGTTCGCGCATCGGCGGCGGCAGGATCGACGCGCCGAACAGCACGCGCCGCGGCGCCTCGCCCGCGACCTCCTCGCGCCACGACAGGGCCCACTCGGCCCAGGGGATGTGCTGATCCCGGAACAGGATCTTCCGCAAATCGAGCGGCTTGGGCTCGATCGCCGGGCGCTCGCCGCGGAGCGTGGGAGCCGCGAGCGGGCCGCTGAAGCCGGCGTCGAGCGTGTAGATCACCTCGGTCCGGTAGCCCTCGCCCGGCCAGAGCACGAGGCCCTCGTCGGCGATGTCGTACGGCACGTCGTCGCCGAGCGCGGCGCGGATCTGCTCGCGCACGAGGTCCACGCCCGCCATGCGGTAAAACCCGGCGATCGCGTTCTCGAACAGGATGCGATCCGGCCCGTCGAGCGCGTCGACGAACCCCGGCTCGGTCACGCTCGCCACGACGAGCCCGCTCTGCTCCTCGAACGCGATCACGGCCTTCGCCCTGGAGACCGCGTCGCACGCGAGCTCGAGGCGCAGCCGGTTCGATCCGAGCTCGACGCTCTGCACGGTGATGGCGCCGGCGCGGAAGCGGGGGCAGGCGGCGAGCAGCCCGCTCACCTCGCGATCGACCGCGCGCCGCACGGTCTCGCGCAGATCGTCGAGCTGCTCCTGCAGGCCGCGCAGTGAGCCGTGTCCGCGCTCGATGCCGCGGGACTCGTCGAGCTCGGCCCGCCGCGCGGCGCGCCGAAGCTTCCCGTACAGCTTGGGCAACGTGCCCGAGTGAAAGCCTGGGCGCATGAGCGTGCCGACGGTCTCGCCTTGGTGACCGATGGGCACGGGCCCTAGATTTTTCGCGCGGTTCTCACGGTAAAGGCGGAAGTTTTCCTTGAACTCCCACACGAGGAAGCCGAACACGCTCGGGAAGAGGAAGACCGTGGTCGCCGCGATCGTCCCGCCGATCACCGGGCCGAGCGGGGCGAGCGCGTGGTTCATGACCGTCAGCATCTCCGCGAGCTGCTGGATCAGCATCTTCTGCGCGACCGTGACCACCGGGAAATGCTTCACCGGGTTGATCTCGGGCTCGATGAGCAGCGTGATGTAGAGCCGGATCACGTACGCCACGAAGAACCACACGAGCCCGAGCCCGGCCTTCAGCGGGATCGTGGCGCGCTTGTCGCCCTCGCGGAAGCGCAGGAATTCGTCGACGCGGTAGAGCGTGCGCTCCGAGAGCTCCAGCATCGCGCGGAAGACGCCCATCACGAGCCGCAAGAGCCCCGGCAGCGCGCGCCCCTTCAGCGCCTCCCAGCCGAGCGCGATCTGATCGAACACGACCTCCTGCGCCACGAGGCCCGCGCGCGTGTTGAGCAGCACGCTCGCCGCGACGAACACGCCGGCCGCGCCGAGGGGCCCGATCACGCCGGGCACGTCGCGCAGCGGCGTGGCCATGTAGAGGATCGTCGCGACCACGAGCGGCATGAGCACGTACCGCGCGATCGCACGGGCGAGGCCACTCTCCAGCACGCGCCGGATCGGCCCGAGGGAGAAGACCCACCGCGGCAGGCGCACGAAGACGGCGGCGAGCGCGTGGCCGAGGATCGACAGGAGCCGCATCGCCCCCGCGCGCAGCGCTTCGCTGTGGATGAGCCCGAAGAGCACGACCGTCATCACGAGCAAGGACGCCGTGCTCACGAGGTGCGGCGGCGAGAAGCCGAGCGCCTTCGCGGCCGGCCCGACCATGTGCTGCAAACCCTCCAGCACCACGAACGCGCCGCCGGCCGGCAGGATCACGAAGAGCGTGACGAGCCGGCCGAGCTTCGTGCCGAAGAACACGCTCGACACCTTCTGCAAGGCGCGCAGGTACACCTCGCCGCGGCGGTAGACGCCGTCGAGCGAGACGTCGAGCGCCTTGTCAGCGAGCAGCAGCGGATCGCCGCGCACGAGCTCACCGGGGAGCCCGACGTCGCCCATCTTGAGCTGACTGCGGGAGAGCGCGTCGCGGAGCTGCCCGATGCTCAAGAATCCGCGCGTCACCACCTGATCGCAGAGCTCCTCGACGAGCTTCTTGCGCGCCACGCGCTCGGGCACGCTCGCGGGCCGGAGCCCCACGCCGTCGAGCGTCCCCTCGATGACGGGCCGGAGCGTCTTGCGCACGTTGTCCTCGGCCCGGCGCACCGCCATCCGCAAGAGCCGCGCGATGAGCCTTCGATCCGCGGACGGCATCTCCACGTGCCGCAGCTTTTGCAGCGCGCTCCGGAGGTGCCGCGCGATCTTGAGCGGCCGCGTCGCCGGTAGCTTCCGCACGATCGGGCGATCCCCGAGCGAGAGCGCCCACGTCACGAGATCGACCGCCGACGCCCCGCGCTCGTGCGCCACGCAGGCCCGCTGCAGATCGTAGAGCAGCCGCGCCTCGACCGGGTACCGGAGCGCCTGCCGTTCGCTCGCCGTCACCGCGAGCGGCATCAGCGACGAGGTCCACGGCACCCGCGGCGCGCTCTCCGCGCTCTCGCCGGGGCCCACGAGCGCCGCATCGAGCCGCGCCCCGAGCGCGTCGAGATCCCGCTGCACCTGGGCGCGCAGCTTCACCTGCTGGTCCTCGCCCGCCGCGGGCATCGCCGCGAGCAGCGAGAGCGCGGCCCGCACGTGGTTGCCCTCGGCGCGCGCCTTCTCGGCCTGCACCACGAGCTTCTGCGCCCCTGCGACCGTCGTCGCGCGTCGCGACAGGAACGCGGGCAGCACGTCGAGCGCGGGGAGGGCCGAGTACGTGGGCGTCGTCGACTCCTTGCCGAACGGCGCGTCCGTCGGATCGGCCGCGCCCTCGGGCCGGCAGCCCGCGAGCAGCGCGCGGGCGTCCACGTCCCCGCCGATCACGGAGAGCGCCCGCGACGTGTCCCGCAGCGTCGGAAACGTCCTCGCCACGAGGCGCGGGGCAAAGTGATGGAGCTCGAGGAAGAGCGCCGCGAACTCGGTGTACACCTCGGCGTCGTCGCCGGGGGGCAGGAGCAGATCGTCGGCCCGCAAGACGCGCCGGATCTCGTCGAACTCCGTCTGCCCGATCCGATCGATCCGCGCCCGGATCGCCGCCTCGTCGAGCGCGCCCCTTCGCCGCGCGGCCTCGAGCGCGAGGTGCACGTGCCCGTGGAACGCCCCGCGCCAGATCCGCGTCAGCACCTCGGCCGGCGACGCATCGAGGATCTCCGAGCCCTTCGGCCGGGGCAGGAGCACCACGTGCTCGGGCAGCTTCGCTCCGACGGCGCCGAGCTCCGCGGCCGGCACGAGCGCGAAGAGCTCGTCCCGCGCGAGCGCGTAACACGACGGATGCGGCACTTGCAGCCCGATGCCCACGATCCGCCGGTGGCGCTTGATCACGCGGGCGACGAGGCGACTGTCCACCACGAGCGTCCCGGTCTCCGCGCTTCGCAGGCTTCGCTCGATGGGGGTCGTATCCATGCGCAAGAGCAAGAGCGACGGGGACGATGGGGCGTTGGGCCCCGGGATCCCGAGCGCCGCGCTCGTGCCCCCTTACACCACGCGGCGCGCAGGTACAACGACCCGGGCGGAAGGCAATTTGCCGTCCGGGGCTCCCCGACTTCGGGAGACACGGTGGGCCCGGCTCTCGTTCGGCGCCGCGGGGCCTCATGGCCACGACGGCGCTGGCGCGTGGATCTCGGCTCTGGCCGGAGCGAGCGAGCGGCGCCTTGGAAGAGGAGACGACGCATGGCTCACGCATTCCATCGGTCCTTCCGCCGGGCCTTCATGTTGCTCGGGCTCGCGTGCGCGGGCGCTTGGGGCTGCGGCACGGAGGCGGGGCAGCACCGTCCGGGTCAGACCACGGAGGAGGCCTCGGAGCCGCTCTCGGACGGACAGATTTTGGCCGTCGTGGCGACCATCGATCAAGGCGAGATCACGAACGCGGAGACGGCGCGGATCCGGGCCACGAACGACTCGGTCCGCAACTTTGCGGAGCACATGGACGCCGCGCATCGAGAGAACGAGACGCGCATCCAGGGGCTCCAGGCGAAGCTCCGGGTCAAGCAGGAGGGGAGCGAGATGCAGTCGAACCTGCGCCGCCAGGCCGAGCGCACGGCCGAGGTGCTCCGGACCACGCCGGCGAACAAGTTCGACGTCGCCTACCTCGACGCGCAGATCGCCATGCACCAGCGCGCGATCACCCTCTTCGATGCGCAGCTCATCCCGAACGCCGAATCGACGGACCTCCAGACCTTCCTGCGCGACCTGCGCCCCTCCCTGGTCCAGCACCTCGGGCAGGCGCGGCAGCTCCGCAATCGCTTCCCGGCGCCCACGGGCAACGAGATTCCGAGCCGCCGAGGCCGATAAACACGAAATATCTCCCGAGCGCCCAGATCGGACAGGGTACGTCCGATCTGGGCGTCGATTTCGGACGGCCGCCCGCCATTGCATGATAATCTCGCCTGTGGCTGGCGTCACGGACGGGGCCCCGAGGCCATCGGGCTCGCCGCGGCCGATCGTGGCCTCGCTCGTCCCACGCCCGGGGGGCCACCTCTTTCTTTTCTGGCCACGCCTGCGAAGGAATGGATGCGATGCTTGTCTTGACAAACTCTTGCCACGGCTTTTTTTCGCCGGCCGTGCGGTGGACGCGCCATGCCGCCGCTCGGTGATCGCCGGATGTATCTGCCGCGCATCGCGGCCCCGCGCTGGGTCGTCTTCGCCGATTTCGACGAGACCTACCTCGCGCACGACGGCTCGCCCGAGCGCCGCCGCGATCGGCGCTCGCTCGAGCAGCTCCTCCTCGAAGAGGCCCGCGCGCTCGGCCTCGTCTTCGGCTGGATCGCCGACGGGCCGATCGACGTCGTCGCCGCCACGGTCGGCACCCACGGCCTGCGCGTCGTGCCCCATTTCATCGCGAGCTCCTGGGGCGCCGAGCTCGATTTCTTCACCCGCGAGGAAGGCCGCCGCCCGGTCGCCGAGTGGGACGCGCGCGTCGCTCAGAGCGGCTTTTCGAGGGCCCGCGTCGCCGCCGCGCTCGACGATCTCCTCCGCCGCGGCGTCCCCCTCGTCCGCCGCGAGCAGGCGGGCCGGCGCATCGATAGTTACACGTTCCAGCCGAACGGGCGCGGCCGACCCGAGATCGCCTCGATTCTCCACAAGGTCGCCGAGCGCCACGGGATCGGCGTCCACGTCTATCCCTGCCACCCCGCGCTCGGCGAGCCCGAGGGTACCTACGACGTGGATTTCGTGCCGCGGGGCGTCGGAAAACGCCAGGTCGCCGATTTCGTCCTCGAGCGCCTCGGCATCCCGCGCTCGCGGGCCTTCGGCTTCGGCGACGACGTGGGCGACGTCGACATGCTCTCCGCCGTCGAGCACGGCTACCTGGTCGACAACGCCACCGATGACGCCCGCCGCCGCTTCTCCCGCACCGCCGGGGCGAGTTATGCCCGCGGGATCCTCGACGTGATCGAGCGACGCATCGAGCGCGTCCGCCTCTGATTCGCCCTCCGCCGCGACACCGCTGTCAGGGCCGCGCGGCGGGCCCAGGAGCACGATCCCTTCTCGAATGGCCGGAATACATGTATGGCACGTGCTTTGCTGGCCGTGCCCAGCCTTCGCCTTTCCCTCACGCAGGAGAAGAAATGCCAATGGAACGACCGTTTGCGGCGCGTCGCGCGCTCTTGCACCCCCTTTGGCTCGGATCTCTCGCCCTCCTCGCCCTGAACGACCACGTCCTCAAGGGCGCGGGCATTCTCCCCGGCGCGCTCACGGGCAAGCTGAGTGATTTCGCCGGCCTCGTGGTGGCGCCTGCCCTCCTCGCGACGCTCCTCCGCCTCGGGAGCCGCCGCAGCCTCTTTTTCGCGCACCTCGCGACGGGCGCCGTCTTCGCCGCCATCAAGCTCTCGCCCGCGGCGGCCCGCGGCTTCGAGGCCCTCGCCGCGCTCACGCCTTTCCCGTGGCAAATCACCGTCGATCCCACCGATTTGATGGCGCTGCCCGCGCTCGCCCTCGCGTGGCGCGTCCTCCTCCCGGCCATGCAGCGCCCGCTGCCCGAGCGCCCCCTGGTCCAGCGGACGGCCGTCGTCTTTGGCTCCCTCGCGTGTGCCGCCACCAGCGAGCCCGTGGAGCCGCCGCCGGAGTGCGGCCCTGATTTCTGCGGCGTCACGCCCACCGAGAGCGGCGCGCTCTCCCTCGGCAATACGACGTCCGACGAGCGCCTCGTGCGCCTCCGGCCCCTCAAGGACTCGGTTCAGGTCGATTGCGACACCCTTCTCGCCAATCCCGAGTCCGCGCTCTCGCGCGAGCTCTTCGCGCCTGCCGAGGCGTGGCTCCTCCAGCCGGGCCGGGGTTTGCCCCTCCAGAACAATGACGTGGCCGGCTGCGTCGCCTACCTCATCGACGCCGACGGCCTCTCGCCCACGCTGCTCGCCTGGTCCTCCGCGACGTTCCCCACCCAGTTCGTCTCCACGTCGACGGACGCGCCCGACGGCCGCATGGTCCCGCTCTCGCTCGATTCGAATGGCAAACTCTCGATCGGCCCGCACGCGGTCGTCTTCAAGGCGCCCGCGCTCGAAGAACCGCCCGTCGCCCCCGGCTGCGGCTCGCCCGACGAGACCGTCGGGATCGAGTGGTCCACGCCGCTCCCCCTCGGCGGGCCCTGGCTCGTGGAGTCCGTGATCTCGTCGCCCGACGATTGCCACGCGCTCGTGCTCCAGAACAAATCGACGATGTACGTCTGCGTGCCCGGCGCGGCCATGCCGTTCAAGGCCGGCGACAGCATCAAGATCAACGAGACCGAGATCGTCGGCGGCTCCTACGGCGAATCGAACGGCGAAGCGCCCGAGGGCAAGGCCCTCTTCATCCGCAGCGAGACGCATACGGTCCTCGCGGTGCGCGGCAACGTCCTCGCGCGCTACGAGATGACGGGCGGGAACGCGCCGGTCTCCGAGCCCACCGTCGAATCCGATCTCGCCGAGGGCTGCGGCGGCGCGCACGACGAATGCGGCAGCCTGCTCGTCCCGCTCGAGGTCAGCTACCTCGGCGATCACGTCCCCTCGATCACCTTCCTGCGCGCGGGCAGTAGCCTCAGCCTCACGGACGGGTATGGCACGCTGCACCTCGTGCGCGCCGAGGCCATGCCCATCCGCGACACGGATTGCCCGCCCTTCGCTCGCTCCAGCCGTCATTACGAATCCGTCCTCGTCGTCCCCGCGGGGCCCTGATTTCGGGAGGAAACCACCATGGACCATCGAATCGGTACTGCGCTCCTTTCGACCCTGCTCGCCTCGCTCGTGCTCACGGGCTGCGCGGCCGACTCCGCGGAGTCGGGCGGCTCCGCCGTCCCCCCTGCCGAGCCCGGCGCCACCGGCGTCTCGCAGGGCGGCGCCCAGGACTTCGGCCTCTTCCGCAAGATCCTCGAAGACGGGAAGATCCCGGGCCCCGGCGCGCTCGACGACCTCGGCTTCTTCGCCGAGCACAAGCTCGATTACACCGCGCCGAACTGCGGCAACGACGTCTGCATGCACGGCCTGCTCGGCGTGATGGGGAACATGATCACGGGCTCGAATTGCACCCTCGTCCAGATCGGCATGAACTCGCCGATCGACGTCGGGAACATCGCGCGCCCGCCCTTGCACCTCGTCGTCGCCGTCGACGTCAGCGGATCCATGTCCGGCGAGCCCATGGATTACGTGAAGGCGGGCCTCGTCGAGATGATCCCGGCGCTGAAGCCCACGGACAAGATCTCTCTCGTCACGTACTCGACGAGCGCCAAGCTCGTCCTCGATCACGTGAACGCGTCGGATACCCAGGCGCTCGAGAGCGCGTTCGAGGGCCTCTACGCCGCGGGCTCGACGAACCTCTACGACGGCCTTTTCACCGCGTTCTCCGTCGCCGATTCGCATTTCGATCCGGGCTACCAGAACCGCGTGCTCTATCTCTCGGACGGCGTGGCCACGTCGGGCCTGACGAACCCGAGCAAGCTCACCTCGCTCGCCGAGGCGTACGCGAAGAAGGGCATCGGCGTCACCACGATCGGCGTCGGCGCCGAGTTCGACGTCGAGGTGATGCGCGATCTCAGCGAGGTCGGCGCCGGCAACTTCTACTTCCTCGAAGATCCGAAGGCGGTCGTCGAGGTCTTCACCGACGAGGTGAATACCTTCCTCGTGCCCGTCGCGCTCGACGTGAACATCGATGTCGCGGTCGGCGGCGGCTACGTCGTGCGGGGGGTGTACGGGACCAACGGATGGCAGACGGCCGAGGGCGGGGGGACGATCTCGATCCCGAGCCTCTTCCTCGCGGGCCGCACGAGCAGCGAGGACCCCATCTCCGAGGGCCGGCGCGGCGGCGGCGGCGCGATGATCCTCGAGCTCGTGCCGCGCTCCGGCGCGATCAGCGTGCCCGATCCCTACGAGGTCGGCTCGCTCGTCCTCTCGTACAAAGACCCGCTCACGGGCTTCACGAAGTCCCAGGTCACGGACATCAAGGCCCCGCACGTGTACGACGATCCGCAAGAGTTCTTCACGGACGAGACCGTCGAGAAGGGGTTCGTCATGTTGAACATCTACGCCGGCTTCAAGCTCGCCGCCGAGCTCTCGGCCGACAGCGATCCGCGCACCGCGCGCCGCACGCTGGAGGCGCTCCGCCCGAACGTTGACGCGTGGCTCGCCGAGCACCCCGACCCGGACATCCAGGACGATCTCAAGTACGTCGACCTCTTCATCGAAAACCTGAAGGTCGTCGAGGCGACCACCACGCCTTACGAACCCGCCGATCCGCCCCCGCCCTGGCCCGCGGACTGACCAAGCTGGCCCACTGACACGATCCTGCCCTTCGATCGAGGCGCTCGTGCAGGGCGCCTCGATTTCCCTTACGCTGTTCGGCGCGCGCCCCGGCGCGCCAAACCAAGCAGAAAGGGATCATGAAGCACAGGTACATGTTCGTCGCGCTCGCGGCGGCCGTGCTCCTCGCCCTGCCCGGGTGCAAGAAGCCCGGCGGATCCGCGGGCGAGCACGGCGCCGAGACCGAGGCCTTCGGCAGGCTCTCGGTCGACGAGGTCGAGGCCAAGATGAAGGAGGCGAAGGAGGGCAAGCTCGCCTTCCACGTCATCGACAACAACGCGCGAAAGACCTTCGACAAGGGCCACCTGCCCGGCGCGAAATGGGTCGACTACGAGAACGTTCGAGCCGAGGATCTCCCTGCGGACAAGGAGGCCACGCTCGTCTTCTATTGCGCGAACGACCATTGAACGGCTTGCCACGAGGGCGCGGTCGGCGCCCTGAAGCTCGGTTACAAGAAGGTCTTCATCATGCCCGCCGGCCTCGCCGGCTGGAAGAAGGCCGGCAAGCCCGTCGAGCCCGCCTCCTGAACCTCTCTGCCGGTTTTTCCAACCGGTCCGTTTTTCCCTCCCTCTCTTCTCACGCAACCGGAGCTTCCCCTGCCGCTCGCGCCTGGGTATAACGGCGCCGCGCGTTTCGCGGGAAAACCGGGAGGAGCACGTCCGTGGGCGACGATCGGAACGAGCTGGGCGAAAAGGCCCCGGGCATGCGCCACGACGACGCGCTCCCCGATCTCGATCCCGAGCCGCGATCCGTCGCGCCGAGCAGCATCTCGCTCTCGCCGGGCACCGTCGTCGCCGACAAGTTCGCGCTCCAGCGCGTGATCGCCTCGGGCGGCATGGGCACGGTGTTCGAGGCGTGGGACACGCTCATCGAGCGCAAGGTCGCGCTCAAGCTCATGCACGCGCACTACGCGAGCGATCCCTCGATGGTGGCCCGCTTCCGCCGCGAGGCGCAGGCCGCGGCGCGCGTGCAGCACCCGAACATCGTGAACGTGCTCGAGGTCGGCCGGCGCCGCGACGGCGCGTTTTACCTCGTGCAGGAGCTGCTCGTCGGGCAGACCTTGCGCGAGCACCTCGACGCGCGCGGGCCACTCGAGCCCGACGAGGCCCTCGCGATCCTCGTGCCCGTGATGAGCGGCATCGCCGCCGCGCACGCCTCCGGCATCATCCACCGCGATCTCAAGCCGGAGAACGTCATCCTCGCGCGCTCGCCCTCGGGCGAGATCATCCCGAAGATCATCGACTTCGGCCTCGCCAAGCTCCACGACCCGGGCAAGCAGAGCCTCACGCGCCTCGGCATGCTGCTCGGCACGCCGCAGTACATGGCCCCCGAGCAGGTCCTCGCCGAGAAGGTCGACACGCGCGCGGACGTCTGGGCGATGGGCGTCGTCACGTTCGAGATGCTCTCGGGCGTGCAGCCCTTCGGGGCCGATGGCCTCGCCAAGCTGCTCGCGAAGATCGTCTCGTCCGAGCCGCCGCCCTCGCTCGACTTCGTCGCGCCCAAGGCCGCCTGGCCCCTCGCGCCCGTCGTCGCGCGCGCGCTCGAACGGAGCCTCGACAAGCGCTTCGCCACGATCCTCGATTTTCGCGACGCGCTCTGCGAGGCGCACGGCGGCGCGCGCTTGCTCGTCGGGCACGCGGCGCCGCACGCGGGGCAGCTCGCTTGGCCGGGATTCGCCGACGTCGTCCCCCTCGAAGACCCGGTCCTCGACGCGCCGGTGCACGACCTCGCCGACGGATTTTCCGCGCAGAGCCACGACGACGGAGGCGGGTACGTCCGGGTCCACCGCCCACCGCCCGCGCGTCCGTCCCGTCCTGCGGCGCCTTTGCCTCGCGTGCCCGTCTTGACCCCGCTCCCGGCTTCCCGGACGGAGTGGGGCGGCCCCGAGAGCGCGCGCCACACGGACGAGGAGCCCGTCAAGCTCGCCGAGGAGGCGCTCGACGTGAATGCCCTCGCCGACGCGGTTCGCTGGGCCGAGATCGCGCTCGAGATCCCCGGCGAGAACGAGGACGTCCGCGGCAAGGCCTGGCTCGTGCTCACGATCGCGCACCGCTGGCTCGGCCATTACGGCGAGGCCGCGCGCGCGGCGCAGGAGGCGATGGCCCGCATGCCGCGCGGCTCGAACGGCTGGCATGCGGCGTTCGGGCACCTCGTCATCGCGTACGGCTACCTGGGCCGCAAAGACCGCCTGCTCGCGCGCGTGGACGAGCTCGTCCAGCTCGAAGAGGAGGAGGGCGTCACGACCGAGGCGCACCTCGTGAGCGCCTGCCGGCTCGCGATCTTCGTCCTTCGCGCGGGCGTCCCGCAGCTCGGCCGCAAGCTCGCGCGGGACGCCCACAGCCGCGTCGCGCGTGCGGGCGCCGTGGGCCCCTTCCTCCGGGCCTGGCTCGCCGCGGCCCGGGCGGAGATTGCCATTTTCGAGGGGGATCCGGCGGCATATCTGCGCCGCGTCGAGGCCGCCGTGGACGGTTTCACCGAGGCGAGCGACGTCCGCAATGCTTGTTTGCAGCGCACGAATGTCGGGCTCGCGTACATGCACCTCGGGGCGTACGACCGGGCCTGCTTCGGCCTGCGGCGCGCGGTCGCGGTGGCGGAGCCCATGCAGCTCGATTTCGTGCCGTTCGCGCAGGGGGCGCTCGGGTATTGCCTCGCGCACCTCGGCCGCGACGCGGAGGGGCTCCCGATCATCGAGGCGGCGCTGGAGACGTCGCGCAAGCGGAACGAGCGGCGCCGCGAGGCGGGGCTGCTCATCTACGCGGCGCGGATCCGGGCGATGCAGGGTCATCACAGCAGCGCGGTGACGCTCGCGCGCACGGCCGCGGAGGAGGCCGAGGATCTGCCGGCCCAGCGCGCGTATGCGCTCGCGGTGCTGGCGGACGCGCTCCTCGCCGAGGGTCATGCGGTCGCGGCGCTGGCGCCCGCGAGCGAGGCGGCGAGCCTGCTCGACAGGATCGGCGGAATCGAGGAGGGCGAGGCGTTGACGCGCCTCGTGCAGGCGCTCGCGCTGCGTGGCACGGGCCAGGAGGCCGAGGCGAAGCGCCGGCTCGGCGAGGCGCGGCGACGATTGCTGGAGAAGGCCGACAAGATTGGGGATCGGCGCTTTCGTCGAAGCTTTCTGGAGCAGGTGCCGGATCACCGGCGGCTCCTGGAGATTGCGTCGCAATGGCTCGGGGCGCCGTGAGGCCGAGCATGGTCTCATCTCGAAGCCGCTTCGCTGGGGCTTTGCCCCAGACCCCACCGGGGCTATCCGCCCCTGGACCTGGACCAGCGCAAGCGCTGGACCCGGGGTCGATGAACTGCGCGATGCGCAGTTCATCGAACGGGCCGAATCAAGACCGGCGACGATCTTGCCGACCAAGACAGCAGCGCTGACGTCCTGACTGGCGGGGTGGTCCCACCGGCCTGTGGGAAGAACTGCGCATCGCGCAGTTCTTCCCCCTGAGGTCCAGGGCTGGCCCTGCAAAGAGGGGGCGGACAGCTTGATAAACTTTCCCCGCATCGACTGCGCTTCGCGCAGTCGATGCCCAGAGGTCCAGGGCTGGCCCTGGTTCGGGTCGAGGGGCGAACAGCCCCCGCGGGGCCCGGGGCAGCGCCCCGGCTCCACGGTCCCAGATGAGACCCATGCCCCTCCTTCCTCATTCTGTCGTAGCGCCTGCCACGAAGCCCCCCTCCTTGCCAGCTTGTCAGACCCCGCTTCGGGCGGGTCGACATTTTGACCGGGAATAAAGCGAGTCACCCTGCGAAATGCGGGGAAATCGCGATCGTTCGCGCTGGCCCGGGGCTTGCGATGGACGTCTGGCATGAGCCGAGAAGCCCTTGCCAGAGAGTTCGAGAAGGATTCGCGTGGTGGTCGGACCGTGCTCGTGATCGGCGGCAGCGGGGGAATGTCGGACCGGTACCGGGACGTCGCCGAGAAGCACGGCTTTGCCCTCAAGCACTACGAGACGCGCGTGCCGAAAGGGGTGCGTCGCGACGTGGGGAAGGTCGCCCTCGTCATCATCATGGTGACCATGGTCTCGCACGCGCTCCGGGATCAGGTGCAAAACCTCGGGATCGACGACACCCCCGTGGTGTACCTGCGGAGCGCGTCCGTTTCGGCGCTCAGAGGCGCGCTCGAACAGTGGGAGGCGTGATAGGCTGCGCCCGCCAGCATGAGCACGAAACGGAACCCTTACGAAGACTTGCCCCGCACGAAGGCGAACTACGCCCCGCTGACGCCGATCACGTTCCTCGAGCGCGCAGCGGCCGTCTTTCCGGATCGCGTCGCCGTCATCCACGGCCGCATCCGTTTGACCTGGGCCGAGGCCGAAAGGCGCGCGCGGCGGCTCGCTTCGGCGCTCTCGCGACGCGGGATCGGCGTGGGGGACACGGTGGCCGTGCTCCTGCCAAACACCCCGGCCATGCTCGACGCCCATTTTGGCGTCCCGATGACCGGCGCGGTGCTGAACACGCTGAACACGCGCCTCGACGCGCAGACGATCGCGTTCATGCTCGATCACGCGGAGGCAAAAGTCCTGCTCGTCGATCGTGAGCTCTCGGGGATGGCGCGGCAGGCGCTCGCGCTCGCGCAATCGAAGCCGCTCGTCGTCGACGTCGACGATCCGATGTACGAGGGCCCGGGCGAGCGCATCGGCGCGCTCGAATACGAGGCCTTCCTCGCCGAGGGTGATCCCGGCTTCACGCCGCGCGTGCCCGAGGACGAGTGGGAGGCGATCTCGCTCAATTATACCTCGGGGACGACGGGGGATCCCAAGGGCGTCGTCTATCATCACCGCGGCGCGTACCTGAATGCCATCGGCAACATCGTCACGTGGAGCATGCCGAAGCACGCGACGTACCTGTGGACGCTGCCGATGTTCCACTGCAATGGCTGGTGCTTCACCTGGACCGTGGCGGCGAACGCCGGGACGAACGTTTGCCTTCGTAAGGTCGACGCGCGCCACGTCTTCGAGGCGATCCGCGAGCACAAGGTGACGCATTATTGCGGCGCGCCGATCGTGCACGCGATGCTGGTGAACGCCGATCCCGCGCTCCGGGAGGGGATCGACCACCGCGTGCACGCCATGGTGGCCGCGGCGGCGCCGCCGGCGGCGATGATCGAGGGCATGGAGCGGATGGGCTTCGATCTCACGCACGTCTATGGTTTGACCGAGACCTACGGGCCCGCGGCCGTCTGCGAGAAGCACGACGACTGGGCGGCGCTCGACATCAGCCACCGCACGGAGAGAATGGGCCGCCAGGGCGTGCGGTACCTCGTCGAGGAGGGGCTCACCGTGATGGATCCCGAGGTCATGGAGCGCGTGCCCGCCACGGGGGAGGTGATGGGCGAGGTCGTGTTCCGCGGGAACATCGTGATGAAGGGGTATTTGAAGAACCCGCGCGCGACGGAGGAGGCGTTCCGGGGCGGATGGTTCCATTCGGGTGATCTCGCCGTCCTCCAGCCCGACGGGTACGTGAAGATCAAGGATCGCTCGAAGGACATCATCATCTCGGGCGGAGAAAACATCTCCTCGCTGGAGGTGGAGGACACGCTCTATCGCCACCCCGCCGTGCTCGCCGCGGCCGTCGTGGCGGCCCCGGATCCGAAATGGGGCGAGACCCCACTCGCGTTCGTCGAGGTGAAGGAGGGCGCCGCCATCACGGAGGGGGACCTCATCGCGTTTTGCCGGACACACCTCGCCCACTTCAAGGCGCCGCGCAAGATCGTCTTCGGCCCGCTCCCCAAGACCTCGACGGGCAAGATCCAGAAATTCTTGCTGCGCGAGCGCGCGCGGTCGACCGACGCGATCGAATAGAAGGGTTTTACGCTTCGCTACGTCCTGCCTCCGGAGGCGAAAGAATTCCCCGGAGCGTTGCTTCCGACACGTTGCGTCCGGTAACGACATTCACCACGCGCGGGCGCGCCACGCCGGTCCGCGCGAGATCGATCTTCCCCGCGATCAGCGCGGCCGCGCCCACGGCGGCCGATCCTTCGACGACGAGGCGCTCCTCGCGCAGGAAATGGCGCATCGCCTCGGCGATCTCGGCCTCCGTGACGAGGACGAGATCGTCGAGGAAGCGCCGGCAGAGATCGAACGTGATGGATCCCCGCTCGACATTCCCGGACAAACCATCCGCGAGGCTCGGCAGCTCCTCGGCCTCGGTGACGTGGCCCGCGGCGAGGCTCTTGTGCATGGCGGGCGAGGCCTCGCTTTGCACGCCGACGACGCGGGTGCGCGGCGCGATCGATTTCACGTAGAGCGCGATGCCCGCGGCGAGCCCGCCGCCGCCGACGGGGACGAGGACGAGGTCCACGTCGGGGAGATCCGCGAGGATCTCGATCCCGACCGTGCCCGCGCCGGCGATGACGTCGGCGTCGTTGTAAGGCGAGACGAACGTGAGCCCGCGCTCGGCCTCGATGCGCCGGCCGTCGGCCTCCGCGACGTCGTAATTGCCCACGGAGACGATGAGCTCGACGGGGTAGCGCCAGAGCGATTCGAGTTTGGCGGGAGAGACGGTGCGAGGCACGACGAGCGTCGCGCGCGCTCCGAGCGCGGCGGCGGCGTGGGCGAGGCCGAGGCCGTGATTTCCTGCGGATGCAGCCACGAATCCGCGCCGAAACACCTCCTGCTCCTCGTCGCGCAATCGCAAGAGCTTGTTCGCCGCGCCGCGCACCTTGAACGAGCCCGTCGGCTGGAAGAGCTCGAGCTTGTGGAAGACGTCGGCCGGGATCGTGGCCGAGAGCGGGAGGCTCGGATCGAGCGGCGTTTTTCGGATGAGGCCGCTCGGGGCGAGCCTCTTCGCCGCGGCGAGGACGTGCCGCGGCGAGACGGAGGGGAGGGGATCGTTCATGGAAGAATGGTTTGTCAAGGCGTGGTGACGCCGAAGGAGCCCGGGGAATTTCCCATCTCGAAGCGGAGGGTGCCGCCCTGGGCGAGATCGCCGTGGAGGATTTCGGGTTTGTCGAGGGCCTGGCCGTTCCAGGTGACGGCCTGCACGTAGATGTTCTCGGCCGAGACCGCGGGGGCCTCGACGACGACGGTGCCGCCCGCGACGGTGATTTCCATGCGGGGGAAGAACGGCGCGCCGAGGATGTACCGATCGGTGCCGGGGATCGGATAGAAGCCCGAGGCCGTGAAGAGGTACCAGGCGGAGAGGGTGCCGCCGTCGTCATTGCCGGCGAGGCCGCTCGGCTTGTCGGTGTAATGGGCTCCCGCCGCCCAGCGGACGTATTTCTGCGTGAGGTCCGCGCGGCCGATCTGCGCGAAGCCATAGGCCGCGTGGATGTCCGGCTCGTTGCCGTGCCAGTATGCATTGCGCGGCGCCGCCGAGGCGAAGTTGTCCTCGATGGGGCGCTCTTCGAGGTCGGCGACGGATTCGTCGAAGAAATGCTGGAGCTTCTCCACGAACGGCGCTTGCCCGCCGAGCAGCTCCGCGATCCCGGGGATGTCGTGCTGCGCCCACAGGCTGTGCCAGCCGTTCGCCTCGGCATAATGGTCCGAGATCGCGTACGGGTTGTACGGGTTCTCGACGAAACTGCCGGCCTCGTCCTTGGCGCGGAGGAAGCCCGTCACGGAATCGAAGAGGTTTCGGTGGTTTTTCGCGCGCTCGGCGAACATGGCCGCGTCGTCGGTCTTCCCGAGCGCCTTCGCGAAGAGGCCGAGCGCGAGGTCGTCGTGCGCGTATTCGAGCGTGTGCGAGACCGAGCGGCCGGAGCTCGACGGCACGTAGCCGTACTCCATGTAAGGCACGACGCTCCCGCGCCCGCCACGCCCGCCGGGCGGATCGACCGGGTCCACGGCGGCCCGACGTGAGATTGCATAGGCGCCCTCGGCGTCGAAATCCTTGACGCCCTTGATGTAGCTGTCGGCGAGCACCACGTCGGCGCTGGCTCCGATCATCGTGCCCGCTTCCCCGGTGGCGATGGGCCATTTCGGGAAGAAGCCGGAGATCTCGGCCATGGCGTGCAGCGATCGGACGGTGTCGCGCGCGGCCTCGGGCGCGACGAGCGAATACAAGGGCGTCAGCGTGCGGTAGGTGTCCCAGAGCGATTGATCGGTCAGGAAGGAAAAACCGTCCGCGGTGCGCTGCTGTCCGCCATACAGGTACCTCCCGTCGACGTCGCTCGACGCGGTGGGCATGAGGAACGCGCGGTAGAGCGCCGAATAAAAGATGCGCCGCTCGGTCTCCGTGCCGCCCCAGAGCTTCATGCGGCCGAGGAGATCGCCCCAGGCTGCGGCCGTCTTCGCCCGCGTGCCGTCGAAATCCCAGTCCGGGATCTCGGCTTCGAGGTTTTTCGTGGCGTTCTCCAGCGAGACGAAGGAGAGCCCGACCTTCAATTCGACCGCCGCGTCCGCGCCGAGATCGAAGGAGAGCGCGAAGCCGACCTTCGTGCCGCTGCCCGACGTCCCCTCCGCGGGCGCGTCGCCGTTCGACCAGACCTGCGCCGCTTTCCAGGGCGCGCGCGTCCGGGCGTCGAAGAAGACGTCGTAGCCGCCGAATCCACCCGACATCCCGCCCACGTGGTGCAGTTTGCCCCGGATACGTTGCGCCTCGGGCTCCAGCGTGAACTCGGCCTGCGTGACCTCGCCTCCGCTCAGGTGATGATCGAGATCGAAGACGACGTGCCCCTCCTTCGTGCCCGCCGGATACCCGTGGCGGTGCTGCGCTGCGTGCCGCGTCGCCGTGAGCTCGCTGTGGATCGAGCCTCGATCGAGCGTGACCTCGTAATACCCGGGCGATGCCTTCTCCGTCGCCTTGTCGAAGTGCGATTCGTAGCCGGGCGCCGAGAAGCGCGACGCTTCGAAGGCGTCGATCGGCATCACCCCGAGGACGCCGTAATCGGTCGCGCCCGTGCCGTGCAGGTGCAGGTGCGAAAAGGCCCGGACCTGATCGTCGCCGGCCCAGTAGCCCGAGTAATGCAAAAAATTGATGGTATCGTAGGGGCCGCGCGTATCGGGGCCGACCTTCGCGAGCCCGAACGGCGCGGCCGCGCCGGGGAAGGCGCTTCCATTCGCGAAGCCGAAGCCGCCGCTGCCGACGCGCGGATCGGCGTAGACGAGCGGATCCTCGACGCGCGTGGGCTCGTCCGTGGGCACCTCCTGCGGCTCGAGGGTGCACCCGGTTCCGCCGAGGACGTTCGTCACACCGAGCAGGAGGAGGGGCGCGAGGGCTCGATCGAGGCGAGGGGGCATACGCGCGATGCGAACACGAAGGAGCCGCGGCCGTCAACCCGAGCCTTGCGACGACGCGCGAGATCCCTTAGCGTGGATTTCGCGCTCGGCATGAATGAACTCATCGGCGGCCGATACCGGATTGAACGCAGGCTCGGCGCGGGCGGAATGGGCGCCGTCTACGAGGCCACCGATTTGCAGGGCGGCGCGCGCGTCGCGGTGAAGGTCGTGACCGCGGAGGTCGCGAGGAACGAGCTCTTGCTCGGGCGCTTCGAACGCGAGGTGCGCGCGGCGCGTGGGCTCGACACGCCGCACGTGGTGCGCGCGATCGACGCGGGGCGCGACGGCTACTCGGGGCTGCCCTTCCTCGTGATGGAGGTGCTCGAAGGCGAGGACGTGCGCGCGCTCTTCAAGCGCCTCGGGCCGGTCCGCCCCGATCTCGCGCTGCGGATCGTGGCGCAGGCCTGCCGCGGGCTCGACGTGGCGCACGCGCAGCGCATCGTGCACCGCGACGTGAAGCCGGCGAACCTGTTCCTCGCGAACGGCCCGGGGCCCGGCGGGCGCACGGTCAAGATCCTGGATTTCGGCATCGCGAAGCTCGCCCCCGATCCCGAGAGCATGGCCGAGGCCGGCGAGCTGACGAGCCTGACGCAGACCGGCAGCATGCTCGGATCGCCGCTCTACATGGCGCCGGAGCAGGCGCGCGGGCACAAGCAGATCGACGGCCGCGCGGATCTGTGGTCGCTCGGCGTGGTGCTCTACCAGGCCCTCACGGGCGTGACGCCGCACCGGGACAGCGGCGCGCTCGGGGATCTGATCATCGCGATCTGCACCGAGCCCGCCGAGCGTGTGGAGCGGCTTGCGCCGTGGGTGCGGCCCGAGGTGGCGGCGGTCGTGCATCGCGCGCTCGATCTCGATCCCACGCAGCGTTTCCAGAGCGCCGCCGAGATGCACGCGGCGCTCGTCGCGCTCTTGCCGCCCGGCGATGCGAGCGCCGCGATCCACGAGCGAATGCTGGTGCCGCTGCCCGAGCCAGAGCGCGCGCGCCTCTCGGTCCCGCCGCGCCCGCCGGCTGGAGCCCCGACGATCTCGGAGCCACCTCCACGTTTGAGCGCTCCGCCCGGACACGCCGCCCAGACCCCCGGGGCCCCGGCGGACGCGACCGCGTTCACGATGGCCGATCCGCCGACGACGCGCTGGTCGAGCGCGGCGCTCGGCATCTCGGCCGAGACGCCCGCGGCCATGCAGATCGGCGCGCCCTCGTCGGCGCCCGTGGCGGTCACGCAGGCAACGCCGCCGAAGCGACGCGCGGGCGCGATGGCGTTCGTGGCCATGGCGGCGCTCGCGCTCGTCGTGGGCGGGAGCGTCGCGTTCGTGGGGCTGCGCGCGCCCGGAGGGTCCGGACAAACCTCGGTGGGACAAACCAATCCAGGACAAACCGTGCCCGCCGTCACGACCACGAGTCCGCCGGCGGTGGAGCCTCCGGCCACGACGGCGCAGGAGCGCGCGTCCGCCGAGGCCGCGACCGTGGCCGCGCCGAGCGCCACACCGGCCGCGCCGAGCGCGAGCGGCTCGTCCCGAGGCCTCGCGCCCTGGCCCCGCGCCTCGTCGCGCGGATCCGCGGCGCCGAAGCCCACGGGCAAGAGCGACATTTACCTGGGCCGGTGACGCGTGCCGCTGATGAGGCCCCCTCGCGTTCTGGGAAGCATCCTCGTCGCCGCGCTCATGCTCCTCGGCGCGGCGCGCGCCTCGGCCGACGGGCTCGCGGACGAGGCCGAGCTCCATTTCCAGCTCGGCGCCGCCGATTATCAAAAGGGCGATTACACGAGCGCGCTCGAGCATTTTTTGCTGTCGAACCGGCTCGTCCCGAACCGGCGCGTCGTGTTCAACATCGCGCGCTCGTTCGAGCAGCTCAGGCAATGGCCCGACGCGCACCGCTACTACGTCGACGCCCTCGCCGGGGAGACCGATCCCACGGCGATCGAGGCCTCGAAATCGGCCATCACGCGCCTCGCGCCGAACGTGGCGATCCTCGACGTCGTGACGGATCCGCCCGGCGCCACCATTTACATCGATCGAAAGGATCTCGGCTCGCGCGGCCACGCGCCGCGGCCGCTCGCCGTCAATGAGGGCAAATACCGCGTGATCGCGGAGCTGCCAGGCTACGAGCCCAAGGCGAGCGAGGAGGTCGTGGCGAAGCGCGGGAGCGAGACACGCGTCGCGCTCTCGCTCGTGCGCATCGTGGGCAAGGTGAAGGTGGCGGTGACGGGCGCGCCGCGCGCGGCCGTGCGGGTCGACGAGGAGGGCGGCCCGCCCGCGTGTTTCGCGCCCTGCGAGCTCGCGCTCTCGCCCGGCAAGCACGAGCTTTACGTGTCGGCCGAGGGCGCCTCCGCGCCGCCGAGGCCGGTGAACGTGGTGGCGCGCGAGACGACCGAGGTGAACCTCACGCTGCGGCCGCCGGTGGGCGTCGTCGTCGTGGGGACGACGGAGCCAGGCGCGCTCGTGAGCATCGACGGGCGCGCGGCAGGTTTTTCGCCCGCCGTGATCCGCGAGGTGTCCGCGGGCGCGCGGCAGGTGCGCGTGAGTTTGCCCGGGCACGCGCCCGTCGTGCGCGACATCGTGGTGCGGCAAGGCGAGCAGGTGGATCTCGGCACGCTCGACCTCGTCCCGCTGCGCGAGGTGACGGCGGCGTCGCGGTTCGCCGAGCGGATCGAGGACGCGCCGAGCTCGGTCACCGTGATCGATCGGCGCGAGCTTTCGGCATTCGGCTACCCGACGATCGCGGAGTCGCTGCGCGGCGTGCGCGGCGTGGCCATCGCGAACGACCGGGCCTACGCGTCGGCCTCGATCCGCGCGATTGGCCAGCCAAACGATTATGGCAGCCGCGTGCTCGTGCTTTCGGACGGGCAGGCGCTGAACGACAACCTCCTGAACAGCTCGTACATCGGCTCCGACGGCCGGGGCGATCTGCATGACGTCGACCGCATCGAGATCGTGCGCGGCCCAGGCTCCTTGCTTTACGGCGCCGGTGCATTCTCGGGCATCGTGAACCTCGTGACGCGCTCGCGCGAGGAGCCCACGGGATTTCACGTGGGGATCGGGAGCTACGACGGCGCAGTCCTGCGGGGGCGCGGCGGATTTCACCTGCGGAAGGGGCAAGACAAGGGGATCTGGGCGAGCGGGTGGGGCGCGCAATCGGACGGCTTCGATCTGGAGGTGCCGATCACGGGACAACCCGAGCCCTTCCGGGCGCGCGGCGTCGAGGCCTTCCGCGCAGGCGGCACGGCCGGGCGCGTGTACTGGGGCCCAGCGACATTGCAATGGTTCGTGAACCACCGGATGCAGGCGACCCCGGTGGGCGCCTACGCGACGCAGACCGGCAATCCGCGGACGTCGTTCGGGGATACGCGCATGATGGTGGAGGCGCGCTTCGAGCCGCGCCTGACGCAATCGCTGCAATTGCTCGTGCGCGCGCACGCGAACCGCTACACGTACGACGGGCTTTATGCGTTCGAGGGGGAGGTCGACAACATCGAGACCTTCGCAGGGACGTGGATGGGCGCCGAGGCGCGGCTCGTGTATTCACCAGGGCCGCGGCTGCGCGTGACGGTGGGCGGCGAGGGGCAATGGCACCCGGAGGCGACGCTGCAGGGCCGCGAGGACGTCAATCGCGTGACCACGGAGCGATACCTGGACGAGCGGCGGCCCTATCAGTTCGCCGCGGGGTATGCGCTCGCGGAGGGCGCGCCGCTGCCGTGGCTCAGGCTCTCCGGCGGTCTGCGCATCGACGTGTACAGCACGTTCGGCGCAGTCTTCGTGCCGCGCGCGGCGATCATCACGCGACCCACGCAAGGCGGGACCCTGAAGCTGATGGGCGGCCGCGCATTCCGGGCCCCGAGCATTTACGAGCAGCTCTACAACGACAACGGCCAGTCCCAGGAGAAGCCGACGAAAGACCTCGACGCCGAGAAGATCTGGTCGGGCGAGGTGGAGTACACACAACGTTTCCTCGAAGACTGGGCCGCACTCGTAGCCGTGCACGGGAGCCACATCGACGGGCTGATCTTCACGAGGCCCATCCCGGGACGAACGACGGTGTCCTACGCAAACAGCGAGACGGGCATGCTCGTGCTCGGCGCAGACGCCGAAATTCGCCGCGAATGGCGCAAAGGATGGATGCTCGCCGCGACATACGGGTATCAACGCGCGACCTACCTCGACGACACGCTCACCGATCCGCGGGTGCGAAACGTACCCGAGCACCTGGCAGGCTTTCGCGGGGTGATCCCGGTAATACCCTCGATCGCGTCCCTCGGGCTCCGCATGACGCTGGAAGCGCCGCGTCTACTCGCAGACGGCGGCACGACGGGGACGCAAGTCGTCGCCGATCTGACGGTATCCGGCGAGGTAAAATCGTACGGGCTCCGGTACGTCGTGGGCCTTTACAACCTCGCCGACCGCCGCGTGCTCGTACCCGTGACGGATACGTTCCAAAGCCGAACGATGCCCCAGAATGGGCGGACGTTTCTGGTGGATCTGGTCGGGACGTATTGATATCGGGAGGCGTCTCGCCGGGGCGCTGCCCCGGGCCCCGCGGGGGCTATCCGCCCCTCGACCCGGACCAGGGCCAGCCCTGGACCTCTGGGCATCGACTGCGCGAAGCGCAGTCGATGCGGGGAGAGTTTTTCAAGCTGTCCGCCCCCTCTTTGCAGGGCCAGCCCTGGACCCTTTGGGGAAGAACTGCGCGATGCGCAGTTCTTCCCACAGGCCGTTGATACAACGTTGCCCGTTGAACTGTCAGCGCTGCTGTCTTGGTTGGCAGGATCGCCCGTGGTCTTGACCCGGCTGTTCGATGAACTGCGCATTGCGCAGTTCATCGACCCTCAGTCCAGCGCGGGCGCTGGTCCAGGTCCAGGAGCGGATAGCTCCTGGTGGGGCCTGGGGCAAAGCCCCAGCGAAACGGCTTCGACACTAGCTCCGCGCGTCGAGCAATACCTTGCCAAACGACACGTTCGACGCGACGTACCGGTGTGCCTCGGCTGCCTCCGAGAGCGGGAAGACGCGGTCGACTACGGGGCGCACGATGCCCCGTGAGAGCCATGGGCTCAGCGTGCGTTCGAGCAATTTGGCCGCCTCGATCTTCTCCTCGATGGGCCTCGATCGGAGCACTGTGCCGATGATCTCCAGGCGTTTTTGCAAGAGCACGCCGAGCGGGAGCTGCGCGCTTGCCCCTGCGGTCAGGCCTACGACCACGATGCGGGCTTTTTTTGCGGCTGCGGCGATTGTCTCCGGGACGTAGGCGCCGCCCACGAGATCGAGCACGACGTCCACGCCGGCCCCGCCTGTGCGGGCGAGGACCTCGGCTGCGAAGACGCCGCCTGGGGTGACGATTCCTTCGTCGAGGCCGAGCTCGCGGCATCGGTCGAGTTTGTCTGCGGTGCGGCTCGTGCCGAGCACGAAGCAGCCGAGCGCGCGGGCGATTTGCACGCCTGCCGTGCCGACGCCGCTGCCTGCTGCGTGCACGAGGACCCGCTCGCCGGGTACGAGACGGCCGCGCACGACGAGTGCGTCGAGTGCTGTGAGGAAGGCCTCGGGCACGGCTGCGGCGTCCTCGTCGGAGAGGGCGGCGGGGGCGGGGACGACTTCGCGCTCGTGGGCGAGGAGACGGTCGGCGTAGGCGCCGCCGGCGACGATGCCGTAGACGCGCTCGCCGCCGGAATAACGGGTCACGCCGGGGCCGATGGCGTCGATGGTGCCGACGTATTCGAGGCCGGGGATGTCGGCGGGTACGCCGGGCGGGGCGGGGTAGAAGCCGGCGCGCTGGAGCAGGTCGGCGCGGTTGACGCCGGCGAGGTGGACGCGGATGCGGACGTGGCCGTGAGGCGGCTCGGGATCGGGCAGGTCGCGGAGCTCGAGGACCTCGGGTCCGCCGGGGGAACGGATGACGACGGCGCGCATGGCGGGCGTGTAGGCGGCCCGCGGCGGGAACGCAAGCGCGCGCGTCGGGGTTTGGTCAGGGGGGATCTTTGACCGTGACGGTGACGAAGTTGTCGTTCGACACGGCCCAGACTTCGATGCGGCCTGGGGCTTCGCCGGTCGTCGGGTCGAAGTTGAGTGGGCCCGAGGTGCCGGCGACGTTGATGCTGCCGCCGCCGGCGAGCGCGTTTTTTCCCTTGGGCCAGTCGGTCGAGGTGAGGTCGACGAAATCGCCCATGGCGAGCCGGCCCATGCCCTCGGCGACCTGCCGGCCGTCGTAGTTCGTCCCCTCGCGCGAGGCCCAGATGACCCCGTACGCGCCGACGTACGTGGCGTCGTACGACTGCGCGGTGAACGAGAAATCGGCCGAGTCCGTCTGGAATTGCGACTTCATGTTCGCGCGGAAGAGCTCGTACGTCGGGCCCGATGGGCTCGCCGGCGCCGTGCCCTGCGCTCCCGCGATCATCTGCTTCACCTCGGCGGACAGGTTAGGATCGAGCAGCTTCGTCGCGTCCTTGGTGCCGTCCGTGAAGAAGAACTTTCGACCTGCGACGGGCTTGCCCACCATCGCTTTCAGGACCTCGACGGTTTGTCCAGCTTGAACCATGATCATCAGGACGCCCGCGGGGTTGTACGCGTCGACGTCGGCGGCGAGCGTGGCGAGTGCCGTGGGATCGGTGAGCTTCGCTTCCTCGATCGGGAAGAGCTCGGATCGCTGGAGCCCGTAGGCGTCGCGGAAGACGGTGGCGAGGCCCTGGCCGTAGGCGTCGCTCGTGTAGACCACGGCGATGTTGCCGCCGGCGACGACCGGATCGGGCCCGATGACGTCGTTGGCCATGACGACGCCCTGGAGCGTGTCGCTCGGGCACGTGCGCCAGAAGAGCCCCGGCTCGCCCATCGCGAGGCGATCGTCGGCGTCCGTGAGCGCTGGGCTCGTCGCCGAGGGCGAGATGATCACCGTGGGATATTGCTTCTCCTTGAGGCGCGCGATGAGCCGCAGCGAGTCCGAGGAGGAGAGGGGGCCGACGATGTACGGGACGCCGAGCGTGCCCGCGAGGTAGTCGAGAGCCGCCTGGTTCAGCTCGTCGCGCGCCGGGCCCGTCGCGGTGTTGTTCTCGCCGCCGTTGTCGCAGACGACGACGGCCATGCGCTGGCCGCGGTTGAGTTTGTCGCTGGCGTTGATCTCGCGCACGGCGACGCGCACCGACTGCGTGAGGACCTCGTCCTTCGTCTCGCCGATCGAGAAGATGCTGCCGATGACGAGCGGCGCGTCCGGGCCGGCGAGCGGCAGATCCGGCAGGTTCGCCGGCTCGAAGATCGTGCTGCACTGCGGGTGCTTCGGGAACGCCGAGACGCAGACGCCGTCGACGCACGCGCCGCCGCCGCCGAGCTTGCGGCAATCGTGGCCCGTGGAGCACGCGGGGGGATCGGTGCAATACCCCGCGACGCAGGTGCTGTTCGGGCCGATGGCGAGGACACACTCGTCGTTGGTCTTGCAGTCGTCCTGCGTGACGTTGCCGAGCGAGCATGCGCCCGAGGCGACGAGGGTCCCGCCGGCCACGAGCAAACCAAGGAGGATTCCGGTTCCCCGGAGAAGTCGTGCAAGCATGGCAGAGCCCGAGCGTACGACCATTGAAGGTCGCAGAGAAGTCCGGCGAAGAGGCCGGGTCTTGGATGGGGCCGCTGCGCCGGGGCGCTGCCCCGGACCCCGCGGGGGCTACGCGCCCCTCGACCCGCGCCAGGGCCAGCCCTGGACCTTTGGGGGAAGAACTGCGCGGTGCGCAGTTCTTCCCACAGGCCGGTGGCAAGACCTTGGAGGTCTTTTCACGCTTCGACAGGCGTTGTCGGTCGAACCGCCTTGGTTGGCAGGATCGCCTGTGGTCTTGACCTGGCCGTTCGATGAACTGCGCATCGCGCAGTTCATCGACCCCGAGTCCAGCGCTTGCGCTGGTCCAGGTCCAGGGGCGGATAGCCCCGGTGGGGCCTGGGGCAAAGCCCCAGCTCCGCGCCTAATGCAAGACCGCGTCCTCGCCCTCGTGCAGCTCGATGGCCGCGGCGCCGGGCAGGCGGCGCAAGGCGATGATCTCGCCGGGGGCGCAGCCGAGCGCCACGTCGGGCGAGCTCGACGTCAGGATCCACTGCACGCGCGGCAAGGCGCGGCGCAGGCGCGGGACGAGGGTGCGCAGGCGATGGGCGGGCTGCTCGATCTCGACGTCGTCGATGAGCACGACGCCCTCGGCTTCGCGCGGATCCCGGTCGGGGAAGGCGGCGGCGAGCGAGCGCACGGCGTGCGCGCCGAACGCGACGAGGTGGCGCAGGCTCCGGGGCAGGTCGTCGAACTCGATCAGGTGGTCGTCGGCGTCGCGGAAGAGGGGCTCGAGGCGCACGGGATCGACGCCGACGAACGCGCAGCCGTCCTCTTCGAGCAGGGCGCCGAGGACCCCGAAGAGGGCCGTCTCGAGGCGGGTCGCGGCGGCCGGCGCGTCGTCCGATTTGCGGCTCAGCGCGGCCGTGATGCAGGCGAAGGAGAGGACCTGCTTCGTCTCGCGGGCGATGTCGGTGCGGCTCGCGTCGTCGAAGCTCGTGGAGGTGCGGACGTCGTAGCGCAAGAGGGTGCGCTCGGGCGTCGTGAGGAGCACGGGCGTGCGCGAGAACCAGCGGGCGCCCGAGAGGGAGACCAGGACGAACCCCCGTTCGCCGGCGCGGCGGTCGAAGAGGGCCTGCTCGCGGCGGCGCAGCAGGGCCTCGTCGTCGCGCTCGTCGAGGCGCGCGTTCGGGCTCGCGACGCAGAGCGGGTGCGGCCGGGCAGGGTCGTCGTCGCCGAGCAGCCAGTCGGCGACGACGAACGGGGGCGCGTCACCGCGAGGCTCGGGGCGAAGGGCGCCGGCCGGTGACGCGGCGCTGCGCGCGTGGACGAGCTGCGCGACTGCGTGGCCTGGGCGGGTCGTGGCGATGGCGGCGAGCACCGCGGTCTTGCCCACGCCCTCGCCGCCGAAGATCACGCAGAGGCGCCGCGGAGAGCCATCCGGGTCGCAGAAGGGGAGCGTGATGTCGCCGAAGGGGCCGAGGCCGACGAGGCGGATGCGAGCAAGAAGCACGGTGGCGCCGTTTTACCACAAGGGCGCGGCCGAGGCGCGGCGCGCGCAGGCTTCCATGCGGGACATCCGGCTGCGCGTGCGCGACGGATCGCGGCGGTCGTCAGAAATGGCCGAACGCCGAAGCGCCGACCCCGGACGGGCCGATCCACGGGACGAACCCCGTGGAAGGCGCGGGCGCGCCTTTTTTCGGCGCCGTGACGATGCCGAAGATGGCCGCGCCGATCCCCGCCGCGCCGACGATGCTGCCGGCCACGGTGAGCCCGAGCGTGCGGTTCCACTTCGCCTGCAGGGCATCGGCTTGCGCGGGCGTGTAGCTGTCGTTGCAGGCGTTGTTCGGACAATCGCGGCTGACGGTCTTCTGCGCGTCGTTGAAGCTGATCCCGAAGCCGACGGCGACGCCCACGCCGACGAGCCCGACGCCGCCCGCGATCCACGTCCACACCGGGATTTGCCGGCCGCCTTCGCCGTCGGGCGAGGCCTCGTCCGGTTTGCCGAAGGGATCCACGACGTCGCCGCCGCCCGCCGAGGCCGGGCGCAACGCGATGTCGACGGTGCGGGTTTGTCCAGCCGTGGCCTGCACCTTCTCGGCCCGCTGGCCGAAGCCGGGGGCCGAGACGACGACGGTGTGCTCGCCCGGGTTGACCTTGTAGGGGAGCGACACGGCCGCTTGCGGGATGGTCTCGGCGTCGACCTTCACGGTGATCTCGGCGCCGGCGGGCGGGCCGCTCACGTTGATCACGAGCGAGGGGATCTTCGGTTCGAGGCTCTGCGCGAGCGCGTCGGCCTCGGTCATGGCCGTGGCGAAGGCGGCGTTGCCGGAGGCGTTGTCGAAGCGCGTCACCTCGAGGGCGACCTCACGCGCCTCGACGAGGTGGCCCATGGCCTGGTGCACCCGCGCGAGATCGAGGCCGGTCGAGGGCACGCCCATGATCGCGTGCGCGCCCTGGCAATCCTTGAGCGCCTCGGGGAGTTTGTTTGCGGCGAGTTTTTCGCGACAATCGACGAGCAGCTGCCGCGCCGTCTGCTTGGCGGCGGCGGAGGGCTGCTTTCCCTGGGCCTCTGCCGCTCCGGAGAGCGAGAGGCCGAGCGCGACGATCGTCGCTGTGGCACCGAGTCGAGCTTGCGTGTGGCGCATGGAAGCCGTGGTTCAGAAGCCGATGTTGTCCTTGCCGCCCTTGGGCGACTTGGTTGCGGCTTTCGTGGTCGTCGCGGGCGGAGGTGCGGTCGTCGTCGCGGGCGCGGACGCCGTGTTGCGGGTCGTGAGTTTGCCCGTGGCCGTCGTCGCGGGCGCCGCCGGTTCGGCGAGCGCGCTTGCGGTCGGCGGAGGCGCCGGGGCGACGACGGGCGTGGGGGAGGGGGAAGGCGCGGGCGTCGCGGCTGCGGCTGCCGTCGAGGCCTCGACGGGCGCGGCGGAGACGGGCGCGGCGTCGTCGCCTCGCCCGACGGCGAGGAACACGCCCACGGCGCCGAGGACGACCACGCCGACGCCGGCCGCGATGAGCGCGGGCTTCTTGCCGCCGCCCGCGCGCGCAGCGGTGGTCGAGGTCCCGATGAGCGTCTGTGGCGCGCTCGCGGGGCCTTGCGGCGCGCTGTACGGCGGCGTGTACGGCGAGGAGACGTAGCCGCTCGGGGAGAGCGGGGCCGGCGTCAGGGCCATCGGCCCGCCCGAATAGGGCGCGGGCGTCGGCCCACCCGAGTAGGGCGCGGGCGTCGGCTCGGGGTGCGTGTGGAGCGACCCGCGGGCGACGCCGCCCGTCACCGCGTAGGGCGACGGCGCGCCAAGGATGGCTTGTTCGAGCGCCTCGGCCATCTCCTTCGCGCTGGCGTAGCGCTCGGCCGGATCGCGCCGGAGCGTACGCTGGAACCAGGCGTCGACGGCGGGCGGCACGTCGGGCCGGAGCGCGCTCGGGAGGTGGAAAGCGCCCGTGTGCACGGCGACCGAGAGCGAGCCGACGGTCTCGCCGTGGAAGGGCACGCGGCCGGTGATCGCGTGGTAGGCGACGACCGCGATGGACCAGAGATCCGAGCGATGATCGACGCGCCGCGCGCTGAGGAGCTGCTCGGGGCTCATGTAGAGCGGCGTGCCCATCATCGAGCCCGTGGTCGTGGCGCCGAGCGAGCCGTCCGGGCCCATCTTGGCGATGCCGAAATCGAGCAGCTTGACGAAGGTCTCGCCGTCGAGGTTGCAGAGGAAGATGTTGTCCGGCTTGATGTCGCGGTGGACGATGCTGAGGGCGTGCGCGCGGGCGAGCGCCTTCGAGGCCTGCGACACGACGAGCGCGACGTCCTTGAGCGGCAGCGGCCCTTCCCGGCGGATGCGGCGCTTCAGGTCCTCGCCTTCGAGCAGCTCCATCACGATGTACGGCGTGCCGTCGACGGTGAAGCCGTGATCGAAGACCTGCGCGACGTGCGGGCTCTTGATCTGCGCCGCGGCCATTGCCTCCGTGCGGAACCGCTGCACGAGCGACGCGTTCTCGACGTACGTCGGCGACATGAACTTGACGGCGACCTGGGTCCCGAGCGCGAGGTGGTCGGCGATCCACACGCTGCCCATGCCGCCTTTTCCGAGGAGGCGCTGGAGCCGAAGCGTCGGCGTGATTTGCTGGCCTTCCTGCATCCGCGCGAGCCTTTCCGCACGACCCGCCCCGGCCCCGCCGAAGCGCGCGTGGGCGACTCGGTCGGAAGGTACACGATTTCGGAGGGGGATCGTAGCTTCCTGCCAGAATCCAGCGACGCCGCGAGGCTTTGCTTCTAGCGGCCTTTTTCACCGACGGGGCGAAGCGGACCGGGTTCGCCCTCGGCGAGGGTTTCGTGCTCGCGCTCCTGCGTGAGGCCGCGGCTCGACGAGAGTTTCGTCTCCTCGTGAGGGTTCTCGGCGCGAACGACCGAATCGGCGTGGGCACGCTCGGGCCGGGCCTCGCTGAGCGGCTTTGCGCTGCCGGGGCGGCCGGTGGCGAAAGAGTGTCCCTTTCCAGGCTCGGGCTCGGGGGGCCGGCGGAGGTGGACGGGCGGCGAGGGCAGGGGCTCGCGCGGCGCGAGGAGGCCGTCGAGCTCGGGCTCGAGGTGGCGGCGCAAGCGGAGGCGGGTCGTCTCGGGCAACCGATCGCCGAGGACGCCGAGGACGAGCCGGGTGTGCTCGATGGCGAAGCCGAGCGGCGCGCCCTCGCGCTCGGCGACGCGGCGGTAGAGCGCGTCCTCGGAGAGGTTGCCGAAATGCGGGCCAGCGAGGATCCAGGCCGCGAGCGGCGCGGGGAGCGCGTGCGCGAGGGCGCGGGCCTCGTCGGGCACGAGCGCCTCGGCGAATGCCCGGAAGACCGCCTCGGCGAGCGTCCGCGCGAGCGACGTTTCTCCAAGTCCTCCACGCCACGCGACCTCGTCCAGGAAGGATGACTCGTCCATGCCCGCTCCTTTGCGCCGAGGGGCATGCGAGGCCCGCGCCACGCGCCGCGCGCGGCCGAGGGAAGCGCGCGCTTGCGTCGCGGGGCGATCGGTGCGTCCTTGCGATGCATGGCGGAAGTCGTCACCAAGCACGCGGCGGGCGGCCCGCGCTGCGTCTTCGTCACGGATCCTCGCTCCGGCCTGCGCGCGATCGTGGCCCTCGACGACACGACGCTCGGGCCCGCCGTGGGCGGCGTACGCACGATGCGCTACGCCTCGGCCGACGCGGCGCTCACCGACGTGCGCGCGCTCGCGCGGGCCATGACGCGGAAGTGCTCGCTCGCCGGGCTCGACGCGGGCGGCGGGAAGGCGGTCGTGCTCCTCGCGGACGGCCTCGATCGGAAGGCCGCGTTCGCGCGGCTCGGGCAGGTGGTCGAAGAGCTCGGCGGCGTGTTCCGTACGGCCGGTGATCTCGGGACGACGGCCGCCGATCTCGCGGTGATGGCCGAGCACACGCGGTACGTGCACACCGACGAACGAGGCCTCGCGGCGGCGGTGGCGCGTGGTCTTCTGCGGTGCATCGAGGCGTGCGCGTCCGCGCGAGGCGTGCCCGTGGAAGGGCTCTCGGTGGCGGTGCAGGGCGCGGGCGCGATCGGCGCGAGCGCGGCCGTGGTGCTCGCCGAGGCGGGCCTGCGGATCGTCCTCGCGGACGTGGACACGCGCCGCGCCGAGGAGGTCGCTCGTGGGATTGCCGGCGCGCGCGTCACGTCGGCGGAGCGCGTACTCGTCGAGGACGTCGACATCGTCGCGCCGTGCGCCGTGGGCGGTGTCGTGACGGCCGAGGTCGTCCGCGCGATGCGCGCCTGGGCCGTGTGCGGCGCGGCGAACAACGCGCTCGCGTCGCCCGAGATTGCGCGCTTGCTCGCGGCGCGCGGCGTCCTTCACGTGCCGGATCCGATCGCGTCGGCGGGCGCGGTGATCGACGGGATCGGCCTCTCCGTGATGGGCCTCGCGGACCGCACGCCGCTCATCGATCGGCTCGGCGAGACGGCGCGGCTCGTGCTCGACGAGGCGAAGGCGACCGGGCGGACGCCGATGGACGTGGCCGAGGCGCGCGCGCTCGCGCGGATCGCGGCGGCGCGGCGTCAGCTCAGAACCACTGATTGACGAGCTCCGCGGCGGCGATCGCGGCCGCGACGAACATGCTCATGCGTGCCGTTCGTTGCACCACGTAGGGGCGCGCCCAGAGGGGCGGCGGCTCGGGGAGCGCCTCGAAATGCTCGCCCCAGAGCACGCGCCTCACCTCGGGCGCGCTGCGGTAGTTCGCCTGCGCTTCAGGCGGCGGCATCTCGCGCGAGGCGCGCACCGTCACGAGCAACGCGCGCGAACCGGACGCGCGCTGGGCTGCTTCGAGCGACGCGCGCGCCGGGCCCGAGAGGGCGAGCTGCGTGGGGTGCCCGTCCGGCGTGTCCTCCTCGAGCCTCACGCTCGTCTCGGTGGTCGAGAGGACCCGCGCGCGGACGAGCCCCTCCTCGCGCGCGCCCGACGTGATCTCCTCGAGCCGCACCGTGTCCGGCAGAGCGTCCTTCGCCGCAGCGGGCATCGTGCGCTTCACGAGGTGCGCGGCGAAGAGCTGCAGACCGATCCAGAGCAGCGCGACGACCACGCTCTGCCCCATGTTCACGTAGGCGAACGCGCGCGCGCCGAGCCCGTTCACGCCGGCGAACGTGTACAGACCGAGCCCGTTGATCAGCGCGAGGGCGGCCGTGCCGACCGCGTTCATCCCGAGCCCGAGGAGAATGCCCACGGCGTTGATGCCGATCGCGATCGGCCCGACGGCCACGCTCGCGCCGATCGCCACGACGCCGATCGCGACGTTGCCGATCGCGATGAAGCCGACCGCGACGTTTCCGAACGCGATGAGCCGAGGGCGTGCGTCCTGCAATGGGCCCAGCCGCGGATCCCGGACCATCGGGAGAAAGGCTAGGCGACGAGGCGCCGGCCGGTCAACGAGGGCCTCGAAGGTGGCCCCGAGGAATCTACAAAGCCCGAAATTTTCCTGGAACGGCCGCCGTCCGCCCGCGGGGCCCTGCGCATCTGCCGCGCACCCCCCTGCGGATCCTCTGCCGCATGCGGAGCACGTGTCGCACGCCTGCGTACCGTCCGACGCACCTCTCGCCGGTGCCGAGGCCGCTCCGATCCGCCGTCTCGTGCTTCGGGACCGCCCAGATTGTTCGCCTTCTCGACGGCGCCCCGACGCGACCGCGTCACGAGCCGCGAAAAACCATTTGCGCGCGCCGCGTCATTTCGCAGCGAAATCGCGTCGTGAACGTTTGTCCGCGCTCGGTACGCCGTTTGCCCATGGCGCCCAGCATGCCCGCCCGCGTGATCCTCCCTCGATTCCTCGCCTTGCCGTTTCTCGCGACGCTCGCCCTCGCGTCGTCCGGTTGCAGCCTCTTCGATCTGCTCGAGCCCGAGACCACCCTCGCCGACCTCGACCCGGCCCGCGCGCGGGTTGAAGTGGAGCTCGGCGAGTCGCCGCGTGTCTCGCTCGCGCTCGTGGCCAAGGAGGGGACGTGCGAGGCGATCACGGACGACATCGAGGCCAAGGTGGACGATCGGCCGATGGATCTCTTCATCCGCGGCGGCGAGACGCCGACGAAGGACGGCTGGGTCTGCGGCGCTCCCACCTTCCGCAAGGCCCTCGCCGAAGAGAACCTCGGCGAAGGCAAGACGCACTTCGAGGTCTCGGACGACACGGCGCGCATCGCGCTCGACTTCGAGGACCTGCTCGCCCCGCGCTCTCTCACCCCGAACCACCCCCAGAACAAGATCGATCCCGGCGTCGACCTCTCGCTCGCGTGGTCCGCGCCGGGCGACGAGCTCGACGAGGAGAAGCTCGACGTCGTGTTCACGTACGACGACGAGACGCTCGAATTGCCGGCGCCGCCCGAGGTGAGCGTCGTGGACGGGGAGATCGTCGTCCGCATCCCTCAGACCTCGCCGGCGGGCCCCGCGACGCTGCGCGTGGACGCCGAGGTCCACGTGGCCGCCACGTCCTGCGAGGGCACGCCGAGCTGCGAGGCCACCGTAAAAGTCTCGCCGACGGTCGCACTCGAAGTGACGAACGGCACGGTCCCCTGAAGCGAGCGAGCAGCGCTCCCCATGCGCGGCGCGGGGCGGTAGACTCGCCGCGTGATGGGTGATGTGTCGTTGACGGATGCGAAGGTCCTCGTGACCGGAGCGAGCGGGTTCATCGGAGGACGCCTGGCCGAGCGCCTCGCGTCCGAGGACAAGGCGAGCGTCGTCGGGGCCGGGCGATCCTTCTCGGAGGAGGCGCGGCTTCGCGACGCGGGCGTGACGATCCACCGGGCCGACGTGCGCGACGAGGGCGCGATGGCGCGGCTCTGCGAGGGCAAGCGCGTGGTCTTTCACCTCGCCGCGTGGCTCGAACGCGGCAAGGGCGGCGAGGCGGACGCGTACGCGGTCAACGTGGACGCGACGCGCGCGCTCGTCGCGGCTGCGGCGCGCGCGGGGTGCGAGCGGTTCGTCCTCGTGAGTACGATCTCGGTGTACGGGCTCCCGTCGACGGATCACGTCGACGAGTCGGTGCCGATCGATGTCGCGCAGGTGGATCTCTACGGCCGCACGAAGGCGCTCGGCGAGGAGGCGGCGCGCGAGGAGGCAGCGAAGGCGAACCTCGCGCTCTCGATCGTGCGGCCGGCGATGGTGTACGGGCCGCGATCCGGCGGGTGGACGGTGGGCATGCTGCGGCTCGTGCAGAAGGGCGTGCCGGTGATCTTCGGCGACGGCCAGGGCCACGCGTATCCCGTCTACGTGGACGACGTCGTCGACATGGTGCGCCTCGCCGCGACGCGGCCCGAGGCGGCGGGCGAGGCGTTCAACGCGAGCGACGCGGCAGTCTCGTGGGAGCGTTTTTTCGGCTTCTACGGCGCGATGAGCGGGAGGCGCCCGCGCCGCGTGCCCATGCCCATCGCGCGCGTGATCGCCCGCGCGAACGAGCTCTTCAAGCTCGGCATCCCGCTCACGGTGGAGCGGCTCGATCGCTACGTGCGCAAGCTCCGCTATCCGTCGACGAAGGCCGAGCGGCTGCTCGGCTGGCAGGTGCGCGTGTCGCTCGACGAGGGCATGCGGCGGAGCGAGGCGTGGCTCCGCGAGACGGGAAAACTCGTTCGGTAAGACAAACGCTGCCGGACGACGACGCTCTCCGATGATCGGGAGGCAGAGGGGCGAGGCTACGCCTGCTCTTTTCGCAGGATGAGGACGCCGCGGGAGCGGTCGGAGGCGGAGTCCTTGTCGACACAGGCCTTGTACATCCGCTCGACGGGGCACTTCCAGAAGCGGGTGTACTTGCGGGGATTGACGTCGCCCACGGTGAGCTCGCCGGTGTCCGTGTCGTAGTCCGCCAGGAGCGCGAAGTGACCGCCGCCGAGCGCGGTGCCGTGCGCGATGTTGACGTTGAAGTTGAGCAGGTGGATGTCCTGCGGATCGGAGGCGGCGCGGGCCATCTCTTCCTTGAACCACGCGAGCGTCGCCTCGGGCCGGTCGAAGTGCACCACCCGCACCGAGACGGGCAGCTTGCTGCTCCGCATCAGCCGCAGCGCCGTGTCGTAGGTCTCGGCGAGCGTCATTCCGTCGTCGAGGACCGACGAGACCGGCAGCCGCGTGGCGTAGAAGATGTCATCGATTGCCGTGGGGAAGCCGAGCACGGTGAGCCCGTAGGCCAGCGCCGTGACGTTGCAACAGCGGATCGGCTGCTGGAACTCGACCATGCTGATGCGCTCAAGATCCTTCGACATTCTCGGCGAAACGCTCATTCCCAGTCTCCTATCACGAAATGCTCTCGTCGATCGGGTCGTCGCGCACGGATTCGAAGGCGCCGCGTCCGGACCGCGTGGAGCGCCGCGCGACGCCGCGGCTCAGCGCTTGAGGCGCAGCTCGTCCCAGGCCCAGCGGGCGCCGGGCTCGGCGTTGCGCATGCCGATCTCGGACTCGCATCCAACGGAATCGCGGGTCGGGAAGACGCGCTCGGCGATGACAATGCCCGAGCGGCGCTCGTAGAGCCTGGCGCGCAGGTCGGAGATGGAGACGGTGCTGCCATCGGGACAGTTCGCTTTGTGCGAGGCGTCATCTGCCACGAGCACCCAGTCGACGTCCCGGATCGTCTCGGCGACGCCGCGGAGGCGCGGAGATGCGGCGCCGCCGACGACCCACATCGAGCGCGGCTTCCCGGCCGCCTTGGAAGTGTCCCCCGGCAGCGCGACCGGGCCCTTGGCGGCGCCGCGCAGGACCTCCTCGACGCGCATGCGCAACGTCATGCCCCCGATCCGCAACGTCCCCTGTGCGCGGCCGCCATCGCGGAAACGGATCTCGAGCGGCACGTCGACGTAGAATCGATCGTCGGCGACCTCCGCGAGGTGACCGTCGAGCATCGGAAGGAGGGCCTCCGTCGGTACCGGGATCGCGTCTTCCACCTTCGCCACCTGGCCAGCGAGCGAGACGCTCTCGACGTCGTCGGCCTTGCGACCGAGGAGCCGACTGGTCAGCCCTTCGAGCTCGAACTGGCAGGTGTGCGGCGCTGGGCATTGCCCATCCTTCAGAGGCAGCGGAGCAGGGTCGGGCGGAGGCTGCGGAGCAGGCGCAGGCGGCGGCTCGGCCGAGCTCGATGGCTGCGCCGCGACAGCGACCTCCACGCCACTCGCACCGCCCGAGGGCGACGCGCCGCACCCCGCCGCAGCGAGGAGGACGGTCGAAACGAGGATGCCGTGGAAGGTGGACGTTGACGTCGGGCGCATGGCGCCCTTCTACATCGCCCCAGCCTGCATCCAGGGCGAAAGAACCAGAATTTCCGCATCCTTCGAGGCGCAGCACGCTTCCCGTGCGGCGGTTGGTCGTGTCCTTCCACACGGCGCGGAGCCCCGTTTCCCGCTTTGGAGCTCTTCGTCTTCCCGCTTGAGCGCAATGCTCTTGACCGTCGGACAAACCTGTGCATTCAAGCGCCGACGCGCATCGGGCGCGTGAAGGGCGCAGAACCGCAGCACATGAGGCCTGTGCCTGCGTGAGCGCCACCGCCCGCCAGCGGATCGTGCCCGAGCATTGGGGACAAACCAATGCCTGGCGTCTTCAACGTCGCATCGGTTCGATGCGGAGATCGCAACTTAAAGATATTTAATTGTCCACTTCGGCGCGGCGCAGAAAGCGAATGTCCCCACTGGTATGCCGGTTGCTTCGTATGCCCTCCATGCGTACGCTATCGTGGTTCGTAGGTGGGTTATTGGCTTTGGTGTTGTTCGCCGCTTGCGGCGGAGACGAATGCAAGCCATTGGACGAGAGGTGCAACGGATCGCAATTCCAGAGGTGCATCGGCGAGAAGACCTGGAGCATCATGCCGGGGACGCGGCCCGTCTACGTATGGGAGGACGCGCAATGCACCGGCCTGTGCGTGGAAATAGGCGGACAGGCCGTCTGCGAGCCGCAGCCAGACAGCCGTTGTCCTTCGTGCAAGGGAGACTGCGAGCACGGCGCCGCCTTGTGCGTCGGAAACTCGGCACTCGCCTGCGACGCGAAAGGGCGTTTGCTCCGCGAGAGCGTATGCGACGTCGCATGCGCAGTCGGCGTGTCAGCGACCACGAAAGAACCCATCGCCCTGTGCGCCCTCTCATCCGACCCAGAGCCCGCCTGCGAAGGCCGCGACAGCACCGGCGGCGTAGCCTGCGTCAACGGGCAAATGACAAGCTGCGAAGCCGGATTTGCAATCGAACGTCTCACACAGAACAACGGAGCTTGTGACCCTTCAGAATTCTGCGTCGAAACGAAGACCACCGCCCTATGTGCCCTCGAGCCCTCGCCCAACCCAAACTGCCTGGGCGTAGAAGACTTCGGCCACGTATGCGTCGACAGCACCACCCTCTGGTGCCGCGGAGGCTTCATCGTCGACCGCGGCCCCGCTTGCTAGCGTACCAGCGTTTCGCTGGAGCGCTTCGCTGGGGCTTTGCCCCAGGCCCCACCGGGGCTATCCGCCCCTGGACCCGGACCAGCGCAAGCGCTGGACCCGGGGTCGATGAACTGCGCAATGCGCAGTTCATCGAACAGGCCGAGTCAAGACTGGCAACGATCCTGTCAGTCAAAACGGCAGCGCTGACGGTTCAACTGGCGACGCGGTCCCACCGGTCTGTGGGAAGAACTGCGCATCGCGCAGTTCTTCCCCAAACGGTCCAGGGCTGGCTCTGCAAAGAGGGGGCGGACAGCTTAAAAAACTTTCCCCGCATCGACTGCGCTTCGCGCAGTCGATGCCCAGAGGTCCAGGGCTGGCTCTGCAAAGATGGGGCGGACAGCTTAAAAAACTCTCCCCGCATCGACTGCGCTTCGCGCAGTCGATGCCCAGAGGTCCAGGGCTGGCCCTGGTTCGGGTCGAGGGGCGAACAGCCCCCGCGGGGCCCGGGGCAGCGCCCCGGCGCGGCGCCTTGCGAAGGTACCGATCAGCTCGCCATGAGGGAGCGCAACCGCGGGAATGCCGCCTGGATGTCGTCCATCGACACGGCTCCCACGCTCAGGCGGAACCAGCCGTTCTCCTCGCGCAGCCCGAACGCCTGGAAGGGCACGACGGCGAGACCTGCTTCTTCCAGCAGCACCTTGCGGATCTCGTCGTTCGTCTGGATCGTACGGCCTCGGATCGTCTTGCCGATCCAGTCGAAGCGCGCGGACAGGTAGATGGCCCCTTGCGGCGCGATCGCGTCGACGGGCAATCCTTCGCGTTTCATCGCGGAGAACCCGGCGAAGAGCGCGTCGAGCCGCTCCTTCACCTTTGCCTTTGCGCCGGAGAGGAACGCGTGCATCGCGTCGGGCGCGTCGAGCAGCGCGGCCGTCGCGACTTGCTCGGCCTTCGGCGCCCAGGCGCCCACGTGTCCGAGGATGTCGGCCATGCGCCGGCGCACTGCGGGTGGCATGAAGCCCCAGCCGACGCGCATGCCTGTTGCGCAGAAGGACTTCGACAGCGCGTCGAGCAAGAGCGTGTAGGGCGCGACCTCGGGCACGAGCGAGACGGGCGTCTCGTGGCGCGCCTCGCCGTGCGTGAGCATCCAGTAGACCTGGTCGTACACGAGGAACACCGGGCGCAGACCCTCGGCTTCGCGGCGGCGGTTCTCGCTGAGCACGAGCTCGGCGATGCGCTGCAGCTCGTCGCGCGAGATGACCGTGCCGGTCGGGTTCAGGGGCGAGTTCACGAGCAGCAGCCGCGCCGAGCTGATGTGGGGCCGGAAATCGTCGGCGGTCGGGAAGAAGTTCGACGCGGCCGAGACGGGGATCTCCACGGCTTTCGCGCCGGAGAGGTAGGCGTAGTGGTTGTTGTTCCAGGACGGCACGGGGTAGACGGCTACGTCGCCGGGATCGATGAGCGTGCGGTAGGCGCCGTAGAGCAGCGGGCGGGCGCCGCCGGCGACGAGCACGGACTCGAGCGGGTACTTGAGGCCGAGCTCGCGTTCGTAGAAGCGTACGAGCGCTTCGCGCAGGACGAGCACGCCGTCGGAGGGCGGGTAGTTCGTGTGGCCCTCGGCGAGCGCGGCGCGCGTGCCTTCGCAGAGCTCGGTGGGGATGGGGAAGTAGGCCGGATCGAAGTCGCCGACGGTGAGGTTGCAGATCTGGGCGCCTTTGGCCTTCATGGCCCGGATCTCGCCGGCGATCTTCAGGATCTCGGAGCCGATGACGCCGCGCGCGAGCGCGGAGAGGCCGGCGTCACCGACCTCGAGCGGAGGAAATTCGAGGGCCGTTACCATGGGAGAGGCGCGGAGCATACTCGCAGATCCGAGGCTGGGGAACGGCAGATTGCGCGCACTTTTTTCGTGCGAATCCGTCCGGGGCAGGGAACGGAGGCAGGTGCGCGAGCGGACGCGGGGGATCGGCCGGTGAAGGATGTTGTTGCTCGGCGTCACCGGAGAGGCCGCGCGACGAGGTCCTCGGCTAGCTTTCGTAGCGCCGCTTCCCGTGGGTGCCCCTCGCGCCAGACGAGCCGGAACCAGTCGCTCGGTAGCTTCGCCTTCGGCAAGATCGGTACGAGCCGGCCCCGCCGCAGATCACTCGCCACGAAGTAGTGCGGCAGCACGGCGACGCCCGCTCCTGCGAGGGCGCGCAGGCGCACGGCGCCTATCGTGCCGAGAACCTCCACGCGCCGAAAAGCCCAGTCCTCGCTTCCCGGGCGTGTGTCCAGGAAGTAGCGGAAGAGCGGCAGGTCGCGTTGCGCGTCGAGCAGCGTGTGCGCGGCGCAATCTTCTCGATCCGCGAGGGGGCGACGCGCGAGGAGCTGCCGTTGCCCCACGAAGACGTACCGCTCCTCGTGCAGGCGCGCGTACGAAAAACCTGCGTCCGAGAGCCGCGCGCTCGAGACGAACGCGTCGATCACGTCGCGCTGCGCCTGCCGGACGAGGTCCGGCGTGTCTCCGAAGGAAAGGTGAAGCCTGCGCTCGGGGCGCGCCGCCGTGAGCGCGTCGAGCGCTGGGACGAGCCAGCTCAGGCCGAGCTCGAAGCGCGTGCCGATCGTGAGCTCGTAGGGCATCGGCGCGCCGTCTTCGCGGAGCACGACCTCGCCGCACCGCCGGGCCTGATCGAGGCAACGTTGCGCCTCCGGCACGAGGCGTTCGCCTGCGGCGGTGAGCGCGACGCGGCGGGTCGTGCGGTCGAACAGGGGCGCGCCGAGCGTGTCCTCGAGGCGCTGGATGCGATCGCTGAACGCCGCGGGTGATAACGCGACGGCGCGCGCCGCCACGCGGAAGTTCAGGTGTCGCGCCGCGGCCAGGAAGCAACGGAGCGATTCGAGGTCGGGGAGGGAGGCGCCGGTGTGGAGGGGAGCGGTGTCGATCATCGTTCGGTGAACCCGAACGATACAGTATCAAATATTCTGATTCACAGGACGTTCGGCGAAGCGCAACCTGTGAAGTGCCAGCGGGGAGCCGTGCGGCGCACGGTCTTCCGTCTGGAATCCGGTCTTCCTTCACGTGAGGTGATGCAATGAACATCGAAAAACTGTTCAATGTCCTGGTCCTGGGAGGCGCGGCGCTCGGTCTCGCTGCGTGCAACCACGCGAGCGACGGGGGGAACGGCGGCGACGGCGGCGCGGCGGGCGCGAATGGCGGGAATGGCGGGAATGGAGCGGGCGATGAGGGCGGCGCGGGCGCGACGTCCGGCGGCGGCGAAGGCGGCGCGGGCGCGACGTCGGGCAGCGGCGGCGCGGGCGGCGAAGGCGCGACGTCGGGCAGCGGCGGCACGGGCGGCGCGAGCAGCCTCGA
>NZ_JARZHH010000075.1 GCF_029946515.1 Polyangium sp. 6x1
CGCCGCCCATCCCGCCTGCGCCGCCTGCACCGCCGATGCCGCCTGCGCCGCCTGCGCCGCCCGCGCCGCCAATGCCACCCGCGCCGCCCTCGCCGCCGACGCCGCCCGCGCCGCCCGTTCCGCCCGGGCCCGTGGGTGTGATGGAGATCTCGTCGTCCCCGCACCCGGCCAACAGGGTCGTCGTGGCGAGCCCAGCGATCGCCATCAGGGCCGCGAGCCCACGCGAATTCGAATGCATCCGCACGTCATACCTCCAAGATCAAGGCCCGCGAAAAGCAAGCCGGCTTTGCCATCCTAGACCGGATCCGTCCACGAATGGCTGGATTCTCACGGTGCTTCCGGTAATCTGGCCGGTTTTTCGATCGCGGCGGAAGCTTCGTGCGGGACCGGCCGCCTGGCGCGTGCGGGAACGACGGAGACCACCCCCGCGGAAAGCCCCGCTTGACCACGCCGCCGGGAAACGGTCATATCGGAGGCGCTGGCATGGAGGATCGAGAGCTCTGGGAGCGGCGAATCGGGACGACGCTGCGCGACACGTGGAGGCTCGAGAGCCTCATCGGCGTCGGCGGGATGGCCGCCGTGTACGTCGGCGTGCAGCAGATCGGCCGGCGCGACGCGGTGAAGATCCTCCACCCGGAGGTGGCGCGGCAGAAGGATCTCCGGGCGCGCTTCGAGCAGGAAGCCCGCGTCCTGTCGAGCTTCCGCCACCCGGGCGCGGTCGAGGTGCTGTTCATGGGCACGACCCCCGACGGGCTGCCCTTCATCGTGATGGAGCTGCTCGAAGGCGAGTCGCTCGCCGCGCGCTTCAAGCGGCTCGGCTCGATTCCCGTCGACGAGCTGCTCCGGTACGTCGACGAGGTGCTCTCGGTGCTCGGCGCCGCCCACGCGCAGAACATCGTCCACCGCGACATCAAGCTCGACAACGTGTTCGTTTTGAACAGCGGGCACGTGAAGGTGGTCGACTTCGGCATCGCGCGGCTCAGGAACTCGCAGCACGCGGTGCAGACGAAGATCGGCTCGATGCTCGGGACCTTGCCGTACATGCCCCCCGAGCAGATCCGCGGCGGCGAGATCGACGGGCGCGCCGACATCTTCGCGCTCGGCTCGACGATGTTCCGGGTGCTCGCGAAGCGACGCATCCACGAGGGAACAGGCGAGGCCGAGATCCTCGTGAAGATGTCGACCGAGCCCGCGCCGCCGCTCGCGACGCTGGTGAAGGACGTGCCGCCGTCGGTGTGCATGGTGGTCGACCGCGCGCTCGCGTTCCGCACCGATCGCAGATACCCGGACGCCGCGACGATGCAGCGCGACGTGCGCGCGCTGCTGCGCGGAGAGCCGCCGCCGTACGCGCTGGAGAGGCTCGCCGCAGGGGAGCTGCCGACGGCGCTGATCACGACGCCCGCGGCCGCGCCGGCGAACATCGATCTCGCCGAAGCGCCGACGGTACCGCCGCCGCCGATGGCCGCAGGGGATGCGCCGACGGCGGCAGGGATCGGCGCCATCGTGATGCCTGGCGCGATGTCCGCGCCGACGGCCGTGGCCGCCGTGACGAGCGTTTCGCCGCCGAGCAGCCCGACCGGCACAGGGCCGAGGTCGGCGACGGCCGCGCAGGCGAACGCGTCGATCCTGTACGGGCCGACAGTGATGGCGAGCGTGGCGAGCCTGGGTTTGTCGGAGCCGACGCCGCCGCCGGCGAGGGCGCCCGAAGCGTCGAGCCCGGTCGGGGCCGCGCCTTATGCGCCCGCAGGCCCGACGCCGCCGCCCGCGACAAACCCGTCCCGCGCGTCGCTGCCCTCGGCGCCCGCGCAAGCCGCGCTGCGCGCATCGGAGCCGACGCCCGCGCCCGCATCGGCCGCGCACACGCCGCCGCCGATGGCGAAGAGCTTGATCGGGATGACCGCCGCGACGCCGCCCGAGCCGCGGAAAATCCCGCTCATTCCGGCCCTGATCGGGGCGCTCGTGTGCCTGATCCTTCTGTTCGTCGGCATCGCGGTGTTCCGCGGGCAGGACGAGACGTCGACCGAATCCGGGGCCGGCGCGAGCTCGACGAAGGCGAACGCGGGCTCGGGCGCGCCGACGACGGGCACCGAGTCGTCGAAAAAGAGCAAAAAGCGCAACTGGGACAAGGTCAACTGGGACAAGTAGCTCGCTCGTGCATTGCAGAATCGCAATCCATCCGTTGCAGAAACGGGCTCGCGATCGTGGGCTCTCGTCCCACGCAGTCGCGGAGATCGGAGAGAACGCCGCATCGAGCGTTCGAGCCGGTTTCGGCGCTGATCTTGCATGACTTGACGATTTCAGGCCTCGCTCGAACGTAAGGCGGCGAGGCAGGGGGCCGTGGTGCTGGGCGTCATTCTCCTCGGGTTCCAAAACTACGTTCGCGACCGCCTCGGCGAGGAGCTCTGGCGCACGATCCGGAACGAAGCCGGCGTCGCGGAGCGCGTGTACCTGCCCTCCCAGACGTACCCGGGCGAAGAGCTCGCCGCGCTCGCGACGAGCATGTCGCGCCTGACGGGCATGTCGCCCGCCCTCGTGCTGGAGAGCTTCGGCGACACGCTCGCGTCCGAGCTCTTGAAGGTCTACGGCAACCTCGTCGATCCGCGCTGGCGGGTGCTCGACGTGCTCGTCCACGCCGAGGAGCTGATCGAGCGCATGGCGCAACGAAGCGGCGACATCGCGCCGCACTCGCCGGTGACGGCACGATGGGGCCGCGACGGCGAGGTTGTCCTGGTCTACCAGTCGCACCTGAAAGGCTGCGCGCTGATCAAGGGCATCGTGCGAGGGCTCGGCGCGAACCTGGAGCAGCCGGTGATCCTCGACGAGACGCGCTGCATGCTCGCAGGCGCGCCGACGTGCGAGATGGCCGTGCGGCTCGAACGAACGACGCAGCTCACGGAGCGAGCGCAAGGCCTCGCGCGAAGGCTCACGCCGCCGGCGATGAGCAAGTCGGCCCTGAAAGCCGCGCTGTTCGGAGATCGCACGGACATGTCGTCGGTGCCGCCGCCACCCGCATCGTCGGCATCGTGGAGGACCGAGACGAAGACGAGCCCGCCGTCGAGCGGGACGGCGCCCGCGCGGATCTCGACGCTGCCTGCGGCGCCGAGCCTGCCGAGCACGCCGAGCACGCCGCCCGGTCCGCCGAGCTCCGACGAGGCGTCGGAGCTCTGGCGTCGGCGCTGATCGAGCACGTCACGCGTTCGTCCAGACAGTGCCCGCGCGGCGCCGCTCCGCGTACGAGGCCGGGCCGAGCGCGTAGCGGAGGAGGTCACCCGTGACCGGATGCAGCACGACGAGGCGAGGATCCTCGGCGGCGCGCGCGACGTCACGATCGATGCGGCAGAGGTGATCGATCGCGGCGACGAGGTCGCCGGAGAGCAGATATCCGAGGCGATTTTCGCTGCGACGAACGCCGGCGGCGAGGAGGCGGATGTCGTAGCCGGGCGCGGCGGAGGGGAGGATCTCTTCGAGGAGCTTGCGTTGCCTGCGGCCGATGGCGCGCTGCACGTGGACGCCGAAGGCCTGGGCCGCCTGCTCGCGCACAGGGCCGAGGTCACGCGCGCCGAAGGAGGGATCGACGCAGCGCATGGCCGCGATGAGGAGAGCGTCGCAAGACTCGAGGGCGAGCTCGTCGAGCCAGGTGGGGCCGAGCGCGATCCGCACGAAGAGGCGGCCGAGGGCAAACGCTTGCTCGGGCTCGGGTAGCTCGGCGAACGAGACGGGGCCGACGATGGCCGGAGGATCGCCAGGGTAGACGCGCGGCATGCCTTGCCAGCTCTGCGAGAGGTAGAGCTCGAAGCCCTCGACGCCGAGGCTCTTGGCGATGCGATCGGCGAGGCGGTACGTGGAGCTGTTGTCACGCGAGCCGATGCGATCGCGCGAGGAGACGCCGAGGCTCGAGAGCTCGAAGCGCAGGGCCTTGTGCGCGATGGGCGCGATGGCGGCGGCGGCGAGGAGCATGGGGCTCTGCGCCTCGGCGACGAGGAGGCGGTGGAGCTCGGCGCCCGCGAAGACGCCGAGGTGCGGCGCGTCGGGGGGCATGCGGCGCGCGCGGAGGCGCGTGATGCGCTCGGGTTTGACGTCGCCGAGGCAAGCGCGCGTCTCCTCGACGGTGAGGCGCTCCTCGGCGCGGCCATCCTTGGCGAGCGCGGATTCGAGCGCGGCGAGGGCGGCGGAGAGCTCGCCGGTTTTCGCGAGGGCGTCGATGTCGGTCGCGAGGACGTCGCGCAGGACCTGGACGGCCTCGGCGTTGCGGTTGGCCGCGTCGAGGCCACGGCCGAGCGCAGCGCGGGCCTCGGCGCCGGCGTTGGGGAGCCCGACGGCCTGCTGGAGGTGCGCGACGCCGTCGCGCGGGCGCACGAGGACGGTGACTTCGAGCAGGCCGATCGTGGTGAGCCAGCGCGGGTCGATGGGCAGGCGGCGCGCCGAGGCGATCTCGAGGACCTGTCCGATCGCCGCGACGTACTGGGCCGCGCCGTCGGGCGTCTCGACGCGGTACTGGCGCGCGAGGGCGCCCCAGGGGCGCATGTCGGTCGGGCCGTGCGCGATGGCGTCGCAGAGCGCACGGACGATGCCGGCACGATCGCCGGCCTCGCGTTGCGCCTCGGCGAGGCGGAGGCAAACGTCGACGCGGGTGCGTGCGTCGGGTGATGCGTCCGCGAGGCGCGTGAGCGCATGCACGGCGAGCGCGTGATCCCCGCGCTTGGCGGCGATCTGGTAGAGGCGATCGAGCGCGAAGGCGTGCGAGGGCTCCGTCGAGAGCACGGCCTGAACGCACTGCTCGGCGCGCGGCAGATCGGCGAGCGGGCCTTCGTAGAGGATCGCGAGCTCGAAGTACGCCGCGGTGCGTGCCTCGGGGACGGCCGCGATCGAGACGATGCGTTGCCAGGCGTCGCGCGCCTCGGCCGGGAGGCGCTGCGCGGTGTAGAGGCGCGCGGTGAGCATGAGCGCGGTGACGTCGTCGGGCGTCTCGGCGAGGACGCGGCGCATGGCGGCGACGCCGATGCTCGGATCGGGCGAGCTGCCGCCGGCCTCGTGATGGCGAAGGACGGCACGGCCGATCTCGGTGCCGAGGAGGACGATCTGCGCGGAGGAGGCGGCGCGTTCGAGCGCTGTGCCGAGGCGCTCGGCGAGGCGCGCAGGATCGGGCGCGAGGCCACGGGCGAGCGCGCGCGCGGCGGCCTCGCAGTCGGGATCTTCGCGGAGGGCGTTCTCGTAGAGCTCGAGGGCCTCGCCCATGAGGCCGGGCTCCTCGGCGGTGAGCTGCGCGGCGCGGACGAGGTGTCCAGCGCGGCGCGCGGCGCCCTCGACGATGCGAGCGAGCGCGCGGTTCGCCGTGATGAGCGCCGCGCGATCGCCGAGCTCGCCGGCGAGTCGATCGAGTCCACGCGCGGCGAGCAAGCTGTCGGGGAAGAGCGCGAGGGTGTCGCGGTAGCCGGCGAGCGAGGCGCGGGCGAGCGAGGCGTCGCCGCCGCGGGCCTTGGCCTCGACGAGGATCGCCTCTTCGAGCTGGAAGAAGCCGCGCGCGAAAGGCTCGCGCGCGAGGGACTTGCGCGCGGTGATCGACGCGAGGAGGAGCGCGCCCGCGGGGCCCGTGGAGGCCGGCGAGATGGCGCCTTCGACGAGGCGACCGGCGATGCGGATGATCGCGTCGTGCACGCTGCTGTCGGCCGGGCGCTCGGCGACGACGCGGCCGAGCGCGTCGAGGACCACGTCGCTCGGGATGCGCTCTTCCAGCGTGACGAGGTGCGCGAGCGCGCCCGTGCGGGCGACGACCGATCGCGTTGCAGCGGCCTGCACGCGGAGGACGTCGGCGAGGGCGACGGCCTGCGCGCTCCTGTGCAGGTGCTCGAGCATGCGCAGCGCCGGAACGTGATCGGGCACGACGGTGATGAGGCCTTCGAGCAGCGACACGGCCTCGCGGCGATCTTTGCGGCAGAGCACGTCGGCGAAGGCGATGCGGATCGCGTGATCGACGGACGGCGTCGGGTGACGCGCGAGCCAGCCGGCGTAGAGCGCGGCGAGCTCGTCGGTCGCGCGGCGCCGCACGAGGATGCGCTCCATCGCCTCGACGACGGCCGGATCGAAGGCGCCCTCGGCGACGGAGGAGAGCGCGTCGGCGGCCGAGAGGGTCGCGAGCGCCGCCTGGTCGTCGCCGAGCAAGAGCTCCTCGACCTCGGCGGCCTGGAAGAGGAAGCTCGCGCGCGCGATGGGTCCGGAGGCGCCCTCGGCGAGCTTCTTCAGCGAGGTGACGAGGCGGCGATGATCGCCGGTGGCGCGGAGCAGGCGCATGATCTCGAGCCCCGGCATCGGGTGATCGGGGCGCAGGCGCGCGGCCTCCTCGTAGGCCTTCACCGCCTCCTGCGGGCGCTTGAGGCGCAGCTCGTCAAAGCGCGCGACCTCGACCCAGAGCCCGAACGAGCCCGCGGGCTCGTTGCGGATGAGCCCGAGGAGCGCTTGTTTCGCCTCCTCGTTCCGGCCCGCGCGGCTGAGCAACCGGAAGCGCGCGCGCAGCGCGTCCGGATCGGTCGCCTTCACGGCGAGCGCCCGATCCACGAGCTCGATGGCGCGATCCCGATCGCCCACGCGCTCGCCGACCACGTCCGCGGCGCGGAGCAGGAGCTTGCGCTTGAGCGCAGGATCCTCGGTCAGCTCGGACTCGGCGACGAGCGCCTGCCCGAGCCTGCGGTAATCACTGGCGCGCTGCGCGTTTCGTTGCATCGCGAGGAACGCGGTGCGCCGCACGGGATCGAGCGCGAGGATCTGGTCGAGCACCTCCATCGCGCGCTCGGGCTGCCCGAGCTCGTCCTCCCAGATGCTCACGAGCTTCTCGAGCAGCGCGATCTTGCGAGGCGCCTCGACCTGCGCGTGCGCGGACTGCGCGTAGAGGTCGATGCGCGCGCGCACGGCCGCGTCGGGCTCTCGCGCGGGCTTCTCGAGGAGCGCGGTGAGCGTGTCGAAGACCGCGGCGTCGCCGGGGTTCACGGTCCACGCGGCCTTCAGGTAGGCGATGGCGTCCTCGCGCTTGCGCAGGTGCCGCTCGCAGATGTCGGCCGCGCGCATGAGCGACGCGACGCGCTGGTGCGCGGGCCGCTCCGCGTTGCCTTCAGCGGCCCAGACCTCGACGCGGCGCTCGTGCCGGCCGAGGCGCTGGAGCGCGCGGTCGAGCCGCTCGCGCGTCGACTCGTCCACGGGATCGTGGAGGAGCGCCTGCTCGGCGTGGGCGCCCGCGTTCTCCGCTTGCCCGAGCGCGTCGTAGATCTCCGACAGCCGCACGTGCGCGTGCGCGATCGCCTCCTGCCCCGTCAGCGTGGCGAGCTCGCGCTTGCGCGTGATCGAGGCCTGTTCGAGCGCCCCTTCTTGCTCCTGCAGCCGGCTCAGCTCGGCGAGGATCCGACGCGAGGTCGGCGTCCCCGCGGGCGCTCGCGACGTGGCGCGCCCGAGCAGCGCGATCGCCTCGTGAGGATCGCGCAATCGCTCACACTGGATCCGCGCCGCCGTGTAGAGCAGCCGCGACGCGCGATCGTCGTCGAGCTCATGCTCGGCCTCGGCGGAGAGCGACTCGCAGAGCGCGCGCGGATCATCGTGGCGGACGTGGTGCCGCGCGAGCGCCGCGCGGACCGGCCCCGGCGCGGGCTCGAAGTTGACGGCGCGTTCGAGGGCCGCGGTCGCGAGCGCCGGTTGCTGGAGCATGTCGTCGAGCACCGCCGCGCGCTCGACGTGGAGCCACGCGGCGAGCCGCGCGTCCCCGTCGGGCTTGCCCGCCTCGGGGGCGTACGCGTCGGCCATGCGCTCGAGGTGCTTGGCGAGCGACTCCGCGAGATCCCGCCCCTTCGCGCGCTCGAGCTCGCGACGCAGCACGGCCTCCAGGCCGCGCAGCGCGTGCGGATGCGCGTGCACGAGCTCGAGGGCCTTTCCATACGCGGCGCGCGCCTCGGGCCAGCGCCCGAGCTCGGCCGTGGCGCGCGCGCGCTCGACGAGCAGGTCCGCGCGCTCGGCGTCGCTCTCCGCGACCACGAGCTCGTCGTCGAGGACCGAGATCCGCTCCAGCCGATCCTCGGGCTCGAACAGGTGCCGGAGCCGCGACAGCGCTGGACCGAGCGAGCGCGTGATCGAGCGCGCCGCCGCGAACGAGCGCCGCGCGGCGATCCGATCGTGCTCGACGCGCTCCTCGACGAGACCACGCTCGACGAGCGCGCGCGCCGCGGCCACGGGATCGGCGCTCGTGATGCGCTCGGCGCGCCGCGTGAGCTCGACGCCCAGCGTGACGGGCTCATTCGAAGCAGCCTCGGCAGGCGCAGCAGGCGCAACAGCAGCGGGCGGCGCAGCAGGCGCAGCCGGAGGCGCGGCACCTGTCGCGACGGTGGACGCGCGGCGCGGCGGCGCGGGACGCCCCGGCACAGGCGGCGGTGACATCGGCGGCAGCGGCGGCGGCGCCATCGCGGGCAGCGGCGCGGGCGCGGCGGCGCCGGCCTCCGACGCTGCCCGCACCACGGTCGTCGCGGGCTTCGGCGGCAGCGGCCCCACCGCGGGCACGACCTTGCCAGGCGGCGCGGGCTTCGGCGGGGCCGCGCCTTGCGGCGGCTGCGCGGCTTGCGCGGGTGGCGCGGGCTTCGCTGGCGCTTGGGGCTTTCCCTTGTCCGGCACGTCCCAGCCCGCGTCCACGGACATCATCGCGGGCCTTGCCTGCGGGGCGGGTTTGTCCTCGGCCTTCGGCTCGTCGGGGCGCTCGTCGTTCTCGGCCACGTGTCGATGCTACACGGCTTGCCCGTCGATCGAGCAAGCCCTGGGCAGCGGAGGGCCCTTCGTCAACCGAGGACGGGCGTCAGTTGCAGGTCGCGCCGATGCAGGCGGCGAACTCCTCCCCGCACTCGGTCTGGATGCACCCGAAATCTCCGCCACAGACGGGGAGCACCTCGACGGCGCAGGTGAGCACCTGATCCACGAAGAATTGCACGTCGGCGCAGCCCTGGGCGACGCAGTTCGCCACGCAGGTCACGCTGAATTTCGGGGGATTCGCGCCGAGATCGATGCATCCGAGGGCGCACGTGACCACTTCGAGGCAACCCTTCGCCTGGCACGTCCCGCAGTCCTGGGGGCAGATCGAGCACGTCTCGAAGGCCTCACACTTGCCGTTCGGGCACACCGAACAGACGCCGCAGTCCGTCTGGCACGAAGCGCACGTCTCGGTCCCGGTGCAGAAGCCGTCGCCGCAGCCCGGGCATTTTCCGCAGTCCCCGGGGCACGTGAAGCAGTTCTCGGTGCCCGCGTCGCACTCCTTGTCGCCGCAGCTCGGGCACGCATCGCAGTCGGGCGCGCAGGAGAGGCAGTCCTCCGGGGCCGTACAGAACCCGTCGCCGCAGCTCGAACACGCGCCGCAGTCCCCGGGGCACGACACGCACGTCTCGGCCGCGTCGCACGCGCCGTTGCCGCACGTCTGGCAGAGCCCGCAATCGACGGGGCACGTCGCGCAGCTCTCGTTCGCGTCACACGTCTTGTCGCCGCAGCTCTGGCACGTGCCGCAGTCGAGCACGCACGTCGCGCAGCTCTCCCCGTCGCCGCACGTCCCGTCGCCGCAGCTCGCGCACACCCCGCAGTCCGCGGGGCAGTTCTCGCAGGCCTCGATCCCGGTGCACGCGCCGTCGCCGCATCCCGCGCAGAACCCGCAATCTCCCGGGCAGCTCGCGCACGTCTCCTCGGGATCACACGTGCCGTCGCCGCACGCACCGTCGCCGCTCGCGCTCCCTCCCTCGGAAGGCGTGATGCTCGTGCGGCCGCATCCGGCGAAGGGGAACAACGCGCCGAGCGCGCCGAGCAACATCACCCCGACGAACGACCTCTGCACGAAGCGCCGCGAGCTCTGCATGGGATCCACCTGTCGATGCACAAGAAACGAAGCGAACGAGCTTCGATCCTACCCCGACCAGGCTTCCCCGCGCTGCGCCTCCGCGGCCTTCTTTCAGGCGCACAAAAAAGGACACCCCGGCGACCCGCAAAAAGCGGATCGCCGGGGTGTAAGTCGTTTCACTTCGGGGCGGCTTCGCCGGCCGGCGGAGCGGCCTGGTCGCCCGCGGGGGGCGCGGCACCCTCGGCCGGCTTCGCCGCGTCGCCCTCGGCCGGCTTCGCCGCGTCCGCGGGGGCAGCGCCGCCCTCGGGGGCCGCCGGCTCCGGCGTGGCGCCGCCGCAAGCGACCGCGAGGAGGGAGACCGAGAGGGCGAGGATGATGTGCTTGATCATGTTGTGATCCTCCGTACTAGCTGAAGAGCTCCCGCAGACGTCCGACCTGCGGCTCTACCCTGGACGCCCGAGGTCCCTGGAACGGCTCACGCGAGCTCCGAAAAAATCTTTGTGGCTGCCGTGAGCCACCTGCCACACCCTGAGCGTCCTTAGAGACGCAGGATTGTCGAAAATGGCGCCGAGACTTCAGCGCGGTCGGTTACGGCTCGTCGAGCCCTCCCACCGCCCCACGACCGAGGGCGACGAGGTGGCCGCGACGGAGGCCCCCGACCCTCGCGCCGAAGCCAAGCGCCCGCCCGAGACCTCGCGCGTCCCCAAAGGCAGCCGATCCGCGCTCGCCGACGTGCCCGACGCGCAGCTCGTCGGCCTCGGCGCGGAAGGCGACGTCCAGGCCCTCGAGATCCTCTACCGGCGTCATGCGGCCTTCGCGATCAACCTCGCCACGCGGATCGAGGGCTCGCCGCGTGACGTGGAGGACATCGTCCACGACGCGTTCCTCCGCGCCTTCGAACGACTGCGCGATCTCACGGATCGATCGGCGTTCCGCGGCTGGCTCGGTTCGATCGTGGTGCACGCGGTGCGCTCGCGCATGCGCCGCGGCAAGCTCCTGAACCTGCTCGGGCTCGGACGCGCGAGCGAGCCCGTGGACCTCGACGCTCTCACGAGCCCCGAGGCCTCGCCCCATGTGCGAGCGCAGCTCGCCCAGATCTACGCGCTCTTGCGCACGCTGCCCGCGGACGAGCGCATCGCCTGGACCCTCCGCTGCATCGAGGGGCACGAGCTCGAAGCGGTTGCCGGCCTCACGCGGTGCTCGCTCGCCACCGTGAAACGTCGTATTACGCGCGCACAGCGTTTCCTCGACGAACACTTCGTCGACCCGACCGGCAAGGAAGATCCGGTGAGCAAAGAGGTTTGCCGATGACCCGCCGCGTGGTGCCTCCCCTGCGCCCGCAAGACCTGCGGGACCACGCGGATCCGGCGCGCGTCGAGCGCGTCTGGGAGCGGCTCGAGCACGATCTGTCCGGCCGCGAGCCCGAGCGATCGCGGATGACCGGCACGCTGATCGCCGTCGCTGCCGCCGCGATCGCCGCCTTCTGCGCGGGCCTCTACGTCGGGACGAGCACGAGCAAGGACGGCGGTCCGACGGAGGTCCGCGCGATCGCCACCGAGAACAACGCGACGCCGAACGTGCTCGCCGCAGGCACACGGCAGGCGAGTTATCCGCTGCCCGGCGGTGGCACGTTGACCCTCTCGCCCGGCGCCACCGTGGAGGTCGAGCGCGGCGAAGGCGAAGCCGTCACGCTGCGCCTCCTGCGCGGCGAGGCCTCGGTGGACACGGCCGGCGCGCCCAAGGCCGGCGAGGTCGCGCTCGTCGCCGAGGACGCGACGCTCTTCGCGCGCGCGGGCAGCGTGGTGTTCGTTCGGCGAAACGAGGCCGACATCGACGTGCGCGTGGCGAGCGGCTCGGCGCGCGTCTCCTGGCCCGCGGGCTCGCGCGAGCTCTCGGGCGGCGACGGCCTCGAAGCCGTGCCGATGATCGCGCTCGCCGAGGCCCCGCGCGACGACGATCCGACGAACCCGAGCCCGCGCCCGCGCCGCGCGATCGCGCCGATGCCGCGCGACCTCTCGTCCCACCCGATCACGCTCTCGGCGCGCACCGAGACGCCGACGGTCGCGATGATCGCCGCGCCCGACTGGCGCGCCAAGTACAACGCGGGCGAGCTCGCGCAGGCCCTCGAGCTCCTGCGCCAGCAGCCAGGCGGGATCGAGGGCGCCATCGCATCGTCGAGGAGCGCCGCCGAGCTCGTGGTGATCGGCGACATCGCGCGCGCCAAAGGTGGAGACCCCTCCGCCGCGCTGCTCGCGCTCACGCGCGTCGTCGAGCACTTCCCGAACGATCCTTACGCGGAGATCGCGGCCTTCACGCTCGGCGGCATGTACGAGAAGATGGGCCAGGCGGATCAAGCACAAAAGTACTTCGAGCGCGCGCGGAGCCTCAAAGGTGTGCTCGCCGAGGATGCCCTCTGCAAGCAGATCCGCGCCGAGCATCGCGCCGGTCGGAAGGAGGAGGCGGCGCGCATGGGCACGGAGTATTCGAACAAGTACCCCGATGGCCGGTGCAAGGAGGACGTGGAGCGTATTCTCTCGGGCGAGGAGCCGACGCAGGAAGAGCCGCAAGCTTCACCGGACGCGGGAGCCGGCGACGCAAGCGCGCCCTGAAACGCCCTGCGCGTGGCGCTCGCCGGCCGCACGCACCGCGCTCGCCGCCCTCGTGACGTTCGCCCTGCCCCCGAGCGCAGCGCGCGCCGAGGGGCCGGTCCCTGCGTCGAGCGCGCCCGCGTCGAGCCCGCCTGCCGCGGCGCCGACCCCGGCGGCCCCGCGCCGCGTCGAGGTGCGCCTCTCGCTCTCGCGCGCCGCCGCCGAGGCGCTCGGCGGTGAGCCCCGCGTGCGGCGCTTGCTGGAGATCGAGCTCGACGACACGGGCACGCTCGCGCCCGGCCCGAGCGGCCCGCTCGGCGACGACGTGGCGCACGTGTGGATCGACCTGCCGAGCCCGTCCGAGGTCCTCATCGAAGCGCGGCTCGCCGAGCGCGCCATCGCGCGACGGTTCATCCTGATCGGCGGCCTCAACCCCGACGTCGCGGCGCGCCTCGTGGCCATCGCCGCGAACGAGCTCGTCCGCGCGCAGGCGCGCCCGATCCGGCCGCGCAAGGCCCCGGCCCCGCGCGCGCCCACGCCGAAGGAGCTCGAGCTCGCCGCGCGGCGCGCGCCCGCGATCGTCTGGTCGGCCGCGCCGAGCTTCGTGTTTTTGCCCGGTTCGTCCGGCACCTTGTGGGGCGCGGGCGCATCGCTCGGCTTCCGCGGCGCGAGCGTGAGCGAACGCGCGACCGCCCGCTGGCTCACGGGCCCCACGAGCGCCGGCGCCACGCGTTGGTTCGAGGTCGGCCTCGCGGTCGACTACCGCGTCTACCTCGGCTCGTCGGTCCGCCTCGCGCTCGGCGCCGACGCCGCGCTCGGCTTCCTGCACCTCAATGACGCGCGCGCGATCGACGGCGTCCCCGGCGCGCGGGATGCGTGGTCCGGTCGCGCGGGCGGCCTGCTCGGCGTCGACGTACGCGCGTTCGGCCCTGCGTGGCTCGGCCTGCACCTGAGCCCGGGCGCCATCCTCCGGGCCGCGCGCTTCGAGACCGCGGGCGGCCTCGGCGGCGCCGTCGAGGGGCTCTGGCTCGGCGTGGACCTCGCCTTGCAGCTCGACCACCCGCTCGCGGGATCTGCTTCGACGAACCCCCGGTGATCGCTCGCGAGGGAGGGGCCTTGTGCCTCGGCAGCGCGTCTCCATGAACTCCGAGGGGAGCCTTTCGATGCAACACCAGGGAGAGCCCGAGGAGACCTTCGTGCTCGGGCCTGCGAGCGCGGGGCGGGCGCTGCGGGCGCGCTTCGGCACGTTCGTCGGCGCCGACTATCTTCCCGGCAAGACGGCCATGCGCGACGCGCTCTGCGAGCGGTTCGGCGTCTCGCAGCTCGAAGCCGAGGAGCTCTGTGACGCGCTCGAGGCCTCGGGCGCGCTGCGCTTCATCAGCACGCCTGATGGCGAAGGCTTCCACATCGACAGCGACGTGGTCGACGAGGCCGCGTAACGCGCCTCCCGGTTCGCTGCGCGTCGAGCGACCTCGGGGCACGCGTGTTGCCCCCTCGCCGCGGAGCAGCTCGGCCCGGCGCGCGCGCTGCCACCGGAGGAAGCACCATGTTGGACCGAGGCTGGACGATCTTCCGCATTCGCGGCATCCCCGTGAAGCTCCACGTCACGCTCGTCCTGTTTCTCCCGTACGTCGCGTTCGTCACGTCCTCCCAGTTCAAGGCCATCGCCGAGGCCGTCGACCTCCCGCAGGACGCGCTGCACCTGCCTCCGCTCGTGTGGGGCACGATCCTCGCGATCGGGCTCTTCGTCTCCATCCTGCTGCACGAGCTCGCGCACTGCCTCGTGGCGGTCTCGAACGGTGTCCGCGTCCGATCGATCACGCTCATGATGCTCGGCGGCGTCTCGCGCATGGAGCGCGACGTGCGGCCCGAGCGCGAGGCGTGGATGGCCTTCGCCGGGCCGCTCTCGAGCTTCGGCATCGCGGTCGTCTGCTGGCTCGCCTCGCTCTTGCCGCTGCTCGCCGAGGTGCGCGTCGCCTTCCTCGCGCTCGCGCTCGCCAACGTGGTGCTCGGCGCGTTCAACCTCCTGCCCGCCTTCCCGATGGACGGCGGACGCGTCCTGCGCGGCCTGCTCTCCTCGCGGCTCGGCATCCGGCGCGCGACGAGCGTGGCCGCGACGATCGGCAAGGGCATGGCCGTGCTCTTCGGACTCTTCGGCCTTCTCTCGTTCAACGTGCTGCTCGTGCTGATCGCGGTGTTCGTGTACATGGGCGCGGCGGGCGAGCAGGGGCGGGCCCAGTGGAGGCAGGTCCTCGAAGGTTTGCCCGTGGCCGAGGTGATGACCGCGCGGCTCGGCGAGGCGCACGCGGACGAGCGCGCGGGCGAGGTCGCGCGGCGGCTCTTCCGGCAGAACCTCGCGGGCGCGCTCGTGGTCGACGGCGAGCACGAGCACGACCACGCCGAGCTTGCTCCGGATCACGTCCTGGGCGTGGTGACGGCGTGGGACCTCGCGCGGCCCGAGCTGCACCGCGCGCCCGATGCGACCGTGGGCAAGGCCATGCGGACGGACGTGCCACGTGTGCACACGCGTGACGACGCCGCGGCCACGCTCGATGCGCTGGTGAATGGAGATGCGGAAGCGGTGCTCGTGCTCGACGAGGGCGAGCACGTCGTCGGACTCGTGACGCCGGCCGACCTTCAGCGCGCGCTCGCGCTCCTCGGTGCGGCCGGCGGACGGGGTCGTTAAGCGACCATCTTCGGAATGAGCAGGCGCACGCGGGCGCCGCCGCTCGGGGCATCGTCGTACTCGAGCTGCATGCGCACGTGCGCCGCGATCGCCGTCGCGGCGATGAGCGCAACCCCCGCCGGACGACCTCCCGCGAGCACCTCGAAATCACGGCTCAGCACGCCGGTCCTCGCCGCCTCGGGCAGCGGGTGTCCGGCGTCGTCGACCGTCAGCGCGTATCCGCCGCTCGCGTGCTCCGCGAGCGTCAGCACGACCTCCGTGCCCGGCGGCGACGCGCTGATCGCATGATCGAGCAGCGCGTGCATCAGCACCGTCAGCGCCCCGATCTGCACGACCTCGTACGCGCTCTGCGGCGCGTGCAGCGTCACGCGCACGTCGTGCCGCGCCGCGCGCCCCATGTCGTCGTGCACCACGTCCCTGAGCGCCTCGGCCACGTCCACGTGCCGCGGCAGCTCGCCGATCGGGCACGCGCCGAGCCGCGCGAGGTCCGCCATCGTCTCCGACGCCGCCGTCACGTGCCGCATCGAGCTCGCCACGATGTCTCCGACCTCGCCCTGCCGATCGCGCAGCGGCAACAGGTCGCGCGTGATCGCCGAGAAGATGCCGCGCAGCTCCGACACGAGCCCGCGCATGCCGGCCACGAGCACCGCGAGCCCCTCGCTGCTCACCGGCTCGATCGACGCGCTCGCCGGCGGCGTGCTCGACACCCTCGCGCCGCCGCTCGCGAACACCGCGGCGAGCTCTTTCGCGTAGGCCTCGCCTTGCTCCTGCGCGGCCTTCAGCTCGCGCTTCAGGTTCTCGAGCTCCTGCCGCTGCATGTCCACGTCGGCAGGCAGCACCAGCGTCTGCATCGACCCATCGAGCTCGAGACGCCCTCCGTGCCGGATCGCCATGCGCGACAGCCACGCGCGCTCCGACTCGAACGTCGCGGGCTGGTCTGGACCGAGCACCACGCTGACCTTCACCTCTTCGCCTTCGCGGCGCACGCTCACCTCGGAGGTGCCCTTCGCGTTCGCGGGGTCGCCGGCTTGACCGACGAGCAAGAGCAGCATCCGACGCAGCTCGGCCTCGTCGCCGAACACCGTCGTGCCCTCGCCCATCTCGATCTGCACGCGCGCCTCGGGCGCGACCTCCCACATGAGCTGTGCGAGATCGATCTTGCCTCGCCGCCCTCGCGTTGCGGGGTGCCCGTGGAGCGAGGCCAGCATGCCGACGGCCTCGTCGAGCTGGTTCAGCGTCGTCTCCACCGCGACCGTGCTCTCGCCGTCGGGCACGCGAACGGAGCCCGGGGGCCCGTCCTGGATGATCACTCCCTGGCGGAGCTTCTGCGCTGCAGTGCGGGCTTCCTGCGCGAGCAGCCACGTCAGCTCGTTGCGCGTCAATCGATCGCTCGTCACCCGATCTCCGTCCTCTGCGCTTTCTTCGAGAAATCGCGCCGACGCATGATGCCAGAACCCGTCCTGCCCTGCTACGCTGAAGGCGGACCTGGCCCCTTCTTCCTTTGCCATGACGAGCGCCGAGACGAAGGCTCCGTGGCCCCGGCTCCTGCGACCTCCTCGCTGGATCGTGGCCCTCCTCCCCGCCGTGCTCGCGAGCGCCTGTGGGCCATCCACCGCGCCGAACCCGTTCGCCATCGACGCCGGCCCCGACGCCACCGACGACCCCGACGGCGGCGGCGGCACCGGCGGCGGTAATCCCGACGACGGAGGCCCGCCCGACGACACCCTCGGCGGCCCTTGCAACGACGACGCCCAATGTGACGACGCCATCGCTTGCACCGTCGACACCTGCGACACCTCGATCGCGCGTTGCCGCCACAGCCCCGACGACGCGGCTTGCCAGAACGGCACCTACTGCGACGGCGTCGAGCGTTGCGGGCCCAAGCTCGGCTGCCTCCCCGGCGCGCCCGTCGCTTGCTCCGACGGACTCGTTTGCACCATCGACACCTGCGTCGAGTCCACGGGCGCCTGCACCCACGTCCTGCGCGACGCCGACGGCGACGGCACGCCCGACGGACACTGCATCGCGAACGGGGACTGCGACGACGACGACCCCAAGGTCTCCCCGGCGTTGCCCGAGGTCTGCGCGAACGGCACGGACGACGACTGCGACGGCGCCGTCGACGAGGCCGGCTGCGCTTCCCCCGAGCACGACGCGTGCGGCGATCCGCTCGTCATCGACGCGCCCGGCGCCGTCGCGATCGACACCACGGCCGCCGCCGCGAACTTCGCCGCCTCCTGCAACGTCGACAATCAGCCTGCCGCGCGCGACGTCGTCGCCGCGATCGTCCTGCCTGCGGGTCCGCCCCTCGACGTCGAGATCACCGCCCGGACGAGCGGCGCCGACGTCGCGATCGCGCTCCTCGGCCAGTGCGGCGATCCCTCGACGGAGATCACCTGCGGCAAATCGTTCTTCCATCCCCAGGGCGGCCGCTTCGCCAAGATCCGCGGCCGCGGCCTCGGCGATCCTGCGAAAACCACCGCGCTGCCGCTCTACGTCTTCGCCGACGCGGACACGCCCATCGTCCTCGACGTCGCCTTCCTCCCGCCCGAGCCCATCCCTACGAACGAGACCTGCGGCACCGCCGAGCCCATCTCCTTCGGCGTGCCCTTCGTCTCCACCTTGATCGACGCTGCCACGGACGTCGGCATCGCCTGCACCCCGCTCACCGGCGAGCTCCTCTACAGCTTCGACCTCGCCGCCCCCGCGAACGTCCACGTCTACGCGAGCTCCGTCGACGGCGACGGCTTCCCCGTGGTCTCCCTTCGCGACGCGGCCTGCGCGCTGCCCGAGGACGAGATCACCTGCCAGAGCGCATCCATCGTCGACGTCTTCCGCCACGCGCTCCCCGCGGGCACGTACCACGTCGCCGTTGGCGCCACCGCGCCCACGATCGTCTCCACGACCGTCGTGATCGAGCCGCCCACCGAGCCTCTCCCCGACGAGACCTGCGCGACGGCCCCGGCGATCACGCCCAACGTCACGCGCGACGTCGACCTCCTCGATCGGCAGGATGACGTCCAGCTCGGCTGCTTGCCCGGCGCCGTCGACGCGGCCTACGCGCTCTCGCTCCCCGTCGCCTCCGACGTCCTGCTCGTCCAGCGCATCTCCCAGGGCGACAGCGGCGCCGTCTCGCTCGCCCTCCCGGCGTGCGCCGACCCTTCCGATGAGCTCATCTGCGATGCCGGCTCGCAGTCGCCCCTCCGTATCGGCAAGCGCAACGTCCCGGCCGGCGAATACCGGGTCATCGCCGAATCCCTCCTCGGCCAGCCCGTGCAGGTCACGGCGTTCGTCCGCAAGACCGCGCCGCCTTTGATCGTCCCGTTCGCCGACGCTTGCGCCGATGTCCTCATGATCCCCGAGACGGGCGGCTTTTTTCAGGGCAACACCGCGAATGCCACGGCGAGCTTCAACGCGGGTTGTGATCAAGGTGGAGGGCCCGAGGGCGGGGCACGTGACCAGCTCCTCGGGCTCTCCCTGTCTGATAAAAAACGCGTCGTGCTCGACATGGGCGGATCGGGCTACACGACGCTGCTCGATGTCCGCAAAGGTCCCGATTGCCCCGGCGTCGAGGTCCCAAAGGCTTGCGCCGTCGGTTACGGTCAAAACAAGAGCTTCCTCGACCTCACCCTCGATCCTGGCATCTACTTCCTCCAGATCGACGGGCTCGGTCAGGACAGCGGCCCTTGGTTCCTCGACGTTCGCATCATCGATCCTTGAACGACGCCGTCATCCCCTCCCCTTCTTTTTCGATTTCGACCTCGATGCCCCGACTTGCGCGCTGACGGTCACGTTGAAGGCGAGCCGATGCATCTCCTCCACCGCGCGCTCCGCCTCCGCCGGCGTCATCGCGAATCCCGTGAACATCTTGCGCCCGGCATACCGCGCCGGGTCGATGCCCTCTGCATTCACATAGATCAAACCATCACTGCCCAGCGCGAGCTCCGTCGGGAGCTCCGGCGGAGCTTCGTCCTCCTCCGTTCGTACGCTTCTCGTTCGTCGCCTCGTCGCCGCCGGCATAACGTTCTTGCTGGCGCTCGTTTTTCGAGGTCGAACCGATTCCTTTCGCATGTACGAGTCCTCATTGGGAAGGACGCCGGACTTTGCGCGCCTGGCCAAGGCTCTTTCATGCTCGGTTTTTCTTCGAACGTCAAGCTCGGTTTTTCCGGGACCGCGGTTTGTCCCTCTCTCGACCAGGTTTGTCCGAAGACCGTCGCGACGCGCGGGAGGGTCCGGTCCGGACGGCGCCCGGGCGCTCAGCGCGCGCTCGCCCGAGGCGGGCCCTGCTCCTCGGCGAGCGCAGAGACGAACGCCCCGCGCAGCGCCTCGAAGTCCTCGATCGAAAGCGTATGGCTATCCTGGACGAACCCATTGAACCAGTGCTTCGGCGCGCCCGGCCGGAGCTGCTCCAGGATCGGACGCGTCTTGATCTCCTTGCCGAGCTCTCCCAGCACCACGAATTTTTTTCGAAATGGCTGCGCCCCGCCGTCCATCCCCCGAAACGAGGGCGTGTCATCGCGGTACGTCTCCCCCACGAACATCCCCATCGCCCGCAAGCCCCGGCCGCGCCCCGTCACGTGGAAAAAAAACGGATCGCCCTTGCCGTAGCGATCGAGCTCGCCTTGCCTGCGCCGGCCGAAGCTCTTCGTTTGCATGCAGAGCGTGTAGTTCTTCGCCGTCACCACGAGCAGGTGCCGCCGCGCCGCCGCCTTGCCGCGCTGCTCGCCGAGCTTCTGCGCCACCGAAAAGCCGAGCCGCGCCTCGGCCGAAGGGTCGGGCGCGCGCTCGATCGCCGCCCGGCGCGCGGCCCGCAGCGCCTCGTACTCGGCCTCGAACGCATTCGAAAGCGGCCACGCGAGCTCCGACCAGAAGAGCTCCTCGAAGAGCCGCATCGGTCGCTCGAGCTCCGGCTCCGACGCGCTCCCCTCGATCCGCACGTTCACCGCGAGGTCCCGCGCGAGCCCCGACGCCGCGAGGTCCGACGAGCCCACGTAGACCACGCGCCGCGGCCCGAGGTCGAGCACGTAGAGCCGCGGCAAAAACGCCGTCCCGCTCCACGCGTGGTAGATGCGGCAGCGCGCGCCCGGCATCCGATCGAAGCGACGGAGCATCGCCGTCTCCGTCCCGTACCCGTCGAGCCCCGCGAGCAGCAGAAGCTCGCCGCCGCGCTCGACGAACCCCATGAGATCGACCACCGCGAGCGCGCTCGCCTCCGCGCGGCTCACCGCGATGCAGACCCTCGTCGCCTCGCCGAGATCGGCCGCGAGCCGCGCGCCCATCTCTCGGCCGTGACGCAGGAGCTCGATGGTCGCCATGCCGACCGCGTTTCTAGCAAGGGATCCCGCGCCGCGTCGAGCCTCTTTCGGGACGCGCGCGTTCCCGGGCAAACACGCCCCCCGTCCGATGGACGCCCCTCGCCGCCTTGCTCGAACCATCCGAAGAGCGCGGCGCCCTCTCCTTCGCCGACGACCTCACCCGCCGCCGCCCCTCGGACTTTCGGCGGGCCTGACCACACTTCCTGATCGTTTCGTATCTCAAAAGGTCTAAGATAGCCCTTGCCAGGGACCCGTGCGTCTGCGACTGTCTACATACCTTCCACAAAGGATAGACAAACGATGACGTCCTTACGCCTGTCCCAGCTCCTCGCGATCCTTGTTGGCTGCGCGCCGTTCGCGGCGGTCGCATGCGGCGACGACCCTTCGAATCCGGGCACGCCCACGAGCTCGAGCAGCGCCTCCGGCAGCGGCGGTGGCGGCGCGGGCGGCGCCGGCGGGGCGGGCGGCGTCGGCGGCGGCAGCTCGAGCACCGGCACCCCTGGGATCGCCTGCGCCGACGCGCTCCTCCCGCTCCAGAACCCGCGCGCCCACACCCTCGGCGAGACCTTTTATCTGCCGCGTTTCCTCACGGACGAAGGCTGCCCCGCCGAGCTCGCGTGGCAGGTCGTCTCGGCGCCGCCCGAGAGCAAGAACGCCGTCCACAACACGGGCGCCCCCGAGCCGCGCTTCACGCCCGACGTCCCCGGCGACTACGTCTTCCGCCTCAACGACCCCGCGCAGACCGAGCTCACGCTCCGCGCTGTCGCCCGCACCCCGAACGAGCGCTTCCGCAACCACCAGCTCACGCCGCTCCATGGCGCGGCCGTCGTCGACGGCGAGCTCTGGACGACGAACGGCGCCTCCTACACCGTCACGCGCCTCGTCGCCGACAACGGCACGTGGAAGAAGGCCGGCGAGATCACGGTCGGCGCCTGGCCCGCCGCCATCGCGCATCACCCCGGCGACAAAAAGGTCTACGTCGCGCAGCGCGGCGGCGACACGGTCGGCATCCTCGATCGCGACCGCGGCGTCCTCGAAGACGCGCTCTGGGTCGGCGACGAGCCGAGCGGCCTCGCCCTCGCGCCCGACGGAAAAACGCTCTACGTCTCGCTCGCCACGATGCGCAAGGTCGTTGTGGTCGACCTCGACAAACGCGAGGTAAAGGCCACGATCCCGGTCGGCTTCGACCCGCGCGCCCTCGCGCTCTCGGCCGACGGAAAACGCCTCTTCGTCGCCTCCTACCGCTCGGGCAACAAGATCAAGGACACGCGCGGCACGTACGGCCCCGGCGATGACGAGGACATCTGGATCGTCGACACCGACACGCAAAAGGTCTCGCTCGCGATCTCCGGAATCGCCGCCGATCTCCGCTCGATCTCGCTCTCGGAGGACGGCGCCGAGCTTTACGTCGCCGCGACGGACGGCGACCCCGAGCCCTCGCAATCCGCGCCGGGCGCCGAGCCGTTCGTCCACGAGGTCGTCGTCCTCGGGGCTGACCCGGCCAAACCCGACTACGGCACCGTCCTTCGCCGCGTCGATCTCACGCGACAATCGGGCTCCGGCGGCGCTGTCGTCAATCCCGCGGGCGTGCTCGGCGTGGGGGACACGATCTTCGTCTCGTCCGAATCCTCCGACGTCGTCGTGGCCCTCGACCGCGCCACACTCGCCGAAAAGAGCCGCGCCGCGGTCGGCCCCGGCGCGCGCGCGCTCGTCAAGATCGGAAATGCGATCGCCGTCCACAGCTACCAGAGCTTCGAGGCGAGCTTCCTCGACGCGTCCGGCGCCGTCGTGCAGACCGTATCCCTCACCGAGGACCCGCGCCCGGCGAACGTCGCGCTCGGCGAGCGCGTCTTCACGCGCCCGGGCGGCGGTTTCGCCTCGAACCATGCTTGCTCCAGTTGCCACGTCGAGACGCAGAACGACGGCATGGTCTGGCGCTTCGGCCCGCAGATCTGGCACAACGTCCGGCCGCTCCAGCTCCTCGGCGCGACGACGCCGCTCGAATGGGGCGCGTACGTCTCGAATGCGGACAATTTCGGTTATCAGGGCCCGAGCTCGATCGTCGGCCGCCCGGCGACGCCCGAGGAGGCGCTCGGATTGCAGGCGTTCCTCGACTCGCTCCTCGGCGCCCCGCGCGAGACGGGCCATACCCGCGTCGACGGCAGCTTCACGGAGGCCGCCCTCCGCGGCAAGGATCTCTTCGAAGGCAAGGCCGCTTGTTATGGCTGCCACACGCCGCCGCTCTACACGTCGCGCGAATACATCCCCGTCGGCAAATCGGGCGAGCCGGCAGACGTGCCCTCGCTGCTCGGCGTCTACCGCCACGGCGTGTATTTCGTGAAAGGACAGGCGCGTGATCTGGAGGCCGCACTCGACGTGGCCATCAACTACGTGCAGGCCGACCTCACGTCCGACGAGAAGGCCGATCTGCTCCAGTTCTTGCGCGAGCTCACGCCGAAGGGCGCACACCCGGGCGCGATCTGGCCCGACATCGACAGCGACGACGCGGTCTACCCGAACGTCCGCCCGAGCGTCGCGTTCGCCGACCCGATCGACGACGCGCAGCCCGGAAAAACCGCGGCCGACGTCGCCGCCGAATACGTCACGCTCGAAACCGAGGCGGGCGAAAAGGTCGCGGGCTCGGTCGTGTTGACGGGCGGCCTCGTCGAGTTCGTCCCGGCGTCACCGCTCGCCGCGGGCGCGAAATACCGATTCCGCGTCTTGCCGGGCCTCCCGTTCCTCTCGGGCGGCGCGCTCTCGGGCGAGCGCAGCACGGAGTTCGTCGTGGCGAACCCGGCGATCGGCACCTGGCCGAAGACCATGAAGATGACCGTCACGGTCTCCGGCCCGGGCGGCCCGACGCCGCTCGCGTACGTGCTCGAGGCGAGCGACACCCCGCGCCCCGGCGGCATGACCCTGCTCGTGAAACCGCAGCTCTTCGGCAACCAGCAGCGCCAGGAGGTGTGGGCGCGGCTCGACGGCGACAAGCTCTACATGCAGCCGATCGCGCTGCCGATCAACCCGACCGGCGTGGCCGACGCTGCGATGATCGTGGGCACCGTCAAGACCGTGAACCAGGCCGACAAGACCATCTCCCTCGTCGAGGGCACGCTGCGGCTCGGCGGCCCGGGCATCAACATCCCGGGCGTCCCGTTCGTCATCGTGCCGAACTGATCCTCAAGGCGCCTTCGTGTTCGCCTCGCCGGGCGTCGGCTCGCAGGCCTCGAAATCGCCGATGCCGTTCGGCACCCGCCCGTACGTCTCGCCGTCCGCCACGGCGTCCGGGGGATAAGCCGCCTCCTCGACGATCGCGTCGCTCGGCGACAGGAAAAAAATCTTGTCGCCGTTCTTCGCGCTGATCCCGAATCCCGCTTGATAACAGGTCGCCGGCCCTCCCTCCGAGAGGCAATTCGATTGCGGCCCGGCCTCGGGCGCGTCGACGCCCGCGACGATGACGAGGTACGCGCCCGGCGAGAGCTTCGTCCCGGCCTCGAAACGCACGGCCTCCGCGAGCTTCGGCGCGTCGCCGTCCTGATCGGCGATCGCATACCCGTCGAGGTCCATCACCGCGTCGCCCACGTTCACGATCTCGATCCACTCCTCCGCGCCCGTCGCCGCGATCTCGTTGATCACGACCTTCGCCGCGCCGCCGCCGCCCGCGCCCGCGCCGCCCTGCCCGCCGCCGCCGCTCCCGCCGCCGCCTTGCCCCGAGGAGCTGCTCGCGCTCCCCGTGGGAGGCGGATTCTCCGTGGACTCCGAGCAACCGAGCACGCCGATTGCCGCGACAAACATCCCTGCCAGGAAAAACTCCATCCGCGCCATCTCGTTTCTTCCTTTCTTCAGAAAACGACCCGGCTCGCGAGCCGGAGCTCCCAGAAATCCGAGCCGGGCAACGCCGCCCTCGCGACCTCGCCCGGCGCCTGCCTCGTCACGGCGACGTGCCCTTCGAGCGGCTGCGCCACGCGATATCCGACCGAGCCCGTCACCGTCGCGACCGTGTCCCCCGCCGCGCCGAGCTCGCGATTCCAGTACGCGCCGCGCACGCCGAAGATCAGCCGATCCACAGGCTCGAGCCGCACGAAGCCGTCGACGAGGAGCGACCTCCGCGCGCCGTCGTCCGCGAGCCCCCACGCATGCGTGACGGACGCGCCCGCGCGCACGCGGATGCCCTGCCAGAGAACCGAACCGGTCAGCCTGTCCGCGCGTGAAAGGCCCGTGCCCGACGAGCCGACGACGTACGATCCGAAGATCGCGAGCGGCCGCGCGGCCCCCTTGGGCGCGGGATGCACGGAGGCCGCGATTTCAATATTTTTCCCGCGATTCAGCTCGCGGCTCGTGTATCCCTCGCCGTTGTACGCGCCGACGGCGACGAACCCGTAGTTCTTGGGCAAATGGAAGCGCGCCGTCGCGCCGAGGTCTGCGGGCGAGAGCATGCCGGTTTGCTCGATCGGTGCGGGCCCGACGACGCGCAGGCGCCAGGTCCCTTCGAGCTCGGGCACGGTGAGCGTCGGGACGACGCCGGCCGCGAGGACGAACCACGACGCATATCGAACCCCGGCCCAGGCCTCGCGCAGCCGCAGCACGATGCTATCGCCGGCGACGCCGATCAGCGCCCCCTCGCTCGCCGAGCGCACGCCTTCGAGCACGACGCGCCCGATGGCCGGGCCAAACTCCCCGGTGATCGCGCCGTGCACCCGCGGCACCTCGAACAGGTGAAACCACGCGCGCTGCCCGGGCTCGGTCGCGGTCCATCGAACCGCGTATTGCGCGAACATTTCGAGCCCCGGGGTCACCTTGAGCCCCGTGGTCCCCGCGGCGGTGGGAGGCGCCGCCGTGCCATTGAGATCGGGAGCGGGAGCGGGAGCGGAAGCGGGTGCGGCAGCGGGCGCGGGAGCGGGAGCGGCAGCGGCAGCGGGCGCGGAAGCGGGCGCGGCGGCAGCGGCGGGCGCGGCCGCTTCCTGCGCCGCGGAAGGTCGCGCGGAGGCAACCATCACGGCGAAGAGCGTCGTCAGGGCGAAAATACGCATACGAGTTCGTCGCTCCAGGTCAGGGCACGTGGGCATCGCCATAAAGGGCCCGCAAATCGGGCGGCGGCGTATCCGCCGGATCCATCGGAACACCGAGCCGCGGCCCGCGCTCCGCGAGCGCCTCCCGAAACAGCCCCCAATCGACGAGCACCTGCGCGGCATATCGATCCCCGACCTCGACCTGTTCCGCGACAAACCCCGCCGGATCACGACCGATCACCTCGGCCACGTCCGCCACGGCCCACGACGTGCCCAGCGGAACCGCCGCGTGCGCGCGGGCCACGACGCCGCCGAGGCGCCGCCCGAGGCTCGCGAGCGCCTCCGGGCTGCCTCGCTCCTCGCGCATGCGGCTCACCCGCAGCGTCTTTTGCCCCTCGCTCTCCCGCTTGATCTGGCAGACGAACCCCATCCATTCCGTCGTGCCCCAGAGCGGCTCCGCGTCGGGCCGAGCCCACGCCGCGCGCGACGCGAGGCGCACGCGCTCGGCGACGCCGTCGTAAAACACGCCCGGCGGATAGAGGCCCGCGAGCCCGCTGTCGGCGAGCTCCTTCAATTCGAGCACGACGTCGTCGGCCGGGTCGTCCGTCGGCCCGCGGACGAGCAAGATGACCCGCACCCGGGCCCAGCTCGCGACGCCAGAGCCGAGCTCCCGCGCGGCGTCGAGCAGCGTGAAAAACGCGGGCGGCGGCGGTTCGAGCAGCGTCGCGCGATATCGCTCGATCGCCGCAGGGAGCGCGTCATACGCGGCCGGCGGGACGTCGAGGTAAACGCCCGTCGGCTCCTCCGGATCGATCACGCCGCGGCGAAGCCTTCGCTCCGGGCCCACGAGCGTCGTCAGCTCGTCGAGCTCGGCGTGGGCGTCGCGATCCTCGATCGAACGCTCGAACAGATCGTCGAGGTTTGGATCCCCGCCGCCCTCGGTGATCCGCTCGCGCGGCCCGCCCTTCGCGAGGGCGGCGATCGCGTCCGCATACCCTTCCGCCGCGGCGCGGCCGATGTCGCGCGAGGCCGCGGCCGCCTGCGCCTGCGCGGCGGGCTCCTCGGCATTCGTGAGGCGCGCGGCGAGCGCCATTCCCGCGACGAGGCGGCGGACGTCCCAGAGATACGGGGCGAAATCCGAGCTGTCGAAATCGTTCGGCTCCAGCGCGAGCGTGCCGTCGGCCGCGAGGAGCGCGCCGAAGTTCTCGGGATGGGGATCGCCGAGCGCCGGAACGAGCGGCCCGGCGAGGGCGTACGCCGAGGCGCCGAATCCAAAGTTGTTCCCACGATAATCGTGGAGCGAGAGGGGCACGGTGCCGCGATAAAAATCGTACGCGCTCGCGGCCATCCGCGCGTATTTGCCCTCGCAGAGGCGCGGCCTCGCGCGGAGGAGCGGCTCGTCGGCCCGGGCCATCACGCTCGTGATTTCGGCCTTGCGCGCCGCCTCCTCGGTCCGCTCGCCGCACGCCACGAGCGCGAGCGCGAGCGCGAGGCAAAGAGAACGACGTTTCGAGGGCGGCCCATTCACGCGGGCGATGCCTAACCGAGCGGAAACGTCCAGGCAATCGCGCGGAGCGTGCGACACCCTTCCGTCACGGCCCTGCCACGTCGTCTACGCGGCTGCCATCGACCCGTCACCGATCATCATTGCGCCGCCACGATTGCAACCCGTTTGGAGCGTCGGCGGCACCGCTGGTGCCGAGGGATGCGATCTGTCGTCGAGGGGGCGGCGCCCCTTGACACGACCTGGAACGTTCGTGCTACGGTCGTGTGGTCAGCCACCCTGACGCCTCGATGGCGGTTCGGCGCTCGCCGCTCCGTAGAGCGTCCCCGGCAGCCCCGATCGACCCGAGACCGCCGGGAAACCACTCCCGGTCGCCGCGAGGGTGCGCCTTTGATCTCCATCTTCTCGATCCTGCTGCTGGGCTTCTTCCTCGGCATGCGACACGCGACCGACCCCGACCACGTCGTGGCGGTGAGCACGATCGTCAGCCGGGAGCGCACGCTCCGCGCCGCGGCTCCCCTTGGAGCGATCTGGGGACTCGGCCATACGGTGACGATTCTCGTCGTCGGCGGCGCCATCGTCCTCTTCGGCATCGTGGTTCCGCCTCGCGTCGGCCTGACGATGGAGCTCTCGGTCGCGCTGATGCTGATGCTGCTCGGCGGCCTGAGCCTCGCGAGGAGCGTCCGGCAGACGCGCGGCCACGACGCCCCGCCTGATCCGGGCCACGAGCGCGCCCACGCCGTCCTGGGAGGGCTCGATCGCCGGCTCGGCCACCTCGGCGCATATCGTATCCTCCGGCCGCTCGTGGTGGGCGTCGTGCACGGGCTCGCCGGCTCGGCCGCCGTGGCGCTGCTCGTCATGGGGACGATTCATGAGCCGGGGTGGGCGCTCGCGTACCTCGTCGTTTTTGGCGCCGGGACCATTGCTGGCATGCTGCTCATCACCACCGCCCTGGCGATCCCGTTCGCCTACGTGGCGCAGCGCTTCGAGCGGCTCCACCGCGGCCTGGGCCTCGCCGCGGGGGTTTCGAGCCTCGCCCTCGGCGCGCTCCTCGTCTACGAAATCGGTTTCGTGCAGGGTCTTTTCACCAGCAATCCGCAGTGGACTCCAGGATGATTGGCATGAAAACCCGGACGCCCCTCTCGTTCGTCCTCTTTTTCCTCGCCGTCGGTTGCTCTTCCTCCGAATCGGCGGCCCCGAGCTCAGGGCCCAGCCCGGTGGTGCTCCATTTCGATGCCGTGGATGGCGCAGGGGCACCTTATGTATGCGGCGCGAAGGGGCTCCACATCGCGGGCCTGACGGACGCGATCCCCGGCGATCTTCGTTTCTACGTGCATGATGTCCACCTGTTGAAGGGCGACAGACGCGTCCAGGTGGTTCTCGACCAGGACAACGCCTGGCAATACGAGAACGTCGCGCTCCTCGATTTCGAGGATGCGACGGACGCGTGCTCGTACGTCATTTTCGGAAAGAGCAAGACACCCGATACCAAACGCGTCCTCCGCGGACTCCCCGCCGAGGCGGGCCCGTACGATGGCGTCGAGTTCACCCTCGGCGTCCCCGTCGCCTTGAACCACCGCGAGACCGCGGATTCGAAGAGCCCGCTCAACACGACGGGCATGGACCACGGCGCGGCGGACGGCCGGCAGTTCGTACGCGTGAGTTTTTACTCCGGCACGACCGGTGCCACGGGGGACAAGGACCACAACCTCCTCGTCTTCCGGAGCGTCTGTAACAACGTGACGGACGGTGGCAAGATCCCCGTGTCCCCGGAGGAATGCGCCAAACCCAATCGACCGACGATCCGCCTCGCGCCGACGGGCGGGTTCGATCCGGCAAAGGATGCGATCGTGGTCGACGTGGACGCGATGTTCCGCGGGTATACGACGCCGGGCACGCCGGGCGCGCACGTCGATCTGAGCGAGGGTGGGCGCATCGACTGCTATGGTCCGCTGAACGCCGGGGACCTGGGCTCGCAGATCGGCGCCGAACGTTGCGGAAGATTTTACCCGAACATCGGCCTCGATTACGCGACCGGAAGGCCGAAGGGGACGCAGGGCATCTTCCGCATCGAGAAGGGCAAGGCGAAGTGACCCTGCCAGGCGGAAAACGCCTGTCTTGGGCGCTCCTCCTGGGCCTCGGGGCGGCCTCGTGCAGGCCCTCCGCCGAAAGGCCGACCGAAGAACCTTGGGCGTGGGATCTGCCGCCGGGTTTCCCCGCGCCGCTCGTACCTCTGGACAACCCGATGAGCGTCGCCAAGGTCGCGCTCGGTCGGATGTTGTTCTACGACAAGCGCCTCTCGGCGAGCGAGAGCATCTCGTGCGCGACGTGCCACCAGCAAGCACTGGCGTTCAGCGACGGGCGCACAACGCCGGTCGGCCTCCAAGGTGACATCCACCCACGCAATGCGCCGACGCTCACCAACGTCGCTTACGCCCCGCGGCTCAACTGGGCCGATCCGGGCACAAAGGCGCTGGAGGCACAGATGGAGGGGCCCTTGTTCGGTCGCGGCGCGCCCATCGTCGAGATGGGGCTCGTGGACGAGCCGCGCCGGGAAGCGGCCCTCGCGCGGCTCCTCGCGGACGAGCGGTATCGTGAGGCCTTCGAGCGGGCCTTCCCGGAGGCCCCGAAATACACGTTCGAGCACGTATCCAAGGCCATCGCGAGCTTCGAGCGCACGCTCGTCTCGGGCGGTTCTGCTTGGGATCGGTATCGCGCAGGCGATGCTGCCGCGCTGGGAGAAGCCGAGCGTCGCGGAATGTACATCGTGCGCGACCACGTGGGCGGCGCGCTTTGCCACCATTGCCACGACGGCTTCAACCTCTCGGGCCCCGTCAAGCACGTCGACGCGCCGTTCGACGAAGTGGTGTTCGCGAACATCGGGCTCTACAACGTGGGGAGCACGGGCGCGTATCCCGAGGGCAACCAGGGCCTCTACGAGCACACGAAGAACCCCTCGGATCGAGGGAAGTTCCGCACGCCCACGCTCCGCAACGTGGCGGTGACCGGCCCCTACATGCACGACGGGAGCGTGGCGACGCTCGAAGACGTGATCGCGGTGTACGTGGAGGGCGGGCGCGTGATCGAGGCGGGCCCCTACGCGGGCGATGGTCGCAAGAACCCGCACAAATCAGCAGGATTGAGCGGCACACCCTTGAGCGCCGGGCAGCGGCGGGATGTCGTCGCATTTCTGAACGCGCTCACGGATGAGGTCTTCCTCTCCGACGCGCGGTTCTCGAACCCGTATCCAGAAGACGAGCATTTCGGAGAGTAAACAGATACCATGCAACGTATCCTGATCCTCGGCGCCACGTCCGCAATTGCAGCGGAGGTCGCGCAAATTCACGCGCTCCGCGGCGATCGCCTCCATCTCGTCGGTCGCAATCCCGAGAAGCTCGCCGCAGTGGCCGCGCGATGCACGGGCGCGACGGTCTCCGTGGCGACCAGCGACTTCGGTGAGCTCGGCGCGAACGAGCGCGTCATCACGAACGCGATCACGGCGCTCGGCCACATCGATGCTGCGCTCATCGCGCACGGAGATCTCGGCGATCAGCTCGCCAGCGAGCGCTCCTTCGACGAAGCGGAGGCGATTATCCGTACGAACTTCACCAGCGTCGTCTCCCTGCTCATCCCTTTGGCGAATCACATGGAGGCCGCCCGAAAGGGTCGACTCGGCGTCATCACGTCGGTCGCCGGGGATCGTGGGCGCCCGCGGAACTACACCTACGGCGCGGCGAAAGGTGCGCTCAACGTTTACCTGCAAGGGCTGCGCACGCGCCTCTATGGTTCGGGCGTGACGGTGACGACGTTGAAGCTCGGCCCGGTCGATACGCCGATGACGCGGGATCACGAAAAGACCGTTCTTTTCGGCAAGCCCGCCGCCGTGGCGAAGGACATCGTGCGCGCGATGGACGACGGAACGCCCGAGGCCTACGTGCCCGCGAGGTGGGGCCTGATCATGCCCGTGGTCCGGCGTATGCCCGAGGCCCTTTTTCAGAGGCTCCCGTTCCTCTCCGGACGCTGAGCGCGCAACTCAGAAGCCGATCCGGCGCATCACGAAGCGCGGCAACCATCGAATCACGAGCATGACGAGCGCCCAGATCGCGGGCGTGTAAAGCAGCGGTTTGCGCGCGACCATCGCTCGCACGACATCCTTCGCGACATCGTCCGGCTCCCCGGCGAACGGCGGCGGCTTGAGCCCCGCCGTCATGCCGGTCTTGACGAATCCGGGCTTCACGCAAAGCACGGTGAGCCCCTTCGCGTGAAACTTGTGGTCGAGCGATTCGAGATAGTGCGACAGGCCGGCCTTGCTCGATCCGTAGAGCGCGACCGGCTTGCGTCCCCGATCGCCCGCCACCGACGAGAAGACGGTGAGCCGTCCGCCGCCCCGTTCGAGGAGTCGTTTGCGCGCGTGCTCGCAGAAGACGACGGTATTCGTGTAGTTTACCGTGAGGAGACGGCGCGTGAGCTCGACGTCCGCCTCCAGCGCCTCCTGGGTCGCGAACATCGCTGCCGTGACGACGACCGTATCGAATCCGCCGAGCGCCCGGTCGGCCTCGTCGAGCGCCGCGGCGAAGCCGTCGGTTTTTTCGAGGTCACACACGGCGTACCCCACGCGGCCGTTCTTTGCTTGCCGCGCTTCGAGATCGGCCGCGCTCCGGGCGAGGTCGCCCGCGTCGCGTCCCATCAGGAAGACCTCGTCTCCCCGCTCCGCGAGCCTTCGCGCGATCGCGCGCCCCATTCCTGCCGTGCCACCGAGAACGATCGCTTTCATGCCCGATCTCCAAAAAGCCGCACGGACTGCGCGCTCCGCAGCCGCCTGTGAGGATCCCATTTTTCTCGCGCCGCAAAGAAGCGTTCGAGCCGCGGCTCCATCGCGCGAAAATGCGTTGGCCGGGTGAAACGATCCTTCGTCAGGTAGATCCGTCCGCCGGCCGCGATGACGAATTCGTTCAGGCGATCGACGATCCGCTGGATGTCAGGCGAGATCGCCATGTCCACGGCGATCGACGTCCCTTCGAGCGGGAACGAGAGCAGCCCCTCGCCTTCGGGCCCGCAGTCCTTGATCACGCAAAGCGGCGACGCTCCGCCGAGGCTCGTCAAGCGGTCCATGAACTCGCGCACGGCAGCCGGCCCGGCCGCGCGCGGCAGGACGCACTGGTACTGGGTAAAACCTCGCGGGCCATACACGCGATTCCAGTGCAGGATCGCGTCGAGCGGGTAGAAGAACGGCTCCGGCGCGACGATCGTCTCCACTCGTTGCTGCGTGTGCCGCCAGTAATAAGCCATGTTGAAGAGGCTCGCCGTCGTCGGGTTGAGCGCCCAGTTGGGGAGCTCGACCGGGAACGTCAACTCGGCGGCCGCGCGCGGCGGCGCCTTCGGGGCCTCGTGCGGCTCGGCCCATCGACCGGCCATGAGGATCCCACGGCCCATCGATCGCCCCCGCTGGAGGCAATCGATCCAGCCCATGGTCATGGGCCACCGGGGCGCGGCGCGGCCGAGGGCGGCGAGGAACTCGTCGATGTCGTGCACGCGCTCGCTTTCCATGAAGATCCACGGACTCGGAATGCGGTGCAGCGCGAACTCGACTTCGAGGATATGCCCGAGCAAACCCATTCCGCCGATGGTCGCGTGGAAGAGATCCGGGTGTTCCGTGGGCGAACACGTGACGATGCTGTCGTCGGCGAGGCGCATGCGCATGGAGCGCACGTGCGCGCCAAAGCAACCTTCGCGATGGTGATTCTTCCCGTGGACGTCGCTCGCGACCATCCCGCCGAGCGTGACGAACTTGGTCCCGGGCGTGACGGGCGGAAAAAAGCCGCGCGGCATGAACAGCCGATTGATCTCGACGAGGCTGAGGCCCGCCTCGGCGCGCACGACGCCCGTCCGTGCGTCGAATGCGAGGATCCGGTTCGCGAGTCGCGTGGACACGACCCTGTCGGTGCCACGGGCGGGCAGAGAGGAATCGCCGTAGGAGCGACCCATGCCCCGGGACAGCGTGGTGCAACGCGAAAGGGACTCGAGGTCCTCCCCGAGGAGCTCGACGCCCGGCAAGGAAAGCCGCCCCCACGCCGCGAGGATCGCTTCGGACATGGCCCCGTCTCCTACGATAGCTTCGCGAGGAGCGCGTTTGCCGCCGCCGGATGCTGCTTGTATTCGAGCAATGCGCTGAGGAGGAGCGGCGCTACGATGGTCGCGTCCGACTCGATCACGAACATGGGCGTGTCTTTCGTGAGCTTGTCCCACGTGATCTTCTCGTTTGGCGTCGCCCCGGAGTACGAGCCGTACGACGTCGTCGAATCCGAGATCTGACAGAAATACGCCCAGGGTTTCACGGGCTGATCGAGGTCGTATTTGATCGACGGTACGACGCAGATGGGGAAGTCCCCGGCGATGCCGCCGCCGATCTGGAAGAAGCCCACGCCCGATCCCGTCGACAGCTCGCGATACTGGTCGTAGAACGCGGCCATGTACTCGATGCCGGATTTGGCGATGCTCGCGCTGCACTCGCCGAGCTTGACGTGGGAGGCGAAGATGTTGCCGAACGTCGAATCCTCGTAGCCCGGGACCACGATCGGAAGCTTCGCGCGCGCAGCCGCGAGCAGCCAGCACGCGTCCGGGTCGCCTTCGTGGAGCGCCGGCTCGAGGCGCTGGATCAGATCGTAAAAATACTCGTGCCAGAAGCGTCGCTCGCCTGTGGCGCTCGCGTTTTTCCACATGGGCACGAGGTACTTCTCGACGGCGCGGAACGCCTCGTCCTCGGGGATGCTCGTGTCGGTGACCCGCCGCATGCGGTCGGCGAGGATCTTCGTGTCGTCCTCTTTCGTGAAGTAGCGATAGTCCGGGAAGTCCTTGTAGCTCGCGTGCGCGACGAGCCGGAAGAGCGATTCTTCGAGGTTCGCCCCCGTCACGGAGAGGCCATGGATGAGCCCCGCGCGAATGGCGGGCGCGAGCGTGATTCCGAGCTGCGCCGACGACATGGCTCCTGCGAGGGCCCAGAACATCTTTCCGCCGCTCTCGATGTGTCGAACGTAAGCAATCAAGGCGTCACGCGTCGCGCGCGCGTTGAAGTTCTTGTAGTTCTTCAGGATGAACTCGAGAATCGGGAGGGAGGGGGACGTCATGACCAGCCTTTTTCGTTCGCCGGGTAAGCTCGCCACGCAAACGTGACATACGTCACAAAAATCGCGTTTTGATGCTCCGAGACGTAGCACGTGTGACCATGACCGTGCCACATCTCGTCGAGGGCGGATGACGGTTCGCGACCGGGAGCGGCGCGTCAACGAAGCCGGCGCGTCGGGTTCTCAGGATGCGCCTACCCGCCAGCCGCTCGTGAGCGCGACACGGATGTCGCGGAGCGGGCCAGCGAGCGCGCTCTTCGTCTGGGTCAGGCTTCTCGCAGAGCTCGTTCGAGTCCGAGGTCGAACCAATCGCCCGACGCCTCCTCGGCGCCCTGCTCGGTATGGCGAGCAACGCCGTCCGTGGTCGCCGTCAGGCCATAGACACGCGCGGTCCTTTTTCTTACCGGGCTGCGTGTCGCTCCATGTGGGCCCATCGTCCCCGGTAAATCAATTCACCATCTCGATCCCGACTGCGGCTTCATGGTAGCTTGACGTTACGTCTGAAACGGGGGCATTCGAAGATGATGCGTACAGCATGGTTTGTCCTACTCGCAGCGCTTGTTTTCGGCTGCGGCAACGATGGTGAGCGCCCGATCACCGACTTCAAAGGCGTTCCGTTCGGTGCGACGTGCAACAACGACGATGATTGTGGCGGAGCGTCAAATTCGTGCTGCACAGGGGGAAAGTGCTCTCCCGAAGGATGGTGCAGCCCATCGTGCGCGAGCGATCAGGATTGCCCGAGCGGTTTCTTTTGCATCGACCGAGACGGAAAACGCTGCTTCAATGAGTGTGCGGACGACCGCGATTGTCCCACGGACTTCATCTGCGAAGATAAAAGCGGGCACCTGACGTGCCGGTACAAGTGAGAATTGCATTCGCGGGACGAGGTCGTTCGGCCCAGGGGGGCGCCGCGCGGCCTCGAACGCACAGGCCCATGCTGGAGGAGGCACGCATGAAGGTTAGCAAACTCTTGTTCTCGGGGATTGCACTCGTCCCCGCGCTGGCGCTCACCACGGTCGCCGCGCGTGAAGCTCGCGCGGAGGAGCGGACCTTCCCCGCCGGGAGCTTGATCATCCCCATGGATCAGGCCTACCAAGCCGAGGGGATGTACCAGTCCTACGGGCTGCTCTTTCACCTCCTCCGCGAGGGCGTGCCCGTTCATTGGGTGATCGAGCCCGACAAGGTTTGGCACGGCGCTCCCTGCAACACCGCCGGCGACCTGTGCGCGTGGGACTGCGCGGAGGAGGGCTCGGGGGTGAAATGCGCGTACCCCACGGCGAGCCCCGACTTCTTCGCGGGCGCCCAGGTGGTCTGGGGCAGCCCCGCGAAAGGCGCCATGATCAAGAATCACGGCTATCGCGGCGGGCCGTTCGTCGTCGACGCGCCCCACCGCGACAAGGCGCTCGCAATCGTCAACGCCTGGAACGATCAAAGCCTGTGGGCCCAGAACCCGTGGGCGGACCGTGCCACGTTCCAGGTCGTGACGGTCCACGAGGCGACCGCGCCCTTCACCGCCGATTCCAAGAAGGAGCTGCTCGCCGCGCCGACCATCGCCGTCTTCGCCGACGGCAACGAGGACATCGCGACGGCGTATCTGCGGGCCGCTGGTATCAAGCAATCGAATGGGGCGGAGTTCCCCGCGGCCAAATGCGGCGTGGGCACCTGCGGCCCCGGCACGGCGAACCCGGACTTGCTCACCGTACCCAGCATCATGGGGAACATGGGCACCTGCGATGCGCCGAACGGAAACCACAAGAATGGCGCCCTCTTCACGCCCGAGGGCTTGCCGGCCTATTGCCAGATCATGAGCATGCACTGGAACGTGGCCGACCGGGAGCTCGTGCAATGCGGCGGCGGGGCCTGCCCGGCGACGCCGGAGGAATGCGCCGGCGAGCCCATCACCTACCACGGCCACGAGGTCGTCGCCGAGGTCCGCTCGTTCCTCCAGTACCCGACCCATTTCTTCGCCGAGTGCCAGGCGGTCAACGCGTACGAGAATGCGGTGCCCAACACGGCGTGGCCCTATCTCGACGATCCCGGTCGCATGGGCCATTTCCTCACGACGACCGGAAACCCGCCCCCCTGCCCCTGCAACCCCGGCCCTGACGAGGGCGACTTCCAATGCGTGGTCGACGGATGCGGCCCCGGCAAGGACTGCTGCCTGCCGAAGGACGTCAAGGAGATCGGCGCCGGCTTCCTCATCGCGCCCTCGCCGAGCCCCTTCAAGGTGCTGCGCCCCGACGTGCCCTACATGCAATTCGACGGCGCCTTCTCGCCGGAGGGCGGGAGCGAGCCGGCCTATAACCTGAGCACGTACCTCGGGACCACGTACAAGAACGATCGCGACGTGACGTTCATCACGGCCACGGATGGCCCCGGCAAGGAGGACGTCTGGATGTCCGGGTACATGGACGGGACGTGTGACGTCGATCCGCCTCCGCCGCCTCCCAAGTTCACGGGCGACAAGGCGCCGCCGAAAAACTTCAACCCGGAAGAATCGTGTGGCGGCAAGGTGAGCTACCTGGGCGGCCATTCCTATACCGGGAAGGCGGGGCAACGCCTCTTCTTGAATGCACTCTTCGAGGCGGATTGCACGAGCGCCAGCGGACAACCGCGCATGGGCCTGACGCTCACCGGCGATCTCGTCGTGGCAGCGCAAAGCCTGCCCGTCGAGCGCGGCTACGTGGTTGGTTATAAAAACGAGGGGAGCGGGCCGGCGCTCGACGCGGTCCTCGGCGCGCTCAATGCCGCGAGCGGCCTCGAGGTCATCGACGCCAAGATGGGCACCGTCTCGGCCGAGGGCGGGAGCTGGGAGCTCGGCGCCGTCAGCGGCACGATCACGCAGCCCAATGATCCCGCTGCGTCGGGCTCACGTGATGCGACCCTGAAGTTCACCGAATTCGGCGAACACGTGCTCGAGCTGGACATCCGCTACAGGGTCGGCGTGTCGACCCTTTCGAGCACGATGAACTACACTATCCGCGTGCTCCTCGACACCGACGCCGACGGCGTGCCCGACGAGATCGATCCTGCGCCGAACGATCCCGCGTCGTGCGGCGACTCCGACATGGATGAATGCGACGATTGCAAGAACGGCACGTTCGATCCCGCAAACGACGGGTGTGGACCTTCCGGTAACGGCGGGAGCGACCCGTCGGGCGGCTCGTCGGGCGGCGCCTCGTCGGATCCGGCCGGCTGCGGCTGCCGTGTCGGCCCGGCCGCCGCGAGCCCGGCCTTGCTGCTCGCGTTTTCCCTCCTCGGCCTGGGCCTCGGCCGAAGGGCCCGGCGCCGCCCGCGCTGAAGCGCCGCCTTGCATGAACGAGTCTCGGGGCGTCTACGCGGCTGCCCGAGGCCCATCACCGACGGTCATTGCCCCGACCCCTCACCCCCGAGCCACGCCCCCGCGAGCCTTCGAATCCGAACGTTCGCGGGGATCCGCTCCATGAAATGCCGGCGGTAGCCCGGATCCCCGATCGCCGCCTCGCGCGCCCCGAGCTCGCCCTCCGCCTCGCGCAGCGTCGTCTTCGCCGCCTCCGCGTCCCCGGCCGCCATGAGGGCCTCGGCGAGCGTGAGAAGCACGCGCTCCACGCCGCGCGGGCCGATGTTGCGGTGGAGCACGAGCGCCTCGCGACAAACGCTCGCCGCCTCGGCAGGACGGCCCCGCGCGAGCAGGACCCTCGAACGGAACCACGCGCACGAGGCGCCGACGATCTGGTTGCCGCGGATCCTCGTGGTGTCGAGCAGCGACGCCGCTTCGTCCACGTCGCCGCGCTCGATATGCGCCTCGATCAGCGTCATCGCGCCGAGCGCGCTGACCACATTGCCATCCTTGCCCGCTTTCCGCTCCGCCACGGAGCGCGACACCGTGATGGCCTCCTCGAAGCGGCCTTGCGCGAGCCGGAGCTGCGCGAGATAGGCCGCGACCACGTTCGCCGCCATGCTCGGCGGGCGCGCCTCCGTGCGGTCGAGCCACGTCTCGGCCTCCTCGAATGCGCCGAGGTCCGTGCAAATGCCGACGAGCAGCGCCGTCACCATCGGCAGCACGTGGCGCTCGCCTGCCTCCTCCAGCGATCGCACGCCGTCGAGCGCGTATTGCCTCGCGAGCCACGGATTGCGGCCGAGGTTCTTCTCCACCATCGCCGACGCATACGCGAGCGGCCCGGCCCTCGGCCGCTCCACCTCGCCCCCGCCGGCCATGGTCGTGCGAAGTTTTTCGAGAAAAACGAACGCGTCGCCGTTCCCGCTGGCCGCGAGCGCGGCGATGAGCGGCGCGAGCGCCCGCGCCAGCGCGGAGAGCGCGTCCGGCGCAGGCTCCGTCAAAAGGACACGCCGGCTCAGATCCTGGAGCGTCTCGTGCCTGCCGAGAAGCATCGCTCCGCCGATCGCACCCTCCAGCGCGATGCAATGGGCCACCGATCCGGGCGTCGTCCGGCGCAACGCCTCCTCGGCCGCGGCGAGCGAGGCCTCGTAATCGCCCGAGGCCGAGGCGATGCGGGCCCGGAGCGCCCAGAGATCCGTCGCGACCTCGTCCGTCGGGCCCGCCGCGAGCCCCCGCTCGACCGCCCGCACGCCCGCCTGGAGGTCATTGCCTCGCATCGCCGTCTGCGCCGCGCGCGCGTGCCAGTACGCGGCCCGCGCGCCCTGCCCGCCTCGCTCGAAATGCATCGCCAGCACGGAAGGATCGGGCTCGCCCACGCGCTCGAGCCACGGGCCCGCGAGCCCGTGCCCGAGCGCGCGGTCCCGCTCCGTCAGCATCGCATACGCCCCTTCCCGCAGGAGCGCGTGCCGGAACGCATACTCCTCCTCGCCGACGAACCGCCGCGAATTGCGGCGCGTGACGAACTCGCGCGACACCGCGTAATCGAGCGCGGCGTCCACGTTCACAGGCCTGCGACCGCCGAGCAGCCGCCGCACCCCGTTCGGCCAGAATATCTCCCCATAGACGCTCGCCGCGCGCAGGAAATGGCGAACGTCCGGCGGGAGCGCGGCGAGCCGGGCCTCGACCATCCCGAGCACCGTCTCCGGCAAACCGCCGCGGCTGCGCCCCTCCGTGAAGGCCCGGACGAGCTCCTCCAGGTAAAACGCATTTCCCTCCGACCGCGCCACGAGCCCCGCGACGAGCGCATCATCGACATCAGCCCCGAGCGCAGCGCGCACCAGCGCGGACGCGGCCTTGCGCGGCAAGGGGCCGAGCCGGACCTCGTGCGTCCGCTCCGCCCAGATTCGCGGAAACAGATCGTGGACCTCGGGCCGCGCGAACGCGACCACCGCGAACGGCTCGTCGCGGAGCTCGCGCAGCGTCGTATCCACGAGCTTCACGGACGAACCATCCCCCCAGTGCAAATCCTCCAGCACGAGCAGCGTGGGCCCCTTCCGGGACGCGGCGCGCATGAACTCGACCCAGGCCGACTCGATTCGGCCCGCCATGAGCGGCGCATTCTCGCGGGCCGATCGGAGCAGCGGATTGCGTTCGTCCGGGAACGACGCGCCCACGAGCTCGCCCAGAAAAGGCGCCGTGCGCTCCGCCGCCTCCCCCGAAAGGAGCGCGCGCACCGCCGACGATACCTTCTCCTGCTGCACGTCGCGTCGCTCGCCGACCTCGATCTGCATATGCATCCGCAGCGCCGACGCGATCACGGAGAACGCGGCGCCCGAGCGCATGGCATCGGCGCGACCGACGGCCAGGCAGAGATCAGGGATGTTGCATTGCAGCTTGGTGATGAGCTCCTGCCGCAGCCGCGATTTCCCCATGCCCGCGGGCGCCGTGACGAGCACGGCCTGCGCGCGCTGCTCGTCGAACTCCTGTTGCAAGAGATCGAGCAGCGTCGACAGCTCCCGCTCACGGCCGACGAACGGGCTCGGATGGCCGAGGAGCGTGCGCGTCTCCTCGCCGCGCGCGTGCTCGTGCAAGAGCCACGCATGGCCCGCGTGCTCCTCGACCTCGAAGCGTGGATCGAGCAGCGCGCGCGTGACCTCGTCGACGATCACCCCGTGCCGCTTGTACTCGCGCGCCCGATCGAGCAGCAATGCCACGAGCTCGACGAGCTCGCCGACAGGGAGCCGATCGGCGAGATCGCTGCGGCCCGTGACGAGCGCGGTGATCCGATCCGACGACGCCCCCTGGATCGCCAGCGCGGCGCGCGCCGCGCGCACCGCCTGATCGGCGGGGCTGCCGACGCCGGGCAAGACCATCAAGATCGTGCCCCCGGCGAGCATGTCCACGAACGCGCCGAGGGGCTCGGCGATGCGGCGGACCTCGGCGAGCGCGCCGCGCGCGGGGCCCGCGATCGCCACGATCGAGAGCAGCCGCCGCTCCCGCTCGCTCAGCCGCGACGGCGTCATGCTCCGCACGGACGGCGAGCTCGACGACGTGTTCCCGCTGATCGCGGAGAGCTCGGCCACGAGCGCCGCCCCGTCGTCCGGCCGCTCGCCCGGATCCTTCGAGAGCATGCGCGCGCAGAGGCTCGACACCGAGGACGACACCTCGGGCCGCACGACCGCGAGCTCGGGCGGTTCTTCGAGCAAGAGCTTCGCGAGCAGCGCCATCGGGTGAGAACCCTGAAATGCAGGTCGTCCCGCCAAACATTCGAAGAGCACGCAGCCGAGCGAGAAGACGTCGGCGCGCGGGCCCACGACCCCGTCGCCGCGCGCTTGCTCCGGCGCCATGTACCCGGGCGTCCCGAGCACGGAGCTCGATCGCGTGAGCACATTCGATCCTGCTCCGGCGCGCGCGATCCCGAAATCGAGCAGCTTGATGCGATCGACGCGCTTTCCCACGAGGAAGATGTTGCTCGGCTTGATGTCCCGATGGACGATGCCCCGCCCGTGCGCGGCGGCGAGCGCGTCGGCGACGTTCCGCACGAGCGCGAGGCCCGCGTCGATTTCGAGCGGCGCGCGCGCGAGGCGCGTGGCGAGGTCCTCGCCGGAGAGCCACTCCATGACGAGGTACGGCTCGCCGTCGGTCGTGATCCCGTGCCCGACGTGCCGCACGATGGACGGGTGCTCGAGCCGCGCGAGGATACGCGCCTCCGACAGGAATCGCTCGGCGCCGTGCTCGGGATCGCGCAGGACCTTCAGCGCCACGGGCTCGCCCGTCACGAGGTCTTTCGCGCGCCAGATGGTCCCCATCCCGCCGGAGCTCGCCTTCGACTCCAGCTCGAACCGCCCGTCCACGATCTCGCCGCTCCGCATGCGCGCCTCAGACCGGACTGTAAAGGATATCCGTGCGCAGGACGAACTTCTCGCCCCGGGCGACCTGGCTCGCGATATGGAGGATCCGGTGCTGGAACAGCAATGCTCGCCCTCTCCGCGGGGTGATGCGCCGTTCGAGCTCCGGGAAATCGGTCTCGCCGCCCTCGAAGTCGTCGTTCAGGTAAAAGACCAGCGTGACCAGGCTGCGCACGCCGCCGTCGAGGTGCACCACGGTGTCCCAGTGCGCGCCATGTTGCTCGCCGGGGCCGTATCGATACAGGCGGACGCGCGGGTTGCCGCCCGCGAGCTTCATGCCCATCAGGAGCTTCGGCACGTGCGTCTCGACCCGCGCGACCAGGCCGTCGGCCTCGGCCTTGTCGTCCCACATCACGCGCGTGTTGTTCCGGACCGCGAGATCGACCTCCGGCTCGCCGTCCTCGCCCACGATGGGCGCGATCTCCGCGTTCCCCGCCCGGATGCGCGCGATATACGCGTCGCAGTCGGCGGGCGAGAGCGCGTCGTCCACAGTCCAGACGAGGGGCTGGGTCAAATCGAGGTGACCGGCGTACATGGGTCGGCAGTATACGCGCGCGCGCGCCGGGCAGAAGAGGCCCTTCGTCATCGGGGCTTGCGTCCGGCCCGACGCGAGCACACCGTGTGGGCATGGCGCGCCGCCTCCTCGCCTTCGTCGCGGTCCTCTGCGCCCTCGTCCTCGCGCCCCGGGCTGCACGCGCGCAGGCCGGCGCCTTCACGGCGGACGAGAAGGCGCGCCTCGCGCGGGGCGAGGTCGTCCGGCGCGTCTTCGACGTCGAGCTGCCCCAGGGCGATTTCATCGGCGGCCTCGGGTACGTGATCATCGCAGCGCGGCCCACCGAGGTCATGACCGTGCTGCTCAATCCGGGCTCGTACCGGCACATTTTCCCGCTCACGCGGGAAGCGCGCCTCGTCGGCCGCAAGGGCGACGATTTTTTCCTGACGCTCCGCCAGGGCGGGGCGAACGTCTCGGGCGAATACACCGTCCGTGCGCGCCGGGAGACCCCGTCGCTCGTCCGATTCTGGATGGATCCGACGCGGCCCCACGACATCGGCGATTGCTGGGGATTTTTCCGGGTCGACCCCGCCGAGGGCGGCAAAACCCTTCTCACGTACGGCGCCCTTTTGCACCTCGAATTCGGCGTGATCAAGCTCCTCTTCCAGGAGAAGATCCGCTCGTACGCATTGCAGACGCCGGAGCTCTTGCGACGTCACGTGGAGGATCGGCGCGGGCCTTTGCCTTGACGCCCGCGCCTCTCCTCGAGGGGCGGCGAGGGCGGCTCAGTCGATGCCGAGGGTGGTCACGTCCGTGATCGGGGCCGACGAGGCGATCGTGCGGATCTTGCCTTTCTTCGTGGTCACGATCCAGCCGGAGCCGCCGGGGATGCGCGTCCTCGTGCCCGGGCGCATGCGGCGCGCCCCGCCCTTCGGCGGGTAGAGGATCTCGACGGACCGATCCGCCGCCGCGATCTGCACGACGTACACGTACGCGAGCCGATCGAGCTCGCCCTCGATCGCGACCTTCGTGCCCGCCTCGACGTCGAACTCGTTCATCGCGTCGTCGCGCATCTCGCTGAGGAGCGCGTAGCCCCACGCGAGGCGCCGGAACGGCCGACCCGAAAGGCTCGGCGGCGGCTCGTCGATGATCTCCACGGGCGCCGCGGCCGAGGCCTTCGCCGCCGCCTTCGCCCTCGCCTCGACCTTCGCCGTCGCGCTGCCCCTCACCGCCTTCGCTGCGCCCTTCTTCGCCGCGCCCTTCGTCGCCGCCTTTGCCGCGCCCTTTTTCGCCGCCTTTGCCGCCGTCTTTGCCGCGCCCTTCGTCGCCGCCTTTGCCGCCCCCTTGACGCCGCCCTTCGTCGTCCCCTTCGTCTTCATCGTGCCGCCCTTCGCGCTGCTCCTGGTCACCATCGCGGCCCGCATTCTATGGCGGAGCGCCGAAAAACCCTAGCGCGACGAACATCCCTTTTCGCGTGAGCGAGACCTCCTCGCGGACGCGCGCGCGCCCCGCGTGAAGGACGTGGCCAGGCCGCTTCGAGCGTGCTCTTCTTGACGTCCCGCACGAAAGGAGCTCGGCACGACGATTGCGTCGCGCACACCCGCGCCATGGATCCGATGGAGCAAGCGCGCCACCGCATGGTGGACGAACAACTCGCACGCCGCGGCATCCACGACGCGCGCGTGCTCGAGGCCATGCGTCGCGTCCCGCGGCACGCCTTCGTGCCCGCCGGGCGCGAGCACGAGGCGTACCTCGACAGACCGCTCCCGATCGCCGAAAGCCAGACGATCTCGCAGCCGTACATCGTCGCGCTCACCGCGCAGGCCTTGCGGATCGGGCCGGATGCGCGGGTCCTCGAGATCGGCGCGGGCTCGGGGTACGCCGCGGCGGTGCTCGCGGAGCTCGCGCGCGAAGTCGTCACCGTCGAGCGCCACCCGCCGCTCGCCGCCGAGGCTGCCGCGCGGCTCGCTTCGCTACGTTACGGAAACATCCAGGTGGTCACCGGAGATGGCACCCGCGGCTATCCCGAGCGAGCCCCTTATGATGCCATCGCGGTGACGGCGAGCGGGCCGCGTGTACCGAAGGCGCTTTTGGACCAGCTCGCGCCGGGCGGCCGTTTGGTGATTCCGGTGGGGCCGGACGAACACCGGCAAGAGCTCGTCCTCGTCACGCGGGGGCAAGACGACGGCGCGTTCTCCGAGCAAATTCTCGGCGCCGTGCGGTTCGTCCTGCTCGTCGGCGAGGACGGCTGGGCCCGTACGGACGGCGCTTAGATTCATTCGAACCCATACCAACCCGCCCGCGGCCCTGGTACGATGCGCGTATGGCGCATCCGTACCGCACGAGGCCCACGGTGCCCCCCGAAGGCTCGCCCGAGGACGTACGGCTCTCCGGTCCGACGCTCGCGTTCGGCTTGTTCTGCGTCATCTCGGGCCTCGCGCTCGCGGGCTCGTCGCGCCCCGGCGCGCTGCTCCTCGCGGGCGGCGCGGGGACGATCGCGATCGCGGCGCGCAGGACGCCGCGCGGAGGGGCCTACCCGCGTGACAAGGATTGAGCTCCTTCACGGGGGATTCCTTCTCTTCCACGACCCGTTTCTCGCGCCGGACGAGGCCTCCGCCGCGTTCGACGCGTTGCTCGCCGAGGTCCCGTTCCGGCAAGAGACGATCCGTCTCTTCGGCAAAACGATCCTGCAGCCGCGCCTCTCGGCCTGGCACGGCGATCCGGGCGCGTCGTACACATATTCGGGCTTGTCGCTCGCGCCGAACCCCTGGACGCCCACGCTCTCGGCGCTGCGGGCCCGGGTCGAGGCGGCGGCGGGCTCCACGTTCAACAGCGTGCTCGTGAACCATTACCGAGGCGGTGACGACTCGATGGGCAAGCACGCCGACGACGAGCCCGAGCTCGGGACAAACCCGGTGATCGCGTCCCTGTCGCTCGGAGCGCGGCGGAGGTTCGTCCTGGAACCGAAGAAGGGCGGCGACAAGGTGACGCTCGAGCTCGGCGAGGGGAACCTGCTCGTCATGGCGGGGACGACGCAGCACCATTACCGGCACGGGGTGCCGAAGCAAGCTGGGCGCGGCCCGAGGATGAACCTCACCTTTCGGCGGATCCTGTCGACGCCCGCTCCGCACGTCTCGGTCGAAGATCCGAGGTGACGCGGAGATTCGCGACGACGCTTGTCGCCGCGGGAAAACCGAGCGATCATCGGTGACGGAGCAGCGACGGACGCGCTGCCACGAGTGACTTCACATCCCCTGGCGCGATGCACAGGGAGAAATGGTGGCACGAATGATGCAGTCGGGAATCGGCGCGAGCCTGCCCCGGAACGCGGGGCCCGAGCGTGAGAACGCCATCATGCAGTCCGTCGAGAACGGCGACATGGCGCCGGTCTCCTGGGTGCCGGTGCTCAACGAAGCGGCGGGGCACACGATTACGTTGCTCGTGAGCGCCGACGCGCTGCGCATCGGGACCGCCGAGGCGCCGCTTCGCGTCAGCGTCACCGCGCGGACGATGCAGCGCATCGCCGACATGCTCGGGTGTGTGCTGCCCACGGTACGGATCTGCGATTTGATCTGGGCGCAGGCGGCGGTGAAGATCACCCCCTGCATCTATCCGCCGAACGCCGAGATGGCGACGACGGCCAGGATGATCGAATACGACGCCGCGGTGAGCAAGAAGGTGGAAGGGCGCTCGGGCCTCGTGGAGAACATCGGCAAGAACTGGTGCATCTCGAACCGGCTCCTCGGCATGAAGGGCATGGCGGCGAACTACGGTTTTTACGATAACGAGCCCCGCTACCGCAGCGGGACGAACGAGCAGGGTCCGTATCGGCTGTGGCAGCCGCTCGGCACCCGGCACAACATGGACCACGTCGATTATTCGCAGGTCGCCCGCCTCGTGTCGCGGACCTGTTACGTCGACGGCGCGAAGCGCGACCTCGTCGACATCCTGACGGACCCCACGCTCGCCGCGCTCGTGTCCGACGACGGGCCGCTGAAGCTCGTGCGCCTGCCGGGCGTGGAGGAGACGCCGCCGATCGACCGGTACGCGCCGGTGGATTGCGCGGTGTGACGGCGGGCCCGACATTCTCGTATTCATGTCCTGCATGCGTGACATCGCTCACGCCAATGCGTTCCGCGTTTGACAGTCGTTCCCGCGCCCATTAGCTTCGCGGTGCTTTCAATCTTTCAAGGAGCGAATTCACCATGAAGCAGGGTCTTTGGCTCGCGCTCGGCCTCGGCGCGGCGCTCGCGGTCGTGGCTTGCGGCGACGATACGAACAATTCGAACAATTCGACCTCGTCCTCCTCGTCGGGCTCGGGTGGCGCGGGTGGCGCCGGCGGCGCCGGCGGCAGCGGCGGCAATGGCGGCGCCGGCTCGGAGATCGAGGTGCAGACGCACATCTCGCCTGATGGATTCGGCGTCGATTCGCACCTCATCGTGGGCCCGACCGAGGTCGTCCTCGTCGATGGCCAGTTCTTCACCGCGGAGGCAGAGAAGGTCGTCGAGCTCGTCAAGGGCACGAACAAGAAGCTCACGACGGTCTTCCTCACGCACGCCCACCCCGACCATTACCTCGGCATGGAGGTCGTCCGCGCGGCGTTCCCGGACGCGAAGTTCGTGACGACGGCCGCCGTCCTCGCCGATTACAACGCGAAGAAGGACGGCACGCTCGCGTTCGCCCAGACGAACTTCCCCGGCCAGGTGCCCGACAAGGTCGTCACGTTCACCGCGCTCGACGGGACCACGATCACGGTCGACGGGCATACGCTCGACGTCGTCGAGATCGGCGACGCGGGCGAGAGCGTGGAGGCCGCGGGCCTCGCGCTCACCGAGCAGAAGGCCTTCTTCTCGGGCGACCTCCTTTACAACAAGGAGCACCTCTGGCTCGCCGAGTGCAACTTCGACGGATGGATCAAGAACCTCGACGCCCTCGCCGCGAAGGGCTTCACGACGTTCTATCCGGGCCACGGCGAGAAGGCGACGGCCGCCGTGATCGACGAGGACAAGAAGTATCTCGGCGACGCCAAGCCCATCCTCGACGCGGCGACGACGGCCGACGAGGCCGTGACGAAGCTCAAGGAGGCGTACCCGACCTGGGGCGGCGAGGGTCTGCTCACGTTCGGCCTCTCGAATTATTTCATGGCCTGCAAGATGCCCTGAGACGATCAAGGATCTAGAGGCGCGGCGCATCTCTCGGTATGCTGCCTTCGTGCGCCGCGCCCTGGCCTTCCCGCTTCCTCTCGCCGCCCTACTCCTCTCCGCATGCAGCGACCCCGCGGAGCTGCCCGTGCCGCCCGAGACCGGCATCGTCGCGCTCTACGGCAAGACCGTCGAGACGGCCCTCTCGCCCTATCCGTCCGACCGATACACCACGGCCGACGCGAGCGCGGCCACGGGCCGGCGCGTACGGATCGGGCCGGACACCGCGGCCGATCCGCTCGTGACCGGGTATCAGGGCACGGCCTTACTCCTGAACGAAATGGATGGGTTCTCCACGATGGGCGGCGTCGTGGTGAATTTCAGCGGGCCCATCGACGCGCGCTCGCTCGTGCTCGCGCCGTACGCGGAGCCGCCGCTGCTCGGGCCGCTCCTCGACGCGGAGGACTACAAGAAGCCCGGCGCGCCGCTCTACCTCGTCGATGTGGATCCGGACTCGCCCGAGCGAGGAAAACCCGTCGGCCTGATTCCCCGCTGGTTCCCGCAGCCCGACGACGGGTTTTTCCCGGACGATTTTACCCTGGTCGCCGAGCCCGCCACGCCGCTCCGGCCCGGGACGCGCTACCTGTTCGTCGCGACGAACATGCTCCGCGCGGACGACGGCGCGCCCGTGCGGCGATCGCCGGACATGCAAGCGCTCCTCGAAGGCGCGGCCGAGGGCGACTACGGAGACGAGGTGCGCGGGGCGATCGCCGAGGCCCAGACGGGCGGCCTTTTTCGCGCCGAGGACGTCGTGCTCGCCACGGCCTTCACCACGGCCACGGTGCGCGCCGGGATCGAGGCCATGGGCGCAGCCGCGCGAAACGCCCCGCCGCCCGCCTGGCTCACGCCCTTCGAGGTCGAGACGCCGGCCGAGCCGGGCGGGCGCGTGCGATTCCGCGGCGTCTACGAGGCGCCCGAGTACCGCGGCGAGACGGGGAAATGGTCGTTCGAGGGAGGGGCGCCCGTCGCGAGCAAGAAGGTCGGGCTCGACGTGTTCCTCGCGTTCTCGAAGGCCGAGGTGAGCGGCAAGCGGCCCGTGGTCATCTACGGGCACGGGCTCGGCGGCGACAAGGACGGCACGTGGGGCACGGCGCAAAGGCTCGCGGCGATTCACCCGAACGGCGCGGCCGTCTTCGGGATCGACTCCCCCGAGCACGGCTCGCGCGCGAAGAAGCCGGACCAGAATGCCCTGCTCGCCGCGTTCGGCTTCTTCGGCATCGACAGCGCGACGGGCGAATTCGACATCGGCAAGGCGAGGGACAACTTCCGCCAAATGGCCTCCGATCAGCTCGAGCTCGTGCGGCTCGTGAATACGCTCGGATCGCTCGACCTCTTGCCCGTCGGCGCCCCAGACGGCGAGCCTGACCTCGATACCTCGCGGATCCTCTACATCGGCCATTCGTTCGGGTCCGTGCAGGGGCCGACGATCCTCGCGCTCGCGCCCGAGATCCGGCAAGCCGTCTGGAACGTGGGCGGCGACGGGCTCATGATGCTCCTGCGTGACTCGGGCACGTTCGGGCTGCTCGTCGACGCGATGCGTCCGCCGAAGACGCCGGACGGCGCGCTCGCCCGCTTCTTCGCCGTCACGCAGGCGATCGTGGACCCGGGCGATCCGATCAACTACGCTCGCTTCGCGTCGGGCGAAAGGCTGCCCGGCGCGCCCGAATCGAAGCCGCGCGACGTGCTCTTGCAGGTGGTGATGAACGACACGATCGTCCCGAACTCGACCAGCGAAGCGCTCGCGCGCGCCTCCGGCATGACGCTCATGAATGCGATCCGCCCGGTGAGCGGCCTGCCCGCCGCGGAGGGGCCGCTCGCGGGCAACGGAAAAGCAGGCTCGACGCTGGTGATGTCGCAGTTCGATCGAATCGAGGGGACGAAGCTCGCCGTGCACGGCGACCTCATCTTCTCGCCGGACGCGCAGGCGCAATACGTGGAGTTTTTCCAGACGGGGCTCGCCGAGCCAAACGCGACGGCGAAGCCGCCGTATTGAAGAACGATTTGCAGGGTTCGAGGAGAGTTCGAGGAATGTCGTATTTCGACGGTCTGCCGGGCAAGCCGCTGCGCGAGCGGGGCATCTTTTGCAACCGGACCATGAACATGCGGTCGATCAAGGCGATCGGCTACGACATGGACTACACGCTCATCCATTACCAGGTGTCCGAGTGGGAGCGCCTGGCGTACGAGCACCTCCGGACGCGCCTCCTTTCGCGTGGCTATCCGGTGGAGGATCTACGCTTCGATCCGGAGCTCGTGATCCGCGGGCTCATCATCGACACGGAGCTCGGCAACCTGCTCAAGGTGAACCGCTTCGGCTACGTGAAGCGCGCGATGCACGGGACCTCGATGCTCGATTTCGAGCCGATGCGCGCGGCGTACGCGCGGACGATCATCGACCTCGCCGAGCCGCGGTTCGTCTTTCTGAACACGCTCTTTTCGCTCTCCGAGGCGTGCATGTACGCGCAGCTCGTCGACCTCGCGGACGCGGGGAGAATGCCGGCCGGGACGGGCTACGAGCACCTCTATCGCCTCGTGAAGAGCGGCCTCGACGAGGCGCACATGGAAGGCCGCTTGAAGGCCGAGATCATCGCGGATCCGGACCGGTTCGTTGTGCTCGACCCGGAGGCGCCGCTCGCGCTGCTCGACCAGCAGCGGGCCGGAAAGAAGCTCCTGCTCATCACGAACTCGGAGTGGGGATACACGGACGCGATGATGCGTTATGCGTTCGAGCGCTTCCTGCCGAACGGGATGCGATGGCGAAACCTCTTCGACGTGGTGATCGTGCAGGCGCGGAAGCCTGATTTCTTCATGCAGAAATCGCCGCTCTTCGAGGTCGTGAGCGAGGACGGGCTGCTCCGGCCCTGGATCGGGCCGCTCAAAGAGGGCGGCTCGTACCTCGGCGGGGACGCGACGCAGGTGGAGCGCTCGCTCGGGATCTCGGGGGACGAGATCCTTTACGTGGGGGACCACATCTGGGGCGACGTGCGGGTGTCGAAGAGCGTCCTGCGCTGGCGGACGGCGCTCATCCTGTGGGAGCTCGAAGAAGAGGTGCGGGCGGCGTATGCGTCGCGCGTGGACGAGGCGCGGCTCGGCGCGTTGATGGAGGACAAAGAGGCGCTCGAGCTCGCCTCCTGCCAGCTCCGCCTGCTCGCCCAGCGGCACAAGGAAGGTTATGGTTTGCCCGAGGACGCGCCGTCGTGCGACGAGATCCTCGCGCGCCTCGGCGAGATCAAGGTGGCGCTCGCCGAGCTCGACGATCGAATCGCCCCGCTCGCGAAAGCGGCGGCCGAGGTCTCGAACCCGCGCTGGGGCCTGCTCCTGCGCACGGGCAACGACAAGAGCCACCTCGCGCGGCAGATCGAGCGTTCGGCAGACATTTACACGTCGCGCGTGTCGAACTTCCTGCGCTACACGCCCTATTCGTACTTCCGCTCGCGCCGCGGGAGTTTGCCCCACGACCCCTCCGGGGAAGCGCCGAGCCCGAACCCTGGGCCTTGACCGGCTCCTCCCTTGGCGGGAGAGTGTCGAGGACATGAGCCAGCAAGACGACTCCACGAGCGAGCTCGCGCGCGAGCTCGCCCGAGCCAAACAACGCATCGCGGAGCTCGAAGCCCAGCTCGCGGCCGAGGAAGCAGAGCGCGCGAAGAATTCCCCCTGGATTTACGACGCGCTCGAGAGCGCGGGGATCGGCGTGTGGACGTGGGACATCCCGCGCGACACCATCACGTGGACGAACACCGTCCTCGCGATCTACGGCCTCACGCGCGAGACGTTCGGGGGCAGCCTCGAGGAGTTCATGGCCCGCGTGCATCCGGACGATCAGCATATCGTCCGTTCGGCCGTGGAGCGTGTGTTCACGGAGAGGAAACCTGGGTACCTCGTCGAACACCGCGTCGTTCGCCCCGACGGGGTGATTCGCTGGGTGCGGGGGACCGGGTTCGCGTATCACGACGCGAACGGCAAGCCCTATCGCCTCGCGGGCGTCACCGAGGACATCACGGCGCGGATCGAAGCGCAGGACGAGCGCTGCGCGATGCAGCAGCAGATCATCGACGCGCAACGCGAGTCGCTGCGGCAGCTCGGGGCGCCGATCATCCCGCTCACGAAAAACGCGCTCGCGATGCCGCTCGTCGGCGCGCTGACGGCCGAGCGGGCGACGATCGTCACCGAGACCTTGCTCCACGCCGTGACAGCGCGCGCCGCCGAGCACGTCATCCTCGACGTGACGGGCGTGCCGTCGGTCGACAACGAGGTGGCCGAGGGCCTCTTGCGCGTGGCCCAGGCGGTGCGGCTGCTCGGCGCCGAGGTGGCGCTCACGGGCATGCAGCCGGCCGTGGCGCAGGCGCTCGTGGAGCTCGGCGTGGACATGAGCGCCTTCGTGACGAAGGCAGATTTGCAATCCGGAATCAGCTGGGCTTCGAAGCGCGCGCGGCGCTGACGGGTTCGTCGCGGCCGCGCGCCCCGGGGTTTTACTTGGCCACCTCGGTCTTGCAGCCGAGGGCGATCTGCACCTTCGCGCCGAAATCCTTGCGGACAGCGTCGCAGGTGGCCGGGCAAAACGTGATCTTCGAGGGGACGACGGGATTGTCGTAATACCAGCCGAGGCCATTCGCGCAATTCTTGTCCTGGAGGATCGTCTCCGGCTCGCCGCCGCTCGACGGCGTGAAAAGCACGTTCACGAAGCCCGGATCGACCTCGCCGGCCGAGACCTTCGTCGGAATCTCGTAATCGCACGGAAGCGCCTTGCCGCGGGCCTTCGCGAGCGCATTCTGAAACTCGTCCTGGACGTCCACGCTGCCGACGAGGATGGCCGAATCCGTGCCGCCGGCCGCCGCGATGAGGTTCGCCGTGGCCTGCGAGACGCCCTGGAGGCCAATCACGAACGTGCGAACCTTGAATTGCGAGAGGCCCGTCGCCGCGAGGTTCGCGATGACCTGCGGGTCCTCCGGGTTGACGCCGCTGCAGATGGGCGCGGGCCCGGACGGCTGACCGTCCGTGACGAGCAACACGGCGCAGCCCGTCCCCGGCTTTTGCTGCAATGCGTCGGCGCAGGCGAGGATGGCGCCGCCGAGCGCCGGGTAGATCGGCGTCTTGAAGCCGTTCGGGTCCTCGGCGGCGATGGCCTGAATGATCGGCTCGGCGTTCGCCGGCAGCTCGCCGAAGGGCACGACGGGCGGCTTGTAGAGCATCTGATCACAGGTGGACTCGGCCGGCAGGGGGAAGAAATTGAGCGCGACGGACGTGCCGGCCGCGCTCGGATCGTTGACGAACGCCGCGAGCCCCGCCTCGGCGCTGTTCCACTTCGTTCCCACCATCGAGCTCGACTTGTCGAACGTGATGTAGAGCGAGAGCGGCACGGACTCGCCTTCCTCGGTGATGAGCCCGCAGCCCGGATCCACGACGCCGCTCGAGCTCGAGCTGCCCGCGCCGCTGCCGACGAAGATATCCCCGCCACCCATGCCGCCCGCGCCACCCGAGCCTCCGGCGCCAGCGCCGCCGGAATTGCCCGAGGGAGACAGGTTCGAGTCGGGCGCACAGGCAACGCCGAGGGCGCATGCCGATAGAACAAGCAAAGCGGCGTGGATACGGTTCATGTCGGGATGGTGCCCGATCGGAGGGAGAGACGTCAACCGGGCCGGCGGCGGTCTTCGGTGCGTCAATCGCGCGGCGCAGCGCGCAGGATGGCCCGGGTCGGATGATCACATTCGGGCTGTACGGCGTTCGTCGAAATGGAAGAAATTCCTTGCCAACCGAAGCTGCGGGGGAGAAAGATCCTCGCATGCGCGCGCGTCTTCTTCTTGGTTCGACACTGGGCTTGATCGGGTTGGTAGGTGCTGTTTCCATCACGGGCTGCGCCGAGGGCGGGGCCGTGACGTCCGGAGGCATCACCGGAGGCAGCGGATCCGGGAGCGGCGGCTCGGGCGGCGAGGCCGGCGCGGGTGGTTCGGGCGGCATGGGCGCGGGCGGCGGCTCCGGGTCGAGCTCGAGCTCGAGCTCGAGCGCGTCGAGCGGCTCGGGCGGCGCAGGCGGTGAGGCCGGCGCAGGCGGCGCGGGAGGAACGGGCGGCGAAGGCGGCGCGGGCGGCGGGGGCACCGGCGGTTCGGGCGGCGGGATGGTCGATCCCTGCTCCATGGGCTGCCCGACGGGATTCTGGGACGTGGACGGAAACCCGCTCACGGGCGCGCAGTGCGGCTGCGAGTACCAGTGCACGCTGGTGAGCGCCGACAAGGATCCGATCGACGACGGATACAAGGACGACAACTGCGACGGCACGGACGGCATGGCCGAGCAGTGCATCTACGTCTCGACGGGCGCGGGGAACGACGCAAACGCGGGCACGCGGCAGGACCCGATGAAGTCGATCGCCGCGGCCATCCAGCAGGCGCAGGCGAAGGGCGTCCCGTCGGTCTGCCTCTCGGGCGAGATCTACAACGAGGCCGTGACCGTGGCCTCGGGTATCAACATTTACGGCGGATTCGACCATAACAATGCCGATTTCCGCTTCCGGCGCTCGTCGGCCGTGAAGACCACGGTCCGGGCCACGGGCACGGTGTTCTACGCGCCGCAAATCGATCAAGAGACGCACATCGAGGGAATCACGATCGAGGCGCTGACGCCGCAAGGCGCGGGCGAGAGCACGTATGGCGTGCGGCTCGGCGGCGGCGTGGGCGATCTCTACGTCCGCTACAACGAGATGCTGATTGGCGCCGGGACCAGCGGGACCGCCGGGGTGAACGGAGCCGCGCAAGCGCAATCGCAGGCGCCGGGTGGGGGCAACGGCTCGGCCGGCGCCCAGAAGAACAGCAACTCCGGTATCGGCGCCGCGGCGCCGGTATGCGACGCGCCCGGCGGGAAGGGCGGCGACGGCGGGGCGAACGAGAACAACGGCCAGGCCGGTTCGCCCGGAAACGGGGGGACCGCGGGCGGCTCCGGCTCCGCGTGGAATAGCTGCACCCCCGCCATCGGCGGTGCCGGACCGGCCGGCGGGAACGGGCAAAATGGCGCGGATTCTGCGCAAGGACAGGCAGGCCAGGGCGGGACGGCGCTCGGCGGCGTGATGGCTCATGTCTACCGGCCGGCGCACGGCACCGACGGAATGAACGCCCAGATCGCGAAGGCCGGCGGCGGCGGCGGCGGCGGCGGCGGCGGCAGTGGCGGCGGGCTCTGCTTCGGCGATTGGGACAAGGGCGGCGGCGGCGGCAGCGGCGGCTGCGGCGGCAAGGGCGGCAATGGCGGCAAGGGCGGCATGGGCGGCGGCGGGAGCTTCGGCGTGTTCGCGGCGTCCGGCAAGGTCACCGTCGCGAAGAACCAGATCCAGACGGGCTCCGGCGGCAACGGCGGGCTCGGTGGCAATGGCGCGCTCGGGCAGCTCGGCGGCATCGGCGGCAACGGCGGCGCGCACAGCGACGACAGCGGCCCCGGCGGCAAGGGCGGCAACGGCGGCAAGGGCTCGGCCGGCGGCGCCGGCGGCGGCGGCGGCGGCG
>NZ_JARZHH010000076.1 GCF_029946515.1 Polyangium sp. 6x1
GGCCACGATCGGCGCGGGCGCGTCGGGCGCAGGCGGCGCGGGGAACGGCGGCGCGGGGAACGGCGGCGCCGGGAACGGCGGCGCCGGGGCCTCGGGCGGGACGGGCGGCGCCGGCGGGACGGGCAGCTCGTCGACGTCGAGCACGGGCAATGGCGGCGCGGGCGGAGGCCCGGCGGCGAAGGTGGTCCGTCTGCTCGCGATCGGCGACACGGGCGAGGGCAACGAGGCGCAGCACGCCGTCGCCGATCGCATGAACGAGAAATGCGAGAAGGTCGGCGGCTGCGACGCCGTGCTCGTGAACGGCGACAACTTCTACGACAACGGCGTGGAGAGCGTGGACGACCCGCAATGGGCCGCGAAGTTCGAGCAGCCCTACGACCGGCCGAACCTCAATGCCGTGCCGTTTTACGTGGTGCTCGGCAACCACGATCACGGCCCCACGTCGAGCGGGAACAAGCAAGCGCAGATCGACTACTCGTCCTTGCCGCTCGGGAGCGGCCCCGGGATGCGGCCGAGCGACAAATGGCACATGCCGGCGGCGTGGTACGACGTCACGATCGGCCACGTGCATCTCTTCGCGCTCGACACGGTCGATTTCCTGAACGGGACGCAGAAGGACCAGATGAGCGCGAAGGTGAAGAACTCGAAGGCGACGTGGAAGATCGTCTTCGGCCACCACCCGCGCTTCACCTCGGGCGAGCATTTCTGGGACAACAACCTGCTCGGCATCGCGGGGATGTTCGCGTTCCAGAAGGACATCTATTGCGGCGCGGACATGTTCATGACCGGGCACGACCACAACCTCGAGTTCATCGACAAGGGCCGCGACGGCGACTGCCCCGGCACGCATTTCGTGGTGAGCGGCGCGGGCGCGAAGACCCGCGACACGTTCGACTTCGTCCCGACGGACGAGAAGCAGCTCTACTTCGCGGACGGCTTCGAAGGGTTCGCGTACCTGGAGTTCGACGGGCCGAAGCTCTCGTTCGAGTTCATCGACAAGAACGGGGCCGTGGTCTTCTCGAAGACGATGACGAAATGAGGATCCCCATGCTCTCCCCGCGCTCTTTGCTCCTGCTCGTCCCCGCGCTGCTCCTCGCCTGCCAGGACGCGCCGCCGCCGGCCCCCGCGCCCGCGACGTCCGCGGCCCCCGCGGCCACGCCCACGCCGACGCCATCGGCCGCGCCCGCGCCCACGCCCGAGAAGACCGCGGCCGCGCCGGAAAAACCCCCGGAGTGGATCACGGCGCAGCACGTGCTCGTCGCCTACAAGGGCGCGAAGAACGCGCCGAAGACGGTGACGCGCTCGAAGGCCGACGCGAAAAAGAGGGCGGAGGAGGTCGCCGCCAAGGCAAAGGCGGGCGAGGATTTCACGGCGCTCGTGAAGGAGTATTCGGATGATGCGGCGACGGCGGAGCGGCTCGGGAGCCTCGGGAAGTTCAAGGCCGATGGAATGGTAAAACCCTTCAGCGACGCGGCGTTCGCGCTGAAGGTGGACGAGACGAGCGGCGTGGTGGAGACGCCGTTCGGGTTTCACGTGATCAAGCGCAATCAGTGAAACCCGCGCGGCTCAGCCGCCCTTCCACTCCGTCCGCTGCACGACGGGCAATTGCAACGCGCGCTCGCGGTCGAGGTCGAGCGAGCCGAGGTGAATCGCCAGCGGCGATTGCACCCACTTGAAGATCGATTGCGTGAACAGGCGCGCGAACTTCTCCGCCCACGCGGTGAGCATCGCCGGATCCCGATCCGGGAACACGCTCGTCAAGGCGAGCGCCACCTCGCTCGGCGCGAGTTTCTCCGCGCCGTAGAGGTAGAGGCAGGCGTCGAGCACCTCGAACGGCATGAGCTCGGCCTCGCCCGACTGGTTCGCCGCGAGCTCGGGGCCCGCCGTGGTGTCCAGCGTCGCGCGGATGCCCGGATAACCGAACCGCTTCTCCAGCCGTTCGAGCAGCGCGATGACCACGGTCTTCGGCAGGTTCGCGATCACGCTGAACGCGCCCTCCAGATCGCCGCCGACGGTCGTGTACCCGAGCGCCTTCTCGCTCATGTTCCCCGTCTGCAGGAAGAGCGCGCCGCTCGTGTTCGACCAGTTCCACATGCGCTGGCCACGAATGCGCGCCTGCACGTTCTGCTTCGTGAGCTCGGTCGGCTCGGGCCCGCCCGCTCCGAGCAGGGTGCGCGTCGCATCGAGCTCGCGCACGAACGCGTCCTCGATCGGCACGACCATGAACGCGACGGCGAGGTCGGCGCAGATGCGCGCGGCCGCGTTCTGCGTGGCGTCGCTCGAATACCGCGACGGCATGTAGAACGCGCTGATCATGGAGCCGGCCGTCTGGCGAAGGGCCGCGCCTTCGAGCTCGGGGTGGAGCAATTCGGCGGCGCGATGCGCGACGAGCAACGTGAGCAGCGAGTCGCGCCCGCCCGAGAGCGCGAGGCCGATGCGGCGGAACGCGCCGATCTTGCGATAGTAGTCGGCGACGCCGAGCGCGAGCGCGTCGTAGAAATCGTCGAGCAGCTCGTCGCGCGGCGTCTTCGCCGGCAGGCTCGCCGAGGGCAAGAAGAACGAGGTGCCGGGCGGAGGCGCGGGATATCGCAGCTTCGAACGATCGGCCGTCTTCTCGTGGAGCACGGCCGTGGGCACGGGCGTTTGCTCGCGCCGGAAGGATTCGAGGTCGCTCCGCCAGGTGCTCGCCTCGCGGCGGCTGCGGATCGTGCGATCGAGGTCGACGACCGTCGCCGCATATCCCTCGCGGAAGCGCGCTGCCTCCAGCATGGGCCTGCCGTTTTGATTGACGAACCCGCCGCCGTCGAAGACGAGCCCGTCGTTGGCGCCGACGAGGTTCGCGTACGCGATCGTGCACTGGTTGTCCGCGGCGCGCGTCGCGATCATCTCCCGCCGCGTGCCCACGACGCCCGCGCGGAACGGCGAGGCGGAGAGGTTGCAGACGATCTCCGCGCCCGAATAACAACGCCGCCGCATCGGGCCGTCGGGCGACCAGATGTCCTCGCAGACCTCGATCGCGAGGAGGCCGAAATCGAACTGGAAGATCCGATCGCCGCAGAAGACGCCGCGCGTCTCGAGGTCCATGCCGGGCACGCCGCGGGAGAACACGCGGGACTCGTAGAAGACGTTGTACGTCGGGAGCTTTTCCTTGGGCACGAACGCGAGGATCTTCCCGCCGTGCACGAGCGCGCCGACGTTGAAGAGGTCGCCTTCGACGCCCACGGTCAGGCCGAGGACGTACACCGTGCGAAACCGCGCGGTCTCCGCGGCGAAGCGCTCGAGCTCGCGCCGCTGGCTGTCCACGAACGCCTGCCACTGCACGAGGTCCTCCGCCGCGTACCCGCCGACGACCTGCTCCGGGAACACCGCGAGCGTGACGTCGTCCTCGGCCATCGCCGTCGCGAGGCGGATGCACCGATCCACGTTCGAGCGGACGGCGCCGACCGTCGCGTTCACGCTGGCAACCCCGATCTTCACGAGCCTCATGGGGGCCGAGCGTAGCAGTCCGATGACGCGAACGTCAGCCGGCGTGTGAGGGCGCTCGGAGCGACCAGCAGGGGGCCGGACAGGGGCGTGCGCGTGGGAAACGCCGCGTGGCGCAGACGCCTCGGGGCGGTGACGAACGACCGACAGAAGAGGACGATGGAGGTGAGAGGTGCTTGCCCAGATGCTCGCGCCCCCATCGCCCTCTTCTGCGGGTCGTTCCTCGAAAAAAAATCCTGCCCGAGCCCCGGCGTCTTTTCGTTTCACCAGGCCAGGAGCAGAGCGTTCGGCTCGGGCAGGAGGGCGGCGCGCATCGTCGCCCCTCATCCCCTGATAGTTCCGGCCGAGCCGCGAACCCTCCCGGGTTCGATCGCTTTTGTGCGAGGGTGTCTACCGCTGGAGCAGGTGCCCAAAAAGCGCGCGCGCATGCAGCGGGTCACGTGGGTACATCCGGAGGTAACGCACGAGGGCGGTGCGAGCAGCATCCTCGTCGCCATGCGCCGCAGCGCGCTCGATTTCAGCGACCAGCGCGCGGGGCCGGCTCGTATCCAAGGCATCCACGCACGAGCAGGGCGACGCGGACGCTGGCTCGGGCGGCGGGTCTTCTGCGATGGCTCCGGCGTTCACGTTCACCTGCACGGCGAGCGAGGAAGACCGGGCGGTCCATAGAACTTCGGTCGGCTTCATGAGGCCGTAGGCGACACCGGCGAGGCCGGCCGTGCAGAGGAGCACCTGCGCCGCGTGGCGTCTCCACCCCGCGGGACGCGGCGCGGAGCCCGCCAGGATCGCCGCCATGAACGGGCGCAGTTCGCTCTCGTATCCGCGGAGGAGCTCTCGCGCCCGGGTACAGGCCCGAAAGAGGCGTGAGCGCGCGGTGCCTTCGGGGATGTCGAGAGCTTCGGCGATCTCCACTTCCGAGAGCCCGTCGAAGACATGCGCGTACAGCACATCGCGCAAACGCGGGTCCATGCTCCGCAGGCGCTGGTCGACGAGCCGAAGCATTTCCTTTCGGGCGAGGAGCGCGGCGGGCGAGGGCGCTGCCGACGCCACCCGCAGCGCGTCGTCGGGGTCGCCCCAATACGTGTTGCACTCCTCGACGATGCCCTTCTTGTGCCGAACGGACTCGTTTTTCGCGATTCGATAGAGCCAAGTCGAGAGCTTCCCGCGCTCGGGGTCGTAGCTGTCGGCATGCCCGAGTCCGATGTCGAGGACCCTCTGCGCCAGATCGTCGGCGTCTGCGGGTTGGTGTTCCCATCGGAGAAACCAGCGGACCAGGCGAGGACGGAGCGCGAGAATGGCCGCGCGCACGTCGTTCGGGTGGCTCATGCCACTGGTAGGATCGGCGTCGAGCAAATCCCTCCGGAGGATCGTCAGAGGGCGCAACAAAAGGTGACGGGCCCCGTCGGCGCGGTCGTCCCCTCCGGACCGCCCCCGCTCGGAGCGCAGGCGCCGGGGTGGTACGCGAGATCCGCGACGCGCTTGCTCCCGAGGGCTTGGCCCTTGGGGCTCATCTCGTTGCAAGTCGGCTCTTCCGAGGAGATCGACGTGCCGAGGAGGAACGCGCCGCACGCGTCGTCCTTGAACACGGTCGCCGTGGCCGTGCACGAGCTGCCCAAGGCGGGCCCGCAGGAGCATGCTGCGCACGTCCTCGTGTCCATCTTGTCTCGGTAGAAGAGACGGCGCTCCGCGTAGCCCGTGGTCGGGCAGACGATATCACCCTCGACGACGACGCAATTGCGGAAGCCCGGCGCGGCCTTCGGGACGCACATCTCGTCCATCTTGCACCCGGCCCAGGCCATGCCGGTGAGCCCTTCGCATGCGACGGCGACTTCCTCCCAGGATGTGGTGGGGATCGGCGACGTCGACGGGAGCGTCGGCGCGCAGCTCTCGCCGAGCTTTTGAACGGGTCCGATCGCGACGGACTGGACGCACGGCGTGCCCTCGCAGTCGAGATCCGCCGGGACGGCGTTCTCCGCGGTGCAGGAGCCGTCCCACGCGTCGGGCGGGGCGAAGGGTGTTTCGATGGAACTCGATGCGAGATCGCAGATGCCCGCTCGCGCGACGAAGGTGCTCGGCGGCGCGCAGGTGCCCGTCGACGCGCTGCACGTGCATTCGGGGCATTCCAGGTCGGGGACGACGAGGCCCGCGTAGCGGACGAATTGCGGGAGAAGGCCGCTCGGGCAAGCAGCGGGGTTGTCCGCGGGGCCGAACCACACATGGTGCGGATCGGTGAATGGGTAATTCGTCGGGCGGAGCGGGACGCATTCGCCCTCGCATCCGGCGCCGGCCTCCTCTTCCTCTCCGCCGTCGGGTTGGGCCTCGGAGGCATCGGAGCCGGCGTCCCGATAACAAGGCTCCATGCCTTCCTCCGGCGTCCAGCAGTCCGGCGGCTTTACGACGATATCATCCACATAACAGCCGACGCAGAGAACGACGACACCAATGAGCAAACAGTAATTCATGAACCCTCACATCAAATCAAACACGCCGCCCAATCCGATGCCGAAAAGCAAGCCTTTCGTCGGTTCCAAGAGAAGCGGTTCGCCGGGCCGGTCGATCCTCAGCCGGTTGTCGCCCAGCGGCACCATACCCTCGACGAATCCTCGAAGGGCGAAGCTGTCCGCGACGCGCCATGTACCACCAGCGCGGGCCCCGAGCATGGCGTTGAAAGCAATAGGGTCGGTGAACGTGAACTCATCGTTGGTCGAATAAAACAACCGGCCCAGGCTAGCGACGCCACAGAAATGCAAACCGATTCGTGCATTGGCACATAACCCAAAGACGCCCGACCAGATCGTCGCCCTCGTCACGGTGGTACCGATGGCTGTTGCCTCCAGGGAGGTGACTCCGCGCATCTCGCCCAGGATGGAGAACCTCGGCCACCTCAACGCCAGCGTCCCCGCCCCGCCAAACCCAACGGCGGGGAGCCCATACGGCACGACCAGGACAGTCGCACCGACCTCGAACATTGGCCCTTGACTCTCACTCGGGTTTGTCGGAGGGGCCGGGATCGTCGTTACCTGGTAAAACGGATCCGGCGTCCGCTGGCGAAGCGGACCGTCATCGTCGTACGCGACGAAGGGTCGCAACGCTGGCGACGGGGCCGGCGAGCCCACCTCGATCTGCGGGCGCAGCAAGAGCCACTCCGGCGTGGGCTCCTTTCGCAGCTCCCACCGCCCGAGGTTCAACGCGATCGCGTAGGCCGCGTCTTGCACGAGCTCGCGACAGTCGAGCGGCGTCGGGATGACGGCCTTCCAGCGCTCGGCGCCGTGCTCGTCCAAGGCCGAGACGTGCGCCTCGATTTCGCGACCGTCGCGCTTCAGCTCAACGCGCACGAGGGCGCGCGCGTCGTCCCGGACAACCGAATAACCGAACCCCGACGCGAGCCACATGATGAAGTCCTCGCGGCCCATGCAGCCGCGGATCGTGCGGGGCGGGGTATAGTCGAACCGAAACGCCACACGGTTCAGGTCGTCGTCTGCGCTCGCGGTCGCGGGCACGAGGAGGGCAAGGCAAAGAAGCGGGGCGAGAGCTCGGGCGCGCGGCATGACCCGCTGATGATACTGCAACCTGCGAGGGAAAAGATGAGGCCGACGCGAGCGTCTTGGTGCTACTCGGGTCAGGAGCGCACGCCCGGCGTCGGCCTCCGGGGACAATCCTTACCGGAGACAAACCAGGGTGTCAAGTCCGTGGACAAACTTTCTGTTCTGGGACGAACGCGGCAGGGGGGTCAGATGCCCCCCGTGGCCGCCCGCCTCGTCGCCAAGCCCGCTCGCTCCCCCCTCGCCGTCCGGGTCGCCGCGATAATCGCCGCTGGACGCGGCCCCGACGAGGATCACGGTGCTACCGTCGCCGGTGCCTGCATTGCAACCGTCGGAGCCGGGCGGGTCGAGGCAGATGATTTGGGGGGAGACTTCGAAGGGACAGTTGGAGGCGAGACCATTTACCTCTGTCTTCTTCTCGCATTCGGTCGCGTTCTTGAAATTGCTACCAGTGTCGATGATTTGCGGGTCGACCGCCGGGGGCAAGCGATCTGCGCCCTTGCCCGACGGACAGTGTCGGACGACGTTGCACTGAACGAGGATGCCCTCCTTCGCGCCGGAGCTACCGCTCGGGGAACCGCGCTTCGGATTCTTGCACGTGGGCTCGAAGCAGGCCGGGCCGAGCACGGCAAGGAACACGAAGACCAGACCCACGAGCAGCGCTCTCATACCTGTCGCCCCGTTCAGGCCATGCTAAAAGGCCCGGACGAAAAGGGGCAAATTCCGGCAGGCGGAAATCTTCGCGTGGGCGGCCGTAATCGTGTAGGCTTGTCCCGACGAGACGACGAGAACCCGGGAGCGCCCATGACCCGCCGCAAGAAGCTCATCGCCGCCGCCCTCACCCTCCCGTTCTTCCTCGCCCTGGGCGTGGGCCTCACGGTGCGCCGCGCCGGGTCCGATCCGCTGAGCGCGGATGTCTGCGACAAGGACCTCGCGGCGGTCTTCGATTACTGCGAAGCCGATGGGGAGGTCTGCAAGGTCTTTGAAGGGCAGGAGGAGGCCTGCCAGGCCGGGTGCGTGATGAAGATGTGCCCGAACCATGTGGCCTGCACGGAGCTCGATCCCATCTGGTGCAAGCCCTGCGATGACGTGGAGGGCGCGCTCCATTGGCGCATTCGCCTCGAAGCCGAGCGGCAGTGCCAACCTTCGCCGGGTTGGCAACCGTCGAATTATTTCGAGAGCTTCGAGTACCACAGGTGCGCTGAGAAAAAGGCGGAGCGCATGTGCCCCGCGCTCGCCGACAAGCCGGATTGGTACGAGTCGCCGGAGGCCAAGAAGCAGCAGCGTGAACGCTGCAACAACGACTTCGACCTTCGTGTCCGAAGCTGCGAGAACGACGAGAGGTGTGCCCTGGAGCCGGAGGAGTACAAGAAGGCGTGCCAGGAGGGTTGTCTGAGGGCGGTCTGCCCAGATCAATTTCCCTGCACAGGCGACGACCCCGTCCGCTGCGCCCCCTGCGAGGACGTCCATGGCGCGCGCCACTGGCGCAAACTCTCCGCAGTCGAAGGGCTCTGCACGGTGCGGCATCCCTTCCTCGGGCCGAACCCCGATCCGATCAAGTGGGCCGATTGCGTCGTCGCCGAGATGGAGCAGGTCTGCCCCGCCCTCGCCGGGACGGAGTGGTGGCGGCAAAACCGCACCATTACCCATCACTACGGCAACGCCCGACCATCCACCGCCCCCCCCGCTTCGCCAGACACCCCGTGACGGTTGAGCCCGGCCTTCGGCTCATGTAGAGGACAAACCTGACGTTTCTCCCCGTCCTCTTCCACCGCAAGGCGCGCCATGACCCGCCGCCTCGATTTCGCGATCGTGGCGCTCAGCTCGACGCGGACGAGCGGGGCGAGGGCTGCGGCGCGCGGCATGACGAGGAGAGCCTACCGCAACCTGCGCCGAAAAAAGTGAGGCCGACGCGAACGTCTTCCTGCGTCTCGGGTCACGAGCGCACGCCCAACGTCGGCCTCCGGGGACAATCCTTACCGGAGACAAACCGGGGTGTCAAGTCCCTGGACAAACTTTCGGTTCCGGGACGAACGCGGCGGTGGCGTATCACTTGCCGTCGAAGCGGAAGAGCCAGGCGAGCGTCGCGGGGTGGTTCATCCGTGGCCCCGGGGTCCGCCCATGGGAGAACGTCATGGGGGGGTTCACCGCAAGGCTCCGTGCATCGCCATCACTTCTCTTCGACATGTGCAGCCAGTACACACGCCATTGCCTCGGCGACGTGAGCGAGCACTTCATGGATCCTGCCACGGAACGCCGCAGCTTCTGCCTTGTCGCAATTCTCGCGCACGAAGCCTGCCATCGTCTCGATCTGTTCGTAGCGTCGGTTCAGCGACGCGAGCAATTCGTCCTGGCTCTCCTTCGTGAGCGTGAGTCGCGGTCGCTCGATACGCTCCATCGGCTTGAAATCCGGCGGCGCGAGCGCGGGGTGCTCGCTCTGGATCGGCGCAATGATCTCGGTAAAAAGGTGCCCAACGATCCTCCCGCCGAGGCGACGATACATTTTGAACGTCTCCTCGTCGCACGTTTCCATGATTCGCTTGATCGATTCGTTCTCGTCACGCGTGCAATCTGTCGATATCGAAAGGAGCTGCTCGGCGATCTTCTTGTCCATTGGTTGTTCCTCTGGCGCACTCGCTCCGCCGCGGCATCCCGATCCGAACCACACATGCCGCGATGCCCTGCGGACCTGAGACGATCTTCGAGCGCTTGCACATCTCTCTCGTTCGTGATTTTTGGATAGCCCATCATTCGTTCGACGACTCGGTGGCAGCAGTCAGCCGCGCTCTGGCTCTACTTGCTGCAATATCCCCCCATGTGTCCTCATCTACTTCGAGCTCTGGACATTCTTCCAGGACGGGGTTCACGAGATTTTCGAGTATCGCCGTCATGCTCCTTGCGACTGCCAATCGTAGGTCCTTGCTGCCGGCCTCCGACAATAGGGGGGCGACGTCGACCACGATCGAATTTAGAGCATCCATTGCCTCGATGCTGGCATCGCGTACGACTCGTGCAGCTTCCACCGTGCCTAATTTCATAGCCTTACTCCTAAAATGAACACCCTTCTGCCTGCATGCACTCTCGCATGCATCGCCTGAACCGACCGCCACCTGGGGCCGGCAAGCCTGGCGACCCCGAGCAGAATGCGATACACTTCTCCTTTACCTCGCGGCACCGCTTATCATCGTCATCATCCTTTGGCTTCGGTGTGTCATCCTTCAACGACACGGCCGCAACCACAACGAGGACCGCGACCGCGACGACGATCATCGTCCCGCCCGACCCGACGACCACCGGGATCAACCTGATCACCTGCGGCAGCGCCCACGTGTTCGCAAGCATGCCTCGCGTAGGCAAGAGGCCGCCGCGCGACGTCAACAGCATCGCGTCGCTGTCCGCCGAATACCCCGCGTCCGCCATCGTCCGCAGCGCTTCCATCATGCACTGCTGGACGCTGGCGTCGTCCAGCCGCGCGCCCTTGGGCTTCACCTCCGTGACGCGGTCGCCCGTCATCTCGACCGCGAACTCGATCTCGTACGCGTTGTGCCGAAGCCGCTGGCCCCCCTTTTCGACGCACGCTTGAAGCGCCTCAACCGTCATCGGAGGGAGCGTGAGTCCGTTCCCCTGCCTGGGCGCGACGGCGTGCTCGTCGCTCGCCCCGCATCCGATCGGCACCATGGCCACCGCCATGCACATAGCGACCAAGGTCGCCCCTGCAAGCCGCCGCTTTCTCATGAGCCCCCCTAAGTAGGGCAGGCTACGGGGGCGCCGATGCCTCCGTCAACCATTGGCCCAGCGCTTTCCCGCTGTTTCACGCGCCCACATGCCGCAAGTCGTCCCGCGACGCCTCAACGACCCGTCTCGAACGCTCGAACCGAATTCGCCACGCAGCTCCGCCCCCGCCTCCCCCCGCGAGTCTGCACGGGGAGATTTCCGCAAGCCCCGTCGCGGGCCGAAACCCGAACGTCGACACCTCGCCTCCTCGCGCTCTTCGTGGTGGCCGCGCGCGCACAGGCAGGCGAGGAGGCGGCAAAGGAGAAGAGAAGCGCGACGCAAAACCTGATCAACTTCCGGACCATCGGGACGCGCGTGAAGCTGAACCAGGATTTCAACAAATTGCGGAAGTCCCTTTATGGCAAGCTCGGCGAGATCCAGCACGCGCACAAGCTCGGGAGCGGATGGGCGGAGTCGTTCTTCTTGCAGGACTCGACCGAGGAGATCGGCCTGAGCCAGCTCGACAAGAAGATCGGCGCGGTCACGGCAGAGCTCGACGCGCTGAAGAAGCAGCGTGAGGCGCTCGCCACGCAGGAAGCGAAAATCGCAGCCCAGCGGGCACAAGCCGCCCAGCAAGAAAAGAAAGCGCAGCTCGAAGCGCTCCAGAAGCTCAAGGCCGATCTCGCGGCGCAAGAGGCTGCGCTGCTCTCCGAGCTCTCCGAAGGCTGAGCCTCTCTACGACATCAGCGCGGCAGCAACGTGTCGGCGAGCGTGAGGAGCCGATCGATCTCGGACTGCGTGAGGTGAAGGTTGCTCTTCACCTGCGCGCCCTCGGCGCGGAACACGACGGGCGCGAAGAGGCGGACTTTTACGATCCCAAGGTTCAGCGAGGTCGCCCGATCGATCGAGGCCGTCAGCGCCGCCGCGTCCGCGCCCGCCTGCACCGGGTCGGTGCTGTCGCCCGTGCTCGCCACGTCGACGCCGCCGTCCGCGGCGAGGCTCAAGCGCGCGACGGCCGAGCGGATCGTCGACGGCACGGGCGGCGCGTGCGAGCCCGCGAGGCTGCGCGAAGGGTCCGTGGCCGTGGCGACGACGGCCTCGAGGCCCTCGGGATCGGGGAAACCTCCCGTGCCCTCGAAGCGCGACGCCTGCAGGGCGAGCGACTCCGGCAAGACCGCGAGGAAGCCGTCCTCGACGAGGGCGACGACGCGGGTTTGTCCGCGCACCGTGACGCGCGCCGTCGGGACGCTCGCGGTCGTGATCCACTCGCCGCGCGGCTCGCTGCGGGCGATCATCATGTTCAAGCCCTGGCGCGCGCGCTGCTCGTCGAGCTTGTGCTGCACGATCGCCACCGCGAGGTCGCTCTGCGTGACGCCCGTCGAGGCGACGTAGGCCGCGACGACGTCGCCGGTCGCGTCGATGCCCGTGCCTTCGAGCATGCTGCGGAGCGGGTTCATCGCGCGCACGCGGAGCTCGAGCGGATGGCCTTTCAGCCGCTCGGGCCAGACCATCATGCCGACGCGCGCGTTCACGATCGAACGCGCGATCTCGGCAGCGTTCTTCGGCCGCGGCGGGGGGGGCGTGGCTGCTTCGGGGGCCTGCTCTTGCGAGGCGCAGCCGAGGAGCCCAGATGTCGTGAAGGGCGAAGCGGCGAGCGCGAACAAGAGGACAATCGAGCGAAATCGCCTCGTCACAAAAGCAGGTTAGCGCCTGCTCGAAGGGGATGCTAGGGGCCGAAGTCATGAGCCACGGTCCGAAAAAGGTGGGAATCCTCGTCGGCGGCGGGCCCGCGCCGGGCATCAACGCGGTGATCGGCGCGGCCACGATCCGCGCGGTCCTCTCAGGCTACGACGTGGTCGGGATCCAGGACGGATTCCAGTGGATCATGAAGGGCGACCTGGAGCACGCCCGCCCGCTGTCCATCGACGACGTGAGCCGCATCCATTTTCGCGGAGGCTCGTACCTCGGGATCGCACGCGCAAACCCGACGAAGTCGAAGGAGCTGCTCGAAGAGACCGTGCTCTCGCTCCTGCGGCTCGAAGTGGACAAGCTCATCACGATCGGCGGCGACGACACGGCGTTCTCGGCCTCGCAGATCGCGCTCCAGTCGAAGGGGCGGCTGCGCGTGGTGCATGTGCCGAAGACGATCGACAACGACCTCGATCTGCCGGGGTACGCCGATACGTTCGGCTTCCAGACGGCGCGCCACATCGGCGTCGAGCTCGTCGAAAACCTGATGGTCGACGCGAAGACCACGCACCGCTGGTACTTCGTGGTCGCGATGGGCCGCAAGGCCGGCCACCTCGCGCTCGGCATCGGCAAGGCCGCGGGCACGACGCTCACGCTGATCCCCGAGGAGTTCCCCGAGGAGCACGTGCGGCTGAAGACGGTGGTGGATCTGCTCGCAGCCGCGATCGTGAAGCGCCTCGCGACGGGGCGCGCGGACGGCGTGGCCATGATCGCCGAGGGGCTCGTCGAGCGCATGGAGGAGCACGACCTCGAAGGGCTCGCGGGCGTGGAGCGCGACGCACACGGGCACGTGCGGATCGCGGAGATCGCGTTCGCCGACATCCTGAAGGCCGAGGTGCAGAAGCGGCTGCGTCAGTTTGGGGTCAAATCGACGATCATCCCGAAGAACATCGGCTACGAGCTCCGGTGCGCCGATCCGATCCCCTACGACATGGAGTACGCGCGGGACCTCGGGTACTGCGCGGCGAAGTACCTCGCAGAGGGCGGGACGGGCGCGCTCGTGGCAATGGTGCAGGGCTCGTTCCAGGCCGTGCCGTTCGACACGATCATGGACCCGAGGACGGGCCGCATGCGCGTGCGCATGGTGGACATCGCGAGCGACCGGTACATGATCGCGCGCCGGTACATGCTGCGGCTGCGCAAGGACGACTTCGACGATTCGAGCCAGCTCGCCCGGTTCGCGAACGTGCTCGACATCTCGATCGAGGATTTCCAAAAGGAGTTCGGCTACCTCGTGGAGCACGAGCCGATCCCCCGCACGTTCTACCCCGACGAACGGCAGAAGCCCTCGATCGCGCCGCCGGGCAAGTGAGAAGGGAACGCATGGAGCCCGTTTCGATCCGCCTCGCGCACGCGGGGGACATGCAGACGCTCGCGCAAAACCACCGCGCGATGGCGCTGGAAACCGAAGGAAAAATCCTCGATCCGGAGACGACGATCCAGGGCACGCGCGCCGTGCTCGAGGACCCGGCGAAGGGGTTTTACCTCGTGGCCGAGCGTGAGGGACGGGCCGTGGGGCAGCTCCTCGTGACGTTCGAGTGGAGCGATTGGCGGAACGGGACGTTCTGGTGGATCCAGTCGGTCTACGTCGCCGAAGGCGCGCGGCGCACGGGCGTCTACCGGGCGCTCCACGATCACGTGCTCGCGAAAGCGCGGGCCGACGCAGGCGTGTGCGGCGTGCGGCTCTACGTGGACAAGGAGAACCACCACGCGCAAGCGACGTACGCGGCGATGGGGATGCGCGCCGCGCATTACGACGTGTTCGAGATCGATTTCGTGCTCGGCTGAGCGCGAGGTCAGAACGCGGGCAGCATGACGCGCGCGCCCGCGCGGACCTCGAACGTGTACGAGAGCGTGTGCGTCGCGTGCGCGCCGACGTCGACCGTCGCACGCAAAAAGCCGTCCTTGTCGAGGGTAAAACCACCCGCCAGGGCGAGGTGGATCTCGACGTCCTCGATCTCGCTGACCGGGATCCGCTCGGTGACGACGACCTTGCGCGCCTTGTTCGACAGGTTCGAGAGGTAGAGCGTGACCTTGCGTTCGAGGCGTTGCGCGCCCGTGATTGCCTGCGTGTCGCGCTTCTCGTCCTCGCTGCGGCGCACGCGGATCGCGTCGTCCGGGCCGAAGCCGAGCTCGAAGGGCTCGCCCTTGCCCACGAAATCGAGGCGCGCGCGGCCGACGAGGCTCGCCCCACGCGCGAGGCGCACCGGGCCCGCGAGCAGCGGCCCCGCGCCTTCGAGCGTGGCCGTGGCGCGAAGGTGCGCAGCCGGCGAACGAACCGCGGTGACCACACGGGCGAGATCGGCCTTCACGGTCACGTGGCCAATCTCGACGCGGCACGGGCGTCCGTTCGACGGGAGCGAGGCGCGCTCCTTGCCGGCGTAGGTGATCGGCTCGCCGCCGTCGTCGACGCCGGGCATCTCGGAGGCGGCGCGATCGCCGCGATCGAGGCCCGCGAGCTGGATCGATTGCTCGCGCGCGGCGACGACGATGTTCCGGCGCTCCTCGTCGGTCTTCTTGCGGCTCGCGAGCACGTCGTCGGAGAGGAGCGGCGGCGAGGCCGCGCGCGTGGGCCGGGCCGTGGAGAAGCGCAGATCGACGTCGTCCCACGCCTCGCCCGTGCGTTGCCAGGCGGTCGCATACGTGACGATCTCGACCGCGCCCGCCGTCGCCTCGGGCCCGTCCGAATCGAGGCGCGCGAGGTGCTCGGGTCGCCAGAGCGCGCAGGGCACGCGGTAGGTGATCTCGACCTCGATGTCGCCCGCCTCGGCCGCGTCGATCTCGACCTCGGCGACCGCGTCGTACCGCGGTTTTTCCGCGCGCCCCTCGGCGAGGCGCGCCTCGGCGACGCGACGATCGCGGTCCGCCTGCACGCGCTCTTCGCGGACGCGGGCGACCTCGTCGAGCGAGGCCTGCGCGGCCCCGTCGATCGCGCGCCAGCCGTCGCGGTACGCGCCCGCGACGTCCGGCTCCGAGGCCTTCCGCGGGCCGAGCGAGGCGCTCTTCACCCATTGCGTGGCGAGCTCGTAATGGTGCTGCAAACCGCGCTGCAAACGCTCGATCGCCAGGTCGGCCGCGGCCACGCGCTCCCGCGCCACGCGCGCCTCGCGTTCGAGCGCCTCGATCTCCTCACGCCCGAGCGCCCGCTCCTCGTGCGCACGCCGGAGCACGCGGGCCGAGAGCACGCGCGCCTCGCCCTTCGTGACCTTCGCTTGCAGCGTGCCGTCGTCGACGAGCAGCGAGACGCCGGCGATGGCCTCCCAGCGCGCGCCTTTCGCGGCGCGGAAGGAGGCGCGACGCACGACCTCGGCGCGGTCCTCGAAGAGCGTGACCCGCGCCGCGCGGCTCGGATGGGCACGATCCTGCGCAGGTTCGTCCGAACGAACCTGCTCCACGACGGGCTCACTCACGGCGGTTTCCTCCGACGATCTCGCTCTTGGCGGGCAGCTTGACGCGATACGCGTAGGTGATCTTCGACTTGCCGCCCGCGGGCACCTCGACGCGGAAGCGGCGGCCACCGCGCACGGGCGCGCCGATGTCCGCTTGATCGTAGACCTCGGGCTCGGGCTCGGCGCTCGTGAGCTTCACCGTGACGTCCTTGTCGTCGGTGACGGGGAGCCGCTCGAGGATCTCGACGTGGATGGGTACGCCGAGCGACGAGGTGAGGTCGACCGTGACGTGGTGATCGACGACGGTGGATCCGCCGAGCAGCCCGGCCGAGCTCTCCTCGGCGCGGGCGTTCCGCGCGATGCGCACGCGCTCCTCGACGCCGAGGCCGACCTGCACGTGGCCGCCGCGATCGACGGCCGCGATCTCCGCGGTCGTGACGAGCGCGCCTTCGAGGAAGACGTCGACGGGGCCGGCGCAGAGCGGCGCGCCGAGGGGATTTTCAATGCGAGCCTCGCGGTAGACCTCGCTCGATTCGCGCGGGACGGCGCGAAATCGCGGTTTCGCGGGGCCCTCGCCGATCTTGACGTGCACGCGGTGCGGGCGGCCGTTCGAGGGGACGTCGCCGCTTCCTTCCGCGTCGTAGCGGTGATCGAAGCGGCCGCGGGAGACGAGCGGATCTTGCGCGCGCGCCGGGTTCGGGAGGTTTCCGATGCGCTCCCGGGCGAGGCTCGCCTCGCGGCGCGAGGCGTCGTCGGGGATGCGGCCGAGGCGGCCACGGCGCGGTTTGTCCTCGGCGGCGGCGAGCACGAGGGCGTCGAATTCGAGCCAGCTATCGTCAGGTTCGAGAGGCGGCGGCGCGAATTCGTTGTTGGCGCCGGCTTCCAGTTCGTCGAGGAAGCCTTCGGGACCGCCGCCGCCGCTGGGGCCGGCGAGCGCCTTGAGCGAGTACAGGACCTCCCCCTCCTCCGCCTTCGCAGCCTTTTTCGGCGCCGGCGCGGACCGGGCGGGCATGGGCATGGCCGCCGCCGCGGGCTTCGCCGCCGCAGGCATATCCATCGCCGGGCCGTTCCCCGGGGCCGGGGGGGGCGCGCCGTACGATTGCGGCACCACGCCGGCCCTCGGCGGCCCGCCGAACGTTTGTTGGGGCGGCGGGGGCGCCGCGGGCCGCCCAGGCCGCGGGGGAGGCGCGTCGGGACGCGCGGCGCGCGGCAGCTTCTCCATGGCCGCGTCGTACGATTCGAACATCGCGTCGAGCCCCGGCGGCGGCGCGCGATAGCCGCGCTTCGCGGGGGGTTGCGCCCGGCCAAACCGGAGGGATTGGAGCTCGGGCAAACGCGCGTCGTGCACGAGATCGGCGGTCGAGAGGGAGAGCTCGACGTCCTTCCAGTCCTCGCCCGAGTCCTGCGCGACGAGCGCGTCGAGCTCGAGCCGGACGCGCGTCGCGTTCTTCGTGAGCCACGCCTTGTACGTCGGCCACCAGCGCGCGGCGAGCACGACATACTCGATTTCGAGCGCCTCCATCGCGCCCTGCCCCGCGCCGAGGCGCACGTGGCAAGCGAGGGTCGGTCGGGACGAACCGGCGCGCTCCTCGGCGTTCGCCTGCGCTTCGGCGAGATGCGTGGCCTCGAGGGCGCGGTAGACGCGGTTGAGCGAGGCATCGATCTCCGCAAGGCGCGCGTCGAGCACGGCGAGCTCCTCCTGGGCGAGGCGCGAGGTCGCGAGGGCGTCCTCGATGCGCGCCCGGGGATTCCCCTGCCGGAGGCGTCGATCCATGCCGAGGTCGAACGACAAACCGGCGAGCAGGTTGCGGCGGCCCGTGAGGTGCGTGCGCGTGTCCTGGAGGGCGTCACGCTCGGCTTCGAGGACGCGCACGCGTTCGCGCGCCGAGCCTGTCTTGGCAGGGCCTTCCGGGACGACGAAGCGCGCGCCGACGGAGACGACCTCGCGGGCGCCTTTGGCGAGCGCGCGGAAGCTCGACGGCTCGGAGAGCGGGGTGACGCCCGAGACGACGAGCTCGCACGGCTCGCTCGGGAGCGCGGCCGGGAGCGTGACGACCCGGGTGACGAGGGCGCCGCGCGCATGGACGACGACGCGGCGGATGCGGCTGCCGAGGGCGAGCGAGGTCATGGGCGGAAGCGAGGATACGCGAAATCGCGTGCGCGCTCGCCCGCAAATCCTCCGCGTCGAAAACGCGCGCCTCAGGGCGCGAGACGCGCCACGAACACGTCGAGCACGCCCTGGCTCGTGAGCGGCGCGGCCGGGGCGTCGAAATCGATCGTGCCGGCAAATCCGCCCGAGAGGAGCGTCCTCGAATCCGGCAGGGCCGCAATGCCAAAGGCGTGCTGCGGCTGGTCGTCGCCCTCCGTCCTCGCCCAGAGGAGCGCGCCGGTTTCCGCCGCGTATTTCGCGACGAACACGTCGAACGTCCCCGCCGAGGCGACGGCGCCGGCGCCAAAATCGATGGAGCCGTCGAACGTGCCGGTCACGACGACGTTGCCGGCCGCGTCGAACGCGACGCCCGTCCCGATCTGATTGCCGCCCGTCGTGTCGCCGATCTGCTTGCCGAAGCGGAGCGCGCCGTCGGGCTCGAAGACGAGGAGGAATGCGTCCACCGGCGTCGTGCTGGTGAGCGTCGTGCCGGCGAGCGTGATCGATCCGTCGAACGTGCCCGTCACCGCGACCTCGCCCGAGGGGCCGACCGCGACCGCATAGGCGCGCTGCACGAGCGCGTCGTCGCCGATCTTGACGCTCCATTTCGAGGTCGTGTCCACGCCCGAGAGCCGCGCCACGAAGGCGTCGCCGCCGCCCGCGGATTGCAGGACGCCGCCGCCGAGATCGAGAGTCCCGTCGAATTCGCCCGCGACGACGACGTCGCCGCTCTTCGTGAACGCGACGCCGTAGGCCGTCTGCGGGGCGGCGTCGCCGAAGACGCGGCTCCAGATGTGCCCGCCGTCGGCGTCGAGGATGGCGACGAACAAGTCGGCGCCATTCGTCGCGCGCGGGCCGCCGCCGAAATCGAGGACGCCCGACGCGTCGCCCGCGACCGCGATCCACCCGTTCGGTCCGGCCGCGACGGCGTTCGCGACCTGGGCCTCGGCATCCCCGAACGCCCGCGCCCACCGCACGGCGCCCGCCGCGCTCACCGCGACGACGAAGGGATCGACGCCATTCGCCGCGCTCGTGATCATGTTGCCATTCTTGAAATCCATCAACCCCTGAAATTCACCCGCGGCGATGACGTCCCCGGACCCGGGCGCGACCGCGACGCCGCGCGCCGCCGCTCGGCCGCCGACGGCAGGCACCTCCAGGCTCCATGTGGGGCCGAGGTTCGAGAGGCGACGGTCCACGTAAAGCGAGCCGAGGTTCACGGTCCGGAACGCCACGTCGCCGTCGATCACGCCGGCCGTCGCGTGGACGACTCCGTCCGTCGCGACCGCGAAGGACACGTCGGAGAGCAGGCCGCCACGAGAGACGCCGAGCTCGGTGGTCCCCGTGCATCCGGGCGCGACGCCGTCGCAATCGTCGTCGGCCTCGGTCGCGCAATCCTCGGGGACAGGCGAACTGGCGGGGAGGCAGGGCCCGAAGGAGAAGCCGTCGGAGGTGCAGGTGCGGACGCCGCTCGCGCACGCGCCGAGCTGCCCGGTCTCGCAAGGCAGCGTGTCGCCAGGCGCGCAGAGGCACTCGTCGTCGTCGCGGTCTTTGCCGTCGCAATCCTCGTCGTCGGGCGTGAAGCAATCCTCGTTTTGGGGGACGACCTCGTCGAGGCACGGGCCGAACGTGCGATCGATGCGACAAACCTGCGTGCCGGGCTTGCAAGCGCCGACGCCCGCCGTGCCTTGGGGGCCCGTGTAGCAAGGCGCGGACGCGCCGATGGTGCAGGGCGCGTCGGGGTCGTACGTGCCGTACACGTCGAGCGCGCAGGCCGAGGGAAGCGCGGAGGCGAAGAGCGAGACGAGCCCGACGGCGGCGAGGCGCAGGTAGGTTCGTCGTCGGCGGACCATGGCGAGGCTCCTCGGGGCGAGGCCCCAGAGACCGAGCGAGGAAAAGCGAACGGCGATTCTACGGAACGAGCGGCCCGCAGATCAACATCGGGGCGAATCGAGTCACGCCTCGGGGAGCGCGACGTTGATCCCCACGAGCCGCATGAGCCGGAGCGCGTTCGTGGTGGAGACGACGCCGGGCCGGAGCAAATAATCGAACGTCATCTTGCCCTCCTCGACGTGCTCCTCGAAATGCACGTTCACGACGCGGCCGCCCGTCTGCTCTTCGAGGTCCGCGAGCGCGAGGTCGTGCGAGGTGACGGCGCCGATCGCGCCCTTGTCGAGGAGGTGGACGACGACGGCGCGCGCGCCGATGTGACGCTCGCGCGAGTTCGTTCCGTGAAGGACCTCGTCGAGGAGGAAAAAAACAGGCTCGTCGCGATCCGCGGCGTCGACCACGGACTTCAGCTTCTCGAGCTCGGCATAAAAATGGGAGACGCCCTGCTCGAGCGAGTCGCTGATCCGCATGCTCGTGCGCACCGAGAGCGGCGTCATGTGGAGCCTGCGCGCGCTCACGGGCGCCCCCGCCTGCGCGAGCACGGCCGCGAGGCCCATCGAGCGGAGCCACGTGCTCTTGCCGCTCATGTTGGAGCCCGTGACCAGCATCCCCCGGCCGGGTCCGTCGATCGAGAGGTCGTTCTCGCGCCGCGTGCGCGTGGGGATCAGCGGATGTCCGAGCCGCTCGGCCACGAAGCGCGGCGGGCCGTCCTCGACGACGGGGAACGTATACGTCGGATGCTCGTACGCGAACGCGCCGAGGCTCGCGAGCGCCTCGATCTCGCCGAGCGCCTTGAACCAGCCGCGCACGTGGCGCCCCGCGCGCAGGCGAAAGCGCTCGAGCGCGGCGATGCAGAAGACGTCCCAGAGCAAGACGACGTTCGCGAGCAGGTGCACGAGCCCCGAGTGCCGGAGCTCCACGAAGCCGAGGACCCGCTCGAACGTGGCGAGCTCGCGGCACGCCGAGGCGCCGTCGTCGCCGCCGAGCAAGGCCGCGCGGAGCTCGACGAGGCGCGGCGCGCGCAGCGGCTCGGCCTCGATGCGCGCGAAGAGGTCGCGGTATCGGCCGAACGGAGCCTCCTTCGACGCGGCCTGCGCGAGCACGGGCTGGATCCTCGCGCTGATGAGGAAAAGGACGACGATCTGAAGGGCGAACGGCACGAGGTACGCCCGGCGGAGGAGCGGCGGGAGCGCGTTGCCAAGGCCGTGCGAGAGCGCGAAGAGGCCCACGGTGAGCGGCACGAGGACGAACGCCGCGCGCACGAGCGTCGTCGACAAACCGCCCTTCAGCACGGGCTCGGCCTCGGCCCACGCGACGAGCGCCTCGGTCGGGCGGCCGCGCGTGCCCGCGGAGGCGCCGATCGTGGCGAGGTCTTCGCGGAACGCTGGCATCGCCGCGAGCTCGCGCACCGCGTCCTGTCGCGCCGCGATCTCGGCCGGCGTCGCGCGCTCTCCGAGCCAGCGCGCGAGCGTCGTGGTGCCGGGCGCGGTGCGGGTCTCGTCGAGGAGGCGGAAGATCGAGGCCGCTCCGAAGACGTCGAGGTCGAGCGCATACGGATGGCGCGGCTCGACCGCGGGCCCGCTCGGGAGCGCCTCGGGCAATTTGCCGTCGAGGCGAGCGAGCGAGCGGTCCACGATCCCGAGCCTCGTCTGCACCTCGGACTCGCGCGTGACGAGCGCGCCGTGCACGGCCACGACGACGATGAAGACGGCCCAGCCGAGCGCGACGAGCACCCAGCCGCTCGTCGGGAGCGAACGGATGAACCCGTACGCGAGGGATCCGAGGGCCACGAGAAACAGGAGGCCCCGGAGCCCCGAGAGGCGCGCGGAGCGACGCGCGAGCTCGTCCGCTTCGGCCGCGAGCGTGTCCCGGCGCGCGCGCTGGGCGACGAGAGGATCAGCGGAAGTCGAAGTGGTTTCCTGCGCGTCGGACACGGCGGGAGCCTACCGCGGCGGGGGGCATGTACGCTCGCCCCATTTCGTGCAACCTTTCGGGCCCGTGTCCGCCGCCCTGCCCTCGTCCGTCCCCCCCACGATCGTGCTCGCCGTGAGCGGGAGCATCGCCGCCTACAAGGCCGTGGAGGTCGCGCGGCTGTTGAAGAAAGCCGGGGCGCGGGTGATCCCGATGATGACGCGTTCGGCGCGCGAATTCGTGGGAGCTCAAACGCTCGCGGGCATCACGGGCGAGCCGGTGCACGAGGACATGTTCGATCCGGGCTACCCCGGAGAAAAACACGTCGAGCTCGGGCGCGTCGCGGACCTCGTGCTGATCGTGCCGGCGACGGCGGACCTCATCGCGCGCCTCGCCGCGGGCCGCGCCGACGATCTGCTCACCGCGCTCGTGCTCTGCGCGCGAGGGCCGGTGCTCGCGGCGCCCGCGATGCATCCGCGGATGTGGGCGCACCCGGCGACGACGCGGAACGTGGCGACGCTCGCGGCCGACGGGCGCGTGTCGCTGATCGGTCCGGCCTTTGGCGAGGTGGCCTCGGGCGAACGAGGCATGGGGCGGATGGCCGAGCCCGAGGAGATCACGCGCGCGGCGCTCGCATCCGTGCAAGCGCGGGATCTCGCGGGGCTCCGGATCGTGGTGACGGCGGGGCCGACGGTCGAGGACCTCGATCCGGTGCGGTTCCTCGGCAACCGATCGACGGGGAAGATGGGCTTCGCGATCGCGGAGCGCGCGGCGGCGCGGGGCGCGTCGGTGACGCTCGTCGCGGGGCCGGTCACGCTCGCGACGCCGCAGGGCGTGACGCGGGTCGACGTGCGGGGCGCGCTCGCGATGAAGGAGGCGCTCTGGGAGGCGATGGGCGCGGATCTCGGGCGCGCGGACGCGCTCGTCATGTCGGCCGCAGTGGCCGACTACCGGCCCGCCGAGCAGAGCGCGACGAAGCGGAAGCGCTCGGCGGAGCCGCTCGAGATCAAGCTCGTCCCGAACCCGGATCTGCTCGCCGAGGTGGGCGCGGCGCGGACGGGGGCGCGGCCGGTGCTCGTGGGGTTCGCCGTGGAGACGGCCGACGACGCGGGGATCGTGGCGTACGCGCGCGGAAAACTGCAGGCGAAGCGCGTGGACATGGTGGTCGCGAACCACGCGCAGGACTCGTTTGGCCGCGAGGACAACCGCGCGACGATCGTGACCGCGACCGGCGCGGACGCGCTCGGGGTCCTGTCGAAGCGTGATCTCGCGGATCGCATCCTCGATCGCGTGGCGGAGAGGTGCCGGTGAGCGAGGCTTCGGACGAAGAAGCCCCGGACGAGGATGTCGACGCAGGCGAGGACGTGCCGGAGGAGCCCACGTCGAAGCGAGAGGCGCTGTTCATCGCGGGCGGCGTGACCGTGGCGAGCGCGCTCGCCGTGGGGTCTGCGTTCTCGGACGAACACGCGGGCACGCCGTGGATGCTCGGCTCGCTCGCGATCGTGTACACGGCGCTCGCGGCGTTCACGGTGTGGCGCCTGCGCGCGCGCGGCGAGCTCGACGAGCAGCTCCGGCCGCGCGGCGGGGATCTGACGGTGGGCGCCGTCGTCGCGGCGGTGCTGTACGGCGTGGCCACGGGCGTGCACCTGCTCGTGACGTCGCCGCCGTCGCCGCGGGCCGCGTGGATCATGCACGTCTACGCCACGCTCGGCGATCCGGCGGCGGAGGGGCGGCACCTCCTCGGGGGCGCGGTCTTCGTGGTGGCGGCGCTGGAGGAGCTCGTCTGGCGGGGCCTCGTGCAGCGCGCGCTGCTCGCGCCGTTCGGGTGGCTGCGCGCGTGGCTCCTGCAGGCGGCGCTGTTTGGCGTGGCGCACCTGCCGACGATGTTCCTGCTCGGCGATGCGCGCGTGGGGCCGAACCCGCTGCTCGTCGCGGCCGGCGTCGCCTATTCGCTCGTGTGGGGGCGGCTCGCGATGCGGATGGATCGCTTGCCGCCGGCGCTGTTCGCGCACGCGCTCTTCACGTGGGGCGTGTTCGAGTTCCCGATCTGGAGCCCTTGAGCCCGAAAAGGCGAAGCGCCCGCGGACGACCCGCGAGCGCCTCGACGCCGGCTCGATCGAGCAGGCGGATCAGCCGTTCTTGCGATTGCGACGCCGCGCGACCGAGATGCCCATCGCGGCGACGCCGAGCGCGATGCCCGTCACGGCGAACGGCGACTCGGTTTGTCCCGGCGCGGCCGAGCAGCCGAGGCCGCTGGCTTCGCCCGAGCCCGCGCAATCCGCGCCGCCGAGCGTGATCGTGCACTCGCCTTGCGCCTGGGCCGAGACGTCGATGTTCAGACCCTGCTCGATGAGGGCGTTGATGCACGACTTCACGTCGGTGGCGAACACGTACTGGTCGTTGCAGAAGAGCGCGCCCGTGGGCTCGCGGCACTGGACCCTGCAGCCGCCTTCGAGCTTCGCGTAGCAGGCGAGGTCGCAATCCATGTTGATGTTCGCCGTGCACGCGCCCGTGCAGCACGTGTCGCAGTGCTCGGTGCAGCTGCTCGGCTGGACCTGGCACTGGCTGCGGCAACGGCTCGTGCAGCTCGCCTTCGCGTCGGTCACGCAATCGCGATCGGGGTGGTTCGTCTGGCAATCCGTGATGAACGGCTGCTCGCATTCGTCGTGGCAGCCCTGGATGCAATCGAGCTTCGTCGGGTCGCACTCCGCGATGCAGCTCACGCCGCAGTTATTGGTGCACGACGTCGACGCCGAGAGGTTGCAGCCGCCCTCGCAGCCGGCGGTGAACCGGAGCGACGTGCAGTCTGCTTCGCAGCCGCCCTCGACGCGGATCTCACAGCCGAGGCCGTTCTTGTTGAAATCGAATTTCCCGCATTCGGGAGGGGTGGTGATCGCGAACGCCTGCGAGGAGGCGAGGAGCAAAGCAGGGAACGCGAGGACCGAAAGCACGAGCTTGCCGAAGTTGGCCATGGGGTCTCCTTCCGATGCGAAGGCAGAGGGTATCGAGAACCGTTTGATCGAGGCCCACGCGATCACGCGGGCGACCCCGTAAGACGGCCCTTCCCCAGGCTCGTTGCAGAGCTCGTTCGAGTCCGAATGTTGCTCGATGAAAAAGGCGGCGAACGAAGGACGCGAGGGCGCGAGAGCGCTCTCGCCTCCAGGGGGTGAATCGGCCGGGCTTGGCCCGGACGAGAGGGGGACGCGAGGCGTCCCCCTCGGGACTCGACTCAGCCCGCGATGCGAGCGAGCTCTTCTTCGGAGACGTCGAAGTCGGCGTAGACGTTCTGCACGTCGTCGTGATCGTCGAGCGTGTCGAAGAGGTTCAAGCAGACCTCGGCGTCACGCCCCTCGACCTGCTTCTTGTTCTTCGGGATGTACGCCGGTCCGCTCGACTTCACCGCGATCTTCGCGTCCTCGAGCGCCTTCACGACGGGGTCGATGACGTCGACGCTGCACGTCACCTGCCACTCCTCGCCCTGGTCGGTGTAGTCGTCGGCGCCCGCGCCCACGGCGATCTCCATGAGCTGGTCCTCGGTCGCGGCGTCCTTCGCGAGCGTGAGGAGGCCCTTGCGATCGAAGGCCCACATCGCCGAGCCGCCCGAGCCCATCTGGCCGTTGTTCTTCTCGAACACCTTGCGGATCTCGGCGACGGTGCGGTTCTTGTTGTCCGTCATCACGTCGACGATGAAGAGCGTGCCGCCGGGGCCCGTGCCCTCGTAGACGATCTCCTCGTAGTTCACGCCCTCCATCTCGCCGGTGCCGCGCTGGATCGCCCGCTTGATGTTGTCGGCGGTCATCGCCTGGCCGCGCGCGTCGGCAACGGCCTTCCGCAAACGCGGGTTGCCGTCGACGTTGCCCCCGCCCATGCGCGCCGCGACGGTGATCTCTTTGATCAGCTTGGTGAAGATCTTGCCGCGCTTCGCGTCGAGCGCGCCCTTCTTCCGCTTGATCGTGGCCCATTTGGAGTGGCCGCTCATGCCTTCCCTGCTCCTCGAAAGTGTGCGCCCGGGGCGCACCGCGCCGTAAAGCGCGCGGAAGGTAGCGAGACGTCCTCCCGGAGGCAACCTCGGCCTGCGCTCCCCCGGGCGTTTTTCCGACCCGGAGGCGGCCAGCGCGGGCGGACCTCGCTTGCTTTCAGGGCCGCGGTGGCGCACGTTCTGCGGCCCAAACACGAGCTTTCTGCTGGCCGGGGCCTCGACCGAGAGGGCTCGGCCGGTGGACAGGCCGAGCCAACCGAGAGATCCGAGTCATGCCCGTCATCGAAGAAAAACCCCAGGACGAGAAGCTGTTTCGCATCCGCCACTCGCTCGCTCACGTCATGGCGCAGGCGGTCCAGACGCTCTACCCGGGGACGAAGCTCGGGTTCGGCCCGGCGATCGACGACGGTTTCTACTACGACTTCATCCTGCCGAAGACGGTGAGCGACACGGAGCTGCCCGCCATCGAGGCGAAGATGCGCGAGATCATCGCGGCGGCGCAGACGTTCTCGCACGAGGACCTGCCCCTCGACGCGGCCCTCGCGCGCATCGAAGGCCAGATGGGCGAGCCCTTCAAGGCCGAGTACGCGCGGGAGCTCGCGAGCAAGAAGGGCCACCGGGAAATTAGTTTCTATTCAAACGGTGGCTTCGTCGACATGTGCGAAGGTCCGCACGTCTCGTCCACGAGCGACATCCCGGCGGACGCGTTCAAGCTGCACGCGCTGGCGGGCGCGTACTGGCGCGGCGACGAGCGCAACGCGATGATGACGCGCATCTACGGCTACGCGTTCAACACGAAGGCGGAGCTCGACGAGTACGTCGCGGCCGTGGAGCAGGCCAAGCAGCGCGACCACCGCAAGCTCGGGCAGGAGCTTCGCATCTACGCGATCCGCGACGAGATCGGCAAGGGCCTGCCGCTCTGGCTGCCGAACGGCGCGGCGATCCGACACGAGCTCGAGAAGCTCGCGCACGAGATGGAGTTCCGCGCGGGCTACAAGAAGGTCGCGACGCCGCACATCACGAAGCGCGGCCTCTTCGAGACCTCGGGCCACATCCCGCTCTACGAGGACGGCATGTACCCGCCGATGGTCCTCGAAGAAGAGGGGCGCGGCGCGGGCGGGCCCGAGGAGTCGTACTACCTCAAGCCGATGAACTGCCCGCACCACCACATGGTGTTCGCGTCCGAGAGGCACTCGTACCGCGATCTGCCGCTGCGCTACACCGAGTACGGCTCGGTCTACCGCTTCGAGCGCGCGGGCGCGCTCCAGGGCCTCACCCGCGTGCGCGGCATGACGATGAACGACGCGCACATCTACGTGACGCCCGAGCAGCTCAAGGAGGAGTTCCAGGCCGTCATGAAGCTCCACGAGCGGTACTACTCGCTGTTCGGATTGACGAACTACTTCATGCGCCTGTCGCTCTGGGATCCGGCGGATCCGAAGCGCGGCGCGAAGTACGTCGACGATCCGGAGAACTGGGCGCTGTCGGAGCGGCTCGTGACGGAAGCGCTCGAGGAGATGGGCGCGAACTACAAGCTCTCGCCCGGCGAGGCCGCGTTCTACGGGCCGAAGGTGGACTTCCAGTTCATCACCGTGACGGGCCGCGAGTTCACGCTCTCCACGAACCAGCTCGATTTCGCGGTCCCGCCGCGGTTCGGGCTCGCGTACACGGACAAGGACGGCAAGGAGAAGACGCCGTACTGCATCCACCGCGCGCCGATGGGCACGCACGAGCGCTTCATCGCGTTCCTCATCGAGCACTTCGGCGGCGCGTTCCCGACGTGGCTCGCGCCGGTGCAGGTCGTGGTCATCCCCGTGAGCGACAAGTTCCTCGCGTACGGCAAGAAGATCGAGGCGCTGCTCCGCGAGGACCTCGTGCGCGTGGAGCTCGACACGAGCTCGGCCACGATGGGCAAGAAGATCCAGGAGGGCGCGACGCGCAAGATCCCGATCCTGCTCGTCGTCGGCGGAAAGGAAGAGACGGAGCAGACGGTGACCGTGCGCAGGTACGGCATCAAGGAGCAGAAGGCGATGCCGCTCGCGAGCTTCGTCGAGATGCTGTCGCAGGAGATCAAGGAGCGGCGCCACGTGAAGTCGTGGTAATTTCCGGGGGGACTCGATGATCCCCCCGGCGCGCCTCGCTTCGTTCGGTAGAGAGGCGCAAGCGCTCGCGCTCCTGATCTTCGCGCCCCTTTCGGGATGCGTCCTCCTCACCGACGTCGACGAACGTCGGATCCCCAAAGACACCACCTCGTCCGCGTCGTCCTCGTCCTCCAGCGCGTCCTCGTCCTCCGCGTCCACCGGCGCGGGGGGCGAAGGCGGGCAAGGCGGCGCTGGCGGCGCGCCTTCGTGCGTGAGCGATGGCGATTGTCCGGGGCTCGCCTCCGCGTGTGGCGAGCCGCGGTGCTTCGAGGACGGCCGCTGCGGCTTCGACAACCAGCCGATCGGCGCGCCCTGCGACGAGGGCGGGGCCGCGTGCGACGGCAAGGGTCATTGCGTGGAGTGCACGGCCGGCGCGCACTGCGCGAGCGGGAAATGCGGGCCGGATCGGACCTGCCTCCCGCCGACGTGCAGCGACGCGATCGAGAACGGCGACGAGACGGACGTCGATTGCGGCGGGTCATGCGTCGCGAAGTGCGGGCCGGGCTCGGGCTGCGGCGTGGACGACGATTGCGTCGGCGGATTCTGCGAAGCGGGCACGTGCGCGCCGACGTGCAAGGACGGCGCTCGGAATGGCGAGGAGACGGGCGCGGATTGCGGCGGGCCCACGTGTCCCGCGTGCCCGCTCGGCGTGGCCTGCGAGATCGACGCGGATTGTGTCTCGGGCTTCTGCGAGGCCTCCGTCTGCGCGGCGATCCCGACCTGCTCGGACGGCGCGAAGAACGGCGGCGAGACGGACGTCGATTGCGGCGGGCCGGACTGCGTGAAATGCGGCGTGGGCGGGACGTGCGGGGGCGCGGTCGATTGCGTGACCGCGTCGTGCGTGGACGGGGTGTGCGCGGGGCCGACCTGCTCGGACGGCATGAAGAACGGGGACGAGGCCGGAATCGATTGCGGCGCGGTTTGTCCGACCGGATGCGCGCCGGGCGCGCCTTGCGTGAACGGGATCGATTGCGCGAGCAAGATCTGCGAGGGCCCGGCGGGCAGCGCCGTCTGCGCCGCGCCCTCCTGCTTCGACGGCGAGATGAACGGCGACGAGACGGCCTACGACTGCGGCGGCTCGTGCGACGTGAAATGCCCGCCGTTCTACCCGTGCCTCGTCCACGCCGATTGCAAGGGCGGCCTGTGTGATCCCGAAAAGCTCACGTGCACGCCGACGTGCACCGACGGCTACCAGAACGGCGGCGAGACGGACCCGGATTGCGGCGGCCCGTGCGCGAAAAAATGCCCCGAGGGCGGCCATTGTCTCACGAGCCTCGATTGCGTCCCCGACTTTTACTGCTTCCAGGGGCATTGCTTGCCATGAGGCGCCTCGGAGGCCTCGCCGCCCTCGTCGCGCTCGCCCTGCCTTCGGGCCCGGCGCTCGCGAATGGTCGATTTCCGTCGGCCGGGCACGTCGAGGTCGATCCGATGGATCCTTCGCACGTGGTCTTGCGGGCGACGTACGGGCTCGTCGTGAGCACGGACGGGGGCGCGCGCTTTTCGTGGGTATGCGAGGAGGCGATGTCGTTCGCGGGGATCTGGGACCCGCCGATCGGCATCACCGCGGGCGGCGCGCTGCTCGTGGGTTTGCCCGACGGGCTCTCGGTCTCGACGCCCGACGGTTGTGGCTTTTCGCGGGCCGTCGCGCTCGAAGGAAAGCTCGTCGTCGACCTCGCGGTGGACAGGAAAAACCCGGCCCGCGCCGTGGTGCTCACGTCCTCGCCGCTCGGCGCGGGCTTCGATACGCGGCTCTTCTGGACCGAGGACGGCGGGGCGTCGTTCACGGACGCCGAGGCGGTTTTTCCGGACAACCTGCGCGGACTGACGGTCGATGTCACGCCGGATCCGGCCATCGTGTACGTGAGCGGCGTGCTCGGCGGATCGATGCCGATGGGCGTCGTGCTGCGCTCCACGGACGGCGGGAAAACGCACGAGATCACGCCGGTGCCGGGGAGCGACGATACGCATGGACCTTTCATCGGCGCGGTGGATCCGGCGGACGCGCTCCGGGTGTACGTGCGGCTCGACGGCGCTCCGGGGAGGCTGCTTCATTCGGCGGACGGCGCAAAGACGTGGGAGGAGCTCTTCGTCGGGGAAGGATCGCTGCTCGGGTTTTCCCTTTCGCCCGACGGCAGCGCGCTCGTCGTGGGCGGCGAAAAGGACGGCATCTGGCGCTCGCCGGCGCCGGCGTGGGCGTTCGAGCAGGTCTCGCGATTGCACGCGCGGTGCCTGCGCTGGGCGGAGGCGGGCGTGTATGCGTGCACCGAGGAGGCGCTCGACGGCTTCTCGGTGGGTTTGTCCGTGACCGCGGGCTCGACGTTCGGCGTGGCCTCGCGCCTCGCCGATCTCTGCGGGCCGCTCCCCTGCCCCGCGGGCAGCGCGACGCGCGTGTCCTGCGAGCCGCGCTGGCCGATGTTGCAGGCGACGTTGAATACGGTGTCCTGTGACGGCGCAGGCGGCGCAGGCGGCGCAGGCGGCGGTGGACCGGAGGACGCCGGCGTGCCGCCCGGGAATGTCCCGGGGAAGGAGCCGCCGGGCGATTGCGCGTGTGGCCTCGCGCGCGGGGTCACGGGCGGCGACGCGGGCGCTTTTTGGGCGGCCCTCGCCGCGGCTGGATTCATCGGGGCGCGTCGCGCGCGCCGAAGAGGATTTCGCTCGTACGAGCCGAGAGGAAAGCGAACGTGAACTGTCCCAAGTGCAAAGCAGCGATGGAGATCGTGGTGTTCGAGGACATCGAGGTCGATCGCTGCACGGCCTGCAAGGGCCTCTGGTTCGACAGCCGCGAGAACGAGCGGCTGAAATCGAAGCGAGGCTCCGAGGTCATCGATTCGGGCGATCCGAAGACCGGGCGGAGAAACAACACGATCCCGTACGTGCGCTGTCCACGCGACGGCAATCCGCTCATACGGATGGTCGACCCGGCGCAGCCGCACCTCTGGTACGAGACGTGCTCGACGTGCGGTGGCGCGTATTTCGACGCGGGCGAGTTCCGCGATTACAAGAACTTGACGGTGCTCGATTTCATCAAGGATCTGTTCGCGAAGCCGCGGGCCTAGGCCGGGGTCAAACGCGGAACGTGTCGCAGGCTTCGTCCGGAAAAACGCATCCGTAAGGCGGACAGTTCATTCCTCCACTGGGGGTGGGGATGCAGCGGCGTTCGCGTCGCCAACCGTCGGTCGGTTCGTCGAAGGGAGGAGGCGGCGGGGGCGGCGGCGGCTTGCGAACGACGGTTCGACCCGCATCCGCGACGCCGGCATCCGCGGGCGCGACGTCGACGCGTTGCGGGAGCTCGGGCAAGGGAGGCGGGTCGCTCGGCGGGGCCCCGACGAGGAAGGGGCTCGGAGGCGGCGGGGCCTCGCGCACGCGGTCCTCCGGCCGCGGCGGGGGCGGCGGCGGCTCGGGCGGGGCGAGGGGCGCGGCGCTCGCCGTGGTATTGTCGGCGGATTCGGGCTCGACCGCCGACGATTCTTCGGTTTTGCATGCCGCGCCCGCGAGGGACAGGGCGACCGCCGCACCGAGCGCATACCGCTGCGCGCGCGATATTTCCGGAGAGACGCGGGGCGCGGGTGATGGCTCCGCGGCGGCGGAGAGCGCGAGGCCGCAGAACGGACACGCGGGCTCGGACGAAAAGACGTGCCGCTTGCAAGCCGCGCAGAGGATCATCGTTCGCATGGCGAGGCGCCTCGGGGTCAGGATTTGCGGGACCGATACGCGTCGAGCTCGGCCTTGCGCTGCTTACCGACTGCGTCGAGCTTGTCCTGCCAGACCTTTTTGTAGGGCCGGAGCGTCTGCACGAGCTCGCGGGCGATGACGAGATTGCGGTACCATTTCGCGTCCGCGGGCACGATCGTCCACGGGGCGCGCTTCGTCGCGGTGCGCGAGATGGCGTCCTCGTAGGCCTCGGTGTACTCGCCCCATTTCTCGCGCTCCTTCCAGTCGCCGGGGTTCAGCTTCCAGGCGGTGCGCGGGTCCTGTTCGCGCTCGACGAGGCGCTTTTTCTGCTCGTCCTTGCTGATGTGGAGGAAGAACTTGAGCACGATCGTCCCGTGCTCGCAGAGCAGCTCCTCGAAATCGCGGATGTGGCCGAATCGCTCGCCCCAGATCTCGCGCGGGACGAGGTCGTGGACGCGCACGACGAGCACGTCCTCGTAATGCGAGCGGTTGAAGATCGCGAACTCGCCCTTGCGCGGCGTGTGGCGGTGGATGCGCCAGAGGAAATCGTGCTCGCGCTCCTCCTCGGTGGGCACGCCGAACGAGGTCACGTTCACGCCGCGCGGGTTGAGCAGGCCCACCACGTGCTTGATCGCGCCGTCCTTGCCCGCGGTGTCGCGGCCCTGGAGGACCACGAGCACCGAATGCGTGCGCGCGCCCCAGAGGAGATCTTGCAGCTCGAACAGCTCCTCGCCGAGCTCCCCGAGCTCCCGCGCCGCCTCCTCGCGCAAAAGCCCGCTGGGCGGCGATTCGCTGATCGCGCCGAGATTCACCTTCTCCCCGCTCTTGTCGAACGTGACGACGCCCACGCGCTCTCTCCTTTCAAGGCCCTCGGGCCACGGGGCCCGCCCCCGCGAACCGAGCAAACGCAAAGATCCGCCGCACGTCAAGGCCCATTCGTGTATCGTCGGAGCCCGCATGGTCAGCGTGAGCGGGACGGATCCGGCGGCGCCCGTGGAGACGAAAGCGCCGCTGCTCGAACGGCTCGGGGTGCTTTATTTCCGCCGGCTCTCGGCGTCGTTGCCACGCGTCGCCGCGGCCGACGCCGTGAGCGTGCTGAACGCCGAGGAGCGCCGGCACCTCTCGGTCGTGGTGCGCGGCGCCGTGATCCGCGCGAGCGTCGCAGGCGCGGTGAGCGCGGCGCTCGCGGCAGGCGCGGAGGTGCTCGCGGAGCGGTTGTACGGGGCCGAGCAAGCGACCTTCGATGCGGCGGCGCGATACTGGGCGCTCGTCGGCGGCGTGACGATCGTCGCGGCCGTGGCGGAGATCCTGTTTCTTTATTGGGATTCGCTCCGCGCCGTGCACCAGCTCTCCCGCGCCGCGGGGCTCGATCCGTTCGCGACCGGGGCGAGCGGCGACGGCGCGGCCGTGGCGACGGCGCTCGCGCGCGCGGCGCTCGAATTGCCGAACCCGACGGAGCGCGTGTTCGGGGTCGATCCGCGGCGCGAGGCGTCGAAGCTCAAATTGGCGATCGCGTCGCTGCTCTACAAGGTGAAGGTGAGCGTCACGAATTTCGCGGCGAAGGTGCTCGTCCGTCGCCTCGCCGGTCGCGCGCTCGTGCGCACGTGGCTGCCATTCGTCGCGGTGCCCGGCACGGCCGCGTGGAACGGGATCGTTTGCTGGATCGTGCTACGCGAGGCGAAGATCCGCGTGATGGGCCCCTCGGCCGCGCGCGAGCTCGTGAGCGCGATCTTCGATCAGGGAATCACGCCCTCGGCCGAGGGGCGCGTCGCGCTCGTGCGCGCGGTGGCGAGCGCGATCGTGCGCACGGAGGACCTGCACCCGAATCTTCACGCAGTGCTCGTCGAGATATTGCGACGCGTGGACGATCCGCTGCCGGAGGGCATCGACGATTCGCGGGTGTTCCTCGACGTCCTTTCGCGCCTGCCGCCCGCGGAGCAACGAATGGCGCTGCAGGTCCTGCTCTCGGCGGCGATCATCGACGGGCGCTTCACGAGCGCCGAGAAGCGTCTGCTCCGCGAGGCGCAAGCCGCGTGCGGGAGGGCACCGGACGTGAAGCCGGCCGAGCGGCTGCGGCGCGCGTTCGTGGCCGGCGCCGGATCGCTCGACGAGCTGATTCGCACGCTCCTCTGATCGGTCACGCGAGCGTCATCGATTCCGTGTTAAATGGAAGCGCCCCGCGCTCTCCGCGAGGGGAGCTCTTCATTTGCCAGGAGGCCAAGCGATGCTTTCCGTCGATCGACGACGCAGGCCGGGATGGCCGGCTCTTCTTTTTTCCTTGCTCCTCGTCCTCTGGACGGCGGCGTGCGGCGATGATCCAGCCCCGCCGCCCGCTTGCGCGGGGGGGACGACGTCCTGCAACGGCGTCTGCGTGGATGTCGCCGCAGACGCGCAGAACTGCGGCGCGTGTGGAACCACGTGCAGCGCGGACGAGGCGTGCTCGGACGGCGCGTGTGTCCTCGACTGCGTGTCCGGACAAACGGCGTGTGGAGGCACCTGCGTCGATACCTCGAAGGACCTCGGGAACTGCGGGGCCTGCGGCAATGCCTGCGCCACGGGCGAGGTCTGCTCGAACGGTACGTGCGCCGTCTCCTGCCAGGCGAGCCTCTCCGAATGCGGCGGCACCTGTGTCGATACCTCGAAGGATCTGGAGAATTGCGGGGCCTGCGGCAATCCGTGTGCCGCCGGCGAGGTCTGCTCGAACGGCACGTGCGCGCTCTCCTGCCAGGCGAGCCTGTCGGATTGCGGCGGCACCTGTGTCAATCCGCAAACGGACGTCGCGAACTGCGGCGGGTGTGGGCTCGCCTGTGCTCCGGGCGAGGTTTGCTCGAATGGCATGTGCGCGCTCTCGTGTCAGGTGGATCTGACCGATTGCGGCGGCGTCTGCGTCAACCTGCAAACGGACCTCGGAAACTGCGGCGGGTGTGGGCTCGCCTGTGATCCGGGCGAGGTCTGCTCGAATGGCGCGTGCGCCCTCTCCTGCCAGGCCGAGCTCGTGGCGTGTGATGGCCTCTGCGTGGACACGGCGACGAACCCGGCGCATTGCGGGGCGTGCGGCACGACGTGCAAGTTCGACGAGGTCTGCTCGAACGGGACGTGCGAGAGCACGACGCCGGTCGATCTGCAATTCCTCAGCGTCTCGGACTGGCACGGGCAGCTCGATCCGCTCGTCGTGAACAGCGTCGAGATCGGCGGCGCCTCGGTGCTCGCGGCCTATTTCCAGAAGGAGCGCGCGCAAAACCCGAACACGCTCGTCTTCACCGCGGGCGACGGCATCGGCGCGAGCCCTCCGCTCGCCTCGTACTTCAACGAGGAGCCGGCCATCAAGGCGATGAGCCTGATGGGCGTCGACGCGTACACGTTCGGCAACCACGACTTCGATCGCGGCGTCACGCACCTGCAATCGATGATCGACCTCGCGACGTTCGAGTTCGTCACGTCGAACCTCGCGAACCTCGACGGAAACCTCGCGGGCGTGATGACGCCGTATCACATGGTCGAGGTGGGCGGGCTGAAGGTGGCGATCATCGGCATCACGAGCCCCGATGCGCCCGCGAGCACGGTGCCCGGGAGCTTCGGGACGATCACGATCCAGGATCCCATCACGTCGGCGATGGCGGCGCGGAGCGCTGCGGAGGCCGCGGGCGCGAAGGTGTTCGTGGTGATCGCGCACCTCGGCGCCTCGCTGTGCGATCAAGCGACCGGGGTTTGTCAGGGACCGCTCATCGATTTCGCGAAGGGCGTGAACGGGTTCGACGTGATCCTCGGGGATCACACGGACATCCAGGTCAATACGGTGATCAATGGCGCGCGCGTGGTGGAGAACCGCAGCAAGGGTCTCACGTACGCGCGGGTCGCGCTCACGGTGGTGCCGTGGAACGGGTTCGTGGCGAAGAGCTCGGCGACGATCCTTTCGCCGGTGAAGAGCGGGGTGACGCCCGATGCCGCCGTCGAGGCGATGCTCCAGCCCTACCGCGCGCAGCTCGCGGCCGAGCTCGATGCGGTCATCGGCGTGGCCACGGACGTCTTCCCGCGCGGAGGGACCGTGGAGCGGCTCGTCGAGGTGGCGATCGGGAACATCACGTCCGACGCGATCCGCGTGAAATACGGTACGCAGCTCGCGTTTTGCAATGGTGGCGGCCTGCGCGCCGCGCTTCCGTCGACGTACGCCCCGGCCAATACGATGCTGCGGCGCCTGTCGGCCGGATATGCGTCGGGCCCGCCGTACGACATCGTGCGCGGCGACGCGCTCGCCGTGCTGCCTTTCGGCAACGTGGCCATCACGCGCACGGTGACGGGCGCGCAACTCTGGCAGGCGATGGAGAATGGAATCAGCGCGCTCCCGGCGGCCGCGGGGCGATTCCCGCAAATCTCGGGCTTCGGGTTCACCTACAGCACGAGCGCGGCGGTGGGGTCGCGAATCCAAGAGATCCACCTCGCGGATGGAACGCCCATCTTGAAGGACCAGACGAGCTACACGCTCGCGACGAGTGATTTCATCAACTCGGGCGGCGACGGCTACACGGTGCTCGTCGACGGGCAAGGGACGTCGCGCGAAGTGATGGCCGACGTGCTCATCGAGCACATTCAGAACCTCGGCACCATCACGCCGGTGGTCGAGAACCGGATCGTCGCCGTGCCCTGACGATCGATCTCCCGGGCGCGAGGCGCGGTTTTCCCTGCGCCTCGCGCCGATGCGGGAAACTCAGCGCGGCGCCGAGAGCTTGCCGGTGACGACGCCGAGATCCACGAAAGCGCGGTCGGTCATGACCACGAAGGGCCGCTCTTCGAGGCGGATCTCACCATTTCCATCGTGCTCGACGATCTGGAGCTTGCCCATGCCGTAACCCATCGGGCCCTTCGAGTAATAATGGGCCTGCAGGCGATACGGGTAGGCCGCAGCCCGGCCGTCGATGGCAAAGCACTCCGGGCCATACCCCGTGGTGACGTCGGCGAAGAGCTCGCCGCCCGAGCGGAGCCTTCGGTGGCTGTAATACGCGTGCCCGCGGCGGCCGTCGCGGATGTGGAAATCGACGTCGTTCGCGTCCGTTTCCCACGTGAGGACGAACCGGAGCGAGGGACGCTTGGCGAGGGGGACGCCGAGGTCGCGCAGGGTCTTCTCCACCTCGGCGCGGCGCTCGGGTTTGGCACGGATGAACGCAGCGGCGAGGATGCCGACGTCGTCGGCGAGGACGCGGCGCACGCCGGCGAAACGGCCGTCCGGAAAACGACGCGCGAACGCCGCGGTGATGACCTGGAACGCCTCGGCGTGTTTTCCGGCGCGGGCGAGCGCATACGCGAGGAGGCGGTGGCCGGAGGGATGATCGGGGCGCGACGCGACGGCTTTTTCGTAGGTGTCGACGACGAGGAAGGAGACGCCGTCGGCGCGAGGGCCAATTCGTTCGAGTCGCGCACCGGCAAACCTCCGGAGGTCGGCGCGGGACGGGAAGAGGTCGATGATCGAGCCGTAGGCACGCGCGGCTTGATGCAAATCGCCGAGCCCCTCGAAGGACTCGCCGAGCGCGACGAGCGCGAGCGCGTCGCCCGGCTCGGCCTCGCGCCACGCGGAGGCCATGGACAGCGCTTCGGCGTGTTTCTTCGCCTGGATGAGATTCATGACCTCGGCGAATTTGCCCTCGTAGGGCAGGACGCCGGCGTCGCTCATATCCTCCTCGTCGTCCTCGAATTCGATCGGCGGCCGGGGCGGCGGCCTGCGGGGAGGCCGAGGTCGCCAGGAGGTGCTCGGCGCGTCGTCGAAGGGATTCAGAATCGATTCGGCCGCGGTGCGGGGGCGAGGCGCGCCCGCGGCCGCAGCCGGAGCGGGCTTCGCGGCCGCGCGGGGCGTGCTCGCGGAGGAGGCCGCGGGGCGCGAGGACGGCTCGGCCTCGACAGGCTCGGGTTTCGCCTCCTGTGCGAGCTCCTCGCGCGAGAGCCTCTCCGATTGCGGAGGCGGCGGCGGCCCCGCCGCGTCGGCCGCCGGCGCCGCCGCGGCCTGCGCGCCCGGGGCGCCGGAATCCTTCTTTTGCCCCGCCTTGGTCTCGGTCTCGGCCCCGCTCTTTTCGTCGGCCGCCTTCTTGGGTTTGTCCGGGGAGGCGGCGATGGCCACGGGGCCGCCTTTGCGGCTCTGCAGCTCGACGCCCGCGCGACCGACCACGAGGATGTCCGCGAGCGCGGTCCGGTCGATGCCAAAACGAGCGTAATCGTTCTCGGTCTCCAGGACGAGCAGCGCCGTGAGGTCGGAGAGCACCCGGAAGCGCGTCGAGAGCGAGACGATCTCGCGTCCGATCGCCGCGCGCCGGCCCTCGTCCGGGGCGGCCTCCATTTCACGGGAGAGGCGCTCGATCTTCGCCCGCGTCGCCGCGCGTTCGAGCAGCGGGCGCTCGGCGAGCTCCGTCTCGACCTTCGTCCGCGCCGTGCCGGAAGGACCTCGCACCTCGACCTCGAACGGCGCGCTCGGCGGGATCTCCGCATACACGAGCGCCTCGTCGCCGGGCTGCACGGCGTCGAGTTTTTCCGGGTACACCCATTTCGCGCCGGGGACCCGCACCTCGAGGCCCGAGACGGTGGCGCGGCCGAGGCGATCGGCGAGCGTGCGCGGGCTCTCCGCCGCGTCGAGGACCACGCCGTCCTGCGGGAACGTGCCCGTCGTGAGCCTGCGGAGCAGCGCTTCATCGCGAATGCCGCCGGCCACGATGGCGTCGAGCCTGCGAATGCCCGCGTCCCGCAATTGCCGGAGCTCGGCCGAGATCTCGCCCGGCGTCGTGGGCCCGGCCGTGGGAATGCCATCCGTGAGGAGCAAGGCGCGGGTGAAGCGGCCGCCCTGCTTCTTCGCATACCCGGCCGCGCTCTCCAGCGCGAGCCCGAGGTCCGAGGCGCCGAGCGCCTTTCTCTGCAGAATGGCCTCGATCTCCTTGCGACCAAACCCCTTCCTGGGGCCCATGTACACGGGCTCGAGCCCTTGATCGAAGCAAGCGACGGCGATCGGCATGTCGCTGCCCGGCGCGTCCGGCAGCGCCGCCAGGAGCGCCGCGAGCCGCTCGGCCTGCGTCGCGAGGTCGAGCGCGCGCGAGGCGCTCGTATCGAGCAGGACGAGCAGGTCCCGGACCGGCTCGGGGCGATCCTCGGCGATGGGCGTGACCCGCGCGACCGCGAGCTCCTCGTGCCGCAGGCCGACGGCCGACGCGCCGCCCGCGCCGAGCGGGAGCACGAAATCACGGTCCGGGGCAAAATTGGCCTGCTGGAAGGAGTGAACGCGGCGGACGGGCTCGCCCTTGTCCCCGCGGCGGCGCTCGATGACGCGCATGTCGAATTTGCCCATGCGGGGCAGGCCGCGGAGATACGCACGATAAGGAGCGGCGCGCGAGGCGAGCGTCTGCGAATACGAGACGATGATCTCCTTCTCGCCCGAGGCCGGAATGGGGAAGACGCGGGCCTGAAAGCGGTTGCCAGCCTGCTTTTCGAGCAGCGCCGGGTCGGCCCTGCGGTGGAGGAAATCCTCGTACGCGACGCGCGCCGCCTGGAGCTCGACGACCTCGCCCTCCTTCCAGCCGTCCGCGTTTTTCATGGAAAACCGGCTGATGGTGGCCCCGGGCGGCAAGACGAGCTCGAAGCGGCCCTCAATGGTGCGAGGCTCGGGGTTCTTGAAGGTGAAATGCAGCTCGGTGAAGGCGAGCGGATCCTCGACGGCCGCCGCGACTTCGAGCGAGCTGATGACGAGGCCGACGCCGTCGGGCGAGGTGAGCGAGACAGGCGCGCCGCGAAGATCGCCCCCCGCGACCTCGAGGGCCTGCGTCGGTTGCTCTTCCCAGCGCACGGGGACGATCGGCAAGTCGCTCGCGGCGGACCCTTTCGCGTCGCCCGCGCCTCCGAATTCCGCGGACTGCGGGCCCGTGACGATCGTCGGTCCCGGGCCGCAGCTCGCGAGGGCCTGAGCGAGGACGAGGAGGGCGAAGCGGGAAAGGCGGCGGCGCATACGATCGAGACTACGCCCACCGCCAGGCCGTGGGAATGGTGATCAGCTCGGCTTGACCGCAATTTGCCGAGGCTTCTGGGCCGACACCTTGGGCAGGCGGACCTTGAGGACGCCGTGGGCCACCTCGGCGGTGATCCCGTCGGCCACGATGCCCTGCGGGACCAGGAAGGTCCGCGAAAAATTCCCCGTCCTGCCCTCGACGGCGAGGGCGTTGCCCTCCGGCGCGCTCGCTCGCTTGCCCGCGATCGTGAGCTCGTTCTTGTCGAGGCGAACCGCGATGTCGTCGGGGCCGACGCCCGGCAGGTCGGCGACGATCAAGAGCTCGGTCTTGTTCTCGAAGATATCGACCGCGGGCGCCACGCCGCGCCGCGTCTCCTGCGCCTCGGCCTGATTCTCCCGCTCGTCACGGCTGATCTGCGCGTTCATGGCTGCTCTCTCCTTCACATTTCAGCGTCGATTTCGATTGATTTCACGAACCCGATTTCACGGCGATCCGCCGGGGCTGCGCCTCGGGCGACTTCGCGAGCGTGAGCGTGAGGACGCCGTCTTTCAGCGCCGCGCTCGCCTTCTCCGCGTCGACCTTGCAAGGCAGGGCGACGCTGCGCGAGAACTTCACCGGGGCGCGCTCCCGCTTGTGAATCGCATACCCTTCCGGCACGTCGGCCTTCCGCTCGCCCGAGAGCGTGAGCACGTCCTGATCGATCTCCAGCTTGATGTCCGATTCCTTCATTCCGGGAACATCGGCCGCGATGACCAGCGCGTCGCCCTTGTCGTAGACCGTGAGGCGCGGCCACGTGGCGACGGTGCGCGACGCGTGACCAGCCTCGAACGGCTCGAAGAAGAAGGTCGACCGCGGCCAGGCGCCCCCGCGGGAATCGTATTCGTCGAACAGCCGGTCCATTCTCCGGCGAAGCTCATCCATGGTGGCAAAGGTCCTGTTCACGTCGCCGAATCGCATCAACATGGTCGCCTCCGTATGCCCTCGCGGGGCAAAGCTCCGCCCCCACGGGCCCCGAGGCGCGCCAGCAGCGGCAAACCATGCCTCTGCCGCGGACACGCTCCCGGTGGCCGTCTCGTGCACGCGTCCCCAAGGGCGGAGAACCGGTCTCGATTCTCTCCCGCCACTCGGGTCCGAACGCGATGCAATCTCTACATGGGTCGGCCGCTGTCAAGAGCCGGTGCTCGTACCCGCGGAGGATGACCGTACGGATACGAAACAAAGCTTGACTTCCCGATCGAACCTTGTACAAAGGGTGGACGGCTTCGATGTAACGCCTGCGATGCGGAGGAATCGGCGATGCGTTCCAGGGGAAAAGCTTCGAAGGTCATCTCGGCGATCGTCCTCGGGGCCGCGCTCGTGCCCGGCGTCTCCCTCGCCCTGCCCAAAGAAGGCGCCGAAGCGCCGAATGCGCGGGTGGAGGACGCCGACGGGCGCGCGCTGCAGATGAGCTCGCTCAAGGGCAAGCCGATCCTCATCATGTACGAGGACAAGGACTCCGCGGCGCAGAACCAGCCGCTCAAGGACGACCTCGCGAAGCTCGGTCAGGGCGACAAGTACAAGCAGAAAGTCGCGATCGCCGCGATCGCGGACGTGAGCAGCTACGACTTCTGGCCCGCGAAAGGCTTCGTGAAGGACGCGATTCGCGAGGAGTCGAAAAAGCAGAAGACCACGATTTATTGCGACTGGGACGGCTCGTTCCGGAAGGCCTACGGCATTCGCAAGGGCGCGAGCAACGTGATCCTCGTCGGCAAGGACGGGCGCGTGCTGTTCGCCGGCTCGGGCGCGCTCGGCACAGGCGACCGGAAGAAGCTCATCGAGCTGCTCGGCGCCCAGGTCGAAGGCTGACGCGAAGCCCCCCTTTCAATCCTTGCTCGCCCGCGACGGACGACGGCGCTTCTGCGCCGCCACGACACGCTCGATCGTCTGCCGCGCGGCCGCGAGGTCACGACCGACGCAAATGCCGCCCCGCTCCTCGATCAACGCGCGCATGCCCTCCGATCCGTCGCCCCCGATGACCCACGCGGCCCCGCGGCAAGCGTCGGCATACGCGTCGACGAGCTCACGCGCGCGGGACGCTGGCGGGGGGATGGTGACGCTGAGGCCGATGAGGTCGGGCGCGAGCGAGTCGACGACGCGCGTGATGGCCGGCGGCGGCGTGCGCGCGCCGAGCATGAGCGTGCGGAAGCCCCACGAGGCGAAGCGCAAGCCGACGCCATAAAGGCCGAGGACGTGGTCCTCGTCGGCGAAACAAGCGAGGGCAATGCGGCGCGTGGCGTCCGCCGGCTGCGCGAGGCGCAAGAGGTGGATGAGGGTGCCGCCGAGCACGTTGGAGGCGAGGTGCTCCTGCGCGACGGTGATCGCGCCCGCATGCCAGAGGTCGCCGATCTCGCGGAGCGCAGGGCCGATCGTTCGTTCGAAGATCGTGACGGCAGGGCCGAGGGTGAGGGTCTTCGCGACTTCTTCCTCGAGCGCGTCGGGGTCGAAGCGGCGCGTGGCCTCGACGATCCGATCCCGCGCGGCCACGAAAGGATCGGTCTCCGGGGGCGCAGCGCCGGGCGGAGGCGCCGTGGGCAGCGCGCCCGTCGCGGGCTCGCTGAGCAGGAGGCGCGCGGATTCGGCCGGCGCCATGCCCGCCTTCACGAGGTCGCGCATCTTGACGATGAGCGCGACGTCCTCCTCGCTGTAGAGCCGATAGGCGGAGGGCGTGCGCGACGGCGCAGGGACGCCGTAACGGCGCTCCCACGCGCGCAGCGTCGCAGAGCTCACGCCTGTCAGTTCCGAGACGGTGCGGATTCGGTAGAGGCTCAACGGATCGCTCTCCACGGTGGCCCCGACCGAGGGTCGAAACCACCAAGAGAAACCTTTATCAAACTTGATACAGACCTTATACTCTCTACATGCAAGGTTCAACCCCCAAGCCTCACGCGGTCGTCATCGGCAGCGGTTTTGGTGGTCTGGCTGCGGCGGTTCGGCTGGGCGCGCGCGGCTACCGGGTGACGGTGCTGGAGAAGCTCGATGCCCCGGGCGGACGAGCCTATGTCCACCGCATCGAGGGCTTCACGTTCGACGCGGGGCCGACGGTCATCACGGCGCCCTTCCTGCTCGAAGAGCTGTGGACGCTGGCGGGTCGGCGCATGAGCGACGACATCGACATGCGACCGGTCACGCCCTTCTATCGTATCCGGTTCCATGACGGAGCCGTGTTCGATTACACGGGGGACGCCGCGGCGATGCGCAAGGAGGTCGCCAAGCTCGCGCCGGGGGACGTGGAGGGCTACGAGCGGTTCCTCCGGACGAGCGAGGAGATCTTCCGCGTGGGCTTCGAGGAGCTCGCGCACGTGCCGTTCGGCTCGTGGTGGGACATGGCGAGGATCGTCCCCGACATGATGAAGCTCGAGAGCTATCGCTCGGTCTACAACCTCGTCGCCAAGCACGTGAAGGACGACCGGCTGCGGCAGGTGATGAGCTTCCACCCGCTGCTCGTCGGGGGAAACCCGTTCTCGACGACCTCGATCTACACGCTGATCGCGTTCCTCGAGCGCAAGTGGGGCGTGCATTTCCCGATGGGAGGCACGGGCGCGCTCGTGAAGGGGCTCGTGCGCCTCATCGAAGGTCAGGGCGGCGAGGTCCGCTGCGGCGCGGAGGTCAAACGGATCCTGCTCGCCGGGCGGAGGGCGCGCGGCGTGGAGCTCCAGAGCGGCGAGAAGATCGAGGCGGACGTGGTGGTGTCGAACGCGGATTCGGCCTGGACCTATCGGCACCTCGTCGACGACAACGTCCGCAAGCGCTGGACGAACGAACGTTTGGAGAAGCAACGATATTCGATGGGGCTCTTCGTCTGGTACTTTGGGACCAAACGAACCTACGAGGACGTCGCTCACCACACGATATGCCTGGGGCCGCGCTACGAGGGGCTGCTCGACGACATCTTCCAGAGGCACGTGCTGGCGGACGATTTCAGCCTCTATCTGCACCGGCCGACGGCGACGGATCCGTCCCTCGCGCCCGCGGGCTGCGACACGTTCTACGTGCTGTCGCCCGTGCCGAACCTGGCGAGCGGGACGAACTGGGAGAAGGAAGCAGAGCCCTATCGGAAGAGGATCGAGCGCTACCTCGCCTCGACGCTGATGCCCGGGCTCGACAAGGAGATCGTGGCGTCGCGGGTGACGCACCCGCAGGAGTTCCAGGATCGGCTGCTCTCGTTCCGCGGCGCGGCGTTCGGGATGGAGCCGGTGCTGACGCAGAGCGCGTTCTTCCGCCCGCACAACGAGAGCGAGGACGTGGAGCGGCTCTACATCGTGGGCGCAGGGACCCATCCAGGCGCGGGTTTGCCCGGCGTGCTCTCCTCGGCGCGGGTGCTCGACAGGGTGGTGCCCGATGCATCCGCGCTCCATTGAGCCCGCGATGACCCTCGGCGCGCCGCTCCTCCCCACGTCGGCCGAGCGCGCGGCTTCGGCCGACGACGTCGCCGCGTGCCGGGAGCTTTTGCGCAAAGGCTCGAAGAGCTTCCACGCCGCGTCGCTGCTCCTGCCGAAGCGGGTGCGCGTGCCCATGCTGCCGATCTACGCGTTCTGCCGCGTGGCCGACGACGTGGTCGATCAAGCGAGCGAGCCCGGCGCGGTGGAGGCGCTGCAAGCGCGGCTCGCCGCGGCGTACGAGGGCAGGCCACACGACTCGCCGGTCGACCGGGCGTTCTCGGACGTGGCGCGCGCGCACAACCTGCCGCGCGCGGTGATGGAAGGGCTCATCGAGGGGTTCGCCTGGGACGCCGAGGGGCGGCGGTACGAGACGCTGTCGGATCTGCACGCGTACTGCGCGCGCGTGGCCTCGACGGTCGGCGTGATCATGAGCGTGCTCATGGGCGTCCGGGACCCGAAGGCGCTCGCGCGCGCGTGTGACCTCGGCGTCGCCATGCAGCTCACGAACATCGCGCGCGACGTGGGCGAGGACGCGAGAAACGGGCGCGTGTACCTGCCGCTCGCGTGGCTCGAAGAGGCCGAGATCGACGTGGCGAAATGGTTGGTCCGGCCGGTGTTCACGCGCGCGCTCGGCGACGTGGTGGAGCGGCTGCTGCGGCACGCGTCGATGCTCTACGCCCGCGCGGACCTCGGGATCGCGATGCTGCCGCGCGACTGCTCTGCCTCGATCCGCGCGGCGAGCCTGATCTACGCGGACATCGGGCGCGTGATCGAGCGCGCGGGCTTCGACTCGGTGACGAGCCGCGCCTACGTGCCGCTAAGGCGCAAGGTGTGGCTGATGCTGCGCGCGCTCGCCGCGACCACGCCGAGGGCGCCGCTGTCGCTCGTCGCCGGCGATGCCGAGGCCGATCCGCCGGCGCTGCCCGAGGTGCAGTTCCTCGTCGACGCGTGCGCGCGCTCGAGCCTGCGATGATCCCTGCGCGCAAGGTGTCCTGGTTCAACGCCTGGTTCTCGGGCCACGCGCGCTCGCGGATCCACGCGACGTTCGGCGAGGTGCGCGCGCAGGGGCTCGATCGGGCGCGGGCGCTCGCGAAGGAGGCGCCGCTGCTCGTCGTCTCGAACCACACGTCGTGGTGGGATCCGCTCGTCGCGCTGCACGTCTCGACGCACCTGCTCGGCGCGGACGGCCACGCGATGATGGACGCGAAAAACCTCAGGCGCCTGCCGTTCTTCGCGCTCGTCGGCGCGTTCGGCGTGGACCTCGACAAACCCACGGACGGCGCGGTCGTGATGCGCTACGCGGCGCGGCTGCTCGACACGCCGGGCAAGCTCGTGTGGGTGTATCCGCAAGGGCAGGAGCGGCCGGTCACGGAGAGGCCGCTCGGGTTCCGGCCTGGATCGGCGGAGATCGCGCGGGTCGCGCGCATGGCGCGCACGGTGCCGGTGGGGCTGCGGTACGAGTTCGGCGGAGCGGAACGTCCGACGTTGTGGCTCTCGTTCGGCGAGCCCGTGCCGGCCGAGCGGGACACGACGAAGGGCCGCGCGGCGCAAGAAGAGGCCGTGGAGGCGGAGCTCGTTCGGATCGAGCGCGCGCTCTCGGGCGAGGGCGCGGAGCGCTTCGAGGTGGTCTTCCGTGCGGCTCGCTCGCGCGTGGGCGGCGCGCTCGAAGCGATGCTCGCCGCGATGACGCGCCCGTTCGTGATGCGGGCCCCTGCGGCCGCGCCGCCGCTCAGCGCGGGGGGCGCGCGTTCGAAGGTGACCTCATCGCCGCCTTGATCGCCTCGCGCAGGTTGCTCCGCACGGTCGTCTTCGTGAGGTCGGCGCCGAGCGCGACGAGCGTCTGCGCCACGGCGGGCCTCACGCCCGTGATGATGCTTTGAGCCCCAAGTAGCGTCGTGGCGCGGATGATGCGCAGGAGGTGATCGGCCGTCGCGTCGTCGACGGCCTCGACGCCGGTGAGGTCGAGGATGACCTGCGTGGCGCCGAGCGAGACGACGGTCTGGAGAAGCCGCTCGGTGATGTCCGCGGCGCGCGCCTCGTCGAGCTGACCGACGACGGGGAGCGCGAGCACGCCGTCCCAGACCTGGATGATCGGCGCGGACATCGAGTGGATCGTCGAGCGCTGCTGCTCGATGATCGCGAGCTTCTCCTGCAGCTCGAGCTCGCGCCGCTTCTTGTCGTCGATGTCCTGGAAGGCGCCGAAGATCCGCACGACCTCGCCGTCTTCCATCTGCGCCTGGCCCGCCGCGCGCACCCAGAGCCTGCGCTTGTGGTAGGTGAGCAGCTCGAGCTCGAGGTCGAACGGCTCACCCGCCCCCACGCACCGCTCGACGGCCTTCGAGATCGTGGGCACCCACTCGGGCGCGTAGAAGTCGATCGCGGTCGCGAGCTCCGGCGTGAAGCCGGGCGGCGTCTCGTGGATGCGGTAGGTCTCCTCGGTCCAGAAGAGCTGGTTCGAGCGGCAATCGAGCTCCCAGCCGCCGACCTTCGCGAGCGCCTGCGTCTGCTGCAGGAGGATGACGGTGCGCCGGATCGTGTCGTCGCTCAAGGTGCTCGGGTCGACGTCACGACCGACGGAGTCCTCGCGGCGCGCAGGTTGGACAGGCTGGTTCATGGGACCTCAAACGTTTTGAAGACGGATGACCACCCCTCCCCACCACGAGGATCGATACCACGAATGATCGCGGCGGATCGCGGCCTCGTGCACGATTCCCCGCGTAAAATTCGCCAAAATCACGACATCACGCCGGTGCCGTGACGCCGCAGCGCCAACGCATCGACGGTGTTACGCGGACGTACGTTCGGGCTGGCGCAAATGGCCCGTGCGGTCGACGACGAGGACCCGATCCCGCCAGAGGACCGTGCGCGATCGCAAGGCCCGCGTAAAGGCGACGGCGAGCACGACGTCGGCGAGGACAGAGTCCCGCAGCGCGACGGCGAGGCCCACGGGGCGCCCCGCCATCCGCGCAGCGACGAGCGCGATGACGAGGCGCGCGAGCAGCGCGAGCAGCGCCGCGCCGAGGGCGACCTGCGGGACGACGAACGCGAGCGCCGTCGCGAGCACGACGATGGGCCAGGTGGCGAAGAAGAGCGCGGGGTAGCTCCACAGGAGCAGCGGCCTCTGCGCGCGGATCACCGTGAGCCACCGGGAGAAGCGCGTGATCACGGCCTCCCACGATCGTCCCTGCGCGAGCGAGCGCGCCACGATCGGCACCGCCACGACCGAGCCGCCTCTCTCGCGGACGCGACGCGCGATCTCCATGTCCTCGCCGAGGTAGTCGACGAGCGAGCCGAAGCCGCCGATCGTCGCGAGCACGCTCGCGCGGATGGCGAAGAGCTTGCCGACGAGGCCTTTCGGGTCGAGCCGCGCGAGGACGGGGAAGGCGTGGAGCGAGGCGCCGAGGACAGCCGCGGAGGCATGATCGCCGAGCGTCCGCGGCGGCGCGTGCTCGGCCGGCGGCGCCCACGCGACCCACGCGGGCGAGGCAGAGGCGAGCGGCGCGACGAGGACATCGAGGTCGATACCCGCGAGATCGACGTCGCTGTCGGTGACGATGAGGATGTCGGCGCCCTCGGCCGCGGCCGCGAGCTGCGCAGCCTTGCGGTTCGGACCTCCGCCGCCCGTGAAGACGATCTCGGCCTCGATCCCGGCGCGCCCGAGCGCCTCGGTGGCCCTCTGCGCCGCGGGCAAGGCGAGGTCGGACGCCTGCTCCATCGCGAAACGGCACCGGACGTCGAAGGATCGCTTCGCGTGGGCGAGCGAGGCGAGCGTCCGTTCGAGCGAAGGCTCGCTCCCCGCGCACGGGCGCACGACGAGGACGGAGGGTTTTTCCTGCCAGACGAGCACGCCCGTGCCTCGTCGGCGCGCGGCGCGCGTCGTGAACGTCGCCCGCCGAGCCGCTTCGAGCGAGACGCAAGTGACCGCGAAGGACCAGCCGAAGAGAAAAAAACCGAGCAGGCTGGGGATGTCCGGCGTCATGGCGAGGCGCGTCGCATCCGATAAGGGAGCATGAACTGCACCGCCGGGGTCCGGAACCGATCGAGCGAGAGCGCCTCGTGCACGCCGTGCGCGTCTTCGCCGAGATAACGGCCCGAGAGCTGCGAGCGCGCATAAAAAGGCGTGTCTTCGAGGGTGCGCACGACCCGCGGGGACGTACCCGGATCGACCCGCACGATCCGCTCCATGCCCCAGAGCGTGCGCGGCGCGCGCGTGGGGGCGAGCGGCTCGAGGGGCTCCGCGCGTCCGTCGGCGTCGAAGCTGTGCTGGATGAGATCACGGGTTCCATCCCGACGAACCGAGTCGTACGTCACGACGGTGCGACGCCGCGTGGTGGCGCGGCCCCAGTTCCAGCCGGAAAAGCCGTCTTCGAGTGGCTCGCTGCCGAAGTTCGAATCGACGTAGGCCATGCCCGTCCACCGCGCGCTCGCGGGGCGGCGGATGTCGACCTCGGCGCGGGCGATCGGCGCGATCGGCGCCCAGCGGTGACGGCCGTTCGTGTCGAGGACGAACGATGCATCGGCGAGCGCGAGCGGGTGGATCCGCACGGTGCCCGAGACGCGGCCGGGCAGCGGCGCGGTCGCCTCTTCGAAGTGGACGGTGAAGGTGTCGTCTTGCCACTCCATCGAGCTCGGGCCGATGACGAGCGCCGAGCGATAACGGCGAACATCGGTCCCGCCCCGCTCGGTGAACGACCACGCGTCGCGCGCGGGCCCATAGAGCGCGACGTTCATCGAGCAATGGGCGAGCGGGTCGGCGGGGCCGCGCTTGCGTGCGGCCGCGTAAAACGGCGAAAATACGCTCCCGACGAGGCCGATGATGGTGATGCCGCAACGGCCGTCATCGCTCAGCGCGTCTAGATACCACCACGCATAACCGTTTCGCGCGATCGGCTCGTCGAAGCGAGGTCCTCGATCACGGCCTTCGCGCAGAGACGCCCGCTCAGCGCCGCCATCGGCACGCCCGCCCCCGGATGCGCGGCTCCGCCCGCCAGGTAGAGCCCCGGGATCTTCGTGCGAGACGACGCCCGGACGAACGGGGACTTCCACCCGTGCGACGCCGGTCCGTACAGGGCCCCCCCCGTCGCCGGGAACATGCGATTGAACTCGCTCGGCGTCGTCACGACGGGCGGCGCGGCAAACGGCGGAAAGACGAGACCCGCCCGCTCGAGGAGCGAGAACGCTGCTGTTTCGCATTGCTTGATCTCCGACGTGGTGAGGGCGCGCTGATCCCCGCGGGCCGGCGCATTGACGAGGCAGAGGAACCGCTCGGGGCCCGGAGGCGCGCGATCCCCGTCGTCGCGATCCTGGGCGCAGACGTACACCGTGGGCTCGCGAGGCAGGACCCCGCGCTCGAAGAGGTCGCGGAATTCCTCGTGGTAGTCCTTCGAAAAAAACACGTTGTGGCGCGTGAGCGGATAGGCGCCCCGGGCCTCGGCCACGAAGGCCCAGGTGACGGCCGAAAGGGAGCGCTCCGCGGGCGCCGGGATGGCCCGCCTTCCGGTCGCGCCGAGCATGCCCTCGAAGAGCGCCGCCGGATCCCCATTGTGGACGACGAGGTCGGCCGAGAGACGCTCGCCCGAGGCGAGGCGCACGCCCGCGGCGCGGTCGCCGGAGACGACGAGCTCCGTGACGTGCTCGCCGCATCGAATCGTGACGCCGAGGCGCTCGGCCACCCGCGCGAGCGCCTCGGCGACGCGGTACATGCCGCCCTCGACGAGGTAGACGCCGTCGCGCTCGACCTGGGCGATCACGTTGAGCGTGGCCGGCGCGAGGAACGGCGACGAGCCGCAATAGGTGGCGTACCGGCCGAAGAGCTGGCGCAGGCGTGCGTCTCGAAAAAACTCGCCGAGGGCCTTCCAGAGGGTCCGGTGGCCGTCGATGGAGAGCATTCCCTGGAGGCCGAGCGCGCCGACCGCGACCATCGCCGAGCCGAGGCTCGGGCGCTCGGAGCAGAGGAACGGCTTGTGGACAGCGTCGTAAATGCGCTGGGTGTACGCGCAGAACCGACGGTATCCCTCGCCCTCGGCGCGGCCGGCGAACGTCGATATGGCCTCGACGGACCGGTCGAGATCAGCGTACAAATCGAGGGTGGGCCCCTCTCCCCAGGCGTGTCGCGCCAGGACCTCCGCCCGCCGAAGGGCGAGCTCGGCGTCGAGCGAGGTCCCGGCCGAGGAAAACACCTCCTCGAGGACCCAGCGCATCGTCATGACCGTAGGACCGGCATCGATCGCGCGACCGGCCACGTCGACCTGCCGCATCTTGCCGCCGACCTTGGGCGCGCGTTCGAGGACCACGACCTCGATCCCCCGACGAGCGAGCTCCAGCGCCGACACGAGGCCGCCCACGCCGGCGCCGATCACCAACGCACGGCTCGTCCGATCCGCCATGAGCCCGTACCTACAACAACCTTGGAGGCTTGTCTAGAGTTTGTACAGCATGACCCATCAAACCCTTGACAAGGGTTAAACATCCATGGACGATACCTCCCGCATGGACGTCTCCGGTCGTATCGAGCGCGCTCTGCGCGCTGCCCTCGATCCGATGTGCGCCCCGGGCGCCCCGCCCCGCCTGGCGGCCGCCGTCTACCATTCGGTGTTCCCATCCGGCGCCCGCATCCGGCCGCAGCTCTGCCTGCGCGTCGCCATGGCCTGCGGGGAAGACGTGCCCGGCCTCGCCGACGGGGTCGCAGCCGCGATCGAGCTTCTGCACTGCGCGTCGCTGGTCCACGACGACCTGCCCTGCTTCGACGCCGCCCTGACCCGACGCGGGCAACCTTCGACACACCGTGCATTCGGTGAGCCGCTCGCCGTGCTCGCCGGGGATCAGCTCATCACCCTCGCCTTCGAGGTCCTGGCCCGCTCGTCCGCGGCCGCTCCGCTGCGGCTCGGCAAACTCGTGACCACGGTCGGCCGCGGCGTGGGCATGCCGTACGGGATCATCGCGGGCCAGGGCTGGGAGAGCGAGCCGAGCATCCCCACGACGCTCTACCGAAGGGCCAAGACGGGCGCGCTCTTCGAAGCCTCCGCGGTGGGCGGCGCCATCGCCGCAGGCGCCGACGCGGAGGAGGCCGAGGCGTGGCGCGGCTTCGGGCAGCGGATCGGCGAGGCCTACCAGATCGCCGACGACATGCTCGACGTGCTCAGCGACGCGGCGAGCGCAGGCAAACCCGTGGGCCGTGACGCGGCGCTCGGGCGGCCGAACGCAGCGAGTGACCTCGGGCTCGGCGCCTCCACGCACCTCTTCGAACAGCTCGTCGACGCGGCGATCGTATCGATCCCCGATTGCCCCGGCCGCGAGGATCTCTCGCGCTGGGCCACGCAGGTCGTCGATCGGATCCGCCGCCGCGCGCACGTCGCCCTGTCGCAGGGCGCGCAGGCCGACCAACCCGACGTCTGATCAGGCGACGTCGGCGTCGACGTCCGGATCCGTTGGCGCAGGCGAGAGGCGCTTCTCCGCGCCGCGACGCTCGCCGCGCAGGGCCGGGATGCGCAGCACGAACACGCTGCCCTTGCCGTCCTCGGTGACGGGGCTCTTCACCTCGATGCTGCCGCCGTGGCTCTCGGCGATGTGCTTGACGAGCGCGAGCCCGATGCCGCTGCCGCGGATGCGTTGCTCGCCCGCCCGCCGCCCGCGCACGAAGCGCTCGAAGATGCGCTCCTGCTCGTCGGGATCGATCCCGGGGCCACGATCGCTCACGCGCACGACGACCGAGCCGTCCTCCGAGGCGACGTCCACGTCGACCCGCTCGCCGTCCTTCGCGTACTTGAAGGCGTTGTCGAGCAGGTTGATGATCGCGAGCTCCATGGCGCGGGCGTCGAGCATCGCCTCGGGCATGTCCTCGGCGCTCGCGAGGTGCACGACGATGCCGTCCCGCTCGGCGCGGTAGCGATACACGTCGACGGCGCGCCCGACGACCTCCTCGAGCCTGCCGGGCGCGAACTCGTACGCGGCCTTGCCCCGCTCGACCTTGGCGAAATCGAGGACGTTCTCGATCAGCGCCGTGAGCCGCTCGCTCTCGCTCACGATGATCTGGAGGTACTGCCTTCGCTTGTCCTCGCTCGCGACCCGGTCGGCGAGGAGGATCTCGCCGAACATGCGGACGAGCGCGAGCGGGGTCTTGAGCTCGTGCGAGACGTTCGCCACGAAGTCGCTCTTCAGCGCGGCGAGCCTGCGCTCCTTGATCGACGCGAAGATGATGATCGTGACGCCGACGAGCACGACGATCGCCGCGAAGCCGACCATGCCGAGCTCGATCATGCGCTGCCGCTCGACCTTGTCGCCGAGGTCGTCGGCGCTGGTGAGCGCGATCTGGAGGCGCCAGTTGTAGAGCGTCGTCGGGAAGGGACGGCCGACGGTGAACTCGCCGGCCTTGATCGGCGGGCCGAAGACGATGCGGCCCTCCTCGTCGGTGACGTTACTGCGGCTGTTGCCGCGATCGATGTCGCGGTAGAGCCGCGGGAAGACGTCGTGCACGAGGCGCGGGACGTCGTGCCAGGCGACGACGAGGTAACGCCTCCCCGCGTAGGCGCGCTGCCAGTAGCTGATCAGGATGCTCTGCTGATCGATGATCTGGTGCAGGTGGCGCAGCTCCTCCGTGTTGCCCTCGAAGTTCAGGCTGGAGAAGAGCCGTCCGAGCAGCAGGCGCCGGAACGCGTCGTCCTCGCGGCCGGGCGCGCGCGAGGCGAACGCGAGCACGTCGCGCGCGTCGTGGCTCAGATCGAGCACCAGGATCGCGCGCACCGTGGGCGTCTCGCGGGACGCCGTGGGCAGCCAGCGGCGTGAGATCGTCGTGAGGTTCGCGAGATCGACGTGCGTCGCGACGACGTTGTCCTGCGCGATGATGAGCTTGTCGAGGCGGTCGACGCGCTCGTCGGCGAGCGTGAGCGTGGCGTCGAAGACGGTCTGCTGGCGGGCCTTTTCGATCTGGAGCGTCGTGCGCAGCGCGATGCCGCCGAGCACGAGCACGGCGAAGACGATCGCGGGGACGATCGCGAAGTAGAGCAGCCGCTCGCGCAGCCGACGACGCTGCATGGACGGTCCCCGCGCGCCGCGCGCCTAGCGCGCCGCCGCCTTGTTCGCCGTGGCCCGGATCTTCTCCGGATCGAGCACGACGCCCTGGATGGAGAGGAACTCCGCGAGCTCCTTGCCGACGTAGGTGAGCGCGTTGCCCTCGGTGGTGGCGTACTTGCCACCGCCGATGGGGTTCACGATCTCGATGAGGCCGAGCGTCTTGCCGCCGCCGATCGCGGGCGCGCAAGCGATGCTCTTCGGATCGATGCCGAAGGCCTTCCAGCGCGCGTCGACGGCGCGCGGGTCGCGCTGCGCGTCCGTGATGACGAGGGCCTTCTTGTTGGCGATGGCGGCCTGCGCGAGGCCCGTTCGATCGGGCATGCGGGCGAGGAGCCGGTCGTGCTTGCCGCCTTGCTGGCGCACGAGGACGAGCTCGCGTTTCTCGGCGTCGTGGAACCAGACGAGGATGAGCTCGCTCGGGAGCTGCTCCCTCAGGATCGAGATCACGAAGTCGGCGCCTTCGAGCGCGTCGCTCAGGAAGTGCAGATCCGTCGAGGCGCCTTCGAGCTCCTTCATGAGCTCTTCGGCCGAGCGGACGCGGGCCTTCGGCGGCGTGGACTTCGTGGTCGTGGTGACCGCGGCCTTGATCGCGGGGCTCGACCCGGCACGCGGCGGCGGCGTCGACGGAGAGAGCGCAGGGCTCGAACCGGCACGCGGCGGCGGCGTCGACGGAGAGAGCGCAGGGCTCGACCCGGCACGCGGCGGCGGCGTCGACGGAGAGAGCGCGGGGTTCGAACCGGCCGGCGCGCGCGGGGGAGAAAGCGCGGGGTTCGACCCAGCCTGCGCGCGCGGCGGCGGCGTCGACGGAGAACGAGCGGGCGGCGTCGACGCCGCGCGCTGTGCAGGCGGCGGCGTCGAGGCGGGGCGCGGCGCGGTCGCAGCCGGCGCGGCCACGGGCTTGCTCGCCGGCTGCGGGGGGCGAACCTCCGCCTCGCCGCGCCAGTCCTTCCACGTCAGCGTGGCGAGCGGCGCGCGCTCGGGTTTGCCCTGGTAGGCGTGATCGAACACCGCGAGGTTCACGAGCACGCCGCGCGTGCCGTCGAGCGCCTTCTTCACGGCGTCGAATCGATCCAGGACGACGCGCCTCGCGACGTCGACCGACGTCCCCTCGGGCACGACGTACACGTATTCCCGATACGTCAGCGGAGCGTCTTCCGTGGCGGCCACTTCGCGGCTCGCATGCACGCGGTGGCTCGGCAGCGGCGCGGCTGCGGGCGCGGGCGTCGCGCGGGGCAGGGCCCCGACGCGCGGGGGCGCGGTGACGGCCGCGCGGCCCTTCGGCGGCTCGGC
>NZ_JARZHH010000077.1 GCF_029946515.1 Polyangium sp. 6x1
CGGGCGGCGCGGGCGGCCAGGGCGGCGAGGGCGGCGCGGGCGGCGCGGGCGGCGCAGGCGGCGCGGGCGGTGCAGGCGGTGGAATGGGGGGCAGCGGTGGAATGGGGGGATCGCCCGAGGAAAAGGTCGCCGAGCAGCTCGAGGCGGTTCGCAACGATCACGCTGCCCTCGTGGGGTTCTTGCGAAAAATGCCGAAGGGCGCCGATTTGCATAGCCACACCTCGGGCGCCGTGACGCCCGAGAGCATGATCGAGTGGGGAGCGGCGGACGGGGCCTGCTTCAACGCGACCACGGGTTTTGCCTCGGCCGGGCCTTGCATGGGCGAGGCCGTGCCCATGTCGAATGCGCTGAATGACCAGGCCCTCTACGACAGCATGCTGATGGCTTGGTCCATGGAGGGCTTCATGGGCACGCTGCTCCAGGGCCACCAGCACTTCTTCGATGCGTTCGGGAAGTTCGGCGCCGTCCTCAACGAGTCCCGCGGGGACGACATGCTCGCGCAGGTCCGCTCGACGGCGGGGCACAACAATCAGGTTTACATCGAGCTGATGCAGGGCTTCGGCTCGGGCGCCGTCGGCACCATCGCCGAGTCCAAGGTCATGCCGGGCGACGCGTGGGATGAGCCCTACCTCTTGCAGAAGCGAACCGAGATCCTCGCGGAGCCCGGCTTTCAGACGGCCATCAACAACGCGAAGGCGAGCATCGCGAGCGCGCTCTCCGGCTCCGACGTGCTGCTCAACTGCGGCAGCGCCATGGCCGACCCCGGCTGCAACGTCGAGGTGCGTTTCATGGTCGCCGGCACCCGCACCCGGTCGCGCGCGTACGTCTTTGGCCAGTGGGTCTTCGGATTCGAGCTCGCGCAGGTCGTCCCCGAGCTCGTGGGCGTCAACCTCGTCTCGCCGGAGGAGGATGCGAACTCCCTCCTTTATTACAACGACGAGATGCTCGCGGTGAGCGTCCTCCGCAAATTCAATGATCAGGATCCGAGCCGGAAGACGGTCCACGTCGGCTTGCACGCGGGCGAGCTCATTCCCCAGGTCCTGCCCATGACGCCGGCAGGACAGGCGGAGCTCACCTATCACATTCGCAGTGCCGTCGACATCGCGGGGGCGGAGCGAATCGGCCACGGGGTCGACGTGCTGGGGAGGACGGCAGGCGAGGGCGCCGACCAGCTCCTCGCGACCATGGCCGAGAAGGGGGTCATGGTCGAGATCTGCTTGACGTCCAATGACACGCTGCTCGGCATTGCGGGCAACCAGCATCCGTTTGGCGCGTACATGGCGAAGAATGTGCCCGTGGCGCCGTCGACCGACGACCAAGGCATCCTTCGGATCGAGATCACGGACGAGTATGCGCGCGCCGTGGAGGAGCACGGCCTCGGCTACGTTGCGCTGAAGAAGCTCGCCCGCACGAGCCTCGAGCACGCGTTCATCGAGGGCAAGAGCATCTGGAAGACGCGCGACGATTTCACCACGCGTGTCGACGAATGCGCGGCCGACGTCCCGGGGTCGACGGTGTCCGCCGCGTGCGACGCCTTCCTCGCGGCGAACAACAAGGCACGCGTCCAGTGGCAGCACGAGAGTGATACGGCCGCGTTCGAGCAGTCCATCGTGCAGCCGTGACGCCTGGCCTGCCGAGCCGCCTTTCCTGGGATGAGCTGATCATCCGCCGCGGAGAGGCGGCTCTCTCCCTCACCACGAAACGCACGCGAGCGGCACGGTCGCGTTGACGTTCGACACAAGCTGCGACGAGCCGTTGCTGCTCGTCACGGTCCATGTGTTCGCGTCCCCCGCGATGGTGAAATACGGGCTGATGAAGGCCGACCGCCATAGAGCGATCACGTCGAGCCGCGAGGCTGCCCGGAATCCAGCGCCAAACTCCGTCACACACGCCGTATCCTTCGACGCGTTCGTCAGCACGCTGTTGACGGTGCTGCGTGTGAACTGAATCGGTGCGGCCAATCGAACACACGCGAGGGGCACGGTTGCGTTGACGTTCGACACGAGCTGCGAAGAGCCAGTGGTACTCGTCACGGTCCATGTGTTCGCGTCCCCCGCGATGGTGAAATACGGGCTGATGAAGGACGACCGCCACAGCGCGATCACGTCGAGCCGCGAAGCTGCCCGGTAGCCAGCGCCGAATTCGGTCACACACGACGTATCCTTCGACGCATTCGCGAGCACGCTGTTGACGGTGGCGCGCGTGAACATCAGGTCGTTGCCCGAGCCTGCGGCGCCCGTCGGCCCCGCGGCGCCCGTGGGCCCCGCGGCGCCTTCCGGCCCCATGGGTCCCGTCGGCCCTGTGGGCCCGTCCGGCCCCTGCAATCCCATGGGACCCATGGGCCCCGCAGGCCCCGTGGCTCCCGTGGGCCCCGTGGCTCCCGCGGGGCCCATCGCTCCTGTCGGCCCCACCGGACCCGCCGGCCCCGCGAGCCCGGCCGGATCCCCGACCCATTTCCCATTTTCGTCGATCACCACGCCCACGCCGTCGATCGAGACCGACCGAGGCGTGATGTCCCCCGTCACGTTCCCCGCGAGCATGGCGTAGGGAACACTGCGGATCGCAGCCCGCGGCGACATCTCCGGGTCCGCGCCGACCTTGATGCCCAGCCAGCGGACGGAGCCATCGAACACATCGGCTCCGAATGTGGTGGTCTCCCCGAGCGCCACCGAAAAATAACCCTCGTCGAACGTGACCTCACGCGTCTCGGTCCACAGGGCGTTGGAGCTTGCCGGGTCGGAACCGTCGTAAATGGTGAAGACGATATCCAGCGTGCCGTTCACGGCCGTTCCCGCCGCGTCGTAGAGCCGGCCCTGCTGCGTGATCTGGGAAGGGACCGCGGCCGAGGCCGCGGGCGATACGAGCATGGCGCCGAGCGCCACGAGACCGACCGAACACCAATGCTGGAGGGTTCTGTTCTTCATTTCGAGCTCCCATTCGAGCCAGCGAGCCCGCCCTGCAAGCGGTGGCTCTGTCCCTTCATCGTTTCCTGGGCCAGCGATGGCTGGCCGAGCGTGAACACCATTTGATACCCCGGACTCTTGCTCACGGTACCCGCGTTGACGACCTCCACGGCCCCCGGCCCATTGTTGGCCATGGGCCCGCCTCCCGTGCCACTGCCACTGCCACTGCTCGCGCTCGAGCTACCACCGCTCCCCCCCGAACCACTGGTCGAGCTCGAGCTGCCTGCAATCCCGCCCGTGCCGCTCGATGTCGCTCCTTCCGAGCTACAACCTGGTGCACAAGCACTGGCCAGCAGGACGAAGCCTGCCGCCGCCCGCGCCAGGTATCGACCGTGGGGCCAGGACTGAATCGTCATTGCCACGATGCCTCCATCCCAAAGAGTCGAAGACGTCCTTGACGGGGATGTGCGCTCTTCAGGATTGAAGGAGGATACCCGCGACGGCGCCCGACCGAAAGGCCGGCCTTGCGTCGCTGTGGCATTGGTTGACCGATCACGCGCGGCTGCGACAGGGGAACGGGCCGGAGCCGCCGCTTCCACGGATGGATCCGACGGCGCTTTACGCCGCGGCTCATCCGTGGTGAATCGGGGGCGCCCAGAGCATGTCGCACGACAGCGCGCAGCAGCCCCCCACGGACGACATCGAGCGGGACGTGTCCGCCTTGAAGCCGGTCGGGCGCGGGCGTGTCGTCGCGCGGATTCTTGGTGGCATTGCACTGGTGTTGCTTGCCCCCGTTCTGATCCTCTTCGTCGCCGCGAACGGCGTGACGATTTTCACGCTGGCCCTCGGGGCGCTGTTCGTGGCGATGGGCCTGATGACCATGATCCGGCCTCCGCCTGCTGGACCCAGGCGGGTCGCATGGATCACAGCCACAGCACTCTGCTCGATGGGTGTCTCGACGTTCATCGTCGCGAGATTCGTCGTCGCGCCTCCGCCTCAGGAATTTCACTTCGTCGAGGAAGGCCGTCGTGATGCGTCGCCGCCATGGCTCAGCCGGCTCGTGGAGGAACGGGAGACGGTCCTGGCTGGATTGTACTTCTCGGATGCGCTGGGGCTCATCAAGGGGCCTGAGCGGGATCACCTCGATCAGCTCCTTCGCAACGCTTACGCGGAATCACCGCCTCCGTGGCCCAATGCTGTTCTCATCGAGTCCTCTTCCGATGCTTCGAGACACCTCGAGCATGTTCCAAAGGGCTCGATGGCCGTTCCGTGTTTCGTATTTCTCCACGGCTTCGGCGGTCAACTCACGGCCTATGTACGGGTGCTCCACCAGGCGTTCGGCGACCGGTTCGTGATCGTCGCGCCGTTCCTCGACTCCACGGGCGCATTCTGGACGCCGCGCGGCAAGGCGGTGGTGAGCGCTCTCGTCACCAAGCACTTGCCCCCCGAGGTCGATCGATCACGTGTCTTCCTCGTCGGCCTGTCGAATGGCGCGGTGGGGGCGACGGCGATCCTGCAAGATCCAGAACTGTCACGGCAGTTCCGCGGATTCGTCCTCGTCTCCGGGATCGGCGAGGTTGCGCAGCCGAGCGCGGGGGCGAATGTCCTTCTGATTGCAGGTACCAAGGACACGCGGTTTCCGCTGGACCACATGCAGAACACGGCCGAATCGCTGCGAGGGAGCGGGGCTCGGGTCGAGATCGAGACGTTTCCGGCAGACCATTTCCTGTGGTTGAGCCACGCACGAGAAATGACGGCGGTCATCGACGGGTGGCTATCAACGCAGTTGCGAGAATGATGCGCGGCTGGCCTTGTCCGTACCCTCGTGACGTCGTGTCCTGACGCAGCGTCCTCTCCTTATCAACGGCACGCATTCATCACCCCCAGCGATAGCGTCGTAGGTTTTCAACTACGCCCTCGTCGCACTCGCCGGATTGCCGCGTCCGTCATCCAAACGAACTCGCGTCAGAGACGGGCCCGTCTTCGGGGTGGTCCGATATCGCATGACGGCGGGTATCTCCGAGATCCCGGCCCACGTGTGCGTGGCTTGGCCCGGTGAGCCCGAGGGGCTTTCTTCTTCATGGCGGCGGCGGGGGGGAGGGCCAGGGTACGGGAGGTCGGGGACGGGGCTCAAGCCCCTCGACGCATGGCCGGATACATTTGCGATGGGCTGCCGCCTCCTGCCACGCGTCCGGGCTGTTGCCCGAATGTTGTGTATTTCGCTCCCGGTTTTTACGATGGCCTCATCGCAGAGGTGGGGGCATGAGAGCGCTCGTCGTCGGCTTGCTTTTCGTGTGGTTCGCCGTGCTCGGCCCGGCTTGCTGGGATCCCGAGTGCAAGAACCCGAAGAGGGGAGCGCCGAACGGCGAGGCGGGCGCCCGCGAGGGGGTTCTCGTCCAGTGCAACGTGGTGCTGACCTGCGCGCTGCCAGGCGGAGGTGACAGTCGATTCCCCTTGGTGGGAGTGGAGGACACGCAGATCATCGACCGCAGAAGCTCCGTCGACAACGAAGATGCGTGCATCGAAAGGACCAAGGAGCGCGGGATTCAGGCGCGGTGCGGCATCCTCGAAGTTGCACCCAAGGTCGTTTGCCTCGACCCACCAGGTTCGAATGGCTGTGGTTCGAGCCCGGGAAATGGCACCGTCATCATCGTCGGGAGTGCGGCCAGCGGCGATTTCAAGGGCGACCCGCCGGGCGAGGGAGGAACGGACGACTACGGTAGCGGGTATGGGGCGGGGGATCAGGGGGGGCTCTGATCTGCCACGAACGAAACATCAATCCCTGCGATCAGGCGGCAGATACCACTGCGTGCCGACGAGGGCCGGGCATCTCTTCTCCACCTCCACGTTGAGGCAACCGAAGTAGGCGTTGATTCCCGCCAACGTGTTCGTGTGACGAGCCAATGGCTCGCATAGACGCTCCGCCTCGAACTGGAGGCTCCAGAAGAGCGCCCCCTCTTCATCCTCGCACGGCTTGCACCAGATTGGATCGAGCTCCGTGCATGCCACGTGATTCGGGCATTTCGCCATCACGCAACCGGCCTGGCAGGCTTCCTCCTGCCCCGCGGGTGGCTTCTGGCAGATCTCCCCGCCCGCCTCGCACAACTCGAACACCGCGGCGAGGTCCTTGTCGCAGGCGTCCGCCCCGAGTGTGTCCGACGAGGCGCGCCGGACCTTCATGCCGACACCGACGGCCACGGCGATCGGCAAGGTGATCGCAGCGGCGAAGAGCTTTTTTTGGCGGGTCATGTGCCGTATCCCCCGTGTGCCCCTGGCCACTCTACAGGAGCCGACGCGCGTGCGCGAATGTTCCGCGTCTCTGGAAACACGCCCCCGTCACCCCCAGCGATGATCTCGTAGGCCTTTGTCCCCCGCCCACGCCGCCCTCCCCATCTTCGCCCGTCCCTCGCCCACACGACCGCCCCTCGCCTCCCCACCGCCCCCGACCCTCGCCGGCCGCGTCTCCTCCTCTCCCGCGCCACGCCCTCGTGTCTCCGGAGACTCGGCCCCGCCTCGTCCGCCCCTCGCCCCCATCCCCCCGCGCACACGTCCCCGTCGCCTTCTTGCTCGACCTCCATTCTTGAAGACACGGCCTCGTCCAACACGCGCACTGCAATCATGCAGCCCGACAATACAACCCTATACCCCCCGCATTCGGGGAGGAGTCTTCCGATGTCCGATCCCAAGCATCCCGAGCCGAACGATCAGATCATTGACGTCTCGGACCTTGCCCTCGTCGACATCACGCCCGACCACATCAACCGTCTGAGCAAGCTGCGCGAGGGGTACGACGTTGCCGTCAAGACCGTCGTGACCGCCTCGCCCCTCGCTCTCCAGCGCGCGGCCATCCATCCGGGTGAGGTCGCGGCGCTCGCTGCGAATTGGGCCGATGTCCAGCGCATCGACGAGGTCGTGCCCGCCGTGGAAAAGCTCCTGGAGCTCCTCCACGAGACGCGCCTCATGCGAGGTCACGAGATCGCCATGCGGCTCGGCGAGATGGCGCAGCAGATCCGTCGCCGTGCCGATCGCTCTCCCGGCGGCGCCGAAATCCTCGCGCCCTTCGAGGCCTTGCTTGCCTACCAGTCGGGCCCCGCGCTCAAGGCCGTCGCGACCAAGGAAAAGGCCCGCGCCAACGAAGAGGCGCCAAGCCCCTCTGTGGGTTGATGACCGAGGGCGTCTCGCTGGGGCGTTGCCCCAGGCCCCACCAGGAGCTGTCCGCTCCTGGACCTGGACCAGCGCCCGCGCTGGACTGAGGGTCGATGAACTGCGCTCCGCGCAGTTCATCGAACAGCCGGGGTCAAGACCACGAGCGATCCTGCCAGCCAAGACGGCAGCGCTGATGATTCAACCGGCGGGGCGGTCCCACCGGCCTGTGGGAAGAACTGCGCATCGCGCAGTTCTTCCCCAAATGGTCCAGGGCTGGCCCTGGTCCGGGTCGAGGGGCGGATAGCCCCCGCGGGGCCCGGGGCAGCGCCCCGGCGCTACGCCGCCACTGCCTACCGCAACACCCGCGACCGATGCTGGTCGACCCACGGGGACAGGCGGCCGCGGTCTTCCAGCGCTTGGCCCTCTGTCCTCTGCGCTTTCCGCTCGGCGCGCGCTGCGGCCACTGCGATGGCTGCGGCCAGGGTTGCTTCGTCTTCCTCGCGTACGTCCGAGTAGCCGAGCAGGGTTTCCTTGTTTTCTTCGATGAAGCCTGTCGTGTAGCGGCCTTCGATGAAGGCTGGGTGGGCGAGTAGCTTCTCGTGGAAGACGATGTTCGTCTTGATGCCCGTCACTACGTACTCCGAGAGTGCGCGGCGCATGCGGTGGAGTGCGGTTTTTCGGTCTGGACCCCATACGCTCACCTTCGAGACGAGGGGGTCGTAGTGGCTCGGCACCGTTGCTCCTTCGTAGAAGCCGCCGTCGTCGCGCACCCATGGGCCTGCGGGCGTGCGGAGTGCTTCGATCTTGCCGGGGCTTGGCAAGAAGCCGATCGGGTCCTCGGCGTAGATGCGGCATTCGATCGATGCGCCTCGACGCACGATCTCCTCCTGCCGCCAGGAGAGTTTTTCGCCTGCGGCCACGCGCACCATCTCGGCCACGAGGTCCGTCCCCGTGATCCACTCCGTGATCGGGTGCTCGACCTGCAGGCGCGTGTTCATCTCCAGGAAGTAGAAACTTCCGTCTTCGCCGAGAAGGAATTCGAATGTGCCGGCGGAGAAGTAGCCGACCGAGAGGGCGCCCTTCACGGCGACTTCGCCCATGCGGCGGACGAGCTCGGGGGTCGCGACGGGGCAGGGGGTCTCTTCGACGACCTTCTGGTGGCGACGCTGGATCGAGCAGTCGCGCTCGAAGAGGTGGACCATGTTGCCGTGGCGATCGCCGATCACCTGGATCTCCACGTGCCGCGGCCGGAGGATCGCTTTCTCGATGTAGACCGTGGGATCGCCGAAGGCGCGCGCGGCTTCGCTCTGGGCGCGCTCGAAGGCGCTCGGCATTTCGTCGGCGTTGTGCACGAGGCGCATGCCTTTGCCGCCGCCGCCCATCGCTGCCTTGATCAGCACCGGGTAGCCGACGCGCTCGGCTGTTGCGCGTGCTTCCTCCACCGTCGAGGCGTCGCCGCCGGGGGTGATCGGGACGCCTGCGGCGGCCATCTTGGCGCGTGCGGCTGTCTTCGAGCCCATCGCTGCCATCGCGCGGGAGGGCGGGCCGATGAAGGTGATGCCGGCGCGCTCGCAGGCTTCCGCGAACTCGCTCTTTTCCGAGAGGAAGCCGTAGCCGGGGTGGATCGCGTCTGCGCCGGATTTGCGCGCGGCGTCGAGGACACGTTCGATGTCGAGGTAGCTCTCTCGTGCGGGCGCGGGGCCGATGCAGTAGGCCTCGTCGGCGACCCTCACGTGGAGTGATTTGCGGTCGGCTTCGCTGTAGACGGCGACGGCGGCGATGCCCATCTCGTGCAGCGTGCGGATGATGCGGACGGCGATCTCGCCGCGGTTGGCGATGAGGACCTTGCGGATCACGGACGCCACGTAGCACGGCTCGGGGCGGGGCGGGTGGGGGTTCGGGGCGCAGGGCGCCGAAGGCGAGCTCGGTGCCCCGAGCGTCAAGGAAACGGGTTCGGGGCGCAGGGCGCCGAAGGCGAGCTCGGTGCCCCGAGCGTCAAGGAAACCCTTTCCCTCTGGCCAGTTACGAGCTACCTCTCGCCCCCCGTGGAGCGACGCGAATCGGGCCCTGCCCTCTCTTTTCACGGGGCAGGCGACCCCGACGAGGTGGCGGCCTACCAGCCTCGGGCGAGCTCCTTGGAAGGCCGCGCTGCCGCGGACGAGCCCGAGGTCCTCTCCGTGGCCGCGCTCGATCAGCGGCTCCGCCGCGCCGTCGAGCACGCGTCGCAGGACGCGCGTGTGCTCGGCGAGGTCGGGGGCTTCCGGCTGCATTCGAGCGGGCACGCGTACTTCACGCTGAAGGATGAGCGCGAGGACGCCCTCATCAACTGCGTCATGTACAAGACGGCCGCGCCGCGGGCGCGGAAGCTGCTCGCGGATGGGGTGCGTGTGGTGCTGACCGGGCGCGCGACCGTGTACGCGCCCCGCGGGCACCTCCAGTTCTCCGTGACGGACGTGCGGCCGGTCGGGCGCGGCGCGCTGCTCGAAGCGCTCGAGCGGCTCAAGCAGAAGCTCGCGGGCGAGGGGCTCTTCGCGGCCGAGAGGAAACGCGCGCTGCCCGCGGATCCGGCCGTGATCGGGGTCGTGACGAGCGGCAATGGCGCGGCCATCCACGACATCGTGACCGTGTCGTACCGGCGCGGCGCGCCGCGGATCCTGCTCGCGCGGGCGACGGTGCAAGGGCCGGGGGCCGCGCAGTCGATGGCACGCGCGCTCGATCAGCTCGCGCGCGTGCCCGAGGTGGAGGTCGTGATCCTCGGGCGCGGCGGCGGATCGGCCGAGGATCTCTCCGCGTTCAACGACGAGGCGCTCGTCCGTAAATTGGCGAGTTTTCCGGTGCCGGTCGTGAGCGCCGTCGGGCACGAGGTCGACGTGACGCTGACGGATCTCGCGGCCGACGCGCGCGCGGCCACGCCGTCGCAGGCCGCCGAGATGCTCGTCGCGGATCGGCTGGAGCGGCGCAAGCACCTCCGTCACCTGTACACGCGCATCGCGCGCGCCACGCGGCAGGCGCTCGAGCGGCGGCGCGTCGTCGTCGACAGGCTCGCGCGGTCGATCGGCTCGCCGGGGGATCTGCTCGCGGAGCGGCAGCAGAAGCTCGACGAGGCGACGATGCGGCTCGAACGCGCGATGGAGCGGGCGACGTCGCGGCGCAAGGAAGGGCTGTCGGAGATCGAGCGGCGCCTCGGCGCGCGGCACCCGCGGGCGGTGATCGCCGGGGCGCGCGCCGCGATCGGACCGCTCGAAGTGCGGCTCGTGGCGGCCGAGCGCCGGAAGGTCGAGGGGCTGCGGACGACGCTCGGGCGGCATGTGGCGCGGCTCGACGCGCTCTCGCCGCTCGGCGTGCTCGCACGCGGGTACGCCATCGCGACGACTGCGTCGGGGCGCGCGGTGCGGGCCGCGAAGGAGGTCGGCGTGGGGGAGTCCATCACGGTGCGGGTGCACGAGGGCGCGCTGCGCGCCGAGGTCACGGCCGTGCTCGATGCCGAGGGCGAGGGCAACGATGGCTGATGGAAAGGTCTTCGCGGTCCTCGGGCACCCGGTGGCGCACTCGCTCTCGCCGGTGATTCATACGGCCGCGTACGCTTCGCTCGGCTTGCCGCACGTGTACCGGGCGATCGACGTGCCGACCGCGGCCGAGCTCGTCGCGGTCGTCCACGAGGTGCGCGTGGGCGCGATCGGCGGGGCGAACGTGACCTTGCCGCATAAACGCGCGGTGCTCGATCTCGCGGACGAGGTCGACGCGAGCGCGACCGAGCCGGGGGCGGCGAACGTGCTTTGCCGCGGCGAGGACGGCCGGCTCCGGGCCTACAACACGGACGCGGACGCCCTCGCGGACGACATCGCGGCGCTCGCGCCCGACGCGTCGCGCAAGCGGGCGATGGTGATCGGCGGGGGCGGAGCGGGGGTCGCGGCCGTGGCTGCGTGCAAGCGGTTGGGGTTCAAACTGATCGCCGTGACGTCGCGCTCGTGGGCGCGGTCGGAGAACGTCGAGACGGCGCCGTCGGCCGAGCAGGTGCGGCGGATGGGGGCGTTGCCCTTGCCCTGGCCGGGGCCGGGCGAACCCGCGCCGGACAGCTTTGCCTCCCAGGCGTTGCGGCTCCAGTGGTGGGATCTCGCGCGTGGCGCCTCGCTCGTCGTGCAGGCCACGAGCGCGGGCATGCTCGGCAAGGATCCGGGCGAGTCGGTCCGGGATGTCGTTCCGTGGGACGATCTCGGAAGCGACGCGTTCGCCTACGACGTCGTGTATACCCCAAGAATGACGCCGTTCCTGCACGCCGCCGCCTCGCGAGGCCTCCGGGCCGAAGGGGGGCTCGGGATGCTCGTGCGACAAGCCGCCCGCTCGATCGTGCTGTGGACCGGGCAGGAGCCCCCGCTCGACGTGATGCGAAGGGCCGCCGAGGACGCGCTCGATCGAGGAGGGCACACGGTATGAGCGGGAGCGGAGGCGCCTCGGGCGCGTCGATCTGGCCGCACGTCGAGGTGAGGCGGGATCTCGGGCGCGCGATCTTCCGCGAGTGGGTCGCGAGCAACGGCGCCGGCACCTACGCGAGCTCGACCATCGCGAACATGCACACGCGGCGCTACCACGGCCTGCTCGTCGCCGCGCTGGAGCCGCCGCGCGCGCGGCACGTGGTGCTGTCGCACGTCGACGTGGCGCTGAAGTCGCTCGCGCCGCGCGGGCTGTGGGATCTCGCGACCCATCAGTTCCCGGGGATCAACCCGGAGCGCGGGCCGTTTTACCTCGATCGCTTCGATCAAGATCCGGTGCCGCGCTGGACCTACGCCGTCGGCGGCGGCGAGCTCGAAGTGTTGCTCGCGCTCGTGCGCGGCGAAAACGCGGCCGTCCTGCGCTACACGTGGCGCGGGCCGCATCCGGTCGTGATGACGCTGCGGCCGCTGCTCGCGATGCGGCACATGCACCAGCTCATGCGCGAGCACGGGGCGATGGAGCAGCGCGTGGAGCTGCGCGCAGGGGAGATGCGCGTGCGCCCGATGCGCGCGCTGCCGCGGCTCTGCTTCCGCTACGAGGGCACGTTCGTGGGCTCGCCGGACTGGTGGCGGCGTTTCGAATATCTGCTCGAACGGGATCGCGGGCTCGAGTTCCAGGAGGATCTCTGGACGCCGGGCGTGTTCGAGATCCGCGCGGATGGATCGGGCGCGCCGAGCTTCCTCGTCGTGGGCGTGGACAAACTGCCCGAGGGCAAACCCGAGGAGCTCCTCGCGGCGACGGTCGCGGCGCTCGAAGCCGAGGATCCGGGGCCCGAGCGGCCGGCGCTCGAGCGCAAGCTCTCGGTCGCGGCGGAGCTCTACCGCGCGGACCTCGCGCCGGAGCCGGCGATCATCGCGGGCTACCCGTGGGCCGAAGGCTGGGGGCGTGATGGGCTCATCGCGCTGCCGGGGCTCTACCTCGCGACGGGCAAGGTCGAAGAGGCGAAGCGCGTGGCGCGCGGGATCGTGGCCAGCATGGAGGGCGGCCTCGTGCCGAGCCGGAGGGCCGATGAAGACGGTCGCCCCGACACGGCGTCGGCCGACGCGACGCTCTGGCTCTTCGAGGCGGCGCGGTGCTTCGCCGAGGTGCTCGGCGCGTCGGACCCGTTCCTGCAAAGCGAGCTCGTGCCGGCGATGACGGCCGCGTTCGAGGCGATCCTGCGCGGAGACGCGCCGAACGGGATCCACGTGACCGCAGACGGGCTGCTCGCCGCGGGCAAACCGGGCGACGCGCCGACGTGGATGAACGCGCGCGCATTCGGGAGGCCGGTGACGCCGCGCGTGGGCTGCGCGATCGAGCTGTCGGCGCTGTGGTCGCGCGGCTGCCACACGCTCGCGCAGCTCGCGCACACCGCGGGCGCGGGCTCGCTCGCCGACCGGGCCGACATCGCTTGCCGGCGGGCGCGCGCGGCGTTCCACGCGCGGTTCTGGTGCGAGCAGACGTCGTACCCGTTCGACGTGATCTCGGAGGCTGCCTCGGGCGAGGGCGCCTTCCAGGACGCGTCGATCCGGCCAAACGCGATCCTCGCGCTGGCGATCGATCCGGCCTGCTTCTCGCCGGAGCACGCGCGCGCGACGATCACGCGAGCGCGGACCGAGCTCGTGACCCCCGCGGGGCTCCGGACGCTCGCGCCTTCGGATGCGTCGTACTGCGCCTACTACGGCGGCAACGTCGCCGAGCGCGACACCGCATATCACCAGGGGACAGCCTGGCCGTGGCTCCTCGGGTTTTACGCGCGCGCAGTGCGAAACCTTCTGCCGGCGGAGGATCCGCTCGTGGTCGAGATCCCGGACCTGATCGCCGCGGCAGCCGATCGGGAGATCGCCGTGGGGCAGGTGCCCGAGCTCGCGAGCGGCGCCATGCCGTTCTCGCCGAACGGCGAGCCGGCGCAAGCCTTCAGCGTGGCGGAGCTCCTCCGCGCCCTGAAGAACGTGCTCGGCTGAGCTCGGCGAGGCCCGCCTTCGCGAGCGTCTTCCACGGGCGCGCATCGAAGCGCAGGCCGAGGTCGATCGCCTTCCGCGCGAGCTCACGCGCCCTGCGTGGATCCGTGGCAAGGTTCGCCTCGGCCGAGCGCAGGTAGGCAAGGGCGAGGAAGCGGTCACGCCGCCGCGGATCCGCAAAGAACCGCGGGTGCCGCTCGACCATGATCTCGTGCGTCTCGTGGTAGCGGCGGTCGTAGCTCTTCGAGACCTTCGCGGCGTTGCCGACGCGGTAGCGGTAGAGGATCTCGCCGCAGTGATAGCCGCGTCGCCCGGCCTCGGCGGCGCCGATGAGGAAGTCGTAGTCGCCGTTGCCGCGCGCAAGCTCGGCCGCGTAACCACCGAGCTCGACCCAGAGATCCTTGCGGTAGGCGCAGGGGCCAGGCGTGGGTTGTCCCGGGATGAAGTCGTCCCACGTGACCTCGCGCCGGTGTTTGTGGACGAGCGCGTAGGCGCCGAAGCGCTCGTTGTCGCCGTAAACGAAGGCCGCGTCGGGGTGGCGCGCGAAGGTGTCGAGGACGAGCGCGACGCTCCTCGGCACGAGCTGATCGTCGCCGTCGAGGTAGAAATGAAACGGCGTGTCGGTCAGCTCGAAAGCTTTGTTGCGCGTCGGATACGGGCCCATGTTCGAGGGCATCGCGTACTTCACGAGGCGCGGGTGTTCGAGCGACGCGAAGATCTCACGTGTCCGCGCGTGCTCAGTGCCATCCATCACGAGCACAGCGCGCCAGCGAGGATCGGTCTGCGCAAGCACGCTGTTCCAGCAGTCGAGCAGCCAGTCGCCCTCGGCGTAGCAGGTGATGCCAATCGTGATGAGCGGCGCGCTCGACGCGGGATCGTTCATGGCGTGTCCTCGGGTTTCATCTGGGGGCGCCTCGCTGGGGCTTTGCCCCAGGCCCCACCGGGGCTGTCCGCCCCTGGACCCGGACCAGCGCAAGCGCTGGACTCGGGGTCGATGAACTGCGCGATGCGCAGTTCATCGAACGAGCCGGGGCAAGACCACAGGCGATCCTGCCAAGCAAGACGGCGGCGCTGACGGTTCCGCTGGCAACGCGGTACCAACGGCCTGTTGGAAGAACTGCGCGCAGCGCAGTTCTTCCCCAAATGGTCCAGGGGTGGCTCAGCAAAGAGGGGGCGGACAGCTTGAAAAATTTTCCCCGCATCGACTGCGCTTCGCGCAGTCGATGCCCAGAGGTCCAGGGCTGGCCCTGGTCCGGGTCGAGGGGCGGATAGCCCCCGCGGGGTCCGGGGCAGCGCCCCGGCGCGGCGGTTCAACACTAGACGCGCACGTGGGCGAAGGTCGCTTCGATGTTGAACCAGCCGATGGCCTGGAGGACTTCGGCGGCGAAGAGGCCGACGCGGGGGAGGGGGACGATGCGCTCGGCGACGTCGCGGCGCAGGTAGTCCCGCTTGAAATACCGGGGACGACGACCGCCGAGGTAGCCTTCGAGCTCCGCGTACGTGAGCTTCTTGTAGTTCGGCGTCCCTGGATCCTCGCGGCGGGTCATGAGGTCGTAGAAGAGCAAGGTGCCGCCGGGGCGGAGGAGTGACAGGCAACGCTCGACGATCTTCTGCTTCGTCTCGGCGTTCGTGACCGACGTGAGCACGGCGAAGAGCATCACCACGTCGAAGGGGCCGCCTACGTCCGTTTCGAGGATGTTGCCTGCGAGGAAACGCACGCCGGCGCATCGCTGCCGCGCTTGCTCGATGCGCTCGGGCACGAGGTCCACGCCCACGAGCTGCGTGGGATCGGCGCCCATTTCCACGAGCCAGGCGAGGTTCGAGCCGCCGCCGCAGCCGACCTCCAGCACCCGGAGCGCGCGGAGATCCTCGAACGTGGAGGTGCCGATCTCCTGCAAGCTCTGGCGAATGCGGCGCTGGCGTTGGCGCTGGCACAGGTATGCGTGCGGCAGGATGGGCCACCACGCGTTCTGCGGCAGGAAACGTTCGCGGTAGAAGCGGCGGATCTCCTCCGTTTCATCGCCTTCGGCCGTCGCGCGGGCCTCGTCACGCTGCACGGGGGCCCGAGTGCCACGCGCGCTCCGATGCGTCAAGTCACGAGGGCCCTCGCCGCGCGCGTGTGGTTGCATCGATCGGCGAGGGGCCCTATACCCGGCGTCGCTTATGTCCGCTGCCCGCGATTTCCTGCGTGCCGAGCTCGAACGTGAGTACAGCGCTTGGTTCGGCCTGCCGCCGCGCTCGTTCCTCGACGGCGTGGTCGATGCGTGGATGGCCGACGATACGAACTCGAAGCATCGCTTCGACGCGATCGAGGCCGCGCTGCCGTCGGCGAAGCGGATCCTCGACATGGCCTCGGGCTGCGGGAGCGCCGTGTTCTACGGCCTGCTCCACGGCTACGACATGGTCGGGATCGATCCCGAGGGGTGGAAACACACGTTCAACGGGATGAAGGCGAAGGAGCGTGGGTACCCCGCGGAGTGGATGAGCCGCTTCCACGACGGCGTGGGCGAAGCGCTGCCGTTCCCCGACGACGATTTCGACTGCGTGACGAGCTACCAGACGATCGAGCACGTGCAGGACGTGGACCGCGTGCTCGCCGAGATGGTGCGCGTGACGCGGGCCGGAGGCGGGATCCACCTGCGCTGCCCGGACTACCGCGGCACGTTCGAGGGGCACTACCGCGTGCCTTGGCTGCCGCTCTTCCCGAGGCCGCTCGCGCGCGCCTACCTGCGGGCGATTGGCAAGCCGACTGCGGGGCTCGATACGATCCAGTACGTCACGAAGGGACGCGTGCTCGGGATCTTGCGGGATCTCGAAGCGAGGAGGCCGGGGCTCCGGCTGCGGATCGTGGACCTCGATCGGCAGGCGTTCACGTCGGGCAAGCGGCGGCTTCCGGGCGAGTTTTCGTGGTGGAAGGCGAAGCGGTACGCGCGAGGACTCTTTCGCGAGGAGACGGGCATCAACCTCTTCGTGTACGTCGAGGCGAAGGGAACGAAGGGCCGGCCGTGAGCCGCCTTCGCGTGCTGATCACGGGCGCAGCCGGGTTCATCGGGGCGCACGTGACGCGCTCGCTCCTCGAACAGGAGGCGCGCCTGACGCTGCTCGCGCGGCCGAGCTCGGAGCTCGGTCGGCTCTGGCGCGTGGCAGGGAAGCGGCTCGATCGAACGGAGCTTCGCAGGGTCGATCTCGGCGCGGCGGAGGCCGTTCGCGCGGAGATGCAGCGGGCGCGGCCCGAGGTCGTGATCCACCTGGCGGCGGACCCGCGCGCGCGGGCCTCGGAGGACGAGGCGGAGGCGATGCGCGCGCTCCACGTGGATGCGACGCGTGTGCTCGCGGAGGCTTCGATCGAGCTTGGCGCGCGGCTCGTCGTGGTGTCGACGAGCGATGTGTACGGCAAGCTTCCGTCGCCGCACGATGCGGAAGGCGAGGTCGCGCCGCGCACGCCGTATGCGCGCACGAAGGCTGAGGCGGACGCGATGCTGCTTGGTCCTCTGCGCGAGCAAGGGCTCTCGGCGGTCGTGCTCCGGCCCTACCTCGTGTACGGCCCGGGCGCGAAGCCGCGGCAGCTCCTCCCGGCGCTCATCGCCGCTTGCCTCGCGGAGCGGGACTTTCCGATGACCGATGGCTTGCAGCAGCGCGATTTCGTGTACGTGGGCGACGTGGCTCGCGCGGTGACGCTCGCCGCGACGGCGCCCGAAGCCGTGGGGCACGCGATCGACATCTGCACGGGCGCGCCGCGGAAGGTCGCCGATGTCGTGCAGCTCGTCGTCGATCGGATAAAGCCCGCGCGCGGCGGACCCGTGCTCGGCGCGACGGCGCGCCCCGCGGACGAGCCCGACGCGCACTACGGCGATCCCGCGCCCGCGGAGGCGCGGCTCGGGTGGAAGCCCGAGGTCTCGCTGGAAGAAGGCGTCGATCGCACGATCGACGCGGCTCGGGAGGAGCGCTCCACGTGAGCGGCCCGGAGCCCACGCGCCCCGCCGTCGCGTTCCTCCTCGGGACGGCGTTCTCGTTCACCGAGACGTTCCTCTTCAACCAGATGCGCTCGCTCTCGCGGTACCAGGCGATCACGCTCTGCCACCGCGTCGCCAACGAGGAGCGTTTCCCCTGGACCGAACCGCGGATCCTCGGGCGCAGGCTCCCCGCGCGGCTCGGTCAGGCGCTCCGGCCGCTGCATGGAAGGCTCACGCTCGATCCCGCGTGGATGCAGGCGCTCACGGAGACACGCGCGACGGTGCTGCACGGTCAGTTCGGCACGAACGGGCTCGTTGCCGCGGTGTATGGCAAGCAGCTCGGGTTGCCCGTGGTCACGTCGTTCTACGGCGGCGACGTCGGCATCCTCCTCGAGCCGCGGAAGCACCTGCGCCGCTACTGGCACTACATCCTGGGCAAGCGCGCGCTCTTCGAAGGCAGCGATCTCGTGCTCGTGCTCTCGACCGCGATGCGCGACGATCTCGTGCGCCTCGGCTGCCCCGCCTCGAAGCTCCGCATCCACCCGAACGGCGTGGATCTCGAGCGCTTCAGCCCGGAGCCGCGCGCCGAACGAAAGGGGCCGCTCTCCGTCGTGATGTGTGGCCGCGAGATCGAGAAGAAGGGCTTTTCCCATGGCTTCCGCGCCGTGCATCGCGCGCGCGCCGCGGGCGTGGATCTGCGCGTGCGGTGGCTGCCGGCGCCCGGTCCGCTCGGCGCGCCTTTGCGCGCGTTGATCGAGGAGCTCGGGCTCGGGCCGCACGTCGAGATCCTCGATCCGAAGACGGATCCGGCCGTCGTGATGCGCGAGAGTGATCTCATGCTCTGCCCCTCGGTGACGGCGGCGGACGGCGACAAGGAGGGCGTGCCCACGGTGCTCGTCGAAGCCGCCGGGACGGGCTTGCCCGCGGTCGCGAGCCGGCACGCGGGGATCCCGGAGATCGTGGTCGATGGTGAGAGCGGTTTGCTCTACGCCGAACGTGACGAAGAGGGCCTCGCCGCGGGCCTCGTGCGCCTCGCGAAGGATCCCGCGCTCCGCGCGCGCATGGGCGAGGCGGCGCGGCAGAAGGCCCTCGCGACGTACGACGCGCAGAAGCTCGCCATCACGCTGGAGGCGCACTACGACGCGCTGCGCGCGCTTGCTCCGCGTCGGGCTCTCGATTAAACGCTTTCGGCCGTGTCGCGTGAAAAGGTCGTCATCCTCGCGGGTGGCCAGGGGATGCGTCTCCGAGAGGAGACCGAGTTTCGGCCGAAGCCGATGATCACGATCGGTGATCGTCCGATCCTCTGGCACATCATGAAGAGCTACGCGCACCACGGGCTGCGCGACTTCATCGTGTGCCTCGGCTACCGGGGCGAGGTCATCAAGCAGTACTTCCTCGACTACCGCGCCATGAGCCGCGACTTCACCCTCGATCTCGGCAAGGGCGGCGCGATCACGCTGCATGAATCGCCGGCCGCGGAGGAAGAAGACTTCCGCGTGACGCTCGCCGAGACGGGGCAGCGCGCGATGACCGGCGCGCGCGTGAAGCGCATCGAGAAGTACGTCGACTCGGACACGTTCTGCGTGACGTACGGCGACGGCGTGTCGAACGTGGACATCGGCCGTCTCCTCGCGTTTCACCGCGAGCACGGCCGCATCGGCACGGTGACGGGCGTCTTTCCGCAGTCGCGCTTCGGCGAGCTGCTCCGCGACGGATCGCGCGTCGTCGAGTTCAACGAAAAACCCCTGATGCACGACGGCTGCATCAACGGCGGCTTCTTCGTCTTCAGCCGCCGCTTCTTCGACTACCTCGAGGACGACGACGGCTGCGTGCTCGAAGGAAAACCGCTCGCGCGGCTGGCGAAGGACGGCGAGCTCATGGTCTACGAGCACCGCGGCTTCTGGCAGTGCATGGACACGATGCGCGATCTGGAGATGCTCCGGGGCCTGTGGACGGGAGGCGCGCCGTGGAAGGTCTGGTGAGGGACGAGGAGGCCGATCGCGCGTTCTTCCGCGATCGTAACGTCCTCGTCACGGGCGCGACGGGGCTGCTCGGATCGTGGCTCAGCGAGCGGCTCGTCTCGCTCGGCGCGAACGTCGTGGGCCTCGTGCGGGACTTCGTGCCGACGTCGCGGCTCTTCGGCAAGGGCGCGAAGGGGACGACGATCGCCGAGGGCATGACGCTCGTGAGCGGCGACATCCGCGACCGGGAGCTGCTCGAGCGCGTGATGGGCGAGCACGAGATCGACTCGGTCTTCCACCTCGCCGCGCAGACCATCGTGGGCATCGCGAACGCGAACCCGGTGAGCACGTTCGAGAGCAACGTCGCCGGCGCGTGGAACGTCTTCGAGGCGGCGCGCAGGTCGCCGAAGGTGCGCCGCGTGCTGCTCGCGTCGAGCGACAAGGCCTACGGCTCCCACGACACGCTGCCGTACACGGAGTCGATGGCCCTGCGCGGCGAGCACCCGTACGACGTCTCGAAGTCCTGCGCGGACCTCATCGCCCGGACGTACTGGGTCACCTACCGCCTGCCCATCACGATCACGCGCTGCGCGAACCTCTACGGCGGCGGCGATCTCAACTTCAACCGCATCGTGCCGGGCGTCATTCGCGACATCCTCGCCGATCGCAGGCCCGTCATCCGCAGCGACGGCACGCTCATCCGCGATTACCTCTACGTCGAGGACGCGGTCGACGCGTACCTCGACCTCGCCCGCGCGATGGAAGATCCCGCGATCCACGGCGAGGCCTTCAACATCTCCGCGGGCAACCAGCTCACGGTGCTCGAGATGACGCGCGCGATTCTCGAGCGCATGGGTTCGAGCCTGGAACCCGACGTGCGCGGGCAAGCCACGCACGAGATCGCACACCAGTACCTCGACGCCGAGAAGGCCCGGCGCGTGCTCGGCATCAAGCCTCGTTACGGCCTCGTCGCCGGGCTCGATCGCACGACCGCCTGGTACCGCGATTTCTTCGCGCGCGAAGGCCGCCGCGCCGCCGGATGAGCCTCCTACGGAGCGCGGCGCGAGGCGGGGTCGCGCTCGGGGCGAGCCAGACCTTCGCCACGGCCCTCGGCTGGATACGGACGCTCGTCCTGGCGCGGATCCTCGTGCCCGAGGATTTTGGCCTCGTCGGGCTTTGCACGGTGCTGCTCGGCTTCCTCGGCGCGCTGAGCGACATGGGCCTCACGGCCGCGACGATCCAGCGCAAGGAGCTTTCGGACGGCCACCGCGACGCGGCCTTCTGGATGAGCGTCTCCATGGGCGCCGTCCTCTTCCTCGCGAGCATCGTCGCGGCCCCGGCCCTCGCGGCGTTCTATGGCGAGCCGCGCGTCGTCTCGCTCGTCCTGGTCTCCGCGCTCCCGCTGCTCATCGGCCCCTTCGCCTCCACGCATGCGGCGCTCCTGCGTCGTGAGCTGCGCTTCGGGCGCGTCGCGGCCATCGAGGCCGGGCGCAACGTCGCGGCGAGCGCCGCCACGCTCGGGCTCGCGGCGCTCGGCGTCGGGTACTGGTCGCTCGTGTTCGGCCCGCTCGCGAGCCACCTCGTCGGCGTCGTCGCGTACACGCTGTCGAGCCCGTTCCGGCCGCGCTTCCGCGCCACGTGGACGCACGTGCGCGAGCTCTTCTCGTTCAGCGCGTACGTCGCGGGGGCGAGCGCCATCAACTACCTCTCGGCGAACATGGACTACATGATCGTCGGCAAGCGGCTCGGGACCGCGGCGCTCGGCACGTACACGTTCGCGTACGAGACGATGACGTTCCCGCTGACGCGCATCGCCTCGCTCTTCGCCCAGGTGATGTTCCCGGCGTTCGCGACGATCCAGGACAAGCTCGACGAGATGCGCGAGACGTACCTGAAGATCTCGCGCGCCGTGGCGATCGTGAGTTTTCCGATCCTCGCGTGGGTCGCGGTCGTCGCGCCCGAGCTCGTGACGTTGCTCTACGGGCCGCGGTGGTTGCCCGCCGTGGGGCCGCTGCGCGCGCTCAGCGTGGCGGGCGCGTTGAAGGCCGTGGGCACGCTCGTGGGCATCATCTTCAAGTCCCGCGGCAAACCCGCGGTGGAGCTTTACTGGAACATCGCGTGGCTCGTGGGGCTCACGGCGGCGCTGCTCATCGGCGTGCGCTGGGGGGCGTTCGGCGTCGCCGTGAGCATCTCGGTCCTCTGCGTGCCCGGCACGCTCTTCACCGAGTGGCTCGCGTGCCGCTACATCGAGATGAAGCTCTCGCGGTTGCTCCGTGTGCTCGTCGAGCCGACCGTGGCCGTCGCGCTCGCGACCGCGGCCGGCGCGATCGCGCGGATCGAGCTGGCAGCGCTCCTGCCCGCGGGCCTCGTCGGGGACGTCGCGCGGCTCGTGGGGCTCACGCTGATCATGTTGCTCGTGTACGTCGCGACGCTCCGCGTGATCCACCCGCCCATCACGGCCGAGGTGCGCGCGTTCCTCGGGTACTTCCGGCGCGAGAAGAAGGCGCCCGCGAAGGCCCCGCCGCAGACCGAGGTGCCCGCCGAGGAGGCCGCCCCGAAGGAGGCGCTCTGATGCCCACGCTCGTCGGCGTGTACGCACCCGCAGAGGCCGAGCGCGAAGGCGCCGCGCTGTTCCGCGAGCTCACGCGTGACCTCGGGAGCGCAGCTTCTTCGCTGCACGAAGGATCTCTCCACGCCGCGGTGTTCCCGCAGCATGAAGGCGAGTGCATCGTTTGCCCCGATGCACCGGGCGCTCTGGGCCCCGCGATCGGCTTCGGCGGTGACGACAGAAAAACCCCTGCCGCGCGCCTCGTCCCGCCGTGGCTCTTCTGCCGCTGGGATGCCGCGCGGCGCGTGGCCGTCGTGGAGACGGATCGCCACGGCTTCGCGCTCGTCTACGTCCGCACCGTGGGCGCGTGCGTCGTGTTCTCCACGTCCGCAGCGCGCCTCGGCCGGCTCGCGCCGCGATCATCGCTCGATCCGCACGCCCTCGCCGAGCTGCTCGCCTTCGACCACCTCCTCGGGGAGCGCACGCTCCGCCGCGAGGTCACGGCCGTTCCCCAAGGCGCGGCCCTCGAGATCGGCCCCGCGGGCGCCTCGTTCTCGCGCCGCTTCCGCTACACCGAGCTTCCGCTCGATCGCGGTTCGTCCCCGGCCGCGGCCATCTCCGCGCTGATCCCGCTCTGGCGCGAGGGCCTCGCGGACGCGCTCGCCACGCGCGGCGATCAGCCCCTCGTCGTTCCCCTGAGCGGCGGCCTCGACTCGCGGCTCCTGCTCGCGACCGCCGTCGAAGCGGGCGCCAGGGCCGAGGCGTTCACCTTCGCGCGTACCGGCGAGCGCACGCCCGACATGGGTATCGCCGACGAGGTCTGCCGCACGCTCGGCGTCCCATGGCGCGCGCTCGGCCTCGACGACGATTGGCTCGTCGATCACGCCGCTCGCGCGTCGCTCCTGACCGACGGGCAGCTCGACATCCTGCATTCCTACGGCATCAGCCTCACGGGCTCGTTCCCCGAGGGACACCTGCGGCTCGACGGGTTCGCCGGCGACGTCGTGCTCGGCGGCAGCTTCCTGCGTCGCGAGCACCTCACCGCGCAGAGCTCCGAAGCGCGCCATCGCTTGCTCTGGGCTTCCCGCGCGCGCCTCGAACGTGCTCCCTGGCAGGAGCTGCTCGTGCCCGAGGCCCGCGGCGAGATGCTCGATCTCGCCCGCGCTGCCCTCGCGCAGAGCCTCGAAGCCGAGCCGCTCGACGATCCTCGCTGGTCCGACTTCTGGATCCTGCGGCACCGCATCCGGCGCTTCACGGTGAACGGCCCCTTGCTCTGGCGCAGCGTGGCGCGATCGGTCTTCCCGTTCTTCGCGCCGAGCTTCATCGATCGGCTGCTCGCGGTCGCTCCCGAGGCGCGCCTCGACGCCGCGCTCCAGGCCCCCTTCTTCTGGCAGGGGTTTCCGCGCATGGCCGCCATCCCGTGGCAGCGCATCGGCTGGCCGGTTCCGCGCGGCGGCGTGATGGAGGCGCTCCTCCGCCGCGTCCGCAAGCCGCCGTATCCGCCCGCCCAAGCCTTTTTCGATCACGACGCCGTCTTCCGCAAATCGGCGCGTCTTCGCACGTTCCTGCGCGATCTGCTGCTCGACCCGCGTACGGGCGTCGATCGTTTCGGCTGCTTCGACCGTGCCTCCGTCGCGCGGCTCCTCGCGGGCGTCGAGGCCGGCTCGCGCCGCGGCATGCCGCAGATCTCGCTGCTCGCGAGCCTCGTGCTCTCCGAGCGCACTTGGTCGCCCGGTTGAGAGCGTGTTCTTTTGCATCGACCGCATCGCGGTCGATGCACCTGAGGTCCAGGGCTGTGCCCTGGTTCGGGTCCAGGGGCGAAGAGCCCCTGGTCGGGTCCGGGGTGAAACCCCGGCGCGACGGCACGCTCTGAGAGAGCGCGTCAGCCAGGCTTTCGCGCGAGCACGCATGCGATCTGCCACGGCGAGAAGATCCGCCGCAGCGCGCGCTTCCATCCTTGGTAATGCTCGGGCGCGCGGATCGTGAGGACCTCCTGCCGCAGCACCTCGGGCCAGCCGAGCAGCGCCACGAGCTCCGCCGCCGTCGGTCGGTAGCCCGTGTCGATCGGATCTCGGTGAATCGGATAACGCCGCGGTACCGTGAGCACGAGCAGCCCGCCGGGCGCGACGACACGCGCCACGTGCCGCAGCGTCGCCTCGCGATCGGTCACGTGCTCGAGGAGGTTCGTGCAGAGCACGAGATCGAACGTGCGCTCCACGCCCTTCAAGTTCGTCACGTCGGCGACGATGTCCACGCCCGGCTCGGGCCGCGCGTCGAGGTGCAGCACCTGAAGGCCGCGCGCGCGAAGCGGCGCGAACACGTTCCGATCGAGGTGCGGCTGCACGACGGTGCGGAAGTGAAGGGTGGAGGACCCGATGTCGAGCACCGTCGCGCCCTTGGGGAACTCTGTTCCCGCGAGCACGTCGCGGATCCACGCCGACTCGTCGACGAACACCCGAACCCCTTGTCACACGAGCCCGCCTCCGCGCAAGCGCGAGCCTCCGGATCGGGTATACAGGCCCCGGCGCGCCGATGTCCTCGTGTTACCTCGCCCTCCGCCCGAAGAACCCCCAAGGCCTGCCCGAGGGCCTCGAAGCGCGTCTCGATCGCGCCTTGCCCTTCGTGCCCGAGGCGCGGTTCTCCGCCTCGCGCGCCGGCATCAAGCTCTGGGTCTTCCTTCGCGACGAGGGCCTTTGGCCCGAGCCCCGCTGGCACGAGGATCCGAGCGGCGCCGCGGTGATCACGGGCTACGGCATGGCCGACGCCCGTCGCCTCCTCGGCGCCGCGGAGGTGCTGCGCGCACCGGACGCCCTTTCGCTTCGTCGCCTCTTTCACGGCGAGTGGTCGATGTGCAAGCTCACGGACGAGGGGCTCGTTGCGGCCTCGGATCCCGTCGGCACCGAGCACGTGTACGTGACGGAGCAGCCAGGGTTCACCGCGGTCTCGAACCGCGCGCGCTTGCTCTGGGAGCTCATGAAGGCGCTCGGCCCGCGTCCCGCGCCCGATTTCGAGGCCCTCGGCGGGCTCATCTCGCCCGGCTACATCGTCTGCACCGAAGGCACCGCCGTCCGCGGCGTGCGCCTCGTCGACGGCCACGCGGCCGTCGTCCTGCCCCGCGACGCAGGCCCCGCCGAGATCCGCACGCTCGGCGGCGGCGAGCCCGCGAGCCGGGGCGCCTCGCCCGATTGGGACACGCTCGCGGATCATTTGCGCTCGAACTTCGCGTGGCTCGCGGGCACGAACAAGCCGATTCTCGCCGCGCTGACCGGGGGCAAGGACAGCCGGCTCGTCCTCTCGACCTTGAAGAGCGTAGGCCTCGAGAAGCGCGCGAACCTCTACATCAGCGTACCGCCCGAGCACGCCGATCATCTCGCGGCGCGCCGCATCGCCGATCGGTTCGGCCTGAACCTCGAACGCATCAACCCGCCGCCGCGCACGCGCATCCTCGAAGACATGCGCCGCCACGTCGCGCTTACCGAGGGCGCGCTCAACGCGTGGGACATGACCGGCGCCGTCACGTATCACTCGCGCCTCGGCCTGCACGGCCTCTTCGGCGAGCTCTACCGCAGCCGCGGCGCGGCCTCGGCCGATCCCGAGGCCGCCGCGCGCTTCTGGTTCGGCTCGTCGAACCTCGGCGGCGTCCTCCGCCCCGAGGCGCTCTCGCCGCAGATCACGCGCACGACCCGCTGGATGAAGGGCGAGCTCGATCGCGGCACGGCGCCCGAGCACCTGCACGAGGCCTACTACGCGGCGCAATACGTCCGGCGCTGGATCGGGCAGGCGCGCCTCGGCGACGGCATCACCGCGCTCGTCCTGAACCTGCTCTACCACCCCGCGATCCAGCGCGCGTTCGGCGGCCTGCCGCTCGCGGATCGCACGAGCGACCGCGTGCACTTCGAGCTCATGTCGCGCCTCTGGCCCGAGCTCGTGGAGTTGCCCTTCGCGAACGCCTCGTGGAAGGCCGACATGGTCGCGCGGAGCACGAACCCACGCGCGGCGATCACGACCGAGCCCGTGCGGCACGCGCGTCCGATCCTGGGCTCGGGGTGGCAAGAGCCCGCGCTCGTGGGGCAGTGGCGCGTGATCCGCGAGCGCCTCGAAGACGCGACCTCCGTGCTCGAACCGCTCGTCGTCCCGGCGCGCCTCCGCGCCTTCCTCGACGTCGCCGCGGTCGTGCTCGGCGTCCCGCAGCCCGTGTCTTCCCGCGCGCAGACGGCCCTCCGCTCGCCGCTGCTGTTCCTCCACGCGCGCTCGCACAAGGCGGGCATCTTGCGGATCGTGCTCGGCCTGCTCACGATCGTGGAGCTCGAAGCCGAGCTCCGCGCCGAAGCATCGACGATCGTCCGCGTGGAGTGACGCGCGTCAGCGCCGCTTCACGCGGTCGAAGATCGGCATCCGCGCGATGACCGATTGCGCTGCGCGCATGCCGGTGAGCACGACCTCTTCCGTCGGCGTGCGCTTCCGAACGGGCTTCTTCCGCGCGTCGAAGACGGCCATGTACGCGTCGAACTCGGGCTCGATGCCCGTGATGTTCTTGCGCACGTCCTTGTACCTGCGCGACTTCCAGATGAACTCCCGCGCCGATCGGCAGTAGTCGTGCCGCATGATCATGCCCGGCGCGTAGAGTGAGCGCAGCGCGGGGAAGGCGCGCTTCATGCGGTAGGCGAGGTAGAGTCCTTCGCCGCCGTAGAGATCGTCGCGGAAGCCGCCGATCGCGAGGTAGACCGCGCGGCGGATCAGCATGTTGCCCTCGGTCGAGACGTTGTCCTCGTCCCAGAGGTCGTCGCCGCGGTCGTAGTGCCCGGCCCAGACGTTGTACCAGGGGTGGCGGTGCGGGACGATGCGGCCGCGGGCTGCGCCGATGGTCTCGTCGCGGAAGAGGTTCACCCCGTACTCGAGCCAGTCGGGCACGACGAGGCCGTCGTCGTCGATGTAGGCCAAGAGCTCGCCGCGCGCCCAGCCCGCCGCCGCGTTCCGCGCCACGTTGAGCGGCAGCCCGTCGCGCAGCCGCAGCTCGACGTCGACGAGGTTGCCGTACCGGCCACGCAGATGGTCGAGCCCGCCGCTGTCGGCGAGGAGGATCTCGTACGGCAGATCGAGCGCGACGGTTTGTCCGCGGAGGTGACGCAGGCAGTCGAGCAGGTAGTCGCCGGCGCGGTAGGAGATCACGACGAGCGTGACCGCGGGATCCTTGACCTCGCGGCGCACGACGAGCTCGCGGAACTCGGAGGCGTAGCGCGCGCGAAACGCCTCGCCGAGGCGCTTTTCTTCGTCACCGAGCCCTGCGCGGTCCGGCAGCGTCGGGAGGTTCGTCGGGGAGGGCTCGTGGGGCGTCTGCATCGTTCAAGCGGCGCCCGCGCTGGGCTTCTTGCACACGAGGAATCTGCGCGGGTGGATGCCGTAGCGCGCCCGCGTCGCGTCGTCGAACGCGCGCTCCACGTCGACGATCTCGACCTCGAAGCCGAGCTTTCGCAGCCGATCCGGAAGGTCGTTTCCGTAACGGCGGCGGTGCATCGCCTCCTCGGGCCGCGCCCGGCCGTACTCCTCCGTGGGCGCGTTCCAGTTCATCGCGTTGTCGAGCAGGCCCATCCCGCCCGGCGCGAGGATGCGGTAGAGCTCGCGCATCGCGCTCTCGTCGTCCTCGATGAGATCGAGCACGTGGAAGCAGACCCAGAGGTCGAACGAGCCTTCGGCGAAGGGCGCGGAGACGAGGTCCCCGCGCACCATCGCGTGCGGCGCGTAGAGGTCGAACGAGACGTAGTCGATGTCGTCCGGGAAGAAGCGGCGCGAGTTCGAAAGCGGCCCGATGTCGAGCACGCGGCGCCGCTTCTCGCCGAAGAAGTCCGCGAGCGTGCCCCGGCAGAAGAGCGGCAGGAGGCGGACGCGATCGGTCGAGCCGCACGCGTAGCAGAGCGTGTTCTCGCGGTAGGTGTCGAAGTAGTAGACCGGGCCGAAGCGATCGCCCGTCCAGCCGCAGAGCGTGCAGGCCCGATCGCCCTCGCGGCCCTGGAGCGCGCCGCCGATCTCGCGGCCGAGCGCGCGGAGGGCGCGGACGCCGTTCTCGACGCCGTCTCGGCGCCCGCGCCCGGCGAAGCGGGCCATCGTGACGCCGATCGAGGCGGCGCGGCCGAGGTAGGCGCGCGCGCGCACGAGCGGGCCCGGATCGGGGAGGGGGTTGGGGCCCTCAGCTTGTCCGAGCGTATCCCCAAGCGTCGAACCGGAGGTGCGAGTCATGGCTGCGCCGTCTACTCAATCGGGCGCCGCGCGTCGACGCGTTTTCTCGACGCTCAGGCGTCGCTCTTCTGCCGCTCGTCGTGGAGCCGCCGCGCCGCCGCGAGCAGCCGGTCGTGCTCGTTCTCGGCTGGATCGTCGGTCACGACCTCCACGAGCGCCGCGAGGATCTCGCCCACCACGCGCCCGGGTGGGAGGCCGAGCTCCCGCATGAGCTCGTTGCCACGGATCTTCAGATCCTTCGTCCCGAGCGCCGCGCCCGCCGCGAGCAGGCTCGTCGCGCGCGCCCGCAGCCGCTCGATCGCCTGCACCTCGTCCGTCGCGTCGCGCCCCTTGCCGCGCACGTCCGAGAGCGCCAGCGCATACAGATCCGGCGCGAGATCCGGCGTGACGCGACGGATCCAGCGACGCACGGCCGCGTCGGTCCAGCCCTCGTCGTAACAGATGAGGTGGTGGCGGACGAGCGCGGCGATCCGATCACGCTCCTCGTTCGAGAAGCGCAGCCGGCCGAGGATCTCCGTCGCCATCTCCGCGCCGATCTTCTCGTGGTCGTAGAACGTGTAGTCGCCGGTCTTGTCGGAGAACGCGCGCGTCCGCGGCTTGGCGATGTCGTGGAGCAGCGCCGCCACGCGCAGGAGCGGTACGGGCTCGCTCGCGTCGAGGCTGGCCATCACGTGGCCCCAGACGTCGAACGCGTGCCACTTGTTCTGCGTGCAGCCGACTGCTTCGAGCAGCTCCGGGCACGTAATTTCGAGGACGCCCGTGCGGCGCATGGTCTCGAACGCTACGCTCGGCCGCGGCGCGCGCATGCTCTTCAGCCACTCGTCACGTACGCGCTCGGCGCTCACGCGGCGGAACGTCACGAGCGAGCGCGGCTCGCCCATCGCACGCTCGGTGTCGGGATCGATCGAGAACCCGAGCGTCGCCGAGAAGCGCGCGGCCCGCAGGATCCGGAGCCCGTCCTCGCCGAAGCGCTCGCGCGGATCACCCACCGCGCGCACCACGCCGGCGTCGAGATCACGCTTGCCGCCGAACGGATCGATCAGGTGGCCGTCCACGGGATCGAGGGCGATCGCGTTCACCGTGAAGTCGCGCCGCGCGAGATCCGCGCTGATGTCGTCGACGAACTCGACCGAGTCGGGGCGGCGCCCGTCGCTGTACGCGCCTTCTCCGCGCAGCGTCGTCACCTCGTAGTGCACGCCGCGCAGGAGCACGGTGACCGTGCCGTGCTGCAGGCCTGTGGGGATGACCTTGCGGAACATCCGCATGACCTCCTCCGGCCGCGCGTCGGTCGCGACGTCCCAGTCCTTCGCGGGCTCGCCGCGCAGGAGATCCCGCACGCAGCCGCCCACGATCCAGCCCCGCTTGCCGTTCTCGCGCAGGCGGCGGCAGATCCCGAGCACGTCTTCGGGGACCTTCTCGATGAGGTGAGCGACGCCTTCCACGGCGCTCGGCTTTACCACGCTTCGGGCGCGGAGACGCCCTTCACGGCTTGCTCGTGCCGCCGTGGTAGATGTCCACGATGTCTCCGCCGCTGCTCGCGGCGTTGTTGCCCTTCTTCGTGGAGGGCAGGGGGCCCACGTGCGAGCCGCCCTTCGTGGTCGGCGGGCGCGCGGTCCCGGCGTCGGTCGTGGCAGGGGTCGTCCCGGCGATCGCGACGAGCTTGACGGTCTGCTTGTCCTGCGAGCCGTCGATCGTGATCTTCTGCGCGTTGTACCCCTTGGCGTTCACCTCGAACGTCACGGGTTTGCCCGGCTCGACCTCGAAGTTTGCGGGGAACGTGAGCAGCTTGCCGGCGTAGGTCGTCGACGCGTTCGCGTCGCGCGGATCCACGTCGACGAGCACGACCTTCTTCGCGGCGGCGGCCGTGGGCGCGGGCGGCGCCGTGGCGGCTTGCGACGTGACCGCGCCGGGATCGGGCTTCTGCGTCGGGCCGCTCAGCAGGATGAGCACCGTGCCGAGCGTCGCGCCCATGACCACCGCGCCGACCGCGATGAACCGGATCCAGGGCGATTTCTTGGGTTTGTCCGCGACCCCGTCGGGCACGGAGGCCGAGAGTCCGTCGGGCCGCGAAGCCATCTCCGCGACGGCCTCGGGCACGTGGCCCTGCTGGAAGCGCTGCAGATCGGCCGCGAGCGCGGCCATGTCGGGGTAACGATCCTCGGGCACCTTCGAGAGGCACTTGAAGATGATCGCCTCGAGATCGGGCGGGCACGGGGGCTCGAGGCCGAGCTTCGCCAGCGGCGTGGGCGGCTGGTACATGTGCTGGCTCAGGATGCCCATGAAGTTGTCTGCGACGAACGGGAGCTGATTGCTCACCATCTCGTAGAGCATGATCCCGAGCGAGTAGATGTCGGTGCGGTGATCGAGCGGCGCGCCCGCGGCCTGCTCGGGCGACATGTAGTGCGGCGTGCCGAACACCGCGCCCGCGCGCGTGAGCTTGTTGTCGCCGCTCGTCGCGACCTTCGCGATGCCGAAGTCGAGGATCTTGACGAACTCTTTGTCGATCCCGCGCTGGATGATGAAGATGTTCTCGGGCTTGAGATCGCGGTGGATGATGCCGCGCTCGTGCGCCGCGGCGAGCCCGTTCGCCATCTGGATCGCGATCTTCGCGATGAGCTCGGGCTCGAGGCGCTTGGCCTTGTCCTCGTTCAGCTGGATGAGGCTCTTGCCGTCGAGGAACTCCATCACGAAGTACGTCGAGCCGTCCGGCAGATCCCCGAAGTCGGAGATGTCGATGATGTGCGGGTTGCCGATGCTCGACGCGGCGCGCGCCTCCTGCAGGAAGCGCTCGAGGATCTCGCGGTCGCGCGCCATGTCCGAGCGCAGGACCTTCACCGCGACCTTCTTGTCGATGACCTTATGGCGGGCGAGGTAGACGAACCCCATGCCGCCTTCGCCGAGGAGCTTTTCGATCTTGTAGCGGTGATCGAAGGTCGTGCCGATGTACGGATCCTTCGAGCCCGGCGCGCGCTCGGCGTCGACGTGTGTCGGCGGCGGGATGTCCGGGTCCTGCTCGCCGCGGCGCGACGCCGGCAAGAGATCCTCGAACGAGCGCCGCGACGTCGGCTGCGGTTCGTCCGGGTTCGAGCTGAGCCGGCCGCGCGGGCCGTCGCCGTCCGGCGTCGAGATCCGGCTGCGCCGCGCGCCCGCGTCGAGCTCGGCCTGCGACTTCGCGATCGCCACGAGCTCCGGATCGAGCGTGGCTTCTTCTTCGATCTGGATGACCGGCGGCGGCGCGGGGATCGAAGGCGACTTCGGCATCCCCGGCGGCGGCACGCTCGGCTTCGGCGGAGGCACGCTCGCAGGGTTCGTCGCGGCGACGGCGGGCGCGGCCGGCGGGAGCGACGGCTTTTTCAGCGACGGCAGCGTCGCCGGGCGCGGGATGGCAGGCACCGAGGGACGCACCGATCCTTTCGGGGGAGCGGGCGGCTTCGGCGCGGCAGCGGGCGCGGGCGGCGTCGCTGGAGCGGCGGGTTTCCCGCCCCCGGGTTGGGGCGAGCTCCCCGCTGCGACGCGAGGAACCGCAGGCGGCTTGGGCAGGGCAGGGGGCTCGTTGTCCGGGGGCGACATGCAGGAGATCGCAGATAGTTCGGGAAGCTAGGGGTCATCGTAGCAGGACGCGGCGAGCACGAGAAGAGCGTGGAGGACGTCTGTCCGGTCCTGGCTTGATGGGCGTTCGGGGTTTGGGGCGTAGCTCGGCTTGCCGAGCGCAGCCCCAAGCGTTTCGGAGGTTTGGGGCGTAGCTCGGCTTGCCGAGCGCAGCTCCAAGCGTCGGGAGGGAGCGTGTTCGGGGGTTCCCCGAAGGCCCCCACGCGGTCCTCCCGACGTGTTTGCATGTTCGCCCCGAAGCTCCCGCGTGCTGCACAGCGCCCGTTCTGCTAGAGGCTCCGCCAGATGGGCTACCCTCTCGAGGTTGCGCTCCGGTACCTGGGGAGCAAAAAGCGCGCGTTCATTTCGGTCGGCACGGCCTTCGCGATCCTGGGCGTCACGCTCGGCGTGGCCGCGCTCGCGACCGTGATGAGCGTCACCGGCGGCTTCCAGGCGCAGTTTCGCGAAAAAGTCCTCGGCGTGAACGCCCACGTGCTCGTGCTCAAATACTCCACGGATTTCCGGGAGTACCGCTCGATCATGGAGCAGGTCGCCAAGGTGCCCGGCGTCAGCGCCGTCGCGCCGTTCAGCATCAACCCGATGATGTTGACCCACGGCGACGCGACGGCCACGGGCGTGCTGCTGAAGGGCGTCGATCCCGCGACGAGCCTCGGCGTGGGCATGCCGGAGGGCTCGCCGTTCGTGCTGGATCTGCCGAAGCAGGTGAAGTTCGGCTCCCTCAACGGCCTGCGCCTCCCCGGCGCGAAGCCGCCCGAGCGGAAGAGCGGTGGGCCCGACCTGCCGCCCGTGCCGATCCTGCCGGACAAGCGCCCGCTCGAGCAGGACGCGGGCGCCGATGGCGGCGACGGCAAGCAGGGGTTGCTCCGCGCGATCGAGGACGAGCTTCGCGAGAAGGCCAAGGCCGCGAAGGAGCCCGAGAAGATCGAGCCGAGCGGCGGGGGCATCGAGGAGATCCTCGCGATCGAGGCCGGCAAGCTCGGCGGCCCGGACAAAGGCGAGGCCGACAAACCCGGCTCGGACAAACCGGCGGACGAGAAGGTCGCTGCCGCGGGCGACGTCGCGGACCCGAAGGTCGCGGACGGCGCGCCCGTCGGCTCGGTCGAGCCGGAGGGCGGGTACGCGAGCAAGCTCCCCGACGACGACGACGTGCCCAAGGAGATCGATCCCGACCTCTGCGCCGATCCTGCCGAGGTGGCGAAGCTCCCGGGCATCGTCGTCGGCGTCTCGCTCTCCAAGACGCTCAAGCTCGAGCTCGGCGACTGCGTCACGGTCACCTCGCCGACGATCGGCTACTCGTACTCGGGCGGCTCGCTGAAGCCCCCCGTGGCCAAGCGTTTCCGCGTCATCGCCCAGTTCGAGGCCGGCTTCGATCAGTACGACTCGAAGCTCGTCTACACCGATCTCTACGAGGCGCAGGCGTTCTACGACCAGGGCGACACCGTCACCGGCGTGGAGATGAAGGTCGACGACATCGACCAGGCCAAGCCCATCGCCAAGCAGATCAGCCTGAACCTCGCGAGCGGCCTCTATCACACGATGGACTGGGAGGAGCTGAACCACGGCCTGTTCACGGCCCTGCTCATCCAGCAGATCCTCATGAGCGGCGTGCTCGCGCTGATCATCGTCGTCGCCGCGTTCACCGTCGTGGCCACGCTGATCATGGTCGTGCTCGACAAGACGAAGGAGATATCCGTGCTCAAGGCGATGGGCGCGACGGACGGGGAGATCCTGCGCATCTTCCTCTACCAGGGCGGGATCATCGGCTTACTCGGCACGACGTTCGGGCTCGTGCTCGGCGTCGCCGTCTGCAAGGGCCTGTTCGTCTACGGCTTCCCGCTCGATCCGAAGGTCTACTTCATCTCGGAGCTGCCCGTGCAGGTGCGGCCGCTCGAGTTCATCATCACGGGCGCCATCGCGATCGTGATCTGCCTCGTCGCCACCATCGTCCCGAGCCTCTACGCCGCCCGCCTCCGCCCCGCCGAGGGCTTCCGCGCCCAGTGACGATCAGCCGCCGATCGGCAGCGTGAACAAGAACGTCGTCGTCTTGCCGGGCTCGCTCTCGACCCGCAGGAGGCCGCCGTGCGCCTCGACGAGGCCGCGGCAGATGTAGAGGCCGAGCCCGAGCCCCTTGATGCGCGACGTCCCCGCGCTCCCCCGCTGAAAACGCGAAAAGAGCCGCGGCATGAGCTCGGGATCGATCCCCGGCCCCTCGTTGCGCACGCAGAGCACGACCTCCTCCGGCAGCGCACGCAGCTCGATCGCGATCGGCGTCCCGGGCTCGCCGTACTTCACCGCGTTCGAGACCAGGTTCTCCACCACCTGCTGGATGCGCGCCGCGTCGACGTGCACGAGCGGCATGTTCCGATCGATCGAGAGCCGGACGCGCCCGCGCGCCGCCTCGTCGGCGATGTCCTCGACGATCTGGCGCAAGAGGCCCGGCAAGTTCGTCGGGGCCCGGACGAGCTCGAGCCTGTGCGTGTCGAGGCGCGAGAGGTCCGAGAGATCGTCGGTCATGCGGATGAGCCGCTCGGCGCTCGCCCGGATCCGCTCGGCCTTGAGCTTCGTGGAAGGCTCGACGACGCAGCGGACGAGGTGCGCCGCGGTCGCGAGGATCGTCGTCACGGGCTGCCGGAGGTCGTGCGCGACGATGCTCGTCCACTCCTCCCGCAGCCGCGCGAGCTCCTTCATCGCGGAGATGTCGCTGAAGAGGACCACCGCCCCCTGGATCGTGCCGTCCTCGTCACACACGGGGGAGGCGTTGACCAGCGCGTGCAGGTCCGTCCCGTCGGGTCGCTTCACGATGACCTCGCGGCCGAGGCTCACCTCGCCGCGCATCGCGCGCTCGACGCTCAGCTCGCCGGCCCCGATCGACGAGCCGTCCGGCCGGGAGACGAGCGTTCGCAGGTAGTCGAGGTTCGGCAGGGACGCGGCGAGGCCGCCGAGGAGCTGGTCCGCCATGCGGTTCTGCGTGACCTGCGGCGATCCCACGCCCTCCCAGAGCTGGATGCCGACCGGCGAGCTCTCGATGACGGCCCGGAGCCAGCGGCGCTCGTCCGCGAGGGCCCGCCGTCCCGCCTCGCGCTCGCGCTCCGCGCGGCGGAGGTCGGTGATGTCTTGCACGACGCCGAGCACGTTGAGCGGCCGCCCCGCTTCGTCCCGCGTGAGCTCGGCCTCGACGCGCACGATCCGGTGTTCGCCGTCCGGCCGGAGGACCCGGTGCTCGCACGAGAAGGGCTCGCCTCGCTCGACGAGCGCGCGGAAGGCTTCGAGGATCCGCGTCCGCTCCTCGGGAGGGAGCACGCTCGCGAGCGTCTGCGGTGGCTCGGGGCCGGTGCGCGGCGGGAGGCCGAAGATGCGGTAGACCTCCTCCGACCAGCACGACTCTCCCGCCTTCGCGTCCCACTCCCAGTGGCCCACGTGCGCGACGCTCTGCGCGCGCGCGAGGCTCTCGCGGCTCCTTCGGAGCGCCTGCTCGGCCCGGCGCTGCTCGGTCACGTCCTGGATCGTGCCGACGATCCGCACGGCCTTGCCCGCAGCGTCGCACTCGATGTCGGCCTCCTGGTGGAGGAGCCGCTCCTCGCCGTCCGGGCGGCGGATGTGGAGGTCGACCGAGAAGCTCCGGCCGCTCTCGAGCGCTGCCTCGTAGGCCGCCCGCACGCGCGCTTGCTCCTCGGGGCTCATCCGCGCCGCGAGGAGCGCGCTCGCGTCCTCGAGCGTGCGCGGGGTGGGCGTCGGCTCGAGGCCGAGCAGGCGGTAACACTCGGCCGACCAGCGGACCTCGTTGTCTCGGATGTCCCAGTCGATGCTGCCGACGCGCGCGATCCGCTGCGCCCGCGTCAAGCTCTCGTGGTCGCGCCGCATCCGCGCGGAGGCGCGGCTCTGCTCGGTCATGTCGTGCAGGCCCGCCACGTGGCAGCCGGGGATCACGTTCGCCCGCGCGTGGTACTCGACGTCGATCGTGCTGCCGTCGCCCCGGACGAACGTGAAATGGCCGGTCTGGATCCCGTCGCTCAGGAAGGTTCGCCACAGCTCGTCGAACCTGGCATTGCCGTGGGCCGGCGTGATTTCGCGGATCGTGAGGCCGACGATCTCCTCGCGGCTCCGGCCGAGCAGGCTGCAGGCGGCGGCGTTCGCTTCGAGGAGCCGGCCGTCGTCGTTCGCGACGAGGATGGATCCCATCGCGGTGTCGAAGAACGTTCGGAACGCGTATTGCCAGGCCGAGGCGCTCGCTTCGGCCTCGCCGCGCGCGCGCTTGTCCTCGAGCACGCTCGCCGCGAGGTCGGCCAGCGCTTCGAGCGCGCCGCGGGTCTTCAGGCTGTTCGGTCGGGTAAAACCCGCGACGAGCGCGCCCGTGCGTTCGCCGTGCAGGGCGACGGGCGCGGCCATGAAAAACCGCACGCCGCTCGCCGCGTGGGCCATGCGGACGTCCTCGGGTGCCGCGGGCGCTTCGGCGTCGGCGCTCTCGATCGTGCCGCCGCGGACGGCCCGAGCGACGAAGCTCTCCGCGACCGGGGAGATGCGGTGGAGCGGCGCGGGCCATTCCGGCGGGCCGCCTCGATGGGCGACGAGCTCGAGCGCGCCCCTCGTGTTCGGCAGGTAAAGCAGGAGAAAATCGGCGTCGAGCGCGCAACGCGCTGTCGTGTACAGGCGCTCGAAGGGCTTCGCCACGGATTCGCGCGTCCAATCACGCGCGGCAGAGCCCTCCGTGGCATGCGGCCCGAAGCCTTTGCCCATCCACGCAGGCCAGGTTGTTCCCCTCCACTCGTTGCTCACGTGAGCGCCGCTAGTTTGCTGAACGAACCATGAAGCTAACACAAGCTGAATCGTTCGAGGACGATCCGTCGCGCCTGCGTGTCGAAGGTTTGCGCGAGGCACGGCCGAGCGCGGACGGCGGCGGACGCGCCGCGGACGGCGGCTCGGCGGGCGCGGGGGAGGGGCGCTTCAGCCGGGTCGGTTGTAGTTCGTGTCTTCGAGCAGGATGACGTTCGTCTTCGAGCGGGTCTCGCCGACGTTCGTCACGTAGACGGCGGGCTTGTCCTGAACGGGACAGACCTTTTCGCACGCGCCGCAGCCGATGCAGAGCGAGGGATCGACGTGCGGGCGCTGCACGTGCACGGTGGTCATCCCGGGCTCCTTGCCGTCCTCGCCCGCCATGGGCAGGCGCTTCGGGATGTCGACCTCCTCGACCCAGATGGCCTTGGGCGAGGTGGGGCAGAACTCTTCACAAACGATGCACGGCGTGGCCATGGCCCAGGGCAGGCAGCGGCCCTGATCGTAGAATGCGGTGCCGATCGAGACGGGCTTCTGGCCAATGCCGAGCTTCTGATCCTCGGTGATCTTCTGGATTGCACCGGTCGGACAAACCTGGCCGCAGAGCACGCAGGAGTGCTCGCAATAGCCGATGCGGGGGATGAGGATCGGCGTCCAGATGCCCTCGACGCCGGCCTCGAAGAACGCCGGGTGCAGGGCGTTGTTCGGGCAGACCTTCATGCACTCGGCGCAGCGGATGCAGCGCTCGAGGAATTCGCGCTCCTCGACCGAGCCGGGCGGCCGGATGACGCGGTGGTCGTAGTTTGCGTCGATGACGTCGGCGATGCGCATCGCCGGGATGACCACGGCGCCCGCGGCGGCCGAGGCAATGGCGGTGCGGCGGCCCGTGTCCGGCTTCGAGATCGTGCTCTTGCGGCTCGGGAGGAAGCGGAACTTGATCACGTCCTCCGGGCAGGCATTCTCGCAGTTCAGGCACATGTGGCACTCGTCCTGGCGCCACTTCACGCCCCCCTGCGGCGAATCCGCGCCCTGGCAATGCACGAGGCACAGATTGCAATCGGTGCACTTCGCGTGGTCCTTCTCCATGCCGAAGAGCGCGAAGCGGGCGAAGACGCCGAGGAACGCGCCGAGCGGACAGAGGACGCGGCACCAGAACCGCGGGATCACGCGGTTCATGAACAGGATCGCGACGAGCAGGATCCCGATGAACCAGGTCTGGTGGAAATAGAACTGCTTCGATTGCCAGACGGTCTGCGCCAGGAAATCCTGGGCGCTGTCGGCGGCGGCCTGCACGGGGCGCACGCCGGTCTGGCCCGTGGCCATGCTGGTGACGCCGGTGACGTACTGGAGGGCCGGAATGACGGCGAGGCCGATCGCGCGGACCGCGACGCAGATCGGATCGAAGAGGCCGCCGATCGCGCTGCCGGCGACGCTCGCCGCGAGGAAGGCGTAGAGCAGGAAATATTTTACCTGCTGGCGCGTCGCGGTCTTGTTCGATTCGACGCGCTTATTTCCGCGCAAATACCGAGACGGAAAAATCCAGCCGAAGAAATGGTGGAGCGTGCCGAACGGGCAGATCCATCCGCAAAAGACGCGGCCGAAGACGAGCGTCACCGCGAGCAGGCCGACGGACCAGGCGAGCCCGCGGTAGACCGTGTGCGTCGAGAGCAACGTCATCGCCGCGACGAACGGGTCGGCGAGCAGGTACGCCTCGACGGGCAGGGGCAGGCGCACCGCGGTCTCGGCGGACGCGAACGAGCCGCGGAATGCGGTCTGGAAGAGGAAATAGAGAAACAGCGCGAGGAAGCCGGCCTGCGAGACGCGACGCACCCAGACGAGGATGCGGATCGACAGACGCGCCTCGATGCCCGAGCCGGGGCGTCCTTTCACCTTGGCGGGCTTTTTGGCCGGGGTTTTGGCCGTTCCGACGAGAGCGGGAGCGGCCATCGTCAGACCTCCACCCAGCGCAGGTCTTTCCAGTGCATCGTGCCGAGCCCGCGCTCGTGGCCCATGCGCAGGTACGGGATCTCCTCGGGCGAACGGCCGATGAGCTGGCAGCCGTAGGCGTCGACGGCGACCTGATCCGTCGAGGCGAGCAGCGTGCGCATCTCCTTCGCGTCGGCGATGTTGCCGCCCTGCGGGCCGTTGCGCACGAGCACGCGCCAGGCGTCGACGATCGTGAGCGTCGGCTGCATGAACGTCGCGAGATCCGCGATGGAGACGTCGATGTTCTGGTGGAGCCGATTTCTGCGCCCGCCGAGCGAGCCGTACCAGTTCTTCATCGCCCCCGTGTACTTCGAGAGGTTGTGGTGCTTGGCGATGGGGACGTTGATGACCTTGTCCGCGTTGATGAGCGGCGTGTAGACCGGCCACTCGTCGAGGACCTCGCCCTTGAGGCGCATGCCGCGGAAGCGATGCGCCGCCGGGAGCACGACCTCCGCGCCGACGTCGTACGCGGCCTTCCAGATGCCTGAGCGCTGGAAACAGCGGTTCGGCTCGTTGCACGAGGCGTCCGTGACGACGACGCGCTTCGCGCCCGCGTCGTAGGCGAGCTTGACCACCTCGGCGACGACACGCGGGTTCGTGTTCGCCGCGTGGATCGGGGTGCGATCCCAGCCGACGTTCGGCTTCACGACGACGATGTCGCCGCGCGAGATGAAGCGGTTCATGCCGCCGAGCGCGGCGACCGCCTTGCGCACGAGCGCCTCGGGCTCGGCCTCGTTCTTCGCGACGACGAGCTTCGGCAGCTCCGCCGGCGCGTCCTTGAGCCGGTAATCCCGCGTCTGGGGCCGCTCCTTCGAAGGGCCCTCCACGATCGTGCCGCGATCGAAGCGCGTCTTCGCGAGGGCCGCGGCCCCGCCGAGGACGAGCCCTGCGGCGGCGAGACGCTCGATCATCTCACGGCGCGAAATGTTACGCATCGGAAGCTTTCCTACGGATAGCAAGGCCGCGCCGGAGGAACAAGCGGGCCACGCGTCGGAGAAAGCTAGTGGGCGTGGGAGGGAGCGTCGACGAGGATCGACAGCACAAACGGTAGCTATCGGCTCGGCGCGGGCGGCGGCGGCGGAGGCGGCGGAGGTGGCGGAGGCGGCGGAGGCGGCGGAGGCGGAGGGGGCGGGCCCACCGACGCGCTCGGCCCGGCCGCGGGCGAAGGCGAAACGGAGGCGGATCCCGCGGGGAGCGTCGCGCCCGACCCGGAGGACTTCACCTCGGCGCGGAGCTTTTCCCGTTCGTCGCTGCACGCCTTCTGTTCGGCGACGCAGCGATCGCGCTCCTCGGTGAGCTTCTTCAGCTCCTCGGCCCTCTTCTCGGCGAGGGCCTTCTGCTCGTCGCGCTCGTTTCCGAGGGCGACGCGCTGCTTGTCCCACTCGGCCTCGCGGCGCTTCCACTCGGTCTCGGCCTTCTCGGCGGTCTCCTCGCACGTCTGCAGGCGCGCGGCGCCCTGATCGCGGAGCTTTTTGATCTCGATCGCGCAGTCGAGCTCGCTGCCCGACTCGCAGAGCTTCATCTGCGCGTCGAGCTGCTCCTCGCAGAGTTTTTTGTCTTTGCTCGCGGACGCCTTGCACTTGTCGACGTCCGTCATCGCGGTTTTGTAGGAGGCGTTGCAGATCTCGATCTGATCGAACTGCCGCGCGCCCTCGGCCCGCGCGCGCTCGAGCTCGGTCGCAAGCTTGAACGTCTCTCGCTTGGAAAAGGCGACGAAGGCGCCCGCGGCGGCGAGGAGCAGGAGCGCGCCCGCCGACACGCGGAAGGCCTGGAGCGAGGCGCGTTGCTTCTGCCGCTGTCGCTCCTCGGCCCGGGCGATCTCGCGCTCCGGTTCGAGCAGGACGTCGAGCTCCTCGGCGAGCTCGCTCATCGCCGGCCGCTCGCGCGGATCGTGCGAGAGCCACCGCGCGAGCGCCCGATCGATCATCCCGCGCGCATCGCCCCGCACCTCGGGGAGCGTGCCGTCGGGCAGCGGGTTTTTCGCGCGGACCTCGAGCGCCTGTTCGAGGTCGTCCATCGTGTTCGCCGTGGAACCCGGATACCGATCCTCGCCGACGAGCGAGACGAGCAGCGTCGCGGCGAGGCAATACGTGTCCATCTTCTCGCTGATGGGCAGAGCCGCGAGGTTGCCCCGCATCGCGGCGAGCTGCTCGGGCGAGGCGTAGAGCGCCGTGCCCGCGACGAACGTGCCCTCGCGCTCCGCCGCGACGCCGAGGTCGAGCAGGATCGGGTGCACGCGCCCGCCGAACGTGGCGAGGAAGATGTTGTCCGGCTTGATGTCCTGATGCCGCAGGCCCGCCGCGTGCAGCGCCTCGAGGCCGCGGGCGATGGCGAGGACCACGTCGTGGGCCTCGCGCAGGCCGAGGGGGCCACGTTCGAGCCGCTCGGCGAGCGTCTCGCCGCGGTAGACGGGCATCGTCAGCCACACGTACTCGGGCGTCGTGCCGTGGTCCTTCATCTGGACGACGTGCGGGTGGCCGACGGTCGCCAGCATGACGAGCTCGCGCTCGACGTTGCGCCCGGCGAAGTGCGATCGGGGCAGGATCTTCAGCGCGACCTGGTGCTCGGGTACGTCCTCGCGCTGGGCGACGTAGACCTTGCCGAACATGCCGGCGCCGAGCAGGCGCTTCAGGCGGTAGACGCCGCCCACGACGTCGTCGATGGTCGGCATGACGACCACCGAGGGCGGGCTCGCGCTCTCGTGCGGCAGGGCACCGGCTCGCTGGGAGTCGTCCACGACGGTCACGGCGTAGGCGTGCACGGTGACGGTGGCGCGGAGGTTCGAGCTCTTCACGGCGAGGACGAGCGTACCGCGATGCCTCCCCGCGCCGCGAGAAAGCAGCAGCGCGCCCCGCGCTGGCTCGGCGCGTGCAAGCCCCTCGGGCAGGACCTTGCAGCCGAGCAGGGAGGTGCCGCTCGGGGACGAGATCTCCCTGGTTGCGCGGCTCGGGGTGAGCCTGCAACCTGCGCTCCCCAAAGGAAAAGGAGCATTCATGACGACGGGAGCGAACGAGAAACTGCTGGTCCCCATCGACTTCGAAGCCGCCTCGGTGAAGGCGCTCGCGCTGGCCAAGGATCTTGCCGCCCGCCTCGGCTACCAGGTCGTGCTGGTGCACGCCTACCAGCTTCCGGTCTACACGTACCCGGGCCTCGAACCGACGCTCCTGCCGGGGTTCCACACGGAGGTGATGGCGGCGGCGCAGCGCGCCGTGGATCAGCTCGCGCAGCAGGAAGGCGTGTCCGCGGTGCTGCGCGAGGGCGATGCCGCGACGGAGGTTCTCGCGGTGGCGGAGGAGCTCGGCGCGAAGATGATCGTCATGGGCACGCACGGGCGCACCGGCGTCGCGCACCTGATCCTCGGCAGCGTGGCGGAGAAGATCATCCGGAAGAGCCCGGTCCCCGTAGTGACCGTGCGGGCGGACTGAACGACCCGGGGGGGCTTCATGCCGCAGTACCGCGTCGCTGATCTCGGTCTCTTGCCGAACATCCTCAGCGCGCTCCGCCTGCCGCTCGCGGCGATCTTCCCGTTCGTCGTGGACGACGCGCGGGCCGCGCTCGCCGTGCTCTTCGCGGCCGCGCTGACGGACGTGCTCGACGGGTGGCTCGCGCGGCGCCGGGGCCAGCTCACGGCCGTGGGGGCGGTCGTCGATCCGATCGCGGACAAGGTCTTCGCGGGGACCGTGGTGGTCACGCTGCTCTACACCCGGCGCATGCCCCTGTGGGCGCCCTTTGCCTTGCTCTCGCGCGAGATCCTGGAGGCGCCGCTGCTCGTGTGGGTGCTCCTGAGCCCGCGGTTCCGCGGGGCGCGGCGTGCGGGGGCGCGGTCGAACGTGCCTGGCAAGCTCGCGACGTGCGTGCAGTTCGTCGCGGTGGTCACGGCGATCACGGCGCCGGAGCTCGTGGAGGGCGTTCTCGTCGCGTCGGCGTGCGCGGGGACCTTGGCGGGTGTGTCGTACTGGGCGCGTGAGATCGAGCGGGCGCGGAGGCTCGCGGGCGGGGCGCCGCGCGGCACCTGAGGCCCGAGGAGCCCCTTCGCGCGTGGCGCCCGCCCATGTAACGTTCGCTTCGACTTCCGAAGCGCCTCCTCGGCCAGGACGAACGATGCGACCGAACGTGATCCTCGCGCTCTCCAGCGTGATCCTCGGGCTCTTGCCGGCTTGTTACGCGGGCGCGCATGCGCGGTCCTACGAGCCCGCGCGCTCCTACGCCGACATGGACAGGGAGAGCGCGAACGAATCGATCGTGGTCGCCAGCGGCGCGGAGTCAGTTGAGGAGTCGCTCACGCAGAGCGGCGGCGATGAAGACGGCATCTCGCTCGCGAGTACGCCGGGCAGCCTCGCGCTCGGCCTGCGCCCGGCGGAAGCGAACGCGGCCCCCGCGCCGCCCCCGCCGCCGCAGTCGCCGCCCGGCAAGAAGAACGAGGCGCCCGCGAAAGAGGCGCCCGCGGGCGGGGAAGGGAAGCCACGCGCCGAGACCACGGGCAAGCAGCTCGAAGGCGACGGCACGGTGGCCGTCATGCGCGCGCCGATGCTCGTCTACACGGCCCGCGTGAACATGGCGGTCTACGAGGTGAAGAGCTCGCTCGGCGAGGTCGAGTCGCTCGCGCGGAGCCTCGGCGGTTTCCTCGCGCGGAGGAACGATACGTCGATCACGATCCGCGTGCCGGCCGCCCGTTTCGACGAGGCGATCCGGCGCATCGAGAAGCTCGGCGACATGCTCTCGCGCGACGTGCAGGTCGAGGACGTGACCGAGGAGTACCACGACACCGAGATCCGCCTGAAGAACGCGCGCGCCGTGCGCGAGCGGCTGGAGCAGCTCCTCGCGAAGGCGACGAAGGTCGAGGAGTCGATCCAGATCGAGAAGGAGCTCGAGCGCGTCGCCGAGACCATCGACCGGCTCGAAGGGCGCATGAAGTTCCTCCGGGATCGAGCGGCGTTCTCGACGATCACCGTGACGTTCCAGCCGCAGAGCTCGGCCGAGCTCGGCAAGCGTCGCTTCAACCTGCCCGTGCCCTGGATCTACGAGCTCGGCCTCGGCCGGTTGCTCAGCCTGTGACGGAGCCCCAAGTGCGATCTCGATTTGCCTGCATCGCGGTGTTCGCCCTGCTCTTCGCCTCGGCCTGCCGTCCCTTCGAGCCGGCCACGCCGCCCGGCTTCGTGGAGCTCGAGGATCGGTACGGCCGCAGCGAATACCGCGCCACGACGGCCGACGGCGTGGTGCTCGGCGTCCGCGCGTTCGACAACGATCCCAAGGGCGAGCGCGCCTTCTGGGTGCGCGCGCTCGAGAACCGCATGCGCGACATGGGCGGCTACGCGCTGCTCGAAAAACGCGAGGTCAAGGATCGCGCCGGCCTGCCGGGGACGCAGCTCCGCTTCGGCCACGACGAGGGCGACGAGCCGTACCTCTACTACCTCACGATCTTCGTGACCGACGGCCGCGTGTTCGTCCTCGAAGCGGGCGGGGCGCGGCCGCAGATGCAGCGGCTCGCCGAGCAGATCGACTGGTCGGTGAAGAACTTCCTCCATCACTGATGGGGCCTCCCGCGCGCGCGCGACGCGCCTTGCTTGCGCTCGGCCCCTTTGCTACCTCGCGTCTGGTGCGTCACCTCCACTCGTACGGCCGAAGGCTCCTTCGCCCGCGGCCAAGGTCGCTCGCCGGCGCCGCGTTCCTCTTGCCCGCGCTCCTCGCCGCGCCGGCCTTCGCGCACGGCGGGGCCGTGGCGGGCCCGCCGATCGAGGTGCCGGCGCCGCCGCCGGGCGACGGCGCGACGGCGCTCGGCATCCTGAAGGACGTCGAGGCGAAGGCCCAGGATCCGCGCTCGAAGAAGGCCGTCGCGGACGCGATCACGCGCGCGAAAAAGTCGCTCGAACGGGCGCACGGCGCGCGCGCGTCGGGGGACGCCGCGCACGCCCGGATCCTCGACGGGGTCGCGCTCGAATGGGCCGAGACGGCGCGGGATCTGCTCCGCGCGGCGGAGGCCGAACAGGCGGGCGCGGCCGTGGCCGAGAAGGCGAAGGAGGCCGGGTCGCAGGCCGAGCGCGCGCGCGCGCTGCTCGAAGAGACGCAGGCCCGCAGAGGCCGCGCCGAGGCCGAGCTCGAGCGCGCGACGGCCGAGGAGAAAGAGGCCCGCGAGGCCGCCGCGAAGGCCGAGGAGGCGCGCGTCGCCGCCGGCAAGGGCAAGGACAAACCGGCCAAGAAGGACGACGCCAAGGCCCCGAAGAAGGCCGGCGGCGCGGCCGCGGTCCCCAAGAAGGGGAAGGGGAAGTGATGAAGCGAATGCTCCTCGTGGCGCTCGTCGCGCTCGCCTCGGCGTGCGCCCCGGTGCCGCGCCCGCCGATCCTCTCGGAGGTCGATGCCGTGCAGCAGGGCGCCGCGGCGAAGGAGGCGCAGGACCTTGCGCCGCTCGCGTATGCGCGCGCCGAAAAACACAGGAAGGAAGCGCACGCCGCGTACGAGGCCGGCGACGTCGCGGGCGCGCAGCTCCACGCTGAGTGGGCGCTCGCCGCGTACGCGCACGCCCACACGCTGGCCCGCATCGCGCGCGCGGAGACCGACGCGAAGAGCACCGAGGCCGAGCTCGCGGCGCGACAGGCCGAGCTCTCGTCGCTCGACGGCGAGCAGACCCGCGCGACGGCCGAGGTTGCGGCGCTCGAAGCCCGCATCAAGGTCGCCCGCGACGCGCAGCCCGTCGCGCCGTCCGGCCCCGCGGATGCAGCGCGCGAAAAAGCCCGCGTGGCCGCGGCGCGCTCGCTCGCCCTCGAAGCGCGCATGCTCTGCACGGCGGCGCGCCTGCTCTTGCCCGAGGTCCCGGCGCCGAAGGCGGACACGCCCGCGCCGATCGGCGCGCCGACCCGCGAGGCGCTCGTGACCGAGCTCGACGAGGCGGACCTCATCGTCAAGAAGCTCGACGAGTCGCTCGCGCAATCCGGCCCGGCGCCGATCGATCTCGCGACGCGCGCCCGCTCGAGTTGCCTCTCCGCGCTCACGGGCATGCGCCGCGCGATGACCCCGGTCACGCGCGCGCCCGGCGCGGGCGACGCGCTCCTCGGCGAGATCTCCGCCACGCGTGCGTTCTCCCCGTCGCGTGACGATCGCGGCATCGTGGTCACGCTGCGCAACCTCTTCGCCGGCGACAAGCTCACGCCGGCGGCGACCGAGCAGATCACGCGGCTCGGCAAGCTCGCCGCGGCGAACCCGCGCTTCCCGCTCGCGGTCGTCGTGCACCAGGACAAGGAGCCCTCGGCGAAGGAGCAGGCGGCCGTGAAGGCGCGCGCCGACGCCGTCGCGGCGGCGCTCAAGGGGGCGAACGCGCCGCGGGTCGACGTCGTCCTCGCGGGCGCGGCCTCGCCGGTCGTCGATCCTGCGGGCAGCGATCGGGCGCGCAACGCGCGCGTCGAGATCGTCTTCGTCACCCCCGAGACATTCTAGTAGCATGCAGCCGCGCGCGTCGTTTTCGCGCATGAGGTCCCGATGCGTTCGAGCTGGCTCGCTTCCCTGATCGCCCCCGCCGCCTTCGTGGCGACGCTCGCTGCGTGTGAAGACAACAGCAAGGAGCAGGAGCAGGCCGCGGGCTACGTGCTCGAAAAGCTCGTGCCCGTCGCGAACGAGGACGCCGCGCAGGTGCGCCGTGGCCTGCCCGAGGGCGCGAAGAAGCTCGGCGAGGTCGTCGACGCCGATCCCGGGGCGAACCTCGTCGCGCTGCAGAAGGCCATCCGCGGCGCGCGCGCGTCGGTGAAGGATCTCGACATCGCGAAGAGCACCTTCTTCACCTTCGTCGACACGACGGGCATCGCGCTGCGCAGCGAAGCGGATCCGGATCTGCTCGCGCAGAAGTCGGTCCTCTCGTCGTTCCCTTCGCTGAAGAAGGCCCTCGATCCGAACGCGGGCGTCGTCGAGGCCTGGGGCGAGATGCAGGAGATGCGCGGCGTGCGCACGGGCCCCGACACGCAGTGGGTCGCGGCGCATCCGGTGAAGGACAAGGAAGGCCAGGTGAAGGGCATGTTCGTCACCGGCTGGTCCTTCCGGCGCTTCGCGCTCCGCCTCGAGGAGACGGCGAAACGCGAGCTGCTCGACCGCGCCGCGCGCGAGAAGCAGAAGAGCGTCCCGATCGTCTACGTCTTCCTCGTCCGCGACGGGAAGGCCTACGGCGCGCCCGTCACGCCCGACGTCAACGCGCAGGCCGTCGAGGGCCTGGATCTCGCGAACAAGACGCAGAGCGGCCCCTTCCGCGGCCCCGTCGAGATCACGAAGCGCTCCTACGGCGTCGCGGCCCAGCGCGTGCCCGATCTCGGCGAGGGCACGATCCTCGCCGTGATCGCCTCCTCGGTCTGACGCTTGGTTCGTCGTGGCGAGCGAGCCTCCGCCCGCGCCTCCGGCCCGTGATCCCACGGCGAAGCCGCCGCGCCGTCCGCGCTCGCGTCGCCGCCGCATCGCGGCCCTCGTCGTCCTCGCCCTCGCGCTCGTCCTCGTCCTCGATCAAGTCGGCGTGCGTGAGCTCTCGGGCCGCGATTTTCCGCAGACCGACGCGCTCTCGCCGACGCTGCGCGCGCACGTCGAGGCGCTCGCCGCGCCCGCGTGGGGCGGCCGCGTCCCTGGCAGCGAGGGCAACGCCGCGGCGGCGCGGTACCTCGCCGACGCGCTCGCCGCCGCCTCCGTAAAACCGTTCCCTTCGCTCGGCGGCTATCTTGCGCCGCTCGCGGAGCCGAGCTCGCCGCTCGGGCACAACGTGCTCGGATGGATCCCTCCCGAAGGCCCGGGTGAGCCGCGCGGCACCATCGTCCTCGGCGCGCACTTCGATCATCTCGGCAAGACCGACGAGGGTCTGCTCCTCGGCGCCGACGACAACGCCGCGGCCGTCGCCGTCCTCCTCGGCGCGCTCCCCTCGCTGCTCGCGCAGCACCCGCGCCCGTACGGCATCGCCGTCGCCTTTTTCAACACCGAAGAGGCGCCCTACTTCGGCACGCCGCGCCAGGGCTCGCAGCGCTTCGTCGCCGCGCTCCCGAAGGAGATCGGCGGCCTCTCCTCGGTCCGCCTCGCCGTCGTCCTCGACCTCATCGGCGGCGTCGTCTGGCGCCGCACCGCCGACACCGTCTTCGCGTGCGGCGCCGAGAAGACGCTTGGCCTTCCGGCGATCGTCGACGGCGTCCGCGAGCCTGGGCTCGACGTTCGCCGCCTCGGCATCCACACGGTCGAGAACATCCCTGGCTACCCGCCGCAGCCCTTCTCCGACTACGACGTCTTTCGCGACAGCGGCGTCCCGTTCCTCTTCCTCTCCAGCGGCCGCACGCCCCGGTATCACCGCGCCTCGGACCTGCCGGAAGCGCTCCACTACGACCGGATGGCGCGCACGTCGCGCTGGATCGCCTCCCTCGTCGCCGCGCTCGCCACAGCGCCTGCCGCGCTCTCCTTCGACCCGCGCGGCGAGGACCTCGCGGCCGAGCGCGACACGCTCCGGTTCGCCTTCGACGCGGCTTCCAAGCCTTGGAGCTCCATCCCTGGCACGGGCCCTGTCACGGCGGCGCGGATCCTCGGCGATCGCGGCCGCCTCGAAGCCATGGCCGAGCCGGGCCACGTGTGGACCCCCGAGGATGCCCGGGCAATCGAGCGCGCGAGCTTCCGCCTCCAGTGCTTGCTTTATCGCTTCCCGGTCTGCTTCACGCTTTGACGCATCGGGCCGCGGTTGTTGCGGAGCCAACCCTCGTCGCGGCCGGACGAACGTGCAGAACGCCTCTGCGCGCGCGAGGCCGCTTCATGCTACGTTCGGTCCCGGAGATTGCTCGAGACGATGCCCGCGAACATCGATCAGATGCTCAAGGTTTGCCGTGAGGTGATCGCTCCGCTCGTGCGTGCGGACCAAGGCGAGTTGTACCTCGTGGCCGTGGAGCCCGACCAGATCACGCTCCACCTCGCGGGGATGTGCGCGGGTTGCCCCGGCGCGAACCTCACGGCGAAGGGCGTCATCGAGCCGGCCGTGCATGCGGTCGCGCCCTCGGCGCGTGTCGTCGTGACGAGCGGCATCCGCATCCCCGAAGGCGCGTCGCTCGTCACCTGAGCCGACGCGCCCCCGAAGGCGACGCGCCCCGCGTGCCGGCCTTGGTTTGTCCTGGAGAGGGTGCGGGCGCTCGGCCCTGAAAAGCGAAGGGCCCCGCGTTTGGCGGGGCCCTCGTCGGCTCACTTCTTCTTCTTGTTGTCGGCGGGCGGAGGCGGCGTCGGATCGGGGTCGGGCCCGCGGATCGCGGCGGCCACCGCAGGATCGATGGCATCCTCCTGCTTCGGCTTGTTCGGGCGCAGCGATTCGATGTTCTGCAGCGTCGCGTTGTCCTCGTACGCGATCGCGATCGCGGTCTCGCCGCGCTCGATCAGGCGCACGTGCGTCGTCGCGTCCTTCCAGTCGATGACGGTGGCGAACCACCCGAGGTCCGGGTTCGGTGGGATGATCCGACCCGGCGTGCCGTACTGCGTGGAGAGCTTGACTGCGGACTCCTGGAAGTTCGTGCCGAGCGGCCCGCCCTTGGCGAGCTTGATCTCCTCGATGATCTTCCAGAGCTTGTCCTGGATGAAGAAGAAGTGGCGCGTCGGCTTGTCTTTGCGCGACAGCGTCAGGATCCACTCTTTGTTGAGGTAGCTGTATTCACCGCGGAGCGGCGTCGAGTCGAGGGCGACCGGCAACTTGCCGAACTCGATCTTGCTGCGGCGGAAGCTGTTTTTCTCTTCCAGGAGCGCCGCGTCGAGCTCGCGCATCTTCACGCCGGGCGAGACCTTCTGGTAGAGCGGCTTGTATTCCTCGTCGAGCTGCTTGTCGATCGCCTCGCCGACCTGCTTCGTGGTCATGCCCCACTTGATCGAAGCCGGATCGAGCGCGATAGGCTTCTTGGTGACCGCCGGGCCCGTCATGGCGGGCGCTGCCGCCGCTTTTTTCTTCGCCTGCGCCTCGACCACCATCGGGGTCACCGTCGCCGCGAGGCCAAACGTCGTCGCCAGGAGCGCCGCCCAAAGCTTGTTCACCTTCATCTCCAATCCTCCGCCCCGCCGGCCCACGGCCGGCAACCGGGATCTACCAGATTCTGCGGGAAAAGGGGCCCGCCGAGGTCTTCGGGGCGTTGGACGAAGCCCGGGCCCGATCGATGGAAAGGGATCCGATCGAGGCAGGAGGCTGCCAGCACTGACAGATCGGAGGGGACGTGCTAGGTGCAGGCCCAATGGCGCAGCTCTCGACGCGGACGGCCAGGCGGGCCATGGCGGTCGCGTTCGGCGCGGCCCTCGGGGGGCTCGTGTCCGGGTGCGGCGCTGCGAGCGTCCCGGGCGACACGAACACCACCACGCACGCTCCGTGGCTCGGGCACGACCGCGAGCTCTTCGACGACGTGGTCGATGCGGCCGCCCTCGGCCTCGGCGCGGACGTCTCGAACGCCCAGAAGGATCCGCTGCTGAAAGAGCGGGCGCGCGGGTCGGAGCTCGTCTCGCGGCTGCGGGTGAGCACGGTTACTGTCGAGTCGCTCGAACAGGTGCGCACCTACCGCCTCGTCCTTCAGGTCGTCCCGCCGGCCTTCAGCCCGCCGGCCTTCGAGCAGACGGCCTTCGAGCTCGTCATCGGGCCCACGGCCCCGTCCTACGGGGTCGCACAGGCCTTCGACATGCGCCTCCGTGGCGCGTCGTTCATCGGCTTCCTCCATCGCTTTGCCGGCGAGGGAGACGAGCCGAGCAGGCTTCACTGGCACCTGTCGCCGGACACCGCCGAGGTGGCGGCCGCCGTGACGGATGCCCTCGCCCTCGCGGAGCTGTCGGGATCGTGAGCAACGTCAGCATCAAAACGTTGAAGGAAGTCGAAGGGATGCGCGCCGCGTGCCAGATGGCCGCGGAGACGCTGCTCGCCGTCGGGGAGATGATCCGCCCGGGCATCACCACGGAGGACATCAATCGTTTCGTCCACGACGACACGGTGCAGCGGGGCGGCTGGCCGGCGCCGCTGAACTACCACGGCTTCCCGAAGAGCGTGTGCACCTCGGTGAACGAGGTCGTCTGTCACGGCATCCCGGGGCCGCGGGTCCTCGAGCCCGGCGACATCATCAACGTCGACGTCACCACGATCTACAACGGGTTTTACGGCGACACGTCGGCGACGTTCTACGTGGGCAAACCCTCGTCCGCGGCGAAGCACGTGACCGAGGTGTCGCGGCGCTCGCTAGACCTCGCGATCGCGCAGGTGCGCGAGGGCGCGCGGCTCGGAGACATCGGCGCGGCGATCCAGGAGTTCGCCGAGGGCGAGGGTTGTTCGGTGGTGCGTGCGTTCGTCGGGCACGGCATCGGCCGCGTGTTCCACGAGGCGCCGCAGGTCTCGCACGTCGGCAAACGCGGGACGGGGATGCGCCTGCGCGCCGGGATGTGCTTCACGATCGAGCCGATGATCAACCTCGGCCACCACGACGTGGAGGTCCTCGCGGACAAGTGGACGGCCGTCACCGCGGATGGCTCGCTCTCCGCGCAGTTCGAGCACACGCTCGTCGTGACGAAGAACGGCTGTGAGGTGCTCACGCGTCGGAGCAAGAAACTCGCGAACAGCGAGATCTTCGCGGACGTGTTTTCAGTCGCCGCCGCGGCCACGACGCGCTAACGGACCCATCGGTCCCATGTCTCTCGATGAAGCTGCGCGCGGCCGGATCGCGCCGTACGTCTCCAGCCTGAACGACGACGTTTTCGCCCTCTCGGGTTTGCCCGAGGAGGTGATCGCCGTCCTCTTCGCCTACTACTCGCGCAGCCGCGACGATCTGCGGACGAACCTCGCGCGCCTGCTCTCCGACCACGAGCTCGACGTCGAGGAAGGCGTGACGACGCGCCCCTCGTTCGGGCTCGCGACGGAGAAGGCGCGCGCGTTCCACGAGAAGTGGGTCGTCGGCTACGGGCACGCATCGGTCGCGGAGCACGCCGTCGTGCACCTCGCGATCGAGAACGTGAGCATCGTGGCCTCGAAGGTGATCGAGGACCTCCGGCTCGGCTCGTACACCGAGAAGAGCACGCGCTACGTGGTCTTCGATCGAAACAGCTTCGTGAACCTGCCCGAGCTCGAAGGCCCGCTCGGCCAGACGTACCGCACGAGCGCAGAGCGGCTCTTCACGACGTACGTCGATCTCATGGCGCGCGTGATGGATGCGCTACGCGTGCGCGTGCTCCGGCCGCCGGGCGCGTCGGAAGCAGCGCACGCGGCAGCGATCCGCGCGCATGCGTGTGATCTCCTGCGCGGTCTCTTGCCGGCCGGCACGCGGACGAACCTCGGCCTCACCGCGAACGCGCGCGCGCTCGAAGCGCTGCTCACGAAGATGCTCTCGCATCCGCTCGCGGAGGTCCGCAACGTCGCAACGTCGATGCACGCAGCGGCGCGCACCGTCACGCCGACGCTGGTGAAGTACGCGGCGCGGAGCGAGCATCGATCGGCCCAGCGCAGCGACGTGGGGGACAAGCTGCGATCGATCTACGATCCAGGCCCCTGGGACGCCGCCGCGACGAACGTCGTCGGGCAACCGGTGCGGCTCGTGCGTCACGACAAGGACGCGCTGGAGCGCATCGTGCTCGCGCTCGCATACGAGAGCAGCGAGCCAAACGTGCACGCCCGCGGGCTCGCGGAGGCCATGCGCCACGCGACGTCGCGCGAGCTGGAAGACGTGGTCCGCGCGTCGGTCGCGCGGCGCGGCGCGCACGATCCGGTGCCGCGTGGCTTCGAGGCGACGACGATGACGTTCGAGCTGATGCTCGACTACGGCGCCTACCGCGATCTGCAGCGGCACCGCATGCTCCTGCCAGCGACGCAGCGTCTCACGTGCCGGCTCGGCTTCGAGACGCCCGCAGAACTCACGGAGCTCGAGCTCGATCGGGCCTACACCGAGGCGATGGTCGCAGCATGCGACGCGTGGGAAGAGCTCGAAAGCAAGCGCCCCCTCGAAGCGCAGTACGCAGTGCCGCTCGGCTTCCGAATCCGCACGCTCTGGACCCTCAACCTGCGCGAGCTCTTCCACGTGGTCGAGCTGCGATCAGCGCGGCAAGGGCACGCGAGCTACCGCCGCATCGCGCAGGGGCTCTTCCGCGCGGCAATCGCCGTGCACCCCTGGCTCGAAGGCCTCGTCCGCGTGGACCTCGGCGACTACTCGCTCTCGCGCGCCTGACTGCGTAGCGCCGGGGTTTCACCCCGGACCCGACCAGGGGTTGTCCACCCCTGGACCCGGACCAGGCGCGGCCTGGACCGGGGGTGCCAAAACCGCGCATCGCGCGGTTTTGGCAACGGCCCGTGGCAAGACCGGCAAC
>NZ_JARZHH010000078.1 GCF_029946515.1 Polyangium sp. 6x1
GCCGCCCCCCGCCGCCGCGCCCCCCACGCCCGCCTCCGCCGCCCTTCCCACGCCCGCGCCCGCGCCCGCAGCGCCCGCAGCGCCCGCCCCGCCGCGCATCTGGTCGAAAGGGCGTTTTGCCTGGATCCACCCCGAGCCCGGAGCAAGCCGCGCCTGGATCGGATACCTCGCCCTCGGCAGCTCCGTGCCGCTCAAAGGCGGCAGCGTCGAGGCCGCGCGGATCCCAGGTTATGCCGGCTGCGACGCCTGGTACGCCGTCGAGCCGCGCGGCTACGTCTGCGCCGGCGCGACCGCGACGATCGACCCCAAAGACCCAGCGATCGTCATCCTGCGGCGCGACGCAGCCGACGTGAGCTCGCCCTGGCCCTACCAGTACGGCGAATCCATTGGCGCTCCGCGTTATGACCACATCCCCACGCGCGCCGAGCAACGCGAGGCGGAATGGGACCTCGAAAAACACGAGGCCAACGTCGAAAAAGCACGCGCCGCCGCAGGCGACCCCGCCGCGATCGCCGCCGTCGACAAGGCCCTCGTCGGCGTCGACCTCGCCCCCTCCGGCGAAGGCCCGCCCGAGCTCCTGCCCTTTGGCCCACTCGTCCGAGAAAACCGAAAGTTCGTCCAGCTCGGCTCGACGATCGCCTTCGTGCGCGCCTTCGAGTCCGGCGGCCGCACGTTCGTGCTGACGGCAGACCAGGCGATCATCCCGAAAGATCGCATCAAGCTCTACCCACGCTCGACGTTCCACGGCATCTCCCTCGGCGACGACGTGCAGCTCCCACTCGCCTTCTTCCGCCAGAAACCGCGCCCCAAATGGAAGCGCGGCGAAGACGGCAAGCTCGCGAAGACCGACGAGACGTTCCCGCGACTCGGCTGGATCGGGCTGACCGGCACGCGAATCAACGAGGACGGCAAGGCATTCGTCGAGACCAAGGAAGCCGGCATCTACGTCCTCGCCGAGGACGCGCAGATCGTCGAGGCCGTGACCGAGGCCCCCTGGCTCGCAGACAAGGACCCGACGAAGAGCAAATGGGTCGACGTGCGCGTCCTGAACGGCACCCTCGTCGCCTACGAAGGCCTGCGCCCGGTCTACGCGACGCTCATCTCCCCAGGCCGCGGCGGCGTCCCCTACCCAGGCATCGAACCACTGAAGACCGCCTCCACGCCCGTCGGCCTCTTCCGCGTCGACGGCAAGTTCCGCACGGCGACGATGGTGTCGAGCTCCGACGAGAACCTCGTACATTCCGAGGTGAACTGGGTCCTGAACTTCAGCGGCCCACACGCGCTGCACGGCGCCTACTGGCACGACGCCTGGGGCGAGCCAAAAAGCGGCGGCTGCGTGAACCTCGCGCCGATCGACGCCAAATGGGTCTTCGACTGGACCGACCCCAACGTCCCCGAAGGCTGGCACGGCATGCGCGCCGTAAAAGAGTTCGGCCAAAGCACGATCGTGCGGATCCGGCGGTAGCGTCGCGCCGGGGTTTCACCCCGGACCCCACGAGGGGCTGTCCGCCCCTCGACCCGGACCAGCGCAAGCGCTGGACTCGGGGTCGATGAACTGCGCGATGCGCAGTTCATCGAACAGACGGGTCAAGACCAGCGACGACCCTGCCAACCCAGACAGCAGCGCTGCTGGTTCAACCGGCGAGGCGGTACCACCAACGGCCTGGTGGAAGAACTGCGCGCAGCGCAGTTCTTCCACGAAAGGTCCAGGGCTGGCCCTGCAAAGAGGGGGGCGGACAGCTTTAAAAATTTCCCCCGCATCGACTGCGCTTCGCGCAGTCGATGCCCAGAGGTCCAGGGCTGGCCCTGGTCCGGGTCGAGGGGCGGACAGCCCCCGCGGGGCCCGGGGCAGAGCCCCGGCGGCAACGCCCTCAGCGCGGAATTTCGAGGAACGCCTTCGCGAGTTGCATCGCTCGCTCTGGGTCGACCATGTTCAGGTAGGCGATCTTCCCCTGCAGATACGCCTCGAAATGGGGGATGTTCTCGCGGTTTTGCGCGGCGAGCCCGGTCTTCTTCGCGGCGTGCAGGATTGCGCGGAGCTTGCGGACCTCCTCGCGTGGCATCCCGAGTTTGTCGTTCACGACGATGCCCGTGACCTCTTGCCGCCCGCCTGCGTGCTGCACCCGACCCTTCTTCGGGTTGATGGCGAAGCCCTCCTCTTGCACGATGTGCCGAACCCGCGCGAGCAGAATTCCGAGGTCACGCCGGCCCTTCTTCTGGCCGCCTTTGCCATCGTCCATGAGCTCGTTCGCCGCGGAGAACGTGAGATCGTCTGCGTATCGCGTGTACGTCCAGCCCATCTTGCGCGTCATGCCCGTCAGGCGCCGATCGAGCTTGCGCGCGACCAGGTTCGAGATCGCGGGGCTCGTGCATGCGCCTTGCGGCAAACCACGCTCGCCCACGGCCACCCAGTACGTCGTTCCGTCGTAGATGACCTTCCGGCGCGGCGACTCTGTGCAGAGCAGCGCGAAGATCGTGGCCACTGCCGGCGAGTATCCGACCGACTCGAAGAGCCCGCGCACGCGGCCGAACTTGATCGTCGGGAAGAAGTCCGAGAGATCGAGGTTCACCACGGTCCCGCGGCCGAGGTGCGCCCGTGCGTTCGTCACCGTCGAGCGACCCTTCACGAACCCGTGCGCCTCGCCCTCGACCGAGAGCTTCGCGAGCACGTTCTGGAGGATCCATTGCTGCGCCTTCGAGAGCGCCTCGTGTGGCGCCGAGAGCAACCGCGTCCCCCCCGAGCGCTTCGGCACCTCGAAGTACACGTAATGCGGCTTCTCGACGGCGTCGTTGTGGTAGCAGAGCCAGCGCAGGCGCGGGATCGGCAGACCGAGCGCCTTCGCGACCTCTGCGGGCGTCGACAGGAGCGGCAACCCCTGCTTTTGCAGCGCCTCGACGTTCGCGCGCCGATCGCCGAGGCTGCCGGATACGCCGCGCCCGAGGAAGATGATGTCCTCGGCGCGACGCTTGGCGACGGCTTCCGCGTGCTTCTTCTTGCGCTCGGCCGCGAGGCGCTTCTTCTCCGCCTTGCGCTCGGCCTTCTGGCGGCGCAGCTCCTCGATCGCCTCGTCGGCTTTCTTGCGAGCCACGACGGTCGCCATGCTCGCGGCCTCGTGGTGCTTCAGCCAGAGATCACCGACGCGGTGGATCTCCTCGATCTGCTGCTCCGTGAGCAGGCCTCGCAGGATGAGGCCCCGATCGATCAGCGCCGTGCGCTCGTCGCTCTGCGGCGGGATCGTGTCCACGCGCCCGATCCACGCCGTCTGGTACGGGTTGATCTTGAGCGCGCGTTTGCGCATCTCGTCCGCCGACAAACCGAGGATCCCCGACGTGTCGTACGGGTCCTTCGGCTTCGGTTTTTCCTTCTTCTTGGCAGGCGTCGCGGCCGCGGGCGCAGGGTTTGTCGTGGTGAACGTCGCGACCGCCGGGGCCTTTCCGCCCGCGCTGCTCGTCGTCGTCGCCTTCGACGGTGTGGACGACGTCGCGGCCGAGCCGGCCTGCGGTTTGTCGCCCTGCTCGTTTTTCCCGGGCTCACCCTCGCCGGGTTTGCCGGTGCCAATGAAGGACTTGACTTTGTCCCAGAAGCCCACGGCAACTCCCGCTAGATCGAGGTTGCGACACGCGTCGCCCGAGAGCTCGGGCGAGCGATCCTTGATGCACCGTTCGACGCGCCGTCCAGCCCTCCAAGGAAGCCCGTCCGCCCGACTACTCGCCTAGGACCACGTCCGATCACCGAGGCCCTAGGCCCCCTACCGGCATCCAGACCCAAGGGTCCGCTGAGTGGATGCTGGTAGGGGGCTTTAGGGCCAAAAGAACATCGGGCGCGGGGACGCATGGGGGAACGAACTCCGCCACGGCGGAACGCCGCAGCATGGTGGGCTCGGGCGGACGGACCTCCTTGCAAGGCTGGACGCGAGCGCGTCGAACGAGACGACAAGACCATTCCTACAACGACTTCCTACCAAGAAGCCAGGCCAGACAGAGGACGGATGCGCGCTCGGCGCGGAACCGATCCGCGACGCGCTTCACCTCCGCAAGCACGTCGGGCGGCAGCGCGAGCCGCTCCTCCACGGCGTCCGCCGGCACACGCGTGGCGAGCGAACGCGCGAGCGTGACGTCCGCGAGCGCGAGCGCCGTGGTCCACGATCGCTCCGCTTGGATCCGCGGCATTGCCACGTCCCACGCCTCCTCGAGCACCCGCGACACCGTCGTGTTCTTCCGGTTCGCGACCTTGCGGATGTCATCGAGGATCGCGCGCGGAATCGGGAAACTCTCGCCCGACGACCACTTCGACGCCTTCGGCGGCTCGGGCGCAGGCTCGGGCTTCGGCGCCTGCGGCAGAGCGCGGCTCGACAGCACCATCTTGAGCGCGAGCAAATGCCGGCAAGGCCCGGCCCGGAGGCCGCTCTTGTAGAAGTACGAGCACGAGCACTTCGCCTTCTTGATCGCGAGGTCCTCGTCGAAGATCGCCTCGCAGCCCGTGCCCTTCGCCTTGCCAACGACCGCGCGCCGGCCATCCGAAAGAAGCTCGTCGCGATCGATCGTCACGGCGTTGCTGCGCGCCATCGCGCGGCCCTCGACGAGCTCCGGATGCTCCGGCCCGATGAACGCCTCGCTGAGCACGGCAGGCATCACCTGCCGATAACGATACACGCGATCGGCGTGGTCGTAGATGAGCTGCCCGCGCTTCGCGAGCTGGTGCAGCGCGGGGACGAGGCTCTCCTCGGACGCGCCCGTCGCCGCGGCGATCGCCGGCAGCGTCGCGCGTTGCTCGTTCTGGAGGAACCGATCCGCCTGCAACATCGTGCGCGCATCCGGCTCCCACGCGCCCGCGAGCAGGTCGAGCCCCGAGCCGCTCGTCCAGTCGTTGGTGGTCCAACCGCTGAGCGCGAGCACGAGCCGCATGTCGCCCATGTGCGCGATCCAGATGCTCGGCAAACCCGAGCCGAGCAGCCGCACCTCGACGCGCTCCGTGAGCGGCAGGACGCGCGCGAGCGCGAAGAGCCGCCGCCGGCCCCAGATCTTCACCTCTTCGGTGATCTCGCGGCCCGCGGGCGCCGAACGATACGGGCCGAGCTTCCCGCCCGCGCCGTTCCCACCGATCTCGAGCCCGCCGTCGTAGACCGGCCCACGCGATTGGATCTCGATCCCCCACGGATCGAGGATGATCTTCGGCGGCTTGCCCGGCGTGAGCACGAACCGGATGCTGCGCGGCCCGCTCTTCTCGCGGTGGCGCTTCAGGTGCGCGAGGATCGCGTACACGACCTCGACGGGCAGATCCACGCGGCGGCTCGGCAGGCACGTCGAGGCCTGGATCTGGCCGAATCCGCGCAGCCACGACGGCGGCAGATCGATCTTCTCCTCGCGATAGTCCGCCATGCCCTCGACCTTCACGTCGAAGCCGGCCGGATCCACGGAGAGCCGCGTCTTCCTGTAGCTGCGCAGCGTCTGGAAATGCTCGTAGAGCGCGATCGAGTAATCGACGTTCGTCGTGCCGAGCCCCGCCTCCTGCGAGCCCACGAACGAGTCGCGGTCCACGGACAAACAGCCGTAGCTCGACTCGTCCTTGGAGAAGCACTCGAAGAAGACCACGTCGGGCGCGACGGTCACGACCGGATCACAAGGCACGAGGTGGCGGAAGAGCTCGGGATCGTTCCGCGCGAGCTCATTCGCCCACTTGACGCGCGCGTCCCAGTAGAGGCGATGCATCTTGCGGAAATCGCGATCGAGGTTCGGCGGAATCGGCTCCTTCGCGAGCCGCGCCATCTCGGTGCGCTTCGCTTGATCGAAGAGCTGCGCCTTGATCTGGGCCTCGCGCTCCTCCTCGGCCTTCTTCCACGCCTGGTACGCGGTCTTGTCCTTCTTCCGGAACTTGAGGTCGCCGACGACCACGTCGTGCAGCGCGCTCATGGCCTCGCGGAAGCGGATCGCGTCCTTGAGCTCGGCGTCGAAGAAGGTCTTCGGCCGCGCGAGGTTCGGGGAAAAACGCACGAGCAGGCTTTGCGCCGCCCCGAGCACACCGCTCTTGCCCAGATATCGGAGATCGACGTTCACGCCCTCTCCTCCTGGAAGAGCGAAAGCTCCGGCAACTTGCGCCCGATCGCGCTGCGGAGCGCGGGGGCCTCGAAAGCCGCGCGCGAGACGGCCGCGAGCGCCGCGCGCCGCTCCGGGGGCCGCACGCTGCGCAACGCATACCCGAGGAGCCCCACGAGCGGCTCCGCCTCGCCTGGCTGCGCCACGATGCGCGCCGCGATCTGCGAGAGCGCCGTGCGCTTCTGCTTCGAACCGCGGTGCACGGCGAGGATCGTCGTCGCCCAGATCCGCTCGAGCGTCGCCGGGCCGAGCGCCTTCTCGCGCTGCACGAGGTGCGCGAGCAAGAACGCGCGCACGTCGTCGTACGGGCTCTCGGAGAGCGCCGACCAGAGCGCCGGATCGTCCTTGAAGCGCACATCGCGCTCGAAGAGCTGGAGGGCCTCGCGGCGCACGTCCTCGTACCGCGCGTCCACGAGATCCCGGACGTGCGTCATGCGCGCATCCTTGGAGGTCGAAAGGATCGACACGACCCACTTCCCCGCGGCCTCCCGCACCCGCGGCGCGCGCGCCTGCGCGAGGCGCAAGATCGCCTCGATCGTCTTCACCCCGGCCGTCTTCTTCGTCATGGCCCAGTCGAGACCGAGCTCGGCGACGGGCGCGACGGGCGAGCACGCGAGGTCCACGCACTGATCGAGCGTGATCCGCGCGGGCGCGACGTGCTTCTTGATGGCCTCGCAGAGGAAGCCGAGCGCCGTGGGGTTATCGATCTGGAGCAGCTCCAGCCACTCGGCCACGGTGAGGCTCGAAATGCCCTCGGCCGTGCGCAGGAGATCGGCCGCGAAGATCTGCACTTCCTCGTGCGGGCTCGCGATGAGCGGGCGCAGGCGCGCCATCGTGAGCGTGCCGAGCTCGCGCGTGTACCCCGCCTTGAGGATCTCCACCGCGAACACGCGCACCGTGCGGCTCTTCGCGGTCGTCACGAGCGCGAGCACGTCCTCGAAGCAGCCCTTCCACGCCTCGGGCCAGAGCGGCGCGGGCTCGAGCTCCGCGAGCGATCGTCCCTTCGCCACGCGGATGCCGTCCGCGTGCCGATCGAGCACGGCCGAGCCGTGGTACAGCACGTGGAGCAAGCTCCACGCGTCGAGCAAGCGCTCGGGTTTGTCCAGGTGATCGTCGCGGTAGAGCACGAGCGCCTTGCGGATCGCTTTGCCGTACTGGGCCGGATCCTTGCGCCCGACGTCGCGGAAGTAGCGCAGCACGCGGCGGCGCAGGTAGTTGCGCGTGGCCTTCGAAAAGTGCGGCGCCGTATCGTCGCGGCCCCAGAAGCGGGTCGGGTGTTTGCCCGTGCCCACGAGGACGCGCACCTTCTGCGACTGCCGGCTCGACCAGTCGTAGCGCGACTTCTCCACGAGCTTGCGCTCCACGAGCCTGTCGAAGGCGACCATGAAGTGGCCGACGAGCTCCTCGTCGCGCGCCTTCTCGGCGAGCTTGAAGAGGCCCTTCACGAGCGGCCGGTGGTGCGGCCTGTCGCAGCCATCGCCGATGTACGCGAGCAGCGTGCGGCGCGCGAAGGGACGGCTGTCCTTGAGCCACCGATCGGCGAGGGATTTGAGCTTCTTGCCGGCCGTGAGCGAGAGGACCTCGTCGACGTAACGATCGTCGCCCGCCTCCCAGTATTCATCGAGGAGGAGGTTCGATCCGGCCCGCGTTCGCGCGTTCGCCATGCGAAGGCCGAGACGATAGGCAAATCGGGCGCGCGAGGTCAAGGGGCACCGCCTTTGCGCCTCCACGCCCCCGCCGCCCCCCGGACCCTTTCCACCCCCGCTTCCAATCTTCCACCCCGAGCGGTTCGTCCACATCCGCGTTGAGCGCGCACGGCCGATCCTTTACGGTGTCTCCATGAGAGCGCTTCGATTCTCGCCTTGTACCCTCGCCATTCCCCTCGTCTCGCTCCTCGCCGCGACCGGATGCGGCGGCGGCGATACGGACCTCTTCAACAACCCCACGTCGAGCTCCAGCGGCACGTCCGTGGGCGGCGCCGGCGGCGACGGCGGCGCGAGCGCCGGCGGAATGGGTGGTACGGGCGGTGACGGTGGCGGAATGGGCGGCGCGGGCGGCGGCGCCGGCGGAATGGGCGGCGCCGGCGCGGGCGGCTCTGGCGCGGGCGGCTCTGGCGGCAACGGGGCGGCGTGTGCGCCCGAGGGGCCGTTCGACGGCGCGCCCGTGGAGGCGGAGGCCGGGAAATGGACGTGGGTGCCCGTCCCCGAGGCGAAATGCCGGAGCGGCAGCTCCACCGGCTTCGGCGTCCGCATCAACCCGGAATCGACGAAGCTCGTCATTTTCTTCGAGGGCGGCGGCGCGTGCTTCAACGGCACGACGTGCAACCTGAACCCGAGCTCCTATGGCCAGAACAACTTCGACAACTGGAAGAACGGTGGCGGGACCAACGGCATCTTCAGCACGTCGAACGCCGCGAACTCCGTGAAGGACTGGAGCTTCGTCTACGTCCCGTATTGCACGGGCGACGTGCACGCCGGCAATGCCCCGGACTCCGACGTGCCGGGCAACCTCTCCCCGAAGAGCCAGCAGTTCGTCGGGTACGCGAACATCGGCCATTACCTGAAGCGCATCATCCCCACGTTCAAGAACGCGACCGAGGTCCTGCTCACCGGCGTGAGCGCGGGCGGGTTCGGCGCGTTCTACAATTACGACCGCGTGGCGCAGGCGTTCTGCCCCACGCCCGTCGCCCTGATCGACGATTCCGGCCCCCCGATGAGCGACACGTACATGTCGCCCTGCCTCCAGCAGCGCTGGCGCGAGCTCTACAACTTCGAGGCCACGCTGCCCGCCGACTGCGTCGAATGCTCGCTCCCGAACGGCGGCGGCCTCGCCAATGCCTGGAAGCTCCTCGGGCAGAAATACCCCGACGCCTCGCTCGGGCTCATCTCGTCGGACAAGGACAACACGATCTCGCAGTTTTACGGCTACGGGAAGAACAACTGTCAGAACATCGACGGCCTCTTCCCGACGTCGCTCACCGGCGCCGAATACACGGCGGGGCTCGAAGAGATCCGCGAAAGCTTCCTCAAGCAATCGCCCGCGTGGAGCACCTATTTCGTGAGCGCCACGACCCACACCTACCTCGGCGGCAATGGTTATTACAACACGACCGTCGACGGTACGGCCATGAGCGGCTGGGTGAAGGGCATCGTCGACGGCGCGCCCGCCACCCACATCTCGCCGTAACGAAACGACAGGCGGAAAAGCTTTCCGCTCTTACCGAATTTTCCGGGTGCCTGGGCCGGCGCCCTGGACTATGTTCCGCGGCATGAACAGCTCGCGCACCCATTTCCGCCGTGTCGCGGTCTACTGCGGTTCGACCGGCGGCGTCGGGACCCATTACCTCGACGCCGCCCGCGCGGCCGGCGGCTTCCTCGCCGAGCGCGGCATCGAGCTCGTGTACGGCGGCGGCCGCGTCGGCATGATGGGCGCCGTCGCGGAGGGGGCGCTCATGAAGGGCGGCAGGGTCTACGGCGTGATCCCCGAGAAGCTCAAGGCCCGCGAGCTCGCACACGAGGGCCTCACGGAGCTCTTCGTCGTCGACAGCATGCACGCCCGCAAGACCCTGATGGCCTCCATGGCCGACGCCTTCATCGCCCTCCCCGGCGGCTGGGGCACGCTGGAAGAGGTCTTCGAGGTCGTCACCTGGTCGCAGCTCAACTACCACAAGAAGCCGGTCGGCCTGCTCAATGTGCGCGGCTACTACGACCACATCGTCGCGTTCCTCGATCACGCGATGACCGAGGGCTTCATCCGCCCCATTCACCGCCCGCTCTGCGCGTCGGCCGATACGATGGACGCGCTGCTCGACCGCCTCTCGAAGCTCCAGGTCCCCGATATCGGTCGGTGGATCGACAAACCTTGAACCACGCCCGCCCGCTCCCCACACCTCCGCCCCGATGACCGACGAACGAAAGATCCCGGAAGGACGCCTGGGAAGGCTCGCGCGGCTCGCCGCGGTCGGGGCGCGCACGGGCGCGAGCCTGATCCGCGGGACGTCGGCCGCCGACACCGCCGCAAACAAGGCGGCGGAGATGCTCGGCACGCTCCGCGGACTCGCCGCCAAGGCCGGCCAGATGGCGAGTTATGTGGACGGCATGGTCCCCGAGGCGCAACGCGAGGCCTACGAGACCGCCATGCGCAAGCTCCGCACGGCCGCGCCGACCTCGTCCCCCGCGGCGATACGCGCGCGCGTCGAGGAGGATCTCGGCGCGCCGATCGACAAACTCTTCGTCGAATGGGACGAGCAGCCGTTCGCGAGCGCCTCGATTGGCCAGGTCCACCGCGCGCGGCTCGACGACGGGCGCGAGGTCGCCGTGAAGGTGCAGCACCCCGGCATCGAGAAGGCCGTGGAGAGCGACCTCGAGAATGCCGACGCCCTCGGCGGCATGGTCGCCGTGCTCGGGCCGAAGCGCCTGGATCCGAAGGCCGTCCTCGCCGAGCTCCGGACGCGCTTCACGGAGGAGCTCGATTACGAGCTCGAAGCCGAGCGGCAGCGGGCATTCTCGGCGATGCACCGGGGCGACCCGGCGATCCGCATTCCCGAGGTCGTCGCCGCGCGTTCGGGCAAGCGCGTGCTCACGAGCGAGCTCGTGCGCGGAAAAACCCTGGAAGAGGCCTGCGAAGCGGACGTAGTCATCCGGGAGCGTTATGCCGACACGCTCTGGCGCTTCGTCTTCAAAGGCAACCTCGTCGGCGGCATGTTCAACGCCGACCCGCACCCTGGCAATTACCTGTTCCAGGACGACGGCTCGATCATCTTCCTCGATTTCGGCTGCGTGCAGCCCATCGTGGGCGAGCGCCTGACGCTCGCGCGAGACCTCCACCTCGCGGCGCTCCGCAGGGACGAGAGCGCGTTCGGCGAGATCGCCACGAAGATCCTCCTCACGGAGGGCGGGATCTACGAGCGCATGGCGGTCGCGTATTCGCGCCGCTGCTTCGAGCCGATCTTCGGCTCGCCGTTCCGGATCACGCGGGCCTACGCGGCGAGCCTGGTCGACGGCATCCGCGAGATGAAGAACGAGGTCCTGTTCAAGAAGGACGGCAATTTCGTACAGCTCCCGCCCGGCATGCTCTTCATGAACCGGCTGCAGTTCGGCTTCTATTCGGTCCTCGCGCGCCTCGACGTGACGCTCGATTACGCCGCCGTGGAAGAGGCGTTCCTGCGAGACGCCGGCCTCGTCTGACGTTCTCCCTCGATTTCGTCCGTACAAGCGAAACCGCCCGCGCGTTTTTCAGGCGCACGCGGCACCGTGAGAGGCTCCGTACAAGAACGGATCGCGGCGTCGGAGGCTTGCGCGCGTCTTGACGAACCTGATAGAAAGTACTTTATGCGCGCTCCCAGGCTTTCCTACGCGGGTCTCGTGGCACTGGCGTTCGGCGTATCCTGCGGCCTCGATTCGTACGGATCGATCCCCATGGCGGAAGGGAGCGACGGGGCCGCGGCCGGAAGCACGGGCGGCGCCGATGGGGCGGGCGGCGCAAGCAGCAGCGGCGCGGCCGGAAACGGCCCCACCGTGGGAGCCGGGGGAGCCGGCACCGGGGGAACGGACGGCGTGGGCGGCGCGGGTGGTTCGGGAGGCTCCGTCGGCATGGGCGGCGCCACGGGCGCGGGCGGGAGCGGCGGCATGCCCGAACCCCCGTTCTGCGATCCGACGGACGCCTCGCTCCTCGCCTGCTTCCGCTTCGAGGGGGACGCGAAGGACGAGTCCGGAAAAACCAATACCGTCACCCCGACCAACGTGACCTTCAAGGCCGGCGTCGACGGTCAAGCGGCGGATCTGAAGGCAGGTAGCCAGGTCTTCATCGACGACGCGCCGCACTGGGACGTGACCGAATACACCGTGGAGCTCTGGTACTACCAGCGAAGTCATCCAGGCACTCGCATGGGGCTCTTCGACAGCGACGGGCGCTACGGCTTTTTCATTTATGGGCAAGGAGATCTCCAGTGTACGCGTGGAGGCGCCATCGCCAACATGCAGAACATGCCGCTCGATACCTGGACCCACGCGGCCTGCGTGTTCGGCGGCGGGAAGCTGCGGCTGTACGTGAATGGCACGCAGGTCGAGGAGGTCGACGCCATGGCGCCGGTGGCTGGCAGCGGCTCGAACGCGGTCGGCTCGAACGCGCCGGACAACGACTCGCTGGACGGGCGCCTCGACAACGTCCGGATCTGGAACGTCGCCCGGTCCGCCGCCGACATCTGCAAGGCCGCCGGGCAGCAGGGCTGCTAGTCTCGTCCTCGGGCGGCGGGCTCGTCCACAGCCTCCTTGCCGCCCCCCCTGCGACGGCCCCATACTCCGCCGAGGTCCGTGATGCCCAGGCTCCCCGTTCCTTTCCTCGCGCTCGCCCTCCTCGCACCGGCCTCCTGCGGCTACGAGGAACCGGACATGCCCTCCCAGGAGGCGCTCTACGACGAGCCGTGGAGGCCGAACGACTTCTTCTTGCAGGGCTCGGGCGGGCACGTCGTCCACGCGACGATCGGCGAGGGGACGGCGATCGGGCCGGTCGTGAACGTCGGCCTCTACGCCGAGGACGACGCGAAGGCGCTGCGCGGCCTCGTGCTCGGCAAGACGCTGAGCGCCTCCGTCCGCGGCGCCGAGGTGGAGGGGCTCTGGGGCGCCGAGCCCCTGCGGCTCCGCATGACGCGCATGGAGAAGCGCCTGCACGTCGAGGGGCTGCTTCGCGGCCGCATCACCGATCTCTGGATCGGGCCCGAGGCCATCACGGGGACCGTCGGCCTCTGCGGATTCGATCTCGCGCGGCGCGGGCACATTTACGAAGGGTCGCTACGTTGTGGGGGTTCGATGGAGCTCGTGAGCGTCCGGGTCCCCGAGACGTTCGCCACATGGGGCGAGACCGCCTCGGCCGCGATGGTGGCCATGCTCCTGACAGGCTGAGCGCACGCCAATTCTTCGTATTCGACGCCTGGGGTAGCTCCCTCGCCCGAATTCTTTTGTGCGCCCCCCTTTCGGAGGCGCGAAAGATGCTTACGTTCCGCAATCCCGGCGAGCATCACCCTCCGCCGCGTCTTCACGCCGGGCTGGACGCGGGTCTGGAGACCACATTGAACAAACTGAGGATCGCGGGACCCGCGAAGGAGCCCGCACGCAAGCGTCATCCACGCACGCGCAAGGGCCCCACGCCCCCGGCGCCTCGCGCTGTAGCTCCGATCCAGGACGCGACCGATCTCTACCTCCGTGGGCTCGAAGCGAGCCAGCCGCTCACGCGCGAAGCCGAGGCCGAGCTCGGGCGTCGTATCGTGGACGCCGAGCGCGACGCGCTCTCCGCGCTCGTCCGCTCGCCGGCGATCGTGCACGCGCTCGCCGCGATCGCGGAGGAAATCAGGTCTGGCCAGACGAACCCGCGGGATCTCCTCCTCAATGGAGAGGCCCCGGACGCGGCGGACGTCGCGAGCCGCCTCGTCGAGGCGCTCGAACGAACGCGCGCGCTCGCCGAAGGGCCGGGCGACGACGCGCTGCCCGCGGATCTGGCGGATGCATTCGACGTGCTCCGGGTCGACCCGACGCTCGTCGAGCGGCTCGATCAGGCGCTCGCGGCGCGCGCGAAGGCGACCTCCGACGAGGAGCAGGCGCGTATCGAGGAGGCGCGGGATCGCTCCGCGAAGGCGCGGGCGCGCGCGGCGCACGAGAAGAGCGAGCTCGTCCGGGCGAACCTGCGCCTCGTGGTCGCGACGGCGCGCCATTACGGAAACCGAGGCGTCCCCTTGCTCGACCTCGTGCAGGAGGGCAACCTCGGCCTCATCCGCGCCGCCGACAAGTTCGATTATTCGCGCGGCTATCGGTTCGGCACCTATGCGGCGTGGTGGATCCGGCAATCGATCGAGCGGGCCTTGCTCTACCAGGGCAAGGACGTGCGCATGCCGGTGCACCTCACGGCGAGCCGGCGCCGGGTCCTCGGCGCGGAGCGGGCGCTCTCGCAGAAGAACGCACGAGTGCCCTCGCAGGAGGAGATCGCGGAGAGCTCGGGCGTGCCGCTCGACAAGGTCCAGGCGGTCCGTGCGCTCTCGCTCAGCCCGGTCAGCCTCGACGCGCCCATGGGCGAGGAGGGCGATTTCCGCTTCGGCGACACCCTGGCGAGCGAGACGGACGCGCCCGACGAGGCGCTCGTGCGGAGCCGCATGCGCGAGGCCGCGAGCGCGATGCTGGAGACGCTCACGCCGCGTGAGCGTGAGGTCCTGAAGCTCCGGTATGGGCTGACGGGCGAGGACGATCATACCCTGGAGCAGATCGGACGCTCGTTTTCGCTGAGCCGCGAGCGGATCCGGCAGATTGAATCGAAGGCGCTGGAAAAACTCCGCACCTGGTCCGAGGAGCGGGGGCTCGGCTCTTATCTCGAAGGCTTGCGCTGAGGGCCTTGCTCGTCCATCGATGGCGGGATCCATCGATGGACGCTGGCCCCGGCGGATACGCCCGACGCTCGCTTCCTTTTGCACCCATGGATGATCGGCGCTCCTCCGGCGAGCGTCGCCGAGCCGCCCCCGCGCGCTCGAGCGTCAGCGCTTCGACCGCAGATTGACGCCGAAGCTGATGAGCTTGCGGAACGAGCCCGGCAGCGCGCGCTTGACCCTCCAGAGCCACCGCGCGTCGGCCATCGGCAACGCATAAAGCTCGTCGCGCTCCACGGCCGTGAGCGCCGCGAGGACCACCTCCTCGACCGGGCGACCGCTCGCCATGAGTTTGTCCGCCATGCTGCGCGTCTCCTGATCCGCGAAGCGCCCCGAATTCACGATGTCCGTCTTGAAAAACGTCGGACAGAGGACGGTCACGCCCACGCCCGTGCCGTCGAGCTCCACGGCGAGGGTCTCGGAAATCGCGATGACGCCCGCCTTCGCCGCGTTGTAGGCCGCCATGCGCGGCGCGCACAAGAGGCCGGCGGCGGAGGCGACATTGAGGATGTGGCCGGACCCTTGCTTTTTCATGCGCGGGACGAAGACGTGGCAGCCGTGGATCACGCCGAAGAGATCGACCTCGATCGTCCAGCGCCAATCCGCGAGCGAGAGGTCCCCGACGAGCCCGCCGCTGCTGACACCGGCGTTGTTGACCAGGAGGTCGATGGGGCCCTCGCACGTGCTCGCGAGCGCCTCCACCTCCTCGACCTTCGTCACGTCGCAGCCGAACGCCGTGGCCGACGCGGCGCCGCGGGCGCGGGCGAGGCGGGCCGTCTCCTCCGCCGCGCCGGCGTTGATGTCGGAGAGCACGAGCCGCCTTCCGCGCGCCGCGAGCTCGAGCGCGAGCGCGCGGCCGAAGCCGCCCCCTGCCCCGGTGATGACGCTGCATCCCGATGATCGAAGTCCCATGAAGTTCTCCTCGTCTCGTGATCTCGTGGCCGCATGAAAGCCCGACGCGCGCCGCTCCGTCAATGGCGCTCACGCCATCGGGACCACCTCGTAGGGCGCGGGGTCGAAGCGCCGCGTCTTCAGGCGATACTCGAACGTGAATCCGGGCCAGAGCGTCGTGTTCTTGCCGCTCCGGGTCTGATACCAGCTCACGCACCCGGTCGACCAGACGGTGCGGGGAAACCGCGCCTGGAGCTTCCGGTTCTCCTCGGCCTGCGCCTCCGGCCGCACGTCGACGAACTTCCAACGCCGCGCCCGCATCGCCTCGATGCAGCTCATGACGTAGGCGGCCTGCGACTCGATCATGAACACCATCGAGCTGTGGCCGAGGCCGACGTTCGGCCCGACGATCAGGAAGAAATTGGGAAACCCCGCGATCGTCGTCCCGAGATACGCCTCGGGCCCGTCGCGCCACGCGTCGTTCAAATCGCGCCCGGCGCGCCCGCGAATCTCGAACGGCGCGACGGCCTCCGCCGCCTGGAACCCGGTCGCGAGGATGAGCGTATCGACCACGCGCCGCGCCCCATCGCTCGTCCGCACGCCATCGACCTCGATCGCCTCGATGGAATCGGTGACGAGCTCGACGTTCGGCCGGAGCAGCGCCGGGTAATAATCGTTCGAGAGCAGGACCCGCTTGCAGCCCATCGTGTACCGTGGCGTGAGTTTCTCCCGCAAAACCGGATCCGGCACGCTTTTCTCGAGGTATGCCCGCGCCAGCCGCTCCGCGAGCTTCATGATGCGCGGCTCGGCGACGAACCCGAGCGCGAAGAGCTCGTGCTGCCAGTATTGACGGAGGCGGGCGAGCCGCTGGAGGAGCGGCACGCGGGCGAACCATTCGCGCTCGCCGGGCGTGATCGGCCGGTCGTATTTCGGCAGGATCCACGGCGGCGTGCGCTGGAAGAGGTGGAGACGCCGGACCTTCGGCGCGATGGCCGGCACGATCTGGATCGCGCTCGCCCCGGTGCCGATGACCGCCACCGCCTTGCCTTCGAGATCCGCGTGTTCGTCCCAGCGCGCCGAATGAAAGGTTTTCCCGCCGAACGCGCCGAGGCCGGGGATGTCGGGGAGCGCGGGGCGGCTCAGGCCGCCGCAGGCCGAGACGACCACGCGCGTCGTCGTCGTGCAGCCGTCGCTCGTCTCGACCCGCCAGGTCCCGGCGCGCTCGTCGAACGTGGCCCTTCGGACCTCGGTGTTCAGGCGGATGTGGGGGAGCAAGCCGTATTTCCGCGCGCAGGATTCGAGGTAGGAGAGGATCTCGGCCTGCGGCGCGAACATGCGCGTCCAGCGTGGGTTCGGCTCGAACGAGAACGAGTAGAGGTGCGATTCGACGTCGCACGCCGCGCCGGGGTAATGGTTGTCGCGCCAGGTCCCGCCGACGCGCCCCGCCTGCTCGAAGAGAACGAAATCGTGCATGCCGGCCTGCTTCAGCCGGATCGCCATGGCCAGGCCCGCGAAGCCGCTACCGATGATGACGATGGGGGTGACCGAGTCCGAAACGCGCGCGTACGGCATGGCTTGTTGACTCCGGTTCAGTAGGACGGACCGAAGATAGCGGCTGTTGAACGGAAGTCAACAGGAATGATGGACGCTGGCCCACCACGGCGCGGCCGCCCGCGCGACGATTGAAGATCCCGGGCGCCGGGAGTATAGGCTCGCCTCATGACGAGCCGAGCAAGGTCGAGGCCGGCGGCGCGGCCCGCGGCGGACGCGGAGAAAGAGCCGGCCGCGCGCGCGCGGCTCGAGGTCGACGAGCGCCGCGCCCAGCTCCTCGCGCTCGGCCTGTCGATCTTCAGCGAGCGCTCCTACGACGAAGTCTCGATCGACGACATCGCGCGCGCCGCCGGCGTCTCGAAGGGGCTCCTTTATCATTACTTCCCGACGAAACGCGACTATTACGTGGCGGCCCTGCGCGCGGCGTCGAAGGAGCTGCTCGACCAGACCCTCCGCACGACGCCGGACGCCTCGCCCGAGCAAGAAATCGAATGTGCCCTCCGGACGTACCTCGCGTACGTGGAGCGCCACGGGCCCGCGTACGTCGCCCTCATGCGCGGCGGTATCGGCTCGGATCCGGAGGTCGCGGCGGTGCTGGAGGAGACGCGCACGACGTTCCTCGGCCGCATCGTCGCGGGCCTGCCCCCCGAAGCCACGGGCCCGCTCGTCCACACCGCGATGCGCGGCTGGATCGGCTTCGTCGAGGCCGCCTCGATCGATTGGGTGGCGCGAAGGAGCGTGCCAGTCGAGCAGATCGTCGCGCTCGCGAAAGCGCTGCTCTTCGACGTGCTGCGCGCCGCGACGGAGTTTTCCCCGACGAACGAGCCCGCCCCGCCGAAAAAAAAGACGACCAAGAAGGCGCGCTGATCAGAGCCAGGCGGCCATGAGCGAGCGCGCGCGCACGTTCTCGGGCACGTCGTGGAGGTAATGCGAGCGCAGCGCCTCGTCCGGGATCTCCTCGGCGCGCGCCTCGATCGTGCGCATCACGTCCGAGAGGGCCCGCGACGCTTCCTCCATCTCGCCCTCCTCGGCGCACGCCTCGGCCATCACGAGCCGCGCCTCGATCTCGACGTACCCGCCGCCGCCGCGGCCGAGCGCCGCGCCGATCTCCCGGGCGAGCGCGCGCGCCTCGTTCCCCTTTCGCAGGAGGACGAGGGAGCGCACGAGGAGCGTGGTGATCCAGAGCTTGCGCAGAGGGACCCGCTCGCAAAGGGCGAGGGCCGCGCGCGCCTCGCGGGCGGCGTCCTCGTAAGCGCCGCGGTGGAGCAGGATCTGCGCCCGGAGGCCGCGCGCCCAGCCGCGATACCCGTCGCTCACGCCCGAGGCCGAGAGCACGCGCTCGGCGATGGCCTCCGCTTCGGCCCATTTCGCCGCCTCGTCGGCGCCGACGAGCAGCGCCGCGAGGTGGAGCTCCGATTGCAGGAGCGCGAAAGGTCCACGAATGCGGCGCGCGAGATCGACGGCGGATCGCAGCGCGCGCTCGCCGGCCTCGCGCTCGCCGATCTCGCCGAGGGCCTGGCCGAGCCGGTTCAGCGCCGTGATGTGGTTGCGCGCGTCGCCGATGGCCTCGAACGCGGAGACGGCCCTCCGCGTGAGCTCGAGCTGGCGGAACGGCGCGCGTTCGAAGGCGCGGAGCTCGTCGCTCTGCCCGATCGCCAGCGAGCCCACGACGTCGAGGTCGAGCGCGGGCATCGACGCGGCGAGCCGCTCGGCGCGGTCGAGCAGGGCCCGGCAGAGCTCGCGGCGCCCGTAGGACGTGAGCAAAGAGGCGGCGAGCGGGGCCCAGAGCAGGTAATCGCGGCGCGCGTCGGGCTCGGGATCGAAGTGGACGAAGCGTCCTGCCATGCGGAGAAAGTCCTCCTCCGCGCCCACGACGAGCGAGGCCCACGTGCCGTGGAAGAGGAGCAAACACGCCCAGCGGTCGCCGCGCGCGATGAGCGGCAGGGCCGAGACGCTCGCCCGGTGCGCAGCGTCGAGCTCCGAGCGCCAGCAATGCGCCATCGCAGAGAGCGTTTGCAGGTGGCCGAGGACCTCGCCCGAGGCGTCACACGCGATCCCGCGCTGCGCGCAGAGGAGCGCGCCGGAGAAATCGTCGCGGTCGAACGATTGGCTGCCGGCGCGGAGGTAATGCGCGGAGGCGCTCTCGGGGTCGCGGCCGCGCTGGAAATGCTCGGCGAGGACGAGCGCGTCGGGCTCGCCGGCGCGCTTCAGCCAAGCCCCGGCGAGCCTGTGGCCGAGGTGCCGGTCCTGATCGGTGAGCATCGCGTACGCGCCCTCGCGGATGATCGCGTGACGGAACGCATACTCTTCCTGTCCGGCAAACCTCGAATGCATCCGCCGCGTGACGAGCTCGCGCGCGCAGAGATCCGAGAGCGACGCGGCGAGCGGCTGGCCGTCGCCGAGCAGCTCACCGAGGCCGCTCTCCCAGAAAACCTCGCCGAAAATGCTCGCGGCTCGGAGCATCCGGCGCGACTCGGGCGCGAGCGCGGAGAGGCGCGCCTCCACCATGCCGAGCACCGTGTCCGGCAGCTCTCCGCCTCGACCGTCGGCGACCGCGCGAATGAGCTCCTCCAGGAAAAACGCATTTCCTTCCGCGCGCTCCACGAGCGCCGCGCCGCGGCTCGCCGCGACATCGCCGCCGAGCACGGCCGAGACGAGCTCCGTCGCCGCGCGCCGCGGCAGCGGTCCGAGCCGGATCTCCTGCACGTTCCGCCCCGCCCAGAGGCGCGGGAAGACCTCGTGCACCGCGGGCCGCGCGAACGCGAGCACGACGAACGGCACATCGGAGAGATCACGCAGCGCGGAATCGAGGATCTTGAGCGACGGCGCGTCGCCCCAGTGAAGATCCTCGAGCACCACGAGGATCGGCCGGCTCGCCCCGATGGCCGCCGTGATCGCGCGGTAGGCGGCCTCGATCTGGTCGGCCATGAGCTGCGGGTTCTGCCGCGCCGCGCGCAGGCGTGGGCTGCCTTCGTCGGGGAACGGCGCGCCCGCGAGCTCGCCGAGGAACTCCATGATCGTGCGCTGCTCCGCCTCGTCCGCGAGGACCAACGCGAGCAGCTCGATCTTGCGCCGCTGGGCCTCGATCGGCTCGCCCGCCGAGATCTGCAAGATGTCGCGCAGCGCGCCCGAGAGCAACGAGAAGGCCGAGCCGGCGCCGATCGCGTCGGGCCGCGCGATGGTGCAGGCGACGTTCGTGTGGCGCTCCTTGACGACCCGCAGGACCTCCTGCCGGAGGCGCGATTTGCCCATCCCCGGCGGCGCCGTCACGAGCACGGCCGAGGGGCGCCGCTCGTCGAAGCTCTCGTCCACGAGGTCGAGGACGTTCCGGAGCTCGCGCTCGCGGCCCACGAACGGGCTCGGCCGGCCGAGCAAGGTGCGGCTCTCCTGCCCCGTCCGGCGCTCGCCGCGCAGCGCGATCCGCCCCTCCTGCTCGACCAGATCGAAGCGCGCGTCGAGCAACGCGCGCGTGTTGTCGTCGATCCGGACGGGCGCGCCCTCCTGCTTCTCCGAGAGCGCCTCGTCGAGCAGCGCCGCCGCGCGTTCGAGCGCCTCGCCCACGGGCAGGCGGTTCGTCGACTCGCCGCGCCCCGTCACCAGGACGACCGCCGCCTCGGGCGCCGCGATCTTCACCCAGCCCGCGCAGCGCGCCGCGTTCGCCGCCTGATCCACCACGCTGCCCTCGCCGAGCAGCACGGCCACGACCGCGCCCGAAGAGAGCTCCTCCACGCGCGCGCCGAGCGGCATCGCCACGCGCCGCACCGCCGCCACGAGGTCCCGCGGGCTATCGCGATCGATCGGCGGCGAGACCGCCACGATCGAGACGAGCCGCCGCTCGGTGCCCGTGAGCGACGCCCGCGAGATCTCGCCGCTCGAGACGGGCGGCCTCGCCGTCGCGTCGATGCGATCGAGCAAGAGGCGCACCGCCGCGCCGTCCTCGGGGCGCACCTCCGGATCCTTGGACAGCAAACGATGGACGAGCACGACGAGCAGCTCCGGCGCGTCGGGGCGCAGATCCCGCAGGCGGGGCGGATCTTCGAGCAGGAGCTTCGCGAGCAGGGCCATCGGGTGCGCGCCCTGGAACGCGGGTTTCCCCGACAAACACTCGAACAGGACGCAGCCGAGGGCGAACACGTCCGCCCGCGCGTCAGCCTCGCGATCGCCGCGCGCCTGCTCCGGCGCCATGTACCCCGGCGTCCCCAAGATCGAGCCCGTCCGGGTGAGCGCGTTCGTCGCGCCGCTCTGCGCGATGCCGAAATCGACGATCTTCACGCGATCGGCCGCGCCGCCCACGAGGAACAGGTTGCTCGGCTTGACGTCCCGGTGGACGATTCGCCGCGCGTGCGCCGCGCCGAGCGCCTCGGCGACGTGCCGGGCGAGGGACAAACTCTCCTCGATCGAAAGCGCGCCCCGCTCGAGCCGCGCGAGCAGGCTCTCGCCTTCGAGCCATTCCATCGCGAGCCAAGGCTCGCCCGACGCGGCAATGCCGTGCGCCACGTAGCGCACGACGTGCGGGTGCTCGAACGCCGCGAGGATACGCGCCTCCTTCAGGAAACGCGGGGTCGACTCTCCTTCGGGGTCCCGCAGGACCTTGAGCGCCACGGGCTCACCCGTGATCCGGTCGACGGCGCGCCACACCGTCCCCATCCCTCCGGATCCGGCCCGCCTCCCGAGCACGAACCGATCCTCCAGCACCTCACCGGATCGCATTGGGATTCAGGATACCCTGGAGCACCTGCGTATACAAGCTCGCTCGCCGGCCGCATGAACGAGGGATTCTCTACATTCGATTCGTTCTCGCGGCACCGAGGCGGCCGCCCTCGGGAGCGTGCCTCCGCGCCATTCGGGGGATTTCCCGTCGGGAGGCGCGCCGCGCGACCGGGACGGTCAGGGCAAGCTCGCCATTTCAATCGGCTTGCGGCACATCGCGAATCCGCCCGCGCAATGCCCCGACTGGAACATCGGCCCGCGCGGCGCGCTCGTGCCCGGCAACAAACCGGCCGCGCCCCATCGCCCGTCGAAGCGGAACGCTCGCCCCGCGAGCGCGCTCTCGGGCACGTCGTCGAGCCGCGACAGCCCGCCGCCCTCCCACGTCCGCCAGGGCCGATCGGCGCACGCGGCGAGATCGTCGCACGACGAGGCGGCCGATTCGAACCACGCGAGATCCGAGCGATCGGCGTACGTCCCGTGGGTCCCGCGCGCGGACAGGACGACGGGGTGCTCCCCCTCCTTGCGGAGCCTGGACCAGGCGAAATAGGGACCAGGATTGTTGTCCTCGTGCCGCGCGAGGTAAGCGCCGAGCGGACGGCCCGCCTCGTCGAGGCGCACCGTCATGTGCTCCCAGTCGCTCTCGTGCTGGAAAAAGAGCGGGCCGTCGTTGTACGGGTAATAAAACCAGTATTCGACGTGAATCCCTCCGCTCGCCCGCGGATAGACGTCGACGTAGGTCACCCAGTCCTCGGGGCGCTCGCTCCCTTTGCGCACGTCGTCGTCGAACGCCCTGCGCGCGCGGCGCACGCGCGCGGCGCCTTCCACGAAATCGGACCTTTCCATGACCCACGGCACCGACGCCGGGAGCGCAGAATCCTCGCGGTCGAGCAGGACAATGGGGGCGAACGCATGGGCGAGCTCGGATTCGCGCTCGTCCGAGAGCCCGTCGCCGTCGCGATCGCCCGACGCGAGCGGCGCGGGCGGCGTGCCGACGGCCGCGTAGACGGGATCCATCCACGCCTCGCGCAGATCACGCGCATGCCCGCTGCCGAGCTCGACGCCGGCGAGGGCCATGAAAAGGACGGACACGGAAGCGAGTCGGGGATGGCGGCGCGCCCTCCGGGGCGAGAAAACGAGCGGAACGAACGGCATGCGGCGGGCAACCTTTGCACGCCCCCCACCCCCGCCGCAAGAACGGCCTGGACGTCATCGCGAAGAGATTCCATCTTTTGATTCAATGCTCGGGCCGCTCGTTCGGCGGCGCCGGCGCTCTCCATACGAGTGGCACGACCGCGCCCACCGCCACGAAAAACGCCTCGAGCGCGTGCGCGAGCAGCGCGATGGCGAGGGCCTGCGGGAGCGTCGCCCCGATCACGTCGGCGCTCCACGCGAACGCGCCCTCGCTCACGCCCACCTGCGCCGGGACGAACGCGCCCAGGGCGAGCGCGACCATGCTCGCCCCTTCGGCCACGAGCGCGCGCGAAACGCCCGTCGCGGCGCCCACGGCGCGGGCCAGGATGGCGTATTGCGCGACCTGGATCGCCCGGCCGAGGAGCATCGCGGCGATCGGCCCGGGCGGCAGGAGGCTCGTCTCGCAGGCCCGCGCCTTCACGGCATCGAGGCGCTCCCCGGCTCGCCGTGACAAACGCCCGGCGAGCGCCCCGAGCCACGGCGCGCGCATCGCCACGCGGATTCCCGTCCCCACCGCGACGAGCAGGGCGGCGTGGACGACGAGCGCCATCGTGATCGGCGAGGCGCCCGAAATCACATAGGCCGCGGCCGCGCAAGGCACCGAGACGATCCCGCCGCTCACGAGGGTCATGGCTTGCCCCGTCGCGGCCGCCGCCGTCGCCGCCGCCGCACCCGCCCAAGGCGCGAGCAAGGCCGCCTTCGTGGCCTCGGCGGCCGTCCGCCCGGCGGGCGCGATCGACGAGACGGCCCGCGCCACGAGCGACGCGCGCGCGAGGACCCGGACGGGCAGGAGCTTGCTCGCCGTCGGGCCGTACGCCGCGTACGTCGCGAGCGCGTCCGCCCCGACGCGCGCCGCTTCGAGCGCCACGACGAGCGGCAGCCATGGCGCCGCGCCGCGCAGGATCAGGTACAGCGTCCCCGCGCCCACCTGCCGCACGAGCGAGGCCACGACCCCGATCCCGAGCGCCGCGAATGCGAGGCGCACGCCCCAGCGAAGCGCAGAGGCCGCGGCCGTCCTCTCCAGCATTTCGTGTCGCTCCACGTTCCCCCCGCGAAACCAGGCGTGACGCTTGCGCGGCCTCGTCGACAGCGCTCGCCACGGACGTGCCAGCGCGGCAGGCCGCCGTCCTCGCGGCGAAATGGGAAATGGCGCGACAAACGAAAACGGCGCGCAACGTGGAGTTCCGGGAGGCCCCACGCTGCGCGCCCGATGGGAATTCGATCCGGCGGAGACGTCAGCGGCCTTGGCCGCCCGGTTGTCCGCCCTGCGTGCCCTGCTGCTCGCCGCCCTGCACACCCGGCTTCGCGCCGAGCAGGATACGCGTCACATACAGATACGCCTGCATGTTGTTCAGCTCCTGGGCGTCCTGGGTGGACAGGCCCCATTGCTGTTGCAAGAGCTGTGCGCTCGGCGCCTCCCGGATCTGGCCCACGAGCGCGATCTGGTCCCCCTTCTGCAGCTTGTGCTGGGCCTGCTGCAGCGCGCTCCGGGCCTGGTCGTCCAGGTACGCCGGCACGACGCGATCGGCGCTCGGGCCGATCCAGAAGACCCGGTCGTTCGAGACCCGCTGCACCTGCGCCCCGACGAGGTCGAACTGCCGATTGAAGAGCGTCGGGCGCTCGGGCGTCACGAGCACGATCGTCAAATCACGAATGGGCTCCGCCTGCGCGCCGGGCTGCTGCGCTTGCTGCTGCCCCGCGGCGGGAGGCGTCGTCCCCGGCTGCTGGACCGCCGCCCCTTCGTGGCCCTTCCGCACCTCGGCTCCGGCCTGACCGCCGCGGTCGCGCTCCTGGCACCCCGCCACGGCGAGCGCCGCGAAGAGGCCGGCCACGCTCACCAAACGAAAAGATCTGCGCATCGCGCTCCTCCCGTCGTTCATTGCAGAGCTCCTCTCGCCCTCGATTTCCGCCGAGGACGCCGCCCCCATTTCGCTGCAAGTCCCGATCCGAGCTCCCGCTCCCTTCGCCGAACACGCCCGGCCGGGGGGAGGTCTCTTCCTTGCATTCTCCGCCTTGGGCCCGACGCCCAAGAGGAGCGCGCATGCAATCGAAGACACCCAGGCTCGACGACATCCACGGCATTCCCGCGCGCGCGCGGAGGACGAACCCGCTGAACGTGGGCCCGAGCGAGCGCGTCGTCTCCACGGCGCTCGGCGGTGGCCTCGTCGCCTGGGGCGTCTGGCGGAGGGGCGCGCTCGGCCTCCTGGCGGGCGCGGTCGGCGGCGCGCTCGCCACGCGCGGCGTCCGCGGCCATTGCCCCGCGTATGCGGCGTTCGGCCTGAGCTCCCGCAAGGCCCCGAAGCCCACGCACATGCCTGTGCTCGACACTGAAAAACTCACGCGGATCGAGCGCACCGTCACCGTCGCCCGCCCGGCGAACGAGGTCTATGCGTTCCTCCGCGATCCGGCGCACGTCCCCCATTTCGCGCCGCACGTCGAGCGGGTGGAGGATCTCGGCGCGGGGCGCATCCGGGTATGGACGGCCATGAATGGGGAGCGCTCCTCGTGGGAGGCCCATATCGATCTGGACCACGAGGCCCAGGCCCTCGTGCTCAGCCACGCGGAGGGCCCCCCGGAGCGGCTCGCCATTCTCCTCGGCAACGCCCCCGGCGGTCGAGGGACGGAGATCCGGCTCGTGCTCGACCTCTCGAAGACGCGCGGCCTCTTGCTCCGCGCCCTCGCCGCGGTGGCGGGCGAAGACCCGGATCGATGGGCCCGCGCCGGCCTGCGCCGCCTCAAGATGCTGCTCGAAGCCGGCGAAATCGTGACGACCGAGGGACAACCCTCCGGCCGCCTCATCCCCGTGACACGCGCGGCGTGACGCCGAGACGAACACACGACGAAGGGAGAACGACCATGCAGGCGCTCTGTTATCAAGGCGTGAATCGCGTCGGCGTCGAGACCGTCCCCGATCCCGAGATCCTCGGCCCGCACGACGCCATTCTGCGCGTCACCATGTCGAGCGTGTGCGGCTCGGATCTGCACTTGCTCGACGGGTACGTGCCCACGATGCGGCAGGGGGACATCCTCGGCCACGAGTTCATCGGCGAGGTCGTCGAGGTCGCGACCGAGGTGAAGAAGCTTCGCCCCGGCATGCGCGTCGTCGTGGGCTCGATCATCGGCTGCGGCCATTGCTTCTTCTGCCAGACCGAGCAGTACTCGCTCTGCGACAACACGAATCCGAAGCCCGAGGTCCTCGACAAACTCTTCGGCTACCCCACCGCGGGCATCTACGGCTACTCGCACGCCTTCGGCGGCTTCGCGGGCAGCCACGCGACGTACGTGCGGGTGCCGTTCGCCGACACGAATGCGTTCGAGGTGCCCGAGGGCCTGCCCGACGAGCGCGTCCTCTTCGCCTCGGACGCCCTGCCCACGGGGTACATGGGCGCCGACCTCTGCAACATCCAGCGCGGCGACGTCATCGCCGTCTGGGGATGCGGCGGCGTCGGGCAAATGGCCATCCAGAGCGCCTACCTGCTCGGCGCCGAGCGGGTCATCGCGATCGACCGCTTCCCCGAGCGGCTCGCCATGGCGCGAGACCGGGCGGGCGCGGAGATCCTCGATTACGAGCAGGTCGACGTGCGCGAGGCGCTCCGCGAGATGACCGGCGGCCGCGGCCCCGACGCGTGCATCGATTGCGTCGGCATGGAGGCGCACGGCACGGGCGTGGATTACGCCTATGACCGGGTCAAGCAGGCCGTCCGCCTGGAGACCGACCGGCCGACGGTCCTGCGCCAGGCCATCCTCGCGTGCCGCAAGGGCGGCACCGTCTCCATCATGGGCGTCTACGGGGGATTCGTGGACAAATTCCCCATGGGCGCCGCGATGAACAAGGGGCTCACCCTCAAGATGGGCCAGCAGCACGGCCAGCGGTACATCCCGCGCCTGCTCGAGCACATCCGGAAAGGCGAGCTCGACCCGAGTTACCTCATCACCCACCGCTCCCTTCTCGCGAACGGGCAAATGGCCTACGACACGTTCAAGGAGAAACGAGACGGTTGCATGCGCGTCGTTTTCACACCCGAAGCGTGAGCGCGCGCCGATGGAGCGAGATGTTCGTTCTGGCCCTTCGGTTCGAGCCGGCGCTCCTGAGCACGAGCGCCGCACACAGGACGGCGCTCGTCTCCCTCGGCGTCGCGGCCGCGGCCGCCTTCTTCGTCTGCGCGATGGTGGCCGCTCGCCTCCTCCGCTCCCGCAGGGCGCTCGCGCGGAGCGAGGCGCGCTTCCGCGCGACCTTCGATCAGGCCGCCGTGGGCATGGCGCACGTCGACCTCGACGGGCACTGGCTGCACCTGAACCAGCGCTATTGTGACCTCCTCGGATATTCCATCGAGGAGCTCCAAAAACTCACCTTTCAGGCCGTCACGCACCCGGCCGATGTCGAGGCGGACGTCGCGCTCGCGGGCAGGCTGGCCGCGGGCGAGATCCCCACCTATTCGATGGAGAAGCAATACATCCGCAAGGATGGAAGGCTCGTCTGGGTCGAAATCGCCGTCTCGCTCGTCCGAAGACCCACGGGCGAGCCGGACCATTTCATCACCCTCGCGACGGACGTGACCGAGCGGCGGGCCGCGCAGGACGCGCTGCGCCACGAGCGCGATTTCACCGCCGCCATCCTCGACACGATCGGCGCGCTCGTCGTGGTCTTCGACAGGGAAGGCCGCATCGTGCGCTGGAACCGGGCCTGCGAGCGGCTCACCAAATATGCCTTCGACGAGGTCGCCGGCGCGGCCTTCTGGGAACGCCTGCTCGCCCCGGAGGAGCGCGAGGCCGTGAAGGAGGTCTTCCTGCGCATCGTCGACGCGCAGGAGCACGCGGACGGGTACGAGAATCACTGGGTCGGGAAGGACGGCGCGAGGCACTGCATCGCCTGGTCGAGCACCGCCCTCGTCGACGACCGCGGCCGCCTCGAGCACGTCATCGGCACGGGAATCGACGTCACCGACAAACGCCGCGCCGAGGCCCAGCGCGCGCGGCTCTACCAGGAGGCGCAGGACGCGATCCGATTGCGCGACGAATTCCTCTCGATCGCCTCGCACGAGCTGAAGACGCCGCTCACGCCGATCGGGCTCCAGGTCAGCCAGATCCTGCGCGCCCTGCGAAAGGACCCGGCCTCCATTCCCCCCGAGAAGCTGCTCCCGCGCCTCGAGATCGTGCGCCGGCAGGTCGAGCGCCTCGGCGCGCTCGTCACGGACCTGCTCGACATCTCCAGCATCACGGCCGGCCGCCTCCGGGTCGAGCTCACGGAGGTGGACCTCTCGGCCGTCGCGCGTGACGTCGCGCTCCGGCTCGGCTACGAGGCCGCGCGGGCCGGATGCAGGATCGACGTCCGCGCCCAGGCGCCCTTGCCGGGCCGCTGGGACCGGGCGCGGCTCGACCAGATCGTGACGAACCTCCTCGCGAATGCGATCAAATATGGTGCCGGCAAACCGATCGACCTCGTGGTGGAGGGCGACGAGACGACGGCGCGGCTCGTCGTGCGGGATCGCGGGATCGGCATCGCCCCCGAGCACCAGGCGCGCATCTTCGATCGATTCGAGCGCGCGGTCTCGAACCAGCACTATGGCGGGTTTGGCCTGGGTCTCTGGATCGTCAAGCACATCCTCGACGCGCTCGGCGGCACGATCCGCGTGGCGAGCGAGCCCGGCAGCGGCGCGACGTTCACCGTCGAATTGCCGAGACGGCCGGACGAACGCGCGCAGATGGCCGCGTGATCAGTCGACCGCGCAAGCGTTGAACTCATTGCCGCACCCGTCGCCGGCGACCGCGCAGTCGATGCACGACTGCCCGGGGTCGGAGCCGACACAGTAGCTCGCGCTGCAGGAGACGGCGCATTTCCCGGCGCAGAGGCAAGCGAAGAGCGTGTCATAGACTGGCTTCGAGCTCGGACAAAGGACGGCGGAGGGATTCCCATCGGAGACGTACTGGGCGCATCCCACGCAATCGCCATTGCAGGACGCAGGGTCGTCCGCGATCCCGTTGCAATCCTCGTCGACGCCATTGCCGCAGATCTCCGAGGACGGTAGCAGGTCGGCCACGCACTCCCCGAACGTGCCGCTCGCCTGGCAGACGCGGCTGCCCTCCTTGCAGATCCCGACGCCCGCCGTGCCCGGGGGGCCCCCATAACACGTCTCCACCTCGCCGGACGTGCACGTCGAGGGCCCCGAGCCCCCGCCGCCGCCGCCCGCGCCCTCGCTGGGCGCATCCACGACGACCTTCGCCCCGCAAGCCGATCCGACGAGGCACAGAAAGACCAAGCCCAACCAAGAGATCGTTCGCATGGGAAGAATCTCTAAGCCGGACTCCCCGCGCCTGTCATCCGGTTTCCTTCGACCATGACGACGCGGCGCATCATCGCAAGATTGCATCCTCGCAAGGGCCGTCGGGGCCCCTTTCCCGGGTGCAACGGCGGGCGCGCGAAGGCCGAGGCCTCAACTCCATGAAAGGATTCGATTCATGGCGGGCGAAGGGGGCTGGATCGGTCGTTGCAAAGAGGATCGCGGAATCGATCGTGCCGCGGAGGGGTGCGTCATGAAAACATCGTCGTCATTCGAGGAGCCGTTCGGGTCGCACCGCATCCGTTTCGAGGCCCCGGACCGGATCTGCACCGTGCTCGATGGCCCGCTCTCCGTCGAAGAGGCCGAGGCGATCATCGGCAGGATCTACGAGCTCGGCCGGAAGCACGGCCCCCTGCTCTCGATGCTCGACGTCGCGCGGTACGCGAGCTCGGGCGAGCGCGTGCGGCAGGTCTTCCTGCGGGGCTCCACGGAGCGGATTCCGGTCCGCGCCGGCGCCATTTTCGGCGCCTCGTTCCCCACCCGCGTCGCGATGTCGATGGTCCTCACCGCGGGCGCCCACATCCTGCCGAGCCGCTTCTCGTTCCCCGTGACGTTCACCGCGACCGAGGCCGAGGCCCGCGCGTGGCTCGAGGCGCATCGCCCGGCGGACTCCGTGCGGCGGCCGGGGGATCTCCTGCCGACCGGCACCTGAAGCGCTCCGCGTCTTTCCCTGCCATCACGCCCACGCGCTGCCCTCGGGCCGGCGATCCCGCCGAGCACGGAAACGTTCCTTGCCGCCCCGCGCGACCGTGGAAAGATGCCGCGCATGACCGCACGTCACCTCCTGCTCCTTCCGCTCCTCCTCCTCGCCTGCAACAAGGAAGCGCCTGCCCCGGCGCCGGAGGCGAAGGCGCCCGAAGGAAAAGCCCCCGCCGCTGTGGCGGCCTCGGACAAACCGGCTGCGGGCGCCGAGGTCGGCAAGCCCGCCCCCGATTTCACGCTCACCGACTACGAAGGCAAGACGCACCACCTCGCCGATTACCGCGGCAAGACCGTGGTCCTCGAGTGGTTCAACCCCGAGTGCCCGTTCGTCAAGGCCTCCCACACGAAGGGCTCGCTCAAGGGGTTTTCGAAGCGCGCGGTCGAGAAGGGCGTCGTCTGGCTCGGCATCAACTCGTCCGCGCCGGGCAAGCAGGGCCACGGGCCAACGCGTGTCGCCGAGGGGCGAAAATCGTTTGGCATGGAAAACCCCGTGCTCGCCGACGAGACGGGCAAGGTGGGGCACCTGTACGGCGCGACGAACACCCCCCACATGTTCGTGATCGACGCGCAGGGCACGCTCGTCTACCGCGGCGCCATCGACAACTCGCCCGACGGCGAGGGCGAGTCGCCGAAGGACGGCAAGCTCGTGAACCACGTCGAAGCGGCCCTCGAAGACCTCGCCGCCGGCAAACCCGTGCGCACGCCCGACACCCGCGCCTACGGCTGTAGCGTCAAGTACGGATCCTGAAATCATCTCGGCCTCGTGCGGCCGCCGACCCCTTGCCCGTCCATTGTCTGGACCGCACGACCTCGGGTAGTCTCGGCGCATGTCGAATCCCACGCCGCCGGACGGGCCTTCCCCTTCGGTCCTCGACGACCTCGTCACGGTGCCGCGCGCGCAGCCGGCGGCGGCCCCGGGCGGCGAGCCGAGCGCCATGCTGATCTCGAGCTCGGCGCTGGAAGAGCGCGGGGGAGGCTCGCTCCTCCAGGACGAGCTCGCGTCGCTCGTGGGGAAGGTCCTCTCGGATCGGTATGTCGTGCACGAGCTCATCGGGCACGGCGGCATGGGGGCGGTCTACCGCGGCGAGCAGGTCCACCTGCGCAAGCGCGTCGCCATCAAGGTCCTCCGGCCGGACATGGCCCGCATGGTCGAGCTCGCCGTGCGATTCGAGCGCGAGGCCATCGCGGGCGCGCACGTGAGCCACCCGAACGTCGTCGCGGCCACCGATTTCGGCAAGCTCGAGGACGGCTCGCAGTTCTTGATCCTGGAGTTCGTCGAGGGGACGCCGCTGAAGGACCTCATCGAGCAGGGTCCCATGCCCCTCGATCGCGCGCTCTCCATCGGCCGGCAGCTCGCAATGGCCCTCGGGGCCGTGCACGAAAAGAGCATCGTGCACCGCGACGTCAAGCCACAAAACATCCTCGTCGACGCCAAAGGGACGGTGAAGCTGCTCGATTTTGGCCTCGCCAAGGTGCGCGTCGAGCTGCTCTCGGATCAGGGGCGGAACGCGAAGCCGAGCCCGGCGCTGACGGGCGTGGGCATGGTCATGGGGACGTTCGCGTACATGGCGCCCGAGGCGGCGCGCGGCATGGAGGGCGTCGACGCGCGCTCGGATCTGTATGCGCTCGGCGTCGTGATGTACGAGATGCTCACGGGCAAACGCCCGTTCGAGGAGAACGACCCGGGGCTGCACCTGAAGAAGATCCGCAGCGAGGAGGCGCCGCCGATGCGCGAGCGCGCGCCCGCGATCCAGGTGCCGCCGCGGATCGAGGCCGTCGTGATGCGGCTGCTCGCGCGGGAGCCGGATCGCCGGTTCGCCTCGGCGAGCGAGGTGCTCGCGGCGCTCGACGAGGCGGCCGCGGCGCCCGAAAAGGACCTGGAAAAGGCGCTCGAAAAGGCGCTCGAGAGCGACATCAAAAAGGCGCCGGAGCAGGCCCCCGAGGCCGCGCCCGTGAAGACGGCCGCCTCGCCCGCCGCCAAGCTCCCGAAGCGCTCGCTCATTCTGATCGCCTCGGGCCTCTCGGCGGTCGCGGGGCTCCTCCTCGTCGTGGTCCTCCTCCGCGGAGGATCGTCCGACACCAAGGAAGCCGCGGGCCCCACGACGAGCGCCGAGCCGACGCGGACGAGCCCGGCGGCGGTCCCGGCGAGCGTGCCGACCGACATCGACGGCGCGGACGCCACGGAATGGGCCGAGCGGCTCCGGCGGGCGGCGTCCCGCAAGGAATGGCGGCCGGGGGCGAAGGCATTCCTCGCGCTCGCCAAGCTCGATCCCTCGCGCCTGACTGGCAACGAGCTGCGCGGCGACGTGGTCGCGGTCGTCGCCGGGATTGGCTTCGAGACGAGCTTCACCGAGTCGGATCAGGTCTTCGGCGCGCTCGAAAACGAGCTCGGCACGGGCGGCCTCGACGTCCTCTTCCACGTGGTGCGCACCCGCGGCGGCACGAAGGCGAGCCGCCGCGCGCAGGACATCCTCGCGAAGCCCGGGATCCTGGACCGCGCCACGCCCGCCCTGCGCGTCGCGTACGAGCTGCGCAAGGCCGCTTGTCCCGACAAGCGAGCGCTCTTCGCGCGCGCGGCAGAAGAGGGCGACGGGCGCGCCCTCGACGAGCTCTTGATCGTCAAGGACGTCCCCTGCTCGGCCAAGCGCGATCCGTGTTGTTATCGTGAGGACGCGGAGCTCAAGGACGCGATCGGCACGCTTCGGGCGAAGCTCGGGAACTGATCTCCGCGGCTCAGGCGGTCTCGATTCGCGACACGAGCTCGAGCCCGAGCTCGCTCACGGCCACCTCGCGCATCCGGAACTTCTGCACCTTCCCCGTCACGGTCATGGGGAATTCGTCGACGATCTTCCAGTAGCGGGGGATCTTGAAGGTCGCGATCCTGCCTTTGCAAAACTCGACGAGCTCGGCCTCCGTCAGCGCGTCCCCCGGCTTCGGCCGGACCCAGGCCATGATCTCCTCGCCGTATTTCGTGCTCGGCACCCCGATCACCTGCGCCTCGCTCACGCGCGGGTGGAGGTGCAAATACTCCTCGATCTCGCGCGGATACACGTTCTCCCCGCCGCGGATGATCATGTCCTTGATGCGGCCGACGATGTTCACGTATCCGCCTTCGTCGATCGTCGCGAGGTCGCCGGTATGCATCCACCGGCCCGCGTCGATCGACACGCGCGTCGCCTCCTCGTCGCCCCAGTACCCGAGCATCACGCTGTAGCCGCGCGTGCAGAGCTCGCCGGATTTGCCGCGCGGAAGGACCGTGCCCGTCTTCGGCTCGACGATCTTGACCTCCACGTGCGGATGCACGCGGCCCACGGTGCCGACGCGTTTGTCCTCTGGATCGTCCATCGCGCTTTGCGTGGAGACGGGCGAGGTCTCGGTCATTCCGTAACAGATCGTGACCTCCCGCATGTGCATCTCTGCGACCACGCGCCGCATGACCTCCACGGGGCACGGCGATCCCGCCATGATCCCCGTGCGCAGCGAGCGCAGGTCGAACTCCTTGAACCGCGGGTGATCGAGCTCCGCGATGAACATCGTCGGCACGCCGTAGAGCGACGTGCACCTCTCGGCCTCGACCGTCTCCAGCACCGCGAGCGGATCGAACGCCTCGCCCGGGATCACCATCGTCGACCCGTGCGACGTGCACGCGAGGTTGCCCATCACCATGCCGAAGCAATGGTAAAACGGCACGGGAATGCAGACCCGATCGTCCGGGCCGTAGCCGAGGGCCTCGCCCACGAAAAAACCGTTGTTCAGCACGTTGTGGTGCGAGAGCGTCGCGCCCTTGGGAAAACCCGTCGTGCCCGAGGTGTACTGGATGTTGATCGGGTCGTCGAAGGAGAGCTCGGCCTCGCGCTCGGCGAGCGCGTCGTCGCTCACGTGCCCGCCCGCCTCCACGATCATCTTCCAGTCGTCGTCGAGGATCAGGACGAGCCTCATCTCCGCGAGGCGCGGGCGGACCTCGGCGATCATCTCCACGTAGCTCGTGGTCCGGAACCTCCGCGCCGCGAACAGCACGGACACGCCCGATTTCCGCAATGCGTATTCGAGCTCCGCGGTCTTGTACGCGGGATTGACGTTCACGAGAATCGCGCCCACGCGCGCCGCGGCGTACTGGAGGACCACCCATTCGAATCGGTTCGGCGACCAGAGCCCCACGCGATCGCCCCGCTTCACGCCGAACGCGATGAGGCCCCGCGCGACCCGCGTCGTCGCCTCCCAGAGCTCGCCGTACGTCAAGCGCACGCCCTGCGAGCGAACTACGAGCGCCTCGCGGTCCGGATGTCGCGACACGGTGCGGCGCAGGTTTTCCCCAATGGTTTCGCCGAGCAGCGGCGTCGCGCTCGTGCCGTGGGTGTAGGAGAGAGCGGCGGTCATGGCGCGCCATCGTGGCACGACGCCGCGGCGCCCGGGAGATGAAATGAACGGAGACGGACGTCCCGGGCATATCCTGAGGGTTTCGAGGATGCTCGACGGTTGACGAGGCGCACGGGGCCGCGGATGATGGCTCGGGGCACCATGCAAGGACGCATCGCAGGCAAGGTGGCGCTCGTGACGGGCGCAGGGTCGGGCATCGGGCAGGCGACGGCGGAGCTCTTCGCGGAGGAGGGCGCGCGCGTGGTCGTCACCGATATCGATGTCGCCGCGGCGGAGGCGGCGGCCACGCGCATCGCGACGCGCGGCGGCCAGGCGCTCGCCCTGGAGCTCGACGCGACGGACGAGGCGGACTGGGAGTCGGTCATGGAGCGCGTGCTCGCGGGCTGGGGCAGGATCGATGTCCTGGTGAACAATGCGGGCGTCGCGTCGAGCAGTCCGCTCGCCGAGAGCACGCTCGCCGATTTCCGGCGGGTCGTCTCGGTGAACCTCGACAGCGTCTTTCTGGGCACGCAGCGGGGGCTGCGGGTGATGCGCGGCGGGGGCGGGGGCAGCATCGTCAACGTGGCGAGCGCCTCGGGCAAAAAAGCGGTCGCGGGCGCGGGCGCGTATTGCGCGAGCAAGGCCGCCGTGGTGATGCTGACGAAGGTGGCGGCGCTCGAAGGGGCGCCGCACCGGATCCGGGTGAACGCCGTGCTGCCCGGGGGCGTGGAGACGCCGATGTGGGAGAAGCAGCCGTTTTTCCAGGCGCTCGTGAAAGAGCTCGGCGACGTGCGGGATGCCTACGCAGCGGTCGCGAAGACCTCGCCGTTCGAGCGCTTCGCGACGCCGCGGGAGGTGGCGGCGTCCATTTTGATGTGCGCTTCGGACGAGAGCTCGTACGTGACGGGCGCCGAGATCGTGGTCGACGGCGGGTATACGGCCTGATCGGGGCGCGGCGCGGAATTCAGGGTTTGATCCGGAGCACCCGCAGCTTGGCGCCCTTGTCGTCCTCCAGGCGCAAACCCACGGCGATCTCGCTCCCGAAGGCCCGCACGTCCACGAGGCGCGCTTCCCCCCGGAAGTCCACGTTGTAGTTGAACGCCGAGACGCGATCGATCGGGAGCGTCAGCACCTTCTCGACCTGGCTCGCGCCGGGCGCGACGCGCGCCAGCACGAGCTCGCTTTTCGTCTTGACGTCCGTCGGCGGGCCATCGTCGCAAAAACAAAGGTTCCCCTCGAAGCACGTCTCCGCGTACACGTGCACGTAATCGAGGGAATGCACGACCCACGCGAGCCACGCGGCCCCGTCCTGCGTGCGTGTCACGGCAAACGCCTCGTGCTCGATCCCCGTCGCCGTCTCGTGACAATCGGGCGCGCACGGGGGGTTGCCGGGGAGCTCGCTCGCGGGCGGACAAACGTACGACGGGACGGCCGTCTCCGGCACGAGGATCTCGCCGAACGAGTCGCCGTCCGGCCACACGACGCGCAGCCCCTCGTCGTGCTGGAGGACGGCGACGATCGGCGGCGCGGCCGGATCGAGGGCCATGGGCGAGCCGTGCGTCACCCGGTAGGGCAATGGATTGCCGAGCCCGTTCGGATCGTAGGGCTTCGGCGTGCCGAGGTCCTTCGGCGGATCCCCGTATTGCAGCGCGATACCTGCGTCCGTGACGTGTCGTCCGATCCAGACGGGCGCGCCCGACGCGTCCAGCGTGAATCGATCCCTCGTGCCGACGTTCGACTCCGACCACATGCCGTTCGGGGGCGATGTCCAGAGAGAGTTGTCCTTGGACAGCGGCGCGTTCTCGTTCCACACGTGGCGCACGCCGCTCGCATTCACCTCGAAATCGAGGGGGGAAAGGGTTCCGACCTCACGCGTCGTGATGGCCTCCATCGTGAAACCCACGCCCGGCGTTCGCACGAGCATGAGGCTCTCCGCATTCGGACCGCCGACCCTCTGGTCGGCGACGGCGAGCACCGCGCCGTCCGTGTCCTGCGCGAGCAGCAGGGGCGCGTGCCCGATGAACTTTAGCGGGAACCCGTCGACCGGGCGCCCGCCGTCCGCGCGGATCTCGAAGAAATGCGTGGCCATGACGCTGGACGTGGCGAGGTACGTCCCCGCGGGCGCCGGGACGACGCGGATTCCGGCCGAGCCGAGCAACATGCCTTCCGTGCAACGCACCTCGACATCGGCGACGATCGGGCAGCTCGCGCCGGGGCAAGCGTCCTCGTGCGAGGCGACCTCGAACGAGCAGGTCACGGGTCCGGCGCCCTGACCGCCCTCGCCGCCCTGGCCGCCAGGTCCACCCGACGCGCCGGCGCCGCCGGATCCAGCCACCACACGCCCCTCGACCGAATCGTCGCACCCCCCGGCGACACACAAAAGCGCAATCGACAATCCGCCGACAAACAGCGCATACGCTCGCATCATGCCAAGTTACCTCCCAGGAAAAGGAGCGTCCTCAGGGCGTGTTCAGGATTCGCAGCACGCGCACCTTGATCCCCGTTTCGTCTTCGAGCCGCACGCCCACGGCGACCGTGTCGCCGAACGCCCGCATGTCGAGGAGCCGCACGTCCGTCCACAGGTCCGAGTAGAGGTTGTAGGTCGACGGCGTGTCGATCGGAAGCGTGATCAGGGGATCGACGAGGACCTGTCCGGTCTGGTATCGCGCTATCACGAGCTCGTTCGTCGTCTTCACGTCCTCGGCCACGCCGCCGCAGATGCACATCGTCTCGTCGTCGAAGCATTGCTTCTGGTAGACGCGCGTGTAATCGAGGTGGCTCACGATCCAGGCGAGCCAGACCGTGCCGTCCGCGGTCCGCGTGACCGCGAAGGCCCCATTCTCGATGCCGGTCGCGGTCTCGTGGCAAGGGGCCGGGCAGGTCCCGTTCTGCGGATCGTAATCGGTGCTGACAGGACAAACATAAAACGGGACGTTCGTGTCCGCGACCTCGATCTCGTCGGACGCCTGGCCCGAGGGCCACACCACGTGCAGGCCGATGTCGTGCTGAATGACGGCGACGAACGGTACGACGGCCCCGCCAAGCACGCTCGCAGGGGCCTGCGTCACGCGGTATTTCGCGGCCGGCGAGGATACGGAGAGGCCGCTCAGCACGTCCGGCGGATCGCCGTACGCGAGATCGTAAAAGGAGCCGTTGGGGATGAACCCGAGCGAGACGGGCGCGCCCGAGGCGTCGATCGTGAATCGACTCCCGTCGCCGACGATCTGCGCGGCCGCGGAGGAGAAGCTCCCGTCCACGGAGCGCGTCGCGACCGAGATCCCGCTCGGCGGCTCACTCGCGTACCACACGTGCGCGGCGCCCGCCGGATCGATCTCGAAATCGTAGACCGGCACGTAACGATCGTCCCTGTCGGCGACCATCTCCTTGACGAACCCGCTCCCCTCCGGCCGCACGAGCGCGAGGCCGTTCGGGTATCCGACCGGCGACGTGCTCCCGTCGATCGTCGTCTCGTCGCCGACGGCATACACCTCGCCGGTCGGCCCCTGCGCGAGCACCATCGCGCTTGCGTCGAGCCGCATCGGGAATGCGTCGAAGCGGCTGCCTCCCGAGGGCGTGATCTCGAAGAGATAGGTCCCTTCGTGGCTCGACGTGCCGAGGAACGTGCCCGTAGGCCCCGGCGCGACGCGCACGCCGGCCGCGCCGAATTCGCGCTCGGTGCAGCGCACCTCCACGTCGGCCGTGATCGGGCAGCTCCCGGCGGGGCATCCCACGTCGTGCGAGGCCACCTCGAACGAGCACGTGATGGGATCGCCGCCGGATCCGCCGCCTCCGCCGCTCCCTCCCCCGCCCGCGCCGTCAGGATCGTCCGGCCCGCCGCAGCCTGCCGCGACGTGCACGACGCCGACCAAGATGGCCCCGACGAACCCTCCGCGCAATGCCCTCATGACGCATCACCTCGCCTGAAAAGGAAGGCGCGTACGGCATCAGAATGGCAGCCGCGTGTCAAGCCCCGTCGGGCTCAGCGCTCGTGGAGGGCCTCGAAGAGCATTTCGAGCATACGGTACGTCAATCCCCACACGATTCGCTCCTCGACGTCGAAGGCCGGCATGTCGAGCACGTTTCCCTCGTGATGATAGGCATACCGCGCCGCGACCTGGCCGCGCGCCATCGGGCCGATCGGAGCCCATACCACCTCGGCCACCTCGGCGCTCAACGAAAACGGCGGCGGATCACGCTCGTCGAGGGCGAACACGAACGGCGTGATGGTCATTCCGACGCGCCGCGCCCGCGCCACGGCGGGGATGTCCGCGAGCCGCGCCAAAAAGCGGCCGTGCTGGGCGAGATCGAGCCCGATTTCCTCCTCCGTCTCGCGCAAGGCCGTGTAATAGAGGCTCGGATCCGCCGGCTCCCGTCGCCCCCCCGGAAACGCCATCTGCCCCGACCACGGATCTCCCTGGCGCTCGGAGCGGCGAATCAGGAGGACCTCGGCTTCATGCCCGTCCCGCGGCGCGCGCAGGATCGCCGCGACGGCCGCTTGTCGCTCCGTCGTGGCGGCCTCGGACACGAGATCGAGGACGGCAAGACGAGCGGCGATGGCGGCGAGATCGTACGAGGTGGACACGGCGCTTCCCTCCCAGGGCTAGCGGCGCGCGCGGGTGGCGTCAAGGGAGGGGGCGGGACGCTTCGAGCCCCCGTTTGCCCTCGGGAAAACACGTTTTCTATCCCCGCGGCGCCTCCCCGAGAATCGCGAGGTTTCTCGGCGTCGCCTCCGCCTCGAACACCTCCGCGACCCGCGCCGTATACCCTCGCTCTTCGAGCGCCGCCGCGCGGTCGAGCACGACCGCGATCTCGAGCGGTCGCGCGAGCATCGCGCGCGGCAGCGTCCATCGGCGGATCCGGCCGAACTCGCTCGCCCCTTGCGCCTCGTGCTCCCGGATCTCCGCCTCGGTCGCCGGCGCGAGCCCGCGGAGCGCGAGCGCCCGCGCCGCGAGCGCGGCGAGCCCTTCGCGCGCCCGCCGCCGGTTGATGCCTCGCATCTCCTCGCCCGGCGCGATCGCGACGCCCCGCGCCCGCAAGAGCCGACCGAGCGCGTGCCGGTGTTCCCGCGCGGAGAGCATCTCCGCGAGGTCCGCCTCCACGCCCACGAGCCGCGTCGTCAGGTTCGAAAGCCCGAGCGCCTCGCGCGGGAGCACGAGCCCCGCCGCCCGCGCCGCGGCCGAGAGCGGCTCGCGCGCCGGCCCATCGATCTTTTGCAGACAACACGACACGAGCGCCACGTCGCACGGCGCCCTCGATGCTTCGAGCACCAACCGATCGCCGAGCGAGCCACACGCGTGCAGCCCCACCGCGAGATCGTCGGGCGAGAGCACGATCGGATCGCGGAGCGCGTCGAGCACGACGAACCGCGCGCGCGTGCCTCGACCGAGCAGCGAAGCCGCCTCCACGCGCCGCGGCTCGCGCTCGATCCCCACCGCGTCGCGGTCGAACATCTCGGCCGCGAGGCGCGTGAAGTGCCCTCGCCCCGCGCCGATGTCCACGATTCGACGCGCCCTCCGCGCCATGGGCTCGACCGCGTCGAGCAGCGCTTCGAGCTGCCGCGTCTTGCGCTCCGAGACCGAACGGGGCCGATCGAGCCGCGTCCCCGGCGTCGCGGCGAGCCGCTCGGGCAGCGCCGACACGTCGAGCGCCGCGCGCCCGAGCTCCACGAGCGACGGCGGCGCCCCCGCGAGCGCGGGCAAGCGCGCCGCGAGCCCCTCGGCCTCGCAGCGGGCGAGCTCGTCGTCGGAGAGAGCGCCGAGAAACGCCGTGTAGCCACGCACCTCGCAAAAGTCGGGCGGCTCCCTGGATTCCGGCCTCCCGCGCAGGATGTCGAGCGCCGGCACGACGAGCGCGAGCGCCCGCGCGAGGCTCTCCGAGACGAACCGGGGCGCCGCTTCCATGCCGGCGAAGCGAACGTCCCCACATGCCTCCTGTCAAGGTGTACGTTTCGTGCCTTCGGGCTTCTACTCGCGCCCCGGCGTGGTGTAGGCTGCCGCCGAGCGCCGCATGGCCACCTGTCCTACTTGCCTTGCCACCTACTCGGGCGACCTCGCCGCCTGCCCCTCCGACGGCACGACTCTCGTTCCGGACGACGCGGTGTCTGGCGCTGGGGGCTCCGCTTGGGCAGGCCAAGCTTCGCCCCCAGACCCCCAGGCCGCAGCGCTCGAGCTCGAGCCCGGCCGGGCCGTCGGGGAATACCGCATCGAGCGCAAGATCGGCGAGGGCGGGTTCGGCGCGGTGTACGCCGCGGTCCACCCGGTCATCGGCAAATCCGCGGCGATCAAGGTCCTGAACCCGCAATACTCGCACAACCCGGTGATGGTCTCGCGGTTCGTCGCCGAGGCCCGCGCGGTCAACCAGATCCGCCACCGCGGCATCATCGACATCTTCTCGTTCGGCAAGCTCGAAGACGGGCGGCAGTATTACATCATGGAGCTGCTCGAGGGCATGACCCTCGAAGCATACCTGCGCGAACGCGGCCGGCTCCGCCCCTCCGAGGCATTGCCCATCCTGCGGCAGATCGCCCGCGCCCTCGACGCCGCGCACGCGGCCGGCATCGCGCACCGCGATCTCAAGCCGGAGAACGTCTACCTGGTCTTCGACGAGGACCGCTCGGTCTTCCCGAAGCTGCTCGATTTCGGCATCGCCAAGCTCCTCGGCGAATCGCAGAGCCACAAGACGCGCACCGGCACGCCCATGGGCACGCCGCTCTACATGTCGCCCGAGCAATGCCGCGGCAAGCAGGTCGATCACCGGACGGACATCTATTCGTTCGGCGTGATGACCCACGCCGTGCTCACGGGCCAGCCGCCGTTCCTCGGCGACGACGTGATGGACGTGCTCATGCAGCAGGTCCAGTCGCCCCCGCCGGCGATGTCGTCGGTTTGTCCGGACCTCGGATCGGCCCTCGACGCGCCCGTGCTCCGGATGCTCGCGAAGGATCCGGCCGAGCGCCCGGCCTCGGTGACGGCCGCGATCGACGCGGTCGTGGACGCCGCGCGCGCGGCCGGGATCGAGGTGCCCTCCGTCGCCACGCGCTCCAGCGAAAAACTCCCGCGCGTCGACACGCCGGCGGGCCTGACGCCCGCGCAGCAAGCCGTCTTCGGGCAGGCGACGACGATGATGCAGCCGGACGCGGCGCCGGCAACGACGAGCTCTCCCTCGGGCGAACAGCCGAAGGCCACGCTCCGGTCGACGCCGGACGCCATGCCGAGCCGCCGCTCGAGCGTCCTCTTCGTCGCCCTCGGCGCGGCCCTCTTCGTCGCGGGGATCGTCGTGGCGACGCTTTATGCCTCGCGGGGCGGGCCGGACGCCGTGGCCGCGCACCCGCCGCCTCCGCCGCCGACGCCGACGCTCCCCGCGCTCGCTCCGGAGAAAACGGCCGCGCCCGAGCCCACGGTCGTGCCGGACGAGACGCTCGAAATCGAGCTCCGTGTGCAAGCGACGCCGGAGAACGTCGAGGTGCACCTCGGCGAGCGCAAGCTCGGCGTCGCGCCCGGCCCCCTCAAGATCCCGCGTGGGGATGCGCCGGTCGAGCTCACCTTCTCGGCGAAGGGCCATCAATCGAAAACGGTCTCCGTCGAGCCCAATCACAGCATCCTGATCCCGATCACGCTGGAGAAGGAAAAAGCGACCTCCCAGCCGCGGACGAGCGGGACGGCGAAGACGGTGAAGAATCGTGGGGAACTCGAGTACTAGCTTCCGGCGTCGCGCGGCGCTCGTCGGCCTCGCGGCGTTCCTCGGGGCCGTGGCGGTCTCGAGCTGCCAGAGCCTCGAAAACGTCGACGAGAACGTCTGCGGCAACCGCGTCCTCGAACAGGGCGAGGATTGCGACGGAAACCTGGTCCTGAGCGCCGACGCGGTCGCGACCGAGCCCAAGAACCTCTGCGGCGCCACGTGCCGCTACATCTGCAACCTCGCCGACGATCCGACCGTGGTGTGCCCGGCCGGCTTCGGCTGCGGGCTCGACGGCACGTGCCGCAAGCCCGGCAGCCTGTCGGCGCCGCCGCTCTCGATCGCGGGCGGCGGCGTGCGGCGCTTGATGTCCGGCGATTTCGACGGTGACGGCCGGCAGGACGCCGTGGCCCTCGGCGACAGCTCGCTCGACATCTTGTTTTTCGAGACGAACGGCCTCATCGACCGATCGATCACGGTGCCAAACGAGCGTCGTTTGCCCGGGATCGGCGATATCGACGGGGACGGCACCTCGGATCTCGTCCTGAACCTCGGCGACGCGCTCGGCGTCCTGTCGGGTCAGGATAGCCGCACGCTGCAGCCGAGGAGTTATCCTACGGGCAACCTGGGGGGCGAAACCACGCGGCTCGTCCCGATCGGCCGAATCGACCAAGAAAACACGCTGCTCGTGTTCGTCACGAAGGAGGGACAAACCCACCTGGAGACGATTGCCGTCGACGGCAACGCCACGCCCGTCCCCAAGAAGGTCGGCGGGATGCAGGAGCTGGTTTTTCCGGGGGCCCTGGTCGGCGCCGTCGCCGTGTCGGAAAACACGAAGAGCGGCTCGAAATGCCCTGTCGTCGCCTTCGAGCTCGCATCGACGCCCGCGCAGGTGGTCCTCCTTTCCTGCGGCGCATCCGGCAAGCTCGCGGAAGATCCGACGCACACCTCGATACCGCTGCCCCTCGGCGGCTCCGCCTGGGCGGGAGCGTTCTTCGCGAACGCGGACGCCGACGGCGACGACGACCTGCTCATCGGGACCGCGGACCAGGTGGACGATGAACGTCTCCACCTCCTCGCGAATGACGGCAGTGGCACGTTCACGGAGGCCGTGGACCCGGGCGATGGCCCCCTTTCGCCGCTCGTCGTGGAGGCGAGCAATTGCGGAGGCCGCGTCCTCGCCGGGCCACCACTCGCGGTCGGTGACCTCGACGGCAATGGAGCGCTCGACGTCGTCGACGCGCGCGGCATCCTCTACAATCCGTACTCCACGGGGACCTCGAAGAGCTGCGATGCATTCGGCGCGACCTGGGCGCACGTCGTCATCGGCGATTTCAATGGCAACGGGCTCCCGGACGTCCTCGCGGCGCGCGCGGGGCAGACGCTCCTCGACGTCTGGAGCACCGTCGAAGGGGGCGAGCTCAACACGTTCACCATCCCCGTGGAAGAGTTCGTCGGCGAGCTCGCCCTCGGCGATTTCGACGGAGATTCCGTGGACGACGTCGTGCTCCGGTATGCTCCGCCGCCTCCGGCCGGCGAACCAACGGCCACGCCTGCGAGCGAGCTCCTCATCCTCTTCGGCCGCCCGCTCGCCGCGCCCGACGCCCCCCTCTCCCTCGGCGTTTTTCCGGACCTCGAGCACATCGCCGCGGGCCGCCTGAAAGGGAAAAACGCCGTCGGCGCCCCCGATTTGCTCGACGATCTCGTGGTCCTCTCCTCGGCCGGGTCGGGCATGCAGAACATGCCGGGCATGCCGGCCCCGCCGAGCGTGCCGGACAAGCATTTCACGATCGTCGAAGGCAACGTCGGGCGACGGCTCCTCGCGCCGCTGACCATCAAGGGCACGTCGGCGGGCGCGCCGGAAGACACGGCGCCGACCACGGCCCTGGGGCCCACGCAGATCGTCGTGTCCCACTTCGGCGTCGAAGCCTGCGACGCGCAAGGGGGCCCGGGAGAACCCGCATCCGGGCCCCGGGCGACCATCGTGGCAGGGACGAACAGCGAGGTCTGGCTCGCGGGGTGCCATCAGGACGGCTCGTCCCTGCGTGTCCTCGACTCGCTCGACACGGACAAGGGCAACATGCTGCTCGCGCCGGTGAATTACAGCGAGGATCACGACGCACTCGGGGTCTTCCTCAAGGCTTCGACCGGGGGTCGCGGCCTCTGGGTCGCCGATTACGACCCGAAGACGGGCTTCGAGGATTCTCCCAAGCTCTACGAGATACCGAGCGTGACCGAAGACCTCGTCCTGCCAAACCCCGATCCGTTCGGCGCGCCGGCGGTCGTCGTCGATGTCGATGGCAATGGGCGGCGCGACGTCGTCCTCCTGGTGAACACGGTGGGCCCGGACGACGAGGCGCGGCCCCGGAGCGCGGTCGCCATCTACTGGAACGACGGCCCGGACACCGAGACGCTCGACGAGCAGCGACGGACCATCGTCGAGATCCCCCAGACGCTCCTCGAACAGCCCGACACGTCCGAGGACAACAATACCTCCAGCGAGGAAATCGAGGGGATCGTCGATATCGCATTCCCGAACATCCAGGGGGACGCGGCCAAAGAGCTCGTCATCCTCACGCAGCGAGGGCTCTACGTGCTCTACCTGAGCAAGGACGCGGCGGGGCGCCGCCTGTTCAACCTCCCGGCGGACGATCCTTTCCCCCCGTTCCCGAGCGGCCAGGCCTTGCTCGCGATCGACGCGAACAGCGACGGCGTCGACGATCTGCTCGTCGCCGAGGGCCCGAGGCTGCTCCTCTTCCTCGGCAAGGAGGCCGCCCGATGAGGCGTTTCTTCGCAGCGCTCGTGGCGCTCGCGCTCTCCGCGGGGGCGACGCCCTCGGTCGCAGGCCCTTCCGACGTCGATTCCCCCGAGGCACGCGCCTATTTCGAGACCGGCGCGCGCGAGTACGAGAAGGGCAATTACGCGAACGCCGTCCGCGCCTTCGAGCAGGCCCACGCGCTGACGACGCGCCCCGGCCTCCTCTTCTCCATCGCGCAGGCCTACCGCAAGCAATACGGCAACGACGGCAAACCGCAGAACCTGCGCCAGGCCGTCGATTATTATCGCCGGTATCTGGCCACGGACACGACGGGCAAGCGCCGCGGCGAGGCCGACGCGGCCATCAAGGACATCGAGGCGATCCTCTCGCGCCTCCCCGCCGAGGTGCAGAGCACGCCCGCGCCCGAAGAGGCGCCCTCGACCCAGATCTCCATCACGACGCAGGTCGAGGAGGCGACAATCTCGATCGACGGCGGCCCGCCGCGGCCGCTCGAGGCCATCGACGTCACGCCGGGCAAACACAAGGTCCTGGTGCAGGCGCCCGGGTATTTCCCCGAGGAGCGCGAGGTCCCTGCCAAGCAAGGCCAGATGACGGCGCTCGACGTGCCCTTGCGTGAAATGCCGGCCCTCATCTCGATCACGGGCCCGGCGGGCGCCTCGGTCACGGTGGACGGTTTGCCCAAGGGCGCCTTGCCTCTCCAGGCGCCGCTCCAGATCGAGGCGGGCGTCCGGACCCTCAGCGTGAGCCTGAACGGCTTCAACACGTTCACCACGGAGCTCGACCTCGGGCGCGGCAAGTCGGAGGACGTGAAGGCCACGCTGGACCGCACGCGGCAGCGAATCACCTCGTTCGTCCTCATCGGCGGGGCCGCGACCAGCATCGTCGGCGGCGGCGTCATGGCCTTCCTCGCCGCGAGGGCCGGCGAAGAGGCGGTCAAAATCAACGACCGGCGCCGCAATGGCTGGATCACCAAGGACGAGCTCGGAGACTACCTCGATTATCGGGACGCGCAAACGACGTTTCGCAACGTCGCGACCGTATCTCTCAACGTGGCCGCGGGCATGGGGGCCCTCGCCTTCTTGTTGTATTACTTCGACGAACCCCGGCTCGCCCCCCCGCGCAAGAAGGACGACAAGAAGCCCAAAGGCCCGGCCCCCTCGCGCCTGCGCGAGATCGCCGTCGTGCCCACCGTCGGCCCCGGCGCCCTCGGCCTCTCGTTCGGCGCGCGATTCTGATTCGCCCGCCTACCGCCGTCTCCGCCGCATCACCGCCGCCGCGACGACCAGCCCGATCACCGCGCCCATTCCGTCGAGGCTCCCGGTCGATCCCGGCGCCGCGGCGCAATTCGCGGGCTGGGCCGCGGTCCCGTCCCCGCCGAAGTCGGGCATGGAGCCGGGCGGCTCGCTGCATTTCGAATAATCGAGCTTGCAATCCTTCGTGCACGCGAGCGTACCTTCGCCCGCCCCCGCCTCCTCGCAATCACTCACGAGGAAGAGCTTGCCGTCGCACGCCTCGCCGGCTTCGAGCTTGCCGCTCCCGCAGACGGGCGGCGGATGGAGATCGAAGTTTCCCGGGTTGTACACGAACCCCTTCGGATCCGCGTCGCCCTTCGTCCAGGTGCAATTGGGGTCGCCGAGCTCTTGCCCGTTCGTCCAGCCGTCCTGATCCGAATCGAGGGGGCAGAGCGGCCCCCAGTCCACATTTTGCTGCTGCACCGGCACCGCCCCCACGAGATGCAGGCGCGCGTCGCTGCCGAAATCCGTATTGTAGCTGGCCTTCGTGTCGCCGTGGCAGTTCAAGCAGCCGTATTTGCTGCCGTTCGGGATGTCGTTCACCCGGAATGGACGCGCCGAGGCGGCCGTGGCCGACGTGAGCGAGGCGAAACCCAGGAGGAGACCCAATGATCGCAGGAGGAACCTCATTGGCCAAACTAAAGGCGGCCAGCCCGAGGCGTCAAGCACGTGGCGGTCCGCGTGGCTGTTCTCCGACGGACGCGAGCCGGATCGTCCCGGGCTGCGCCCGTCCTTCAGGTGGGGGCGGGAGGAAGGCGAATGAGCCGCCGCGCCGGGGCGCTGCCCCGGACCCCGCGGGGGCTATTCGCCCCTCGACCCGAACCAGGGCCAGCCCTGGACCTCTGGGCATCGACTGCGCGAAGCGCAGTCGATGCGGGGAAAGTTTTTTAAGCTGTCCGCCCCCTCTTTGCAGGGCAAGCCCTGGATCTCAGGGGGAAGAACTGCGCGAAGCGCAGTCGATGCAGGGAAAGTTTTTTAAGCTGTCCGCCCCCTCTTTGCAGGGCAAGCCCTGGATCTCAGGGGGGAAGAACTGCGCGAAGCGCAGTCGATGCGGGGAAAGTTTTTCAAGCTGTCCGCCCCCTCTTTGCAGGGCAAGCCCTGGATCTCAGGGGGGAAGAACTGCGCGAAGCGCAGTCGATGCAGGGAAAGTTTTTCAAGCTGTCCGCCCCCTCTTGGTACGGCAAGCGCTGGACCGCAGGGCGAAGAACTGCGCAATGCGCAGTTCTTCCCACAGGCCGGTGGTACCGCGTTGCTGATTGAAACGTCAGCGCTGCTGTCTTGGTTGACAGGGTCGTTCGTGGTCTTGCCTCGGCCCGTTCGATGAACTGCGCATTGCGCAGTTCATCGACCACGAGTCCAGCGCTTGCGCAGGCCCCGCGTCCAGGGGCGGACAGCCCCGGTGGGGCCTGGGGCAAAGCCCCAGCGAGGCGCCAACGCCTGCCGCGGACGGACGCCCCGGCGCGGAGCGGCTGGAGATACGCAAGCTCCGCCCGGAACGTGTTATAGGTACGCCCCATGGTTCCCTGCCCTCGCCGCCCGGGTCTCGCGCGCTCGTCGGTCGCCGCCGCCGTCCTCGCCGCGGCCTGCGTCACGCTCGGCCTCTCCGTCGCTTGCACCCCGACCGAGCCGCGGACGGGGCAATGGCAGCCGACCGATGGCACCTTCGAGGATGCGCGGCCCGAGGGCACCACGAAGGCCACGTCGGAGCCCACGACGAAGCCGACGGCGAACAAGCCGCCGCCGCCTCCGCCGCCTCCGCCGCCGCCCCCGCCCCCGCCGCCGCCCCCGCCTCCGCCTCCGCCGCCCCCGCCTCCGCCGCCTCCCGCGACGATTGGCGTCACGGGGCCGAGCTGCGTCATCAAAGGCACGTCCCCGCTCGCGAAGGGCACCTTGCTTTACGACGCGCCCCAGGGCGGCCGGGTCATTGCGAGCTTCCAGGGCGGCTACGTCCCGATGTCGATGAGCGAGGTCCCGCCGGATCCGGCCATTCAGCGCTCGAAGATCGTCACGCGCGCGAATGAGCCTTCCTTCCGCCTCGAAGGGTACGTCGCGACGAACGCCCTTCCGGTCTGGAGCGGCCGCGACATCCCCATCGTCTCGGGCAACGTGTGGATCGCGACCGCGCAGAAGCTCAAGATCACCGGGGCGAAGCTCGGGTTCGTCACGGTCGAGATGCCCATTTTCGGCACGAATGGCCAGAACGCCACCGTCAGCGCGCCTTGCGACGCGCTCGCCTTGCAGCGCGGCACGCCCGTGCCCGTGGAGGTGCCCGGCAATGGGCGCGGCTACCTCGCCAAGGATCAAAACATCGACATCCTCGACGGCCCCGCCGGCAACGTCGTCTACACCCTCCGCATGAACGTCGCCGACGTCAAGCTCTTCTGGAGCACCGAGACGAGCGGAGGGTTCGTCCACGGAAAGCTCCGCGCCGATCTCGCGATCGACGGGTGGATGCGCGCCTCCGATCTCACCGCCTTACCCAAGGGCGAGAGGTGGGATCAATACATTCCCCCCGAGACGAGCGTCGCGGGCGCCCAGCTCGTCATGGATCCGCCGCCCCGCGTCGCCCGCGCCTCGAAGGACATCCCGATCCGCTCCCGGCGCGACGAAAAAGAGCGGCCGATCGGCGTGATCGAAGCAGGGGCCGAGCTCCTCGTGCTGGAGACGATCGCCGGCTGGACGAACGTGCTGCCGAAATCGGTGTTCGCCTTGCCCGACGAAAGCGGCGGATTCTGGATCCCGGCCAGCGAGACGCCTCGCTGATCACTCCGCCACGACGTCCACGGTCGCCCCCGCCTCCTCCAGCAATCGTCGATACCATTGCGCGGCCTCCCGCGCGCGGCCCGGGAGCGCGCGCGTACCCCAGAGGACGCTGAACGTGCGCCGCGTCCCCGCGTGTGTCTTCGTGCGCTGCGCGTCCTTCACCCCGTTCGCCGACGGCCCCTCCGCGTCGAACAGGCAAAGCAGCCCGGCGAGATCGATCTCCTGCCCCGAGGCATTGAAGACGTATTTCTCGCCCGGCTTCGCGATCCCGAGGCGGAGCGGCGGCGTCGCGCGGTCGAGGTCGATCACGCTGATGGGCAGGCCGCTGTGCAGCGAGACGGCGTTGCACGTGTCGACGGCCGCGTTGATCGATCCGAGCGCGCCCTCGGTCACCGCGCGGACGAGGTACTCGGACGATGGTTTTCCCCGGCCCGTCGGCTTGTACCCGCCGTGCCGCAGGAGATCACGAACGGCTGAACGGACCGCCTCGTCGGCCGAGAGCGGCGCCGTCGCGCCCGGCGTGAGCAGCGCGCGGACGCTCGCGGGCACCGCGATCTCGCCGAGCGGCGCGGGAAACGTGGTCGTGAAAGCGGCGGCCTCGAGCAGCGGGTGCGGATCGATCGTCAGCATGGGAGGCGCATCCTAGCCCGGCGCGGCCCGCTTGACACGAGGGGGCCGCCGCGTGCCTCATGGCGCTGAAAACGACCGAGGAGGCACGATGAGGATTCCCGCGAAGGGTCTCGGAAGGGACGAGCTGTTCGAACACCTCTCCGCATTCCGCGCCCACGACATGCCCTGGCGCGACGGCCGCACCTTCGCGTACGTCTACGACGCCGGGCCCGAGGCCGAGGCGGTCATTCACCGCGCGTACACCATGTACCTCGGCGAAAACGCGCTCGATCCCACGGTCTTTCCGAGCACGCTCGTGCTCGAAAACGACGTCGTCTCCATGGCCGCCGCGCACCTCGGCGGCGACGACGAGGTCGCGGGCTCGTTCACGAGCGGCGGCACCGAGAGCATCCTGCTCGCGGTGAAGACGGCGCGTGATCACGCCCGCGAGGCGCGCGGCATTCGCGAGCCCGAGATCCTCGTCCCCGAGACGGCGCACGCCGCGTTTCACAAGGCCGCCCATTACCTCGACGTGAAGCTCGTCACGGTGCCCGTCGATCGCGCGACGTTCAAGGCCGACGTCGCGGCCATGCGCGAGGCCATCGGCCCGAGCACGGTCCTGCTCGTCGGATCGGCCGTCTCCTACGCGCACGGCGTCGTGGATCCGATCCGCGAGCTCGGCGCGCTCGCGCTCGAAAAGAACCTCCTTTTGCATGTCGACGCGTGCATCGGCGGGTTTCTCCTGCCGTACTTCCGGCGACTCGGCGCGCCCGTCCCCGATTTCGATTTCCAGGTGCCGGGCGTCACCAGCATCTCCATGGACTTTCACAAGTACGCCTTCGCCGCGAAGGGCGCGTCCGTGATCCTCCACAAGACGAAGGATCTCCGGCGCCACCAGTTCTATGCCTGCGCGGGCTGGACGGGCTACACCGTGGTCAACTCGACCGTGCAGAGCACGAAATCGGCCGGGCCGCTCGCGGCCTGCTGGGCCGTGCTCCACCACTTCGGCGACGCGGGCTACCTCGAAATCGCGCGGAGCATGCTGGCCGCGACGCGCAAGATCGCGGACGGGATCGAGGAGATCCCGGGCCTCCGCCTCCTCGCGCGGCCCGAGATGAACCTCGTCGCGTTCACCTCCGACGAGGTCAGCGTCTTTCACGTCATCGACGAGATGAAGGCCCGCGGCTGGTTCGTCCAGCCGCAGCTCGGCTTTGGTTCGTCGAAAGCAAACATTCACCTCTCACTCAACCCGAAGGCGCTCGGGCTCGCCGACGAGCTGCTCCGCGACCTCCGCGAATGCGTGGCGATCGCCCGGACGCTCCCGCCGCCCGGCGGGGATCTCTCGGCGCTGCGCGGCGCGCTCGCGTCGCTCGACCTCACGAAGCTCGATCCCGCGGTGCTCGGCGGCATCCTGCGCGAGGCCATGGCGGCGACGGGCGTGGCCGGCGCGAATTTGCCCGATCGTATGGCCGCGGTGAGCGAGGTCCTCGACCACCTGCCGCCCCCGCTGCGCGAGCGGCTGCTCGTCGAATACATGAACGGCCTCTTCCAGACCCGCGTGGACGGACGCTGATCCCCCGTCGCGGCTGGAAACACCGAAAAGCGATCCGCCCGTGAAACCCGTGGTTCCCCGATTGCGGCGAGGGGGCGCTTTCCCCACGGAGCGAGCATGCAGCCGACGCTCCGCCGTCTCGGGCTCCTCGCGTGGCTCGCCGCCGCCGCCTCGGGGTGCGGCCGGGACGAACAGGCCCACGCCGCGATTCGCCCCCTCGCCACGCAGAGGCGCCTCGCGCTCCCGGTCGAGGTCTACACGCTGAACATCCCCGACGATCTGCCCGGATTCGCCGTGCCCGGCCCGGACGGCGCGAATCCGAAGATGCTCTTCCTGCACGGGATGTGCTCGGCTGGCGTCGGGGACGTGCAGGCCTTCCAGTTCGCGGCGAACGAGCACGGCGGCATCCTCGCGATCCGGGGCGACACGCCCTGCGACGACGCCGGCGTCCTGCGCAGGCATTCGTTTGACCTCGACAAACTCGACGCTCGCATCCGGGCCGCGTTCGAGGTGAGCGGCGGCGTGGCGGACGACCTCGTGCTGGTGGGCCACTCGCAGGGCGCGTATCTCGGCGAGCGGCTCGCCGAGCAATGGCCTCAGCGGTATTCGCGGCTCGTCTTGATCGGCGCGCCCACGGAGCCCTCGGCGGCGCGGCTCCGGCACGTGCGCGGCGCGGTCATGGTGAGCGGCGAATATGACGTGACGACGCGCATGAAGCAGGCCGCGACGGAGCTACAGTCAGCCGGCATTCCTGCCACGTACCTCGAAATGCCGGGCGCCAAGCACGGGCAGATGGGCGACGCCGAGCGCGTGTTCGGCGAGGCGTTCACGTGGCTCGAGGCGAACGCGCTTCCTCGCAAGCCCTAGGCGTGGATGTCGGACCGGGATCCGGGGTATCCTCGGACATGGCCTCGAAGAATTTGCTCGCCTTCGTGCTCGCCGCGTCCGGCGTCCTCCTCGCCCCCGCTTGTTACCTGACCTCGTCGTTCGACGGCCTGACCGGCGCTCCCGACGGGACTCCGACGAGCTCGTCGAGCGCCGGCGGCGGCATGGGCGGCGCCGGGGGCGTGGGCGGCGCAGGCGGCGCAGGCGGCGCGGGCGGAGCGGGCGGCGCAGGCGGC
>NZ_JARZHH010000079.1 GCF_029946515.1 Polyangium sp. 6x1
TGCACCTCCGCTACCAGAGGTGTCTTCTCCCAGAGTTTGTCCAACATCCCCGTCTCCTCCTCCACCGAGCCCTGGGAGGGGGTCAGTTTTAGTGTCGCCAGGGGGTCAGTTTTACTGACGCTCTACAGGCTCCACCCCGAGCACCCGACGCAGACCGCGATCCCGTCGCTGAGATCATTCCACGAAATCACAGTTCAATCGCTCTGCCGCGGCGCGATTTTGAAGGCGTCAGGGAGTTCCTGACTTTTGTGCACGGTCATGGGCGCCAAGTGGGCTGGATCCACTGAGCAATTCGCCAGCGTGCGGATGGATAGGCGCCCAGGCGCCTGGGCGACCGGGAAAGCGAACCGTCGATTTCTGCTTGCGCATTGGCATCGGCTATCTCATGACTCAATGAGGCCCATGAAAAACAAAAACGAGCCCGGAGAGCTCGAGCAGGATTCGTCTGCCGAGCAGGATCCAGATCCAGGGGGACACCCTCTCTTTCCGGATCCTGGTAACACTGACCCCGCGCGGGAACCCTTGCTCCCCAGCACGGAAACCACGCGCTTCGTCTTGCCGCTATCGACCAACTCTCTGACCGGCAGTGTCAGGGCCACGGTGAAGTCGGTGTTCGAAACGGGTCTGATCTCGAACCCATGATCCCGCCTGAACTGCTGGATGAGCGACCGAAGGCTGGAGTCGTCCCCTTCGACGCGCTTTTTTAGCGTATCAAGATACTTTCGCACCTGCTGCACGCTCACGGTTCGGGGCGCGAGGCTCGGCTGCGCATCGCTCTGTTCGATTTCCGCCTCCACCCCCCGAAGCTCTGCGCGTAGCGCACGGACCCGATCCAGGATCGCTGCGTCTGGCGTGTCGTCCTTCGACGACTCGAAGACCTTGAAATACTTTTCAATCGACGCCTTGAGCGCGTCCCGACGCTTCTTCAGCGCTGCAAGCTTTCGCTGCGCGGTCGGCGGCTCTGCTTGGAGCTTCTTCTGAAGGCGCTCCCAATGCTGCATCACCAGAGGAGGCGACGACAAGACCTCGTGCAACCAGTTCCAAACGGCTTCATGGAGTTCGGCCGCCTGAATGACCGGAAACGAGCATATCGTCTTCCCTCCGAGATGTCTCCGCGAACAGAAATAGTAGCGTCGCTCGCTGTGACCCGAGTTCTTCCCCGAGAGGGGTCCTCCGCAGCCTGGGCATCGCATGAGGCCAGTCAACGCGAACTGCTCCCTTGGCTTCGCTTTGGCCCTTACACGTTTGACATTGTTTTCGTACGTCTTTATTTGCTGCGCTTGGACCCAAGTCTCCTCGGAGATGAGCGCAGGGTGCTCTCCCTTGTAACGGGTCTGCTTGTACCGCGGGAGTCGTGACGGAATTCGCTCCTCGTAGGAGGCTTCGTCGAACGCTGTGAATCCAGCGTACGCCGGATTGTTGATGATCTTCCAGACGCGGGTTCCAAGGAACGTGCAGCCTTCACGGGTCTTATACCCATGCACATGTAGATGCTGCGCGATCCGCCGGCACCCATACCGATACAGCGGCGACGTGTACAGGTGGAAAACGAGCCGGACGATCTCCGCCTCTTTCTCGTCAACGTACCAGCACTTTCCGATGGGGTATTCGAGGCACGCCTTCCGGTAAGCTTCGTCCTCGGACACCCCCGCGGCAACGAGATCCTTGATACGGCGCGACTGCGACGTGTAACCGAAAGGCGGCGGCCCACCACCCACCTTTCCTTTTATGGCCTTACCACGTCTCATCTCGCGAATGCGCTCTCCAGTCAGGTTGACCTCGAGCTCAGACGCAGCGCCGAGCACCTGAAGAGAAAAGCGCCCATGAGCGCTCTTATAGTCGTAGCGGTTCGTGAAGTCCCAGAGTTCGACCCCCGCTTCTCGAATCAAGCGAAGGAAACGCGCCTGAATCTCGTTGTTGCGCCAGAATCGATCCGTATGCCGTGCGCATGCGCCGGCGACCTTGCCCGCGGCGATGTCGTCGAGGAGTTGCTTCAACGCGGGGCGCTTGTCGGTCCAGAGCTCGGCCGTGACGTGCTTTGGCTCGATATAGATGCGGTAGTCGTACCAACGACGCTGAGCTGCAAGCTCGCGGGCGCGGGCGCACTGGTTGGGGATGGAAAGGTCAGCCTTTACGCTCTCCTCTCGTGTTACACGCACGTAGAACGCCCACCAGCGCTCCGGGGGCTTTGCGCCCTCGTCCCAAGATTGCAGCCTGTTGCCGTTCATGGATCCTCCAGCCCTTCTTCTCTGGCGATCTCCACGAGGAGGCTACTCACGACATCCAGGATCGCATCGCTCAACTCGAAGCCCTGACCGACGAGCTCCGCCGCGGCCTCGGAGGTCGGCTCGATGCGCGCCGTGACGCTGGGACCCCCCTCGGGAGATGGCGTGAGGTGTACCACGAACGACTGCAGCACGGCAGGTGCCGTCTTGCTGGAAACGCGCCGCATGCGCCGAGCGGGGCGCTCGAGGACGCTCGGTTCCACGTTCGCAGACGCTGGGCGCGAGGCGCGTCCTCCTCCGTTTCCAGCGGTGCCATTCGGTTGGACCGACCCGGTAGACGTCGCCGTGATGGTCGTGGACGAGTCGGAGCGTGAGTCCGGCATGTCCGCCCTCCTTCCCGAAACGCAAGTCCCGGCGAGGTTCCCCCTCCTCCTCGCCCGGACGCATCTCCCTGGCCGTCAATCGTTACCACGAACCCTCGCCCGACCGCAATCGATTTCGCGAGTAATCTCGATGGTTTGCGAGTACGAGATCGACGTGCTCGTTATGCCGTGTTTGATGCGGTCAGCGCGCTCCCGCCCCTTGATTCACCGTAGTCTGGAGCCGCGCCAGGCCACGATTCGATCCACTTTTCTGTTCGGACGCTCGAGCTTCGACGCAGGTCCATCGGCAAGTCTCGCAAGCGCTGCCCCATGCGATGCAAAAAGTGGATCGGAAAGTGGCACATCGCGAAATTGCCCCCTCGAAAACAGGGGGCTTCCGCGAACGTGATGCCAAAATCCCCGAGCCAGGGAAGGGATACTGCGCTCGAGCCTCGCGTTTTCTGCTGCCGCGTGCCCTCCAAGCCTGGCGTCACTTCTCCGGGAATGTTGGCTTCACCGCGAACAGGCGTCCGTGAAACATCCGAATGTGCGCCCGGGGGTCGTGCCACAACGCGAAAAGTGGATCGAAAAGTGGCGCGACTCGATCGGCACCAGCCGTGAAACAGGGGTTTCCGAGCGGGACCTCGCGCAAAACCGCAGAACCAGCGGCAATTTCGTCTTGTGGCCTGAACCGTGCATCGAGCTCGTTTCCGGGTGCTAATGAGCCCCGAGGCGTGCCTCCACGTGATGCGCGACACGCATGGCCCCCGTCCGGGCGGGTCCCCAATCTCAGGACCAGGCCGTCCCCACGGCGCATCAAGGGCGCGAGCTGGGGCAGCATGGGGTCAGAGTGGCCCAAATCGTGGCCGTTCTCTGGCCCGATGTGGCGATCTGCGAGGAGGCCACTGCAACCACAAGGAAAACTTCACGAGTTCTGTACGACACCCCCTGGTTCGTCTCCGCGTGACACATGCGTGCGTCGAGGCGCGGTCGCGTCGCGTGGGAAAGCATAAGGATATCCGTGGATTGAGTCCCTCGCCTCGCGAGTGTGCGCCCATGGTACGCGCGGATGCTGAGCAAACCAGCAGTCAGGAATGTCCGTACATACGACCCTGCTCGACAGCGGGAAATCGAGTGCCGCTTCCGGCACTTAGCGGTCGGTTTGGAATGGCCTCATTGCGTTCGTCCGGTGAATTCGACTGTCTCCCAGAAAAAACCGTTGCAGAGCCGAGTTGTCGAGGTTCACCATGGCCGGAAGCTAGGAGGGGCGAATATGAGCAGCCCGGATTCCGACGCGCCCGGCGCGTCTGACGCTGGGGGGCACCCGCTATTTCCACGCCCGGAAACGGCGACGGGCCCCGATATGCGTAAATTCGACCTTATTCAAATCCGCCGCTGGGGGCCCGACGGAAAAATGGAGGTCTGCCCGAAGACCTTCAAGGGCTCCGAGCTTCGGACCTACGAGCAGATCGTCAACATGTATGGCGGCGGCGAGTATCAGCTCGTCTCGCAAGATGCGAAGACGCATCAATTCTCGGCCTGGTCCGATAGGATGCGCTTCCCTGGGCCGTCGAAGCCGTTTGTGGACGTCCCCCCGGCGCCTTCGCCGAGCCCCGCACACGCACCGCAAGGTTATTATGGTGCGCCGTCGCCCTATCCAGCCGCGGGCGGGAGCGAAATGATGGTCGCCATGATGCGCGTCATGTTCGAGAGCAACGCCGCCGTCCTGAAGCTCTTGGTCGATAGACAGGACGGCGGATCCAACGTCCAGACCGCGCTGGTAAGCAAGTTGCTGGAGCGGTTGCTGGAGCGGCAGGCGCAGAACCCGCTCGAGTTGCTGCGCGACACCGTGCCCCTCTTGCAAGCCCTTAACGGCGGTGGCGGGAATACGAAGCAGTTCATGCAGGGGGTGGAATTCGCCAAGGAAGTGCTCGGGACGGGCGGCGGAACGAGCAAGGCCGACGACCTCGGCGAACTCGCAAGCCTGATCAAAACCTTCATGACCGTGAAAGCAAGCGCTGCCCCGACGAATGCAGCGCAGCAAGCTCCGACCTCGGTTTCATCGGGACCGCAGCCGCAGCCTGCAACGCAACCGGCGCCGACCCGGCCGCGGAAGACGCGGAAGTCCCAACCGTCGCCGACGAGCCCCCCGGGGTTTCCCGCCCCGTTTTCGCCGTGGCCCTGGCCGTACTTACCCGCCCATTTGTACGGGATGATGCATCCCGCATACCAGGCATGGGCCGCCGCTTACGCGCACGCGATGGGCGGCAATACGCCGGTGGTGCCTCCGGCGTATCCGTTCGCGCCTCAGCCGCCGACCGCCAGTCCAGCCCCGGCGGCCAGCGTGACCTCAGCGGTCAGCGTGGCGCCGTCAGCGCCGCAAGCTGCTCCTGCTTCACCCGACCCTGCGCAGGAGGACGCCACGATGACCTCCGCGCCGACGGTGGGCGACGACGTACCCGCGCCGGCTGCCCAGACGGAGCTGGTCGACGCTTCGACGGTTACGCCGGCCGTGGCCGAGGCGGCGCTCGTCGCGCCGACCGTGGCGGACGAGGATCTCGCGGCCGTCACGCCGACGGTGGTTGCCGTCGCTGGGGATCCGGCTGTGGCGGACGAGGAGCTCGACGTGGCCAACCACGATTTCGATCCGCTCGCCCCGCTGCGGGCGATCATCGCGGGCCTGCACGCGTCGGCGCCCTCCGGGCCCCTCGCGGAGGTTCCCGGCTTCCCGGTGCCGTTCGCGCAACCCCCGGGCTTCCCGGCACCGGCGCCGTTCGCGCCACCTCCCGGCTTCCCGGCATCGCCACCATTCGACCCGATGACCGCCTTTGCGCTCATGAGCGGTGGTGGATTCCCCCTGCCTCTTTCGAGCACGGCGGACCCACCGGACGACGACGATGATGATGACGACGAATCGGACGACGAGGGCGTCGAGGAGAGCGCCACGACAACAGCCGTGCCAGGAGTGATCGCCATGGCTGCCGCTGACCCGGCGTTCGAAGCGGCTCTGCCTGAAGAACTCCGCCCGATGCTCCGCGCCCTGTTGGGCAAGCCCGGGGGAGGTGGTTTGTCATGACTGTCCGGATGGGTATCGTTCACTTCCCCTCGAATCTCGCGAAGGCCCGTTACATGGCCGAAGCGGGAGCGGCGGATGTGTGGCAGCACGAGATCCAACGTTGGGCGGCAGTCTTCAACAAACTGCCCCTTGCGGACCGCCCTGCCGCGATTCTCCGGTTCTGTCAATACGCAATCGACTACGTGCGCGATCCCAAGCGCGAGGTCCTGGAAGACTCGTCGGTGACCCTTCTGCGTGGATTCGGCGATTGTGACGCGAAGACTCGAGTTTTCGTGGCGCTCTGTCGTGCCTGTGGCATCCGCGCGCGGATCTACCCTGTGCGTCCAGCCGAGGATTTTCCGCACGTTCTCGCCGAAGTGATGATCGGCGGGCAGTGGCGCCGCGCTGACCCGACGATTCTCAATTCCGGCATAAACGATATTCCGCCCGCCTGGAGAGCAGTCACCAACTACTGGTAAGGGGGCTTATGGTAACGCCGCTTCGTTGCGCCGTTTGTCATCGGCGCCGGCCCGAGATTTGCGGTGGATTCTGCGCGTGCGGGGCATACGTGTGGGAGCCGATACCGATCAAGCCGCCGCCCGGCATCATCGTCGACTCCCTGGAAGGCGGAACTCCGCTCAGGCCAAAGCAATTTCCGGCGATCCTTGCTGAGGCAATGGGGGGCGTCGTGCTGGGCATGAACATTCTCGTCGGCGGGATACCTGGATCGGGCAAGTCCACCCTCTGTGGCGAGCTCGCGGCGCAGATGGCCGAACGCCTGGATAGCCTCGCGTATTGGCTCGACGCCGAGCAAAACAGGGACATCGTGCGCGAGCTCTTCCCGAGGACGGGCTCGTCCACGCAGCGTGTCCGCCTGGTGAGCCGCGAGCGCGGGAGAGCAGGAGCGGGCGCAAGTTTTCGCGACGCGCTGGAAGTCGTGCCGCGAGATGCAGCCGTGATCGTCATCGATTCGTTGCAACGGTGGGCGCGCGGTTTCGCGGAGCAGACCGAACTGCTCGATGCCGTGTCGGGCTTGGCCCCGACGGTGCTCGTGGTGTCACATTTCAATAAGGCCGGCCGGTTCGCTGGACCCGTGGGGAACGAGTACGACGTCGACGCTACCGTCATCGTCGAGCCAGACCGCGTCAAGGTCACGAAATGCCGCTGGGCTCTCTGCCCGCGCAGCGTCAAGCGACCTCAAACCTCGGCAACGACGTCGCAAACCGAGAAGGGAGTGGATGGATAATGTCACGAGCGATCACTCTATCATTCGACACTGGCGACCCGTGGGACGAGAATCCTTACGGCGATGCGGCGGCCCCCGTCGAAGACACGGGCGACTTCTCGCAGGTCCTGGGTTCGCTCTTCGGCGGAGGTGGCAGCGGGGGCGCTGGTATCGGTGGGAGCCTCGGGACCCTCGCAGGTACGGGACTGGGGAGCCTGCTCGGGCCCGCGGGCGCGACGATCGGCGCTGGGATCGGGAAGATCGGCGGCAACCTGATCGAATCCGCCATCCGCGGTGCGACCGCGCGTAAACCTGCGGCGCGGCCCCCGCAGCAGAAGCGATTGACGAAGCACGAGCAGAGGATCCTCGCGGATGGCGAAGCGCAGACGCGCAAGACCGGAAACCCGGCCTTTGCCGAGGAGGCCAAGCTGCGCGTATATCGCCCGGCAGAGTACAAGCGCAGGCGCGCCGCTGGGACACTACCTTCGCAGCAGGCGCAAAACTCCCAATCCGCTCCGACCACGCGGCGGGTGAAGTTTCCCAAGCCCCCTACCGGCTCCACGCCGCCTCCGCCGCCCCCCAGCACCAGGACGCGGGCGCCCACGCCCGCGGTGGCTTCGTCGGAACCGCCACCTGTCGACGTGGCGCCGCCCGATGAGCCGGAACTTCCGGAAGAGGAATCGTGGGAGGAGTACGACGACACGGGCGCGCCGGTGGCCGCGAGGCCCAAGCCTGCCGGTCACATTTCGATCGCTCCGTTGAAGGACGAGTATGTCGCGGCGGTCCTCCGCGATATGCCTGCAATGAAGGACATCGACCCGCGAGTGCTCCGGGTCGTTTCTGGCGGCGTCAGCTCGGCCCGCGACGTGTCGGGAGTCGATGCGGCGACGGGAACCTACCATGCGACGCCCAGCGAAACGCCGTACGGCATCACGAAGAAGCTTACGGGGCAAACCGAGCGCGTCCAGGAGTTGCTTGCAGCGAATCCACAGAAACCGATGGACGCCTCGCCCATCTGGAACATCCCGCCTGGATGGCTTCAATACACCCGTGGAGATACGGGCGCGCCGCTCACGACGTCTCGCAAGTATATCGTCCAGAAGGGCGATTTTCCCAGCGCGATTGCCAATAAGCTCGGGGCCAGTGATCGAAACTGGTGGTCCGAGCTCCGCGCGGCAAACCCACACAAGCCGCTCAACAGCCAGAAGAACAACTGGAAGTCCCTGACCCCGGGCGAGGAGCTCGGCATCCCGGATGCATGGCCTGCCAGCAATCTCGCCGTGCCGGTGAACGGATCGACCGCGCCCGCTCCGGCCCCGAGCACGAACACGCCATCGTCACCGTCGCCATCGCCAGCGCCGTCGCCGTCGCCGGCAACTCCTTCCACGCCGTCCTCCGCAACCGACCCGGGCCTGCCAGCGCCCGGGAAGAACACGACGATGGACATGGGCGTGATCGGGCAGGTGCAGTTCATGCTCGCGCACTGGAACCAGCGCCATCGAGCAGCGAATCCTGCGGATTTCGGCCACATGTTCGGCGGAGCGCCGCTCGACATCACGAATAGCTGGACGCCACGTACCAGGATGGCACTTCAATCGTTCCAGTTCTGGTGGAATCGATACCAGCCTTTGCGGATGGTTCGGATCGATGGGGAGCTCGACCAGGCGACGTATAACGCCCTGTACGAAACGGAGCAGGCCGGGTTGCCCATGCAATTGCCGCAGCCGGGGCCGCAGCAGCCCGTCCCCGCGCCGATACCGCAGCAGCAAGCCCCGGCGCCTTCGCAGCCCACGCCACAGCCGCAGCCGTCGCCGCAGCCCCAGCCGTCGCCGAACGGGCCGCAGCTCCCGGGCGGGTTTCAGCTCCCCGGTGGGTTCCAGCTCCCCGGCGGGTTCCAGATCCCGAACATCCCGGGCCTCGGGCAGTCGCCGACCCCTCCTTCGCCGACGCCGCCTGCGCAAACGTCCCCCGCACCGACGCCGCCGGCCACGCCGCCGGCCACGACGCCGGCCACGACGCCTCCTGCGCCCTCCGGCGGGTTTCAGCTTCCGGGCGGCTTGCAGGTCCCCCCATGGCTTCAAAACCTCGGCATTCCCGGCTTTCAGATCCAGGCGCCAGCGCCGACGTTTCAGGCGGGCGCACAGCCGCCCCAACAGGCAACGACCTCCGGCCCTGAAAGCGTACCGCTCGACGCCCACATGACGGAGGCCGGCAAGGCTGGCGTGCGGCAAGTCCTCTCGACCGAAGCAGATCCCCTCAAACTCGACGTGCTGGCTCTTCAACTCGAACAGTCCGGCTATCCAATGGCGGGGCAGGCGCTTCGGTGGAGAGCGGCGAGTCTATGGGCCGACAAGATGCAGGTTGACGGCCACATGCCCGCAGCCACGGCGCAATCGCTCCGCACCTACATGCGAAGCGAGCTCGAGCCGCCGCTCAAGTTCGAGGTAGTGGCTTGCGAATGTGGGAAGGGTGGCTTCCCCGTGGCCGGCACGTGGTTCCGTTCGAGGGCATATACCCTGCGATACATCAGGACCAGCCTCGATCAAAACATGCCGCCCGAGAGCCAGCAACTCGTCCGGCAGCAGCTTCAGGCTGGCAATGCGGGTTACCTGGATTCGGCGGCCACGTACTATCAGACCTACGGCTTTCCCGTCGCAGCAGCGGCCTTCCGTGCGCGGGCCAATGAGCTTCGATGGCTCCAAGCTCGATATGGTGTGGGCGAGGGTCCTGCCCAGCAGTCGCCTTCCGGTCAGCCATGGCCTCAAACGCCCCAGCAGGTACCGAACTCTCCGCAGCCCTGGGGGGGCAATCAGCAGCCGCAACCGTGGCCGCCCGATATGCCGGATCTGCCCGACAATCCGCCCGTCGTCGTATGGGACCCGAATAACCCCACGCAGGGTAGCGATACCAAATCGAGCCTCCTGCCCGTGCTCGCATTGCTCGGCGCTGGGATCGCGTTCTCCTGACATCGCGAACGAGAGGAGCTGGTGCCACGATGCTGTTCGCTTATTGGTGGTGGAGGTGGTGGAAGACCAAGCCGGCACCTGCCCCAGGAGAGACCCCGCGATTCTTTCGATGGTTTCATCGGGAGTCGGATCTGGACAGCGTGTCGTACGCCGCCCTCATGACGGCGACGCGTGGCGATTGGATGAAGCTCGACCCAAAGGCACGCGTGCGCCAGTTCCGGGCACTCGTGCTGCTATCGCTCCGGATCGCGCCCGTTTCGTACCGCGAAATCGAGCTGGGCGATCTCCGGCCTGGGCTTTACAGCAATGACGAGCGCAACGCTGCGGGCTCTGCAATTGCACGAACGCTCGTGCTCTTGTCGCCGAGCGGTCTTCGCGCGATCTCAGACGCGCAGACCGACGAGGGAAACCCTACCGTCGGAGCCGGGGTGACGGATACCGGCGTCGTCGTGACCATCGTCGTCGTGGCTCTCGCAGCGGTCTGCGCGCTGGCTGCCGTTTACCTGGGTGCCCATGCTGCGGTGAGGATCAACTTCGACGACGAGGTCACGAGGAGGCTTCTTTCGGCCCAGGCCATGGCCATTCAGGTCTTGACCTTGCACGTCGAGCGCGAACGCGCTGTCGGGCAGGAGTTGCCGTTCAGCGAGGAGGAGCGCTCGCTTTTGATGCGATTGGAGGACGATCAAAGGAGACTCGCGACGATGCAGGGCCGGCCGCTGCCCAGTCCTTTCGAGGGGGCGAGGGAGTTTGCCCGGGAGGCGACGCGCGTCGCGACATCAATGACCACGCTCGCCCTCGTGCTGGTGGGGGCTTATTTTCTTGCTCAAACAAAGGAGGTCATGAACCATGGCGGAAAGAGATAAGAAGACCGTCCGAGTGGATAGGTCGCTCGTGGCGGTCCCACGCGGGGGAGCGAGGAGGCGGCGTGTCAAGCGCTTCGTCCAAAGTGCCGGGAAGGGCGTGCTGCTCGTCGCAGGCGCGGGCGCAGTGGTGGCGCTGCTCGCGAACCTCGACGACCTCAAGAATAGCAAAGAGGTGAAGGACCATTGGTGGCTCCTGCCTCTTGGGGTCATTGCGATCGGTTACCTGCTGCGCAAGCGCGGCAACCCGTATGCGAATGCGGTGCTCGCCGTGGGCGGCGCTCTCTTTGCGAGTGCATACGCATTGCAATCGAAGCAGGCGCAGGCGAAGACGCCGACGCCGCAGCCGCAGCCCGGGCCGCAGTACCCGGCGCCTCCCCCCAAGAAGTTGACGGAGGGGCCCGCCATGGGAACGGAGGGGCCCACCATGGCCCCGCCTGTCCTCGCCTCCGGTTGGGTCCAAATGCCGACGGGCGAGTACGTGCGCATTCCTGTGTTTTCCATGCCGACGACATGAACGAGGAGGAGAAGGATCATGAGCAATGCACAAGACGTCGCCGACATTCTGGCCGCTGCGGACGCGAACGGCGAGACCGCGGCCCCCGAGAACGACATGGACATGGACACGGCCGGCCCGGCTGACGACGACGACAACGAGACCGCTGGCGCCGAGCTCGCGGCCGAGGACGGCGACACGGGCGACGTGCGAGCCCTGAAGCGGCGCGGCCGTCATACGGTGACCGTCGAGGAGCTGCGCACCCTTCAGGCTCGCTCCCGTGCGCGAGGGGTGGCCGTCGGCAAGAAGCGCGCGCAGGCGCAGAGCAAGAAGCCGAAGCTGCCGCCCAACATGGTCGCGCCGGCTGAAGGAATGCGCAAGCTCGTGGCCAAGTGGAGCGCGCGCGGGCAGCCGTACGTGGCTCGCCAGGAGGGCCACTACTACTCGACGTGCGAGATCGTCTGCAACGTCGTGGGCTCGACCAAGGGCCAATGCGTCGTTCGCATCCCGAAGGGCGATTACAAGTTCTTCGACCGTGCGGTGGACGATGACGTCATGTACATGGGCGCGCATCCTGGCAAGGTGACGACCAACTGGACCAACCTGCAAAGGCCGTCGAAGAATACCTACAACGAGCAGGACTTTCTCATCCGGTCGATTACGATGCAGGAGGCGGGGCTGCGGATTCGATACGAGCAGTCCGAGATCAGCCAGATCCAGGGAGCGGAGGCCCACGCCGACATTCTGACGGGCAAGGTGTGGATCTGGGATGACTCGGGCTCGTTCTTGCCGCAGCAGATTTTCCACGACTTCAGTGGGGAGAACCTGCTGTACCGGGCCTTGAGGCGCTCGGGGGTGCTTTACTTCAACTGGGACAAGCGCAGGACGGGCGGCAACGGAATCAACCAAACCCTGTTGATCGACCACCTGCGCAACGTGCCGGACGCCAAGGTCAAGAGCCTGGCTCGCACATCGGGCGGGGCCCCGGTGCTCCCCGTGGCGGATGGTTACATCTTCACAGACAACCCCGAGAAGAGCGACGAGGGCGCGTTCACCGCGATCATCAGGGTCGAGGACGACATCGCGTTCCCCATCAAGCCGATCGATATCGGGCTCGGAACTCCCAGCAAGCCTATCTCGATCGGGCTCTATATTCAGCTCTCGCTCAATGGGATCAGCTTCGAGCACGAGAACCGCGGTCGCACGTAGGCGCGGAGGAGACGATGAGCGTGGTGGAGATCGACAGCGAGAAGAAAAGCAACACGGTGGAGACGAGCCCGAACTTCGGTCCGTCTACGCATTGCGTTGTGATCATGGAGCAGCTCCCTCTCCAGCGGGCTTCTCCGCCTCCCCGCTGGCGTGTCGCCGCCACGCTCACCCTGCGGGATCCCCTGTTCGGTCCGGAGCCCGTACTCGCGGACCTGCCCACGGTTGTCGTCGGGCCGCTCATTCACAAGCGGCAGGTGGTGGCCATGGCCAAGTATGCCGGACTGGTCTCGCAGTGGTCGTTTCGTTTCGAGAGCGACGATGGGCGAGCGAAAGCCCTTGTTTGGCTGCATCCGGGGACCTCGCCCATGCATGAGTGCGGGATCTTCGTGACGCACAGCGCCTTGCGGTGAGTCTCGTGGACCCATTCGCGATGCGCGTCGCGCTACTTCAAGCGTGGAGCAATGCCGTAGGTGCGGAGCGGATCAGCCCCCCGGAGCTGCAAGCCGTGGGGGCGGTCCTTCGCGGCGCGGCAGCCGTAGCCATCCCGGCATTGCTTCGCGGGCTCTACCGCGAACCAGTGACGGCAAAGGCGCTCAAATGGGGTGACGTCACGGCGATCTCGGAGGCGCTCCGCTGGCGAGGGTGGCGCCACGATCACGATCACCTGCCGGATTCGCTGTGGGCTCGCAAGCTCGAGGACGCGCGCGTCATGCGTGAACCGGTTTGGCAGGCTGCGCAGGATTCAGGTGAGCCGACAGAGTCAGCGCTCACGGTGCTCACGGTCGAGGGAGAGCTACCCTTCGAGGAAGATTACTTGCCGCGTGTCATCGCGGGCGAGCATCTTCACGCTGCGCCGGAGGCCAAGTGCGCGCTCGCCATCGCAGCGCGAACGTTCGTTCTGCGTGCAATGCGCGATCACCCGACGCTCGGTAGGAGCACGCCGATACCGAATAGTCAACGCTTTCAGTTGTTCGGTCGGGTGGCCACCCCTGAATGTGCAGACGCGGTGGCGCGTACGCGTGGCGTTGTGATGTACCACAACGGTCGACTGATCCTGGCCAATTACGTGGCAGGCGCGTTATGGACCAGGGATGGAGCCCCCAGCGACGATCCGACGAACACGGAACGGTGGGTGACGTACAACCTTGGACGGAGAGGGAACGAAGTCAAACAAACGGCGCTCTCGCTCAAGGCGCATCCCGGCAACCGTGGCTGCATGAGCCAGAACGGGGCGCAGTGGCTTGCGATGCATGGCTGGAATTGCTGGTCGATTCTGCGCTTCTTCTACGGTGACGACATCGAATTTCGTCGCCTTCGGCATCCGGGGGGGCTCGGCGCGGCCGCAGTGGCGATTTTGGGGCTCATGGCGGGCCTTGAACTGGCTCGGTAATTGCTCGACCGTTTGGATTTGTTCGGGACGAACCCGCCGTGTCGGGCTCCATCTGACAAACCCGTGGGGCGACGATCTGGTATATGAGACTCCTCGATGAAACGAACGAGTGTTTTGCTATTTTCGATGGTTGGCGCATTGTGTTCGGGGTTTTTCACTTACCGGCTGACGCCCCCGCGCGCCGTTCCAATGGCCGCCGGGTACACGGGGGTCGACGCGCATCTCCGGAGCGCGCGCGAGCGGCTGATCGCTCAGGAAGCTCGGGTGGAGTCCGCGGAGCCCCGGGACACGGGCGTGCCTTTAGAGGAGCCATCGCCCCAGCCGTCGCCGCAGCCAACGGCGCGCACGAAAGCGGCCCCCAAGACGACGGCCCCCGCCGCGACGGCGGCGATCCCGCCAGCAGCACCCACGTCACCAGGTCCGCCGGCATCTGCTCTCACGCTCCCTCGCATACCTGGTCTGCCGATGAGCGCCGAGCAGGAACTCGCGGGCCAGCGGCTTCTGGAGGGCGTTCATAGTGTTCCCGGCCTCGTCCCGCCCGGTCTCGTCCCGCCTGGGGCCCCGCCGCCGCCGCGCAGTGAGTGAAGGGGAATGACGCGGAGGTAGGTGTGGCGCTTCGACTTGTTCAAGCAGGGGAAGGACATCCGCGGCCGTTGGTCCTGGCGTTCCTCGTGGGCGCCGACCTCGATCCGAAGCTGCGTGCAGCGTTCGGACCGCAGCCGTGCGTGATCGCTGATGGGCTCGCAAAGGGGCCCATGATGGGCGAGCTCCTGGAGTTCGCGCATCGGCAGGCCGGGGTGCAGGAGGTCTCGCGCGTGGCGTTGATCGGCTACTCGGCTGGGTGCCAGCGCGTCAGGGCGCTCCACATAGCGCGAGCGCGTATCTGCTCGCGGACGGAACGCATGCGTCGTGGCCGCCGGAGGAGTGGCAGATCGGCTGGCTTCGAGACGTCGCGAGCCAGGCTCGTGCGGGGAGGGTTCTGCTTGTCGCCACGCACACGATGCAGGGGTATACGGAGCGGTTGCCGCAGGGCAGAGCGTTCTGCTCGACTGCGCGGGTCCTCCGCATGGCGACGGGGTGGCCACTCGACCGCGCGGGCCCGCTCGATGCGCCCGTCGTCACGACGGAGGGCGCTCTCCACGTGTACTCGTACGCGAGCGCAGACATCGACGCGCCGGCCCACGCGGCTCGTGCGCGTCGTGCCCGAGCTCGCCGCGCGCCATCTCGGCCCGTGGCTCTGGAAGCAGGAGCAGCCCAAGCAAACGCGCTCCGTTCCTCTAGCCCTCCTCGGCATCTTCGCAGCGCTCACCCTTGCCCCCCGCCCATGCGACCGGGGCGGACTCGCGTCGATGTGAAACGAGCAGGGCGATAACCGGGGAAGCCTACGGTATCTTCCGCAGTCGGAAGCTTTGCCTGCAACCGCCGGAACGGTTATCCATATCCAATCGAAGAGTCACAGGGCGACCGGCTGTAACCGTGTGGGTCCCTTGGTTGCCACATTGTCCGGCATTGCCGTCGGCGTAGAAGCTGACATCCAGTGCAATATCATCCCGCCCCTCCAAGATGAAACGTTGTTGACAACCTCCAGCGCGGTTATCAGTATCGACCCGATAGGCATCGCTCATGCGCTCCATGGCGGCGATGACGTCGCCGTGGATAGGAATGGTCTTGAGCCCAGGGTTGTCACACTGTTCTCTCCCATCCGGATAGAACTCGACTTGCAGCGTGAGCCCTTCCAGGACACCAGCAGGATCGTAAACAGAGAACTGCTGGTAGCAACCACCTGACCGACCATCGGTATCAAAACGGATTGTAGGAGTCCACTGGCCCATCGAGGTCATGGATTTGCCGTAAGCGGCGCCGTTACATTGCCCGGGGTCACCGTCCGCATAGAAATTGTGTATAAAAACGGGCAACTGCTCGGCGGCTCCCAGGCTTGGGTACGTAGCCACTGCGATTGTCGCCAGAACGCCGAGAATCTTCATGTTCATCCCCCTCCAGTGCGCAGCCTGCTGGGAAACGTGGTGGCTGTGCAGACAATCACAAGCCAGGCCAGCGATTTTGACGTCAGATAGCACTTGCTGCAGACCGCCAGCTTGGCCACGTTCCGTCCTTGACGGGCTCGCGGAACGATGCCCGGAAGGGGGATCCATGAAGAAGAGGCTGTTCTTTCAAAGTTTGAGCGTCGCCATGCTCGCCGTGGCAACCATGGCCAGCACCGCGGCGCAGGCAGCTGAAGTCCTGGCTGTCGATGTCTCTGAAAACGTCAACCGTGGCCTTTTTGGAGGTAGAGACAATTACAGCTACCCGCTCGGCGGCAGGAAGGTCACCCGCCACGAGTTCACGCGTAATACCCGGGGACATGCAGATGTCTACGTGGAGTCCATCGACAGCAACCAAGTCAAGGTGCACGGTTGGGCGGACGCGTTTTCCGGCTACAGTTTCACCCTGAAGGTTTGGGTCGAAGAGTAAAGTCGGCCCGCCCGCACCAAATACGTGCCCCACGCCACCAACCCACCACCGAACGCCAGGTACGGTCGCGCGTATACGCCTCATCGCTCATGACGACGCGAGCGGGCGGTTCGACTGCTGACCCCGCACGAGTCGCGACGTTGCTCGCCTCTCCGGTATTATCGGGGAACCAAATTGTAGTGTATGGCGTACATCTGAAGCTTTTCCATGATGTATGAAGCCATCTTTGACGCGACGCAGTTCTCGGGACTTAGGTGATGGAACTCGAGGTAGATTTCCTCGCCCGAGTTTGTGGCTACGGCATCGGTGAACAGATTGCCGTCTCCACCGTCAACCTCGAACTTGTCGTCCGGTACACTAAACGTCGATAATGTCGACGAAATGAGCTTGCAGATCGCCACATTGATATCCTTGTGACGACGTGCAGAAAGGGCCTGGACACCCTTGTACGCTTCCTCCGTTGCGTCGCTCGTCTTTCCCTTCTTTCCGGAGGTGAGCTCATTCAGGGTTGTGCTGGTCAGGTAGCGGTAAAAATCGGTTGCCTGAAGCGTTACACGGGCGTTGGAGATATGCTCCTTAACGCCGGCAGCCACTACAGCTTGCTTGAGCTGTGTGGGCCCGTAGTGAAGACATGCGTATGAGACCGGGCTCGGTGTCATAGTCGCTAACCGTGACCTGAAGAGCGATATTATGTAACCAAGATGGTGCTCAGGATTTCCAGAGCGAGCAGCCCACCACTTTCCGGCACGTGATTGCGGGGAGTACGCCAACAACTCGGGCGCCTTTAGCAGTAACGACTTTGCGCGTCGAATTCGATTTGCTTCGCTTGCGACGTCAGAGCCCGAGCTGACCACAAACATGACCAAGGGGAGGTGCTTTGCAGCCTGTACGTCATTCACTCGATCGGTGATCATCGCCCCGATCTTGCCCAGGAAATTACCTATGGTTGACTCGGACTCAACGATTTGCCTCACTGCCGATTCATCGAGTGCAAGGTCGTCAAGCTCCAGATCGAGCTGAATCAGCAATCGTTCGAGGGCTGCTTCCCACATGGATTTGTCAGGTCCATGAATTTCCATCACGGCATCTGAAGGCGTGAAATTTTCTCCGCCGATCTTTTGTGCAAGGTCACGCAGGGATGCGAGCCATTCGGTGTCGTTGGTAGGCCAACAGCCAACAACGTCTTTCCTCCGGCGCAGAAACTGATTGAGGCCAGAAAGAAACTGCGAAAGACCAACGGTGTCATCCGTTATCTCTCGCCCGTCGAGTAGGACTATGTGTGTCCGCCCATCTGTTGGGGGTAAGTTGGCTCTCAGCCAGTTATTGATATCCTTGAGTGCCACTTCTTCTGGCACTAGCTTGACGCTAGCAAATCGATCCGACATATGTGCGGCGGCCGAGTAGACAGCCGTCGTCTTGCCTGTGCCCGTCTGCCCGCGAAGGAATGCAAGCACTCCACCTCCCTGAAGTCTCGCGCGTCGGTGCAGTCGATCAAACAGGGCGAGGTCATGCTCTACCGGCAGAATAAGAGGCGTCGGCGGGTTCAGCTTTGGATCCGCCAAAATGGACTCGAAGCGGTTAGGGATGATCAGCTCGTCGCTCATATGTTTGCAGGATAGAAGTGAGGCGCTCGTTACATCGGAATGGGCGCACAAAAAGACGTTGGCGTCAAGTGGCCACGCCAGGAGCCACGAGAGTCAACAGTCGCTAGGGCTTGTTTGGTGCACTTGGCTACACATGTGCGGGCCGCCGACGGGTGCGGGAAATTTTTGAGTCACCTTTCCTGCCGTGCGGTCAATACGTCGTCATGGGGCACAAGCCAAAGGACAAGCCGGGGGCCCGCTCCGGGTTCCTCACCCTGCTGGTCGAACTGCGCGCCGACGTCCAGCGCTTCCTTGCGGGTGAGAGCCGTAAGCGCGCCAACGGCAACGACGGCATCGAGGACAGGTCGCAGGACGTTCTCGCCGCGGCCGTCGAGAGCCAGGAGAACTACGACCCAGAGGCCGGAGACGTCCGCGCCTGGACGCTCGGGATCGCCGCGAACGTCGTCCGCGAACGTGACCGCGCCAAGCGACGCTACGACGCGCGCTTCTCGCCGGAGGACGGCGAGACCGAGTGCACGCCCTCACCGCTCGCCTCCCCCGAGCGCATCGCGCACTGGCGTGACATGCAGCGGAAGATCGCGAAGGCCATGGAGCAGATGCCTCCCGAGTTCTTCGAGGTGCTCCTGCTCGTCGGCATCGAGGGACGGTCGCACCAGGAGGTCGCCGAGAAGCTCGGGATCTCCGAAGCCTTGGCCAAGAAGCGGCTCGAACGCGCCCGCACGTACCTCCTGAAGAAGAGCGGGCTTTCGCGCGACGATCTGCGCAGCTTCATGCCGTTCCTGTGGCTCGTCGGGGAGGGGCACGCCTCCCGCCTCGAACGGCTCCGCAAGCTCTTCGGCTTCGTCCACCCAACGGGGAACGCGCTGGGCGTGATCATCGGTCTGCTCCTGTTCGCGCCAGGGCCCGAGCGTCCCCTCGCGCGCGCCGGGCTCCGGTATCGCACGCCGATCGTCGCCACCGTGCAGGAGGCTCCCCAGGGGCCGAACGAGCCACGGGGGGCTCCCGTGGAACCTATGTCCGACTCCACGGTCAAGCCGGTGAAAGCGCCGACTCGTGCGCGTGCTCAAGGTCCACGGAGCGTCACGCGCCCCGCAGTCGTGGTAGATCTTTCGGGCCTCTCGTTCCTCCCGAAGGGCAACCGGTAGGTCATCTTCCTTCGCGGGGGTTTGTCTCGCCCATCTTGACCGGTTTGTCCCGGATCGGGTATCCTGACCGCATGCTGCGGTCTGGGCTCGTCATTGCCGCAATTCTTGTACTCGTGGCGCCTGCGCTCGCCGAGGAAGCGCCGCAGCCTTCGGTGGACGAAGCCGTCCAGGCCGCACGATTCACAGCCCTGGTTGCAAAGGCGGATCGCGAGCGGGCGGCAGGGAAGCTGCCCGAGGCCGCGATGGCGTACGCCGAAGCCTTCAAGATCAAGGAAGACCCCATCGTCGGCGGGCGGCTCGGGGCGCTGCTCGTCGAGCTGCGCAACCCGCTGCAGGCAGCGGATCTCCTGCTCGACGCGATCGAACGCGGACGCGGGCCGGAGGTCTCGCCCGAGGAACGGCATGCCTGGCTCACGGCGTACGACGTCGCGATCTCGCAGGTTTGCCGCGTCGAGGTGACCGTATCCGAGCCGCATTCGCATGTCACGCTGGACGGCGTGCCCAAGAATCGCGAAGGACACACGGGCTTCATTCTTTTCGTCCCACCCGGCGAGCACGAGCTGCGGGCGGCGCTCAAGGGATTCGAGGACGCGGTCATCGATTTCAAGGCGATCAAAGGCGGGACACTGCGTTACACGCTGGCTCTGCGTCCGCTTCCCTCGTTCGCGCCCATTGATCCACCGGAGCGGCTGCTCCGGCGGCGCCAGCTCGATCCAGCAACGAACGTCGAGGAGCCCCCCGACGACGAGCCGAAGCGGGAGCCCATCCGCGGTGGTGTTCTCGGCGACGAGAAGAAGAGCGGCGTCCGCGGCTCGATCAGCGCGGGGCCGGTCGTGGTGTTCGGCGTCGCGTCGTGGCAGCCAGCGGTGGGGGCGGTGCTCGGCGGCAGCATGCAGGTACATGAGCACGTGTCGCTTGGCTTGGAGGGGCGGGCGGCGTGGCTGACGTCGGGTGTCGGAGGCCAACCGATCGACGCGATGACGGCAGGAGGGGTGTTGAGCGCCTGCGGGCACTATCGATGGTTCTTCGGCTGCGTGCTCGGGCACCTCGGCGTGATCAGGGTAGAAACCTCGGGGGAGAGCTACAAGCCGGCAAGCGTCGTGGGGGTGAAGCCCGGTGCGGGTGGGCGCCTGGGCGCCAAGCTGCGGGTTACCGAGTCCCTCGCTATTCAGGCATCGGCCGATGTTCTTGGTCTCTCGAGCGGGGTCAAGATCGCGGCCGGTGAGACGATTTTGGCCTCTCAACCGCCTGTCATGGCGGGGGTACAGGTTGGGGCGGGATGGACTTTTTAATCATGCGAACGTCAATTGGTTTCGTAGCGACGAGCCTCCTCGTCACCGTGGTCGCATGCTCCGGCGCCGACACGGTCTTTGTCGCAGAATGCGACCCCGAGAACCTCTTTCCAAGTGAACTATGCAAAGCGATGCTCGCGGATGCGGGCGCCGACGCGAACGCGGGCGACGCGGACATGTTCAACCCCGGCCCCACACCGCAGGCCGGGAGCACCTGCACGCAGGCTTGCGTGCCCGTGCCGAGCGGCGGCGCTGGCTACTGGAGCGAGGTTCCGGTTTCGGTCCGGTTCGACAAAGCGGACGCTCTCCCGAAGTTCTGCCCTGAAGGCGTGCCGAACGAGAAGTTCCGCCTCTTCGACCAGCTCGTCGCGCCGCCGGCCGAGTGCGAGGCGTGCGCGTGCGAGCCCTCGGAAGGGACGTGCGAAGGTGGGCCGCCGCAGACGATCGAGATCCGTGCCGGGACGTGCGCAGAAAGCGCAGCCGTGACGCTGCCGTTCAGCGGGCCCGCGGGATGGAGCGGGGCGTGCACGAGCGCGGGCGCGCTCCCGGCCGGTGCGTCTTGCGGGGGCGAGCTCTGCGCGCAGTCCGTGCTGGTCTCGGCGCTTCCTGGTCCGACGAGCGAGTCCTGCGCGGCGACGAGCGCCGCGCCTGCGTTCACCACGAAGACGGAGTGGAAGCTCGGCGCGCTCGCGTGCATGGCGAACACGAACGACGACACGTGCGGCCAGAGCGCGATCAAGGAGTACTGCGTGGCCGATCCCGGCCCCGAGTTTCTCTACTGCGTGCACGGCAAGGGCGTGATGGAGCCGTGCCCGGACAACTACAACTTCGAGCGGCACGAGATGTACCCCGAGGAGCCGATCGATGATCGCGGTTGCGAGGCGTGCGAATGCGGGGCGCCGGCGGGGAGCGCGTGCGCGGGGTCGCTTCGTCTCTACGATGATGCCGCGTGCGCGTCTCAGTTCGAGCAGGCGAGCCTCGGGTCTACCGACGACAAGTGCATCGACGTCTTCCCCGTTGGGCGCGCCATCGGAGCCAAGGCGGTCACGGGCGTGACGTATGTCCCCGGCACGTGCTCGAGTTCTGGCGGCGCGCCGAAGGGCTTGGCGTCGCCGAACAAGATCAGCGCGATCACCTTCTGTTGCCGCAGATCGCACTGGATCGTCGAGTAGGTCCTTCCCCGGACAAACTCGCCGCGCTACCATCAGGGCGTGGAACCTCGCCTCGCTGACCACCGCTTCGTGTGGACCGTGTTCCCGGGCGTTGACCTCGTGGCGCTCCAGGCCCCTGGCATGGTCGCGATCTTCTACATGCTCCGTCCGTGCGACCTCCCGGTCCCGACTTGGCGTCTCGCCGGCCTCGCCCTCACCGTCGGGGAGGCGTAGGGCGTCGGAGCCCGGCACGAAAATTTGGGGCTTCGCTGTCACCGCGATCAGCGTGCGGCCAATATCCATCTGAGGGGCGGTACACCTCGACGCTCGCAGCGAGCCCGCATGCGCCCTTGTGTGCATGCGTGTTCGCTGGGGGCGTCTGGGCATAACGACCCCCAGCCTCACCCTTCCCGGGCCGGTTTCTCGACGCTGCACTGCTCGCGCGCCAGGTCAGAAAAGGGCACGGTGATCGGCCGGCCCGGGAGGGGGAGGTTTTTTCTTTGCTCGTCGCTCGGGGACGAGGCGCCGCCGCGCGCCTGACTGCGTCATGGCAATGGCCAGGTCCGTGTGAAAGCGGAATGGTGCGCGCACGCCTCGTCCTCGGGCGATGAGCCTTCATCTGGAAGGAGATCGCGTCATGCTCGCCCAGCAAGACCGACCGACGCCCGTTCCAGCGAGGGATGACGAGGACGAGGCAACACTCGTGTGGCAGGGATCGCCGCCTACTGGCGCCGTCGTCCAGGATCGGACGACGCTCACCGAGCTCCCCGCTCGCGACACGATTGTCGGACCTCCGGCGCTGCCGCTCTGGTTGCGGTTGAAGGCCGCGTGGACGTCTTTCTGGGATGCAGTGGCGGATGCCTTCTTCGGCGCGCCGCCGCGTGTGTCCGAACGGCTCCCACCCGTTCCTCCGCCGCGTTCGCGGGAGGTGACGGGCGTCTCCTTCGGGAACATCGCCGACCACGACCACGGCGAGTTTCTGCTCCTCGAAGTGGTGCTGGCATCCCCGCTGTATCAGAGAGCGGCGATCGAGGTGGCTCGCGAAGCGTTGGCCGCCCGGCGTGAGGGGGAAGCCGCCTACGCGAACTTCGTCACCCATCTGGCGCTCTCACGGCTGCGTCCGGATAAGGACGGCCGGGTTTCTGTCGCGCGACTGCGCGAGAAGCTCCCGCATCTTCCGTACGAGCGCACGATCCTCCCGGCGCTCGTCCGTCTCGAAGAACAGGGCGTCGTGACGCTGGTGCAGACCAGGACGGCGGACCCGATGGCGGAGATCCTCCGCGAGGGCGTTACCCACGTCGAGCTGCGGGTTCCCGTGTGATGACCGAGGTTTGGCCTAAGAGGCCCGCCTTGCGTCGTATCGCGGCTCGGGGTAGCCAAGCGCCGTATTGGCCGTGATGGGGTACGCCCTCTTCCAAGCCCCCCTCCTTGCACCCGGCGCTGTACGTAAAAAGATGCGGTCGCCGGCAAAGGACCTACTTGGTCGGGGCACTCACAGTTCATCGCGTTCGCTGAGGATGCTCAAGCACTGGGTATCATTATAGACAGTCCGCGCGAAGTCGGCTAGCACCGGCTCCCAGTACTGGTAGTAGTACTGCTCCGCCTTGCTGCTATCGGCGACCACGTAGGCGAACTCGCTCAGCTGTGCCGGGTCCTGCTCGTACAGGTTGTGCGAACCGACCATGAACACCTGCTTATCAATCAGAATGGCCTTTGAGTGATTGGCAAACGACTGAGTACCTCCAGGGTAGGTGTCATAGCAACCAACCCGCAGGTTGCCAATATAGAAATTGTGACAGAACTTCGTCCGGTTATCGCGGGTATTACCAACGCCATGAAGCACGGCGGTGCGCCAAATGAGTTTTAGAATATCCCGGGTAGGCATGTTAGCTTTGGTGTTGTGTGGCGCATTCTCGTTGGAGAGCACGAGCTTGACATCTACCCCAGCAATCGCCTTCTGCACCAATCCGGTCACCAGGGGCGCATCAATGGTCTGGTACCATAAGCGGAGCAGCGGGTTACTAACGAAGGGGTGTACAATCGATTGCTGGGAGATGTAAATGTTCTTCTCCGCCACATCGATCATCCTTATCACCGCCTTCTTTACCTGGCTAGGGTACTCACTTTTGCCAAGCTGACCCACACTCAAGATTTGGATATTACCCATCGTGCCGCCACCCTGGCGCAGGATTTCGGTCGAGGTCGGAATACCAGTCACGTTTTCAGTGACGATGTTGCCCTCCCACCGCAGAATATGGGTTCCGTTGGAGCCAGATGGGAAGTCGCGCTGATGGATGCGCCACAGTTGGTCAGCAAAGCGGTGTGCGGCTTTGCTCGAATTACCCACGACGCTGAGGGAGGTATCGAACACCGGCTGCGTGCCGAAGTACTCACTCCACAGGTTGTGGCCTCCGACGATGGCTCGGGTGCCATCGACCGCAACAATTTTGGAGTGGTTCCAATTGGTGTCTTTCTGGCTGCGCCCACCGCCGATATAAATCTGCATTTGGCTATTGCCGACGAGCTGTACGGTCAGCTTGCTTAGCACTCCTCTGAGGTGGCTGTTCCAGTTAAACTCGGCGATGCCAAAGTCCGGCAAGAGGCCAGACCAGCGACTTGCGGTATCGAGCCACCGGTCGTAGGTGCCACTGAAGTAGCCACTCAGGCCGATGTAGATTCGAACCACGGGCGCGGTGTTGTTGGCGGCAGCTCTGGCCTCAACGGCCTTGAGCGTGGTAGCCAGCACATTGGGCCAATCGCCCGTAATATCGGCCAGCGTGCTAATATCAATGAGCTTGTCCCCTCCCTCCAGGTCCAGCTTGACGGCACTGACCATCTCCTGCGCGGGGGCAGATATACTTGCGTCCTTCTCGGGTCCTGCTAGAATTTGGACGGAATCATTAGCATCCAGGCTCCAGATCCTGCCCCGAGCGTCCTCATCAAGGTCTTGTATTATCTTGGTGAGCTTGCAACTGGCATCGCACAAGGTGTTTCGAATTATCCAAACGGCGCTGTCGGTGCCGACGCCATAGATATCGCCATTGGGCACGACTGAGATCGCGGTTACGCTGCCGTCGGTGATGCGTTGCCAGGTCCCATAAGAACGCGTGCGCCACACGGCTTTGTCCAGGCCGACGCCGAGAATCGCGTCATCGGACAGGACTAAAATGCTGCTTACGCTGCCGTCGGTGATGCGTTGCCAGGTCCCATTTGGACACGTACGCCACACGGCTTTGTCCAGGCCAACGCCATAGATTTTGCCGTTCGGCAAGACCGAAATACTGGTTACGCTGCCATCGGTAATGCGTTGCCAGGTCTCGTTGGGACGCGTGCGCCACACGGCTTTGTCCAGGCCGACGCCGTAGATAAAGCCGTCCGGCGTGACCGAAATACTGGTTACGCTGCCATCGGTAATGCGTTGCCAGGTCTCGTTGGGACGCGTGCGCCACACGGCTTTGTCCAGGCCGACGCCGTAGATAAAGCCGTCCGGCGTGACCGAAATGCTGGTTACGCTGCCACCGGTGATGCGGTCCCAGGCCATGGCGGTCCGCACTGAAAAGCAAGCGCTGATAGCAGCCATTGCAAGCGCGACCAGAGATTTCATTCGGTCCCCCTTTCATTTACATGCTCTACGTGTTTTCTCAATCATGCACCGGCGTGTCCGTGTGGCTCCGTCGCCGTGGCACCTCACCACAATGCAAAGCAAACATTGATCCTCGCTCACGCCGCGTTCAGACTCGCACAAAGCGTAAGCTGCTTGCACACTTCCCTCGGGTCTTCCGTGCTTGTGTTGAATAACTTGAAGGAGCAGAGCAGGAGATGGTGGACCGACTCGGCAAGCGCCGTCGACAGTTCGCCTTCTTGCGCCTTCACCGCGCGGAGCTGCACGAGCGCTTCGGGACCACCCGGCTGCGGTTGCATGGTATGCGAATAAGGGTGGAGCCCGACCCCAGCAGATCCCCCCATCCGGGAGGTCCTTTGAGGCGCCTCCCCGATAACGCGCATCCGCCGCTCGTTGAGTTCCCGCACGCGCTCGGCGATCCATTCGTTGAGCGCGGCCAGCGAGAAAACCGTCTGGGCGCTGGGCGCCGGAAGGGATCGGCGTCGCCGAACAAGAGCAGCGCGATCACCTTCTGTTGCCGCAGATCGCACTGGATCATCGAGTAAGTCCTTCCCTGGACAAACTCGCCGCGCTAGCATCACGGGCGTGTTGTCTCGCCTCGCTGACGACCGGCGCTTCGTGTGGACCGTGTTCCCGGGGGTTGACCTCGTGGCGTACCAGGCCCCTGGCATGGTCGCGATCTTCTACATGCTCCGCCCGTGCGACCTCCCAATCCGGACGTGGCACGCCACCGAGCTCGCCGCCAAACGCGGCGCCACGGGCCTCGCTCTCACCGTCGAGCAGGCGTAGGGCGGCATCGAGCCGCGCGGGAAAATCTCGGGCTTCGCTGTCACCGTGATCGACGTGCGGCCAATATCCATCTGACGGGCGGTACAACCCGACGCTCGCAGCGAGCCCGCCTGCGCTCCCGTGCAGGCGGGCTCGCTGGGGGCGTCTGGGCATAAACGACCCCCGGCCTCACCCTTCCCGGGTCGATTGCGACCTGCTGACTGCTCGCGCGCCAAGGCCAGAAAAGGCACCGTGATCGGCCCGGGAGGGGGAGGTTTTCCTTGGCTTGTCGCTCGAGGACGAGGCGCCGTCGCGCGCCTGACTGCGTCATGGCAATGGCCAGGTCCTGTGAAAGCGGAATGGTGCGCGCACGCCTCGTCCTCGGGCGATGAGCCTTCATCCGGAAGGAGATCGTGTCATGCTCGCCCAGCAAGACCGACCGACGCCCGTTCCAATGGGGGATGACGAGGACGAGGCAACGCACCTGTGGCAGGGATCGCCGCTCGTGGACGGCGGCGCCGGGATGGCAGCAGTGGCGAGCACGCCCACTGGCGCCGTCGTCCAGGATCGGACGACGCTCACCGAGCTCCCCGTTCGCGACACGATTGTAGGGCCGCCGGCGCTGCCGGTCTGGTTGCGGTTGAAGGCGGCGTGGACGTCTTTCTGGGATGCAGTGGCGGATGCCTTCTTCGGCGCGCCGCGTGTGTCCGAACGGCTCCCACCCGTTCCTCCGCCGCGTTCGCGGGAGGTGACGGGCGTCTCGTTCGGGAACATTGCCGATCATGACCACGGGGAGTTTGTGCTCCTCGAAGTGGTGCTGGCGTCCCCGGTGTATCAGCGAGCGGCGATCGAGGTGGCTCGCGAAGCGTTGGCCGCCCGTCGTGAGGGGGAAGCCGCCTACGCGAACTTCGTTACCCATCTGGCGCTGTCACAGCTGCGTTCTGACAAGGACGGCCGTGTTTCTGTCGCGCGGCTGCGCGAGAAGCTCCCGCACCTTCCGTACGAGCGCACGATCCTGCCGGCGCTCATCCGCCTCGAAGAACAGGGCGTCGTGACGCTGGTGCAGACCAGGACGGCGGACCCGATGGCGGAGATCCTCCGTGAGGGCGTTACCCACGTTGAGGTGCAGGTTCCGGTGTGAGTCGCCTCGTGAGGTTCTCGGGGACCCGCCCCATGCTCGACTCTTGGCATCGGGCGGAGCTGCCTCATGCTTCCCCGACTGCCGTGATCTTGAGCTGAACGCTCCTCTCCTCGCCATGCTGGCGCGGCCAGCGCGTCCACCTCACTGCCCCCGCCTCGGCCCGCCTCCCCTCAGCCCCCTGGCGACCCTCACGGATGCGTCTTGCCACACACTCCCTGTTTGGGTAGCTTCGGATCCCGAACAGATTCGGAGACGGCGAAAGATGAGCGGTGATACCTCCAGCGGCAAGTGTGAGCCGGCGGCACTCGACTACTTTTGCGGCGGTGTTCCAACCGGTATGTATTTTCGCATGACGCTCGACGATATCCGTGCAATTTCGGCAGAGCGCGCTCGACCCGGCAGGGGCATTGATCGACTGCAGGAGATTTGTTTTGTCGGCGCGCTCTCTTATTTTGAATCGTTCTGCAAGGACCACTTCGCGTCTCTGATTAACATCGAGCCCCGGCTCATTGAACACCTGAAGAACTCCGGACATGATGTAACAGTCGACGCGAGCTTCATTGCTAGCTGCGGACCGTCGATAGCCCACAGGATCGGCTTCCTTCTGGCGGAGAAATACGACTTTGGCACCGCGCATAGCATCAATGCCGTGTATGCCGCTATTCTGAACATCGCTCCATTCTCTAAAGACGAGACCCAAAGGTTCTCGACCTTCCTTCGTGATCGTAACTTGTTAGTACGCCATGGCGGAATGTACACGATGAACTATTTGGCAGCAAACCCCAGATTGGCCGAAACGGGGACCAAGTACCAAGCATTCTGGGAGTCAAGGGTGATTGACCGCGATGATGTTCTTGCAGCTATCGAATTCTTGGAAGCGATCGCAAAAAGGATGGTTCGAGACGCTCATGACACTCTGTCCACATACGTTGAAAGCAAAGGAATCGTCTATGATGACGAACGAAGGGAAGCCCTCAGCTATGTTCTCTGGTGGGGAGATGAGCACGCGCCTTAGCTAGTGTATTGCTGGCCAATGGCGGCGTAGCGGGACTCATAAACCATGTTTTAGTCGAGTAAAAGCTTATGGCTCGCCACCCAGTTCTCGGCCCCCTTCCTACCTCGGACGCAAATTCGGCACTTCAACGCGAAAGCCTCGCGGCTCTGGCTGCGATTTTGCCACACGATCGTATCATCTTACGCGACGAGCGCGTCGACGATCTAGGCGTCGATGCCAGCTTAGAGCTTGTTGATTCCGAGAAAGGCACCAATTGCCGCGCCCAGCTCCAGTTGAAGGGGCGCCGCGGACTAATTCCTGGCAAGAATGGCGCCTTGTCGTTGTCCGTCTCAACAGACAACATCAACTACCTTCTCAACGGCAATTGCCCGGTCTATGTCCTATATCGTCCGGAGGTGCGCGAACTCCGCTACGCCTTCGCCCGCGACGAAGTTGAGCGAATCGAGCGCGACACGCCCGGCTGGCGCGACCAGGACTCTATTACGATTCATTTTCTACATGTGCTCGACGCTTCGTCTCTGCAATCAATCGGCGATCGGCTCATGAGCGAAGCACGACTCCATAGGTTGATTCACGATAAACTGGCGCCGCTTCATGACCTCGTTTGGGGCGTAGAGAAGATCCGCGATTGGCTCAACGCAGCACTGTCAGAAAGGTTAGCCGGCTCCAGACCCGAAGACGTCCAAGCTCCTCCAGCTCACATCGCGGGCCCCGTTCTTTTGCAATTGTCTTTCTGTGCCACCCAGGAGCAACTGCGCGAGATGTACGCCAATCTTCTGGCATCGGCAATGAGAAGGCACTCCGCGGACGAGGTTCATCCAGCGTTTACTCAAATCGTTCAACAACTAAGCCCTGACGAAGCCGTCATCCTGAACAAGATCGCAGCCCTACCTCACCAGTTCAGGCTTTCTGAGCGGGTTGACGATTGTGGGGCACACGTGGATGGCCCCGATGGCGAGCACATATCCGCGCAGTATGAGCGTTTTTGTGTTGATGCTAGAGTTGGACATCCAAAGCTAAGCGACTCATACCTTGACAACCTTCTTCGCTTGAAGCTCCTAAGCGAAGAAACGTGGGCCGAAGGACTATATCAGCCTAAGCGTTGGACCGATCACGGCGCAGTCCAAGCGAGCGTAAGGAACATAACCGGCCGAGCGATTCGGCTGAGCGCGTTCGGTGAGCAGTTCTTACGTGTCTGTGCTCGAAGCAAGTGAGGTGACGCATGGTGCGATTCACTCGGGACGTCGGGGCGCGTTCGCGATCTCGGGGTGGAGCTCACGCCGCGCGTCGGGGGTCACGGGCCGTTCGGCGGAGGGCGCGTCGGCGCGGGAGGCGGTGGGGATGCCGTGGCGGGCCGCATGACGGCAGGAAAGCGGCGGGCTGGGGGGCGTCGTCGAAGGGCGGGCGCGCCGGCGCTGGCCCATGTTTGGTCCGCGCGACCTTCCCATCCGCACGTGTGGAACCTCTCTGAGCTGGATGCCGAGCGTAAAGCATTCCACCTCACGTCGACACGGACTCCGCCGCGCCGCCGGTTAGCTTTCGTGGCTGGCGCCAACGCAAATCCTCCCGCCAGGGCTAGCGCACCGCGCGCCTGATGCGCATGCTGACGGCCCCGCCGCGCCCGCGTGTCCGGGTCGCATGGGGAAGGATGCGCGCGCTTGATCGACTTCAAGAAACTCACGAAGAAACGCGTCGAAGAGCAGGTCACGGATCCGATCAAGCTCTACTACGAGAAGCTCGAACCCGCATCGAACACCGGTCCGCTCCGCCCTGCTCAGGAGGGCGTCCTCGTGGAGTGGCGCGACAATCGGCGCAATGCCCGCGACCTGGTGCTAAAGCTCCACACGGGCGACGGAAAGACGCTCGTCGGATTGCTGATCGGGCAGTCGCAGCTCAACGCCGGTAAGGGACCTGCGCTCTATCTTTGCCCGAACAAGTATCTCGTTGCTCAGACGTGTGATGAGGCGAGCCGCTTCGGCATCAGCATCGTGACCGCCGAGCCTGACCTTCCTCCGGAATTCCTCGAAGGTCAGAAGATCCTCGTCACGACGGTGCAGAAGCTCTTCAACGGCCTTACCAAGTTCGGACGCGGGACGCAGTCGATCAAGGTCGGGACGCTCCTGATGGATGATGCGCACGCGTGCGTCGACGCCATCCGCGACGCGTTCACGATCAACCTCGACAACGACGCCGCCGCGTATCGATCGATTCGCGACCTTTTCGCGGACGAGCTCCGCAAGCAAGGAGCCGGAACGTTCGCCGACATCGAGGCGGGCGACTCAAACGGGGTCCTCATGGTCCCCTACTGGGCCTGGCAGGAGAAGCACGACGAGGTGGTCAGGGTCCTCGCGTCTGCGAAAGGGTCGGAAGCGGTCAAGTACGTCTGGCCGCTTCTGAAGGATCGTCTCCGCGACTGCGTCTGCCTCGTCTCGGGCAAGAAGCTCCAGATCACGCCGTACCTGCCACCGCTCGAAGAATTCGGCACGTACACGAAGGCGTCACGCATCTTCATGTCGGCCACGACAGCGAACGACGCATTCCTCGTTCGCGGCCTTGGCCTAGCTCCGGACGTCGTGCAGAAGCCGCTCGTTTACGAGAAGCAAAAGTGGCTCGGCGAGAAGATGATCCTAATCCCGTCGCTGATTGACGACTCGCTCGACCGGTCCGAGATCGTCAACCGGTTCGGCAAGCCGCGGCCCGATCGAAAGTACGGTGTCGTGGCACTCGTCCCCGGGTTCGCGCGGACGAAGGACTGGGGGGCGGTCGGCGCCCACGTCGTTGAGACAAGCGACATTGAGGAGGTCGTTGCGCGCCTCAGGAAGGGCGAAGCCGAGAAGACGGTCGTTCTGGTGAATCGCTACGACGGCGTCGATCTCCCCGACAAGGCGTGTCGCATTCTAATCGTCGACTCCAAGCCCGTCGCCGAGACGCTGCTCGATCGCTACATGGCCGACTGCGTGGCGGGCAGCGAGATGATCACCGCAGCGATCATGCGGAAGATCGAGCAAGGTCTTGGGCGCAGCGTCCGTGGCGAGAAGGACAGCTCGGTCATCCTCCTCATCGGTCCCGACCTGGTAGCGCTAGTCCGCACCGCCGAGGGGCGACGCTTCCTGTCCGTGCAGACGCAACGGCAAATCGAGATCGGCCTGGAGGTAGCTCGTCTCGCGAAGACAACAGAGGTTCAAGACGGCAAGGCGACGACGGCGCTGGTGAACGTCATAAATCAGTCGCTCAGACGCGACGATGGATGGCGCGAATACTACAAGGAGGAGATGAACGCGATGGCGACACCGACTCCAAACCTCGTCGCGCTATCGACGTTCGAGCTCGAACGTGCCGCAGAGCTGAAGTTCCAGGACGGTAACATCGACGGGGCGATCGCGATTGTCGATAAGCTCGGGAACCAGGCCGCTGACCCCTCCGAGCAAGGCTGGTACTTGCAGGAGAAGGCCCGCTACGAATACGCGCGTTCGCAGACGGAGGCCGACAAGCTGCAAGCCGCTGCGCATAAGAGGAATCGGCGCCTGCTGAAGCCGCGCACGGGGATGGACTTCAAGCGCATCACCATCGTGAATCAGAAGAGGCCCGAGTTGATAAAGGCGTGGGTCGTCAAGCAGGGCGACGGTGAGCAGCTCCAGGTTCGTGTCGCCGAGCTTCTCGATCGCCTTCAATTCGGAGTGAGCGCCGATCGCTTCGAGGCCGCGTGGGACGAGCTGGGACGCGCGCTCGGCTTCGTCGCGGAGCGGCCCGACAAGGACTGGGGCGAGGGGCCGGATAATCTCTGGGCGCTCCGCGAGAAACAATACCTACTCGCGGAAGCGAAAAGCGAGATCGATGTGACGCGTGCGGAGATCCACAAGGACGAGTCCCAGCAGATGAACAACTCGTCCGCGTGGTTCGCCAAGAACTACGGCGACGTTCCGGTCAAACGGCTCATCATCCACCCCGCGCAGAAGCTCGCGAAGAGCGCCGCATTCCACGACGATGTCGAGATCCTGTCGCAGACCCAACTCAACGCGCTGCGGAAGGCCGTCCGTTCCTTCTACCGCGAGTTCGCCAACGTCGACTTCGCAGCCATCTCGGAAAAGAAGATTGAGGAGGCGCTCGTCGCCCACAAGCTGACGATCGACAATATCCTCACCCTCTATTCGAAGAAGCCGGTCTCGTTCGGCAAGCCGCGGATCTAGAGCGCGCCACCTGCCGCCCCGGGCGGCGGTCCCAACCATCATCGGGGGCCAAGCGGCGAGATCCCCGCCCAGCCAGGGGTCCTTGCGGAGGCGGCCACCCCAGCCGGTCGGAGGGGTCAGGCCAGCACCTGACAAACCCTCGCCCATGTGCCATCCCGATTCCATGTGGCAAGGCGCACCTGGCACGTCGACCCTAGCGGATACCGATCTGGCATCGCTTTCCACGAGGCACCCGTTCGCTGGATCCATCGGATGGCATTGACCATGGCCCTGTCTGCTCGAACCCGCCCCGATCTCTGCTTGGGCGGAGGCGACACGATGGGCGCCACCTTCGCCCATTGCGCATCAGTAAGGTCGTGTCGCGGATGGGCTCTTCTCGCGAGCTCCGCACGGAGCTTGGCGACCTGCTTGGGCGTGAAGACGCGAATCTGGCGGGAGCCTACGCGCGGCGTGTGGCCGATGATCTCATCCGCAAAGGGATGAACGGCCTTCCGTTGTAGACACAACTCCCTCGCCAGATCGGTCGCCGTCATGAGGCCCTGAGCGTGCAGCGCTTGGATCTCTGCGCCGAAACGGCTCGGGCAGTGCTCCGGAACGTACTTGGGAATCGCGTTTTTGCGGTGCATCGGCAGGACACGAACCCGCTGGCCGCAGCCGCACGCGCAGAAGTGTCCCTTCGCGTTCTCCTCTTCCGCCCATGCTTGAATGGTGAAGCGCGGAGCAAGCTGCAAGCGCCCCTCAACCCGCAGAACATCACGAGGCGCCGCGGGGTCAGTGTTCCCCGGTTGCCCTCGTCCGGAGACCGAGACCGGTCCGGACCCTCGCCGTTTCGACATCATCCAGGTCACCCGCTGGTACGACGGGATCAAGGAGTGCTGCCCCAAGGCATTTCGAGGATCCGACCTGCGGAGCTGGGAGCAGGTCGTCGACATGTTCGGCGGTGAGTGCACCTATCAGCTCACCGCGTTCTGTGGGAAGACGCATCGGTTCCAGGCGTACTCCGAAAAGATGTACTTCGCGGGACCGGCGCGGAAGCCGTTCCACCACGAGGAGCGCAAGCGACCCGCCACGGAATCGGCGCAGCAAGCGGGGCATGGCCCCATTCCGGGTGTTCCACCGGGACACCCTCCCCCTTATTACTACGCGCCGCCGCCTCCGCCACCTCCGCCGCCGCCTCCTCCTCCGCCGCAACCGGCGCAGTCGCCTGAGTTTCTGATCCTGATGAAAAGCATGATCGAAAGCCAAGCGCAGGCGCAGGCGGCGAGTGCTGCGGCGGCGGCGAGCTTTCAGTCCTCGCTCCTCCAGCTCGCGGTCGATCGGCCGAAAAACGACTTCAGCATGGATCTGTTTCGCGAGGTGCTCAACGCGAAGAATAAGGGACCCGAGTATGATCGCGGTCTCGAGCGTGGACTCGAGATCGCCAAGGAGATCCGCGTTGCGGGTGGGCCAGCGCCGGAGCGCGGGGATGCAGGCGATGACGGCTTTGACATCATGGGGCTCATCCAGAGCTTTCTGATGGCGAAAATGGCTTCACCGCCCGCGGCAGCAGCCCCTGCGCCGCAGCCGCAGCCCGCTCCCCAGGCGCCGCCGCCTGAACCCCAGCTAGAGCCGGCCCCAGCGTCCCCGCATTTCGTCCCCCCGATGCCCTATCCCTATCCGTATCCGATTCCCCCGGGCTGGGAGGCGTGGGCGTATGCGCAGGCGATGGCAATGCAGCCCCCAATGCCGGGATGGCCACCGCCCCCGGTAGCCTCGCCGCAGGTTCCACCGGTAGGCAATGGTTTCCCCCCGCAGGCGTCGCCTCCGATGCCTCCTGGATACCCGTATCCGTACCCGTTCCCCCATCCGCCCCCGGCTCCGGCATCGCAGCAGCCGGCGCCTACGCCCGTCGCGCAGCCCATGAGCCCGCAGCCCGTGCCCACTCCGGCGCCGGTGGCGCAGCCAGTGCCGCAGCATGTGCCGCCGCTCTACGGACGCCCGAACGCGCAGCCCTCGCCCGCGGCGACTTCCCCGGTCCCGTCGCCGCAGCAGGGCGGTGTCTCGAATCCCTCGCCGGAGGGTGCCGGGGTCTCTGTCATGTCGCCTGCCGAATTCATGCGCCTCGTTGGCGAGGCGACCGAAAGCTCGTCCTCCACCGATGAGTTCATCGACAAGCTAAGGAAGTTCGTTCCGCACTGAATGAGAGACCAACCCCCAAACGGGAGGTATGACGATGATGAATGGACCTGCTGGAGTTCCCCATCCCATGGTCATCCTGCTCTATGGGCGACTTTACCTCCAACCTGACCCTGTGGCTGCGTACTTCACGTGCATCAAGGATCTCGTTTGCACGCCTGAGGCGATAGGCAAGCCCTATTTGGTACCGATGGCCATGGCCTATGCCAGCTCGGAGCTCCGCCAAATCCGCCACCCTGACGCCGAGCTTCTGTTTGTGCTAGCGATGGGAATTGCCGTCACGACGGGGTTGTGGGACGGACAGCCCACGCAGGAGTCGCAGTCTGCTCCGGCCATGCCCCCCGACGGATTTGTTCGGACCCCGCTGCCGAACGATCCCGCCGTGTGCGATCCGAAAACCCCATCGAAAGCACGAGGGGCGTGGGTGGACTTGTCGAACGGCGAGATGGTTCGCGTGCCGCCGGCGGAGGGCACGGAGCCGTTCCCGATGTACTTCTACGATCGATCACGCAAGAACTGAGGAAACGCTAACCATGGCCGCGAACGCGACGAACGACGCAGATCCCACCGGACACCCGCTCTTCCCTCGAGCGGCAACCGAGACCGGACCGGATTGCCGACGCTTCGATTTCGTCCTCATCCAACGCTGGCTGCCCGATGGCACGTTCGAGTGCTGTCCGCGCCCGTGGCTCGGCGCCGAGCTGCGGAGCTGGGAGCAGATCCTCGCGATTTACGGAGGAGAGTGCATGTACCAGCTCGTCGCGATGTGCACGCAGACGGGTTCGGTACAGGCGTATTCGGAGCGGGTCGTGTTCGCAGCGCCTGCGAGGAAGTCGTTTCATGCGAGCCCGACGAACGGCGCGGACACGGCAAGCCTCGTCCGCATGATCCTCGACCACGACCTCGCCATGCACGAGAGGCAGAAGGAGCTGCTCGTGCTCGCGTTCGAGCTCAATGAACGCAGGGCGGAGAATGCGGCGAAGAGGGCTCGGCGGGGGGTGCGGGATGGGATGAAGCTCGGTCGGGGGATTTGGGGTGGCGAGGAGCAGCCCCGACCTGCAACGGCTCGACCTGCAGCGGAAGTCCAGCCCCCTGCCACGCAGCCCGCGTCGGAGGAGTCTGCTGCCCCCGTTACGCGGACGGGCGAACCTCCCGCCATCGAGCCAGTGGCGACGCCGGCCCCCGCGACCGTGGAGCCGCCGTCGCCCGAGCTCCGTCCCTACCATCGCCCGAGCATGCCCTGGCGCAGTGCACCGAGGCGCGCCCGTACGGTGCGTTCACGCGTTCGGGCCTCGGCCTTCGAGACGCTCGGCCGCGCGTCGCACGGCCTCGGCACGCGCCTCCATGCGCGGGGCGAGCGCGGCCCGCAGCTCGGCCGTGAGGGCGGGCTCGGCGACGCGCGGGGAGCCGGCGTTGAAGGGGGGATCGGGGTCGTACTCGATCATGAGCTGGATTCGCTCGGCGACGCGGGGCCCGGCGAGCTCCGCGACGATGCGCAGAGCCATGTCGATCCCGGCCGTCACGCCTGCACCGGTGATGACCGCGCCGTCCACGACCACCCGGTCGGCGACGGGCTCCGCGCCGAATGCGCGCAAGAACTCGAGCGACGCCCAGTGCGTGGTCGCCCGCTTGCCGCGCAAGAGCCCCGCAGCACCGAGCACCAGCGCGCCCGTGCAGACCGAGGTCACGTACCGGGCACGCGCTGCGATCCTCCGCAAGAACACAAGCGTCTCTTCGTGGTCCAGCAATGCATTCACACCGAACCCACCCGGCACGCAAACGAGATCGAGCGGCGGCGCGTCCGCGAATGTGGTGGAGGGAAGCATCGTCAAGCCGTGCTCGGTCTTCACCGGAGCCGCGCTCCCTGCGATGAGATGGACCTCGGCGTCCGGTAGGCGTGCGAGCACCTCGTAAGGGCCCGTGAGGTCGAGCTGCGTGAGGTCGGGGAAGAGGAGCAGACCGGCGCGGAAGGAGGATTGCCTCGTCATCTCGGCACCCATGCCAGGACCTGGTATTTGGCGTGGATCCCGAGCTGTTCGATGGTGAACATGGGAGAGCTCCGGTAGGGCTGGCCGAGTTTCTCGACGGCATGTGCAACTGTGGTCGGCAGGGACTCCTTGGTTACCCGAGCGTGGCAATAAGCCGGCGCCTCATGAACCGCATACGCGAACACGACAACAGCGCTTCGCTGCCGCCCCTGCAGTTTCACCAGATCACGCTGGATGCCGGCCACGCATTCGCGAGGTCCGAGTTGCCAGAGCAGCTTCCACTCGAACGCCCAGCGACTGTCGCTGCCAGCGGGGCAAACGACCATGTCGACGCGCGTTAGGCCGTCGCCAGTGGGCGCCTCGAGCCGGAGCTCGAGAGATTCCTCGGGGGCCGCGCGCTGGAGCCCCAACGCTGCGGCGGCAACCACGGAGACCTCCGGCGCGACACGTGGCAGAAGCATGGCGAGCAGGGCTTCCTCCCCCCGCAGCCCGGTTGTGAAGGCCTCGAACCATGCTTCCGGGCATGCCTCGCCTGGGGCGGGGCGCGAGAATTGCCCCGCATCGCGTGTGGTTGTCATGAGGAGGATGCTTGCGCGTCTCGCGCCGGGCCACAAGAGCCTTAGCTGGGCGCCGATCCGCCGCGAGCTTCAGCGCGAGGCGCCCGCCCTCCTGCAGCAGATCCGGCGAAGCCGTGGGCGTTTACTCATCGTCCAGAAAGATGCGGCGAAGTCGCTCCCGGCCGGCGTACAGGCGCCCGTAGCCCCGTCGCGTCGTCAGCCCGAGCTCGCCGCTGATCTCGACCACCGTCTCCCCGTGGAGGTCGTGCCGGATCACGAGCTGCCGCTCCGCGTCGCCGAGCTCCTCGAGCCCGCGACGCACGAGCTCGCGGAGCTCCACGTCCTCCGCGAGGGCAGGCGCACCCATGCCTGCCTCCGCGTCGAGCACCTCGGATATGTTTCGGCGGCGCCGTCGATGATTCGTGATGACCCATCGCGCGACTTGCACGAGCCATGCACTCGCGTCCTCCGGGATATCCTCTACCCGACGGAGCACGATGACGAACACCTCCTGGTGCAAATCCTCCAGCGTCGCTCCACTGAGACCGAACCACCTTAGCCTCGCGCGAATGGCAGCGGAATGCGCCCGGTACAATGCCTCGACGCGCTCTTGGCGCGCGCGCGTCATCCGAGCCGGATGGGCCGCACGTGGATCGGCGCGTCCGCGTCCCCGCGCCAGTACGGCTCGATGTAGATGAGCCTCCGCAGCGACAGCGCGGGCCCATGAGCCTGCATCCTCCAGTGCCCTGCGACCAACGTCTGGACGCTCAGGTTGCGCTTCCGCCCTGCGATGTAATCCCGCACTGCCGGACGGAAATCCTTCTCGAGCGGCTTGCCGACGCGAAAAACCATCGTCCTCGGCAAGTCGGCTCCGCGTCGGGCCCCCGCGCCCTTCCTCTTGCCCAGCGGGGCCGAAGGGGCGCGGACGCGCGCGGGATCGGTCATCGCGAGACACGTGTTCACGATGAGCCGCCCGATCAGCGCGGCGACACGCTCGTCGTGTTCCGTCACGGTCATCGGGAAGAGCGAGCTCTCCGTCAGGTCGAAGTCGGGCAGCGACGGCGGTAGGAGGTCCGCCGTCGTCACACCAAACCTCCACATGCACGCGGTCGATGCGGTCCAGGCAGCGTATGCCCACTTCTCGCGCTTCGGGTCGTGATGTACGAGAATCACGCGAACGGGAGACTGTCCCTGCTGGGTGTCGAGCGAGAGTAGCGCATTGGGCACCTCCAGCACGAATGTACGGAACGGCGGGCGGACCCACGCGAGGACATCCTCGGTGACTGTCGTCGCCAAGAGCGCTGCCGCGTAGGTTTCGGGAAGCTGAATCTCAGGGTATCCACACTGCGCCCACCGCGGCAGGCACATGAGAGCGATCTGTCCGTCGAAGCAGGCGGACATCGCTTCGATCGTGAGGGCGAGATCGATCTCGCGCTCTTGCGCGGTGCCAGGCTGCGGTGGCAGCCGCACCTCCCAAAGCGCGTCCATGAGCGCTTCTTCGTCCTCCATGAGCACCCCGGCCGGGATACGTTCCACTGCGCGCCGCCACAACAAATCAGCCATTTCGAGGAGATACTTCTTCGTCGGTAACTGCGGATTCACCGCTCACCTGTCGAGTAGGCCGGGGCGGTTGCCCGCCCCGGCCCCTCTCAGATCCGGACGTGCGCAATTCACGCATCCGGCTCCTCGATCACGGCTTCGCTACAGGTGATTGGTCTGTCCGCCGCCCGGCCGTGGCTTGTCCATGGGCAAGAAGCGGCTGCGGTAACGGATACCGATTCATCTTCTCGACCAGGGAGTCCCACGTCCCTCGACGCTGAGAGCGGCGTCGAAGCCATTTGCCCCAGATCCGAAAGACGATCTGGTAGAAGCGTCCGATCGCCTCCGAGTTGCCGGCGATGCCGAAATACCCGTAGTGACCGCGTAGCTTCAACGAAAGGCTCCGTTGCTGTTCGCGCATCGATTTGTGGCGGTATCGCTTGCACCAGTCCTTGACGTGCCTCACGGACCTGCGAAAGCGATCCCTGGCGGTTCGCCGTCGCACGACCCACTTCCCGCTGTGCGCGCGTCCCCAATGATGGGTGAAGCCGAGGAGATCGAAGGTGCCAGGACCTTGCCCCGGTTTACCTCGCCACGCGCGGTGGTCGGGGCGCCGGAACGGGATCAACCTCGTTTTCTCCGGATGCAGCGTCAGCCCGTACTTCGCAAATCGCTTCGCGAGCACGTCGTGCACCCGGCGCGCGTCTTCCTCCCGCCCGAAGACGAGCACTGCGTCGTCCGCATAACGAACGAGCACTGCCCAATCCCGCAGCCTCGGCTTGACTACATGCTCAAACCAGGCGTCGAGGACCTCGTGCAGGAAGATGTTCGCCAGAAGCGGCGAGATCACGCCGCCTTGTGGCGTGCCCGCGTCCGGGTACGCAATGCACCCGTCTTCGAGCACGCCCGCGTGGAGCCACTTTTGAATGACTCTCAGAAGCACGCCATCCTGTACCCTGCGGCGCAGGAAGGCCCGAAGGTGCCCATGATCCACATTGTCGAAAAACTTGCGAATGTCGACTTCGAGGATCCACCCGCCCGCGCTCGTGATCAACCGGTCGCGCAGCGCTTCCAGCGCTTGGTGCGCCGAGCGCTTGGGCCTGAAGCCGTACGAGCAGTCCAGGAAATCCTGCTCGTAGACGGCCCCCAGCGCCATCGCAACGGCGCGCTGGAGCACCTTATCCTCGAAGGTCGGAATACCGAGCGGCCTCGTTTCCGGACCGCTACCCTTCGGGATATGGACTCTCCGCACAGGCGGCGCGCGGTACGTGCCGGATTTCGCGCGATCGAGCAGCGAGCGGAGGTTTTCCTCCAAGTGGCTCGCGTACTCCTTCGCGGTCTGCCCGTCCACGCCCGTCGCCCCGCTCTTGCGTGTGCGCCGATATGCTTCGCGTAACCAGTCGACATCGATGTGATGGGCGAGGGTTTGGAACGCCATGTTGGGCGCTTCCCTTGCCTGCTGCGCTATCCGCTCGAGTTTCGTGGAGATGCTGGTGGAGCTCGGTGTCTCCGTCATCTTTCCCTCCAGCGGTTCCGTAAACCGGCGCCGCCCTTTGCTCTGCGGGGTCCCTCGGGACGGTTCCCCCACTTCATTGCTCTTACTGCGGCGCTCCGACTCCCCGCCGCCCCTGGCGCCTCGCTCCTGTGCCGTCGCTTGGCGCTACCGCGCTCTCCTGCCGCGCGGAGGTGGCGGGGCCTCCCAGGTTCCTGGGCAACCCATGCGTACGTGCCCTGCTCTCAGACCCCGGTGGAGCCTCCGCGCCAGGCCTTTGGGCAGTGCCCTTCTTTCGGCGCGTCGGTGTTGCCTTCCGCTTGAGACACGGCGTCGGCCTCCACGACTAATTCAACTTTCGGGGCTCCATCACACGGCCCGCACGCCCGCTGTCTACGCTTCGCAGCCACGGTTACCCGTGAACCACGCAAGACTCGCTTCCGGCTGGCGGCCCTACCTTGGCCGGTCGGGACTCTCACCCGCGGGTTGCTATCGAAGGTTTCAGTTCATCTTCCTCCTTCGCCAGGCTTTTCCTGGCGCACGTCCCGTTTGAATGGGACAGGTGCGTGCCGCCATGGGCGAGAAACGTAGCCCCGACGTTCACCCGTTCAAGGTGCAATCAGTTCATCCTGCACAATGTACGTCCGCCCGGACGTGCTCAGCTAATGACGCCGGCGCTTCGGAGCGCATTTATCAAAAGCTCCGTCGGGCTCACCCCGTTCGCTTTCGCCTGCTCCTCGACCTTCGCCATGATGTCCGCTGGGAGGCGGTTTTCCAGGATCCGCTGGACGTACTCCCGCACGGAGACATCGAGTTCGAGTGCTTCACGTTTGAGCTGCAATCGGAGCGCAGCCGGAACGTCCACCTTCAAAGCCCGAACGTCTTGTCCCTCGGATCGCTTGGAAGTAGCCATTTCGCCGGCTCGGCAGGACTGCGCGCACCGTCATCGACCATTCGACCGGGCGTTCCTCCGAACGGGAGTACATGTTGTGCGGCCTCGCGGCCAAGGGGAGTGGCGGAATGCGGCTATGCAGGCGGGGCGGATCCGCCCATCATGCCCCTATTCGCCCGCAGCGCGGCGATCGTCAGGTTGAGCGCCGTACGATGGAGCTCCTGGAAGACGCGCTCGGCTTCCTCGTCGGTCAAGGCGTACCCGCGGAACATCTTGCGTCCCTCGGCGTTGATCGCGCGATCCTCGACGTACACGCACCCATCGCTCCCGAGCGCAATGGTCTGGAGGCACGCCCACCGGAGCAGCCTGCGCGTGCCATGTTGCGCCCGTTCCTTAGCGGTCAGTGCGTAACCAACGAACACGCGTCGACCGGGAGGCGGGTCGTCCTCGACGTTCACGTAAATTATCCCATCGCTCGCGAGCACAAGCTCGGTTTGCAGCGTCTCCATCGTCGATCTCCCTGCAGTCACAACGGGATCCGGAGCTGCACCCGCTCCGGGCGCCGTGAGGTTTCCTCGCTCGTTGACGTAAGCGTCACGATGCCGCTCCGTTGCAGCCGAAGCAGCGCGGGCACGAGCGCTCCTGAATACGAAAGCTCGGGAACGCGGTCACGCAAACGTGCGACGGAGACGAACCCGTCGGCGTCGGTACGCATCCTCGAAAGAGCAAAATGAACGAGCCCCTCGGCGTATGCGTCGTACCCGAGCTTACGGAGCGCCCGCGCGTAGTGTACGATGTAGATTGCCGCGTCCTGGTAGGCCGCGTCGACGCGCATGAGCTCGAGCAGGAGCAACTCGCCGCGCTCGTCATGGCCGGCGACGCCTGCGGAGACGCGGGTCGCCCTTGCCGATCGCGGAGGCGGCAGCGGGGGAAGGCGATCAGAAAGGCGCGCCTTACGGAATCGCTCGCGGACACGCAAAACCACGGCGTCCACGAACGCTCGAGCACGGCTCCACGCAGAGGGCCGATCCACGATCGTGTCGCGCGGCGGCTCGGAATGCGCCACGCTTATGCGCGTCCCGCTCTGCGGCGGAAGTGCCGAGCGGTCCATCACCGTCGTTGCTGCTTCGTCGTCCACGTCCTGTGACGCATTCATGGTTCCTCCGTGGGCGTCGCCGATCCGAGGCGGCGGCGAATCGAGGGCGTGCGCGTGGAAAGGGGCGCCTCGATTCGCCGCCGCCTGAGATCGGCGACAAACGACCCCCAGGAGAGGGCGATGGGAACGCTCGCCCAGAGAACCGTGCCCCATCGCCCCCTTCTGCGGGTCGTTTGCTGGCAGGCTGGTCCGTTACTGCGGTTTTAGATCGCCATGGCGCACGGCGTTCGCATCGACCACCTGACCGAGCGACCGTTCCACATACGGCCGAGCTCGTGGAGGCGGGCGCGGAGCCGCCGCTGGCTTTTGCGTCGGAATCGGAGGAAGCGTAAGCGACTCTGTCCGCTCGACGCGTTCGCACCTTTCGACAGAAGGCGCGATGGGGTCTTCGTGAACCGCGCCGGCGGCCACCGTCTGCGCATATGCCCCATCGGGATCGTGCGGCATCGCGCAGGGCGCATCACTTGGCGTGGCCCCGAGAAATGCTGCCGCCGCGGCGACACCACCGAGGAAGCGCATCGGAGAACGGGTGAGAGACGCCGCCACGCGCGCCCGCGCCACGGAGACTGCCGCGCGCGCCTCGCGCGCGAACATGGCGAACAGCACGAGCGGGAAAGCCGCGACCCGCGTGCGCCGGCGCCTGGACGGGGGCTTGTCGTTCTCCACGAACGCGCGCGCATCGCTCAGCGCGCCGTGGAACTGCGAAACGACCGTCGTGTAAGCGACGCCGCGTTCCTGGGCAATCTGGGAGAGCGGCTTTTCGTGCAAGAAATGCTGTTCCAGCAGATCCCGCTGCTCTGGGCTCAATGTGTCGATCGCCGACTGCGCGGATAGGATATCATCATAACTGCGCGGCTCCACCTCCGGAACCATGAGCTGCTCGAGATCCTCGGGCGCCATGGGCTCCTCGCGGTACTTGCGCCGGTGGCTCAGCACGAGCAGTCGGACGATTCTGCATAACCACGCCAAACACCCGCCCTCGTCTTCTGGTTCTGGCCAGTTCGATTTCTCTTTGCCATACGCCACGACGAACGCATTATGGACGACGTCCTCGACATGATGCTCATCCCCAACGCCTCGTCGCGCGACGTCCGCCATCGCCGTTCTGTATCGGCGGAGCCGCTCGACGGGCACCCCGGGGGCGTCTGCCGGTGCATCCGTGCTTGCCGTGGCGTCGTCGCCGGGCGGGGTGTCCACCGGACTGTCAGGTCCTTCGATGCGCGAGGTGCCCACAACCGTAAATGTCGCCAGCAGGAGCGATCTACGAAAAAAATCTGCAGCGCCCTCAAGATGTTCAGCGATGTTGCCGATCGTGTGTCCCGGACAACGGTTGTTCGGGCGAAGAAGGGCGGTTGGTCCGGAGTGTCTGTGGCGGTGGTTGCGGGGCTGGCGCTTTCACCATCGAAATCGTTTGCGGGTGAGATGCTGCACCACCGGCTGGACTTCGAGGCAGATCGGTCGCTCCCCGCGGCGTGCAACCAGCCGGGCGACTTCCGTACCGCGCTGACGAGCTGGGTGCGTCCGAGCGTGCTCGACCCAGCGGCGGCTCGTGTGCTCGAGGTGCGCGTAAAGCGGCTCCCCGACGGCGGCAAGTCAGCGAAGGTGACGATCAAGAGCTCGACCGGGGAAGCGCTCGGGGAGGCCGGGCACGACTACTCCCCGACGACGGAGTGCTTCAAGATCCTGTTCTGGTCGGCGTTCGATGCGGCGACGCTCATGGGCGCCTTCGTGCCGCCAGAGCCGCCGCCGCCCGCGCCCCCGGCTGCCGTGCCGGAGCCGAAGCCGTGCCCGGTCTGCGAGACGCCGAAGCCTCCGCCACCGGCCCCCTCCCCGTCGCCGGTTGCGGTGCCGAGGCGCTACTTCGTGGGGCTGGGTCCGGCTGCCACGTACAACCTCGCGCCGGAGGCGGCGATCGGCCCGCAGTTCCTCGTTGGGCGTCGATGGGGAGCGTTCGTCGCCGAGCTCTATCTTCGGTGGATGCCGCTCTGGAGGACGCGTCCGGTTGGCCTCACGGAGGTCCAGGTGCACGTGACCTCGGCGACCGCCGCGGGCTGCCTCCGGCGTGGGCCCGTGATGGCGTGCGGGCTGCTGGCGACAGGCGCGATTCAGGCGACAGCACTGAACGCAACGCACGCAGACAGTGGGCTGAGCGGTTTCCTCGGTGCTGGCCTGCGCGGAGCCGTTGCGGCGCCCATCTTCGGGCCACTGTCCCTGCGTCTGGATCTCGAAGGGGTGTGGAACATCCTCCCCCCGACGATCGTGGCCCGTCGTCCGGAGTTCTGGCGGCCCTTCCCGGTCAGCCTTGGCGTCGGCTCGTCGATCGTGTGGGCGCTCCCGTAGCCCTAGCTCGTGGCCGCGGCGCAGCACACGGTCGCCGCGTTCGCGAGGACGAGGTCGCCCACGACCTCACCTCCGCTCGGCATACACGTGCCCTTCGTGTAGTTCAGCAAGTCGGCCGTCTTCCCGCTCAACGGGGCGCCTGGCATGACGTCGTGGCAGGGCGCGATCATGCCCGCGGAGACTTCGCCCCCGGCCTTGGCCTCGGAACATGCTGGAGCACCAAACACGGCCGCGTACACGGCGCACGTCCCGCCCGTCGGCGGTCCGCATGAACACGCCGAACATTCGCGGTTGTCCTGGATGTCTCCGTAGAGCAGGTGCCTCTCGCTACCCCACCCCTCGGGACACGGATGCTCTCCCTCGCGAAGGATACACGAGGAGTAGTCCTCCCCCGCCGGACCGCAGACCTTCCCCGCCTGCTCGGTGCAGCTCGGCCACGGTTTGTCGCTCATGCACGCCCGGCCGATAGGGGTGAGTGGCCCGCCATTCCATGCCTTCGGGAGGGGCTGCTCCGGATCGCCGTCCGCGTGTGGCTTGCAGGGTAGCTCCTCGATCACCGGCGGAGAGATCGTGATGGAACGGACGCACGGTACCCCGCCACAGAGCGTCGAGGCGGGGATCGCCTTGTCCTGGTTGCAGGTGCCGTCCCAGTTTGTCGGGGCGTCGAAGTTTGTCTTGACACCGCCCCCAGGATTGTCGCAGCCGGCGGAACTGACGGTCCACGTCTCCGGCAACCTGCACTTGCCCTCGGGGGCCTCGCATGTGCACGCGCCGCAGGACGGAGGAGGCGGCGCAGGGAGCCCCTCGAACGCGAGGATCGGCGTTTCTACCGGGCACGGCGGCGGCTCGCGCCAGTCCGAGAAGAAGGCGACCAGCTTCCATCCGTCGGGCGCTGGCGAGACACACGCACCGCCCGTGCAGAGTGAGGACATGCCGCCATCTGCGCCCCCGTCCGAACATTTGGGCGGCAGCGGCTGCGGGCCATCACACGCGTTCGGGCAGTCCCAGGGGATGGGTTTGGGCTTGTATACCCCGGATGCTCAGGGTCCGGGCAAAACTCAGGCAGAGGGCAAGGGCAGCACTCGTCCGGGACCTCCGGTGGACAGTTAGAGCCGATGTTGGCACCTCCGCACGCGAACGGCCCTAGCGCCGCTGCCGCGAAACCGGCCGCGATCACGATGCCCACGCGTATCGCCGCACGCATGCGCAGGATGCTACCGCCGCGGTCGCGCTCGTTCCAACTCCGACGCGGCATCCTATCGGCTCCCCATCGCGTTCGTGGGGGTTGCCATGGGAGATGACGGCATCGGTCGTGGCCCCGGGGGTTTGGCCTTCGGCACCACGCTCCGCGGCGGGGCGGATGACGGCCCGACGGATGGCACGGCGCTCACGCTCGCGGTTGGCTCGGGTGCCTTGCCGAGTTTCGCGCAGCTCCACGCGCCGACGAGGAGGTACTCGCGCTGGCACTGCACGGTCTTCATCCCTGCGGGCGTCGATAATTGGAGCGTGTGCCCCCAAGGAGTTCGCTCCCACATCGTGTACTGTGCTTCGCAAGTCGCCGGTTGACCCTGACAGGTAGTTTGGTTCGCCAGACGATCCACCTCGATCGAGGAGGCAAAGACATTGACGACGCACATCACCGCGACGCCGATGGAGAGTGCGGTGAGGATGAAGTTGAACAGGGAGCGGACAAACGTCCCGGAAGCAGACGTGCCGCGTGGCTGAGCCGTGGATCGAGCTTCTGCCATGAGGGAACACGGTACACGGGCAAACCGTGGGTGGGAAGAGACAAACTTCGCGGGCTGCCCGACAAACCGGACGACTGTCCATTCGTGCCCGATCGCGCCGTGGTCACCGCGGATGTGCATGACGCCGAGCATCCGCCCGAGAGCCAGCGGGCCATTCCGCGGACGCGAACTCTGGCGGGGGATCTCCCCCGAGCTGATGCCGCTTGCTGACGTGAGGGGCGGCCCATCGAAACCCAGGCAATTCACGTGCTTCATCGTTCATCGGCTGGGGGACTAGTGTCCTGAGTTAGAAGAACGCGAACATTTTTTGGACGATCCCCTCCCTCAACACATGGAGGTGAGTGGGAAGATGCGACTTCGAACTGGCCGCCCACTCGAACCTCTGGTCCTGACTGCTGAAGAACGCGAGACTTTGGGGCGCTGGGCACGCCGGCCCAAGTCTCCGCAGGCGCTGGCGGACCGTGCCCGCATCGTGCTGGACTGCGCGGAGGGCAAGAGCAACGGCGAGATCGCCGCGTCGAACGGCGTCTCGCGACAAACGGTGAGCAAGTGGCGAGGTCGGTTTCTTCGGCATCGCCTGCAGGGATTGAGCGATGCGCCTCGGTCCGGGGCTCCTCGCACGATCACGGATGAGCAGGTCGAGCGCGTCGTGACCAGGACGCTCGAGACGAAGCCGCATAACGCGACCCATTGGTCGACGCGCTCGATGGCCAATGCGCTTGGGATGAGCCAGACGGCGATCGCCAGAATTTGGCGGGCCTTCGGGCTACAGCCGCACCGTAGCGAGACGTTCAAGCTTTCGACCGACCCACACTTCGTTGAGAAGGTCCGCGATGTCGTCGGCCTGTATATGAGCCCGCCGGAGCACGCGCTCGTGCTGTCGGTCGACGAAAAGTCGCAGATCCAGGCGCTCGATCGGACACAGCCGCTCCTGCCGATGCGGCCAGGCCAGGCGGAGCGTCGCACCTACGATTACAAGCG
>NZ_JARZHH010000007.1 GCF_029946515.1 Polyangium sp. 6x1
AGGGCGGGGGCGGCATGGGCGGCACCGGCGGCCAGGGCGGGGGCGGCATGGGCGGTACCGGCGGCATGGGCGGCACCGGCGGCCAGGGCGGCACCGGCGGCCAGGGCGGGGGCGGCATGGGCGGCCAGGGCGGCATGGGCTGCACCATCGGCACCACGCAGCCGTGTTACTCGGGCCCCGACGGCACCCAGGACGTCGGTCTCTGCGTGGCCGGCGTGCAGACCTGCGAGCCGAACGGCGAGTTTGGTGCGTGCGTCGGCGAGGTCCTGCCCTCGTCCGACGACTGCGCCTCCGCGGCCGACGAGGACTGCAGCGGCATGGCGCTCGCCTGCACGGGCGACCACGTGGCCAGCAAGCCGTTCGGCAACACGCAGCTACAGATCGGCACCGACGTCGCGGTCGACGTCCAGGGCAACGTCTACACGATCGGCATCTTCGAGGGCGCGCTCGACTTCGGCGGCGCCATCGGCACGCTCACGAGCGCGGGCGGCCGCGACGTGCTCGTCGTGAAATACGACTCGATGGGCGACGTCCTCTGGGCGAAGCGGTTCGGCAGTGCCGGCGACCAGGAGGGCCAGGGCATCGCGGTCGACGCCCAGGGCAACGTGTACATCACGGGCTCGTTTTATGGCTCGATCAACTTCGGCGGCGTCTCCAGCACCAGCGTGGGCGGCGACGATCTCTTCGCGGCGAAGTTGACCACGGACGGCGCGCACGTTTGGACGCGGACGGTCGGCAGCCTGGGGACCGAGCAGGGCCTGGACATCGCGGTCGACTCCACGGGCGCGGCCTACGTGACCGGCCAGTACTCGGGCGACCTCAACTTCGTCGGGATCATCCAAGGGATCGAAGGATTCGACGCCCTGCTCCTCAAGTTCTCGCCCACCGGCCAGCCGCTATGGGGCAAGGGTTTGGGTGGCACGGGCTCGCAGCACGGTCTGGGGGTCGCGGTGACCTCCGACGACCAGGTCACGTTCGTCGGGGCCTTCGAGAACACCGTCGACTTCGGCGGCGGCGCGCTCACGAGCGCGGGCAACTACGACGCCGTGATCGCCCGGTACGACAGCCTCGGCACGCACCTCTGGAGCAAGCGCTACGGCGACGACGCGCGCCAGCAGGCGTCAGCGGTGGCCGTCGATGGCCAAGGCTCCGTGCTCGTCACGGGCGAGTTCGCCGGCTCGATGGATCTCGGCGGCGGCATGCTCACGTGCGCGGACGGCGCGACCAGCGGCGACGGGTTCGTCGCGAAGTTCGACGCCATGGGCAACCACGTGTGGAGCAAGCGTTTCGGCGACCTGGACGAGCAGCGTGGTGCGGGCATCGCGGCCGACGTCTTCGGCAACATCGTGCTCACGGGCAATTTCACCAACCAGCTGAGCTTCGGCGGCGCCTCGGTGCTGGGCGCGGGCGGGCCCGACGTCTTCGTGGCCAAGCTCGACCCGAGCGGCGGGCAGCTCTGGCTCCGCCGGTACGGCAGCGGCATGATGACGTACCAGTCGGGCGAAGCTGTCGCGATCGACCCGCTGGCCAACGTCTGGGTGACGGGAGGCTTCGAGGGCATGATCGATTTCGGCGGCGACGTCTTCACGTCCGCTGGCGAGTTCGACATGTTCCTCGCGAAGCTCGAGCCCTGAGAGGACCACCCCTGAAAAAGAAAGGGCCTGGCGCTCGGCCAGGCCCTTTTTTCTCGATCGGACCTTCAGCGAATCACGGGGCGCCGTAGAGCGAGGCCGCGCCCTGCTTGTCCTTGGTCGTCAGGGTGAGCGCCCAGGAGCTCGTCCCGTTGCACTGCGGGTAGTGCATGACGGAGCCCGAGTCGTACGACGTCAGGCCGCGCCAGTTGTTGTCCTCGAAGCAGGCGCCGGCCTCGGGGCGCGTGTGCTCGACTCGCGAGCACAACAGCGGTGAGAACAGAGGCGGACGCGGACGCGATCGTTCTCCGCTGACCACGGCATTCACGCGACACGACCCTCCCGTCTACGCCAAGGCTTCGGAGACATTCGCCGAGGCGTACTCGCTCGGATCGAGGAGGCGGACGAGCGCCGCCGGCAGATCGACGCGGCTGAGGTCGAGCTTCTCGATGGTGCGTAGAATAGAAATCATCGCGGTTATGCACATGCGACGTCATCCGGACACGTGGAAGAGCCGTTGAGCCGCCTGATCCCTAGGCGGTAGGATAGGAGCGCAAGCGGGGGCGGAAACGGGTTTGGAAGCGGCAGCGGCAGCGGCAGCGGAAGCGGAAGCGGAAGCGGAAGCGGAAGCGGAAGCGGAAGCGGAAGCGGAAGCGGAAGCGGGCGCGGAAGCGGAAGCGGGCGCGGAAGCGGAAGCGGAAGCGGAAGCGGAAGCGGAAGCGGAAGCGGAAGCGGAAGCGGAAGCGGCAAGCGAAATCTGTTTGTGTACCGCTCGGGAGGCTAGAGCTAAGACCAAGGCGCGATCTTACAGGCTGAATGACGTGACGATTTCGAGAACCTCGTCACGATGAGCAGTCAATCGGCCATGAGCTGCGCCGCCTTGCCGATGCCATCCGGAGCCCGGAGCCCCCTGCGGAGCATCCGTATGCCCAGTCACGGATGATGGCCATCATCAACGCGCGGAAGAGCGATGCGGTCAACAATTGAAGGTGTAACCGATCGAAGCAGACGGCCAGGCGAACATCGATCTGTGGAATGTCCACGCGGCTGCTATGCGGAGAGCGCGTACCCCTCGTTCCCGGTCGGCATCACTGCCGAATAGCTAGCGCTTGCGGCGAAGCGCGGCGGCGAGCAGCGGCAGGCACAGCCAGAGGCCCGCGCTCGGCCCCGCCTCGGGCCTGCGAAAGCTACAACCGTTGCCCATTTCGGGGCCTCCGCCCGAGGAAGCACCCGCGCCTGAGCTGGTCGCGCCCATTCCACCAGCGCCCATTCCACCAGCGCCCATTCCACCAGCGCCGCCGACGCCCCCGCCAGCTCCTCCAGCGCCCATTCCTCCAGCGCCGCCGACGCCCCCGCCAGCTCCTCCAGCGCCCATTCCTCCAGCTCCGCCGACGCCCCCGCCAGCTCCGCCGACGCCCCCGCCAGCTCCTCCAGCGCCCATTCCTCCAGCTCCTCCCGCACCGGTTCCGCCCGATGCGTCGAAGACCTCGGCGCTGTTCAGGTAATTACCCTCATTGTCGTACCCTCCGAGGACGAGCACCCTGCCATCGGCGAGGCGCGTGGAGGCGTGCAGGTAGTGCCTTTCGGCCATCGGCGGCCCGGCGGACCATGTATCGGTCGTTGAATCGTAAATCTCCGTGGACGCCAGCAGCACGTTAGCGCTGGTCGAGCCGCCCGCGACGATGAACCCGCCCCCGTCGAGCGCAATACCGGTATGGCCGCCGCGGCCCGTGATGAGCGGGGCGCCGAGCGACCACTGATTCGTGGTCGGATCGTACACTTCGGCGCTCGAGCCGCCCGTGAACAGCACCTTACCCGTCGAGAGCAACGCGGACGCGGCGTAGGTGCATCCGGGGCTGGGCGCGCCGATCGAGCTCCAGGAGTTGCTCGCGGGATCATAAAGGTCCGCCGCCGCAGAGAAATGGCCGCGGACGAGCACCTTGCCATTCGGCAGCACGGTCGCCGAGCCGCAGTGATACGCGACGCTGGTCGCGCCGGCGCTCGACCATGTATTCGTCGCGGGATCGTAGAGCTCGACCGCGGTCTCTCCGCTGCCCCCCACGACGAGCACCTTACCGCTCGAGAGGAGCGCCGCGGAATGATACTGGTGCACGGCGTCCGGATGGGCCGCGTAGGTCCACGCATCCGTCGCCGGATCGTAGATTTCGGCGCTCGGCTCTGAGGGGTGAAACCCTTCCGGATTGGACGAGAACCCCCCAACGACGAGGACTCGGCCGTCCGCGAGGAGCGTGGCCGTATGCCGGTTGCGGGGTCTGTTCATCGACGCGGCAGCCGAGAAGGTATTCGCCTGCGGATTGTAGAGCTCGGCCGAGGCCAGCATTTTCTCGTCTCCCCCCTCAATGCCCCAGCCGCCCGTGACGAGCACCCGGCCATCCGCAAGCAGCGTCGCCGTCGGCGTCTCGCGGCCCGTGGCCATCGACGTGGCCTGCGTCCAGCCGAAATTCATCTTCGTCGTCCCCAGGGCATGGGCGTGCACTGCGCCTCCGGGCGCGACGTCCACCCCCGGGAGCGGCGCACCTTGGTCCGTGCAACCGCCGATCGCCCAGGACCACACACCGAAGAACAGACACGAGCCCAGCATGCAACGGTTCACCCTACGCATGGCGTCACCTCCTCAGTGTGGCGCATATACTCGATGTCCGGCGACTACCAACTATGGAGCAAAGACCTGCCGACCCGCGCCCTACCTGCGGCGGCAGCGGAAGCGGATGCGGGAGCGGAAGCGGAAGCGGAAGCGGAAGCGGAAGCGGGAGCGGAAGCGGAAGCGGAAGCGGAAGCGGAAGCGGCAAGCGAAATCGGATTGTGTACCGCTCGGTGGAACCAGGTTGACCAGGAACCAGCTCGAATCGACCCGTCTTGGAGACGGTTCCTGGTCAACCTGGTTCCGGCTCCCGCGGAATACGAAGCGTGCGGATGAACACCAACCGCCGGGATAGCGGAGGCCGACATCGAGACGTCAATATCGAAATTGCTGGGTGATTCGACCTAGGTGCTGGGTGATTCGACCTAGGTGCCCCGTGAGGCGCTGATCGCCGCTGGGTTCAGCTCACTGGCAGGTGCCGGTCGTAGTGTCGCAGGCGAGCGTGCCGGCGTCGTTGACCGCGAGGCAGTCGGCGTTGGTGTTGCACTCCACGCAGGTGCCGGCGAGGGGCCCGCCGGTGTCGCCACACACGTGGGCCGGCGGGTAGCCGGCGAGGGAACAGGGCGTGCCGGTGGGCGCCGACGTGAAGCATGGCGTGAGCGGCGACGGGCCGCAGCACGCGGGGTTGATCAGGCAGGCGGAAGAGGCGCCGGGGATGTCGGTCGCGTCGTCGGCCGGGGACACCCCCCCCATGCCATTGCAGACAATCTTCTGGCAGTCGCCCGGCGTCTGGAGCGGGGCCGGGGCCACGGTGTTGCCCGGGTACGAGCACGCGCCGGAGGTGTCGCAGTCCGTGGCGCCGCAGGCCGCGATCGTCGCCGAGCACGTCGACGCGCAGCAGTGGCCCGAACCGGTGGTGCCGCAGCGGTTGTTCGCGCATTGGTTGTTGCCGCTGCACACGGCGCCGTTACCGCCCTTGGCGACGCAGGTACCGCTGGAGCAGTAGGCGTTCGCCGACTGGCAGTCGCTGTCGGAGGTGCAGGCCGAAAGGCACGCGGTGGCGCTGGCGCACTTGACGTCGCCCGGGCAGGGCCCGGTGGTGCCCGCGACGCAGCTATTCGAGCCGTTGCACGTGCCGGCGGTGGTGAGCTGGCCGTTGGTACACGACGCCGGCGCACAGTCGCCGCTGACGATGCACTCGACGCAGGTGCCGGGGTTCGAGCCCATGCAATGCGTGCTCTGGCAGTCGCTGTTGCTGCCGCAGTGCATCGTGTTGGAACACTTGCTGGAGCAGGTGCCGCCGCAGTCGACGTCGCTCTCGTCGCCGTTCTGCGTCGTGTCGCTACACGTCGGCACCTGGCAGGTCTTGGGGTTCCCGCTGCAGACGTCGCTCTGGCAGTCGCCGTCGACGCTGCACTTCAGCCCGTCGGCGCAGGCGCCGCAGGCCGCGCCGCCGCAGTCGATGTCGCTCTCGTCGGCGTCCTTCACGCCGTCGTTGCAGTGCATCGCGACGCACGTGCCATTGCCGTCGCAGACCACGCCGCCGTTGTCGTTGCAGGCCGTGCCCTTTGCGGCGTTGTTGGCGGTGCAGGCGTTGCCCGTGCACACGGCCGTCGCGCAGACCGTGCCGGTGGGCGCGCAGTCCGCATCCATCACACACGCGACGCACGTGCCGCTTCCGTCGCAAACCTTGCCGCCGTTGTCGTTGCAGGTGGTGCTGGCGGCGGCGTTGTTCGCGCCGCACGTGTTGTCGTTGCAGACGGGGATCTTGCAGGCCGTGTTGCTGGCCGGGCAGTCGCCGGCCATCAAGCACGCGACGCACACGCCGTTGCCGTCACAGACCGTGCCGGCGTTGCTGGTGCACGCCTGCCCCACGGCCACGTTGGTCGTGCCGCAACAGCTCATGTCGCAGGTGTTGGCCACACAATCGTTCGTCGTGGCCGGGCAGTCGGTGGGGGTGGTGCACGCCATCGTTCCGCTCGGGCAGCCGCCTCCTGTGCCCGTGCTGCTCGTGGTGCTGCCCCCGGTCCCTCCGCTGCCCCCGGTCCCTCCGCTGCCCCCAATCCCTCCGCTGCCCCCGGTCCCTCCGCTGCCCCCGGTCCCGGAGATCTGGCTTCGGTCGATCGAGGCGATGAGCTCACAGCCCGCCGCGGTCGCAAAGAGCGGGACGCAACCCAGCAAAACCGCCTTGATGATGGTGTGGACATTCTTGTTCATCGAGGCGCATGTTCCATCAACGCCGCAACCGGCGCAAGCCTTTAACGTCGCGCGAACGCCCCCCCCGGTGTCCGTTCGACACAACAGCTCCGAGTTGAAATCGGGGACGGTGCAAGGCTCGGCGCTATCGCCGATCCTCGGCAACGTGTACCTGCATCCTGTACTCGACGTGTGGTTCGAGGAGGGGGTCGCTGGCGATATCTGTGGCCCTCTCAGAAGGTATGGATCAGGAAATCCCTCTGCTGGTGCCGCTGTCCGTGCCCGCAGTCCCGCCGGGTTTCGTCGCCGTCTCGGGATGACGTGGGAGCGGGTACGGGTACGGAAGCGGAAGCGGCAGCGGCAGCGGAAGCGGAAGCGGCAGCGGCAGCGGAAGCGGAAGCGGGAATCAGGGGTCCCGCTCGGGGACGGCGATCGTACCGTCGTGCTCGGCCTCTTCAAGGCCATGCCGTGCTCGCCGTGCTCGCAGCACTGCGTGCTGCTCCGCGCGGCTGCGCGCGGTGCTGCGCAGCCTTGAAGAGGCCTCCGCGCGACGGTGTGGGACACGGGTCCCGGCGAAAGGGTCGTCGGGCGGAGGGTTCGTCATGCTGAGGATTTACGAAGTCGTCTTGGCCATGGCCGGGGACGCGGCGGGCATTGCAGAGCAGATTGGACGGAGAGATTCGGATCTCGCTCGGCAACTGCGCAGGGCCATGCAGAGCGTCGCTCTCAATACGGCGGAAGGTGCCGGTAATACGGGGGGACATAAACGGCAGCGCTATCAGACGGCCTTGGGATCCGCCCGGGAGGTGCTGGCGTGCATCCAGGTCGCCCAGGCCATGCGCTACATCGGCACCGTCAATGCACAGGTGCTCGACCGCATGGACCACGTCATCGCCACCCTGGGACGCCTCGTCTACCGCCGCGCATCGTAGGAAGAAGCCTCCTGGCCCCTCTCCCGGAACGGGAGAGGGGTCGGGGGTGAGGGAATTTCAGCGCAGGATCACGGCTTCCATTCCAACGCCCTCGCGCCATTCAGCTCGGATCGTGGCTTTCCCCCGCCAAACCAATCCGATCTTTTGCCATTGCCTTCGACCGCAATCCGTGAGACAAAACAAGCGACGCCAGCCGGCGCTAGCAACACCGACCGGCGTCTGACCCACAACCCCGAACCTACCGGAGCCATGAGCTAATGGTCACGATACTCGTCCATCCTCCGCCGGCAAACTTCTCGGCGTCGCACGCCTTGCTCGGCCGTCTCTACCTCGAACACCGCGATTTCCTGCGCCGCCTTCTCCTCGGTCAGGCCATCCCATCCCGCGACGTGGACGACCTCGTGCAAGACGTCTTCCTCACGGCCTGGCGCCGCCTCGAATGCCTCATCACGCCAGAGCAGGCCCGCCCGTGGCTCCTGGTGATCGGGCTCAACCGTGCTTGCAACTATCGAAAGCTCTTGCGTCACGCGCGAGAGGTCTTCACGGGGCTCGCGGAGGACGTCGCCGAGCAGGAAGACGCATCGTCGCCGGAGGAGCTGCTGCACGCGACGTACGGCCTGTTCCGGCTCAAGCGGTTCCTCGCGAAGATCAGGCCGCGCATCCGGGCCGTGGTCATGCCGTACCTGGAAGGTCGCTCGATCCGGGAGATCGCCGAATCGCTCGGCCTGAAGTTGAAGACCGTCTACAGCCGCCTGCACCTCGCCCGGGAGCACCTGAAGACGCTCGCGCTCGCGTGACTCCGCTTCCGCCTCAGCCGCGAGCCTCGCCCAAGGTCGCGACCTCTGCGAACCCTCAGCCGCGAGCCTCGTCCAAGGTCGCGACCTCTGCGAAGCCTCAGCCGCGAGCCTCGCCCAAGGTCGCGACCTCTGCGAACCCTCAGCCGCGAGCCTCGTCCAAGGTCGCGACCTCTGCGAAGCCTCGGCCGCGAGCCTCGTCCAAGGTCGCGACCTCTGCGGAGCCTCAGCCGGGACCCTCGGCCGACGCGGGCTTCTTCACCCGCCCCGCGGCCGCCTGCTCGCGCATGGCTTCCAACTGGTCGAAATAACCGAAGATTCTCGCCTCCAGGTCCCTCGGCAAGCCGTGATCCTCCTCGATCTCGTCGACGAGCGCGGCGCGGAAACGGGAGAGGACACCGAGCGTGATCGCGCGCACTTTGATGGCGGGGGCGCTCAGGCCGTCGTTGCCCAGGAGGGAGCGGTTGTGCAGGAGCTTGTCGAGCGCCTCGCCGGCGTCGACGAATGCACTCGCCCAATCGTGCAAGGTCCCGCCCGCGGGAAAGGGCACCACGAACGATTGGAGATCGGCTTTTCGCGTATCGAGCGCCTGGCGCTTGCGCGACGCGGCGGCGGCCTCGTCCGCATAGGAGGCGCGGAGCGTGGAGAGCTTCGGCACGAATGCGTCACGAACCCGCTGCGCCGCCTCCTTCATTTCCGGGGGCGCCGTGGGCAGACGAAGGATGACCTCGGTGAAGTAATAGATCGATTCCCCGAACCCGTCGTGCTCGTCGTCCTTGTCGCCGAGCTGCTGCGCGAGAGGACGACCCCCACGCATGGAATCGGGCAGCTCCTCGATCTGAGCCTGCAACTTGGCGAGCTTCTTCGAATAAAGTTTACCCGTCCCGGAGAGATGAAGGTCGGTTTGCCGCTCCGTCGCAAGGTTCCGGAGCCCAAGGAGAAGGTCTCCCAGACTGAGATGGCGCATACGACGGAGGGTTACCCGGCGCGACGGTGAGATGTCAACTGAAACGTGAGGGGGCGGCGGTGCAGATGCCCCGCCCCCCTCACGCCGCAGGCGCCACGAGCGCTCCTTGCTGCCCGAGTCCGCCGGTCTTCGGCAATCGGAACCAGAATCGGCTGCCGCGGCCGAGGACGCTGTCGACGCCGACGACGCCGCCGTGGGCCTCCACCACTTCGCGGACGATCATGAGCCCGAGGCCCGTGCCCGCCATGCAGGTGTTTGCACGCGCGTAACGCTGGAACAGCTTCGGGATCTCGCTCGGCGGAATGCCGCTGCCGGTATCCTCGACGCCCGCCTCGACGTACGTCTCCGTCTCCTCGAGCGTGACCGTGATCTTGCCGCCGCGCGGGGTGAATTTGATGGCATTCGAGAGCACGTTGCCGATGACCTGCCCGAGCCGCTTGCGATCGGCGAGCACCGTCGGCCGCGGCGCGGGCCGCACCTCGAACGAGAGCTCGCCCGAGACCAGCAAGGGGCGCAGGACGTCGGCCACGGTGTCGACGAGCGAGACGAGGTCGAGCTCTTCCTTGACGAGCTTGAAATGGCCGCCCTCGAGGCTCGCGAGATCGAGGAAATCGTTGATCATCCCCACGAGCATCCGCATCGAGCCCTGCATCTTGTGCAGATCGACGACGGCCTCGCGCGGCAAGGACCCGTGCTTGCCCATCAGGATGAGCTCGGACCGCATCAGCATCGCGCTGAGCGGCGAGCGCAGGTCGTGCGCGATGATCGAATAAAGATCGAGCCGGCGCACCTCGGCCAGCCGACGGGCGGTGACGTTGCGCAGCGCCAGGATGGTCGAGCCTCCGCCGAGATCGACGGGAAACACCCGGACCGTGGGCGCGTAGACCTCGCCGTCGATCGTGATGTCCGGCAGCGCGAAGGCGGGCGCGCCCATGGCGGCCGCGAAGAGCTCGGTGGAGAGCTCCGGCAAGAGCTCGCAAATCGACTGACCGAGGAGCCTCGCCGGCGACCAGCGGCCGAGCGCCTTCTGCGCCTCCGCGTTCGCATACGTGATCCGCTGCCCTTCCCCCAGGACCAGGAGCGCGTCGGGGACGTTCGCCAGCAACTGGCGTACGGTCGCCTCCGCTTTCTCGGCGCGGTCGAGCAGCGTTATCGAGCGCACGATCGCATCGACGCGCGCCTCGAGCTCGCTCGTCGCGTACGGCTTCGACAGGTAATCGTTGGCGCCGGCCGAGAGCCCTTCGACCACCTGCTCGGTCTGCTGCCTCGCCGTCAGCAGCAGAATGCCCATGCGAGCGTGCGAGCTGTTCGACCGGACGAATCGACAGACCTCGATGCCGGAGACACCTGGCATCATCCAATCGAGCACGAGCACGTCGGGCGCTCGATGGCTTCCCAGGGCTTCCAGGACGGCGGTCCCGTCAGGAAAAACCTGGACCTCGTAATGATTCTGCAGAGCGCGGCGAGCGCGCTCGGCGTCGAGTGCGGAGTCGTCGACAATCCAGACAACCCGCCTCTGGGGAACGCAGCTTGCAGCGGACATGACCCCGCATCGCTACACTGCGGCCTGCTCCCTGTCAATGTGCCGAGGCCGGATCCTGGCTTCCGACGAACGGACGCACGCCGCAAGGGATGGCATTGACATGGATGACATTGAAATGAACGAAGCACGGCAGCTCATTGCACCTGAGCGTGCTTGACGGGCTGGGTATGGCTGGGTATGGAGGACGAATGGTCCGGGTCGGGGGTCGCGTGACGGAAATTCTCGTCGTCGATGACAGCAAGGTGATGCGCGAAATGATCGTCGCGTGTCTGCGCGTGGCGGAGGACTTCACGTTCACCCACGCCGCGAGTGGTCTCGAGGCCATCGAAAAGCTGGCGCTCCAGGCCTTCGATCTCGTCGTGCTCGACCTGAACATGCCCGATATCGGCGGTTTCGAGGTCATCGAGTTCATCCGCGGTCAGGACAAATTGCATCATTTGCCCATCCTCGTCGTGACCACGCGAGGCGACGAGGGCTCCCGCTCGCGCGCCCTCGGCGCGGGCGCCTCGCAATTCATGACGAAGCCCTTCACGCCCGATGCAATCCTGGCGAACGTGCAGTCGATGCTGCGCCCGGACGGCGCGGAAAGCCCATGAGCCACGCGTTCGACGCGAGCGAATTTCTGGCCGGTTTCCTGGTCGAGGCCGAGGAGCACCTCTCGGCCTCGACGATGAACCTGCTCGCCGTCGAGGCCTCCCTGCGAAAGGGCGAAAACAACCCGCGGGCCGTGCGCGAGCTCTTTCGCTCGCTCCACACCGTCAAGGGGCTCTCCGCCATGGTGGGAATCGAGCCCATCGTGGATATCGCGCACGCCATGGAGACGGTGCTGCGCAAGGCCGATCGAGCGGCCGGGGCGCTCTCGGCGAAGGCGGTCGAGGCCCTGCTCGCAGGGCTGCGCGCCATTGGCGAGCGGGTGCGCGCGCTGTCGACGAGCGCGCCCGTGGCGCCCGCGCCCCCGCAGCTCCTCGACGCGCTCGCGGCGCTGGAAATCACGAAGGACGAGGCGCCCATCACGGTCGAGCTCGACCTCGAGCCGGGTCTGCTCGCAAAGCTCTCGGACGCCGAAAAGGCCCAGCTCATCCAGGGCGCCGAGAATGGGCGCCGCGCGCTGCGGGTCGACTTCGTGCCGTCCCCCGCCCGCGCGGCCGAGGGGACGACCATCACGAGCGTGCGCGAGCGTATCGGCGCAATGGCGGAGATCGTGAAGGTCGTGCCGCTTTCCATTCCCGCGAGCGACGCGGCGCCGGGCGGTCTCGCCTTCGCCCTGCTCGTGCTCACGGACGCGACCGACGAAGCGCTCGCGGCCGCGGCCGCCACCACGCCGGAAGAGATCCAGACGCTGCACGCCCGGCGCGTCGACGAGGCCGATCCGCTCGGCGAGCCAGACTCCGCAGAGGAAGGCGTCGGCGAGACCGAGGGGCGGAGGCGCGGGATCGTGCGCGTCGACGTGGCGCGGCTCGACGACGCGCTCGAGCGGCTCTCGGCGCTCGTGATCACGCGCTTTCGCCTGGCGCGCGCCGCGGACGCGCTCGCCGCGCAGGGCGTGAACGTGGGAGAGCTCTGCGAGATCGTGAAAGGATACGGCCGCCAGGTGCGTGATCTGCGCGGCTCGATCATGCGGGCCCGGATGGTCCCGGTCGCGGAGCTGCTCGACCGCGTGCCGCTCATCGTGCGAGGGCTGAGCCGCACGACGCAGAAGCCGGTCCGTGTCGTGATCGACGCGGGCAAGGCCGAGCTCGACAAGGCAGTCGCAGAGCGGATCTTCCCGGCGATCGTGCACCTCATCCGCAACGCGGTCGACCACGCGATCGAGCCCCCGGCCGAGCGGCAGCGCCTCGGGAAGCCCGAGGAGGGCCTCGTGCGGGTGACGTGCTTCGAGCGCTCCACGAACCAGCTCGAGCTCGGCATCAGCGATGACGGGCGCGGCATCGACCGCGAGGCGGTCGCACGCAGGGCGTCGCGCCCAACGCCCGCGGACGACGCGGCGCTGCTCGATCTCATCACGCTGCCTGGGCTGACGACGCTCGATCAGGCGACGAAGACGAGCGGTCGGGGGCTCGGGATGGACATCGTGAAGCGCGCCGTGCTCGACCTCGGCGGCGAGCTCGGGCTGCGGACCACGCCGGGCGCCGGCACCACGTTCACGCTGCTCATTCCGCTCACGATCACCATCGTCGACGCGTTCTCGTTCGTCTGCGGCGAGCAGACGTTCGTGGCGCCGATCTCGGCGATCGAGGAGGTCGTCGAGGTGGCGCCGGAGGCGCTCGTGCGCGGGCCGTCGCGGCATTCGCAGCTCGGCGAGGTGCGGTTCATGGAGCGGCGGGGCGAGATCGTGCCGCTCGTGAATCTCGCGTCCGTCTTCTCGCTCGCGTCCGGAGAGGAGCCGAAGGCGCTCGTCGTGCGGCGCAACGGGACGCCGCTGGCCTTCGGGATCCAGCGGGTGGTCGGGCAGCAGGAGGTCGTCATCCGGCCGCTCGAGGACCCGCTCGTGAAGGTGACGGGCATCTCCGGCTCGACCGACCTCGGCGACGGCCGGCCGACGCTGGTCCTCGACCTCGTGGCGCTCTGCGGGGCGCTTTCCCAGAACCGCACGGAGGTGGCCGCATGAGCGAGCTCTACGTGGTCTTCAAGCTCGACGACGCGGAGTACGTCCTCCAGGCCTCGGACGTGCTCGAGATGGAATCGTTCGGCGGCGCGACGAGGGTGCCGGGGACGCCGCCCTACGTCGCGGGGCTGATCCACATCCGCGGGCGTGTCGTGCCGGTCGTCGATCTGCGGCTGCGCTTCGGGTTGCCGAGGATCGAACCAACGCTCGATTCACGCGTCATCGTGGTCCAGAGCGGCGAGCGCACGGTGGGGCTGCTCGTCGACAGCGCACGGGAGATCATGAAGATCGCGCCGGAGGGGCTGCAGGCGCCGCCGTCGTGGATGGGGGGCGAGGGCGACGGGTTCGTGAAGAGCGTGGCCCACGTCGAGGGGAGCTCCGGCGAGAAGCGCCTCGTGATGCTGATCAATTGCGCGAAAGTCATCGGGCAGGAAGGCATTTATGTCGATGAACGGAATTGAGGAGATCGACCAGGCGCTCTCGAAAGCCGCCGAAGCGGAGCGGGAATTGCGCCAAACCGCCACGCAGGCGGACGCGGTCGAGCAGGCCGCGTCGCGCCTCGCCGCGGGGAGCGAAGGGCAGGCGTCCTCCGGGCAGGAGCTCCGCGCATCCCTGGATGAGCTCGCGGACGAGGTCGAGGCGCAGAGCGTCGCCCTGCAATCGCTCGCGCGTGGGCAGGGGCGGGTCCGCGAGGATGCGGAGGAGGTGCGGAGGAGCCTCGAGTCCACGGCGAGCGGGCTCCAGGAGCTCGCGCCGAGCATCCAGGGCGTCAAGAACGACGCCGAGTCGCTCGCGGCCTCCGCGGAGGCGACGGCGGCCGGCACGGAGGAGATCGCCCGCTCCATCAAGGGGGTCAGCCTGAACGCCGAGGAGCTCGCGACCGCGAGCGAGGAGCTGCTCGCGACCACGGTGTCGAACACGAAGGACCTCGCCGATCTCGCCGAGCGGGGCGAGTCGAACGCGGCTTCGATGGAGGAGGTCGCGACGACGATCGAGCAGATGGCCAAGGGCATCGGGAAGCTCTCGGTGGACGCCAAGGGCGTCGGCGAGCGGATCCGGGGCATGTCCACGGCCGTGACGAGCACGGGCACGGCGCTCGAACGGGTGACGCGCGACGCCGCCGAGATGGCGAGCGCGGTCGAGGAGACGTCCGCCACTGCCGAGCAGATGGCGCGATCCATCCAGAACGTCGCCGAGAACGCGAAGGCCCTGGAAGAAGCGGCGGCGGGGAACGCGAGCTCGATCACCGAGATCGCGGCGTCGGTGGAGCAGGTCGCCGTGACGGCCGACAGGAACGCCGCGGTGATCGAGACGAACGCGACAGCCGCGGAGGAGCTCGCGCGCTCGGCGCAGTCGATGGCGCAAAGCGCCGAGCAGATCAACCAGCTCGCCGCGACGAGCGCCGCGGCGGCCACGCAGGTCGAGGCCTCCACGCGGCGCATCGTGGGGATCGTCGAGGGCGCGCGGAAGACGGCCGATCAGAGCGTGCTCATCGCGCGCGAAGGGGGCGCCACGGTGGGGAAGTCCATCGCGGGCCTCGGGACCATCCGCCAGGCGATGGTCGAGTCGGCAGGCGTGATGAAGGAGATGGGACGCCGCGCGGAGGAGATCGGCGACATCGTGCAGACGATCAACATGATCGCGGACCGCACGAACCTCTTGTCGCTCAACGCGAGCATCGAGGCCGCGCGCGCCGGCGAGCACGGGCGGGGCTTCGCGGTCGTCGCCGAGGAGATCCGCGCTCTGTCCGATCGCGCGGCCGCGGCGAGCGCCGACATCGCCAAGATCGTCCGGGGGCTGCAGGGCACGGCGCGCGAGGCGGTCAGCGCGTCGACGGAGAGCGTGAAGACGGCAGAGGACGCCTCGCGGCTCGCCGGCGACGCCGAGCGCGCACTCGGCACCATCCTCGAAGGGGTCGAGGGGCTCGGCCGGTCGGTGCGGGACGTCGAGCGGGCGAACGGAGAGCAGGTGCAGGCCGTCTCCTCGATGACGCAGCTCGCCGCGCGCGTGAACGACGAGGGCAAGGCGATCGCGCGCGCGGCCGCCGAGCAGACCAGCGCCATCCAGTCCCTCGCGCAGGGCAGCGTCGAGATGCGGCGCATGGCGCGGCAGACCAAGGAGGCGACGGGCGAGCAGGCCCGCAGCCTGCGCGACGTCGTCCGGGCCAACACGCTTCTCACGGCGAACGCGGAGAAGGTCTCGCGCGCGATGGCGGAGCAGGCCGCCGGAGCGACGCAGCTCGCCAAGGCGGCGGTGCAGATGCGCGCGCTGACGCACCAGACGAGCGCGGCGATGGGCGAGCAGACGCGGTCGCTCATCGGCGTGGGCGCGCTCGCAGAGGAGGTCACGACCGCCGCGCAGCGGATGATCACGGGCCTCTCCGAGCAGGCGTCCGGCGCGTCCGAGGTGGCGCGGGCCGTGGACGACGCGCGCAAGCAAGCCGTGCAGGTCGCCCGCGTCGTGGCCGAGCGTTCGCGTGCGGCCAAGCAGCTCGACATGGCGTCGCGTCAGGTCGCCACGCTGGCGGCGGCGGTGAAGGCCGCGGCGATCGAGCAGACCAAGGCCACCGCCGCCCTCGCCAAGGAGGGCGATGCAGTGCGGCGCATCGCGAAGCAAGCCGCGCGCGCGGTCGCCGAGCAAGCGGAGACGGTCGCCATGCTCGCCACGGCCGCGGCGCGGCAAACGACGTCCATGCAGTCGATCACGGGCTCCACCGCGGAGCAGGCGAACGTCGCCGAGAAGCTCGCGAAGACCTTCGCCGACATGCGCGGGCGCACGCGCGCCGTCGCCGGAGCGCTGCTCGTGCAGGCGCGGGACGCTCTGGCCGCGCGGGACGCGCTGGGCCAGGTCGTCGGCCAGGTGGCGCGCATCCGGGACGCGAGCACGGGGCAGGCGGACACCGTGGCGAAGCTCTGGTCGGCGCTCTCCAGGCTGCGGGAGCCGACGAACGGGCCCACCGGAGGAGCGGGGTCGGAGTCATGAGCGCGTCTCCCCCAGAAAGCTTCACGTTCTCGGAAGCGGAGAAGCAACGCATCGAGGAGATCCACAAGCTCGAGGCGATGGGCGCGCCCGGTGTGCCGGCGCTCGTCGAGATGCTCGCCGACCCGAGCTGGACCGTACGGCGCAGGGTGGTCGCCACGCTCGCCGCGATGGGCGACGCCGCGGTGGAGCGGCTCTGCGTCGACCTGCGCGAGAGGCGCGACAACGAGGCGCGCATCGCTGCCACCGTCGATGCTCTTTCGGCCTCGACCGGCTGCGCCGACGACGCGGTGCTCGCGCTCGCCGACACCGAGTCCCCCGCGGTCCTCGCGGACGCGGCGCAGATCCTCGGCCGTCGCAAGAGCACGCTCGCCCTCGGTCGGCTCTCCGAGCTCGTCTCGCATCCCGACGACAACGTGGCCGTCGCGTCGATCGAGGCGCTCGGGCGCATCGGGGGCCGGCGCGTGGTCGAGTCGCTCGTGCGGGTCGTGACGGGCGGCAACTTCTTCCGCACCTTCCCGGCGATCGACGTGCTCGGTCGCAGCGGCGATCCGCGCGCCGTGGAGCCGCTCGCCGATCTGCTCCTCGACATGCGGTACATGCTCGAAGCCGCGCGCGCGCTCGGCCGCACCGGCAACCGGGCCGCCGTCGCGCCGCTCGTGCGCCTGCTCGCGCGGCCCGGCGACGCGATCGTCCGCGCCGTGGCCCTCGCGCTCGCGGAGCTGCGGGAGCGACACGCCGAGCTCTACGGCGTGGTCGCGCCGATCGACGAGGCGCTGCGCCGCTCGGTGCCCGTGGGAGCGACCGTGCGGCGGTTCGTCCAGAGCCTGCGCGGCGCGGGGCAAGCCGAGCAGATCGCGATCTGCTCGGTGCTCTCGGCGCTCGGGAGCGACACGGCGATCCCGGACCTCCGGCCGCTGCTCGATGGCACGTCCTGCGTGGCAAGCGCGGCGGCGGACGCGCTCGTCGAGCTCGGCCAGAGCTCGGACGCGCGCGTGCTCGACGCGCTGCGTGACGGCGACGGGCCGCGGCGGCTGCTCCTTCTGCCGCTCGTCACGAGCAGCGCGGCGACGGAGGAGGTGGGCCGCTGCCTTGGCGACGAGGCCCCCGAGGTGCGCGCCGCGGCGTGTGACGCCCTCGCGCGGATCGGCGATCCTTCCGCGGTCGGCGTGCTCTTTCCGCTCCTCGCGGACCCGAACGGCCGCGTCGTGCACGCGGCGAGCTCGGCGATCCAGTCGCTCGGCAGCGCGGACACCGAGGCGCTCGCGCTTTCGGCCGCGCGAAGCGATCACCCCGGGGTCCGCCGGGCCGCCCTGCGCATCCTCGGGTATTTCGGTTATGACGCGGCATTGCCGGTGTTCTTCGATGCGCTGGAAGATCCGGACGCGCGCGTCCGTGAGGTCGCCATCGCCGGCCTGCCCTACCTCGACGCGCCCTCGGCCCTCGACGCCCTCGTCACGCTCGCGACCGGCCCTGACGCGCGGGCGCGCGCCGCGGCGGTGCGCGCCTTGGGGCAAGCGAGCGCCGCGCCCCGTGTCGTCGCCTGCCTCGTGGACGCGCTCGGCGATGCGGATGCGTGGGTCCGGTACTTCGCGTGCAAGTCGCTCGGACGGCTCGGGGACGAGGCGACGGCCCCGCGCATCGCCGCGCGGCTCGACGACGAGGCGGGGCACGTACGGGTGGGGGCCGTCGAGGCGCTCGCCTACCTGCGGGGCGAGGTCGCCGCCGCGGCGCTGCAAAAGGCGGCGGCGGAGCGAGATCCGGACGTGCAGCGCGCGGCGCTCATCGGCCTCGGCCTCACGGGGCGGCCGGAGCTCCTCCCGCACCTGCTCGGCGGCCTCTCCTCGCCCGACGTCGCGACCCGGATCGTGGCCGTGTCGGCGATCGCGGGCCTGTCTTCGCCCGAGGTCCTGCCCGCGCTCGTACGGGCGGCGGGAGACGCGGACGAGAGCGTCGCCGCGACCGCCATCAGCATCCTCGCGCAGCGGCCCGGGGTCGAGGCCACCCGGGCGCTCGTCGGGCTCTACGCCGCGAATCCGGCGACGACCCGCGCCTTCACCGCGCTCTCGGCGCCCTTGCCGGGGCGGATCGAGGGCCTCCTCGAGGCGCTGGCGACGGCGGACGACGAGCTCTCGGCGCAGCTCGCCTCGGCGCTGGCGCGCATGCGCCGCGAGAGCGCGAACGAGGCGCTGCTCGCGGCGCTCGGCCTCCCGAACCCGGCGGCGCGCAAGGCGGCGGCGACCACGCTCGCCGCGCTCGGCACGCGTCAGGCCCACGTCGCGCTCGAACAGGCGGCGCGGGTGGATCCGGATCCCGAAGTCCGACGGGTGTGCTCGCTCGTCGTGACGCAATGGGCCGCATGAACGGTTTGCCGATGTCGCCCCAGGTCTTTGCCATCCTCGGCGCGTTGATCGAGGAGAAGCTCGGCATCCATTATGGGCCCCTCGACAAGGATCTGCTCGGCGACAAGGTCGCGACGCGCGCCGTCGAGGCGGGCTTCGATTCCCTCCTCGATTACTATTACTATCTACGTTACGACCCGGCCGGACCGGCGGAGCTCGACGCGCTGGCCGAGGTCCTCGTCGTCGGCGAGACGTATCTCTTTCGCGAGCTCGATCAGCTCGAGGCCCTGGTGCGCGACGTGCTCGCGCCCCGCGCCGCGGCCTCCCGCGCGGGCAGGTTGCGTGTCTGGTCGGCGGCGTGCGCGACCGGGGAGGAGCCGTACAGCATTGCGATGCTCCTCGCCGATCGTGGCCTGCTCGATCGGGTGGAGATCGTGGCGAGCGACGTGAGCATGCGCGCCCTGGCGACGGCGCGCGTGGGCGAATATGGGCCCCGCGCGCTGCGCAGCCAGGTGAAGGTCCCGCCCTGCGCCCGGGCATTCCTCCAGAAGAGCGGCGAACGCATCGTGGTGAGCGAGGAGATCCGCCGAGCCGTGGATTTCCGCCGCGTCAATTTGCTCGACGGCAATGCCATTGGAAAACTCGGGCTCTTCGACGCCATCGTTTGTCGCAACGTGCTCATTTATTTCCAGGACGCGACGGCGCGGCGCGTGATCGACGCGCTCACCGGGGCCCTCGTGCCGAGCGGCACCCTGCTCGTGGGGGTCTCGGAGTCGCTCTTGCGGCTCGGCACCGCGCTCCAATGCGAGGAGCGCGGCGGGGCCTTCGTCTACCGGAAGGCGGGCTGAGGGCTCCCGCATGGAGAGGCCGATCCGCGTGCTCGTCGTCGATGATTCGGCCTTCGCGCGCAAGGTCTTGCGGGAGGTCTTGAGCAAGCAGCCGGGCCTCGAGGTGGTCGATATCGCGCGGGACGGCCTCGACGCGCTCGAAAAGATCGCCGAGCACCGGCCCGACGTCGTCGTGCTCGATCTGGTGATGCCACACCTCGACGGCCTCGGCGTCTTGCGCGCGCTCCCCGCGACCGGCGCGCCCGCGGTCGTGGCGGTCAGCATTTCGGACGCGCAAAGCGAGCTCGGCCAGAAGGCGCTCGCGTATGGAGCGGTCGACCTGGTCCAGAAGCCCACGTCGCTCGCGACCGATCGGCTGTACGAGCTATCGAACGAGCTCGTGCGCCGGGTCGTCGCGGCGGCCGCGCTCCGGCGGCTTGCGTCGCCCGAATGCGAAGCGCCGCCGTCCGTGCGGCCCTCGCCCGGGACGAGCCTCGTCGTCGTCGGGGCCTCCACGGGCGGCCCGCAGGCGCTCACGCGCCTGTTCACCTCGCTCCCGCGTGATTTTCCGGTGCCCATCGTCGCGGCTTTGCACATCCCGCCGGGGTATACGGATGCGCTCGCCCGCCGGATCGACGAAGCGAGCGCGGTCTCGGTCAAGGAGGCGCTGGACGACCAGGAGCTCGCTCCGGGCCTCGTGGTCCTCGCGCGTGGAGGCACGAATGTGCGGGTGGAGCGCCGGGCGGGGCGGCCTTACGCGCGCATCGAATCGGGACACGTCGAGGGATTGCATCGCCCGTCGGTGGATCTCCTGTTCCGCAGCGCCGCGGAGGAATTCGGCGCCGGCGTGCTCGGCGTGGTGCTGACGGGAATGGGCTCCGACGGACTCGAGGGCGCGCGCGCCATTCACGCCGCCGGCGGCAGGCTGCTCGTCGAATCGGAATCATCTTGCGTTGTGTATGGCATGCCGCGTTGTGTCCAGGAAGCGGGCCTCGCGCTCGGGGAGGCGACGATCGACAAGATGGGCGAGCTCCTCGTGCGACACGTCTCCTGAGCACGCGCATCGATGTACCCTGGCTTGGTCCGGCGCCGCGCGGCCCTCCCTCCAGTACAGCCGCGACAATCCTGCTGCGACGCAGCAATATCCCGACTGCGCGCGAGATTGACCTCGGAATGCGAAGGACGGTAATCTGTTCTTACCATGCGAAACCAACACAGTACGCGCACGAAATGGGCAGAGCTGTGCCGGTCGGATGAGTTCAACGGGCGGTGGGTGGCGCTCGAAAATGTCCGGTACAAGCCGGGCACGAGCGAGCCGCACGAAGGCGACGTGGTCGACAGGGATACGGACATCGGCGTACTGTGCAGCCGGATGCGAGAATCCGAACGCAAGGAATGCGTGATTCTCCATTGCGTCGAGGAAGGCGAGTTCTGACCGCCCATCGCATGCACGAGACACGCGTTTGGCGTGGTCATACGCGGGCCGTCGGTCGCGTCGCCGAGCTCCTCTCGAGCTGAGCCGAGCGCGCTCTCGACGAACCCTTGCTCGGCAGAGGGGCCTCGCGTACGTTGGCGCCCATGCAGCGCCCCGTTTGCCAAGCCCACCCCGGGCAACCCGCGGTGGCCTCGTGCAGCCAGTGCTTCGTGGCCCTCTGCGCGGTCTGCCGGCAGTTCGACGGCATGCAGGCCCTTTGCCCCGCTTGCATGCGCAAGCAGCGCCGGGCGCCGCTCGTACGCGCCCTCGTGGGCCTCTTCGTGCTGGGCGGGCTCGGAGGCGCGGGCTACTGGGCCTACCGCACCTACCAGCCCCGTTATGACTACGGGGCCGCGACGAACGCGGTGCACAAGCTCGAAACCGAGCTTCAGAAGGAGCCTTGCGACCGCCCGAAGACGCTCGAGCTCCTCGAGACGATTCTCGACGCCGGCGACAGCCGCGGGGTGCTTGCGCGCTCCGCCACGTTCACCGCCGCATGCGGCGAATACGTGCAGACGAGGCGCATCACCTACCGCGCGCACCAGCGCCTTGGCGAGACGGACGCGGCGGTGGCCGATCTGACGGAGCTCGTGAGCTCCGATCCTTATCAAGTCCACTATCGTGCGTGGCGGGGCGTGGTGTACCAGGAGAAGGGCGACCTCGACCGCGCGGCGGAGGACTTCCGCCAGGCGCTCATGCTCCATCCCAAGCTCTCCGACATCCCGATCAACCTGGCGACGGTCTACGAGAAGCAGGGCAAACCCTGCGAGGCGGCCTTTCCGTTGCAGCAGCTCGTCTTTCATTACCCGCGCGCGGCGTGGACGTCGGGCATCCGGACGCGCATCGCCGATCTCCTGCAAAAAGGGGGCTGCTCGGTCGTGGGCGAAGGCCGCGCGTCGCTGCGCATGGAGCCGGGCCAGCTCCAGATTCGCGCCAAGGTTCGCCTCGACGACAAGGAGACGGCGTCCTTCGTGGTGGATACCGGGGCGAGCTACGTGACGCTGCCGCGAGCGCTCGCGGAGAAGCTGGGCATCGACCTCGCCGGGGCGCCGAAGGTCGCGCTGCAGACGGCAAACGGGCGAAAGGACGGGCTTTTCATCTTGATCGGCTCCATCGCCGTGGACAAACTCGCGGCGAAGCGCGTGCCGGCGGTGGTGGTCGACGATCTCGGCGCGGGCGTCGAGGGGCTCCTGGGGTTGAGCTTCCTGTCGCGTTTCGAGCTCCGGCAGGCGGATGGGGTGGTCGAAATCGCGGCGCCGACGCACTGAGCGCGCGCCTCGCCCCCCTTTCCCCGCCCCTCCCCCCTCGCCTCGTGATCTCGGCTTGACAGGCGGCCACGACCGCCGTTTCATCGCCTGCAAACCCTGCGTGGGCCTGGATGACCTCGTTCAAATATCCCAGAGACATGCTCGCGCCGCTGAAGGCGCGCTGGTACGAGTGGGGAAGGCAGGAAAGCGAGCCTCCGCCCTTGCCGAGCGACGACAAGCTCGCACTGCTGCTCGAGGTCGCATACCACGCGAGTTACACGGCCGACGAGCGCCGGGGCACCCAGTTCCGCGCCGTCGTTTGTAGCCCCGACCTGCGGGAATCGGAGATCGATCACCCCCTCCGGATCGACCCGCCGAGGAGCTTCACGCCGCACGAAATCATGCGCCTCGCGCCGGCCGCGGACGCCGCGAAGGTCATGCTGGCCGTCGATCCGGGCGGGGAGGAGCCGCTCATCTGGGGATTTTGCAATGGCGCGGACATGCAGCTCACCGTCTCGGTGATGGCGCCTGGCAAGCTCTCCGTCGGGCGCAACATGCGCAGCCTCGTGGCCCTGGAGGACGGGCGCATTTTCGAGGAAGGGGAGCGGCTCGGCGTCTTCCAGTCCGTGATCGAGGCGCTCTCCGAGGCGACCGACGCGTTATGGGACGGCGTCAACTGGCGCGGAGGCTCCTGGTCCCCGCAGGTCAACTACCCGGCGCACCTGCACGACGTCCTCTCGACGATCCGGAAGCTCGGGCACGGCGGCACCGTCCTCGTGATTCCCGACCGTGAATGCAAGTCCGAATCCTGGCGACAGCTCGTCAAGATCAAATATCAATGCCAGGACGACTCGGTCTGGCCGCTCTTGCGAAAATCGGTGTTCCAGTTCGATGAGGACTCCCCGGGCCGCGGCGCCCTGGAGTTCCAATATGCCGAGGACAAAGCGCGCCGCCTGCTGGAGCGGCTCCCCGGCCTCACGGCGGTCGACGGTGCGCTGCTCATCACGGACCGATATCGGGTGCTCGGCTTCGGGGTCGAGGTGCTCGCGCAAACGGAGCTCGAAACGATCTTCCTGCCGGACGGGACGTCCCGGAGCGTCGAGGCCTACGGCACGCGGCATCGATCCGCGTTCCGCTTCTGCGCGGCATACCCGCGCGGCGTGGCCTTCGTCTGCTCGCAGGATGGCTCGATCAAATGCGTGCGCAATCGCGACGGAAAGGTCACGCTCTACGAGTGACGCCCCAGACACCCGGCGTCGCGCTCACCCGCAAGGAGGTACGTCATGCGTAGAGGATTCTTGGTATCGGCTTTCGTACTGCTCGCTGGCTGCGTGGAGAGCCCGAGGGATCCCGGGCAACCGCAGGACGGCGCGTTCCGTCCCGGCCTCCAGTATGCAGGCGCGATCGCCCTCGGGAACGCGGGGGGACAGGCGAGCCTCGAGCTCTCGGCCCCGCTCTTCCCCGACGCGCGCGTCTTTCAGCAGTTCCAGGACGGGAGCGTCTATCCCTCGCTCTCCGGCGCCGACCGCGACGCGCTGCTCGACGTCGTGTACACGTTCGAGGAGCTCGTGCCGCTCTGCGCCCCCACGCACCCTGCCATCAAGCAGCAGGGCCCCGGAGATCCTCCCCTCACGCAGGCCGAGATCGCGACCAATTACGACGAGGTGGCGCGCTGCGCGTACGAAGATTACGGCGCCAAACCTTACTGGGTCCCGCAGCACGTGAGCGACGTCGACGTGTGCGCGTCGAAGCTCGGCGCCGACTGGCGTATGCCGACCGAGGCCGACGTCGCCGCGTTCGAGGAGAGCGACTTCGCGTTCTTCCAGTCGACCCTCGCGGCCCAGCCGGACCTGAATTCGTTCCCGATCCACTTCTACTATTCGCTCGACATCTACGTGCGCGCCGGCGACGGAGAGCTCGCGCTCGGGAACCTCGCACCCGAGACGGACCACGTCGTGCCGCTCCCGGTTTCGGGCGCCGCGATGAACGAGCTTTACCTCGGCAATGGCAAGCCCATCGGCCTACGCTGCCTCCGGGTGATCAGCCCCGCGCCTTGAAATCACGAATTCAGGCCCTGAGCTCGTTTCGAGGGCGAGGCGGGCTCAGCGCGGCTCTGCGGCGGGCACGGGCGGCGGGAGGCGGCCGGGGAGGAGCGCCGCGCATCCGAGGGTCACGACCAGGGATGCGCAGAAAATCACGATCGATGTCGCGTGCTCGCGCCTGGCGATCTCGGGAGCCGGGCTCTCCGTGAGGACGAGGCCGAGCACGGTCAAGCCGGCAATGCCGCCGAGGTAACGCATGGTGGAGGTGAGTCCCGCCGCCATTCCACTTTTTTCCCGCGGCACGTCGCTGATCGACGACGCTTGCGCGGGCGCCGACGTCAGGCCGAGGCCCAAGCCCAGCAAGCCGAGCGCAGGCATTGCGTCCGTCACGGCATGGAAGGGGAGGAGCACGAGCAGCGTCATTCCAACGAGGGCAAGCGCAGAGCCGACGAGCGCCACGGCGCGCGCCCCGAAGCGCTCGGACGCGCGCCCCGCCAAGGGGGACGCGACGATCATCATGGCCATCATCGTCACCAGCGTATTGCCGACGTCGCGCGGCCCCGCGCCGAAGAGCCGCCCCGCCACCTGCGGCAGCTCGAACAACGTCGAGTACATGGCGAAGTTCTGAATGGCGATGAGCAAGCTGCCCGCGACGAAGCTCTGGCGCTTGAACAACGAAAAATCGATGATGGGATCTGCGGCGCGCTGCTCCCACCACGCAAAGGGAACGAGCCCCAGAACGCCGAGCGCGGCAGCCCATCGGAAATCCTTGTTTTCGAGGCCCACCACGAGCCCGAGGAGCGAGGCCCCGAGCAGCACGGAGCCGAGCACGTCGAAGCGAGGTCGCGCCCGAGCCTCTGTCGGCGGCGAGGCCGCGGGCGCGCCGAGATGCACGAGCGCGGCGGAGAGGAGGAGGACCGGGACGTTCGCGAGGAAAATGGACGTCCACCCGAAATGCGTCACGAGCAGCGCCCCGACCTTCGGCCCGAGGCCCGCCGAGAGCCCCAGCATGGCGCCCAGCGCGCCAAACGCGCGGCCTCGCACCTCGGGCGGCAGCTCGGTGCGAAGCATGGCAAACGCGCTCGGGGCGAGAATCGCGCCGCCCGCGGCCATGAGAATACGCGCCGCCGTGAGCCCCGGGAGCAGAGGCCAAACATAGGCGAGCGTGGCGCCGAGCGCGAAGAGGATCTGGCCCAGCGCGAGCGCCCGCCGGTACCCGAGTCGATCGCCGAGCTTGCCGCCCGGGCTCTGCAAAACGATGTTCGTGAGCAGATAACTCGACACGAGCGCCTGCCGGAGCACGCTCGACTCGGCCCCCAGCGTGCGCGACATCTCGGGCAGCGCGACCGCCACCATCGTGGAATTGAGCGGCGCGAGCGAGGCCGACAGGGCAATCGCGACGAGCAGGCGCGTGGGCACGCGCGGCCCTTGCTCAGCCACGGGTGATCGCTCTCCTCTGGAGGAGATACAGGCGATCCGCGGCGAACGCCCATTCGAGGTCCTGCGTCCCGCCAAAGGCCGCTTCACACGCCGAGGCCAGCGCGTCGAGCGCCGCGAGGCGCGCGTCGTCGAGGCAAAACACGTGGACCCGATGCGCCGGGACGGGGACCTCGATCGTGCCGCCTTCCTCGCTCCACGCAATCGCGCAGTCCTTCTCGCCCGGCCTCTTTTCGAGGACGCGCCCTCCGCGGGCCACGCGATAATGGTCGGGCGTCACGATCCCCGCGACGACCGCCTCGCCGAGGCCCCACGTCGCCTCGATGACACGCTCGTCGGCGCCCGTCGTCGGGTGGCGGGTGAAGAGCACGCCCGCGCAATCGGCGAGGACGAGCCGCTGCACGACGACGCCCATCCGAGGCTCCGGCAAGAGCCCCAGCTTGCGTCGATAGGCGAGCGCCGACGCCGTCCGCGCCGAGCCGTGCACGGTCGCGAGAGCCTCTCGCAACTGGCGAGGGCTGCGCACGTTCAAGACCGTTGCATGTTGCCCGGCAAAACTCGCCGCCGCGCCGTCCTCGCCGATCCCGGAGGACCGGACCGCCACGGGCCCGGCCAGCGTCGCGAAGGCATCGAAGAGCCGGCCGAGCCGCGCTTCGTCCCCCGCGACGACGCGATCCACGAATTCGGACGCGAGCGCGAATGCCGGCGGCACGGGCAGGCCGCATCGATGCGCTTGCCCGAGCTGCGCGGCCTTTCCGCCGAACTCGGACTCCGGAAGGTGCGCGTCGAGCGCCGCGATCATATCGCCACCTCCGGCACGAGCGAGGGAATGGGCGCCGCGTCGAGGATCGTCACTTCGCCGGTTTCACCGTCCACGCGCACGCGCGCGCCGTCGGGGATCGTCACCGTCGCCTCCTTCGTGCCGACGATCCCGGGAATGCCATATTCGCGCGCCACGATCGCCGCGTGGGAGAGCTGCCCTCCCCGATCGGTCACGATCGCGCCGAGCAGCGGGAGCACGACGTTGAAATAGGCCGACGTCGACCGCGTCACGAGCACATCGCCTCTCTCGATTCGCCCGAAATCCGCAGGATCGAGGACGACGCGCGCCGTCCCCTCGTACACGCCCGCATTGATGGTGAGCCCCCGGACGCGCGCGGCAGCGTTCTTGATTTCGGATTCGGGCGGCTTGCCCGCGTTCGGTTGCTCCGCGGTCATGTCTTCCATGAGCATGTTCATGGCCCTCATCGCGCGGCGTGCCGCGGCCGGGAAGACGTCGAGGGGCGGTGGCTCGCCGGGCGGCGCATTCAACCACGGAGGCGCGTGGTCGAGGGTCATCGTCGCTCGATAGAGCGCGCGCTTCGAGAGCTCCGCCGCAGAGGGGCCCGATCGGCCTTCGAGCAGCGCGACCATTTCCTCGAACGTGAGGTCGATGGCGCGCTCGGGATCCTCGACCTTCCCGGCGGAGACAAGCCGGCGCCCCACCTCGAGCACGGCCCTGCGCGCGAGCCCGGTCCCCCAGCTATCGGCGTAAATACCTCGCTCGTCGCGCAGCCGGTTCACGAGCCGCGCCTCGCCGAGCAGCTCGTCGAAATGCGCCCGGTGCGCGGCTGGCACGCGCGCGCGGATCTCCCGCTCCTTTGCGTCGCGCGCGGCGAGCGCGTCGTCCTCACGATTCCCCTCGATCGTAGCTCGAAGGGCCCGGACGAGCATGTCCGGCAGCTCGCCGGCGGTCTTGTCCGCGATGTCGTATCCGATCGACCGGCACTGCACGAGACCCAGGTACGCACGCGCCGCCGTCCCGACCTCTCCCGGCAGCGCCACGAGCGCATCGAGCGCGGCCTGCGCATCCCCCTGCCGCGTGAGCACCCGCCGCCCCTCCTCGCTTGCGCGGAGCGCCTTCGCCAGCGCTTCGAGCTCGTCGATCGCGATTCCGCGGGCGAGCGGCGACGTCCCTCGCAAGAGCGCGAGCGCCTCCCCCGAGCTCACGCCCGTCCATTCGCGGACGTGCGCGAGGTAATCGCCCGTCGGCAGCATGACCGTGAAGTTGTATTGGTGGTGGAGCGCGATCATCTCCGCCATGTGGGACCGCGTGCGCTTCACGTGTTCACGGAGGGCGCCGAGGTCGAGTGTGGCCGGATCGATCGCCTGGATGGCCAGGTGCTTCTCGATGGCGCGTGGTTTGTCGACCCTGTCCCAGTGCCCGAGATCCGTGCGCCAGAGCTTCGATTCGAATGCACGCTCGCACCGCTTGAACCGCGCTCGAATCTCGGGATGCAGGCGAAAGAGGAGCCACATCACGGGCTTCGGCGGCGGCCCGCTGCCCAGCCTCGCGGCGGCCGCCGGGACGCCGAGAGGCACCATCTGGCCGTAGGCGAAGCCATTCACCATGACGAGGCTCATCCCTTTCATGGGGAGCCCGTATCGCTCCATTCCCTTGGCGAACCCGATCGGCATGCCCTCCTTCAGGGCGTCCGCACCAAACCGCGTCGCGGGGCGCGAGAAATGCGACTTTTCGAGCTCCCAGGGGCCGGGGCCAGGTGGTTCGAACCTGACGTCGGCGAACATCGGATGGACCTTCATTGCCTTCACCTCGTCCTGATGGAAGCGATGCCTGAGGAGCGGGACCCGCTCGCTCTCGTTCGAGAGAGCGCCCTCGCTCGTCGGTGACGTTCTCGTTACGGAAGCGTGACGATCGCGAGGCTAGGGGATCCGAACCGCCCTGTCCAGTACTGGATGACCAGTTTGGAAATCTGGTCATCCAGTACCCGTCGGTGTTGGTCCTGGGTCCCAGGTCGCTGTAGAGTGCGGCGCGATGTCGGCGCAGGACGACGAGCAACACCGAGGGCGCGGCGAGCGGATCCTCGCGGTGGCCCAGGAGCTCCTCCTCGGTTGGGGCTACAAGCGGGTCACGATCGACGACATCGCGCGTCGTGCTCGTGTAGGGAAAGGCACCATCTACCTCCACTGGAAATCAAAGGAGGCGCTTTTCATGGAGCTCTTGCGCCGCGAGGTAGCCGCCATGCTCGACGCGCAGATCCACGAGATTCGAGTGGAGCCGAGGATGGTGCTGCCGCACCGGATGTTTCGCTCGATGTTTTTGCTCCACACGGGGCGACCACTTGCGAGAGCCATTTTCGGAGAGGAAGCCGATATCCTGGGCGCGCTGGCGCCGGACCGATCGGCGCCCTCGTTGGCCCGCGTCCTCGGGCTCGTGGACCACCTCACCCGGATGTTGCAGGTCTTTCGGGATCACGGGCTGATACGCGTGGATCGCCCGCTCGCCGATCAGGCCCATGCCATCGAGGCCATCCTGTCGGGTTCCTTTCTGCTGTCGAAGCTGCCGTCGCACGCGGGGCCCACGCTGGAACAGCAGGCGGACATCCTGGCCGTCACGGTGCGAGACGCATTCGAGAGGCCCGACCCGCCGGCTCGCGTAGCCATCGAAGCCGCGGCGTTGCGACTCGAGACGATGCTCGACGAGATGCGCACGCAGCTCCTCGGCAAACCATCCTAGGGCGCAAATCCCTCGTTCGGCTGGGCGAGCCGGGACGAATGATGGATCATGTCCGCGACGGTTTGTCGTTCCCATTCGCGAAAGCACGCGGGCGAGCGGCCTCGTGAAGGCCGTTCGCAACGGGGCATCGCGTGCGCCGGGGGGTGCTATGCTCGCGCGGGAGGGATCGACGAAATGGCCGCGCCGGACATCCTGCTCATCGGGCACGTCGCACGGGATCTGCGCACGACCGATCCGAACGACGGCTACCGCCTCGGGGGCACGGTGAGCTTTGCCGCCGTCACGTCCGTGAAGCTCGGACGTCGGCCCACGATCGTCACCGCTGCGGCGCCGGGGCTCGACGTCTCCGAGCTCCCGCGCGAGGTCGAGCTCCACGTCCTCCCCTCGGAGGCCACGACCACCTTCGCGAATGTGTATACCGACGCGGGCCGCATCCAGCATTGCAGCGCGCGGGCGCGGCCGATCACCGCCGCCGACATCGAACCCTCGCTACGCCGGCCGCGGGCGGCGCTGCTCGGGCCGATCGCCGACGAGATCACGCCCGACGTGGCCGACGTCCTCGCCGAGGAGACGCTCGTCGTGGTCACGCCACAGGGATGGATGCGGCGCTTCGACGAGACCGGGCGCGTCCATGCCAAACCCTGGGAGACCGCGGCCGAGATTCTCCCGCGCGTCGACGCGGTCGTGCTCTCGCTCGAAGACATCGACGCCGATCTCCGCCGCCTCGACCCGATCATCGAGCAAGTCCCCCTCGTGGTCCTCACCGAATATCGGGACGGGAGCACGCTTTACCGGCGCCGCGACGACGGGACGACGTTCGCGACGCGGATTCCCCCTCGCCCGGCCCGGGAGATCGATCCCACGGGCGCCGGCGACGTCTTCGCGACGGCCTTCATGATTCGCTTCCAGGAGACCCACGATCCAGTGGAAGCTGCGCGCTTCGCCAATGTCACGGCCTCGTTCGGCGTCGAGGCCGTCGGGGTGGCCGGAATTCCGACGCGCGACCGGGTGCTCGCGTATATGCAGGCGAACCCCATTCCGTTGGGCGCGGACGGGTGACGTGTGCCATGATGGTGCTCCCTCATGCCTCGCTCCCGCCCTCCCGCGAAGCGCCCGCTCCTCCTCGGCGCCCTGGTCCTCGCGGCCGTCGCCCTCCTCGTGCTCTTCCTGCCGCCTTCGAGCCTCGCAAAGCCCGCCTCGTGCGAGAAGCCCTCGATCCTCATCCGCAAGAAGGACGCCGCGCTCGATCTCCTCTGCGGCGGAAAGACTGTGCGCACGTTCTCGGCGACGTTCGGGGCGCAGCCCGTCGGGCAGAAGGAGCGCGAGGGGGACGAGCGCACGCCCGAGGGCGTCTATCGCATCACGAGCAAATCGCAGAGCGAGCGGTTCCATCGATTCCTCGGGATCTCCTATCCGGAGCCCGAGGACCTCGCGCGGGCCAAGAAGAACGGGATCGACAAACCCGGCGGCGGCATTGGCATTCACGGGACGAAGCCGAAGCTCGCGGCGCTCGCGCGGGCGTGGATCCGCCTCTCCAGCGCGACCGGGCTCGGGCAGCTCTGGGGCCCGACGGACGGCTGCATCGGGCTCGCCAATGAAGACGTCGACGTGCTCTACGCCCTCGTCCCCGTCGGCACGAAGGTGACGATCCAGCCCTGATCGTGTGGGAATGAAGGCGAAGAGGAGCCGGAAGGATCCGGCTCCCCTTCGGTTGTTTTCGGTGCGCTGAACCCGCGCCGGATCAGTGCGCGGAGATCCAGCTCCGGATGGGCTCCCAGAAGAGCGCTTCCGCGTCGTAGCCCTGGAAGATGTCGGTATGCCCGATGTCGAGGAGGCGGTACTCCTCGGGGTAATGCTGCACGACATGGTTCGACACGTCCTGGCTGCCGAGCAAGGAGGTCGTGTAAATGCCGGCCGCGCCAAACCCGCCGCCGGCGCCGACGTAGAACGTCGGGACCGTGATGTCGCCGAGGTGATCGTCGAAAGGCACGTCATCCAGCGGGTCGTCACAGGTGGCCGCGTCCGCGTCCGCGATCATGGCCCAGGGCTGCCAGGGTTTGGCGCGGCCGAGCACGTCGAACCAGACGGCCGGATCGGCATAGGCGAGATCCTGCACGCCGGCCGCGTCCCACAGTCCGCCCGTGAGGTGGTACGAGGGGACCGGGGGCTGGGGCATCAAAAGGAACGTGGCCGCGCCGAGCGTCATGGCGGCGTGCTCGTTGTCGAGGCCGGGGAACGCGGGCGACGGGCCCGTGGGGTCGACCTGGGCGAGGAGGCCGAGCGGCCCGAGCGACCCGCCGAGGTTGTTTGCATATTGCCCCGACGCGACGAGCGCGCGCTCGTCGGCCCGGCGCTGACAGGCGCCCGCGCGGAAATCCGGGTCGTCCGTTTCGAGATAGATGTCGACGGGGATCAGGCCGCCGACGTGGCGCAGACCGGGGGGCCGCTGGGTCTCCGCGCCCGCATACGCATAGGCGAGCTGACCGCCGCGGCTCCAGCCGAGCAAATGCAGGCGGCTGTGCCCCTGGCCCGAGAGCGCGCGGACGACGCGGGCGACACCGAGCGCCGTGCCGATGTCGCGCACGTCGCGCTGAAAGCCCCAGTTCTGCATGAACGCGAGATTGGCCTCGCTCGCCGGGACGCGGGTCCAGCCGAGATCGACGCCCCAGACGTCGATGCCGTGCGAGGCGAGGTGAACCGGCAAGCTCGCGCCGTCCAGCGAGGGGCCTGCGGCGAGGAAGGCGGCCTCGAAATTCCATGCGTCGCCGTGGACCATCATGACGGCCTTGCTGGTCGGCGCAGGCACGTTCGGCGCGGATTCGCGCACGACGCGGTGGAGGCCGATGACGTCGTAGGTGCCGGGGCCGACGCGGATGTCGATGCTGTATTCGACGACGTCGTCCACGAGGACGCGCCGCGAGATCGCGGCGGAAAGGCTCTTCTGCGGCGCATCACAATCGGCTTCGTTCGACTCGCAAGCAATGGCAAGCGCGCGGGACAGGCTCGGTCCGGCGTCGGCGGTCGAGGAAAGCGCAAGGATGGGCGCGATGGCGAGAATCGAAAGAATCGTGTGTCGGATCAAGATGTTACCTCTCCGGTAAGATGGCGCGGCGCACTTGGCAAGAACCGCGCCGACCGGAGAGCAAGCGGCGCTCCAGGATTCCAGGCTCTCGGCGTTGTGCAGGTTCTGCGCAAACTGTGCCAGATTACGACAACGCCGCCACCGCGCTTGACGGAGACCCCACGTGTGCTGCGAGGATCTTTCCTGTCGGTGGTTCAATACATCGTCAGCCTTTCAGCGCAACGAATCGAGCGCCCCTGCTGCCCCCGGTAAGCGTCGCCCGAATCCGAGGCGCCGGGAACGGGTACGACGCGCGAGCAAGCAGCAGGCCCCCGCCTCCGTGCAGACGTGGTAGCCTCCGGCGCACGCCATGTTGTCCTCGTCGTTGCACCGCATCTGCCATGAGTCCTGGGAGCTGATACAGGTTTTTCGCGGGCCCACGATCCCGCGCGAAGGCGAGCACTTGCTCCTCGAACAGGGCGGGCAGGAGACCAAGTATCGCGTCATCCGGGTGATGTACAAGGCCGCCCCGGGAGGCGAGCTCCTGGCGACCGTGTTCGTGACCCCGGCCTGAACGACGCCGGCGCCCGGCGCGCCTGATCAGAACGAGAACCGCGCGGCCGCCGCGGCGACGGCGCCGATCGCCGCGCCCGCGAGCAGCCAGGCCAGGCGCGAGGGGCGCGGCGATTCGCTCGCGCCGAGCGGGAACTCCACCGCGTGGACCCGCTCCGCCTCGGCGTCGACCAATAAGACTCCGTCCACGTCGAACGCAATGCGGTATTCGAGGAGCTGCCGGCGCGTGCCCGGCGTGTCGATCCGCGGCGCCGCGCGGCCCGTCTTCACCTCGGCCACGAAACGCTTGTCGCCCCAGCCCACGAGGTAATCGGCGCGCAGATCGATCGCCACCGGCTCGCCGTCGACGTGCACGCCGTACGACACGGCCACCTGCCGGCCCAGAATGGTGTAGCCGAGGTCGCGCAGCAGCCCCTCGGCGCGAAGCTCGCCCGCGGCGCCCCGCTCGCGGCGAATCGTGATCGTGCGCCGCCGCCAGAAGCCCCGCCAAGCAATACGCGCGGTCTGCACCAAAGCGAGCAGCGCCGCCGCGGCGAGGAGGACGATCAGGACATCGGGCGGGAGCGCGCGCAGATCCACTCGCGACGTGAATGACAATGGAAAGGCGCAGTGGGCCAACTTTTCGACGGTCGCCCACAAAGACGAGGCATGCGCGGGCGCGCGCGTGCCCTAAGGACTCTCCTGTCAGTGTGCGAGCAAAACCTCATCACGGCAATCTCGTTCGAGCGTTGGGAATTTGCGCGTCGGAAATCGCCTGACGTCCTCGCGAGAAGGCAGAATTCCGACAGTCGGCAAAGGATCCGGCGGCTATCGATTCATGTATTGTCGTTCGATGCAGGGCCGCGCTCGCGGCTCTGCGGGGAGGGTGCGCACGTGGTGACGGTTGGGGAGGTCATCGCCGGCAAGTACCGCGTCGAGCGGGAAATCGGCCGGGGAGGAATGGGGCTCGTGCTCCTGGCGATGCACGTCGACCTGGAGCAACCAGTCGCCGTCAAGGTCCTGCACGAGCACTCCGCGTACGACGACGGCGCGATCGCGCGCTTCATCCGCGAGGCGCGCGCCGCAGGGAAAATCCAGAGCGAACACGTCGCCCGCGTGATGGACGCCGGCCTCTTGCCCGAGGGCGGGGCGTACATCGTCATGGAGCTGCTCGACGGGAAAGACCTCGCCGACGTGCTGCACGACGAGGGGGCCCTCGACGTCGCCGTCGCCGTGAAACACTTGCTCGAAGCCTGCGACGCGGTCGCCGCGGCGCACGCGGTGGGAATCGTGCATCGCGATCTGAAGCCGGCGAACCTGTTCCTCGCGCGGAAGCCCGACGAGACGCAAATCGTCAAGGTCCTCGATTTCGGCGTCTCCAAGATGGTCCTGCCGAACGCGCCGACGGCAGTGTCGGGATTGACGCAGTCGGGCCAGATCTTCGGCTCGCCGAGCTACATGGCGCCCGAGCAGCTCCGCAGCGCGACCGACGTCGATGCACGTGCCGACATCTGGTCGCTCGGCGTCGTGCTGTACGAGCTCGTCACGGGCCGGCTGCCCTTCCCTGCCCGCACGATGGCGGACATGATGGCGGCCGTCGTCCGCGATCCCCCGCAGCCGCTCGCCGAGGTCCGCGCGGACGCGCCGCCCGAGCTCGAGGCGATCTTGATGCGTTGCCTCGAAAAGGAGCCGAGCGACAGGTATTCGAGCGTCGGGGAGCTCGCCCGCGCGCTCGCGCCCCTCTCGCCGGGAAACGAGGCGCTCGTCGCGCGGATCGAGCGGGTCTCGGCGCGGAGCGCGGCGGGCGGGGCGCCCTCGCTCCCGGTGCCGAGCTCGGCGCGGGTGGACGTCGTCGCATCGGGGCAAGCAGACGCCGTAACGCGCGGAGGCAGCGCCGAGGGGCCGCAGGACATCACGAGCCCGTCGCCCCTCTCCAGGTCGCTGCGCAGCGTGCGCCCGTCGTCCTTGCCCGGTCGGTCGCGGTGGATCGTTTGGGCCGCAACGGCTCTCGTGGCCGCGGTCACGCTGGCGGTGATCCTCTCGCACCGCGCGCCTCGCCCGACGACGACGCCCGCGTCCACGTCCGCGCCGTCCGTCGAGCCTCCGGCGCCCGTGACGCCCGCGGAGAGCGCAGAGGTGCTCCCGGCGGTGGCCTCGGCCTCCGGGGCGCCTTCGGCCGCCGCGCGCGTCGAGGTCACGATCACCGTCTCGTCCGCGCCGAAGGGGACGCGCGTCTACCGCGGCGCCGACCTCCTCGGGACGGTGCCTGGCCCGCTCGTGATGGATCGAGGGGACAAACCCATCGAGCTGCGGTTTGTCGCGGAGGGTTTCACGCCTGCCGAGATCACGGTGGTGCCGAACGTCGACCGTGCGCTCGCCGTCGAGCTCCGCCAAGCGACGTCCGCGCCACGCCCCCCGAAGACCGAAACCAAGGGCAAGCTCCCCGGCGACCTGGAGCCCTTCTGATGCGCCACGCGGCCCCTCGGCGCACGGGAATCGTCCTCGCGGCGCTCGCGCTCGCCGCCTCCGCGTGCGCTCCGCTGCCCCCGTGGTCGGAGGGCATGTGCGGCAATTTCGTCGTCGAGGAGGGCGAGGATTGCGACGGCCACGCGACCGCGCCGGGCACGTGCGCGGCCATGAACACGCCGAACGAGTGCCGGTTCGTCTGTGACCCCGCCGTCTCCGAGCCGAGGTGCCCGGCCGGCTTCGGCTGCGGATCCGATCGGGTTTGTCGTCGCACGTCGGGCGCGATCGAGCCGACCGGCGAGCGCGTGGGTTTCACCTGGCCGACGTCGCTCCGCGTGGGGGATTTCGATCTCGATGGGGGGCCCGATCTCCTGCTGCTCGGCGCGTCGGACGCCGCCGGGCTCCGGCCTGCGCGCGCGCTCTACTCGCATGGTTTTTCCCTCTCCGAGGCGCTCACGGAGCTCCCCTTCGAGATCGCGGCCCCGGCCGTTGGCGCCGGGACGGGAACGAAGCGCCGGGACGTCGCCTTTGCGGACCGCGAGGGCGTGGCGCTCCTGCGCGGACACGCGGAAGCCACGGCCCATTTCGCGATGGTGCCTTCCATCGTATTGCCGCAGGGGACGTCCACGCGGCTTTTGTTCGTCGACGCGCTCCCGGATGCGCCGGGGGACGAGATCGTGGCGCTCGCCGATACGGCCGAGGAAGGCGCGTCGTTGATGGGGTTCTCCGCGAACGGGACGTCGGCGGACCTCACGCCGATGCCGGGGGGCGAGGCCGATGTCATCGGCGCCGTGCCGATGCTCGCCGCCCAGCTCGACGAAGCGGTGCCTTGCAAGCAGATCCTCGTCGCTTATGCCGGGGCCACCACGGTGCCCGTCTTCACGCCGTGCAGGCTCGGCCCTCTCGGGGTGGAGTGGAACACGAATGGCGAGCGCTCCGCCGTGACGCTCGTGCCTGCGGCGCCGATCGATCGTGGCGTCTTCGTGGCGGACGTGGACATGGACGCGCACCTCGACCTCGTCGTGGGCGCGGGCGGCAAGACGTACGTCGCGTTCGGGCTCGGCAATGGCACGTTCGTCTCGAAAAACCCCGGCGGCGGCCCGAACGAGGCGGCGCCCTATGCGCTGCCGGCAGCCGCGGGGGACGCTGGATTTCCCCTCGCGATGGGGGACCTGAACGCCGACGGCTTGGTCGATTTCATCGTCCCGCGCGGAGTCGTCGTCTCTCGCTCCACGGGGTACGAGCTCGCGTATGGAAACCTCGGGTTTTCCTGGTCCGAGGCAGTGATCGGTCATTTCAACGGCAATGACGCGCCCGACGTCGTGGCCGCCACGGCGGGCGTCGTCGACCTCGATTTCTTGAACAACACGGGCGGCGGCGTGTTCGCCCCGGCGGTGATCTCGACGCACGGCCCCACGAGGCTGCTCACGGTCGGCGATTTCGACGGCGATCTGCTCGACGATCTCGCGTTCAGCGAGCAGAACGGGGAAGACGGGGAGCTCGCCGATCACATCGCCTTGAGCTTCGGCGTGGCTTTCGGCCCCCCGACGGCGGCGGTCGCCGCGGTGGAGGCCGGGGCGGTCGAGCAAATCACGGCCGGGCATTACGTCGGAGAAACCGGGATCGATGGGATGGCGGAGGTCGCCGTCGTCTTCGAGGCCGAGGCGCACGAGTCGGACGCGCTCGCGGTGCTCCAGGGGCGCACCTCGCGCAACATCTTCCCGGCATTGCCCTTGCGGAGCGCGGGCAAGTCGTTCCTGCCGATCTCGCTCACGTTCGGGCGATTCGGCGACGATACCGCCGACGTCGCGGCGCTCGGCCTGGACCAGCCGACGGGCGAGCTGCGCCTGTTCCGCGTCGAGGCCTTCGAGGACGGCCCCCCGGGGTTGCCCGGCGCGAGTGATCCGCTCGATTCGCATTTCGCGTCGGTGGAGCCGGCGGGCGCGATCCTGTTCCGTCATGGCGCGCTCGTCGCGGCGGCGGACTTGAACGACGACGAGGTCGACGAGGTCGTCGTCGTCGGAGCTTACGGCGAGGAGAGGCGCGCGGCCCTTTCGATCGCCGATTACGACGAGACTTCGGCGACCTTCCGGAGCCGCGCCGCGCGGCCGTTCGCCGCGTCGCTCTCCATCGACGCGGAGCTCGTCGTCGCCGACGTGGACGGCGACGGGCACGCGGACGCGCTCGTCCGGACCGGTTCGCCGGTCGCGCCCGGGGCTCTCACGATTCTTTGGGGGAACGAGGCGGGGGACCTCGGAAACGACGGGCACGTCTCGGCGCCGCTCGACCCGGACGGGTCGGGCGTGCGCGCGATCGCGTGCGTGACCTCGCCGCGGGGAAAGGGGTTCGACGTGCTGGTCGCGAGCGAAAGTGGGCTCTATCGTTACGAATTCGACGCGGGCAGGGACGCGACCGCGGCGCCCATTTTGGTGCGATCGCTCCCGCACGTGCGCGCGCTCGCGGTCGCCGATTTCGATCACGACGGCGTCGATGACGTCGCCGTCCAGGCGGAGGACGGGCTCGAGCTTTATCGCTCGCTCCCGGAGCTTCAATGAAGCGCGCCGCGAGTGTTCTCCTTTCGGTGCTGCTCGTCGCCGCCTCCGCGCGCCCTCTCCATGCCGCGGACGCGGTCGAGGAGGCGAGGATCCTGTTCACTGCGGGCGCGCAGGCCTATGCGGCGGGTCGTTATGCCGACGCCGTCGACGCCTTCCGGGCGACGCACGCCCTGACGCCGGAGCGGCCGACCGTGCTTTTCTCGCTCGCGCAGGCCGAGCGCCGCCATTACACGGTCGCGCGGGATCCCGCGGTGCTGCAGGCTGCGATCGCGCATTTTCGCAGCTACCTCGAGCTCGTGCCCGAGGGCGGGCGCCGCGCCGACGTCGTGGCCGCGCTCGGGGAGCTCGAGGCGATCGCGGCGAGCCTCGAACAGAAGACCGCCGAGACGACCGTATCGAAGGCGCGGCTCTTGATCACGACGCAGACCCCGGGCGCCGTCATTTCGATCGACGGCGTCACGCGGACCACGGTGCCGGTGATCGAGGCCATCGCCCCCGGCAAGCATGCGCTCGTGGTCACGGCGCATGGATTCATCGAGGAGACACGCGAAATCGTGGCCGTGGAGGGCGCGATCTTGCCGGTGGAGATCAACCTGCGCGAGCGCCCGAGTTTCCTCGCGGTGACGGCGCCCGAGGGCGCTTCGGTTCTGGTCGACGGCCGTTCGCAAGGCGAAGCGCCGCTCGGCTCGCCGATCGAGCTGCCCTCGGGCGCGCACATGGTGACCGTCGCGCAGCGCGGCCACGACCCGCGCGCCTTGCGCGTGATGATCGAACGAGGAGGGACGAACCACCTCGACGTCTCCCTCTCGACGACGCGCCAGCGCCGTATCTCGTACGGGCTCGTGGCCGGCGCAGGGGTGGCCCTGGTCTCCGGCTTCGCGCTCGCCGTGGGCGCGGCCGTGGAGGAGGACGCGGCGCAGCGGGTGCTCACGCGCACCGAAGAGGGAAATATCGACGTCGGCGAGCTCGGCGCATACGAATCGGCGCGCTCGTCACGGGACGTGCTGCGCACCGGCGCGATCGGATCGTTCGCGATGGCGAGCGTGCTCGGCGTGGCGGCCGTCGCAACGTACTGGTTCGACAACCCCACGCCACCCGCGGAGTCCGGGGGCACGGCGCGCGGGGGCAGGTATGCGAGGGTGGTCCCGATGCCGGGAGGGGCGTGGGTCGGCGTGGGCGGAAGTTTTTGAGGGCCGTCGACCGGCTCAATACGCAAGGCTTGCCTTCAGCAGGGTGAGACCAAACGCCCACTGGCCGTCCGCCGTGCCGATCTTCAGCGCGCCGGTCGCCATTCGCTGATAAAACTCGCCGAGCGAGGGCGTCGATTCGAGCGTGTCGGCGCCCGTGGCCCCGGCGTGCTTCATCTGCCGGGCGAGGTGGAGCTGCATCGTGCCGGCGAGCGCCGCCGCGAGCCTCCGCGTGTACGTGAATCGGTCGGGGAGCGCCGCGAGCGGCTGGTCGTGGTAGGCCGAGAGCAGGCGCAGGCAGGTGCCCTCGTCCATGCGCAGGAAGACGGAGAGCACCGCGAGATCGTAAAACCCGTCGTTCGGCCCCGCGGCGGCCCAGTCGAGCACCACGATCGACGCGCCGTCGTAGACGAGGTTCGACGGATTGAGATCGTTGTGACCGAGGACCGGGGCGCCTTCGGGGGCCGGCGGCGCCTCGGCGAGCAACCGCTCGACGGCGTCGCGGGCGAAGCCCGGAAGGGCGAAGCCGGCCATGGATTCGCCCCATATTTGAAGGAGAAACGCGCGGGCATCACGCGCGAGCGCGCCTTCGGGGATGGGGAGCGCGTGAATGCGGCGCACGGTGCGGCCGAGCTCGGCGACCGCGGCTTCGTGGGTGCGCGGGTCCCGATAAAAAGCCCCGAACGAGCGGTCGGCGACGAAGGCGGTCAGGACCGCGCGCCTCGGCTCGTCGACATGGACGATACGAGGCGCGAGCCCCGCGTCGGCGGCGAGCCGCTGGATGTGGAGCGTCTTGCGCCAATCGCCTTCGCCTTCGCTCTCCGCGGCGACCTTGAGTACGAACGACTCGCCGGCGGCATCGACGCGGTAAACGCCGGCCCCCGAGAGGCCGGCGGCGATACGGGTGATGGTGGTCGTGGGTCCCCTGAGGTTCGGGGGGAGGAGGTCTTCGAGGGTCATGGCATCCCGGGTGGTCGTGGAATTCGTATTGGATCGATCCTGGAAAAATGCAAGGTCGAGCCGGCGCAGGCGCTCCGGGTCGGCGATCATGATCGGCATGACGAACCTCTTCCACCGCTCAACGCCGCCATGAGGCAGGTCGCCGGCGCGGGGTGAGCATCGAGGGGCGCCGGGCGGTACTGCCCCCTGGGAGCACGCGATCCCGGGCATGGGCCGCCGGAAACGTGCTGCCCGTGTGCCCCGACAACCACAAAACGTTTGTCCGAGGGACTCGATGATGGTAGGGGGTGTCTCCCGATCGACACGCCCGAGGAGACCCCCATGCCGCGAAGGACGACCCCCGACCCCATTTCCGCCAAGATCGGCGCCCGGATCCGCCTGCTCCGCGCGGAACGCCTCATGTCCCTGGTCGAGCTCGCCAATGTGAGCGGCCTCAACAAGGGCCACCTGTCGAGCATCGAGCAGGGGCTCGTGCGGGTCAACTTCGGAACCCTGGTTCAGATTGCGACGGGGCTCGGCGTGCAGCCGATGATCCTGGTCACGTTCCCGGACGAACACCCGATGGCGCAGCTTCTGGAGCGCTGGAGGAAGTTGCCGCCGGAGGAGCTCACGCGCGAGCTCGAAGAGGTGCGCGGGATGCTGAAAGGGACGCGCGTCGACCGCACCGAGGACGCGGCGAATCTACACGATCGAGCAGCGCCCGAAAGCGGGAAGCGAGGGGATGTCAGCTCTTGAGGAACGCGAGGAGATCCGCATGGATCTGCGTGCCGTCCTTGACGGTCATCGTTGCCATGCGACAAACTCCTTTCAGAACACGAAGCACTCGCAACCGCCGCCGTCGAACAGGTTGCCCAGCTCCGACAGCCATCGCGGAAGGCCGAAGGCCGGCTGCCCGCCCGGCTGCGCGTGCATCTGCACGCAACGACGCTCGGCCGGGAGCGCCGCCTGCGCGCTCTGCCGGAAGGCCCCAGGATGGCGGTGCACCGGCGACCAGTCTGGCATCACCGGCAGGTCGCCCGGATCGAGCGGCTTGAATTCGTCAGCAGCGTAGACCGGTGTGCCCCCGAGGATCGTGAGCACCGATTCGAGCGCCTTGATTTCCTCGTCAGGAATCTTGAAATAGTCGGCCGTCAGCACCGCCATGTCGGCGAGCTGCCCGGGCGCGATCGCGCCGCGTGTCCCTTCTTCCCGCGACATCCAGGTGCTGCCCTGGGTGTAGAGCCGAAGCGCCTCCTCCCTCGTCAATCGCGCCTTCTCCGGATACAGCGAAAGCCCGCCGAGCGTCTTTCCCGTGGTCATCCAGTACAGGGAGACGAACGGATTGTAGCTCGCGACGCGCGTCGCGTCCGTGCCTGCGCCGACCGGGACGCCGAGCTCCAGCATTCGCCGGAGGGGCGGCGTGCGCTCGGCCGCCTTCGCGCCGTAGCGGTCGACGAAGTATTCGCCCTGGAAGGCCATCCGATGCTGGATCGCGATCCCGCCTCCGAGCGCCTTGACGCGCTCGATGTTCCGATCGGAGATGGTCTCGCAATGGTCGAAGAACCAGTGCAGCTCGTCGAGCGGGACGTCGCTGTGGACCTTCTCGAAGATGGACAAGAACCGCGAGATCGATTCGTCGTACGTCGCATGAAGCCGGAACGGCCAGCGGTTCTCGGCCAGGAAACGAACGACGCGCTCGAGCTCGGATTCGAGCTTCTCGGGGAGATCGGGGCGCGGCTCGAGGAAGTCCTCGAAGTCCGCCGCGGAGAAGACGAGCATCTCGCCCGCGCCGTTGCACCGGAGCATGTCGTCGCCGTCGCCCGGCTTCACGATCTTCGACCAGCGCACGAAATCTTCGAGCTCGCCGCCAGCCTTTTGCGTGAAGAGGTTGTAGGCGATGCGCAACGTCATCTCGCCGCGCTCGTGAAGCTTCTGGATGATCTCGTAGTCTTCCGGGTAATTCTGGAAGCCACCTCCCGCGTCGCACACGCTCGTCACGCCGAGCCGGTTGAGCTCCCGCATGAAGTGGCGCGTCGAGTTGTACTGATATTCGGGGGGGAGCTTCGGCCCTTTCGCGAGCGTCGCGTACAGGATGGTCGCGTTTGGCTTCGCGATGAGCATCCCGGTGGGGTTGCCCGCCTTGTCACGGACGATCGTGCCGCCGGGCGGGTCGGGGGTGTCCTTCGTGTATCCGCACGCGCGGAGCGCCGCGCGGTTGAGCAAGGCCCGGCAATACAGGTGCAGGACGAAGACCGGCGTGTCGGGAGCCGCCGCGTTGATCTCGTCGAGCGTCGGCATCCGCCGCTCGGCGAACTGGAATTCGCTCCATCCGCCGACCACGCGCACCCATTGCGGCGCGGGTGTGCGGGCCGCCTGGTCGCGGAGCATTTCGAGGGCCAGGGCAAGGGAGGGCACGCCCTCCCAGCGCAGCTCCATGTTGTAGTTCAGTCCGCCGCGGATGACGTGGAGGTGCGAATCGTAGAGCCCCGGAATGACCCTGCGCCCGCCGAGGTCGACGACCTTCGTCGCGGGCCCGCGCTCGAACTGCGAAGCGTTGTCGACCCCGGCGATCCGGCCGCCGACGACGACCACCTCCTTCGCTTCGGGGTGGCTCGGATCGAGCGTGGTGATGCGACCGTTGTGGAGGATGAGATCGGCTGTGGTCTTCATGAGGTCCTGTTCCCGGGGTGAAGCCAGGGATGCGCGAGCTTCACGAGCAATGGCATGGCGCCCCACGTGAGAACCGCAACGATGCCTCCGGCGATGACGCCGGAGGCGAGGAGTTGCGGGAATTTCGGGCCGAGCAACGGAAGGAGGAGCGCCGGGACGATCATACTGACCGGCCACACGGCGATCCAGGTGAGCAAGGCCATCTTCCATCGCGGCGGCATGGGCTCGGCGGTGTCGCGAAACCAGGCTTCGAGGCCTTCCAATCGCCGGTACGTCGGTTCACCCTCCACCATCGGCGCGATGCGAGCGAGCCATTCCTTGTAGAGCGGCGTCTCGTAAAACGCGTCGCGGTCGGCGGCGCTGGCGAAGCTGCGCAGGATGCCGTACTCGGTCGAATCGGAGCCGGGCGGCGGGTAGAGGCAATGCACTCCCCTCGCTCCAGGCTCGGCCAAGGACCGGCTGGCGAATTCGGTGAGGGCGCGCTCGAAGGCCTCGATGTGCGTCTTCTTCACGCGCCGGACGATGGCGATGTGGATGGTCTCGGCCATGGCTCTGCTGTCAGTGACCGGCCTTCTTCGGCACGATCTGCGGCTTCACCGCCGATTGCGGCGCGTGGTGGACCATCGTGTAGGCATACTCGACGCCCGCGCCGTAGGCGCCGCCGTGCTGCTTGATGAGGCCCATGAGCTGGTTGTAGTGCTCGCGCTTCGCCCAGTCGCGCTGCCATTCGAGGAGCGCAGCGATGGTCGTCAGCCGGATCGCGCCCGCCTGGACCATCCTGGACAGCGCCGCGTCATGGGCGGCCGTCGACGTCGCGCCGCAGCAGTCCTCGACGACGTAGATGTTGTAACCGGCGCCGAGCATTTCGATGGCGGGCCAGGTCACGCAGACCTCGGTCCAGAGGCCGGTGAGGAGAATGTTCTTCTTGCCCGTCGCCTCGATGGCCGCGCGGAAGCCCGCATCGTCCCACGCGTTCATGCTCGTCCGCTCGACGACCGGTTGCCCGGGAAACACATCGAGGAGGTGCGGCCAGATGTACCCGCTGAACGACTCCGTCTCCACCGCGGTGAGGACGGCGGGGACGTTGAACTCCTTCGCGGCCTTCGCGAGCAGCGTCACGTTGTTGATGAGCGCCGCGCGATCGATGTTGGCGACACCGAACGTCATCTGCGGCTGGTGATCGATGAAAACGACCGCGCTGTCTTCCGGCGTATAGAGCTTGTGATATTTGTTCATCGTCGTTGTACCTGGAATGTGGGTTTGGGTTGGAGCCGCCAAGCCGAGGCCTGTCGAGCGAGCGTGTGGCGTAAGATGACCCCTCTCCGGCGAGAGGGATATCGACCGTGCGGCCTACGTCCCCGACCTGCCGACGGAGGAATGACCTCTCCTCCTTTCGAAGGAGGGACCGTCGGTCGGAATCCGGAGGTGGCCGACACGCAATCGGCAAGGTTCAATACGTGTACGTGGTCCATGTTCCGAAGAAGTCCACGTCGGTTCCACCGGAATCCGTGATCGCGGGGCCGGGGAAGACGTGTGTGTACTCGGCATTGAAGGAGAGGTGGCGGTCGGCCTTGTAGCCGATCGACAGCGAGGTTTGCGCGGCGGTGTAGCGCGCCCGCGTCGCCTCGCCCGATACCAGGACCGTGCCGGGCGGCGCGTACACCGCGTCCTCGATCGCCTGCCGAAAGAACAGAGTACATCCAGCCTCGAACGAAACCTTCGCCCCTTCGATGCGAAGCAGCGGGTGAGCGTCGTAGAGGTTCGTCGGATAGATCGCCGGCAGCGCGCTGAAAAAGCTTTGATTCGGGAAGAGCGGCTGGAACGTCGTCGTCCGCCCGTCGCGCAGGCGTGCATCTCCGCTCAGCGCGTCGCCGCGGATGCCGAAGCGTACGGGCTCGAGGACGCCGGGCAGGCGCTGCCACAACGCGGCCGCGAAGCCCCACGCGAGCACGCTGTCGTCCTCGATCGCGCCGCGCTGCACGAGGGCGTGCCCGACGTACTCGAGGCCAAAATCCGTCTCGCCGAAGATACGCATGCCGAACGTGTGGCGGACCTCGCGCCCTCGCACGTCCGCGTACGCCGCGTCGGGTCGCCGGCGGCCGAGGTAGAAGACGTCCAGGCCTAGCAGCTTTCGCGGGAGAACGGGCAGCGTCGCATACATTCCCCAGAAGCGATCTTGCCAATCGGGGGCGTCGTCGAAGGCGCCGCGCCGAAGCGCGGGGACGGCACCGACGAACGTCTCCACGCTCCATCCGCCTTGCTTCGCGAGCGTGACGCGGACGAGGTCGAACGCCTGCCGGACGTTCGTGCCGTCGCGCGTGCCCACCCATCGCGTGGATCCGAGCGCCATTTCCTGACGGCCGACCCGGCCGGTGATGCGAATGCCACCGAGCACGGCGCTGCTTTCGACGAAGAGCTGCGTGACGTCGAGGTCGTCGGCGTCCGGAGGCCGGGCTTCGGAAGATGGTACGCCGAGCGCGTAAAAACCCCCGAGCTGCGCGAAGATACGGATCCCCCGCGAGAGGTGGAGATCGGCGTGGAGGAGGTTGCGCGAGAGGAGCGCGCTACTCGTCGCGCGATCGCCTCCGATTCCGATGTCGATGGGATCGACGAGCTCGTAGCGGAGTCGGTGCTGTCCGCCGAAGGAGAGGTATCCGCCGCGCCAGAGCGGCACGTATTTGATAGGATCCCACGGGTCGTCGCGCGGCCCGTCCGCGAGGTGAGCGTACTCCTCGAGGTACCGGATCGGCCGGTAGGGCGAATACGTTCCCGTCTCGTCGCCGTGCGCGGGGAGGTCGGGCGAGGGCCCGGTTTTCGTGGCGGATTGTCCCGCGGCAGGAGGGGTGAGGAGCCAAAGCCCAAAGAAAAGGCCCAGTCGCCTCACCGATCGTCTCCAAGGCGTCCCCACGCCCCGGGAGCGAGGCGAGCGCCCAGGCGATCCCAGCGGTCTCGGAGTCGATGATCGAGCGACCAACGCCCCGGTCCCGTGAGCACGAGGACGACATGAGGTACGGCGTAGAGGAGGGCCGACTGGACGTCCGCGCCCTCGAACCCGCGCGCGCCGAGGACGAGCACCATCATCATGGTGAAGACAATGGGGAGCGACGAAAGACGCGTGGCCAGGCCGATCGCGACGAGGAGGCTGCATAGCCCCTCGGCGCCGAACACCATCACGAAGCTCGTTGCGTGGCCGACGCCGAGCGGGTCGGGAAACGTACGGAGCTCGTGGTCGAAGTCGCCGAGCTTTCTGGCCATGTGGAACGTCCAAATGAGCGCGGCCGAGCTTACACGCAGGAAGAGGAGGCCGAGATCGAGCGAGCGCGCGCGGAGCGCGGCCATGGAGCTCATGGCGCGAATCCTCGCGCATCGACCAGGGGATACGCAATCGATCGTGTCGCGGAGTTTCGTCTCCTCCGAATGAAGGATCTCGCGCTCCTCCATTCGAAGGAGGCGCCTCGTCCCACGGAAACCGCGCGCGCGTCCGCATTCCACCTTCCCTCCCGCACCGGCGTGTGTCAACATGCCCCCCGCGAACGTCGACATGCACGATGATTCGAACAGCCCCACGATCCCTACGCGGTCGGACGCTCCGCCGTCTCCGCACGCCGGCGCGACCGACCGGGAAGAGCTCCTGGAGCTTCTGTTCGCGCACGTCGCGGAAGCCATAGCGCTCGTCGAGCCGAGCGGGCGGATCGTCGAGGTGAATCCCGCGGCTTGCACGATGTTCGGCCGTGGAAAGAGCGATATCCTCGGAAAGCACCTCGGGGAGCTCGTGACGAGCGCGTCGCGCGACGAGCTCCTCGAATCGCTCGGTCGCGTCGAGCCGTCCGGGCCGGTCTCGGTCGAGTGTTCGTATCGACGAACGCCCGGTGAGCTGCGGGTCCTGGACATGCGGCTGACGCGCCTGGGGGATCCGAGGCGCGATTGGCTCATCGCGAGCTGCCGCGACGTCACCGAGGAGAAGCGACGGTCCAGCGAACGGGAGACCGCCGCATTGAACGCGGAGCTCCTGCAGCAGGCCTCGCACCTGAAGGAGGTCAACCAGACGCTGCTCGATAGCGAGCAACGTCTGAGGCTGACCATCGAAACAGGAAGAATCGGCTTGTGGGTCTGGAACTCCACGGACCTGGGCAACGTGGGGGACTGGTCGCTGCGGATGAAGGAGATTTTCGGGCTGCCGCTGGACGCAGAGGTGACACACGACATGTTCTTGAAATGTGTTCACCCGGACGACCGGACGCGGGTGGACAGCCAGGTCATGCAAGCGCTCGCCGGCGCGGATGGAGGCAAGTATCGCGCGGAGTACCGCACGATTCGTGCGCGCGACGGCTCGGAGCACTGGGTGACGGCCCGCGGCCAGGCGTTCTTCGACGCGAACGGCCAGGCCATTCGTTTCATTGGCACAGTGATGGATATCACCGAGCGCAAGCGCGCCGAGGAAGCATCCGCGCGGCTGAACATCGAGCTCGAGAGGCGAATCCGCGAGCGCACGGCAGATCTGGAGCGAATCAACCAGGCGTTCCGTGTCGAAATCGAGGAGCGAAGGAAGAGCGAGGCCTCGCTCACGAGGACGCAGCGCCTGACCCAGACGGGGAGCGCGACCTGGATCGTCGCGACGAACGAGTTCCTCTGGTCGGACGAGACGTATCGTCTCTTCGAGATTCATCCCGACACGAAGCTCGTGCCCGAGCTGGTCGTCTCGAGGGTCCATCCCGAGGATCTCCCTCTTTACGCTCAGGCGCTCTCCGGCAAGGGCGACGATCTTCATTTCGGACACCGCCTGGTCATGCCCGACGGCTACATCAAGCACGTGGAGGTGTATGCCACGGCCGTGCGCGACGACGCGGGCCAGATCATCGAATGGGCGGGGGCGATTCGCGACGTGACCTCGATCAAGCGATCCGCGGAGGCCTTGCGGGCCTCGGAGCACCTCGCGCGTGGTCAGTTCGCGGCGCTCACCCGCACGCTGGATGGGCTCGCCCAGGAATCGAATCCCGAACGACTGCTGGAGCACGTCTTGCGCATGATCGCCGGACGGCTGAACGGGCAGAGCGTCAGCGTGTACGAAAGAAACGGCGTCAGCGGCGATATGGACATGGTCGCGACGTTCGAGGACGATCGGCTGCACACCCCCTCGAAGAACCTGTCCTCGGTCAAGAGGGTCACGCTTTTCACGGAAGACCACCCCGTGTGGAGCGAGGCGATCCGCACGGGTGTCGATATCGTCGTCGGGGAGCTCGATTGCGACCCTCCGCGCATTCGCCTCGGGAATCGTGAGAATTCGCCCTGGCATCCATGGCACGGAGACATGCCCCACGATCCCAACATGCCGGTGATTTACAAGCGACTGGCGGCGATGGGCGTCGTGGCCACGCTGACGGTCCCGACGCTGATCGGCGGCAAGCTTGCCGGCTTCATCGGGATCCGATCGAGGCACAAGAATTTATTTCAAACGAGCGAGATGGAGCTCGCTCGTGCGCTGGCCCATCAGGCCATGCTCGCCATTCAGCTCACGCGGCTCTCCCGACAGAGCCGCGAGGCGGCCATCGCCGCGGAGCGCAACCGTATGGCGCGGGATCTCCACGACACGCTGGCGCAAGGATTCACCGGCGTGATCGTGCAACTGGAGGCGACGGAGGACGCCTGGTCGAGGGGCTTGCTCTCCGAGGCCGGAAAACACCTCGCCCGCGCGCGCGAGCTCGCGCGCGGGAGCCTGCAAGAGGCGCGACGCTCCGCGCACGCGCTTCGATCGCAGGCGCTCGCCGAGAAGAGCCTCTGTGAAGCGGTGGAAGAGCAGATCAAGAAGATGACGAGCGGGACCAGCGTGGTCGGCGCATTCACGCTGGAGGGCAACCCGTGGCCGCTGAGCAACGAATGGGAGGAAAACCTCCTGCGCATCGGCCAAGAGGTGCTGACGAACACGTTGCGGCACGCGCGCGCGCGCCATTTCAACGCGCGTCTCGCGTTCGAGCCACAAAGGCTCCGGTTCGAGCTACGGGACGACGGCGTGGGTTTCGATCCTGCGTCACAACATGAAGGCCTCGGTCTGGTCGGAATCAAGGAGCGGGTCGAGGTGATGGGCGGCCAATTGATCATTCGAAGCGCGGAAGGCAGCGGGACGACCATCGTGGCGTCCTTGCCGGCTCCGCACTCCCCCAGCGGCTTCATGCCATGAAGAACCCTGCCGAAATTGCAGCACTCCCTTCGGGCTCCGATACGATCCGGGTGCTCATCGCCGACGATCACGTCACGGTGCTCGAGGGCCTGGCAGCCATCATCAGCCGCCAACCCGACATGGAGGTCGTGGCCGCGGCCTCCGACGGCCGGCAGGCGGTGGAGCTCTGGCAACAGCATCGTCCGGACGTCGCGCTGATCGACATCCGCATGCCTGTGCTCGACGGCGTCGGGGCGATCGAGGAGGTCCGGAGGAACGACGCGTCCGCCCGATTGATCGTCCTCACCACGTTCGACACGGACAACGACCTCCTCAACGCCGTCAAGGCCGGCGCGAAGGGTTATCTCTTGAAGGATGCGCGCCGGGAGGAGATCCTGGACTGCATTCGCAGGGTGCATCGGGGAGAGACGTGCCTTCCCGCATCCCTCGTGCAAAAGCTGGCCGAGAGCCTGAGCCGCGAAGCCCTCACGAGCCGCGAGGTGGAGGTGCTGGAGTATCTGGCGCGCGGACAGAGCAACAAGGAGATCAGCGCGCTCCTCGGCATCGGGGAGACGACGGTGAAATCGCACCTCCGGAGCATCTTTCGCAAGCTCGACGTGCTCAGTCGGACGGAGGCCATCGCCACCGCGAGCCGCCTCGGGCTGATCAAGCTGTAACAGCTGGCCCCGTAAAGCGGTGACAATTTGCTCGGCACTCCCCGGGATCAAACGAGCCTCTTGTCATCTCGCGACCGCCGTGGTTCGCTCGCGAACGTCATGCGCGTTTCGGACTCCGCCCGTTTGCCCCACTTCATCGTTTGCCTGATCGCACCGCTCGCGTTCCTTGCGTGTGCTTCCTCCACGAGCAGCACGGCTGCGCCCACGTCGCCCGGAAGCGCGAAGGCGCAGACGGGCGACGCGGCGCCGGAGGGCGGACCGCAAGAGGGGGAGCAATCCTTCACCTTTGGCTGGAAGGTCCCCTGCCGTGTGCCCGTGGAACAGCTCTCCGACAAGAAAGGCACCACGGCCCGCCTCCGCTACATGCTCTCCGTGAAGCCGGGCGCCGATGGCAATCTGGACCTCACGTTCAGCGATTTCCAATTCCTCGAGCTCAACGGTCAGGACATCACAGGCCCGGAGCTCCAGAAGCAGCTCGCCCCTGCCCTCGCGATGACCTCCGCCATGCCCTCCCTCATCGTGTCACGCGAAGGCGAGTATCTCGGCGTCCGCGGCCTCGATGAAATGATCGAGCGCATCCTCGCCATGCCTTCCTTCAACAAGGACCCGAAGATAGCGCCGAAGGTCGCGGCCATGATGCGTTCGCCTGCCATCAAGGCGTCCCTGGAGGCGAAGATGGGAGACTACTGGAATGGGTGGGTCGGCGCGTGGAACGGCCTCTCCCTCGCACCCGGCGCGTCCCGCGAGGACGACGATTCGATCGAAGTCGGGGACGAAGAGATCCCGACGCGCGTGCGGGTCGAGAATCATGGTCCGGTCGACGGCGCCAAGAAACTCGTCCGGCTCTCGCTCGTCTCCACCATGTCAGGGACGTCGGCGAGCGCGGGGCTCGCCGCATTCACCCGTTCTCTGATGCGCGGGGCTGGGACCGACCTTTCAAAGAACCTGAACGTCGAGCGCGTGAACCGCGTGATCACGCTCGACGTCGAAACCGATCCGGCCACGTTGCGCCCACGTCGCGCTCGGTATGTGATGGAGCTGGAGATGATGGTCAATGGACAGATGTCCGCGAGCCGGGAGACCCGCGAGGAGCGATTCGATTGGGAGCACGCCGAGGGCTGCCGCTGAAGGCTCCCTTTCTCGAACCCATCTCGACATCCTCCCATAGAAGAACCGCAAGAGCCTTCTGTCGCGCGCGCCCGTCCGCCCCGTTCGTGTTGCGCCCTGCCACACAGCAAATGCGACAAGGCACAGTGGGCGCTCTCGCCTGCCGCGCGTTTCGCGCGGGCCGTGCGCATCACCACGCCGAGCGTGCCCGGGGTCACCGAGGAGGATCCCAGGAAAATGCGCACATTCGATGCTAGTATCGCCCTCGCGGACCGCGGTGACGGCGCGGGAGGCACGAGCGTCGATGTTGCGCAACGAGAACAGCGGCCCCTCCGAGGCGCATCCCAAGAGCCCGGATCACGATCTCCCATTTGCCCCGACCTCCAGCGCGGAACCTTCGGCCAAGCCGGACCCCGATGCGCCGGCCGGGCCTTTGCAAGCCGGCTCGAGCATCAAGCACTACGAGCTCATCCGCAAGCTCGGCGAGGGCGGTATGGGGATCGTGTTCCTCGCCCGTGACACCAAGCTCGGCCGCCTCGTCGCCATCAAGGTCCTCCTCGAACATAGCGGCCAGAGCGCCGAGCGCTTTCTCGCCGAGGCGCGGGCCACCGCCCGATGCAAGCACGAAAATATCGTGGTCATCCACGAGGTGGACGAGCACGACGGATACCCGTACATGGTGCTCGAGCACCTCGAGGGCCGCACCCTGAGCGCCTTTCGGGCGCAGCGCGAGGCCCCCGGCGCATTCGAGCCCCGCTCCCCCGCGGATACCCGGAGCGGGCGGGTTTCGCCGAGCCTCGCGGTCGAGCTCGTCCTGCCCGTGGTGCGTGCGCTCTCGTGCGCCCATCAGCTCGGGATCGTCCACCGCGATCTCAAGCCGGACAACATTTTCCTGACCGCCGGGGGGCAGGTCAAAGTGCTCGATTTCGGCATCGCCAAGCGGCTCGAGGCCGAGGAGCTCTCGGCCATCACCGCCTCCAGGCCGCCGCTCGTCAAAGGCGTCGGCCTGACCGAGGACGGAGCGCTCCTCGGCACGCTCCCGTACATGTCGCCCGAGCAATGGCGCGCCGAGGACATTGACACGCGCAGCGACATCTGGGCCGTGGGCATCATTCTCTTCGAGCTCTGCACCGGGGCGCATCCGCTCGCTCCGGCCACGCTGTTCCATCTCTCGCAGGTCGAGAACCTCGACGAACCCATGCCCAGCGTGAGCGACAAACGCGCGGACGTGGGCGGGCTCGGCGCCATCATCGACCGCTGCTTGAGGAAGCGCAAAGCCGAGCGCTTCGGCTCGGCCGAGGAGCTGCTCGCCGCGCTCGAATCCGTGTTGCCCGGCCGAAAGTTGCTCGCGCCGACGGAGGACGAGAGCCCCTTCGCCGGCCTTTCCGCATTCCAAGAGGAGCACGCGGCACGCTTCTTCGGCCGCGATCGTGATGTCGCGAGCGTCCTCGGGCAGCTCCGCCACCAGCCGCTCGTGGCCGTCGCCGGGCCCTCGGGCGCGGGCAAGTCGTCTTTCGTGCGCGCGGGCGTGATCCCCGCTTTGAAGCGCTCGGGCGAGCGCTGGGAGACCTTCCTCCTGCGCCCGGGGCGCCGGCCCCTCGCCGCGCTCGCCGAGGTGCTCACCCAGGTCTCGGCCGCCCCGCCGGAGAGCATTCGGGCAGGCGCGATCGAGCCGAGCGATCCCGAGGATCTCGTGGCCACCCTGCGCACGCAGCCAGGGCTCTTCGGCGCCCGGCTGCGCGCGCGCTGCCGCCGGCAGGGGAGCCTGCACCGCATCCTCCTTTTCGTCGATCAATTCGAGGAGCTCTACACCCTGGGGACCGACCCCGGCGAGCGCGCGGCGTTCGCGGCCTGCATCGAGGGCGCGGCCGACGACGCATCGTCCCCGCTGCGCGTCATTCTCTCCATTCGCTCCGATTTTCTCGATCGTTTGACCGAGGATCGAAAGCTGATGACCGAGGTGATTCGCGGGCTCTCGTTATTGCCGCCCGTGGGTCGCGAGGGGCTCCGCGAGGCCTTGACGCGGCCGCTCGAGGCCACGGGGTATGCCTTCGAGAGCGAGGAGATGATCGAGGGCATGCTCGGCGCGCTGGAACGCACGCCGAGCCCATTGCCCCTCCTGCAATTCACGGCCGCGAAGCTCTGGGAGGCGCGGGATCGGGAGCGCCGCCTGCTCACCCGGGACAGCTACGAGCAGCTCGGCGGGGTCGCGGGGGCGCTGTCCACGCACGCGGACGCGGTCCTTTCCGGGCTCTCATCGCCCGACCAGCGGCTCTGCCGGGCAGTTTTCCTGCGTCTCGTCACGCCCCAGCGCACGCGCGCGGTGGTGAGCCTGGAGGAGCTCTACGCGCTCGCCGAGGAGGGCGGCGCCGTCGAGCAGGTGGTGCATCACCTCGCCGACGCGCGGCTCCTGCTCATCGAGACGTCCGGCGAGCGCGAGGGCACGAAGGTGGAGCTCATTCACGAATCGCTCGTCGAAAGGTGGGCGAAGCTCAAGCATTGGCTCGACGAGAGCGAGCTCGACGCGCAGTTTTTGGCCCGATTGCGCGCCGCGGCCGAGCCATGGGAGACGAGCGGGAAGGCCGAGGGTCTGCTCTGGCGCGATCGCGCGGCGGAAGAGGCCCGCGTGTGGCTCGAGCGCCGGCGCGCGGAGGGGCGCGGGGCTTCGGCCGCCGGGCTCGGCGCGCGTGAAGAGCGTTATCTCCAGGCTGTCGTCGCGCTCTCCGAGCGCGCGCGGCGCATTCGCCGGCGAATCGTCGCGGGCGCCATTGCCACCCTCGGCGCCGTCGCCCTCCTCGTGTCTCTGCTCGCGAGCCGCGCGCGTCGAGAAGCCGCGCGCGCGGACGAAGCGGCGGCGCTCGCCCAGGGCGAGGCCCGGGAAATGCGCAATACAACGCGCATGGCCACGGCACGCGAGCTCCTGGAGACCGATCCGACGACCGCGCTCGCACTCCTGCGCGAGATCGAGCCTCCCGGGGTGCCGCGCGGATGGTCCGATCTAGCGCTGACGGCCTTGCATAGCGGGCTCACGCTCATGGTGCTCCCCCATCACGACAGTGTCTTTTCCGCGGCGTGGAGCCCCGACGGCAAGCGCATCGCCACCGCGTCCCGGGACAAACTCGCGCGCGTGTGGAACGCGGATGGAACCGGCGAACCCCTCCTCCTGCGCGGTCACGACAGCGCGGTCAATGCAGTCGCCTGGAGCCCCGACGGAAAGCGCGTCGCCTCCGCCTCCGACGACAGGACGGCGCGGGTGTGGAATGCCGACGGGACCGGCGAGCCCCTCGTCCTGCGCGGCCACGGGGATGCGGTGAGCTCGGCGGCCGTGAGCGCCGATGGAAAGCGCATCGTCACCGCATCGTACGACAAGACGGTGCGGGTATGGAATGCCGACGGGACCGGCGAGCCCCTCGTGCTGCGCGGCCACGACAATGCCGTCTTGTGGGCGGAGTTCAGCCCCGATGGCAAGCACATCGTCAGCGCCTCCGCGGACAGGACGGCGCGGGTGTGGAATGCCGACGGGACGGGCAAACCTTTGATCTTGCGCGGGCACGAGGGCAAGGTGCGTTCGGCGTCTTTTCGCGCCGACGGCAAGCGTGTCGTCACGGCGTCGGAGGACAAAACCGCGCGAGTATGGAATGCCGACGGGTCGGGCGAGCCTCTGATCTTGCGCGGCCACGAGGGCTGGGTCCGTTCGGCGACGTGGAGCCCCGACGGCAAGCGCATCGTCACCACGTCCGACGACAAACGGGCGCGGGTCTACAACGCCGATGGCGTGGGCGAGCCCTGGATCCTGCGCGGGCACGAGGCCTGGGCCCGTTCGGCTTCGTTCAGCCCGGATGGACAGCGCATCGTCACGGCGTCCTCCGACAGGACCGTGCGGATCTGGGACGCCGGGAGAATGGGGGAGCGGCCGGTGTTCCGCGGGCACGAGGGCGCCGTCTCTTCCGTGGCCTATGGCCCCGGCGGCGAGCGCATTCTCACAGCATCGGAGGATGGCACCGCGCGGGTGTGGAATGCCGATGGCAAAGGGGAGCCATTGATTCTCCGCGGGCACGAGGGCTGGGTCTCCTCGGCGGCGTGGAGCACGGACGGCAAGCGTATCGTCACCGCCTCCCAGGACCGGACCGCGCGCGTATGGAATGCCGATGGGGCGGGCGCACCGGTGGTCCTCCACGGGCACGAGAGCGCGCTCAATTCGGCGGCCTTCAGCCCCGACGGCAAGCACGTCGTCACCGCCTCCCAGGACCGGACCGCGCGTGTATGGAACGCGGATGGGATGGGCGAGCCGGTGGTCCTCCGCGGGCACGAGGGCGAGGTCCGCTGGGCGGCGTGGAGCCCCGACGGCGAGCACATCGTCACCACGTCCTCGGATCGGACCGTGCGGGTATGGAATGCCCACGGGGCGGGCGAGCCACGGATCCTTCACGGACACGAGCATTGGGTCGAATCGGCTGCATGGAGCCTCGATGGAAAGCGCATCGTCACGGCGTCCGTGGACAAGACGGCGCGGGTATGGGACGTCGCGGGGACGGGCGAGCCGCTGGTGTTTCGTGGCCACGAGGGCTGGGTCCGTTCGGCGGCGTGGAGCCCGGACGGCAAGCGGATCGTCACCGTCTCCGTGGACAAGACGGTACGGATCTGGAATGCGGATGGAACGGGCGAACCTCTGGTCCTTCGTGGGCACGACGGCTGGGTCTCCTCGGCCGCGTGGAGCCCCGACGGCAAGCGGATCATCACAGCATCCGACGACGAGACCATGCAGGTATGGGACGATCTGACGCCGCTCGTCAGCCCCGACGACCCGCAGCTATGGGCCGCGACGCCCTACTGCGTATCCGTCGATGGGACGGTGAAGCTCCTGGGCGTGTCCGACGACATGGCCCGCGCCGCGCGGCAAACCTGCCAGCGTCGCGTCGAAGCGGCCCGCGCGGCGGCCGAAAGCGGCGCCTCACGATAAATTACTTCTTACATACCTTGGTCTTGCGGAGCTCGCCAAAGGCGGCCGAGAGATCGTCCGCGTTCTTGCGCAGGGTGTCGGGCGAGGCATCGATCCTGCTCACGCCGCCGAGCGTCTTCGCGGGCGATAGCCCAGCCGGCAATGCCGCTCTCGGGCAGCCCTCGCGGAACGTCGTCTCGGCGCTCACCACGAGATCGTCTGCCATTTGATCGCCGACGCTGAAGGCGTCCGGCCACACGAAGGTCCCGGAGACAAGGGTGCTCTTTCCATCGTGGATCTCGAACTGGATCGAGGTCTGGCCGCTGTGCCCCCATCCGCTGCCCATGCCGAACCCGAACGTGGAGGATGCATCTGGATCGGGCATCGGCACGCTCGCTGGGACCGGGAACACTGCATAGGGCCGGGCGTCCTTGTCGAGCTCATCCTTCAGCCATAAGGCGAGCGCGAGGCGCCGGAGCGCGTCCACCGAGAGCGTCCCCACTTGCGTCTTCATGGCCCCGGTGCCCCGCGTCGCGCCCTGGTTCACGGCTCCGCCGGTGTCGAGGACGAGCCCGCCACACCGGGACGCGATGTAGGCGGTGCCTGTCTCCAGGTCATAAGCGCGGACCTCGTCGCAGAAGGAATAATGTCCACGTCTCCCCCGCAGGACGAGCCAACCTTGCGGCGACCGATATCGCGACTCCGGCAGCGCAGGGAGCTCGGGGACGAGCCTCTCCACGCAGGCCGCATAACGTGCAAGCCTCTCGGCAGGCGGCTCCTTTCTGACCGATCGAGCGCACGCCTCCGGGCTGCCGCGCCCGTCGTCCGCGGAGCTCTCTCTGCGCGCGCGCGCCTGGAGCAGGCCTATGCGCACGAGCTCGCGCCCGACGTCCAGGGCCGCCCCCTGCGCGACCGGATCACACGCGGCGCCGAAGGAAGGGCACAGGATCGCGCGCCTGGGGTCGGATGCCGGGAGGAGCTCCGGCGCAATCATTCGAGGAATCGACGGCGCGAAGTGGACGGCATTGGCGTGTTGCAGAGCGTCCTGGAGAAAGTCCTGCCCGCCCGAATCCCACCACTTTGCGACGGCCCAGGCGCGCGCGGCCTTGAGCTCCGTCGTATCCAGCGAGCGCGCCAGCGTGCCATCCATGTAACAGGGAGAGTTGAAGAGCTTCGCAATGCGCTCGGTGACCGCGTCCGCAGCGGACGCGTCTGGCGGGAGCTTGCTCACGAGCCGAGCGATCTCCTTCGTCTCGTCCAGCGCGGCCTGCTGCTCGTCCTTCGTGCACCAGCCGAGCGCGGCCGCGTCCTTCGGCGGTTGCATCTGCATGTCCGCGTCGTCCATGGTGCTCGGGGCGACGTTCGCCGAGGGAGCGTCCGAGGTGGCCACGGAAGGCACGGGCACGATCGTGGGGCATCGCGCCGGAGCGGGAGGCGCCCCGGAGCACGCGGCGAGCAACCCAAACATTGGAGCAAGCGCGGCGGGAAGCCACGCCTGCGCTCGCCAAGCGGACCTGGGCGGCAGCGTCGTCGAAGTCGGAGTCATAGACCGTGTGCCTCCGACAGCTGCGCTCGCGGGAAGTTTCGCGTGGCGACGCATCCGCGCTATTCGCCCCACAGCACCTTGCAATCGCCCACGATGGTTTCGTCCACGGGCACGTCCGGCACCTGCGGGAGCTCCTTGGCCGGGGTGGACGTGAAATCGAACACGTCCCACGGCGCGAGCGCGTTGGCGTCGCGATGGCTGAGCGCCGGGATCTGAAAGCGAGCCTCGATGAAGCGAACGACCGAGGTGTGATCGTAGACGTTGTGGCTCACGTAGCCCTTCTTCGCGTACGGCGAGACGACGAAGAACGGGACACGGACGCCGTACGACTCGAAGATCGCGCGATCGGTCTCGTCGAGCGCGCGATCGTCGGGAGCGCAGGCCTTCGGCGGGGGCACGTGGTCATAGAGCCCTCCGTGCTCGTCGTAATTGATGAACATCGCCGAGCGGCTCCAATGCGGGCTCGCCACGAGCGCGTCGATCGCCCTCCCGAGCCAGTTCTGCCCGAGCGTCGCCGGCGACGGGGGGTGCTCGTCGGTGTGGTCCATCTGCCCGCCGCTGGTGCCGTCGGGATCGATGAATGCGACCTGGGGCAGCTTGCCCTCGGCCGCGTCGGTGAAGAACTGGCTCATCGGCACGAAGCGATTCTCCTCCTGTCGAAGCTCGAGATATCGCGCGACGAACATCGCAAAGGTGGGCGTGTTTTCGTAATAGAAGCGCCACGAGATCTGCCGCTTGTTCAGGTAATCGATCAGCGTCGCCTCCACGCCGTCCGGGAAGTCGTTCGACTTCAGCCCGAACGAGGTCGCGGCATGCATGAACATACGATTGGGCCAGGTCGCGGTGGGGGCCGACGCGAAGTACCGATCGCCGATCGCGAAGTTCTTCGCGAGCCAGTACACGAGGGGCAGACCGGCCTCGGTGTAATACCCCATCGCGCGTTTTCCGAGGAGCATGTTGAGATCGCCGTTCATGGGCAGCTCGTGCGCGCCCTCGTTCGAGGTGACGAAGCCGCTCATCGCGCCGCCGGCGATCTGCTGCTGGATGGCGCTCCAGCTGTGCGCGGTGTCGACGAAGCAGTGCTGCTCGATCGGGAACGGCGCGATGGGGTTGCCTTCCGGGTCGAGGTTGGTGAAGCCGTCGGGCGCGACGTCGGCGTCGATCCCCACGTCGCGGATCTTCTGGAGGTAGTGATCGAAGGAGCGGTTTTCCATCATCGCGACGACGATGTGATCGATCGGGATCTCCGCGCCGACAGGGTGGCTCTCCCCCTGCGTCTCGGCCGGCAGCGCGCCCGCGCGGTAAGCGCAGCTCTCGCGCGCGGTCGCGGCTTCCTGGTCCGCGGGCTCGATGACGTCGCGATTCCACTCCGCCGGGCCCGGCAGCTCCGGGGCAGCCGGCGTCGGGGGCGAAGACGGAGAGGTGCAAGATGCGAGCGCCAAGGCGAAGAGCGGGAGGGAGACGCGCATGAGAGGGAGTATCGCCGATTCGCGAGGATGGGTCCATCGTGCGGCAGCGGGATAGCCGATGGCGGATGCGCGCCGGAGGGGCCCCGGGTTCCGTCGATTCTGGCCACGGGCTCTCTTATCCGCTACAACTGGACGCAAAGGAGACGTCATGAAGCGCCCTCTCGCGAATCCCCCGTTCGACCCCCAGATCGCGCCGCTGCTCCCGGCCCTGGAGGGGTATGTGCCGGTCGGCATGACGCCCGACCGCCTCGGGCATTTCCGGGCATTGAAGATGCCCACCATCGAGGAGATCATCGGCGACCTGCCCGTCCAGTGTGTCGACCACACGATTGCCGGCCACGAAGGTGCCGAGATCGTCGTCTCGGTGATCTCCCGCAAGGACCACCAAAAGCCCGGCCCCGGGATCTACAACATCCACGGGGGCGGCATGGTCATGTGCAATCGCTTCGCAGCGGTCCATCCGCTCGTGGACTGGGCCATGAAGCACGACGCGGTGGGCGTCACGGTCGAATACCGGCTGGCGCCCGAGCACCCGGCCCCGATCCCCGTCGAGGATTGTTATGCCGGCCTCGTATGGATGGCGGAACATGCCGAGGAATTGCGGTTCGACCCCGAATGCCTGGTCATCTTCGGCGGCAGCGGCGGCGGCGGGCTCGCAGCGGGCACCACGCTCCTTTCGCGCGACCGGAAGGGACCGAAGCTCTGCGGACAATTGCTCCAGTGTCCGATGATCGACGACCGTAACGAGACGGTCTCCTCCCACCAGTACCAGGGCACCGGCATCTGGGATCGCACGAGCAACCTGACGGCCTGGACGGCCGTGCTCGGCGACAGGCGGGGCACCGAAAACGTGTCTCCCTACTCCGCGCCGGCGCGCGCCACCGATTTGAGTGGCCTGCCGCCGACGTTCATCGACGTCGGCGCCGCCGAGGTATTCCGTGACGAGGACGTGGCTTACGCCAGCGCCATCTGGGCTGCCGGCGGCCATTGCGAGCTGCACGTCTGGGGCGGCGCCTTCCACGGGTTTTACGACATCGCACCCGCGTCGGAGATCGCCCAGGCGTGCCTCGCCGCGCGCGAGGCCTGGCTCGCCAGGCTGCTGGCCCGCTGGCGGGCGAAGCGAGCGCACGAAAGCGACGATCGTCGCTGATCCCCTCCCCGATTCTGCGTCGATTCGAGCGCGCTTGCATCCGGGCGGCCCGCATGTTATGGCTCGTCCTGTCGAAAAACGGCGGACCGGTCCGGTGAGCCCCGGTCACTCCCAGGTCGGGAGCCCTTGTCCCTCCAGCACGGAGTGAGACCCACGGCACGATGACGCACGTGTGCGTCCACGTGGAGGCTCTCATGAAACTCAATCACCTCGACCTGCAGGTTCCCGACGTTCGCGCCGCTGTCGAGTTCTTCGAGCGATACTTCGACTTCGAGCTCTGCAGCAACCGGAACTCCCCCGCGATCGCGATTCTGTCGGACCGCCACGGGTTCACGCTGGTCCTCCAGCGAACGAAGGACGCGCAAGCGTCGTACCCGGAGGAGTTCCACATCGGCTTCCACATCGACGACGAAGACGAGGTGCGCCAGCATCACGCTCGCTTCGTCGCGGATGGGATCAACCCCATGACCGACGTGATCGAGAACAACCGCGGGGTGATGTTCTATTGCAGGGGGCCGGGATCGGTCGCGATCGAGGTCGGCTGCATGCGGCGCGGGCGAGTTGCTCCTGCTGATCCGGGGCGACCGGGGGATAGCATGCGCTCGGCGTGACGGAGACCGCTGGGTGTTCGCTCAGCAGGGCCCGCCCATCGCGAGACGCACGGGCTTCGCCGCCGAGCCCGCGTCGAAGTGGCGCGTTTCCACGGTGGGCTGGTCGCACTCGACCAGGATGACCTGGTGAACGAGTGCTCCGCCCGCGGGCCGCGTGACGACGGTATCGAGTCGCGTGGCACGCAATGCGACCCACGCCTCGCGCCCGTCGTCGCACCGCACGGGCGCGTAGTTCCTTTGGTACTTGAAGAGCTTCGATTGATCGGTGGCGAAGACCCGTCCTTGCGTGAGCGAGCAGCGGGGCTTGATGCCGGCGAGCGCGCGGTCGCGTCTCGCCTTCTGTTCAGGGAGCTTGACCCATTTCTTCGCGAGCTCTTCGTCGAGCGTGGCTTCGACGACGTCGATGTCCTCCGGCGCCCATGCAAGGGTGTCCTCCGCGATCTCGACAGACGCCGTGCGCTTCCCCGTGAAATCGACGTCCTCCCGTGACGCAAGCTCGACGATCTCCGTTCCGGGCGGGAGATGGCTCGCGTATGCTTCTGCCTGGCCTCTCTCCGCGAACAAGCCGGCCACCACCGCAATGCCCCGTTGCTTCGATTTTTTGGTCGGCATGTCGTCGAACGTCACCGCGAAGGGGTATCCCGCCGCGAGCCTGAGCGTCCGACCTTTGCGCAGCGCGATCTCGGCCGCCTCCGCGTCCCCGGAGCTCGGGAGCAGCAGCGCGTAATGCGCCGTCGGAGAGCCTTCGCACGGCTCGCTCAAGTACGGGTCGAATGCGCAGCGCCCCGCGGGGAGCAGCTCCGGCACGTCGGCGACGGCATGGGACAGCGGTTGGTCTGCGCTGATCGTCGCCGTGGGCGCGGGCGCAGGGACCTGAATGGAAGGGTCGACAGCCCTCGAGGCCATGGCCGGAGGCGGGCCCTCGGGCGAGCACGCGGCCCCGAATCCCATCATGAGCCACGCAATGACAACCGAGGGTGTGGGGCGAGCGGCCATGAGCGGCCATACCACGTGGTCGCCCCTACCGTCAACGTCGTCACCCTGCCCGGAAGCACGCCCCGCGCCCCGTACGATCCCACGGGTCACGGATCCGGGGGAGGCTCGAGCTCTCGTCAGTCGCTCTCAGTGAACACGTACTCGTGCTGCGCATCGCGAATTTTCAGGGTTCTACGCCCTGCCTGGGCGGAGGCGACGAACTCGGGCGACCAGCTCGCCGCCGTCGCGACGAACGTGATCGTCCCGTCGGGGTTCTTGCGCGATGCAATCGGCGCCTTCCACGTGCCGAAATCGAACGTCGCGCCTTCGCCCGTCTTGGTCACCCGGATCTCGCCGAGCACATCGCTCCGGTAACGCGACGCGAGCTTTTCGACCTCGCCCTGATCCGGCGGGATGCTCAGGAGCTTGCGCGAGGCTGCGATCCATTCCTGCGACGCCTTCGCGGAGACGGTGACCGTGTCGTCTGCCTGGGGCCTGCCATCAAACAGCACCTCGAGCAGCTTGCGCGGGAATGCGTCCATCAGCACATTGCCGGAATCTGCGTTGGTGAGGATCACCGCCCCGACCCCGTGCTCCGGTAGCCATACCATGTTGCTGCGGTAGCCGCGCATCCGGCCGCCATGGAACACCATCGGCGTTCCCGACGAGGTATCGACGTCGAGCCCCATTCCGTACCACGAGTCCTTGCCGGTCTTGACCTGCGGAGCCTGCCGCGCGGCCAGGATCGCCTCGGAGACGTAGCGCTTGCCGCCGGGCAGCGCGCCCTTGGCGAGCTCCATTTGCACGTATTTCAGGAGGTCCCGGACGGTGCTCCACGCACCACCGGCCGGACGCACCGCGCGGATCGGGGTGTTCAGCGCCATTGCGACGGGCGCGATCTTGCCGTCGACGTCGAACGCGTACGGCCGCGCGTAGTTGTCGCGCATCGCGCGCGCGAAGTCGAATGTCGTCCGCGTCATTCCGAGCGGCCCGAATACGCGCGTCGCCATCACCTGATCGTAGGCCGCGCCGAGCTCGAGCCCGGGAAAGGCCACGTGGCCACCGACCAGCCCCGCCGCCGCGGCAATGGGGTTCGAATACTGGTACATCTCGCCAAACTTGCTCGTCGGCTGCATCCTGCCGAGAATCGTGAGCGCGAGCGCCGGCGTCGCGCCCGCGGGCCCGAGCAACCACTCGAGATCGTGGCGCGGCAGCCCAGTACATGCGCACAAGAGGTGCTTGACCTGGACCTTGCTCGTGGTGTCGGGGTCGCCGAGCTTGAACTCCGGCAAGAGCGTGGTGACCGGGGTCTCCCAGCTCAGCTTGCCCTCGTCGACCAGCTTCCCCAGCATCAGCGTGGTGAGCGACTTGGTGTTCGACGCGATGAGGTACGTCGTGTCCGCGTCGACCAACGCCTGCTTGCCGAGCTCGCGGACGCCAAACCCGCCGGCGAACACGACCTCGCCATCTTGCACCACGCCGATCGAAATGCCGGGGACGGAGAGCGTCTGCTGGGCCCGGGTGATGAAGGCCTCGAGCTCGGCGACCCGCGCTGCATCGAGCTTATGCGCTTTGCGCCCCGCGAAGGTTTCGCGCACGTAGCCTTTCGGCAAGAGCTGGTCGAACACGAGCGCGAGCTGGGCCTCGCGTTTCCCGGCGACCGCATTCGCCATATCGGAGATCCGCACGGTCCACCGATCGCCATGCCGCATCGTCCGCGCGGTGACCGTACGAAGCTCGTTCGGCGAGGTCTGGTAGGTGTACGTGCGCTGGTCCTGCCAGCCGTCTTTGTTCGGCGTGGGCCAGGTCGACCGAAGCGGCCATTCCGCGTCCGGCCGATACGCTGCCCACGCCTCGGCGAGCGCGGCCTCCGCGTCCTTCGCCTGGGCGTCGACCAGCGCAATCCACGAACCGCCCTCGGGGGCTTCAAGGATCACCGCATTGCCATTTTCGCGCAGCGACCAGCCCGCTGGCGCGATGAAGGTATGGCCGGCGGCCGTCTTGCTCGGCGTATCCGCGGAGAGCGTTTGCGCGGAGGCCGGTTGCACCGCGGCCGGTTGCACCGCGGCCGGTTGTACCGCGACCGGCGCGGGTTGCTTCGCCACAGGAGCCTTCGGCGAAAGGTCCGGCGAGGTACAGCCGATGGCAGCGAGGAGGACTGTGACAAAGAGGGATCGCACGGGCGCCGAGCATAGCACCGACGTTCCGAGATTGCAGAGGGCGAAATGCTGCTGCTCGAGTCGAGGTCGCGTCTCCCTGACCTACGCCACGTGCCCCACCGTGATGACCACATTCCCCCGCTTGCGGCCTTTGTCCACATACCGGTGGGCCTCGACGATCTCCTCCAAGGGATGAGAGCAATCGATCACCGGCCTGATCTCCCCCCGGCGCGGAGGTTCGCTCTTCTCATGAGAACCTCCGGCGGACCATACTTGGTGCAGACAACGGCTCTCACCTTCAGCCCCTTTTTGCTCGGATTTCTGCCTCGGCGCGTAGCATGCTTCCCCTGCGGCGGCCCCAATTACGTATGGACCGCATCCGAGCACTGCCGCCGTGACATCTCCCGACGGAACCGGGGACCGCTGGCCAGGGGCTACCAGGTTGGCTCAGCCGCGAGGGCGATTCTGGATGGCATTGAACACGGCGGCCATTTCATCGGTACCGTGTCCGAGCTCCAGCGCCCGTTTGAAGTAGGACAGGATGAGCTCCGGGATGCGCCGGTCAACGTTGTTCTCCTGGCTGACGCGGACGATGTGCTGGAGGCACCCCGTGTGGACGTCCAGCGTGGCGTCGGTCCCCTTGAAGTCGCCGGTGGCCAGCATTTTCGTGCACATGTCGGCGGTGATCGCGATGACCGGCAAAATCGCCTGGAAGCCGGCGCGGTAGGCGTCGAGGGGGAACTTTTCCGACGCGCAGATCGCCGCCCCGTGCAAGAACGACAGGGTAGCGCCGTAGAAGCACTCCAGGACTGCGCAATCGAGCGTGGCCGCGGCCCCGATGGGCTCGCCGACGTGGGCACTGGCCCCGCCGAGCACGCGCAGCGTCGACGCGTGGCGCTCGTAGAGACCCTTGGAACCGGAGTACAACACCGCCGTCTCCTCGCGACCGATGTAGCTGGGGTAAACGAGGATGCACCCATCCAGGTAGTTGATCCCATGCTCCGACGCCCACGCCGCCCCGCTGCGGGCGTCATTGGGCGTACCGCTGGTGAGTTGCACCAACGTCCGGCCCTTCGCGGCCTGGGCCACGAGGGGTGTATGGAGGACCTGATCGCTGGCTTCGTAGTTCGACACCACGACGATCGTCAGATCGCTCTCGCTGCACGCCTGCGCGGGCGTCTCCGCCACCTTCGCCTGGCCTTGAAATGGCTCGGCCTTGCTTGGAGTCCGGTTCCAAACGGTCACCCGATGACCGGCGTTGATGTAGGCGCGCGCCAGCGCCGAGCCCATTTGACCCAAACCAACAATCGATACGGTCTCCTTGTGTGACATAGATTACCTCCAACAAAACCGGTAGATGCCTGAAACCTTGGAGCAGCCCTGGTCAAGCATACCAGACCCGGTTCCCGAAGGGATGGTTGGAAAGGTGCCGTAGGGTCGATCCCCTCACCGATGAGCTCGCAGCGTGCGCCGAGGCTCTCCGCGCGGATTCGATCTCGAAAGAGAAAAATTGAACCAGGCATTTCTGCTGCTGCTTGGTTTCTCAAGGAGATTCGCGAATGGTTACGAGTGCCTCGATGATTTCACAGCGTCTGCGTAGCTCTTGCCGCGGACGCCGCGGTAGCCCGCCGCGAGCGCGATCGTGGTCGGGCGCGCTTCCCCACGGGCGCGAGATGATTTACGTTCGAACCATCCGCATGAACTCGAACCAAAACACGCTTTCTTTGACCGCCCTCGCCCTCGCCGTCTCCTTCGCCGCCGCCTGTTCGTCCGAGGTCGGCGGCTCTTCCACGTCGTCGTCGTCTTCGTCGTCGTCTTCGTCCGGAGGCGGCGTGATGCACAACGACCTCTTCGCGTGCGGCGTGATGCCCGATTGCGAGCAGATCAGCATTCACATCTCCCCGGAACCTGAGTGGGCCCTCGTCTGCTCCGCGAAGCTCATCGTCTCCCAGCAGCCGGGTGTGCTGAGCGCGCTCGAAAACCCTGGTCCCGTCATCTCGCAGACCGAACGGATCATCATCGTGCAGGGCGACGGCAAGGCCCTCGTGCAATCGCGCCACCGGGAGTGCGGCACGGATAGCTGCTGGGAGCCCTCCTCGGCGCATCAAATCTGCGACCTCGTCCTCGGTAACAATGTCGCGGCCGGCTGCGCGGCCATGGACGACATGACGTGCCGGTGGTCGCCCTGGGGCCCCGGAGGGCTCGAGAACTGCATGGACGTCGACGACTGGAGCTGCGACGACGTCGCGGCGGTCCTCCAGCCGAAGTAGCGGGGCACGTCAGCTGTGCGACCTCTCCTTCTCAGGCACCCACATGCGTATCACGGCTCGCACCTCGTAGCGTGCGTTATGCAACCTGGCAACGTAGCGCCCGATCTCCAGCCCCGCCTTCGTGCTCTCAGGGAAATCAGAACCTTTTCGGGCCAGCCTGGTGTGGTACCACTGCGCTCCCGACGCCTATGGCCTCCCATCCAGGGTTCCCGCTCCGCTTTGCTCCAGGGCAGTTCTTCGGACGATTCGAAGGGCGCCGCGAGGCGGGCGAGTTCCGGCTGGCGCACTTGGCGCCCACCGTGCCCGAGCGCGAAGTGGAGACCCACACGCATGATGACGGGCATTTCGTCCTTCTGCTCGAGGGGCTCTACATATCCTCGGCGTCCGGCGCCCCTGCGGTGTGCGCTGCGCCAAGCCTGATTTACAACCCGCAGGGCACCACCCATCGCGACCGCTTCAAGGGTGACCACGGGCGCTTCTTCACCATCTCGCTGTCCGAAACCGCGCTGCGCCACGTCTCCGACCTGCTGGTCCTACCGCCTGCTGCGCGCTTCCTGGGCGCAGGAGCAACACGCATTGCACGGCGCCTCGCCATGGAGTGTGCGTTCTGGGACGGGGTCTCGCCGCTGTCCGCGGAGTGGCTTTGCCTGGAATTGCTTGGTCAGACGGCTTGCGCGCAGAAGCCCGAGAGTCGGGGCGTACCTGGATGGCTGGCTGCCGTGCGGGACCTCATCCACGATCGTTGCACCGACGATCTCGGCGTGGGAGCGCTCGCGGAGGCGGCCGGCGTTCATCCTGTCTATCTGGCGCGGCAGTTTCGCCGGCATTTTCATTGCTCCCCGGGAGAGTACCTGCGTGGTTGCAGGCTCGAGCGCGCCGCTTTGTTGCTCCGCTACAGCCGGCTTCCCCTTGCGGAGGTGGCGCTCCGCACCGGCTTCGCGGACCAGAGCCATTTCACCAAGGCGTTCGGCCGCGCCTACCGTCTGCCGCCGCGTGGCTACCGCGCCGCGCACGGTCGCTTCCCGCTGGCGCGCTAGCGGGAGGCGAACGCCCGCGGACCGTGGTTGCATTTTGACAAGAACGGCCCCGGCGAGGGCGCTACCGTCCCCCCCACGCCACCTCGGCCTGGAAGGAGTGAAGGGATGGTAAAACGTCTACGTCGGAGCATGCTGCTGGCCATGGGCATGGTGATGCCGTTCATGCTGGGTGCTGCCGCCACCGATTGCGCGGCGCCTCAGGTACGGGAGGATGGCTTTCGCGCCGGCACGACGGCGGACGCGGGCCTGGCCCCAGATCGCCTGCAGGCCATGGAGGCCGCCATTCGCAAGGGCGAGTTCCAGTCCATCACCAGCGTGCTGATCGCCCGCCACGACAAGCTGGTGTACGAGCAGTATTTCGATGAAGACGGCGTGGAGGGCATGCGCAACACGCGCTCCGCCACCAAGACCGTCGCCAGCATGCTCGCGGGCATCGCCATCGCGCAGGCCAAATTGCCCGATGTGCAGGCGCCCATTCTGCCGTTTCTCGCGGACAAGCAGCCCGTGGAGAACCCGGATCCGCGCAAGCAGAAAATCACCGTCGAAGACCTGCTCACCATGAGCTCGTTGCTGGAGTGCAACGACTGGTCCGAGTATTCGCGGGGCAACGAGGAGCGCATGTACCTCATCGAGGATTGGGTGAAGTTCTTCCTCGATTTACCCATCCGCGGATTTCCCGCCTGGGTGCCCAAACCGGAGAGCTCGCCCTACGGCCGGAGCTTCAGCTACTGCACGGCGGGCGTCACGACCTTGGGTGCCGTGCTCCAGAAGGCTGCGGGGAAACCGCTGCAGGATCTCGCCCGGGATGCGCTGTTCCAGCCGCTCGGCATCACCAAGGTCGAATGGCAATTCTCACCGCTCGGGCTGGCGCAGGCGGGCGGCGGCCTGTCCTTGCGTAGCCGCGATCTGCTGAAGCTCGGCCAGCTCTACTTGAATGGTGGCGTCTGGAACAAGCAGCGCATCGTGCCCGCCGAGTGGGTGAAGGCTTCCACCCAGCCACATGCGCAAATCGACGAGAGCACCCGCTACGGTTACCTGTGGTGGTTGCACGATTTGCCTACCAGCCGTGGGACTCACCATTCGTTCGCCATGAACGGCACGGGCGGCAATACGGTGCAGGTCTTCCCGGAGCAGGACATGGTGGTGGTCATCACGACTGTCAATTATGGCGTGCGCAATGCCCCCCGCATCACCATGCGCCTGCTGACGGACTACATCCTGCCGGCAACGGAGGCTGGCCGCTGAACCTGGCGCGAGAAGGCGGGCAGGTGTCGCCAGGCGCCCGGCGCTCGTACCGAAGGCAATTCAGGCTATACTGGCCGCTCGCAGGAGGTGGCGATGCAGGACGAACGCGTGGGCAAGGTGCAGACGGTTCTGGGGTTGATCGAGCCGGAGCAGATGGGGACGACCCTGATGCACGAGCACTTGCTCATCGACATGCAGTGCCGCTATTTGCCGCCCGAGGGCGATCCCTCGCTCGGCGAGCTGCCTTATGCCATCGAGCGGCGCATGGATGTCCTCTCGGATCCCGCTGGCAACCGCGACAACGTCATGCTTCTCGACGAGCAGGAGGCCATCGCGGAGATCCTCGAGTTCAAAAAGGCGGGCGGAGGAACGGTCGTCGACACAACCACCCTCGGGATCGGCCGCGATCCGCGGGCGCTCGCGCGCATCGCCGAGACCACGGGGCTGCATGTCACCATGGGCGCAGGTTACTACGCCGCGGTCTCCCACCCGGCCGACATGGATGCGTTGAGCGAGGACGAGATCTACGAGCAGATCATGCGCGAGGTGAACGAAGGGGTCGACGGCACGGGCATCAAGTGCGGTCACATCGGCGAGATCGGCGTCGACGCGATGACCCCCAATGAAATGAAGGTGGTGCGCGCCGCCGCCCGCGCCCAGGGCGCCACGGGCGCCATGTTGAACATCCACCAGATCTACATGGTCCTCAGGCGCCAGGGGCACGCCATTGCGGACGCCATCGAGGCCGCGGGAGGCGATCTGAGCCGTACGGTCTTCAGTCACATGGACGGGAGCGAGGAGGATCTCGAATATCAGACCAGCCTGATCCGGCGCGGCGTCACCATTGAATACGACGTGTTCGGCATGGAGTCCTACTGGGCGCGCTTCGACATGCAAATGCCGCAGGACGACACGCGGATCCGGGCGGTCAAGCACCTCTTCGACGCGGGCCACGGCGACCAAGTGCTCGTCGCCCAGGACATCTGCATGAAGATGATGCTCGAGGGCCGCGGCGGCTGGGGCTATGGTCACATCCTCAAGCGGGTCGTGCCGCGCTTCCGCAAGGTGGGCTTGAGTGACGCCGAGCTGCGCAAGCTGCTCATCGACAACCCCCGCCGCTTGCTGCCCTTCACGAAGCCAAAGGCGTGAAGACGGCCGTGATAGGGCCTTCTCTTGATGACGAGGTTTCTCGTTCCCGTTTCCAGAAACAAGCTGCGACGCGCACCGCAAAACCGGGCCGGCGTCGGGCGAAGTGGGTGGATGGGAAGCTACGCGGCGCCGGTCGGAAAGGGCGGGCCGTTTGCCCTGCTCACTGTCCCGCTTTCCATTCCCCTGCAGGCACACCCTCTTTGCACGCCTTGGCCGCCGCATCCGCCGCCATGGGGAGCGGGCCGTCGTTGTAGTAGATCTTCGTTCCCTCCGGGGTCGCGCAGGATCCGACGCGCTTGTCTGCCGGACACGCCTCCATCTTGAATTCGCCGGTGCACATGTTCTTGAGGAAGTCCGCGCCTGCCGCCGAGATGTTCGCATCGCCGAACTGCCGGCAGATGCTTTCGGCCTTGATGACGTTGCAGGAGGCGACCTTGGCGGGCTCTGCTTTCTTTTCGGCCTTCTGCTCGGCCTTGCCTTCCGGCTTCGCCTCTCCGGGCTTGGCGCCCTCCGCCGCGGGCTTGTTATCGCAGCCCGCACCAAACATTCCAAAAATCACAATGGCGACAAGGGTAAGGGACGTCCGCGTGCTGATCATGAGATACGCCTTTCTTTTCCTGCGTTCGGGGCGTGCGAATACTCCCGATGTCAGGCGTGGTCAAGGGGAATGATTGCATGGCGGTTCTCCTCGGCAAACCGAGGACGAAGCGACGAACCCCTCAACGTTATAAACCGCAGTGCCCTGCCATCCAATCGCGCACACGTCCTTGATTTCGTGCCGACGGGGCGCACCTTCAGAATGATTCAGGCTCCCCGTAGACTCGTCCGCAACCGCTGCACCTCGACACGCGCCAGGTAACGCCGAACATCTCCGATCCCATCGAGCGCCCGCTCGATCCATGCCTGCTCCACCTCACCATCGCTGAGCAGATACTCCTCGACGATGATCTCCCGCGGCACATCGAGAGCGGTGAGCAGCAAAGCGACCGCTACGCCCGTCCTGTCCTTCCCGGATGTGCAATGGAGCATCACTGGAAATGCAGGCGCGTCGCAGACGGCCTGAGCTACCGCGTTGAGCCATCGGCGTACGGTGGGATCCGTCGTATCGTACTTCTCATACGAGTTCGGAATGGAAACGTGGCGATACTCGGCCCCGAATGTCTGCCGATCCGGCCCCTGCCGAAGGTTCACGATCGTTCCAGGATTGGAGATCTCGGCAGCCTCTTGGACGGCGTCCAGCTTTCCGCCACGAAGCAGCCGGCCTGCGGGGAGCAGATCTCCCCTTCCAAGGAGAGTGATCCACTCGCCGACGTCGCGGAAATTCACGCACGACATACACGACACATCCTACACCTCCACGCCCTCCAGTCGCCAGGCTTGTGCGAGGCGGTCGCGGCAACCTTCTTCGATGACGTCGGCATGCGCTACCATGAGACGTTGGGCCGGTCGCTCCAGCATGGCGTGGATGGAGCGCGCGGCCGCGTTCTTATCCGGAATCTTCTTTTTGACGTCGGGAGGTACGCGCAGCCGCTCGTAGCAGCCGAGCATGCGCGCGGCATAACGCCAGGTCCAGTGGTCCTTGGCGCCAGCACAAAGGACGATGTCTGCGCCCAGCAGGGTTTGCGTTGGCCGATGGTAGAGCACGGTCTCGTCGAGAAACGGCACACCCAGAAGTGGCAAGACATCAAATTCGGCAACCTGCTCGCCGAATTGGGCGCCGTGGATATCCACGTGGATTCTCAAAGCCTTGTTCTTGTTTCGCGCGGACGCCGGTCCCACCACCTGCGCCTCAGGGAAATGGGCCGCCGCCTCGGGTGTACCAAGATGATGAAAGCAGTTGGGGACCAAAAGCCAGCGCACTGGGCCCAGGGCTCGTAGCTGCTCTGCCAACGCATCGGTGGGAGGGGCCGGACTGTGGAGGAGCAAACTGCCGTCGTCGAGGCGTACGACCGTGGTGCGAGCGCGCAGCCGTACCCCGCTGAACCACACGGGGCGGTCGAGGCTCCAGATCCTGTCATCGACAACGTTGGTGAGAGCGCTCATAGGCATGCGGACGGTCGACTCCTTGGCGGCGAAGGCTTTCAAACGGCCCGTTGGCACCGATGGCGAGAACCTATTGGTATCAGTCGCCCTCGCCGAGCGCCAGCTCCGTCGATCGGGCGCCCGCCATCAGGCGCATGGTGGCCCGGGCCGGCAATTTCGTCCCCGATGGGCTGTTCGCCTATGACTTCGACGCCGACAAGATCCTCGGGAGCATGCCCGTGACGGAGGCGCCCGACCACATCTCGACGAGCCCAAAGGGGAATTACTGCGTGCCCTCCTGGGGGCTTCCCCTGGGGACGCGCGCCGACAAGACCGACTGTTCGAGCTACACGCAGCTCCACGACAACACGCAGCACAGCGATCTCGCGATCACGAAGAACGGCGACGAGGTGCTCGTCTACACCGCCTATGGGGAGAATTCGGGTAACGTGGTCATGGTCGAGCTCGCAGGCGGTCGCCAACGCGGACCTGACGAAGGTATTGTTCGCCTCGACCTGGGAGAGCACGACGGAGAACGACGTCGCGAGTTACCTGATCCAGGTGCCCGCCTGCGCCCTTCCCTGACACGACTCTGCCATCTCCACCCACAGCTTCGCGATGCTCCTCTGCTTCCGGGCCGCTGGCCGCGCTGCCGGACGATCAGGCGACGACGTATCAGGTCTTTGCGACCCGGCGCGCGGCGCCCGGTTTCCGGATGGCTGTGGCGCCCGTGTCGTGGACTGTGCGCCGAGCACCACGCCTGTGCCGTGGCGACGACAGCGAAACAGCACCGTTCTCCGCTCCATAACGACGATTCGCTGGCATGACGCGTGCTCCTGCAGCTCGCCATGGCAAGGCGGCAGGGGCATTCCCTCCGGTGGGTCGCGCGCGGCCTCTTCGCGGCGCTCGCCTTGACGGCGATGGTCCTCCTCGTGCGTCGCGCCGGCGCGGGAAGCTTCCTCGACGCGTTCCACGCAGGGCTGCCGTGGTTGCCGTTGCTCCTCCTTCTCGAGGCGCTGCGTATCGCCGCCGATCTGGTCGCCTTGTGGTTGCTCTGCGGGCCCGACGCCAGAAGGCTCCCCCTCGCGGCGTGGATCCGCCTGCACCTCGTCACGAACACGGCGCTCGTCGTAATGCCCGGTGGGCGCATGATCTCGGAGGGAATGAAAATCGCGCGCCTCGGGCCCGTGCTCGGCGCGGGCCGGGCGACCGCCGTGGTGGCGGTTCATCATGCGCTCACGCTGGTGGGCGTCGCGCTGACCTGCGCCGTCGCGGGGCTCGTCGCGTGGCGCGTGACCGGCGCCTCGCTGCTGACGGCGGCGCTCGCGGCCCACGCGGCAAGCTGCCTGATCCTGGCCACGACCCTCCGGATCACGCTCCATCGCGCGTCGATTCCGCGGCCCTTCGCACGTCATTCGGCGGCTGCGGCGCCGCTCCTCGACGATCTCCGTGCAGCGTCGCGCGTGCTCCCACTGCTCCCGCCGGGGGCGCTCGCGGCCAAACTCGTCAATCGCGTCGCGCAGATTGCCCAGCTCGTGGTCCTGCTCCATGCGGTGGGCGGCGCCTCCGGCCTGGCGCGCGCATGGCTCGCTGGTGGTGTCAGTCTGCTCGGCGGCGCGATTGGGGAGGTATCAATCGCGCAGCTCGGCTGCACCGAAGGCGCCTTCGTCCTCAGCGCCTCCGCGCTCTCCCTGGGGGTGGGTGGCGCGGTCGCAATCACGTCTCTCGTGCGCGCCGTCCAGCTCTTCTGGAGCGCGGTCGGCGCTGTGGCGTCGGCTTTCGAGCCCCTTGACCGAAACCCTTCCGCGAGGTGATTCCATGTACTCCACGCATAACAACCAGAACCAGCTCTCCGGCATCGATCCCGTGCGCACCGCGCTGGGCATGCTTTCGAGCCGGATCCTCGGACGGCACAAGCCGCTCTTCGTCAATATCGAACCCACGCACGTGTGCAACCTGAGCTGCACCTTCTGCGACAAACACGAGGGGCCGCAGATGTCGACGGAGGACGGCGTACGCCTCCTCCACGAGCTTGCCGCCATGGGCACGGTCTCGGTCTGCTTCGACGGCGGCGAGCCGCTCGCGCACCCCGGTATCGGAGAGCTCGTGCAGACCGGTCGGCGGCTGGGGCTCGCCATTTCCATCAGCACCAACGGAATCCTGATCCCACGCCGCATCGATCGTATTGCCGAGGCCAACGTCGTCAAGATCAGCATCGACGGCCCGGAAGAGATCCACGATCGCGGCCGCGGCTCGGGCAATTTCCGCCGCGCGCTCGAGGGCGCGCGGGTGGCGCAGGCGCGCGGGATCTGGGTCGCGTTACGCATGACCCTCGCCGAGCACAACGTCCGCGCGCACCGCGCGGTCCTGCGAATCGCGGAGGAGCTCGGCGTGCAAGCGCTCTTCCAGCCGGCCATCGGCTCCCTCTTCGACGCGAGCAAGCACCAGGCATCCCACTCGCCGCACGTCACCGCATACCGCGAGACCATCGACGACCTCATCGAGCTGAAAAAACGCGGCGCGCCCGTCGCCAACGAGCTGGTCGCGCTCCGCCACCTGCGGAAATGGCCCGAGCCGAACCCCGTCCCCTTCTGCGGCGGCGGGCGCGTCATGGCAGCCATCGGCCCGGAGGGCGGCATTTACCCGTGCGGTCGGGTCGGCCGCGGGCAGCCCGCGCCCAATGCCATCGACGCAGGCGTCGCTCGCGCCTTCGAGGACGTCCTGCGCCCGACCGACTGCGCAAGCTGCTGGTGCACGCTCACGCTCTCGAATTGTTACGCATACCGACTCGACCCGCGCTTGCTGGAGGGCCGCCTCCTCAGCCCCTTCCTATCGACCGATTGGGACGCGACCCTCGCCGCAGAAGCGGACCCGAAAGCGGAGACGGACGCAGCCGGGCTCGTGCAGCTCCGCCGCAAGCGTCCCTCGGGCGAGACCGTGCCCTGAGCATTGGTTTTGCCTGGCGGCGTGGCCACCGCGGCGTCGTTCCTCGGTGAACGATAGCCTCAGAATCGTCCAACCAACGACAAACCATATCGATCGACGTCGACGACGGGCAAGAGCGCGAGCGATGCCGGGACAACGCCTCGCTCGACCTTCGCTTCGGCGCTCCCTGCGTTCACGTCCTCCGTCGAGAGGACCGTGGTATCGACGATGGTCGCGGCAACCGCGCCGGAAGCAGCGCCGATGATGAGGCCCCCGACCGCTCCCCACGCGAAATCGGACCCGTCATGCGAGCCGCGCTGGACGGCGCTACCGACACCCAAGCCGAGCAGGCCGCTCAAGAGCGGGCCCCCGATGTTCATGCCGAGGCTCGCAAACCCCTTGCCTGCATGTCCATGGGACCAGTGCACAATCGGCCCAGTCACGACATGCCCTATGACACCGATGACACGGGTCGCCGTTCGGAGATCGCGGTAGGTGCCGTCCATGCCAAGCCCGACGAGGAACAACACGTCCGACCCAATGACGCCGATGAGCGTCTGCCAGCCGTACCATCGCGTCGCCTTCCTCGGGCTGTAGCCCCAGTCCGCTCGTCCCGTGGAAAAGGGTTCGGGTTGTGGAGCGTGCGCCAAGAAAAGAGCCCCTTCGTTTCGAACCTGTGGCGCTTCGGCCTTCGCATGCGCCTCCTCGGCGCCGGCGTACGTGGAAAGGGCGAGCATACCGAGGACGAACGTGGGAGCCACGAATCGATGTGGGTTCATGACATCGATGGTGTAGCAACGCGCATGCCACTTGTCGTTCCAATCCACTCTACCACTGAATGGATATCTCGGCGCTCGACGTGCACCTCATCGAGGCAGACGGTGCGGGGAGCTCGCGTTGGACGTGGCAGCCACGCGGCGCCCTCCGAAATTCGGACAGGGCGATGGTCGCGGCGGCATCATCACGTCGGTCGAGCAGATAACTACGTCTCGGCGCGTTTCAACACGAAGAGAAGAATTCGCTGTGAACATGAGGCACCCACGGTCTCCTATCATCTGTGGATGAAACTTGTTGTGGATTGGACATTCCGATCGACGTGGGCTAAGGTGAGGCACTCTTATCGTCGGTGAAGGGACACCAATGGTGCTCGTCGCACCGACGACATCGCATACGATGCGAAAATTCAGCGCTGTTCGCGGTGGAGCAGACATGGCACGCGCAAACACCGAGCATTTCTCACGCGAGGAACTGGCGCCGCTCGACGAGGTCCTCGCCTACAGGAATCGTGACGTCGTCCAGCGCTTCCTCGATTCGTATCCCATCGATCCCGCGGACGCCGAAGAAATCTTCATCGAGGTGAAGCGTTGGCTCTGGCTGGCCGCGCATCAAACCATGCGCCGCAGCCGCAGGCAGCTCGTCGTGACCCTGCCGATGGCCGCGCTCGACGAGATGTGGCACTGCTTCGTCCTGTTCACGCAGGATTACGCGGAGTTCTGCTCTCGCTTCTTCGGGCAGTTCATCCACCATCACCCCGTGACCCTGGCCGAGAAGGCACGAACACGGAGGCGCAAGCAGAGGGATCCGGAGGGATTCGCCCGCGCCTTCGCTCGGCAAATGGAGTGGCAGTACAAGCTCATCGCGGAGCACCTCGGGGAGGAGACGCTCCGCAAGTGGTACGTCGAGCTTCCCTCGAAATATCCTATGGAAACGTTACAGCGGCTGAATGCGCAGTCCGCTGTGGCGGGTCGGCACGGTTGAAAGGAGAGACGATCATGAAGACCAAGAGCAAGGTGGCCACGAAAAAGGCCGGCAAGAAGGCGAAGGTGAACAAGGCGCTCATCGAGTCGCTCGTGAAGAGAGACCTCGAGAGCCTCGCATCCGGCAGCCCTGCCCTGTGCGGCCTCGCCTGCTGTTGGTGAACCAGGCATGAGAATCGAGGGGGCCCCCGGTCATCCGGGGGCCCCTCCCCCGATGGGCCGAAAGCGCATTCGGGCTCGGTTTCGGCCCAAGAGCGCGGCTCAGGGCGTGGGGCCCGTCGGGCGTGGCCCCCGAGGCGCGACGCAATCGTACCCGATCGCTCCGACGTGCGAGCCCTCCGGGTTGCGGAGGAAGCGGACGGCGCCGATGTACATCTCGAGCTCCGTGACGCCCGCTGCTTCCGAAGCGTCGACCGCAGGCGCGTCGTGCCACGGCCACTTGTACCAGCCGAGCTTCGGCGTGCCGCCGTAGGGCAGCATGTCGTCGCCGTCGTCGGTGCCCGCCGAATACGTGTTCCCGCCCGTCGCGGAGTAGAGCTGCACGCCGTCGATCCAGATCTCGGTCTTCCCGCGGGTGCCGCCCTCGACGTCCCAGACGACGTGCACGACGAAGTCGTACCAACGGCCCGCCTCGAACGAGACCGGCATCGTCTGTCGATCGAAGGTGTCGGTGTCCCAGCCGCCCCAACGACGAATGACGTGCAATTGCGTGCCGTATGCGCCGCTGAAGTCCGCCGGGACCCAATGCGCGATCTCGATCGGCGGATGGTGACGGCCCGCGTGCAATTGGAAAACGGTCGCGCGGCTCGATGGGTCCTGCACGTAGGTAGGCGGCAGGTAATACGAGAACCCGAACCAGAGCTCGGTGCCGAGCGGCACCACTTCGTGCCACGGGCGGCGCGCGACCTCTGCGCGGAAGTTCGCGTCGTAGTCGGAGCCCGGTGGGATCGGTATGCGCGGCGCAATGTGCGCGCGAAGGCTCGCCGTGCCGGGCTCGCGCGCGTGCGCGGCGTCGGAGCGAACCGAGGCGCCCGGGCTGTAGTGCAGGTCCGCCGCCCACTCCGCAGGCACGATCGTCGTCGACGCGCCCGACGCGGACGAGTCGTAGCTCAGCCCCCCCCAGGTGAATTCGCGGAGCCCCGGACAGTCGAGAGGCGGCCCCGCATCCACCGGCGTGCTCGCGTCGTCGGAGCTGCCGCCGTCCGCGGCACCACCGTCGTCGCCGACTTCGGCGTCTCGGCCGGCGTCAGGCTCAGTGGATTCGGTCGAGGTCGGCGCCGTGTCGCATGCCACCACCAGCAACGCGGCGAAAATGACGAAGGACGCTCGCTGTCGCGACATGCATAGGCAATCTCACAAGTCCCTATCCAGAGTCAACCGGCGACCTGCCGAGCGTTTCCAAATGACGCCCCCCACGTGGGTCTCGCTCGGAACGTCGCGCTCGTCATAGAATTTTCTTGGATTGCGAGCACACGTGAGCATCGGCGCCAGCAAACAGCGACGCGTGCGAGATGGCCAGGCCTCGAGCTCCTCGCTATCGTGGGAGGCATGATGCCGAAGCGTCGACCCCTCGCACTCTGGACCGCACTCACCATCGGTCTCGTCGTCAACGCCTGCAGCTCGAACAACGGCGCAGGCAGCGCAAGCGAAGGGCCGGGGAACGGTGGCCCGGGTGGAGGAGGGGGGAATGGCGGCTCGGGTGGCGGTGGGATGAACGACGATGCCGGTGTACCCTTCGACGAAGGCCAAAACCCTTGTTCATCGCAGGACAACCCGGCCGGCCAGGTAAAGGAGCTCGCCTGGCCGGCAGCGTCGAACACCGGGCACACGATCGAGCCGGGTCAGACGCTGCGCTTCAAATGGAGCGGCACGCACAGCGTCGTCCAGGTCGCCGACTGGGACGGCACGCCGATCGATGCGAGCCTCGGTCGCGGGATCGACAGCGGCGCGCCGACGAACAACGGGACCTTCGATTGGAACGTGGGAGGATTCGCTTGTGGCTATCGCCCTGGCCTCTACTATTTCAAGGACGGTGCGGGGAGCGGTGGCGTCACGGCGGTGTCCCTCACCGACCCCGAGTTCGGACAGAACCACTTCGATCCAAAGCCTTGCAGCACGCTTTCCGACGTCACTGCCTACGGTGGGCGGTACGCCTCGTACGCGGGCCGCGAGGACTGCACCGTTTACGAGGTCAACAACTTCCAGACCGAGACGCACTACGACTGGGTCGATCCGACCTTCGCGGCGCGACAAGGCGATCTCGTCCTCTTCCGCTGGACCGGATACCACAGCGTCGTCCAGGTTCACGACGTCACGCAGGACACCCTTTTCGGTCCGGGCGGTATCACGAGCGGAGCGAAGCGCAATTGCACCGGAGGTCCGAACTATCTGTGCTCGAACGGCTCGTCCTCGCTCGGCGAGCACATGATCGACACGGCCTCCTTTCGCCCCGGCATGATCCACATCTCGGACGAGTGCGCGTACAACCATTCCGACTGCCCGAGCAAGACCGGAAACCCGAGCCCCACCGGGGTCAACATGCAGTTCTTGCTCCGCGCGCAAAGCTCGCCGGTCGTCGGCGAGAAGGGGAGTTGCTGCGCGATCGACAAGAGCAAAGGCCAGGCATGCCGCGTCGTCGACTTCTACAATGACCGCGACGGTTTCCAGTACGAATACAACGTCGGGGTCAACCGAGGTGACATCGTTCGCCTTCGCTGGTCCGGCAAGGTGCGCATGGTCCAGGTTCAGGCCGCGCCCGGGAGCGACGATCCCAGCACGACGCCGCTTTCGGGCGGACTGTCGGCGCCCGAATACGACTGCGTACCGGGGCCGCAGGGCTCGTGCATCGGCGGCGACGCCAGCAAGGCGGAGCTCATCCTCGACGTCGACGCGGCCATCAAGAGCGGGAACGTGCACAACGGAGGCGGCGAGACGTTTTTTCTTTTCCACGCCTTCGGCGAGAACATGGACGGGTATTCGTCGGCCGACGCAAACGTCCGCCTCTATCTCGCGGAGGAGACGCCCTACGCGGACAACGACGCGTGTCCTTGAGCGCGTCGGGCGTTGCGCCTGGTAGGCAGCTCGCACGGCAAGCTCGAGCTGCTCCGCACGGAATGGGCCGTCGCGCTGCCCCGACCTCCGATGACGACGACCTTGATAGCCCAATCACCATCCGCGCCGCGAGATCCAGTCGTAGGCGATGTGGTACTGGTCGCCGGTGGCGTTCTTCACCTCGATCTTGATCTTGCGCCGGATCAAATCTCCCCAGTGCTTGTCAAAGGTGTAGGGCAACGCGGCGTCCGGCAGGATCTGGCGCTCGAGGACTTGATACCAACCATTCTCTCTCCGGCGGATGCTGAGGAGGACCGAGCCGCGGACGGCGTAGATGTACCCCTTGATCCCCTTGGCGAACTCCTCGTCGCGCAGGTCGGTCGAGCGGCTGACCCAGCAGAACGACAGGCTGCCGCAGAATCGGCGCTGAAAGTCCGCAGCGCCGATCGGCACCGCGACGAGCGTCGCGTCCGCCTCGCCCACCGGCTCGAGCTCGCCCGTCTCTCCTGTCCCTTCTGACAATGCAACACGCGCCTCCGCGGCCACGAGCGCCTCCGGCGCCGGCTCGCCAGCGATTGCCTCGTACATCCCGGTCGCGCGGAGATCGGCGAGGTCGGGGCGGGCGAGGGGATCCTCGCCGCCGGCGGCAGGCGTGCTTTCGATGTTGATCTCACCGGGGGCCGATTCGAAGAAACGGACCTCCGCCCCGTCGGCGGTCCTGACGAGCGCGAGCTCGGTGTCCGTGGTCGCGGCGACCTCCTCGGGCGTGGCAGTCCCGCACGCGCTCGAGGCGACTGCGCAACCAAACAACGACGCGACTGTCAGCTTATTTTTCATGATCCGTGACCTCCTCGATTCCCTGGTGCGTCCCCGAGTGCACACGGAATCTCTGGGGCGGAGGCGCTGGTCATGACATCGGGGAAACGCTCGATGGGGTGACGTTTCATTCGACGCACGATCCAGCCTCGCCATTTCCGCAGAACGGCGCCAGGTATCCACCAAGAAGGAGGGACGAAGCCATGAATCACGCCGCGTGGACACGAAACCTCGGGCCTCTCGTTCTCGCCGTCGCCGGCTGCGCCGCTGCTCCACCGGACGAGGATGTCGGGCCATCGATAGCCCCGGAGGAGGCGTCGGTGGATGACGAGCTTCTCTCGTCCGAGGCGCTCGCGCTGGAAACTCTCGATAGCCAGATCTTGGGTACGAAGTGCACCATCAAGCCATCGAGGCTGCGCACGACCGAGGGGCGCTCCCCCTGCATGACCAACAGGACGGAGCTCAGCTGCCTCATCCCCTGGCTGACCGGGGTGGACTGTAAAAAAGCCGCCATCGCCGATTGCAGGACCGCGAACGCACTCGAGTATGGGCACCGGGCTTCGCCGCCCGGCTCGTGTTACGACGAGTGCGAGCGTCGCGTCCTGTGTATCCCCTTCGCCCCGCTTTGACGGGTGAGGTGATGCGACGGCCGATGGTAACACCTCGCGCTGTCGGCCTCGCTGACGACCTGACCGAGGAGTCCCCAGCCGTGAGGTTGATCAGGCAGGCACAGGAGGAGGAGGTGAGGGTGGCAAAGGGCGAAGGGCGACCGTAAAGAAAGTCCCTACCTTCACCAGCTCTGAGCGCCCGCGACCTGCCGTGTCGTGACATTCACGCGGTTGAACATGTTGATGAGCCCGATGTAGAGGACGAGCTGGGCCAACGCTTGTTCGTCGAAGTGGCGTGCGGCCTCGTTCCAGACGTCGTCGGGGACGGCGTCGGCGCGGTCGGCGAGGCGTGTCTCGGCTTCGGCAAGCGCGAGTGCCGCGCGCTCGGCTTCCGTGAAAGAGGGGACATCCCGCCAGCCGGCGAGCACGAGCAGGCGTTCGTCCAGCTCGCCCGCCTTCTTCTCCTGACGAACATGCAGGTCGAGGCACACGCCGCAGCCGTTGATCTGGCTGATGCGCGCGTGGAGCAGCCCGAGCGTTCGCGGCGGGATCTTGCCGTTCTGCAGGCTCTTCACGAGCGTCAGGATGGGCTGCATCGCCTCCGGAACGAGCGTCGCCGGGTTCTTCAGTCGTGCTTGCATGATAGATCTCTCCTCACTGGTCACATCCGGGCACGCTCGCCCGTCACGGATGTGACGAATCGCAGAACGAGGACGTGACGGTGACGAACGAAAAAAATCTCATCGGCCTTTTCGAGGAGAGCCGGCCGCATCTCTGCGCGGTGGCGTATCGCATGCTGGGATCGCGCAGTGAGGCCGATGACGCGGTTCAGGAGACATGGCTTCGGCTGTCGCGAGCAGAGACGGGCGAGGTCGAAAACCTTCGCGGTTGGCTCACGACGGTCGTCGCGCGGGTGTGTCTCGACATGTTGCGTTCGCGGAAGGCCCGGGCGGAAGATGGCGACGTCGTGCCGGAGGAGGCGACCTCGAATGCGGAGGATGAGGCCGTGCTGGCCGATTCGGTCAGCATCGCCTTGCTCGTGGTCCTCGAGACGCTCGAGCCCGTGGAGCGGCTCGCGTTCGTGCTTCACGATTTGTTCGGCGTGTCGTTCGATGAGATCGCGCCGATCGTCGGACGTTCGGAGGTCGCCGCGAGGCAGCTCGCGAGCCGGGCGCGGCGGCGCGTGCGTGGCGCGCCCGAACGCGATGAGGCCGAGCTTGCGCGACAGCACGATATCGTCAAGGCGCTTCTTGGCGCGCTTCGAGCGGGCGACGTCGAGGCCGTCGTCGCCGTTCTCGATCCGAACATCGTCGTCCACGGGGGCGGTGCGGGCGGTCGGGCGCGCGAGATCCGAAGCGTGCGAAACCTGGCCAAGTCGGCTATCGGGTTCGCGAGGACGGCGCATGGATTCGACACCGCCGAACCCGCGCTCGTCGACGGCACCGTCGGCGTCATCTACGCGCCCGGCGGCCGGCTCTCACGCGCCCTTCGGTTGACGTTCGGCGAGGGGGTCATCACGCGCATCGACGTCGTCGACGACGACGCCGGGCTGAAAACGCTCGAGGTCGCGGCACTCGGCTAATCCACGAGAGCGACCCGGGTCAAGCTTCAGCGCCCGCAAGAAGCCTCGACGTCCTCGAAGGTGGTGCGAGCGACGTTGTCCTGCTCGCTCAGGTTGAGGAGGATCCGCAAGACCTCGCATTGCCACTCGTCGTTGGCGATACGTCGAACCGTGACGGGGCATGGAAGGAGGTCGTAGACAGGGTCGATGATCTCCATGAGAACGTACATGCCTTGATCCCCGATAAAACCCATTTTCGTGAAGTCCATCGAGACCGACACCAAGGGTTGTTGGAGGAGGACACGCGGAAATCGCTCGATGAACCTGTGGAGATAGCTACGCGGGTGAAGGGCCACAAGTTTGCCCTCGAACGTCAGCACGAGGCGATCCTCGCCATCCAGGCTCGCGATGACGTTGAACACGCTCTGCCCGCCGTCCCAAACTTCGCCGCACGCAAGGAACCTCATCGCGCGGTTTCCGGGGGCACGCGGGGGTGCAGCAACGGGCGGCGCGGTCGGCGGCGCATGCGGTGTCTCCGCGGGCGCTGCTGTCCGCGCTCGGGCAACAGCGAGCGGGAGAAGGGGGATGGCCCCGCGCCTCTTCCTTTCGCGCGTCTGTCGCTCCCCCTCCTGCCATTGCAGAAGTGCTGCCTCGACGAGCCTTCCGGGCTCCTGGTGCGCGCGCGCGAGGTCTTCGATCACCGTGACCAGCTCGCGGTGTATCTCCGGGCCGAGCTTGCCGCTCACGTAGTAGCCGATCAAGTAGTCACACACGAGCACGCAATCCCCATCGAGCAACGGGTGCTCCACCAGGAAAGGCGCAGCAGGCTTACGCTCGAGGCTCGGACTGCGTACGATTTCACCGTGTACGGCGCCGTCACGCACGAGGATTGGAACGTAGCGTCCGAACCCGCCCGCACGGAGGCGGCCCGGCGAGAGCTCGACAACCGTCAGCTCCGCGTGAGGACCACCGATCAAACTGTAGTCATCGTCGTCAGGATAAGGCTCGGCAGCGATCAAGAATGCCGACCGTGCTGTGTCGAACAGCGATTCCAGCGAGGTGGTCGGATCCAGCAAGAGCGCGCGCTCGATGCTGTCGAGCACAGGGCAGCTGATCTGCCGGTCTTCCGTGCCGCCGTAGTGGCCATTGGCCATTGCGACGATCAGACGCTCCGGCAGCCGGACGAGACGCGCAAACGGGTCGACCTCATCTCGGTTCACGCCATAGGCAACATCTCCGCGGTCGACGATCATGTGAGGAGCAAAGCATACTCCCGTAGGCCCCTGCAAGGCGGCGCCGGAGGGCCTGCTGGGTACGCGCTGACCGACAGAGCGCCGAGGGGCTCGGCGTGTCGAGGAGCGGCCTCCACGGGAGACGAAAGGGCGTGTGCGGGGTGCTGCGCGGGGGGCGATCTCCGCCGGGTCGGAATGTGGTTATGGGGAGAGGACGTCGACCAGCACGTCCCGCCGCTTCAATCGCGGAACCTCGGGCCACGCAAAAAGGCGGCCGTACCCGCCGAGAAACTCGACGGGCAGGCCGCCCCCGCCTGAAACCCAGGCTCGGACGCCTTTACTTGGCAGGCGGATTGTTCCCCCGGCCGGACCCCGACGGCCTGCCCGTCTTGCTGGGCCAGTTGCCGCCCGGGCTGCTGCCGCCTGCCTTGCCTCCCCCGCCTCCGCCTTTGGGCGCGCTCCCCCCGCCGCCCCCTCGGCTGCCCGCTCCGCCGCTACTCTTGCCGCCTCCGCTACCGCCGCTCTTGGCCGCCATGACGACCTCCTTCGACGACAACGTACGCCACGGATTCCTCTCTCAGTAGCCCCGCCCGGACTCGAACCGGGACGCCCTTTCGGGCTGAAGATTTTAAATCTCCTGCGTCTGCCATTTCGCCACGAGGCCCAATCTACCGCACCTTCGCTGCCTTCTCGTCCTTCCTCCCTTCGCTCCCGCCTCGGCTCCCGTTTGCCTCGACCTGCCTGTATACACCTTCTCCCCCGGTCATGACCACCCCCACCTCGGACCCGCCTCCCTCTCCTCCCCTCGCCCCCCTCCTCCACGCCCGCCTCGAGACGGCCCACCTCTGCCCCGAAACCGGCCTCCTCGTCCTCACCTTCTACATCGGCCGCAAGCTCCTCCTCGGCGCGGGCCTCGGCCCTCACGTCACTGGCCTCGGCTTCCTCCCGCGCCTCCCGCGGGCGCGCGCCTCCTCCGCCCATCCCCTCGTCGCGGCCATGCGCGCGCACCTCGTCGATCACCGCGTTCGCTCGATCCTCCTCCAGGACGGCGCCCTGCACCTCACCTTCGACCCCCCCGACGACGCCCTCCCCGGCGCTCGCCTCTCCCTCCGCGTCGGACGACGGGGCCAGGCTGCCGTTGCGTCTCCCTCCGGCGCCACCGTCGTCTGGCCGCTCGACCTCGAGGGCGCGGTTCCGCGGGACGGCGTCGATCCCTCCCGCTGGACCGGCTCCGCCGAGGACCTCGAACGCCACGGCCTCGCCATGGTCGAGGCCTCCGATGCGCGCGCCCTCGACCTCCTTCGCACAGGCCTCCTCCGCGCGGCCAAGGCTCAGCTCAAAGCCCTCGAACGGCGCGCCGAGGCCGTACGCCAGGATCTCGCGCGCCTTCAGGATGCGCCGCGCCTCCAGAAGATCGGGCGCCTCCTCGTCGCCCAGGGAAACAAGATCCCCAAGGGCGCGACCAAGGCCACGCTCGACGACTGGGAAGAAGGCGGCACGATCGAGGTCACGCTCGCGCCGGACAAACCCGCGAAGATCCAGGCAGAGACCTTCTTTCAAAAGGCAAGGCGCCTTCAGCGCGGCGCCGCCGTCATGGAGAAGCGCCTCGCGGAGACCGAACGCGCGTGGGAGACCGTCTTTCCGCTCGTCGATGCGATCGCCGCGGCCCCGGCCGATTCCGCGGCCCTCGACGCGCTCGCCGAGCAGGCCAAGCGCGCCGGGGTCTCGGCCTCCGAGGTCGACGCCGCCTCGCGCGGGAAGGCCCTCCGCCAGCAGGACAGGGAGCGCAGGCCGTATCACGCGTTCCGCGATGCGCTCGGACGAACCATCCTCGTCGGCCGCGGCGGCAAGGACAACGACGAGCTCATCACGCGGCACGCACGTCCCCACGATCTCTGGCTGCACGCCAAGAACATCCACGGCGCCCACGTCATCGTGCCCCTCGACAAGGGGCAGAGCTGCCCCGCGGAGCTGCTCGTCGACGCCGCGACGCTCGCCGCTCATTTCAGCGACGCCCGCGGCGAGAACGCCTGCGAGGTGAGCTACGTCGAGCGCCGGCATGTCCGAAAGCCCAGGAAAAGCGCGCCGGGCGCCGTCACGTTCGATCGCGAGAAGATCCTCGCCGTGCGCGTCGAGCCGGAGCGGCTCGCGCGCCTCCTCGCCACGAAGCAGGAGGGGTGAGCGACACGATCTTGCTAGCGGACGACGCAGAGCGGTAAAGATCGCCTAGCATGCTCGCAATGCGCACGGTCGCCTCGCTCTTCGTCCCGTTCGGCCTCGGCCTCTCCCTCGCCCTCGCCGGCTGCGGCGGCGGAGAGACGCCGGATCCGAAAGACCCTACGTCCGAGGGATCCTCGGACAAACCTCAGACCCCCCAGGCCGATCCTGGACCCGACGCCGCGTTGCTCGGCGAAGTCGGACAGCTCAACCAGCTCCTCTCGACGATCGACAAGTCCGATCCGGGGCGGCCCAAGGCGCTCGCTCGGCTGGGCGAGCTGCTCGCGGATCTGTCGAAGAACAACCGCGACCGCGCCCTCGCCGCCGATCCGAACGTCGCCTCCCTGCCCCCGCCGGCCGAGCCGAAGGCAGCCGAAGGAGAGATCGACGCCACCGCGAAGGCCGGCCCCGTCCTCCCCCCGCGCAACGCCGCCGCCGTCAAGCGCCTCAAGCCCGAGGCGCAGAAGCTCGTCCAGAAGGCGGACATGTACGCCGCCGAGGCGATCAAGGCGCACAGGAAGCTCATCGCCGATCACCCGGACTACAAGGACATGGACAAGGTCCTCTTCCGGCTCGGCGGGCTCTACGTGGCCTACGGCCAGGGCGCCGCGGCGCGGCCCATCTACTTCACGCTCATCGAGAAGCACCCGAAGAGCCCCCTCGTGCCCGAGGCGTACTGGAACTTCGCCGAGTTCTTCTTCACCGCCGAGGACTACGAGAACGCCTACAAGCTCTACGCCCGCATCGTCGAGTACACGCCGAGCGAACGCACGAGCGTCGCGGGCTACCGGCTCGCGCTCTCGCTGCACAAGCTGAGCCGCCTCGACGAGTCGTGGAAGGCGCTCGAAGGCGCCGCGAGCGCCGCCCGCATCCACGGGCCCGCGGGCACGGTCGACGAGATCTACCGCGACGCGCCCAAGCTCGCCGCGACGCGCAAGCCGCTCAGCGCGAAGGACGCCGCCGCCTTCTTCGTGCGGCTCGCCGAGAGCAACGAGGACGTCATCAAGCAGGAGCTCAACCGGCTCTCGCAGATCCTCGAAGACGAGGGTCGGCCGCTCGAGGCGACCGAGGTCCTTCACGTGATGATCGACCGCTACAAGGCCGAGAAATGCGCGATCCAGGCGCGCGCCATCGAGATCGCCACCCGCAGCGGCAACAACGCGATCCGCGCCGATGAGGTCAACCGGAGCCTCCGGCTCGGTTGCAAGCCGTAACGCAAATCCACCCTTGCGCCTCCTGCCGCGGCGCGGCGATGATGCGTTTCGGACGAACCGCGCGGGAGACGTGTTTCCATGGATGGCAAGCGTGACATGGTGGTCGGAGGGCTCTGGTGTGTGGGCGGCATCGTGATAACGGCCGCCACGTACTCGGCCGCCTCGGAGGGCGGTGGGAAGTACGTGATGGCGTGGGGCGCGATCATCTTCGGCGGGATCCAGTTCATCCGCGGGCTCATCCGGTCCATGAGCCGGGGCTAGATCGGGCGCGGGGGGCGGCTGCCCCCCGCCCGCCACGTCACTTCGGCTGCGATTGCGCGCAGAACCCGCCGATGCACTGGTTCTGGGGCGTGCCGCAGCAATCGGCGCCGGTCGTGCATTTCTCGCCGATCTCGGAGCATTTGCCCGCGGGGGGCGGGACGCAGGCGTAGTTGCCGCCGCCGTCGGGCTGGCAGAAGCCCGTGCAGCACTCGAAGCCCTGCGCGCAGGAGTTGCCCTCGCCTTTGCACGCTTCGAGCGACCAGTAGCCGCTCATGTTGATGGTCGAGAGGTCCTGGCCGCGGAGCAGGAACGCCGGGTGGCTCGGGTCCTTGCCGGGCGTCGGGTTCACGTCGATCGCCGCGACCCAGAGCTGCTTGCGATTCTCGTAGGTCGGGTTCGACGCCGAGACCATACGATTGCCGTAATCGCGCGGGCTGACGAAGACGACCCACATGTAGCCGCCGACCGCGATGGGGTTCACCGTCGGCTGGTAATTGATGCGGCGGTTCTTCTCGTCGAGGTAACCGACGCCGTTCGCCGCGTCGAGCGGGAGCTCGCCGAGCGCCTTGGCCACGTCGGCCATGTAGAGATCGTTCAGGCCGACCTGGTTCGCGCCGTACTTCGCGCGGCTGTAATCGCCCTTCTGGTAGAGGATCCATTGCGAGTCGGGCGAGAAGCTCGGGAACGCGATGGCGAGGTTGCCGGCGGCGACGATCTGGCGGCGGTTCGCGAGCGCGTTCGTCCCCGCGTCGAAATCGAAGACGTCGAGGTCCGCGCGCGAGAACTCGACGGGATAGCTGCCGGTGACGTTGCTGGAGAAGGCGAGGAGCTTCCCGTCCGGGGAGAACGCCGGGTCCGCGGTCTTGTCGCCGATCGCGTCGAGCTCGCTCGCGATGGGCGCGCCCGTGGTGGCGTCCTTCATGCGCATGCGGAGGTCGACGTCGTTTTGCACGGCGATCTTGCCGTCCGGCGTGAGCGCGACGAAGAGCGTCTGCGAATTGTACGACGAGACCTGGATGACCTGCGGCTCCGTCTGCGTGAGGTCGATCGTGCCCCAGGGGCTCGGCGCCTGGCCTTTGCGCTCGAAGACGGCGGCGAGGCGGCTGCCGTCCTTGCTGACCACGTGGCAGGCGACGCAGCGCTTGTTGTTCACGCCCTGCGACCAGGGAGGCTGGTACTGATCGTAATCGGGCGGCGGCGGCGTGCCGAGCTGATCGTACGAGCCCGAATCGAAGACGACCGACGGGTTCGCCGATCCAGGCGAGATCTTCATGAGCTGGCCGGTGTTGACGGCCCAGTAATAAATGGATCCGCGCAGGCTGCCCTGGGCGATCGACCAGGTCTGGCTCGCGGGCGCGTACGCCTTGCCGCCCGAGAGGCGCGAGACGGAGACCTGCACGGGCTCGCCCGCATTCGAGGCCGCGAGCTTGCCCCAGAAATCCTCCGCCATGAGGAAGCCCGACGGCGGATCGGCCTTCACGTAAAACTTCGCATCGACGTACGATTGCTGGAGATGGACGAGCCACGCGTCGCCCGCCGCGCCGCCATTCCACATGATCTCGGGCGCGAGGATGCCCCGCGCGAAGACGGTCTTGTCGTAGGGATACACGATCGCGCCCGAGGGGCCCGGATCCGGCGCGTCGAAGGCCGCCTGTTCCTCGGGCGTGAGCCCGCCCGCGTTGTCCACGAACGCCAGCTTGACCGTGACGTCCGCCGACGCCGTGAGCCCATTCGAGCTCGCCGTCACCTTGCCCATGCCGCCCACCGTGCCCGTCGGCGAGAGCTTGCCCGTGTCGAGGCCGACGAGCGCGACGTCCGGCCGATCGAAGGTCCAATCGGCCGACACGATGGCGGTCGTCTGGTCCTGGAACGTGGCAATGGCCTTGAAGTCGACGGGCGTCGCGACACCATTCTGCACGACGATCACGCTCGAAGGCGGATCCACCGTGAGCGAGACGACCGGGCCATGATCGACGAACAGGCCGTCTTCCCCGGCGTCGGGCGCGCCTCCGCCCGCGCCGCCGGGCCCCGCGGCGCCCGTGCCGCCGCCGCCCGCGCCCGTCGGGGTTTCCCCGCCTCCTCCGCACGCGTACGCGGTGATCGCCGCGAACATCACGAGCCAACCCAATCCAAGCGAGCGACGCCTCATCTCCAAAGACCTCCGTTCTCGACGCTATCATGCGCCGAGGACGGCCGGGCGGCTCGTCTCGCGCTACAGTGGCGGAATGCGCCGTCGAAACGTCCTCGTCCTCGCGCTCGTCACGCCCGCGCTCGCCGCGATCGGCTGCGATAAGAAAAACACCTCCGGCGAAGCTGCGGCCGCCCTCGCCGACTTTCCCGACAAAAAGCCGTCCGCGTGGATCCACGGCGCGCCCGCGCCGCTCGAAGAGGCCCGCGGCAAGGTGGTGCTCGTCGAGGCCTGGCACCCGACCTGAAGCGCGTGCCGAGCGTCCGTGCCCGCGGTCCTCGCGCTGCACGGACGTTTCGGGGCCCGCGGTCTGCGGGTCATCGGCGTGGCGAGCTTCGATCCGGACGACGCGGAGGCCGAGCGCAAGGCCGCCGAGGAGGCCGCGCGCGAAGAAAAAATGGACGCCCCCACCTACCTCGACGCGCGCGGCGAATGGTCGAAGACGGCCGGGGTCGTCGATATCCCGGCCTTCCTCGTCCTCGGCCCTGACGGCCGCGTCCTCCACCGCCGCCGCGGCAAGCTCACGCAGGGCACCGAGGAATTCGCCGAAATGGAACGCGCGATCGAGCGAGCGCTCTCGGCCGGCTCCCCCTAATCCGAGTCGCGCGCCACGACCAGCCGATCGTGCTGGATACGACCGTTCCGTTTGTGCGCCAGGTGCTGCGTGACCACCTTGTCGCCGGCCGCGTAGGTGCGCACCTCCGTGAAGGCGACGGCTTCGTCCGTCTCCATCTCGTCGATGATGTCCGTGCTCTTCACCTCGCGATGCCACCCGCCGACCGGGTCCCGCAGGAACTCGTCGCGGAGCTGCTTCAAGATGGCCTCGCGGCCGTGCACGACGATGGGGTGCGCGGGCGGGTTCAGGCTCGAGACCTCCTCGAGGATCGCGTCCTCGGCATAAAGGTTCGCGAGCGCCTCCACGTCCCGCATCTCCAGGGCGTGGCGAATCTGCTCCATGAGGGGCTGCTCATTGACCTCTCGGCGACGGATCGAGCTCTCCATGAATGGCTCCCTGGTGCGTGCCTTCTGGTTTGTCGATGGGGCTCTGGGGGGTATGGGGGCGGCAGCTCGGCTTGTCGAGCGAGAGCCCCCATCCCTTGCACTTGACCGCCGGGTGTTCAGTGACCAAAAACATCACTTTGCTCGCCCAGGCTGGACGCGTCATAAGAAGTGACCATGGTGCAATCGCCCTCCACGGTCGTGCTCGGTGACGTTCACCTGACCCGCTCGGTGCCGCGGGCCGTGTCCGAGGACCTCGCCCGCCTGGTCGACGCACACCCGGGCGCGCGAATCGTGTGCGCGGGCGACCTCTTCGATCTCTCGGCCGATCTGCCCCGCCTGCCTTTGCCGCGCGCCGTGGAGGCGGTGTTCGAGGCGCATCCGGCCGCCAAAGCCGCGTTCGGCCGTCACCTCGCGCGAGGGGGCGAGCTCTGGCTCGTGAGCGGCAACCATGACGCGGCCCTCGGGCTGGACGATTTCCGCAGCGCCCTCGTGACGGCGCTCGATCCGCCCGCCGAGGCGCTTGCGCGGCTGCGCACGACCCCCTGGTTCTTTCGCGAGGGCGACCTCCACATCGAACACGGCCACCTCTACGACCCCGACAACGCCCCGGCTCACCCGCTCGTCGTGGGCGAGGCGAGCCTCGGCGTCCATTTCGTGGAGCAATTCATCGCGCCGACCGGGGCCTTTCGCTACCTCAACATGAACGACGAGACGCCCCTGAGGCTCTTCCTCTCGGCGTTCTCGTTCTACGGCCCGCGCGCGCCGTACGTGATCTATCGTTATTTCCACGCCGCGATTCACGCGATCCTGCGCAGCGGGCGGACGTATCAGCGGCGCGCGGAGGACGAGGCGCCGCTCGGCGAGGAGGAGGCCGCTCGTTTCATCGCGGAGCTCGGCATTCCGCCCGAGCTCGTGGGCGCGATGCTGCCGCTCGGCGCGCGGCCGACGATGGCCAGCTTGAGCCGGACGTTCTCGCGTCTCTATTTCGATCGGGTGCTGTCCACGCTGGCGATGAGCGCGGGGCTCTCGGCGGCCGCGCTCGGCAAGAAGCGGGCGGGTGGAGCGGCGTTCTCGATCGGCGCGCTGGCGATGACGCTGAGCTGGGCGCGCGGGCACAACCGTTATGCCGGATCGGTGGCCGAGCAGCTCGCCGAGGGCGCGACGCGGATCGCGGATGCGACGGGCGCGCGGCTCGTGGTCTTTGGCCACACGCACCGCGAGGCGCTCACGGAGCGATATGCGAATACCGCGAGCTTCGCGTTCCCGCGGAATGCGCCCGGGAGGCCGTACCTGGAGATCGAGCAGACGTACGGGGTGCCGCGCGCGGTGCGGCGGTATTTGCCGACGCAGCCGAACGAGGCCCGCGCCTAGAACATCGATCGGTTCAAGAACCGCTCGATGTTCTAGGCTTCTTTCGTCCCGAGGGGGACGCCTCGCGTCCCCCTCTCGGCCAGGCAAAGCCCGGCCGATTCACCCCCCGAGGCGAGCTCGCTTCGCGATCTCGCAGAGCATCGAACTGTTCGATGCTCTAGCTCGCGCCTACTTCGCCGGACCGGCGTGCGCCTGGATCACGGCCTCGACGAGATCCACGACGATCCGCGTGTCCTCCTCGCGGAGCGCCTCGTCATCGCCCGCGCACGCGGCCTCGACGCGCGCCCGGAGGTCCGCCCGCAGCACGAGCCGCGCCCCGCCGCAAGCGCGGCAGACGAGCCCGCCGGCGAGCGCATCCAGGCATGCGGGCGCCTCCGCCGGGCAGACGCGGTCGCAACGCACGCATCGATCGAGCACCAGGCCAAAGCCCACATCCGCGAGCAAACGCAGCCCCGACGTCGCGAGCTCTGCCTCGGGCGAGCGCGCGGCCGCGGGCGTGTCGAGCGCGTCGAGCAGCTCGTTCACCGTGGCGAAGAGCCCTGGCTCGCGCGTGCCGGGCGGCGCCACCGAGCGAACCCAGCGAAGCGCCCTTCCTGCGGCTTCCAGACGATCGAGCGCGGCGACGATGTGCATGCGCGGATGCGCGATCGCGGCCTCGCCGAGCACGGCCAGATCTTTTTGCTCGCGCTCTTCGAGGGTCACGCGGAGCAGGTGCATCGGCTCCAGCGCGACGAGCCGCTTGTTCGTTCGGCGCGCCGATCGCGCGACGGCCGAAACGATCCCCCGCGCCTCGGTGAAAAGCGTGACGATGAGATCGGCCTCGCCCACGGGGACCCGCCGGACGAGCAGCGCTTCGGTGCGCAGGATCTTTTTGAGGAGGGCGCTTCGGCCCCGGGGGCGCCTGCTTGGCTCGGTCACGCTCCCAGCATAACGCGTTCCACGAGCGCACCCAGGGGGGTTTGGGGGGCGTCTCGGCGCCCCCCATCGTGACTAAACCAGGGGGGTTTGGGGGGCGTCTCGGCGCCCCCCATCGTGAGAAAGCTCCGGGGGCATATCATGCCCGCGCGGCCGCATCACGATGCTGAGCGCAAGCGTGAACAGGATCAGCAGAAGCACGAAGGCCATCGCCACGCCAAAGCGTTTGCCCTGCGAACCTCCGGCCGGGGAGGCAATGGGCATTGGAGTGACCACGGCGACGCGGCGGCTCGCGGTATAACGGGCGAGCACCTCTTCCACGGGGAGGTAAACGGCCCGCGCGTAGGCGCGGAGGAATCCCCGGACGAACACTTCACCTGGCAAATCGTCGAAGTGATCCGCCTCGATTCGCTCGATCGAGGGAACGGGAATGCGGGTGGCGCGGGAGACTTCCTCCACGCTCATTGCCCTCGTCTCACGGGCATGTCTCAGGTAGCGGCCTATCGACTCCATCCCTACTTCACCCGTTCATTCAATCAATCGATTGGATTGACTCCCTTTTGCACGTTTCAAACAAGCCGCGCAAAGACTCATTGCATCGATCCGAGTTCCGCCGCGCAACGTTTGCCGGCCACTGTCGCCGGGGCCACGTCGCGGCATCGTTCGAGATCTTCCCGGGCGAGATCTTGCTCCCCGAGCTTCTCCGCCACGCGAGCGCGGGCGGCGAACCCCTCCTGGAGGTTCCGACACTGAGGTTTATCCGTCTCGAGCGCTTTCGTAAAGGCCTCTCGCGCAAGCGCAAGCTCGCCTTTTTTCTCGTACGCCAGCCCGAGCCGGTAGTTCCCTACACAAAACATGGGCTGCGCCGCGAGAGAACGCCGAAGCGCATCGATCGCCTCGTCGACGCTCCCACGCGAAAGATATGCCCAACCAAGATTTCCCCAGGCTTGTTCCGGGGAAGCATAAAGAATGTCCTCGGCCAGCGGCTTGAGGACGGCGACGGCTTCGTCGTACTTTTTCCGATGTACGAGAATCACGCCGAGCGCGTTCTTCGCGTCACGCAGCTCGGGCGCGGACTCGAGCGCGGCGCGCGCGTGGCGCTCCGCCTCCTCGAAACGACAGTCGGTCGACGTCTCGTCCGCCGCGCAGAATGCCAAGAGAATGACGGTGGCGAGGTAGTGCGCGTCGGGGTTCGTTTCGTCGATCCGGATCGAGGCCTGCGCATGGCCGAGCGCCTCGCGCAGCCGCCCGCCCTCGAACGCTTCCCGCCCGAGGTCGTACTCGGCCCGCGCCTTCGCGTCGACGCCGTCCACGCGCTCCTGCGCGCCGCTGCACGCGGGCCCGAACGTGAGCAGGACCGGGAGCAAGATCGAGCAAGCGAGCGCGGCGGGGCCGCGCATACGCGACCAGACGCCTCTCTTCTTGCCCGTTTGCCCCTGGATCATGCGTCCTCACTGATCGAGATGCCCTTGTTTCGTAGGAGAAGGGCTCTCCCGATCCGCCCCCGGGCTCTGCCCGAGGCCCAAATCCGGGCTTGGCGCCCGGGAAAACTTGGGTAACCCAGGCTGGAAGAAGCGTCAACCCGCAAAAGACGCCCGGGAGGGGGGATCGGGACAAAGAAACACGCCCGCACAAGGAAGAAGTGGGCAAAAGGCCCACCGCGTGTTATGCGCGACGTTTTTTTTCGTTCTTTTGAGGAGAAACGTTCGGCTTGGAGCGCCGTTTCGGCTCACGCCTCGCTCGAGACTTCGTCCTTTTGTCCGAGCAGCCCGTAGAGCTTGCGCAGGCCCTCGATGTCCGGGACCTCGAGCCGCTCGTCGGCGACGCGGATGTACTGGCCCTCCCGGAGCTTCTGCACGCTGCGCTTGACCGTGTCGACGTCGAGGCCCACGCGCGTCGCGAGCTCCATCGGCGAGACCGAGAAGACCGCGTTGTTGCCCCCGTGCTCGCGCGTCTGCTGCGCGAGCTTGAGGAGCGCGCTCACGATCTTCGACTGCACGTCCGTGAGCATGATGAGCTCGATCTGATCCTCGGCGTCCCGCAGCCGGCGCACGAGCTGCTTGACCATGCGCGAGGCGATGCCGGCGTTGTGCTCGAGCAAGTTCTGCAGCGTCGCCTGGTCGATCGCGAGCGCGAGGCCCGCCGAGAGCGCGACGGCCGTCGAGGAGCGCTCGGCGCCGGGCAAGAGGGCCGACTCGCCGAAGAGGTCGCCAGGCTTGAGCACCATCAAGCTGCGCTCGGCGCCGCGCACCTTCTTGATGAGGCGCACGCGGCCCTCCTCGAGCAGGTACGCCTCCGTGCCGGGCTCGCCCTCCCGGTAGATCACCTCGCCGGGCTGGAAGCTCTTGCCAAAGCGCGCGATGAGCACACGCGCCGCCTCGGTGGCCTCGGGATCTTCGTCGGGTAGGTCCATCCGGACGCGAGTCTACCTAGCCGGGCCCGCCCGATGCCATCGGCTTCGCGTCGGGTGGACGGACGTAAAGCGGCTCGACGATCTCCGGGTCGAAATCGCCGCCCGCGAGGACCCGGCCGAGCGCGACCCGCCCCACGGCCGCCGCGTCAGGCAAGTCGGTCCCGGGGGATCGGAGCACGAAGGCGGCGAGCGCGGGATCCTCGGCCGCGACCTCGCCGACGACACGGAGGAGCCCGCCGGATGGGAGGGACGCGCCCGGACCCGCGAGCACGAGCGCGGCCACGTCGGCGCGAGGGACGTGCCGCGGCGCCCAGCAGACGGCGCCGCTCGCGTCGAAGGCGGCAAGGAAGAGCTCCTGCTTCTTCGCGTCGAGGGCCGCGACGACGACGTCGTGGGGTCCTGCCCTGCCGCTCGCGAAGGCGTCCGCGGCCATCGCTTCGAGCGATCCGATGCCGACGAGCGGCGCGCCGAGGCCGATCGCCATGCCCTTCATCGCGGCGACCCCGACCCGCACGCCCGTGAACGAGCCGGGACCGATGTCGCAAGCGAAGGCCTCGATCGACGCTGCCGAGACGGAGGCCGCGGCGAGGGCGTCCGCGGCGGCGAGGAAGATGCGCTCGGCGTGGCCTTCGAGGTCCGTGTAGACGGACGCGCCGATGAGCTTGCCACCGTCGAAGACGGCCGCGCTGCCGCGAGGCGTGGAGGTGGAGATGGCGAGGAGCCTCATGGTAAGCTGGATCCGCGGGGGTTTGGGGGCGTAGCTCGGCTTGTCCGAGCGCAGCCCCCAAGCGAGAACTGGGAACCGGGAACGTGGGCGCGCGGGCGTTGTCCTGCAAGGCGGACACTACGAGCGCAAAGGCGCGAGGACAACCGGGATGGCACGCGACGGATCCAGCACGACGTGGGTGATGCAAGGAGCGGTCATCGTGTCGATCCTGGCGCACGCGTCGCTGATCGCCGCCGCCGGGCTGCGAAAAGAGCGCGCGCCGGAAGACTTCGCCCCGCCCGTGGATACGTGGGCCGGCACGACGTCCGCGCCGATCGGAGGCGAGCTTCACGAGGTGGACGTGACCGGCAGCGAGGTCGGCGGCACGCCGAGCCCGCCCGAAGCCCCCGCGCCCGCCCCCGCCGCCCCGAGCGAGCCACCCGCAGCCGCCCCGAGCGAGCCCGCCGAGCCGCCTCCGCCGCCCGCGCCGCCCAAGGTCGATCCGCCGAAGCCGAAGGCCGATCCGCCCAAGCCCAAGGTCGACCCGCCGAAGCCGAAGGAGCCGAAGGAGCCCAAGGAGCCGAAAACGGATCCGGAGGAGCAGATCCCCCCCTCCGACGAGTCGATCCCCCCCTCCGGCGAGTCGATCCCCCCCTCCGACAAGTCGATCCCCCCCTCCGACAAGCGATCCCCCGTATCCAAAAACACATTCCCCCGCACCAAAACGACGCCCCCCGTGTCGAAAAACACATCCCCCAGCTCCGGCGACACCTCCCCCCCGGGGGAATCGTCTCCGGGAGGCGGGGGCTCGTTCGGCGCGGAGGGGGTGCCCTCGGTCCGTGACCTGGGGCGCGCCTTCACCCGCGCGCTACCCCCAGCCTGCGACGCGGACAAGACGTGGGCGAAGCTCCCGGTCGGCAGCGGCGGGTCGATCGAGGTCGCCGTGGTCATCAGCGAGGAAGGCAAGATCACAGGCGTCGAGCCGCTCGCGCCGAACCCGCCCGCGCACCTGCTCAAGGCCGCGAAGAACACCGTGACCCTGCTCCGCGGCGGGACCTTCGCGCTGCAAGGAAGCTCGGTGACCGCCGGCAAGCAGATCCTGCGTCTCTCGGTCGAGCTCAGCGACACGACCCCGCCCGAAGATTCGAGCGGCGCCGGCGCGTTCGGCCTGGCCTCACGCTGGGAGGGCAAGCGCGGCGTCGCCTCGTTCACCCAGACAAGCGGGCGTCACGTCGAGATCACCGTCGAGTTCCTGCGCGTCGTGCTGTGATGACGCCTCGCTGGGGCTTTGCCCCAGGCCCCACCAGGAGCTGTCCGCTCCTGGACCTGGACCAGCGCAAGCGCTGGACTCGGGGTCGATGAACTGCGCTCCGCGCAGTTCATCGAACAGGCCAGGTCAAGACCGCAACCGACCCTGCTTACCAAGACAGCAGCGCTGACGGCTCAACGGGCAACGCTCTACCAACGGCCTGTTGGAAGAACTGCGCGCAGCGCAGTTCTTCCACGAAAGGTCCAGGGCTGGCCCTGGTTCGGGTCGAGGGGCGAACAGCCCCCGCGGGGCTCGGGGCAGAGCCCCGGCGCGGCGGCTTCGGCGGAGACTCGCTTGCGACCCAAGGGGACGGCTTTACGTGCCGTCCATGACGTCCTCCGCGCTGGCCCTCGCGCTCGGCTTGGCCCTCGTCCAAGGGGTCCCGGCTTGCAGCAACCGCGCCGATGCGACCACGCATGACGGTGCTTTCGCGCCGGTGGCTGTGGCGGCGTTGCCGCCGGCTCCGCCGGGGGAGGCGGGCGTTGCGCTCGACATCTCGGCGCTCGTCGAGCAGGTGCGACCGACCGTGGTGAGCATCGCGGCCACGCGCGGGGCTGAGGAGCGCGGCGACCCGCAGCGCGTGCGCGCGGGCGGGACTTCGCGCTCGATCGAGCGGTCGCTTGGCTCGGGCTTCATCGTGAGCCCTGATGGGCTCGTCGTGACGAACTCCCACGTGGTGCACGGCGCCGAGCGGGTGCGCGTTCAGCTCTCGGATGGGCGCGAGCTCGAAGCCTCGCTCCTCGGTGAGGACGAGAAGCTCGACGTGGCGCTGCTTGCGCTGCGTGGTGCGACGGGCCTTGCCGTGGCGCAGTTCGGGACGAGCGAGGCGCTCCGCGTGGGCGACTACCTCGTGGCCATTGGCAGCCCGTTCGGGCTCCGACACACGGTGACGCTCGGGATCGTGAGCGCGAAGGAGCGCGTGCTTGGGGTCGGGCCCTTCGACCACCTCATCCAGACGGACGCGAGCATCAATCCTGGCTCGAGCGGCGGCCCGATCTTCGATGGGCGCGGGCGTGTCGTCGGCGTGAGCACGGTCATCCATGCGCGCGGACAAGGCATCGGCTTTGCGATCCCGATCGACGACGTGCGCGCGGTGATCCCGGAGCTGCGCGACGTGGGGCACGTCTCGCGCGGCGTGCTTGGCGTCGCGTTCCAGGGGATCACGTATGAGCTCGCGCGCGCGCTCTCGTTGCCCGGGCCGACGGGCGCGCTCGTGACGGATGTGGAGGCGGACGGGCCGGCGTCGAAGGTGGGGATCGAGCCGGGCGACGTGATCCTGTCGGCGGACGACCAGCCGATCGCGCAGGCGGCGGAGCTCGCGCGGATGCTCGGGCATCGCAAGCCTGGCGAGTCGATGCGACTGTTGATCCGGCACGGCACGGACGAGCGGGTCAAGCGTGTGGTGCTGGCGAAGCCCGACGCCGAGGAGACGCAGGCGCCGAAGCCGGAGGACGTCGGCCCGCGCAAGACGATCGGCGTGTCGGTGAGTGACGCGCTCGGCGGCGGGGCGCGCATCGACGGGCTCGATCCGCGTGGCGCGGCGGCGGGCGAGCTCGAGGTGGGTGACGTCGTCGTGGAGGTGAACGGCAAGCCGATCGAGCACGGCGCGGACTTCTTGCACGTGGTCGACAAGGCGAAGCGGCCGGGGACCTTGCTCGTGCGGCTGCGCCGCGACGGCGAGGCGCTCTACGCGGCGGTGCGGGTGGAGTGAGGCTCAGCCGCCGGGCGCTTCGAGCCTCCGGCGGATCGAGCGGAGCAGCGCGTCGACGGCCGGCTTGTAGCCGAAGGTCGGCTGCACCGGTGAGCTCACTTTGTCGGCGCAGATCGAGGCGACGACGGCCTGCGTGCCGAGCTCCTTCATGACGGCGAGCGGGCGCGTGGCGGGCGCGGCGCGGCCGAAGCGCTGCGTCGCGCCGTAGCTGCCGTCGGGCGCCTGGCAGATGGGGTTCGTCGCGGCGTCCACGCCCGCGCACTCGCAGTCGGGCTGGCCCGTGCACTCCTTGGGCACGCGCAGCGGGAAGATGCACGCGTACTGGAGGTCGTCGCGGGACTCGATCGTGCGCTCGTGACCGTTCATCGGGTTCTCGAGCACGCCCGCCGAGGGCGGCGCGAGCGGGACGCCCGTGAGCGGGTGGAGGCCTTGCCGCGGCTCGATCGAGGGGATCATCAGCGGATCGGCGGGCGGCTCGCCGGCCTCGGGATCGCCGAGGACGAGCGACCAATCGATCTCCGTCGCGGGCAAGACGCCCGTCGCGAGCGCCTTGGGATCGACCGCGACGTCCTGCCACGGCACGCCGAGGATGCCTGCGAAGAAGACGAACTCACGCGGGCGGCCGCTTTCGAAGAGCGGGTTCTTCACGACCTCGCCGGCGTCGTTCGAGACGACGTCGCTCTGGAAGCCGTCGACGTACCGCGAGGTCGGGTAGAGGAAGTCGATGCCGAAGCGACGCTTCTGATCGAAGCAGCGGAGGTTCAGAGGATCCTCGATCGCCGTGAACTGTGTGGTGCACGCGGGATCGAGCTCCGTGTCGAGGCAACCGACCGGAATGGGCTGCGCGCACGAGAGGCAGCAGGGATCGTTCGGGTTCGACGCGCATGCGCTGCGGGCGCGCGGCATGCGGAAGGGTTTGCCATCGGTGCCCGTGCCCTGGTTGACGGCGAAGTACTGGCCGCCGTCGCGCGTCGAGCAGTCGTCCTCGTCCGTGAGGAGCAGGACGGCGACGACCGAGTCGGGGCGGAGAAAGTCTTTGCGTTGCTGGAGCAGGACGTCGTCGACGCCGCTCGGAACGGCCTTGTTTCCTTCGAGCGTGATGTCGAGGTACGGGTCGGGGTCGACGAGGAAGCGGTAGATGCTCTCGAGCTGCGCCTCGAAGCCGCAGCCCTTCGTGCTGACGCCGCCCACGATCTCGGCGAGCTTCGCGCCGAGCGCGCCGAGATCCGCGTCGCCCGGCGGACTCTGCGCCTGGCCGGGATCCCACGCGAGGAAGCCCTTGTTCTCCCACGTGGGCACGGCGCCGCCGCTCGCCGCGCGGGTGAGCAGCCGCGCGCGATCGTTGGCCGACGGGTCGAAACTCGTGCTCGCCGGGCTGCAGATGTCCGCGCCGTGGCCGCCGATGCTCGTGGAGATCACGCCGATGTGGATGTCCGTGACAGGCGCGAAGTCCCGCACGCCGATGGGACACGGGTCCTCGGGGCTCGCCGTCTCGGCGACGATGGTGCCGAAGCCGTTCACGCACGCGGGGCGCGTGAGCCTGTCGAGCAGGTAAGGCAACGTCTCGACGAGCAAGCCCTGCGCGGCGTCGAGGTTGCGCGAGTTGTCCACGACGAGCAGGAGATCGAGCTTCTTCGCGCGCGCGGCCGCGGGGGGCGGACCCGTGTCGATCGGCGGGACGGAAACCTCGCCTTCGTCTTCGAGGGTGAGGTCGAGGGCCGCGCGACCCGCACATCCGAGAGGGAGGGCCGCGGCGAGCACGAACGCCGCGGCTCGGTTCCACGAGCGCATGATGCCCCTGAGGCTACATGCTCGCCCGGGAGGCTGCTACGTTAGCGCCATCATGGGAGCATCCTCCCGACCCACTTGCCCTCAGTGCGGCCGCGAGGCCGTACTCGGGCCCGAGAACCCGGCGCGGCCCTTCTGCTCGGCCCGGTGCAAGGTGCTCGACCTGGAGCGCTGGCTCACGGGTGCCTACCGTGTACCAGGCCCACCCGTCGACACGAGCATGCTGGAGGGCGAGGGGACGCGCAGGGAAGACGACACCGACGAACCGAAGGGAGACGAAGAAACGTGACGACGAAACGCACGACCCGGCTCGCCGGGCTCACGGTCGCCTCCGCGGTCTTGCTCGTATCCTTGGCTTACGGAAGGACCGCAGACGCACAGGACATGTCGGCCGGAGGCCTCGCGCCCCCGCCGCCGATGGCGCCCGCAGCCAGCCAGGCGCCGGCGTCGGAGACCTCGCAAGACCTCGACGACGCGAAGAAGGGTGACTCGGGCCGCGGCCTCGAGTGGTTTTACCTGGAGGCCGAAGGCGGCTTCCAGCACCTCGGCCTCCGGACGTTCAACGTCGACGAGGAGAGCTTCAGCGCAGGGTTCATCGAGACGCAGGCGAGCGGCCCGGTGATCGGCGCGGGGCTCGGCTTGCGGCTCGTGTTCATCACGATCGGCGCGCGCGGCCGCGTCGGGTTCTTCAACACGTACGACGTCTTCAGCGTCGGCGGCGAGGTCGGCCTGCACCTGCCGCTCGGCAACCTGGAGCCGCACTTCGAGCTCGGCGGCGGCTACACGGCGCTCGGCAGCTTCAAGAGCGCGCTTCAGAACGGCGCGGCGGCGACGGCCCTGGAGAACACGCAGATCCACGGGTTTTACGTGCGCGGCCAGGCCGGGCTCGACTACTACGTGACGCCCATCTTCTCCATCGGCGTGAGCGCGAGCGCCGAGGTCCTCGGCCTCACGCGCCCGGGCCTCGATCCCTCGAAGGTCACGGAGATCCAGAGCGACCCGAACCTCACGTCCCTCCAGCAAGCCCGCGCGGAGGTGCTCAAGGCCGAGGGGTCGAGCTACGGTGCCGCGGTCACCGGCACCGCCGTGCTGGGGCTCCACTTCTAGAACGTTGCTCGCCCTCCAGATCCTCATCGGCCTGCTCGCGCTCGCGGCGCCCGTGGCGCTCTACGTGGGGTTCGCCTCCCGCGGCGAGCGCCGCCCGTCGAGCCCGCGCTCGGTCGTCGCGACGTTCGCGCTCGGCATGCTCGCGTGCGTCCCGGCAGAGCTCTGCGAGCGCGCGCTCACGGGCCTGCTCGGGCCGCGCAAGCTCGGCGTGGGGATCGATCTCGCGGCGCTCGTGTACGCCTACCTCGTGGCCGCGCCGCTCGAAGAGGGGCTCAAGGTCGCCGCGGCGACGCCGGCGTTTCGGCTGCGCGTGGGGCAACATCGGCCGTTCGACGCGATCGCGTACGCGACGGCCGCGGCGCTCGGGTTCATGACGCTGAAGAGCGCGGTGTTCCTGATCGGCCACCCGTTCTCGCTGCTCGCGCCGGCGCGCACGACGCTGACGACGATCACGGCGACGTGCCTCGCGACGTGGTGGGGCTTCGCGCTCGGCCGCGACGGGCAAGGCCGCATGGGCGGCGGCTGGTTCAACGGGGCCTGGGTCCTCGCCGCGGCAGGCAACGCGATCGCGCATCACGTCGCGTTTGCCCGAGGGCCGGCGTCGGTGCTCGCGACGATCCCGATCCTCGTGGTCGCCAGCGTCATCGCGTGGCTCGCCCTGCGCGACGTGCTGCAGCGAAGCACGGAGAAGCCGAAGGTCGAGCCCCGCGAGCGCGAGCAAGAGCCGAAGAAATCGCGCCGCCTGGCGCTCGCGCCGCCCTCGCTCCGCGCGATGCGCGAGGCGCTCCGTCGCTCGGATCGGGGCATCTCGTTCTTCTGGATCGGCCTCGGCATGCTCGTCACGACGGGCGTGATCACGGCGATGCTCGTGGGCGCGGTGGTGCTCGGGCGAAGGTTCGGCTTCGAGTTCGCGGCCATCGATCGCGACGCGTCGAACGCCATCGCGCCGCTGCTCCTCCTGGCGAGCGCGGCGCTGCTCTCGTTCCTGTTCGCAGGGTGGATCGTGGCGCGCGCGTCGGCGGCGCGGAGCGTGCTCGAGCCGGCGATCAGCGCGCTTTTGGCGATCATCGGGACGATCGTGCTGCTCGGGCTCGCGGCGCCGGTGGCCGTGGTGATCGCCCTGGCGTGCGCGCCGCTCGCGTTCGGGCTCGCTTGCCTCGGGGCTTGGCTCGGGCTGTCGGACGCTTAGACCGAGCAGAGCGCCGAAGGGTTCGGCGCTCTAGAACATCGTCGCCCCCGCGGTCACGCGGTGGCGGTCTCGTTTTCGTGGCCGAGCTCGGTTTGAAGCTCCTTCAAGAGCTCCTGCGCGCGGGCCGAGATCTGCTTCGGCACCTTCACCTGCACGACGATCTGGAGCGAGCCGCGGCCGCGTCCATCGACGCGCGGCATGCCCTTGCCGCGCACGGTGATCACCTCGCCGGGCTGCGTGCCGGCGGGGATCTCGACGCTGACCTTGCTCTCGTCGGGCAGCTCGATCTCCGACGTGCCGCCGAGCGTCGCGCTGGCGAAGGACACGACCGCGCGCGTCACGAGGTCGGCGCCGTCGCGCTCGAAGCGCTCGTCGGGCTGGAGGTCGACGTCGACGTAGAGGTCGCCGGAAGGGCCGCCGAGCGCGCCGGGCATGCCTTGTCCAGGCACGCGGAGGCGCTGGCCGGCGTCGATGCCGGCCGGGAAGTTCACCACGACCTTGCGCGACTTCTCGACCGCGCCGGCGCCGTTGCACGAGGGACACGGCGTCTTCACGACGGTGCCTTCGCCGCGGCACTCGGGGCAGGTCTGCGTGAACATGACGAACCCGCGCGCGGTGGACACCTGGCCGGCGCCCTCGCACGTGCCGCACGTCTTGCGCTTCGTGCCGGGTTTGGCGCCGCTGCCCTGGCACTCCTCGCAGGCGACGGGCGTCCGCAGCACGACCTCGCGCTTCGTGCCCGTCATCGCCTCGCGCAGCGTGAGGCGTTGCTCGACGCGGAGGTCTTGCCCGCGCGCCGGGCCGCGCTGACGACGTTGCCCGCCGCCGGCGAACCCGCCGCCGCCGAAGCCGCCGAACAGCTCGGAGAAGATGTCCTGGAAGTGCGTGAAGATGTCCTGGCCGCCCATGTCGGGCATGCCCTCGACGCCGGCGTGACCGAAGCGGTCGTACCGAGCGCGCTTCTGGTCGTCGGACAGGACTTGATAGGCCTCGGTGGCTTCCTTGAAGCGCGCCTCGGCCTCCTTGTCGCCCGGGTTCCGGTCCGGGTGGTTCTTGAGGGCAGCCGCCCTGTACGCTTTGCGGATCTCGTCGGCCGAAGCTTCCTTCGACAGTCCGAGGACCTCGTAATAATCCCGTTTTTGACTCATGATCGCGGGCGACAGGGACGCCCCGCACAGGTCGCAGGGCCGTGAGACGATAAGTCGCCCCTAGGGGCTGTCAACCAAGCGAGCGCGGTCGCTTGCCCAACGTGAGGGGCTCCGGTCGGCCCTGAGCCGATTCTCCGCTGCGCGGAAAATCGTCGGGCCTTCCTCTGCCCCCCACACCCCCCGCCCGCTCGCCTCCACTTCGCGGAGCTCCGTTGCGGCTCGCGCTCGAACTGGGAGGGCAGTCACCGTTCCTGGGATTACTGGCCCCGACGCTGGAAGGCGGGCGTGTCCCAGTCCGCGTCGAGCGGCGGGACGAACGTCGCGCGCTCGCGCGAGGGCGTGCCCGAGGCGCCCGACGAGAGCGACGCCGGAGCCTGCTGCGGGGCCGGCGCGCCGCGACCGCCGCGCACCGTGTAGGCCGGCTCCTCGCGCTGCGGCTGCGGCGCGCTGCGCTGCGGCATCGAGAGCGGCGGCGGGGTCGAGCGCGAGGGCCCGCCCGTGAGAGCGCCCGAGAGCGCGCTCGAGAGCGACGGCGCCGTCGAGATCGGCATCGCCTGCGGCGTCCGCGCGCCCGTCATCATCGCGCCCGAGGCATGCTGCGCGGCGTCGGCGCCGATGAGGTCGAAGCCCGTCGCGATGACGGTCACCTTGATCATGTCGCCCATCGTCTCGTCGATGGTCGCGCCGAAGATGATGTTCGCGTCCTCGTGCGCCTGCTCCTGCACGAGCGTCGCGGCCTCTTCGATCTCGCGCATGCGCATGTCGGGGCCGCCGACCACGTTGATGAGCACGCCCATCGCGCCCTCGACGGAGATGTCGTCGAGCAGCGGCGAGGTGATGGCCATCTCGGCGGCGAGGCGCGCACGGCCTTGGCCCTTCGCGCAGCCCGTGCCCATGAGCGCGCGGCCCATGTTGCTCATGACCGTCTTCACGTCGGCGAAGTCCACGTTGACGATGCCGTTCTGCGTGATGAGATCGCTGATGCCCTTGATCGCCTGGTAGAGCACCTCGTCGGCCTTGCGGAAGGCGTCCACGAACGAGAGCTCCTCGTCGCCGAGCGTCAGGAGCTTCTGGTTCGGGATCGTGATCAGCGTGTCGACGTGCTCGGAGAGCATGGCGAGGCCCTGCTCGGCACGACGCGCGCGCTGCTTGCCCTCGAAGAAGAAGGGCTTCGTCACGACGCCGACGGTGAGGCAACCTTCCTCGCGGGCGAGCTGCGCGATCACCGGCGCTGCGCCCGTGCCCGTGCCGCCGCCCATGCCCGCGGTCACGAAGACCATGTCGGCGCCCTGGATCAGCTCCTTCAGGCGCTGCACGTCCTCGAGCGCCGCCTTGCGGCCCTTCTCGGGATCGGCGCCCGCGCCGAGGCCACGGGTGACGTTCGAGCCGATGTGCACCTTGATCGGCGCGATGCTCGCCGACAGCGCCTGGGCGTCGGTGTTCACGACCTGGAACTCGACCCCTTCGAGGCCGAAGTTGATCATCGTGTTGACGGCATTGCCGCCCGACCCGCCACAGCCGATCACCTTGATCCGGGCGTCGTAACCCGCGTGCTCGTCGGCAAACTCGATGGAGAAACTCATGAAACGCCTCCCGGGATTTCTTTCCGGCCGCTCGGGGCCAAGGGAGCCTCGCCTGCTCCCAGGGCGACTCCATGGGGTGCCTCTCCCCCATGAAACCGCCTATCAATCACTCACGCTTCGTATCGCGACTTCGTTTTACGAAATTTACCCTCGTGCGTCAGCTCAGAAAGCTGCGCGCAACCAATTCCAGAACCGACCACCTTGACGTTTTTCGATGGACGGCTCCTCCACAAGCTCTCTTCGATCCGGCCGCGAAGGCGCCGTCACGCGCGGCGCAGTCTGTCGCGGCGGCGGGGGCGACGACTCCACGACGACGCGCGGTTCGCGCGCCTCACGGAGCTGGTTCGCCCCGTAGTGGAGAAGCCCCACGCCCGTAGCATATTGCGGGCCCGCGACGAGCTGCGTGATTCCACGCATCCCGACCGGTACGCCGAGACGAACCGGCATACCCAGGATCTCCTCGGCGAATTCGCTCATGCCTTCCATCAGCACCGCGCCGCCCGTGAGAACCGCGCCCGCCGCGAGCTGATCGAGCAGCCCCGCGTCCTCGATGCGCTTGCGGATCACCGCGAAGATCTCCTCGATCCGCGGCTCGATGATGTCCGAAAGCACCCGGCGGGGCACCTTGCGCGGCGGATGCCCGCCGACGCCCGGCACCTCGACCTCTTCGTCGTCCGCCACCATCCGCCCGAGCGCGCAGCCGAAATTGCGCTTCAGCCGCTCCGCCTCGGCCATCGGCGTGCGCAGGCCCGCCGCGAGATCCGCCGTCACGTTGTTTCCGCCGGCCGGAATGACGCTCGCGTGCGCGATTCCGCCGTCCACGTAAATCAGCAAATCCGTCGTACCGCCGCCGATATCGATCACGGCGACGCCGATCTCTTTCTCGTCCTCGGAAAGAACGGCCTCCGCGCTCGCGAGCGGCTCGAGGACCACGTCCGCCACCGTCAATCCGCAGCGCTCCGCGCAACGGACCACGTTTTGCACGCAGGACGTCGCGGCCGTGATGAGGTTCACCTTCACGCCGAGACGAACGCCGCTCATTCCGACGGGATCACGAATACCGTCCTGGTTGTCGACCGTGAACTCGCGCGGCAAGGCATGCAGGATCTGCCGATCGGCGTCGATCGGAATGGCGCGCGCGCCTTCGAGGACACGCCCCACGTCGACGTCCGTCACCTCGCCGCCGCCCACCGCGACCACGCCGTCCGAAGACTGGCCGCGGATGTGGTTGCCGGCGACGCCCGCATACACCGTGCGAATCTCGACGCCGGCCATCGTCTGCGCGGCCTCGATGGCCTCCGCGATCGACCGGACCGTCCAGTCGATGTTCGCCACGATGCCTTTGCGCAGCCCGCGGCACGGGACGTTGCCCACGCCGAGGATGGTGATCCCATCGGCGTCGACCTCGCCGACGACGGCAGACACCTTCGTCGTCCCGATGTCGAGACCAACGACAATCTCGCTCTGCTCCATCCTGCTCTTCATTCGCATCCACCCGATACGGAGGCCGTGCGCCTCGCGAAGCAGGGCGACGCTGACATGGCGAGCGGAAGCTGGCCAAATTTCGAGAACGAGACGCGTCGGTTCATCGCATCCTCACGACGACGCGCTCGGGGTGCGCCTCGTTGTCCAGGAAGATCACCGACGGGTTCGCCTTGCGCTTTCCGAGCTCCATCAGAACGCGCGCGGCCTGCTCGATCTTCTCGCGAAACCGCGTCTGGCCGAGGTAAAGCGAGATCGCGTCCTTGCCGATCGTCATGACGATCGTGCCATCGCGCTCGAGGTGGACCTCCTGGATCGGGTATCGCTTGCTGATCCCGGCGCGATCCATGTCCTCGACCACGTCGAGCGCGCGACGCAGCGCAGAAACCACGCCGGGCCGGTCCGCGGCGACCTTCTCGGGCGTGATACCGGTCACGACGGGCAGATCGAAGGGATCACCGTCGGCGACGCGCTTGAACGGGTCGCCGTCGCGCGTGACGAGGTAAAGCTCGCCGCCGATCGTGGCCACGGCCCAGGCCTCGCGCTCGACGACCGTGATGCGCACGGTCGACGGGAGCGTGCGGGTCACCTGGGCTTTTTCGACCCAGGGCTCGTTGGTGATGGTGGCGCTCGCCGTCTCCAGGTCGAGCTCGAAGATGTTGCGGCCGACCGTGACGCCGCCCGCGCCGGCGACCTGCTCGGCCGGCAAGCGGCGGTTTCCGTCGACGAGCACCGTGCGGATCGCGAAGCGCGGGCTCGTCATGATGTACCTGCGCGCGCCCCAGGCGACCGCGATGGACGCCGAGAGGACGATCATCACGCCGAGGAAAAGCGACAGCGCGCGCGGGAGCTTCGGCCGCGGCAACGTGAGGCGCGGCTTCGCCTTGGGCTTCGGCGGGCGGATCGTGCTCGTCGTGGCCCCGGGCGGCGGCGGCGAGTCGTGCTCGGGCTCGGGATCCTTTGGAGCAGCAACGACCGGCGGCGTCGAAGGCTTCTTCAGCCGGCGGTTCGTGGGCAGGGCGTCGCTCATGGACCACCCTCCCGGCTCGCCGGCGGCGGCTCGGTCACGCCTTCGAGCCGCGCACGCAGACCCTTCAGCATGTTGTTGATGTCGCCCGCGCCGAGGGCGATGACGACGTCACCGGGGCGCACGACCTTCGCGAGGACCTCGGGCAAATCGGCCTTGTTCGGCACGTACGTGGCGTCGTGATGGCCGTGCTCGCGGATCGACTGGACGAGCCGCTCGGCGTTCACGCCGGGCAGCGGCGCCTCGCCCGCGGGGTAGATGTCCGTGACGAAGAGGACGTCCGCGAGGTTGAACGCGCGGGTAAAGTCTTCGAAGAGATCCTTCGTGCGCGTGTAGCGGTGCGGCTGGAAGGCGACGACGATGCGGTGCGCGTCGTCGGGGTAGGCGCGGCGCGCGGCCTCGATCGTCGCGCGGATCTCGGCCGGGTGATGGCCGTAGTCGTCGACGAGCGTGACGCCTTGATGCACGCCGACGACCGTGAAGCGACGCGCGACGCCGCCGAACGTGGCGAGGGCTTGCTTCGTGACGTCGAGCGGGACTTCGAGCTCGTCGGCGACGGCGATCGTCGCGAGGCAGTTCAGCACGTTGTGCGCGCCGGGCATCTTCACGGTGAAGCCGCCGAGGGGCTGACCGCGGCGATACGCGTTGAAGCTCGTCTCGAGGCCGCGGAACTGGATGCCGCGCGCGCAGTAGTCCGCGTGCGGCGACACGCCGTAGGTGACGTGGCGGCGCGGGATGCGCGGCAGGATGTCCTGCACGTGGGGGTGATCGAGGCAGAGCACGGCGAGGCCGTAGAAGGGCACGCGCGCGGCGAACTCGATGAACGCGTCCTTGATCTTCTCGTGGGTGCCGTAGTGATCGAGGTGCTCGGGGTCGATGTTCGTGACCACGGCGATCGTCGGCGTCAGGCGCAAGAACGAGCCGTCGCTCTCGTCGGCCTCGGCGACGAGCAGATCGCCGGCGCCGAGCCGCGCGTTCGAGCCGAGCGCGGCCATCTTGCCACCGACGACGACCGTCGGATCGAGGCCTGCGTGCCGGAGGACCGTGGCGACGAGCGAGGTCGTCGTGGTTTTTCCGTGCGAGCCCGCGATGGCGACGCCGTACTTCACGCGCATCAGCTCGGCGAGCATCTCGGCGCGGCCGATGACGGGGATGCCGAGCGCGCGGGCCTCGACGAGCTCGGGGTTGTCCGCGCGGATCGCGCTCGAATACACGACGACGTCGACGCCGCGCACGTTCTCGGCGCGGTGGCCGATGTCGATGCGCACGCCGAGCGAGGCGAGACGCTGCGTCGTGGAGCCGCTCTTCACGTCGGAGCCGGAGACGTCGAACTCGAGCGAGCGGAGGATCTCCGCGAGGCCGCTCATGCCGACGCCGCCAATGCCCACGAAGTGGATGTGCCGGACGCGCCCGCGGAACATCATGCCGTCCTTCCCCGGGACTTCTCCCGGTGTTTCGATTCCCGCACACGCGCGAGCTCGAGCAGATCCGCCGCCACGGCCTTCGCCGCGTCGGGCGCTCCGATCTCGGCCGCGGCGCGCGCCATGGAAGCGCGTCGCTCGGGCGAACCCGCGAGCCTCTGGATCTCGTCCGCGACCCGATCGGCCGTGGCCTCGGCCTGCGGCAGCGCCACGGCCGCGCCGCGCTTCTCCAGCGAACGCGCGTTCTTGAGCTGATGATCGTCGGCCGCGAAGGGATACGGGACGAGGATCGCGGGGCGACCGACCGCGCAGAGCTCGGCGAGCGTGGAGGCGCCGGCGCGCGCGATGACGAGGTCGGCCGAGGCGAGCGCGCGGGCCATGTCGTCGATGAACGGGACGACCTCGGCGGTCCCGGACAAACCGAGCGAATCGTAGAGCGCGCGCGCCTCGGCCTCGCGCTCGCGGCCCGTCTGGTGGACGACGCGCAGGCCCGGGATCCGGCTCCCGACCTGGGAAATCGCGCGCGGCACGGTCTCGTTCAGCGCCTTCGCGCCCTGGCTGCCGCCGAGGACGAGGATCGAGAGTTTGTCCTTCTGGACCTCGTACGGCGCGGGGGCGAAGGCCTTGCGGAGGGGCACGCCGAGGCGGCGCACGATGCTCGGGCGGAAGAAGCGATCGACCTCGGGGAACGTGGTGTAGGCGCGGACGGCGAACGGCGCGAGCAGGCGGTTCGACAGGCCCATCACGCTGTTCGGCTCGAGCACCGTGACGGCGACGCCGAGCGTGCGCGCTGCGAAGCAGACCGGCCCGCCCGCGTACCCGCCGACGGAGAGGACGGCCGAAGGCCCGAGGCGGCGGACGAGATCCCGCGCCGCGGGGATCGAGGCCGCGGCGTGCTGCGCGCCCTTCAGGAACCCGGACAAACCACCGCCGCGCAGGGGCAAGATGTCGAGCAGCTCGAGCTCGCCGCCTTGCTCGGGCACGACGCGCGCTTCGAGGCCGCGGGCGGTGCCGACGTAGACGACGCGCGCGGAAGGATCGGCGGCGCGGACCGCTTCGCCCACCGCGAGCATCGGGAAGACGTGGCCGCCCGTGCCGCCGCCTGCGAGAAGAAGGGTCGTCACGCGCTCGCTCCCTCCGCGGCCGCGGCGCCTTCCTGGGCCTCCGTCGCGATGAGGACCGACGCGCTCGGCGCGCCTTCGCTCGTGCGCACGGGCGCGGGTTTGTCTTGCGGAACCTCGTTCGTCCGCGGACGGCTGACGCTGAGCAGGATGCCCGCGCCGGCCGCGTTCACGAGCAGCGACGAGCCGCCGTAGCTCATGAACGGCAGCGTGAGGCCCTTCGTCGGCAGGATGGCCATGGCGACGGCGAGGTTCACGAGCGCCTGCACGCCGAAGAGCGTGGCGATGCCGAACGCGAGGAAGCTGCCGTAGTCGTCGTGCGCTTCGAGCGCGATCTTCACGCCGCGCGAGACGATGACGAGGTACGCCGTGACGAGCCCGAGGATCCCGAGGAAGCCGAGCTCCTCGCCGATGATCGCGCTGATGAAGTCCGTGTGCGCCTCGGGCAGGTAGAGCACCTGCAGGCCCTTGCCGAGGCCGAGCCCGGTCCAGCCGCCCGAGCCGAAGCTCATGACGGACTGGAAGGGCTGATAGGCGAGGTCCTGGCGGTGGTTGTCCATGTCGATGAACGCCAGGTAACGCCGGTAGCGGTAGTCGCTGAACGCCACGAGCGCCGCGGCGCCCATGCCGAGCAGCGCCGTGAACGCCGCGATGTACGGGAGGCGCGCGCCTGCCACGAAGAGCAGCGTGAACGTGAGGAACAAGAGCACGACGGCGCTGCCGAAGTCGGGCTGCTTCAAGAGCAGCATGATGAGCGCGCCGACGACGATGAGGTGCGGCAAGAAGCCGACCGAGAAGCTCTTGATCTTCTCGGCCTTCTTCGAGAGCGAGTACGCCAGCCAGAGCACGATGCCGAGCTTCGCCGTCTCCGCCGGCTGGATGTGCACGGGGCCGATCGCGATCCAGCGGTAGGCGTTGCCCGCCCTGTGGCCGAGGCCGAGGATCGTCAGGCCCAGCATGAGCGTGACCCCGACGAGGATCGGGTACGTGAAGGGCTTGAGCTTGCGGTAGTCGAAGCGGCTCACGAGCCACATCGTGAAGAGCGCGACGAGCGCGTAGACGCCCTGGCGCTTCAGGAAGAACTGCGCGTCGTGGTACTTCACGGTCGCTTCGATCGCGCTCGCGCTGTAGACCATGACGACGCCGAAGCCGACGAGCGCGATGACCACGGCCGCGAGCACCGAGTCCACGGGGCCGGCCTTGCTCGACCGCAGGAGCGCGGTGACGCCGTTGCCGGCGCCGTTGCTCTCCTTGCGCGGCGCGCGGGCCTCGTTCTTCGGCGGCGCAGGCGGCGGATCGCTCGGCGGAAGGAGCCGGTTCTTCGGCGGCGGCGCGCTCGAATGGCGGCGCTCGCCGATCGCATGGTTGCCCGGGAGGACGACGCTGCTGCTCACGAGCGTACCTCCAGCATGGACTGGACCGCCTGGGCAAATTGGTCGCCGCGATCCTTGTAATCGCGGAACATGTCGAAGCTCGAACAGGCGGGGCTGAGCAGGACGGCGTCGCCGGGCTTGGCGAACCGGCGCGCGAGGTGGACCGCCTCGACCATCGATGAGGCACGCGCGATCGCGATCGCGCCCCGGGCGGCAGCCTCGATGCGATCGGCCGCCTCGCCGATGAGCACGAGGGCGCGGCCCTTCTGGCGGAGCGCGTCGACGAGCGGCTCGTACGCGCCGAGCTTGTCCTTGCCGCCCGCGATGAGGACGGCCTTGTCCTCGGCGAGGCCTCGCAGCGCGGCGACCGAGGCCCCGACGTTCGTGCCCTTCGAGTCGTCGTAGTAACGGACGCCATCGATCTCGCCGACGAGCACGGTCCGATGGCCGAGGCCGCGGAAGTCGCGGACGGCGCGCGCGAGCCAGGAATCGGGACCGTCGTCGAAAGGGACGCCGAAGGCAGCCACGACGCCGAGCGCCGCGCAGGCGTTCTCGATGTTGTGTTTGCCCGCGATCTGCAGCGCATCGAGCGGGAAGGCGTGCCACGCGTCACGATGCACGATGTTGCCGCCCACGGGGCGGACCGTGGCGGCCTCGTCGGTCGCGCTGAACGTGACGACGCGCGCGCCGCCGCGCGCGGCCTGCTTCGCGCAGAGCGCATCGCCGTGCGGAATCACGGCCGTGTCCTCGGGGCCCATCGTGACGAAGGGATTTCCCTTGGCGTCGGCGTAGGCCTCGAAGCTCGGGTACCGATCGAGGTGATCGTCGGTGATGTTCAGGAGCGCATGGGCGCGCGCGTGCAGCGTCGGCACGCGCTCGGCCTGGAAGCTCGAGATCTCCAGGACGATCGCGTCGAACGATTGCCCCACGACCTCGGCGAGCGGCGTGCCGAAGTTGCCGCCGATGAACGCCTTCTTCCCCGCCGCTTCGAGCATCGCGTGCACGAGCGCGGTCGTCGTGCTCTTGCCGTTCGTCCCGCCGATCAGCGCGATGGGCGTGCCCACGAAGAACCGCGCCGCGAGCTCGAGCTCGCCGATCACCTCGCCGCCCGCCTTCTCGAACGCTTCGAGCGCGGGGAACGAGGGCACGCCGGGCGAGATCACGACGAGGTCGATCCCGTCGAAGATCGAGGCCGGGTGCCCACCCGCGGCGAGCGTCGCGCCCGCGGCTTCGAGGGCGAGCGCCTCCTTGGACAAACGCTCGCGCGGGGCCGCGTCGGTCGCCGTGACCCGCGCGCCCTTGTCGAGGCAGAGCCGCACCGCGGCCACGCCGCTGCGGCCGAGCCCGATCACGAGGACGTTGCGACCCGCGAGTTCCATCGGCCTCACCGGAGCTTCATGGACGCCAGCGAGACCAGCGCCAGGAGGATGGAGATGATCCAGAAGCGGACGATGATCTTCGGCTCCGCCCACCCCTTCTTCTCGTAGTGGTGGTGGATCGGCGCCATCAGGAAGACGCGCTTGCCCGTGAGCTTGAACGAGGTCACCTGCGCGATGACGCTGATCGTCTCGACGAAAAAGACGCCGCCGAGCAGGACGCTCAAGAGCTCGTTTTTCGTGAAGATCGCCAGCATGCCGAGGCCCCCGCCGAGGGCCAGCGATCCCACGTCACCCATGAAGACCTGGGCTGGGTAGGTGTTGTACCAAAGGAACCCGATGCCCGCGCCGATGACCGAGCCGCAGTAGACGGCGAGCTCGCCGGCGGAGGCGATCTTCGGGATGTCGAGGTAGTTCGCGAGCGAGAAGTTCGCGATCGTCGCGCCCGCGACGTACGCCCAGATGAGGTACGTGCCGGCGTTGATCATCACGGGGCCGATCGCGAGGCCGTCGAGGCCGTCCGTGAGGTTGACGGCGTTCGACCAGGCGACGACGACGAAGAGCGCAAAGGGGATGTAGAACCAGATCGGCAGGTCGATCGAGTGCTTGGAGAACGCCGCGAAGGGCAGCGCGAGCTTCGTCTTGATCTCGATCCAGTCGGCCGGAAGCTTGGAGGTGAAAAGAAACGTGTAGGTGAGCGCCGACCCGCCGATGAGCACCTGGCCGATCAGCTTGTAACGGCCCGGGAGCCCGCCCGTGTTCTTGCGCTTGATCTTGAGGTAGTCGTCCAGGTAACCGATGACGCCGTAACCCGCCGTGACCGCGGTCGTCGCGAGGACGAAGGGGTTGCGCAGGTCGGCCCAGAGCGCCGTCGGCAAGAGGAGCGAGAGCAGGATCAGCGCCCCGCCCATGGTCGGCGTGCCCGCCTTGACCTTGTGCGTCTCGGGGCCCTCGCTGCGAACGACCTGCCCGATCTGCTTGCGCCGCAGCTCGCGGATGAACCACGGCGCGAGCACGAAGCTCAGCAGCATGGCGGTGATCGTCGCCATGATGGTCCGGAACGGGATGTACCGGAGGACGTTGAGCCAGGAGAGGGAGCTGTAGTGGAACTTGAGCGGGTAGAAGAGCTCGTAGATCACGAGGCCACCTCCGCGAGGGCACGCACGATTCGCTCGGTTCCGACGCCGCGCGAACCCTTCACGAGGACCAGATCCCCAGGCTGAACGGCGCGCGCGACGGCCGGGGCCGCGTCCACGCTCGTCTCGAAGAACTGCGCAGGAATGCCAGCTTCCGACGCACGATCGGCGATCCGACGCGCGTCGCCGTTGACGGCGATCACGAGCGCCGCGCCGCTCGCCGCCGCGACGCGGCCGACGTCGTCGTGCCCGCGCGGCGACTCGTGGCCGAGCTCGTACATCGCGCCGAGCACGAGCACGAGCCTGCGGCCCGCGTCACGCGCGAGCTCGGCCGCCGTGCGGATCGACGCGGAGGACGAAGCGGGGTTCGCGTTGTAGCTGTCGTCGATCACGATGACGTCGCGAGCGAGGAGGCGCGGGACGAGGCGACCACCGCCGCCGCCCACGTCCGCGAGGGAGAACGCTTCCTCGGCGATCGCCGACGTCACGTGCTCCCCCGTGAGGGCCTCCGCAGCCGCCACGGCCGCGGCGCACGCGTACGCGCCGGCTTCGCCGATGAGCGGGGTGCGGAACCAGAACGACGAGCCGTCCGGGCGCGCGAGGGTGACGCGCGACGAGGAAAAACCGTCCGGGCGACGCTCGACGATCCGCAACTCGGCCCCGTCCCCCGTGCCGTAACGGACGCGGCGCGCCGCGGGCGAACCTGCCATCTCCGCCACGACGCGCGCGTCATCGCCGTTGCCGACCGCGACGCCGCCCTCCGAGAGCGCGCGAAAGAGCGCACCTTTCTCGTGTGCGACGCCCTCGATCGAGCCGCACCCCTCGACGTGCGCCGCCGCGACGAGCGTCACGATGGCGACGTCCGGCTGGGCCATCGCCGCGAGGGACGCGATCTCGCCGGGCTTGTTCATGCCCATCTCGACGACCGCGTACTTGTGCTGCCGGTCGAGCCCGAAGAGCACCATCGGCACGCCGACCTGGTTGTTCAAGTTGCCCCGCGTCGCGTGCACGGCCTCCGGGAAGAGGCGTTCGAGGAGCGCGGCCGTCGCCGAGCGCGTCGTGGTTTTGCCCGCCGAACCCGTGATCGCGACGATCTTGCGGTCGCCCTTCCCGCGCGCGCGCCACGTGTCGACGTGGGCCCGCGCGAGCGCGCCGAGCGCGTCGACCGTCGAGCGAACCCGCATCATCGTGAGCCCCGGGACGTCGTCGACGGGCCGCTCCACGAGCGCCGCGCGTGCGCCTTTTTCCTCGGCCTGCGCGAGGTAGTCGTGCCCATCGAAGCTCTCGCCCTTGAGGGCCACGAAGAGCCCGCCGGGCGTGATCGTACGCGTGTCGGTCGAGACGCCTTCCACCGCGCCGAGCATGAAGAGGCTGCGGCCGTAGAGGACCTCGGCTTGGGCGATCTGGATCAGATCGATGGCCTGGAAACGGGCGTGATTCGTGGGGATCGGCGTGCCCATCTCAGGCCCCTCCCCTGCGCAGGCGGAGCGCGCGCTCGGCCTCGACGCGATCGTCGAACGGCAGCGTGACCGCGCCGATGATCTGGTACGGCTCGTGGCCCTTGCCCGCGACGAGCACGACGTCGCCCGGCGCCGCGTCGAGCACCGCGCGCTCGATGGCCTTCGCGCGATCGAGCTCGACGTGCACCGTCGCCCGGCCGCCCGCGAGACCCGGCAGGATCGCCTCCGCGATGGCGCGCGGATCCTCGCTGCGCGGATTGTCGTTCGTGACGAACGCGACGTCCGCGCCGCGCGCCACGGCTTCGCCCATGAGCGGGCGCTTCTTCGGATCGCGATCGCCGCCGCAGCCGAAGACGCAGTGCACGCGGCCTTGCCCGAACGCGCGCACGCTCTGCAAGACCCGCTCGAGCGCGTCCGGCGTGTGCGCGTAGTCGACGAGCACGATGACGTCGTCCCGCGCCGGATCATCACAACGCTCGAGCCGCCCCGGCACCCGGATCGACCCCGAGAGAGCGCGCGCCGCCGCGTGGAGATCGATCTCCAGGAGCCAGCAGATGGCCACAGTCGCGAGCAGGTTCTGCACGTTGTGCGCGCCCACGAGCGGCGAGCGGATCGAGAGCTGCCCCGCGGGCGTCCGCGCCACGAGCGAGATGCCGGACGCCGTGTGCTCGACCGACACGGGCGCGATGTCGGCCTCGTCGGTCGAGACGCCGATCCGCGTCGAGAACCGCGCGATCGTCGCGGATGACGGACCTCCGAGGCCACGCGGCGCGAGCCTCTGGACGAGCGCGGGGCCAAACGGATCGTCGACGTTGATCGCCGCCGACCCAGGGCCGAGGTCGACGAAGAGGCGCGCCTTCGCCTCGGCGTACGCCTCCATCGTGCCGTGGTAGTCGAGGTGATCCTGCGTGAGGTTGAGGAACGCCGCGACGCGGAAGCGCACGGCTTCGACGCGGCGCGCCGCGAGCGCGATGCTCGACACTTCCATCACGAGGTGCGTCGCGCCGCGCAGGTGCATCGCCGCGGCGATCCGCGCGAGCTCGTCGGCCTCGGGGCTCGTGTGCGTCGAGGGCAGGTCGAGATCGCCAAACCGATACCCGAGCGTGCCCACGATCCCCGGCCGCTGCCCCGCCGCTGCGAGGCACGCCTGCACGAGGTGCGTCGTCGTCGTCTTGCCGTTCGTCCCGGTGACGCCGACGACGTCGAGCGCGAACGTCGGATGCCCGTAGACGGCCGCCGACGCGTACGCGAGCGCGCTCGGCACGTCCGCGACCTCGATCCGCGACAGGCCGTTCGTCTCGACGCTCGCGCCCTCTGCCGTGAGCACCGCGCTCGCGCCTTGCCCGATCGCATCCGCCACGAAGCGCTCGCCGCTCGTGCGCGCCCCCGGCCGCGCGACGAAGAGGTCGCCCGGGGAGACGCGCCGCGAGTCGTGGTGCACACCCGTGACGAAGACGGTCGGATCCCCCGAGGCGAGCTTCGCGCCCGGGATCTCGTTCACGAGATCGCCGAGCCTCCGGCCGAGCTTCGCGTGCTTGCACGACGGCGGCGCGCCTTCGCTCGTCTCCCGCGGGCGGAGGAGCTCTTCGTTCGTCCGTTCGTTCGTCATGACGAGGGCTCGAAGAAAAGCTTCACCGCCGCACCTTTGGGCAGCACCGTCCCCGCCGGCGGCTCGACCCGCGCGAGGCGTCCCGTGCCGAACGCCGTGGGCATGAGGCCCGCCGCCGTCGCCGCGCGGATCGCCTCGCGCACGGGTTGTCCGGTCAGATCCGGGACGCGCGTCTCGCCGCTCTTCATCGGCGCCGACGGCGTCACGACGCCCGCCGTGATCGGAGCCACGGCAGCGCGCGCCTCCGTGAGGACCTGGTACGTACTCGTCGCCGGATCCCCGACCTTCGCTCGATCCGAAACCTCGCTGAGCTTCATGGGCACACTGCCGCGAGGTGTGACACCGAGGTAACGCAGCGCCATCTCGCCGATGCGACGGAACACCGGCGCGGCGACCGAGCCGCCGCCGTAGGTGCCGCCGAGCGGCTCGTCGAGCACGACCGCGATGACGAGCCGCGGCTTCTCCGCCGGGACAAACCCGACGAACGAGGCGACGTAGTGCGTGTCCGTATATCTCCCCGTCGCCGGGTCGATCTTCTGCGCGGTCCCGGTCTTCCCGGCGACGCGAAAGCCTGGAATCGCAGCCTCGACGCCCGTGCCTTCGCCCTCGGTGACGGCGACGAGCATCTCCGACATGAGCTTCGCGACCGACGCCGACACGGCCTCGCGCCGCACGCGCGGCTGCGTCTCCGTGAGCATCGTGCCCCCGCCGTCCGTCACGCGCTTGATCAGCACGGGCTCGAGCAGCTTGCCGCCGTTCGCGATCGCGGCCATCGCCATCGTGAGCTGCAGCGTCGTCACGCTGATGCCCTGACCGAACGAGGCCGCCGCCGTCTCGACCGAGACCCAGGGCCTCCCGCGCGGGCGCAAGACGCCCATGCTCTCGCCGGGGAACGGGATGCCCGTCGTGTCGCCGAAGCCGAACCGACGGACGCCCTCGTAGAGCCGCTGCTCGCCGAGACCGAGCGCGATCTTGGCGGTCCCGATGTTGGAGCTCAAACTGAGGATCTGCGTGACCGTCAGATACTTCGCGGGGTGCGTGTCGTGGATGACGACGTTGTCGATCGCCATGTTCCCCTCCTCGCAGTAGATCGAGGCGGTGGGGTTCACGCTGCGCGCGGCGAGCGCCGTGCCGATCGAGAAGACCTTCATCGTCGAGCCGGGCTCGAAGCGATCGACGACGCAACGGTTCCTGCGGGCGTCGGGGTCGGCGGCCGAGTAGTCGTTCGGGTTGTAGCCAGGCGCGCTCGCCATCGCGAGGATCTCGCCGCTCGACGGATCCGCCACGACGACCGCGCCGCCCGTGGCCTCGTACGTCTTCATCGCGGCCTCGAGCTCGCGCTCGGCCGTGAACTGGATCCCCTTGTCGATCGTGAGGAAGACGTTGTGGCCCGCGAGCGCGGCCTCGTCCTCGATCCCCTCGGAGAAGATCAGGCGGCCCGAGCGATCACGCAGGCCGCGCACCTCGGAGCTCTTGCCTCGCAGCTCGTGATCGAGCGCGAGCTCGAGGCCCTCGCGCCCCTCGCCGTCCGGCGAGACGAACCCGATGAGCGGGCCGCCGAGCTCGCGGTTCGGGTAAAACCGGTGGCCCTCGCCCTCGATCTGGAGCCCGCGCAGCGGGTAACGCTGGTTCTTCTCGCCGAGCCCGCGCACGGCCGCGACCTCGGCCTCCGAGACGCGGCGCTTCAGCCACACGAAGCGGCGGCGACGGCTGATCTTCTCGACGACCTCCTCCTGCGGGAGGTTCAAGGCCTGCGCGATGCGCTCGCCGTACTGCTGGATCCGCATCGGCAGGTAGCGATCCTCGATGCCGCGCAGGAGCTCGACCGCGTCGAGCGAGACGCTCGGCACCTCGACGCTCTCCGCGAGCGGCGCGCCGTTGCGGTCGTAGATCGTGCCGCGCTTCGGCGTCACGTGCAGGCGCCGCTGCCTTTGCCGCTCGGCGAGGTCGTACCAGTCCGACCCGTCCTCGACCTGGATGCGGTGCGCGCCCGACACGATCACGCCGAGCCCGAGGCCCATCATCCCGCAGAGGATCCCCATGCGGATGCGGATCCAGCGCGCGCGCTTGGGATCGAGGTTTTTCAAGGAGAACCTCCGGGCGCGGGCGCCGCCGATGCGGCGGAATCCGCGGCGGGCGCCGCCGGATCGGCCGCAGGAGCCTCCTGCTCGTCCTGGATCTTCACGACCCAGCGCACCGGGACCACGCGCTCGGGCGGCGGCGGCGTCATCCCGAGCAGCGTCCGCGCGACCATCTCGACGCGCTGCGGGGTCTCGTAGCTCGCCGCTTCGAGCGAGAGCACGCGCTTCACCTCGCGCAGGCGCCCTTGCTCGGCGCGCGCGCGTCCGAGCTTGTAGCCGAGGTCCACGATCCTCCCGCGAAGGCCGAGGTGCACGACGAACGCCGCCACGCTCGCGACGACCGCGAGCGACCAGAGCGCGAGGAACGGCCGCTGCTTCATGCGCTCGTTCATGCGAACACCTCGTCCCCCGCCAGCGCGACGCGCCGCGCCGCCCGGAGCTTCGCGCTCCTCGCGCGCGGGTTCTCCGCGACCTCCTCGTCCGACGCGACGAGCGGCTTCTTCCAGAGCTGCTCCCACACGGCCGCCTCGCGCAGCGCGTGCTTGACGATCCGATCCTCCAGCGAGTGGAACGAGATCACCGCCACGATGCCGCCGACCTTCAAGACACGCGTGGCCGCGCGGATCAGCGATTCGAGCTCGTCGAGCTCGCCGTTCACCGCGACGCGCAAGGCCTGGAACGTCCGCGTCGCCGGATCGACCCCGCCCACGCGCGACGGACCCACGGCACGCACCACGGCCCGACGCAGATCGAGCGTCGTCTTGAGCTCCCCGTTCGCGAGCGCTTGCTTGATGCAGCGCGCCACCCGGCGGGACCTTCGCTCCTCGCCGTAGTGGTAGATCACGTTCGCCAGCTCGTCGTCGTCGAGCCGCTCGATCAGCTCGAGCGCCGTCTCGCCCGTCGACGGATCCATCCGCATGTCGAGCGGCCCTTCGGCGCGGAAGCTCATGCCACGCGTCGCGTCATCGATCTGCATCGACGACACGCCCACGTCGGCGACGAGCCCGTCCACCGGCCCCACGCCGAGCTTCGCGAGGTGCTCCTCGACGTCCGAGAACCGCCCATGCACGAGCGTCACCCGATCGCCGAACGGCGCGAGGCGCGCCTTCGCGAGCGCGAGGGCCGTCTCGTCGCGATCGAGCCCGATCAGCCGGCAGCCCGGGGCTTCTTCGAGGATCGCCTCGGCGTGACCGCCTGCGCCGAGGGTCGCGTCCACGTAGACGCCGCCGGCTTGGGGCGCGAGCGCTTGCACCACCTCGCGGCGGAGGACCGTCACGTGGGGCGCCTTTTGCGGTTCGGGGGGCGGGGGAGCCTTGTCTCGCATGGGCACGACGTTCACCACGTTCATAGGCGGAACTGCTCCGCGATCGCGGCCTTGAAGCTCGCGAGCTCGGCTTCGCTCATCGTCTGGGCGGCCTTCCACCGCTCCTTCGACCAGAGCTCGGCCGTCGCGCCCATCCCGGCCCACAGGACTTCCTTGTGCAGATCGGCGTGCTCGCGAAGCGAGGGCGGCACGAGGATCCGGCCTTGTTTGTCGAGCTCGCACTCGACGGCGGCCGACAGGTACTTCCGGCGGAAGGCGACGACGTTCGGCTCGAACTGGGGGAGCGCCGCGATCTTGGCTTCGAGCTCCTCCCAGGCGCGCAGGGGGTAGCAGTGCAGGCAGGGGTCGAAGAGAGCGGGCGTCAGGATCAGACAGATGTTCGACGCTTGGGGCTCCGGGTCGCCTGACGGCGCCCTGCGCCCCAAACCCCCGTCCGCGGCCGCATCGAGCACGTCGCGAAAGCGCGCGGGCAGGCTGGTCCGCCCTTTCGCGTCGATCGCGTGCTCGAAATGACCGCGAAACATGGTTGCCACCGAGTCGGCTCCGCTCGTGCCTGCCAGCCAGGCGCTTTCCCCGCGCCGGAGGGACCCGGCAGGTCATGGGCATCTTTGCCACTTTTCCCCACGGGGCACCGCCACGCTACGGAGAGGGCCCTTGGGTGTCAACAGTTTGCATTTTTTGTGGAGTTTGGCGGATCCCAAGGAAGGTGGGAATCCTCCCCTCTCCCACCTTTCCAGACCAACCCCGACGGGACGAACGGGGCTGCCGGAGGCGCGATCCAGGCTGTGGTGGGAAGAGGTGGCGGGCTCTGGATCGACCACGGGGTGGTGGTTGGGCGATCCGGAACCGATGCACCTCTGCACGAGTGCGCAGGTAGACCGATAAAGATGGAAATGGCCAAAAAAGCGGCGCCGTTTGGCACGGTCGACCGCCGGACCTCACTCCCGGAGGAGGAAGAGGCCCTCTTCTCCCTCCCTCTTCGCAGAGCGGAGAGGGAGGGGCGGGGTGGGTGAGGTCTGGTGGGGAGGAGTGGGGGAGCGGGTAAGGAGTGGGGGACCGGGGGCCCGTCAGGCCGCGTCAGCCCGCGTCAGGCCGCCACGTTGTCGTGCACCCAGTCGATGATGCTCTTCAGCGGGGTCCCAGGGGTGAACACCCCCTTCACGCCCGCCTCCTTGAGCCGCGTGATGTCGTCATCCGGGATGATCCCGCCCCCGAACACCACGATGTCGTCCGCGCCGCGCGCCCGGAGCGCCTGGATCACCGCGGGGAACAGGGTGTTGTGGGCGCCGGACATGATCGACAGGCCCACCGCGTCCACGTCCTCCTGGACGGCCGCGCTGGCGATCATGTCGGGCGTCTGGTGCAGGCCCGTGTAGATGACCTCGAACCCCGCGTCTCGCAGCGCGCGCGCGACGACCTTGGCGCCGCGGTCGTGCCCATCGAGGCCGGGCTTGGCGACGAGGATGCGGATCTTTCGTTCGGTCATGGCGATTCGATACCGTCCTCTCCTCAGGAAATCAAAGGGGTTTCGGGGGTTCGGGGGCGTAGCTCGGTGTTTCCGAGCGTAGCCCCCGAGCGTTACCAGGTGCCTGGCGCTACTGCGCGGCAAAAACGAACGGGATGTTCACCGGGGTCGAGCCCCCGGACGCCGGGAATTTCCACCCCTTGATGCGGCTCGCGATGCAGCTCGACAAGCCCGGATAGTCCTTCTCCGCCCCGCCCGCGCTCACCGTTTGCACGGCCCCCGACGGCGCGATCACGATCGACGCCGAGACGCGCGCCGACGAGCCGCCCATGCCCTTCGTCGCGTCGAGCGCAGGCTGCCAGCAGCGCCGCTTCACGAGAGGCCGGTTCGCCTCGACGACGGCGCTGATCTCGCCCGCGGAGAGCTGTCCCGCGCCGGCGGTCTGGGCGCCTGTCGAAGGGCCGGCCGTCGGACCGGCGACGCCCGGGCCCTGGAAGCCCGACATGTCGATGGAGGCGGCCGGCGTCCCCGTCTTGGCGGTGCTCGGCCAGGGGCCGCCGAGGGGCCGGTTCGAGGCGCCGGCCTTGGGGGCCTCGGCGGGGCCGTCGGCGGCGACGGAGGCCTCGGTCGTGGGCCCGGCCGAGGGTGGAGGCGCAGCCGCGGCGCTGGCAGAGGCGGTGACGTAGACGATCTGCGGCGCGGGCGGGGCCGGGCGCAGCAAGAGGAAGGCCGCGACCCCCCCGAAGACCGCGCCCGCGGCGATGAGCGCGAGGGCGGCGGGGTGGAGGGAGCCTTTTTTGCGACGACCGAGGAGGGCATCCTCGTCGATGTCGTCGATGTCGGGGGCGACGGTGCCGAGCGAGGTGGCCGGGGCGCGCGGGGCCGGGGCGGGCTCCGGGACGGGCGCGGGGGCCGGGCGGACGAGGGTCGCGGCCGCGTCGCTCGTCGTCGCCGGGCCAGGTGAGGCCTGCGGCGTGGGCGCGAAGGGGTCGCGCAGGGCGAAGGGGTCTTCGAGGACGTCGAGCGCGTCGGGGGCGGGCGCGGAAGCAGCGGCGGGCGCGGCCGCGGGAGCGTCATTTCCCGTGGGAAACGTCTTCGCGGGCGCCGCGGACCCGATTTTCTGGTGGAGAACGTCTTCGGGCGCGGCGAGAGCAGATTCCGCCGTGGGAAACGCGTCCGCGGGCGCCGCGAAGGCGTTTTCTACCTGCACGGGCGCCTCGTCGGCCGCCGCGAACGCGTTTTCTGTCGGCAAAACGGGTTCGGGCGCGCCGGGAACCGTTTCCTTCTGAAAAATCGGCTCTGCGGGCGCCGCGAAGGCGTTCCCCACCGGCAAAGGCGCCTTCGCGGTCGCCGCGGACGCGATTCCCACGCGCGGCGGCGCGATCGGGCGCGGCGCGACAGCGGGCTTCGGCGCGGAGGGACCGACAGCCGAGGCGCCGATCCCGGTGGGCCGGGGCGGGAGGCCCGCGGCGGGGCGCGGCGGGAGGCCCGCGGCCGGGCGCACGTCGTTCACGTGCCCGCAGGACGCGCACGTCACCCGGCCGGTCGCGCCGGTGCCGAGGGGGAATTTGCACTTGAGGCAGGTGGGGATCATCGCGACGCCGGACGCGGGAGTTTCGGAGTTTACTCGACTCGGTCGCGGGACGAAACTTCCGGGCGCTGCGTAGTCTCGCAAGTCGCGACGAAGCCAGGGCCCGCGCCCGGATCGACGAGTTGCGGCGCAAAGGCTAGAAATTCACGATGACCCCGCAGAGCAATGGCTGGGAGCACATCGGTCCCCATCCGATCCGGTTCGAGGCCCCGGACATCGTCTTTTGCCGGCCCATCGGACGGCTCTCGGCCGCCGACGTGCGCGGCGTGCTGGACTTCAACACGACGATCGCCAAGCGGCTCGGGCGCGGCACGTTCTATCTGGGGGATTCCTCGCGGATCACGGGGTACTCGATCGCCTCGTCGCTCCAGCTCTTTCAGGCGACCCCGGCGGAGTCCCTGCGGGGCACGGCCATCTTCGGCGAGAGCTTCCACCAGCGCGTGCAGAACAGCGCGGTCCTGCGAGGCATCCGGCTGCTCGCGCACCCGCTCAGCCGCCTCCCGATCGAGACGTTCCCCAGCGAAGCCGAAGCGCGCGCCTGGATCGACGAGCAGCGACGAAAAGGCTAGAAATTCACGATGGATATCCCTCGCGATGGTTGGGAGCACATCGGCCCGCATCCCATCCGGTTCGAGCCCCCGGACATCGTCCTCTGCCAGCCCACCGGCGTCGTCACGGTCGAGGACCTGCGCGAGGGGGCGGCGTATCTCGAGAAGATCTCGAAGCAGCTCGGGCACGGCGTGTTCTACATGGCCGACCTGTCGAAGCTCACGCGGTATGCGCCCCAGATGGTGGTGCACAGCTTCAAGACGTTCCCCGTGAGCGTCCTGCGCGGCTCGGTGATGTTCGGCGCGAACCTCTACCATCGCGCGGTCGTCGACATGATCCTGCGCGCCGTGCGGCTGCTCCGGCTCGAGATCGGCCGCATCCCGATCGCGTCGCTCGCCGACGAAGCCGAAGCGCGCGCCTGGGTCGAGGAGCTGCGAAGCCGCGAGGGCTAGAGCAGGCCGACGAGGATCTCCTTGATGGACTGGCGCGTCGGTTCGTCCGGCGCGACCCGCAGCGCGCGCTCCCAGATCTCGACCGCTTTGTTGCGGAAGCCCGCCTTCTGGTAGAGGACCGCGAGGTTCTTCAAGGCCGGGAAATGCCGGTCGTTGATGCGCAGCGCCGTCTCGAGCTCGCTGATCGCGTCGTAGATCTGGCCCCGCTTGCCGAGCAAGAGCCCAAGGTGGAAGTGCAGGCGATACGCGAGCGGATCGATCTTCGTCCCCTCGCGGAGAAACTCGATCGCCTCGTCGAACTTGCCCGCCTGGTAGGCCGCGATCCCCGCCGAGAGCTTCTTCTCCGCCTCCGCCGAGATGCGCTCCGGATCCGCAGGCGTCGCCTTGCCCTGCCCCGCCTCGATCGCGCGCTCGAGCGCCTCGATCACGTCCGACACGCGGAACGGTTTTTCGACGTACGCGTCGACCTTGTAGCTCGCCTTGAGGTCCTCCGCGAAACGCCAGCCCCGGTACACCGCCGAGACGATCACGATCGGGATGTGCCCGTATCGCTCGGAGCCCTTGAGCTGACGCGCGATGTCGAACCCGTGCAGCTCCCCCGGGAGCATCGCGTCGAGGACGATCGCGTCCGGCACGTCCTCCTTGAGGATGCGAAGCGCCGCCTCACCGCGATCGGCTTCGAGGACGCGGTAGCTGCGCTGCTCGAGGACCATGCGCAGGATGTTGCGGATCTCGATCTCGTCGTCGACGACGAGCACCGTGCGTTTGCCCGGCTGGCGCGGCGGCCTGAGCGCGCCCGGGCCCGCGATGACCGAGAGATCCCGAGGCGCCTTGCCGAAGTCGGCGTCAGAGACGTCGGCGCCCGCGGCCGCGCGTTGCATGGCGTCGTCGACGATCGCGCCGATCTGGTTGCGCGTCGTGACGCGCTTCGGCGGCGGGATCGCGGCCTGCGAGCCATCCACCGCCGTCGGCGCAGGCCCGACGATGCTGCCCTCGAACGGAGCTTGGGCGTCGCTCGGACCCGACGATCGCGTGGGCAGCGGGACGCCCGCCTTGCGGCGGACCTCCGGCGGGCAGTTCGGGCCGACGTAGTGCGACTCGCCCCGCTCCCTCGCGTCGTACGCGGCCGGAATGACCTTCACGAGCTGGCCTTCGAGCGCGACGTACGGGAAGACGCGTTTGCCGGTGGTGAACTCGATCTCGTCGATGACCTTGCGGTTTGTCGGCGCCGCCATCGCGAGGTGGAGCTTGTCGTCCCTCACGACGACGGGGAGCAGCTTGTGCTGCATCGCCACGTAACGCGGCACGATCGCGAGGTCCGTGAGCTTCAAGCAGATCTGCTTGAGGTCGACGCCCGGCACGCCGTTCTGCTCGCTGAGCCCCTTCAACGCGGCGAGCTCGCTGATCGTGCCGGCTTCAGCCAAACGCGACGCGAGAGGGACGGCCGAGCCCTTGCCCGCTTCGAGCGCCCGTTCGAGCTGCTCTTCGGAGAGCGCGCGTTGCTGGACCAAGATCTTGCCGATCGGCTTTTTCGTAGGAATTTCCACGCCGTCCCGCGCCTCGGCCTCCACGGTATCCGAGGGGGAAATTCCGGGCAAGATGCGCACGGGCGCCTCGGGAACGAGCAAGAGGGTGCCGCGGAGAGGCCCACGATTTCCGCGTTTCCAGGCCGAGGGGGGCCACGAGCGCTGGTACGGCGCTCGCTCGGATGCGAGGGGTGCGACTCGATGCGCTGCTCAAGCGGTACTTTGCGGTCGTCGTAGGCCTGCTCCTCCTGGGATCGGCCTATTTCCAGGCAAAGGGGCTCTCCCACCTCGTGGGGGCGACGATGATCGCCGATGCCCCGGTGACGAAGCGGCCCGGGCCGAAGGTCGCCAAGCACCACGAAGAAGAGCCGGCCCGGCCGAGCGGAGACGTGATCCTCCAGCGGAACCCGTTCGACTCGTTCACGGGCCCGCTCGTCCCGGATCCGTCGCAGCCCCCGCCGCCGACGGATCCGCTCGACGATCCGCCGTGCGAGATGGGCATGGTGACGATGATCGTGTGGTCGGAGGAGGATCCCGACTGGTCGTTCGCGGCCGTCGCGGGGCCGGAGGGCGTCGTGCTGCGCCGCCGGGGCGACGAGCTCGGCGGCTTCCAGGTGGCGCAGATCGGGCCCGACCGGATCTGGCTCTCGCGCGAGGGGCGGTTCTGCCAGATCGAGGTGCACGACATCCTGCGGCGCAAGGTGATGCAGGGCATGCAGCAGCCGCCGATGAACGGGCCGCCGATGAACGGGCCGATGAACGGAGGGCCGCAAGGCGCGCCGCCCGCGCAGCAGGGGAAGCGGCCGAAAGGACAGCTGCCGCCGCACATCGCCGAGCGGATCCGGCAGACGGGGCCGAACCAGTACGACATCGATCGCACGGTGGTGGACGAGATCCTGACGAACCAGGCGGAGTACCTGCAGAAGGTGCGCGTGGTGCCGGCGAAGCAGGGCGATCAGACGACGGGCATGAAGCTCATGGGCGTGCGCAAAGGCACGGCGCTCGACGCGATCGGGCTGAAGCACGGCGACCAGCTCCAGCGCATCAACGGGTTCGAGATGACGAACCCGCAGAGCGCGCTCGAGGCCTACGCGCGGCTGATGTCGGCAAACCAGATCCGCGTGGAGGTGATCCGAAACGGTCAGCCGACGATGCTGGAGCTGAACATCAAGTAGCGGGCGTGGGCGCGTCCTCGGCCGCGCCCGCTTCGAGCCCCGCGAGCCACTCCCGCTCGAACGCGTCGTAGCGGCCCGCCAGGATCGCCTCCCGCGCCTCGCGCACGAGCGTGCCGTAGAGGTGCAGGTTGTGCGCGGTGATCAGCCTCAGCACGAGGATCTCGCCCGCGATGAAGAGGTGCCGGAGGTAGGCGCGCGAGTAGCCCGCGGCGCAGGTCGGGCAGGTGCAGGTGGGATCGAGCGGCGTGGAGTCGGTCTTGTAGCGCGCCTGCTTGATGACGACCTTGCCCGTGCGCGTGAGGGCCTGGCCGTTGCGCGCGTTGCGGGTCGGCAGGACGCAGTCGAACATGTCGACGCCCGCGCCGATGGCTCGTACGAGATCGTAAGGCGTGCCGACGCCCATGAGGTAGCGCGGTCGCTCGGGATCGAGCGTGTGCGCGACTTCGAGGAGGACCTCGTGCATGCGGGCGATGGGCTCGCCGACGGAGAAGCCGCCGAGCGCGAGGCCGTCGAAGGGCATCGCCGCGAGGTCCTCGGCGTGCGCGCGGCGCAGCGCCGGATCGGTGCCGCCCTGCACGATGCCGAAGACGGCTTGATCGGGGCGCTTGGCCGCGAGGCAGCGCTTCGCCCAGCGCGTGGTGCGCGCGCACGCGGCCTCGAAGTCGGCGCGCGAGGCGTCGCCGGGCGGGCAGATGTCGAGCTGCATCGCGATGTCAGCGCCGATCTTGCCCTGCACCTGCATCGCGACCTCGGGCGTGAGGACCTTCTTCGCGCCGTCGAGGTGCGAGCGGAAGACGAACCCGTCCTCGCTCGTCTGCCGCCGGTCGGCAAGCGAGAAGGCCTGAAAGCCGCCCGAGTCCGTGAGCATCGCGTGCGGCCACTTCGTGAAGCCGTGCAGGCCCCCGAGCTCGGCGACGATCTCGGGGCCGGGCCGCAGCCAGAGGTGGTAGGTGTTGCCGAGGACGATGCGCGCGCCCGTGGCCGCGACCTCGTCCGGGCTCATCGTCTTCACGCTGCCCTGCGTGCCGACGGGCATGAACGTCGGCGTGGGGACGTCGCCGTGCGGCGTCGTCAGGACGCCTGCGCGCGCCATGCCGCTCGTGGCGAGGGTGCGGAAGGCATATCCGGGCGTGCTCGGCCCGCTCATCGTTGTCTCCTCAAAAGCATCGCGTCGCCGTACGAATAAAACCGGTACCTCTCCTCGATCGCGACGCGATAACTCTCGAGGACGCGCGGCAGCCCCGCGAAGGCAGAGACGAGCGCGAGCAACGTCGACTCCGGCAGGTGAAAATTCGTCAGCAGCCGATCGACCACGCGGAAGCGATAGCCCGGCTGGATCAAGAGGCGCGTCTCCCCTTCCCGCGCGACGACGTGCCCCTCGCGCTCGGGGTCCGCGGCGCTCTCCAGGGCGCGCACGCTCGTGGTCCCGATCGCCACGATCTCCCGTCCTTTCAGGCGCGCGCGCGCCACGGCCTCGGCCGTCTCGGGCGGCACGCGGTAGGCCTCGGCGTGCATCGGATGATCATCGAGATCGGACACTGTCACCGGCTGAAACGTGCCGAGACCGACGTGCAACGTGACCCGCGCAAGCTCCATCCCCCGCGCGGAAAGCCGCTCGATCAGAGGCTCGGTCAGGTGCAGTCCCGCGGTCGGCGCGGCGACGGCGCCGGGCTCGCGGGCGTAGACGGTCTGGTAGCGCGCGCGGTCGGCGGCGTCGTCGTCGCGGCGGATGTACGGCGGAAGCGGGACGTGGCCCGCGGCCTCGACCGCGTCGGGGACGGAGCGGCCCTCGGGCGAAAAGAGGACGACGTCGACGAGGCCTTCGGGGTCGCGGCCTTCGATCCGAACGACGAGCGAGGCGGGACCGTCGACGATGATCTCGGCGCCTTCGCGGAGAGGCTTCGACGAACGGCCGAGGGCGCGCCATCGCTCCGCGGGGAGGCGCTCGCCGCCGCGATCGACGTGGGTCTCGGCGACCTTGCGGACGAGGAAGATCTCGACCTTGCCGCCGCTCGACGCCTTGTGGCCGAGGAGGCGCGCGGGCAGGACGCGGGTGTCGTTGACGACGACGAGCGCGCCTTCGGGCAAACGATCGGGCAGGTCGCGGATGAAGGCGTGTTCGAGGCGGCCGGGCTCGTCGTCGACGACGAGCAGGCGCGCGCTCTCACGATCCGGGGACGGATGCGCGGCGACGAGCTCGGGCGGTAGATCGTAGGCGAGGAGATCGCGGCGCACGCGCGCCTGTTAGCACGCGACTTGCGCAGGCGCCGGGGTCTTGGCTTGCAGGATGCCGCTGAGCTCGGAGAGGGCGTAGGGCTTGGGGATGAAGCCCGCGGCGCCGCAGTCGGCGCGCTCCATCTGGCGCGCGGAGAGGTGGTAGGCGCTCGCGAGGTAGACGCGCACGTTCGGGAACATGCGGCGGATCTGACGCACGAGGTCCAGACCACTCATGCCTGGAAGCATCAGGTCGACCATCGCGACGTCGACGGGCTTCTCGGCGAGCAAGCGCAGCGCCTCTTCCCCGGAGGCCGCGCCCACGACCTCGAACCCCTCGAGCCGGAGCCCGATGGAGAGCGTCTTGCGTTGATTTTCCTCGTCGTCGACGATCAACACGCGCGGCATGGGAAGGACCCCTTCGGAGACGACGCCGACACGAAAGCGCTCGGGTTCGTCTTTGCCGTTTTTCGAAGCAACGCGCGTTCCATCAGCGGATCCCGGGGAAAACCCTCGGTGTTCGACGCCGCAACGCATCATCCAGGGCAGACGCCTTACGCCGCGGGCATTGCAGGTCGGAAAGGTGCTCCGCGGAACACATTGCAAATGTGCAATGTCCCCGGGGCGGACCCCGGGGGCGCGGACGGGGTTCAGGCGGGGGGATACGTGATCGCGAGCCGTGTCATCTTGCGCCAGAGCGTGGTGGCGCTGATGCCGAGCACGTCGGCGGCGCGCTCGCGGCTGCCGTCGCACTCGCGCAGGGCGGCCTCGATGGCCTGGCGCTCGGCGGAGTCGACGACGTCGGAGAGGGCGCGGCCGCCGCTCGTCGGGGCCGTCTTCTGCGAGGGGCCGGGCGCGAGGCCGAGCTCGTCGATCGTGATGAGGCCGCCGCCCGAGAGCGCGACGGCCTGCTCGACGAGGTTCTCGAGCTCGCGGATGTTGCCCGGGAACTCGTAGCTCGACACCGCCTCGAGCACGCCGTCGGCGACGCGCGCCTTCGCGCCCATCTTGCGGTTGTACTTGTCGAGGAAGAACTCGAAGAGGACCGGGATGTCCTCGCGGCGCTCGCGCAAGGGCGGCAGGATGAAGCGCGCCACGTTGAGGCGGTAGTAGAGGTCCTGCCGGAAGCGACGCTCGGCGACGGAGGTCAGGAGGTCCTGGTTCGTCGCGGCGATGATGCGCACGTCGACGCGGATCGGCTTGTTCTCGCCGACGCGGCGGATCTCGTTCTCCTGGATCGCGCGGAGCAACTTCGCCTGGAAGGTCAGCGGCGTCTCGGCGATCTCGTCGAAGAAAAACGTGCCGCCGTCGGCCTCCTCGAAGAGGCCCTTGCGCGCCGAGACCGCGCCCGTGAACGAGCCGCGCGCGTGTCCGAAGAGCTCGCTCTCGAGCAGCGTCTCGCTGATCGCGGCGCAGTTGACGGGGACGAACGGGCGATCGGCGCGCTTCGAGTTCGCGTGGATGGCCTTGGCCACGAGCTCCTTGCCCGTGCCGCTCTCGCCCGTGATGAGCACCGTCGCGTCCGTCGGCGCGACGCGCACGATGCGCGCGAGCACCTCGCGGACGGCGTGCGAGCGTCCGATGATGTTCTCGAACTTGTAGCGCTCGCGGAACTCGGTCGCGAAGAGCGAGACCTGGCCCGTGAGCCTGCGGTTCGCGATCGCGCGCTCGACCTTCACGAGGAGCTCCTGCTCGGTGAAGGGCTTCTGGATGTAGTCGAAGGCGCCGAGGCGCATGGCCTCGACGGCGCTCTCGATCGTGCCGTACGCGGTCATCACGATGACCTCGGTCATCGCGTGCGTCTCCTTGACCGAGCGCAGGACACCGATGCCGTCGTTGCCGCCCATGCGCAGGTCGGTCAGCACGAGGTCGTAAGCGCCCTTCGAGCCGCGATCCGCGCCTTCTTTTCCGTCGCTCGCCTCGTCGACTTCGTAGCCCGCGCTTCGCAGCATCATCGCGAGCGTCGTGCGCATGTTGCGCTGATCATCGACGACGAGAATCTTCGCCATGGGTTCCCCCGGCCTCCGTCTGGGGGCCTTTGCACGTGCAGCGTGTCGCGCGGCTCGGCAGAAGCCTGATGCCGCGCGACCTTATCATCGCCGCGATTGCCTCGCGCGTCAGCTCTTGTGGTGCGAGAGCTTCTGCGAAAGGTAGAGCGGTTCGCCGAGCTTCTGAAGCAGATCGAGCTGGGTTTCCAGCCAATCGATGTGCTCCTCCTCGCCGTCAAGGATCTCACGCAGCAAGTGTTCGCTCTGGTGGTCACCCTTCTCACGGCAGAGAGCGATCGAGCTGTTCAAGCGCGCCACGGCCGCGTACTCGAGCTCGAGATCGCTCTTGAACTGCTCCGGCACGTTCTGGCCGACGTTCAGCTTGTCGAGGCGCTGCAGGTTCGGCAGGCCTTCGAGGAAGAGGATCCGCTTCATGATCGCCTCGGCGTGCCGCATCTCGTCGATCGACTCGTCGCGGCTGTGCTCGGCGAGCGCGAGGTACCCCCAGTTCTCGCACATCTTGGCGTGCATGAAATACTGGTTGATGGCCACGAGCTCGGCGGCGAGAACCTCGTTCAGCGCGTGGATGACGTCTCTGTCGCCCTTCATGGAAGACCTCTAGCCTGCAAGGGTTACGGCTCCGGCGATACGGTCGCCGCGATGTCCGCCTAGCACGCTATCGGAAAAATGGGCAGGCTCGTGAGGGCTCTCGACACAAAACAACTCCGTCACGCGACAAACGCTGCCGCATGCACGTAACGTTGGAGTTGTCGAAAACCGTTATCGAAAACAGAGCGAGCCGAGCCGAACCGTCAGGCCGCCGATGAGGCGGTTCGAAGCATGCGGAGCCGACGAACCCCGCAACTCGGGGCGGAATCGGCGCCTTCCGTGGAGACCGGCGCGTCGCCCTCGACGAGGGCCTTCACGGTCGCCCGACACGAGCCGCAACGAGTGCCAGCCCGCGTCTTTTCCATGACTTCATGGGCCGTCGAGGCACCAGCGCCCACGAGGTCCAGGATGTCCTTCTCCGAAACCGCCTCACAGATGCAGACGTACATAGTGCTTCCGACCGTCCGGCGTCCTGTTGATGTTGAGAATAGCTTTCAACATCAACGCGGTCAATACCGTTGGCGTGGATCGGCCGTCTGTTCGAGGCGGAGCGGTCACATGGCGAGGCCGCCGTCGACGTCGATGGTGCGGCCGTTGAAATACTCGCACTCGATGACGAAACGGACGGCGAGCCAGAGGTCCTCGGGCACGCCGATGCGGCCGACGGGGATCGCGGCGACGAGCGCGTCCTTGGCCTTCTGGTTCATGCCCTGGGTCATGGGCGTCTCGACCATGCCCGGCGCCACGCAGCCGACGCGGATGCCGAACGGCGCGAACTCGAGGGCCCAGGTCTTCGTGTTCGTTGCGAGCGCGGCCTTCGCGGCGCTGTAGTTCGACTGGCCGCGGTTTCCATGGCGCGCGATCGAGCTGATGTTGACGATGACGCCCTTCTCGCCGCTCGACGCCATCTTCGCGACGACGTCGCGGACCATGTACGTCGCGCCCGTGAGGTTCACGTCGATGACCGCCTGCCACTGCTGCGCCGAGAGCTTCGTGATGGCGCCGGTCGTGCGGTCCTTCTTCACGAGCAGGCCGTCGCGCAGGATGCCGGCGTTGTTGATGAGGCCGTTCAGGCCGCCCATGGCCTCGTGCGCGAAGTCGACGTACGCGGAGACCTCGGCCTCGCTGCCGACGTCGAGGCGCTTCGGGTGGATCTTGCCGCGGAGGCCCTTGGCCTCCTCCGCGAGCGAGGCGAGCAGGGCCTCGTTCACGTCGCCCGCGACCACCTGTCCGCCGGCCTCTGCGAGGCGAAGGGCGTAATGACGGCCGAGGCCCGAGGCAGCGCCGGTGACGATGAACTTGGTGTCTTCGAGTCGCATGGTCTCCTCCAGGAAGCGAGGGCCGAAGAGCCCTCGGCAGCGGGGTGATACACGCGCGGATGGAGATCGGGAAGGCCACGCTTGCGCCGGGTAGCCCCGGTGATATTTCCCGAGCCATGATCCGCCGCGCGCTGCTCGTTCTGTGCATGGCCCTCGGCTCCGTGGCCGCATGCAAACGTGACGTGCCCGTCCCGGCCGCGTCCGATCCCAACGGGAAGGATCTGGTGGACGGCGCGGTCGTCGCGGCCGTCGAGTCGAGCGGAGGCGTCCGGCTCTACAAGATCGTCCACGTCGACGACTACCCGGAGCCCGCAGGCCCCGAGTACCACATGATCGCCTACAACCCGAAGGTGCCGACGTTCCAGGACGCGGCGAACCTGTGGAAACACAAGCGGGGCGAGGTGACGGTCGCGATCGACCACATGTTCGTGCGGCTCGTGAGCTTCGGCAAACGCGACCATCGCGTGCTGTTCGTCGAGCCAGTGACCGACGAGGAGAAGGCGCCGTACCTGAAGGCGCGGCGCTGACTCAGCGGGTCCGCGCGGCGATCGCGGTGGCGAGCAACTGAATCGCCTGCGTGTGCAGGCGGCTCGCCCAGCTCTTGCTGATGCCGAGATCCGCGGCGATCTCGTCGAAGTCCTCGCCCTGGAAGTAGTGCCGCTCGACGAGCTTGCGCTCACGCTCGGGGAGCGCGTCGACGGCGTGACGAAGGGCGTGGGCCATCTCGGCGCGTGAGGTGTGCTCCTCGGGCGAGCTCGCGCCGGAGACGAGGCCGAGCGCGAGGGCCGCCGCATGCGCTTCGAGGAGGCGATCGAGCTTGGAGACGTGGTCGTCCTCGGAGAAACCCGGGTCATCCGGGGCGGAGGCGAGGTCGAGGGAGAGGCGCTCGGCGCAGAGAAGGCCCCTGGCGCGGGCGAGGGCCCGGCGGGCTCGACGCTCGTGCTTGATGCCGTCGAGGATGGCCCAGCGGACCTTGCGAGCGACGTACGTGGGGAGCGACGCGCGGGTCGGATCGAACGTGCGCGCGGCGTCGAGCAGGCCCGCCTGCGCAAAGGCGCGCATGTCCTCGAACGGGACCACGTTCCCGAGCCTGCGCCCCATCCACCGGAGGACGTGCTCCAGCACGGGCTTGCCCTCGTCGTAGTAGCGCTCGATCGCGGGGTCTTCGCCGAACGAAGCGACGCGCAGGCTCACTCGCCGGCCCCGGAACGCCGCGAACGAATGCCGCTGGCCCGGCGAACCTCGGGCGCCTCGTCCGCTTCCAGGTTCGCCCCGACGAACGCCTCACCACTCTCCTCGACATGCCTCGGCGCGGCCCGGCGGAGGACGCGCGCGGCGTGCTCGTCGGTCGCGAGCCCCTCGGCGAGCTCATCCCGCAGGAAATCGAGGTCCTCGCTGGGGAGGAGGCCGCGGTACGGCGCGACGGCTGCGTCGATGCGCGCCGCGACCCAAGGGTTGGCAAGGAGAGGGTGCATCGGTAGGGACAAACCTAGCACCCGGAGAAGCGGCGAAACAAGGGGAAAAAGAGGCCGTCCGGTTCGGTGGGACGAACTTGGTTTTTCCGCGGGGTTTTTCCGGGGGCCCGAGGCGAACGGCGCGTCGTCCTGAGGGGGACGCCTCGCGTCCCCCTCTCATCCGGGCAGAGCCCGGACGATTCACCCCCCGAGGCGAGCTCGCTTCGCGATCTCGCAGAGCGCCGAACCGTTCGGCGCTCGAAGCTCACTTCGGCGGGTTCTCCCCGTTGAGACACTCGTCGAACGCCTTCACGCTCTTCGCGGCCATCGCGCACTCGAGCCGCTTCCTCTCGGCCACCTTGCCGACGAGGCTCTCGATGCAGCCGTTCGCCCACGGCTCGCCCATCTTCCCGACCACCGCGTCGATGCTCTGCGTGGCCTGCTCGCGCTGCTTCTCCGTGAGCCGCTTGTCGAGCGCGGCGATCTGGTCTCCGCGTTGCACCGCGACGTACTGCCGGCCGAGCTCGATGCAGTCCTTCTCCGTCAGGATGTAGTCGTTCGCGGCGCCGTCGTCGGTCGTCTTCTTCGCGCCGTGCGAGAGCGGCCTCGGCTCGGGCTCCGTCGTGTCGGCCGTGGCCTCGCGCGGCTCGCTCGCTCCGTCGTCCGGGGCAGAGCCGCTCTGGCTCGTGGCGTCGTCGGGCGGCGGGGTGGATGCACCGCAGCCGAAGGCCCCGAGCGAGAGCAGCGTGGCGAGGACGGTCGCGGCGAGCGTGGAGAGCAGGGAACGGCCGTTCATGGACGGACAAGCGTACGCCCGCTCCTTTTGCCCTGTCCATCCTCGCCGGTACGTCGGTGCACGGACCGAGGCCGCTCCCCGGGTCGATCGTGGTTGGCAGAGCGCGTGCAGGCAGATCGCACGGGGCGGAGACCAATGCGATCGTTCTGGGTTTACATCCTACTCGTCGTGGGCGCGGTGCTCCTGCTCGGCTCGCTCGAAGGGAGCGAAGAGCGAATTCCTTACGCTCGGTTCCGGGACATGGCCGAGCAAGGTGTGCTCACCGAGGTCCAGATCAAGGGAGACACGTACATCGGGCGCACGGCGCCGAACGCGCCCGTCGGCACGTCGCAGACGTTCCGGACCGGGCGCATCGAGGGAGCCGAGACCGCTCTGCTCGCGACGCTCGACAAGAAGGACGTCCCGTACACGCGGGTCTCCGACGGCGGGCCGTCGCTCTCGATGATGCTGCTCTGGGCGCTGCCGCTCGTGGGCGTGCTCCTGCTCGTGGGCTCGATGTCGCGCAAGGCGCCGACGCCGAACATCACGAATCCCGCGCTGAACTTCGGCAAACACAAGGCGCGGCTCTACGTGGACAAGGGCGCGCCGATCACGTTCCGCGACGTGGCCGGCAGCCACGAGGCGAAGGCCGAGCTCACCGAGATCGTCGAGTTCCTGAAGGCGCCGGAGCGCTATCGCAGGCTCGGCGGGCGCATCCCGAAGGGGTGTTTGCTCGTGGGGCCGCCCGGAACGGGCAAGACGCTGCTCGCGCGGGCCGTGGCCGGCGAGGCGAACGTGCCGTTCTTCAGCATCTGCGGCTCGGAGTTCGTGGAGATGTTCGTCGGCGTGGGCGCGGCGCGCGTGCGCGATCTGTTCGCCCAGGCGCGCGAGAAGCCGGCCGCGATCCTGTTCGTCGACGAGCTCGACGCGGTCGGAAAGGCCCGCGGCGCAGCCGGTCCGATCGGCGGCAACGACGAGCGCGAGCAGACGCTGAACCAGCTCCTCACGGAGATGGACGGCTTCGACGGCGCGACGGGGCTCGTGGTGATCGCCGCGACGAACCGGCCCGAGATCCTCGATCCAGCGCTCACGCGCGCGGGGCGCTTCGATCGGCGCGTGTACGTCGACCGGCCGGACCTCCGCGAGCGGCGCGAGATCCTGGAGGTGCACGCGCGCCGGGTGCTGCTCGGCCCGGACGTGAACCTCGACGACATGGCCGCGCAGACGACGGGGCTCGTGGGCGCGGATCTCGCGAACCTGCTGAACGAGGCGGCCCTGCTCGCGGCGCGCAGGCACGCGACCGCGGTGAGCAAGATGGATCTCGAAGAGGCGATCGAGCGCGTCATCGCGGGGCTCGAGCGCAAGAGCCGGCGGCTCGGGGCGCACGAGCGCACGGTCGTGGCGTACCACGAGGCAGGACACGCGATCGCGGCGGAGCTCTTGCCGACGCAGGATCCGGTGCGGAAGGTGTCGATCGTTCCGCGCGGGATCGGCGCGCTCGGCTACACGCTGCAGAAGCCGCGCGAGGACCGGTACCTGATGAGCCGGCAGGAGATCCTCGATCGGCTCGTGGTGCTGCTCGGCGGGCGGGTGGCCGAACAGCGGACGTTCGGCGACGCGTCGACGGGCGCGCAGGACGATCTCGTGAACGCGACGGACATCGCGCGGCGCATGGTGCGCGAGCTCGGGATGGGCGGCGCGTCGATGGGGCTCGCGTCGTTCGATCCGCGGCGAAGCGTGACGTTCGAGCGCGGCGGTTACGACTACAGCGAGGAGACGGCGCGGGCCGTGGACGCCGAGGTGGGGCGTCTGCTCGCGGAGGCCGAGTCGCGGACGAAGGCGCTCATCAACGAGCATCACGAGGCGCTCGAGCGGATCGCGCGGCGGCTGCTCGAGGTGGAGACGCTGTCCGGCGAGGAGGTGCGCTCGCTCTTGCAGGCGCCGTCGGCGGAGAAGCCGAAGGGCGCGGAGACGGAGAACGTCGACGTGGCGGTCGACGACGTGCCGACGAGCGAGGCGCGGCCGCGGGCGGCTTGTCGGTAGAAGCGTCGATCAGGGCGCGGGCGCGGAAGATCGGCCCCCGCGCCCCGCCCCTCACCAGATCCGCCGGAACAACCGCTCGAAATCGAGCCCTTCTCCCCGGAACATCACCCCGAGCACCTGCCCTCGCACGAGCGCGTTCGGCACCGTGCCCATCACCCGGCTGTCGAGCGACGCGGGCCGGTTGTCGCCCATCACGAAGAGGTGATCGGGCGGCACCACCGCGGGGCCGAAGTCCTCGAAGTCTCGACCTCCCGACTCGTGCGCGAGGCCGCCGAGGTGCTCCAGGAACCGCCCGTCCGGCAGCCTCTCGATGCGCTGCGGACGACCGTCGATGTAGAGGATCCCCCGCTTCACGGCGACCGTTTGTCCCTCCGTGGCGACCACGCGCTTGACCAGCGGGATCGCGCCTCCGCGCGGATCCGCGAAGACCACGATTTCCCCGGGGCGCGGGCTCTTGTGGTGGAAGAGCCACGCGTCGGTGAACGGCACGCGCAGGCCGTACGCGGCTTTCGCCACGAAGATGCGATCGCCGGGCTCGATCGTCGGCCACATCGAGCCCGTGGGCACGTGGTACTGGTCGGCGAGCGAGGCGCGCGCCGCCGTCAGCACGAGGACGAGCGCGACGAACTTGAGCGCCCTCTTGAAGAGGGCCAGGAGGAGGCGCTTGCGTCGCGATGCGACGGGCGGCGTTGCCTCTTCGGAGAGCGTGAGGGAAGGCTCGAACGAGGCCATCGCGTGGTGGTCGGTAGCATCACGGCCGAGGCCGATCCAGCCTGCGGGCATGACGAACGCCCACGCCTCCGCGGCGAAGCTCACGTTGTGTGGATCGATCTCGCTTTATCCCGTTTCGCTCGGCGCGGCGATGCACCTCGCGGGCTACCACGCGCTCGGCTTGCCGTTCACGTACGTACCGTTCCGCGTGACCGATCTCGGCGGCGCGATCACGGGCATGCGCGCGCTCGGGATCCGCGGGCTCGGCGTGTCGATGCCGTACAAGCAAGAGATCCTGCCGCTGCTCGACGCGATCGATCCGCTCGCGGCGAAGATCGGCGCGGTGAACACGGTCGTGCAGGAGGACGGGCGGCTCCTCGGGCACAACACCGACTGCGTGGGCGCGGTGCGCGCGCTCGAGGAGATCGCGCCCGTGAAAGGCGCGCGCGCGCTCGTGCTCGGCGCGGGCGGGGCCGGGCGCGCCGTGGCGCACGGGCTCGCGGACGCAGGCGCGAAGGTTGTCGTGACGAACCGCAGCCTCGACAAGGCCGAGGCGCTCGCGGCCGAGATCGGCGGGCGCGCGGCGGGGGTGGAGGAGGCGCGAAACGCGGGGGATTATGACGTCGTCGTGAACGCGACGTCCGTGGGCATGGGCGAGATCGCGTCGGAAAGCCCCGTGCCGGAGGAGGCGATCGCCGCGGGGCAACTCGTGATGGACATCGTGTACAAGCCGATCGAGACGGCGCTCGTCCGCGCGGCGAGGCGGCGAGGCGCGCGCGTCATCCACGGCGGGCGCATGCTCTTGCACCAGGCGGCGCGACAGTTCGAGCTCTACACGGGCGAGCGGGCTCCGCTCGACGCCATGGATGCCGCGCTGCGGGAGCAGATCGCCATGCTCGGTTGAGCTGGGACACGCCCCCTTTTGTTTGCAGCGCGTCGTCGTCTGCCGGCATGCTCCGCGCCGTGGATCGCCGGGCCCTGCTCCTTCCGCTGCTCTCCGCCGTGGCCCTCGGATGCAGCGTCGAGGCTTCGCCCGCGCCCGCGCCGACGAACGTCGCCGCAGCCGCTCCCGCTCCCGCTTCCGCTTCCGCTTCCGCTCCCGCTCCCGCTTCCGCTTCCGCCGCCGCTCCCGCTCCCGCCCCCGAGCCTCCGCCCGAGGGCATGATCGCGCTCCCGCCGGCCATCTACCTCATGGGCTCGCGCGCACTCGAAGGGCTGCCCGAGGAGAAGCCGATGCACGAGGTCGTCCTCGCCGGCTTCTACCTCGACCGCACCGAGGTCACCGTCCGCGCCTACCGCGCCTGCGTCGCCGCCGGCGCTTGCACCCCCTCGCACACCGGCGAGGCCTTCTGCCCCGGAGACGCCGAAGGCAAAGCCGATCACCCGATCAGCTGCATCGACTTCCCCCAGGCCGAGGCCTACTGCGCCTTCGCCAAGAAGCGCCTGCCCACCGAGCGCGAGTGGGAGTACGCCGCCCGCGCGGGCAACGAGCACCGCAAGTTCTCCTGGGGCGACGACCCGCCCGACGAGAAACACGCCTGCTACGACCACCCCGGCACCTGCCCCGTCGCCTCCTTCCCCGCAGGCGCCTTCGGCCTCTACGACATGTCGGGCAATGTGTGGGAATGGACGTCCACCGTCTACGGCCCCTACCCGGACGAGGCCCGCGCCGGCACGCATCGCGTCTACCGCGGCGGGAGCTGGAGCCGCCGTTTTCCCAAGTGGCTCCGCACGGCCCTGCGCAATCGCTACGAGCCGCACAAGTGGAGCGCTTCGCTCGGCGTGCGTTGCGCAAAGTCGCAGACCCCCCTCACCTGCCCTCCCGACACCGAGGCCCGCGGCGAGACCTGCGTCCGTGTGAAGGGCGATCCCTCGTGTGAGCCCGGCCTCTCCTGGAACGGCAAAGCCTGCTCCCTCGGCGGCGTCGCCCTGCCCGTCAGCGCCGAGGCCGCCGCGAACCCGACCGCCACCGCCGCCGCCTCCTCGTCTCCCGCGGCCGAGCCCGCCCCCGTGCGTCGCACCCGCACGCCGCGATTCGATGACGATTGCAAGGCGCATTACGCGGGACGCCCTGCGGCTTATCGTTACGAGGGAGGCACGTTTTACAGCCGGAACCCGGTCATCGCGGGCGACGGCTGCACGAAGCGGGACATGGGCGAGACCTGGACGAGCGCCTGCTGTTCGGGCTAACGCATACCTCGATGGAGCGGTCTCCGCGGGGTCTCGGGCGTTCGTTGCCTTCCCAGGTGGCCCAAGGCCGCTCGCCCATCTAGGCTGTCGCGCCTCGGGGGATCTCGCTGCGCTCGGACGAGCCGAGCCACCGCGCCCCCCGACCTCTGTTTCCCATGCTGCCCTTCGAGATTCGCGCCGCCATCCTCGGTGATGAAGAGCAAATGCTCACCGTCGCGCGACACCTCAACTCGGTCAACCTGCCGCACGATCGGGACGCGATTCACGAGATCGTGAGCCTCTCCCACAAGAGCTTCACCGGCGAGATCAAGGATCCGCGGCTCCGGCAGTACGTCTTCGTGCTCATCGACCGCGTGAAGCAGCACATCATCGGCACCTCGATGATCATCGCGCAGCTCGGCCGGCGCGGCGCGCCCTACATCTACTTCGACGTGCTCGACGAGGAGCGGTACTCGGCCACGATCGACCGGCACTTCCACCACACGCTCCTGCGCATCGGCTACTCGTACGACGGCCCGACCGAGATCGGCGGCCTCGTGATCATGCCCGAGTACCGCCGCACCGACCGGCTCGGCACGTTCATCTCGTACGTCCGGTTCCTCTACCTCGCCGCCCACCGCGAGCTCTTCCAGCAGGAGGTGCTCGCCGAGCTCATGCCCCCGCTCGAGCCCGACGGCACGAGCCACCTCTGGGAGGCCCTCGGCCGGCGCTTCACGGACATGACGTACGCCGAGGCCGACCGGCTCTCGAAGAAGAACAAGGAGTTCATCAAGGGCCTCTTCCCCGAGGGCCCGATCCACGCGTCGCTCCTGCCCGAGGACGCGCAGAAGGTCATCGGCAAGACGGGCCTGCAGACCCGCGGCGTCGAAAAACTCCTCCGCCGCATCGGCTTCCGGTACGCCCACCGCGTCGACCCCTTCGACGGCGGCCCGCACTACACGGCGCGGATGGACGAGATCAGCCTCATCGCCGACGGCAAGCGCACCCGCGCCGATCGCCCCTACTCGCCCGTCGCGGGCGAGCGCAAAGGCATCCTGGCCGTCGAGATGAACGAGCCTCCCTTCTTCCGCGCGGTCCTCGGCAACCTGCGCGAGGGCCCCCGCGGCGTCGCCATCGATGACGAGGCCTGGGAGACGCTCAACCTGCACCACTCGAGCCCGCTGATGGTGCTCCCGATCGAATGACGCTCGGGGGCTCCGCTCGGCAAGCCGAGCTCTGCCCCCAAACCCCCGGACAGTTTGAAGCCACGCTCTGGCTGCGCCGCGGCACCGTCGTGCTCGCCCCCTTGTATTCTGTGCGTTCTTTCGCTACAGAATTTTTAGTACACAAGGGAGCCACGCATGGTTGCTCACCCGGACCCTCTGCTCTCCGTCCCCACCGAACCCGAGCGCCTCGCGCGTGGCCAGGAGAACAAGGCACCGGCGCCTGCGCGCCCCGACCCGGAGACGTGGCTCTCCGCGCGTGAGCTCGACATCCTGACGGCGGTCGCCGAGGTCGCTCTGCCCCCGGGCAGCTTCCTCGAAGGCGCAGGCCGAACGACCGCCGAGGCCACGGTCCGCTACCTGTCCGACATCCCCCGCGAGGCGATCCGCGTCTTTCAGGCCGCCCTCTGGGCCGTCGAGCTCTCCACGCTGCCCACGAAGCGCCGCCCCTTCTCCGAGCTGCCGCGCGAGGCGCGCCTCGCGGCCCTCGAGCGCTTCGAGCAGTCCCGATGGCTTCCGATCCGCGAGGTCGTTCGGGTCCTGCTCACGCCGCTCAAGGCGATGCATTTCGACCGGCCCGAGATGTTCCGCCACGTCGGCTGCCGCTACGAGCTCGAGACAGTGCGCGACGAAACCCCCCGCTGGCTCGCGCGGGTGACCGACGGGCGCGAGGTATCCGAGGATCTCGACCTCGAATGCGAGGTCGTCGTGGTCGGCACGGGCGCGGGCGGCGCGGCCGCGGCCTACGAGCTCGCCTCGCGCGGGCGGGCCGTGCTCATGCTGGAGGAGGGCCATTACCACCGGCGATCGAGCTTCAACGGCCGTCCCTCCCGCGCCTATCGCGAGCTGTATCGCGACAAGGGAATGACCGTCGCGCTCGGCAACGTGAACATCCCCATCTGGGCCGGCCGCGCCGTCGGCGGCAGCACCGTCATCAACTCGGGCACCTGCTATCGCGCCCCCGCGCGTACCTTCGCCTACTGGCGCGATCACCACAGGCTGCCGAACGATTTCTCACCCGAGGGCCTCGGCCCCTATTACGAGCGCGTCGAGGCCATGCTCGGCGTCGCGCCCGCGAGCCCGCTCCACCTCGGCAAGATCGCCGGCATCATCGCGCGCGGCGCCGAGCACCTCGGCCTCCGCCACAAGACGCTCACACGCAACGCCCCCGATTGCGACGGCCAGGGAATCTGCTGCTTCGGCTGCCCCACGGGCGCAAAACGATCGACCGACGTGAGCTACGTGCCCGCCGCGCTCGCCCGCGGCGCCGAGCTCGTGACGGCCGCGCGCGTCGATTTCGTCGACATCGTGGCCGGGCGCGCCCGCGGCGTGACGGCGACGCTCGGCGCCGAGCGGACGAACGGCCGCGCCCCGCGCCTCCGGGTCCGCGCCGACGCCGTGATCGTGGCCGGCGGCACGCTCATGACGCCGCTGCTCCTCCGCAGGAGCGGCGCGTGCCTCTCCTCGGGGATGCTCGGGAAAAACCTCTCGATCCACCCTGCCTCGAAGGTGATGGCGCTCTTCGACGACCGCGTCGATCAATGGAACGGGATCCCGCAAGGGTATTCGATCGACCATTTCGCCGACGAAGGCCTCCTCTTCGAGGGCGGCTCGCTCCCGTTCGACGTCGCCGCGCTCGGCGTGCCCTGGTCGGGGCCGCGTTTCGTCGAGCTGATGGAAAAATACCCATACCTCGCGACGTTCGGCTTCATGATCCAGGACCATAGCCGCGGCGAAGTCCGCGCGGGCCCTGGCGGAAGGCCGCTCTTGCTCTACCGCCTGAACGAGCGCGATGCGCGCCTCCTCCAGCGCGGCGTCGAGATCCTCTGCGAGGTCTTTCAAGCGGCCGGCGCGCGCCGCGTCTTGCCTTTCGTCGCGGGCCACGACGAGGTGAACACGAAGGACGCCCTCGCCCGCCTCCGCTCGAGCCGCATCCAGCCCGGCGACATCGAGGTCACGGCATATCACCCCCTCGGGACGTGCCGTATCGGAACGAATCCGGCCCGCTCCTGCCTCGGCCCCGACCACGAGGCCCACGACGTCGCCGGCCTCTATGTATGCGATGGCAGCGCCATCCCCTCCTCGCTCGGCGTGAACCCTCAGATGACCATCATGGCCATGGCTTTGCGCGCCGCTGAAATTATCCATCAACGGCTCGGCTAGACGAATTGCCGCTTTAGCAGACGTCTCCCCGTGGTCTTCGGACATTCCACGTCCGCCCGGGAATCGACCAACGCTTCCACGTCCGTCCAAGCGGTGGTAAGGTCGTTCGCCCGAGGGACGGTCCCCGGGGCGATTCCAGCGGATCACTTCCTTCCCAGAACTGCGGTACGGCCGCCTCGGAAAAAAAACGTACGTGCGGCTGAAGCGCAGACGATCGCGCGAGACCGTGTGGCGGGGGACGAACGTGGAGCGCTCGAATCGTGGATGTTCGTGCTGACAGGAAGGTTTCACAACGATGAGCAACAAAGCTCAGTCCCCCCGTGGGGGGTGGCGATGGGCGCTCACGGCGGCTTTCATGAGCCTCGCCGTGGCTTCGTGGACGGGGTGTAGCGACGGCGGATCGAACACCACCGGCGGCGACGGCGGCTCCGGCGCGACGGGCGGCTCCGGCGGCCCCGGCGGCGCGGGCGGCGCGGGCGGCGGCGACGCGTGTCCGTCCGGACAAACCGACTGCAACGGCACCTGCACGCTCACCAATATCGATCCGGCGAACTGCGGCGCGTGCGGCAAGGCCTGCGCCGAGGGCGAGGTCTGCGCCGCGGGCGAGTGCGGCCTGACGTGCTCCGGTGGCACGACGAACTGCGCAGGCAAGTGCGTCGACACGACCATCGACCCGGAAAACTGCGGCATGTGCGGCACGGCCTGCGCCGAGGGCGAGGTGTGCTCGGGCGGCAAGTGCGGCACGCAATGCGTGGGCGGCACGACGAACTGCGATGGCCAGTGCGTCGATACGACCCTCGATCCGGCGAACTGCGGCATGTGCGGCACGGCCTGCGCGGCCGGTGAGGTCTGCGCGAACGGGCAATGCGGCCTCGCCTGCGTCGGCGGCACGACGAACTGCAATGGCAAGTGCGTCGACATCACGATCGACGCGCTGAACTGCGGCATGTGCGGCACGGCGTGCCCCGCCGGCCAGGCGTGCTCGAACGGGCAATGCGCCACGCAATGCGTGGGCGGCACGACGAACTGCAATGGCAAGTGCGTCGACACGACCATCGACCCGCTGAACTGCGGCATGTGCGGCACGACCTGCGCGGCCGGCCAGGTCTGCGCGAACGGCTCGTGCGGCCTCGCCTGCGTCGGCGGCACGACGAACTGCAATGGCAAGTGCGTCGACACGACGCTCGACCCGCTGAACTGCGGCATGTGCGGCACGGCGTGCGCGAACGGCCAGGTCTGCTCGAACGGGATGTGCCAGCTCGCCTGCGTCGGCGGCACGGCGAACTGCAATGGCAAGTGCATCGACCTGTCGCTCGACCCGCTGAACTGCGGCGCGTGCGGCGCGGCGTGCGCCTTCGGCGAGGTCTGCACGGCCGGCAAGTGCCAGCTCAACTGCGTCGGTCAAACGACGAAGTGCGGCGCGCTCTGCGTCGACGTCAAGACGGACACGGCGAACTGCGGCATGTGCGGCAAGGCCTGCGCCGCCGGTCAGGTCTGCTCGAACGGCACCTGCCAGCTCACCTGCGTCGGCGGCTCGACGAAGTGCGGCAATGAATGCGTCGACACGGAGACCGACCCGACGAACTGCGGCATGTGCGGCAAGAACTGCGCGGCCGGCCAGGTCTGCGCGGCCGGTCAATGCAACCTGAACTGCGTCGGCGGCACGGTGAAGTGCGCGAATACCTGCGTCGACACGAAGAGCGATCCGGGCAACTGCGGCGCCTGCGGCAACGTCTGCGGCGCCGGCCAGGTCTGCACGAACGGCCAGTGCGCCGCGCAATGCGGCCCCGGCACGACGAAGTGCGGCAACGTCTGCGTCGACACGAAGCTCGACCCGAGCAACTGCGGCGCCTGCGGCAATGCCTGCGCCGCCGGCCAGGTCTGCTCGAACGGCACGTGCGGCAATACCTGCGCGGCCGGGACGACGAAGTGCGGCACCGAGTGCGTCGATCTGCAGACGGACGAGGCGAACTGCGGCATGTGCGACACCGCCTGCCTGGCCAGCATCGCCTGTTATGCCGGCGTCTGCCAGCCGCCCGGTGGCTGCGACACGCTCGGCGATTGCGGCACCTGCCAGCAATGCTCGTTCGACGGTATCTGCTCCGACGAGCTCGCGACGTGCGCGAACGACCCGACCTGCGTCACGCTCTTCAACTGCCTGAACCCGGCGAGCGGCGTGTGCGACGCGAACTGCCAGAACATGTGCGTGCAGCAAACGACGCAGATGGCCATCGACGAGTACAACAACATCATCGAGTGCCTCTTCTGCCAGGAGTGCGGGACGAGCTGCGGCGTGGACCCGGTGGCGAATGGCTGCCCGGCGAGCTGCGATAACAACGCCCAGGGCTGCAGCGGCTGCTACGCCTGCGCCGCGGGCATGGGCGGCAACTGCGAGGACGACCTCGCAATCTGCCTCGCCAACCCCGAATGCATCGCGCTCGACGACTGCCTCGTCGCGTGCCCGCCCGGCGATCAGCAGTGCCAGATCAACTGCGAGCAGGCGCACGTGTTCGGCATCGCCGACTACAACGCGATCGTTCTCTGCGGCTTCTACCAGGAATGCCCGAACGACTGCCTCGGGCCGTGAAGCCCTGAGCGTTCGTCCGGATCCCGGGAAAACCGGGATCCGGACAAACGCGGTACCCGGCCCAACGGCGGTGGAGTAAACTCCCCCGCATGCAGGCGCCCCCTCCCGCCAAGCGCGGCCCCGGCCCGAAGAAGCCGTCCGGCGTCGAGCTACCGCCCTCCTCGCGATTCGCTCCCCTCGCGATCGGCCTCGGCATCGGCATGATGCTGCTGATCACCGTGACAGCGCTGCGAAGGCGGCCCACGCCGACGACCGCCCCCTCCGCAGACCCCGCGACCGAATCCCCCGAACAACGAACCGAGCGGCTCGCCCGCGCCTGCGAAGCCGCGCGCGCGATGCTCTGGACCGGCGCCCCCTGGGGCGCGATGCCACTCGAAGGATTCACGGTGCGCCTGTGGCTCGGCCCGAGCAACGGGAAGATGGTCACGCACCCGGTGATCGAATCCGCGAGCCAGAAGAGCAAGCTCGGCGAGGACGCAGACGCCGTCCTCGCGAAGGTGAACGACGGATCCGTGTCCGTCGTGCGATACGAGCCGCGGGGCGAGGTGGAAATCGCATTCTCGGGGGGATACGCGCGGGCCTTCTTCGAGCTCGAAGGCCGCAATCGATTCCTCGGTCTCAGCGAGCGCATCGCCCGCGAGACAGGCGCCGACGAGGCCGCGCTGTACGCCGGCTGCAGTCACCTCGACACGCGCGACGTCGGCGCGTGGTTCCACGGCAAGGACACGAAAAAAGCCGCCGCCGCCCTGGTCTACGTGATGGGCCTGCCCGGCGGCGTGAGGACCCCGAAGCACGTGCCCGCCGCAAAGGACCTGGCCACGATCAACGCCGCCACGGCCCCACTCGACGACGCAGCCATCCTCGAAATCGTGCGCGACGACGGCGCGCGCGTGGTGACGACCGACGGCGTATCGATCTCGTTCCCCTACGCAAACCCCGTGCGCGCAGCGCAATCGAGCGCAAAGCTCGCGGAGAAGCTCGCGCTCCACTGAGGAACGCAGAATGGAGCGGGGGGACAAACGCTCCTGTTGAAGCGTTTCGCTGGGGCTTTGCCCCAGGCCCCACCCGGGGCTGTCCGCCCCGGGACCCGGACCAGCGCAAGCGCTGGACTCGGGGTCGATGAACTGCGCGATGCGCAGTTCATCGAACAGACCGGGTCAAGACCACGAGCGACCCTGCCAACCAAGACAGCAGCGCGGACGGTTCAACCGGCGACGTGGTAGCAACGGCCTGTGGGAAGAACTGCGCATCGCGCAGTTCTTCCCCCTGAGGTCCAGGGCTGGCCCTGGTCCGGGTCGAGGGGCGGATAGCCCCCGCGGGGACCGGGGCAGCGCCCCGGCGCGGCGGCACCCTGGACGCTAGGCCTCGGCCATCGCCGCCTGCGCCGCCTTCGCTTTTTCGTTCTCGAAGGGGGAATTGCCGCGACGAATGTCGCTCTCGATTCGCCCGTCGGTCACGGTCACCATCCGCGGCATCGACTCGGCGAAGCTCGGGTTGTGCGTGACGACCACGATTGTCGTGCCGTGCTTGCGGTTGATCTCGAAGAAGAGCTCGTGCATTGCCTTCGAGGTGCTCGAGTCGAGGTTGCCTGTCGGCTCGTCGGCGAGAAGCAGCTTTGGCGAGAGCACGAGCGCGCGGGCCAGCGCCACGCGTTGCTGCTCGCCGCCTGACAGCTCGCCGGGCCGGTGCGTCACGCGGTGCGCGAGACCCACCTCTGTGAGGAGCGCCGTTGCGGGCGCCTCCATGTCCCTGCGTGATTTACCCTGGATGAGCCCGGGCATCATCACGTTCTCCAGCGCATTGAATTCGGGCAGCAGGTGGTGGAACTGGAACACGAAGCCAATCGTGCGGTTCCGGATTGCTGCCAGGCGCGCGCTCGGCAGGCCCACGAGGTGCTCGCCTGCGAGCTTGATCTTTCCGCTCGTCGGCAGATCCAGCGTGCCGATGCAATGCAGGAGCGTGCTCTTGCCTGCGCCCGAGGGGCCGACGATGGCCACGACCTCGCCTTGATCGATGACGAGGTCGATCCCGCGGAGCACGTCGAGCTTTCGCCCCATGTGGACGAAGGACTTTTGCAGATTCTCGATGACGATGAGCGGCTCGCTCATGGGCTCACTCGTAACGGAGCCCGTCGACGGGCGAAAGCCTCGACGCCGCGCGGGCTGGATAAAGGGTGGCGATCGTGCAGATGATGAGCGCGGCGACCGCGACCATCGCGTAGTCGCTCCCGTTCACGTTCACCGGCAATCGGTCGATGTAATACACCTCGGGATCCAGCCGGACGCCGAAGCGCGCGAGGCCCGAGCACGCGGCGAACGCGGTGCCCACGCCGAACACGGTGCCGATGCCGCCGATGATGACGCCTTCGAGCATGAAGATGCGCATGATCGCGCCGTCCGAGGCGCCGAGCGCCTTCAGGATGGCGATCTCCTTGCCCTTCTCCGTCACCATGAGGAGCAGCGTGCAGACGATGCAGAAGCTCGCGACTGCGATGGCGATCGAGAGGATGATGAACGTCGCGATCTTCTCCAGCTTGAGGGCGCTGAAGAGGTTCTTGTTCATCTCCACCCAGTCGCGCACGCGGAGCGGCTCCTTGCCCTCTCCCATGTCGAACTTTGCGGCGGCGGCCTCCACGAGCGGCGTCACCTCCGCGACCCGCTCGGGATCCGGCACGCGCACGTCGATCTGGCTGATGTTGTCGCCCATGCTGAAGAAGCTCTGGGCCACGTCGAGTTTCACGTACGCGTGCGTCGCGTCGTACTCGTACATCCCGCTGTAGAAGATCGCCGCGACGCGGAACCTGCGGGTCCGCGGCATCACGCCCATCGGGCCGAGCTCGCCCATCGGCGAGAGCAACGTGATCTCGTCGCCCACGAGCACGTGCAGGCTCTTCGCGAGCTCCTTGCCGATGATCACGCCTGGCAGGACCTTCACGTCCTTCCGCAGCGCTGCCTTCACCGCAGGATCGAGGTCCGCCGAGGCGCGCAGGTCCGGCCCCTTGAAGTACGGCTCGCCTCCGGCGCCTCGGCCGATGATCGTGTCCGGCGGCAGATCTGCGAGTTTGTCTGGGTCGTCGAGCCAGTCGAAGTTGCCGACCTCGATGTTCTGCTTGAGGTCGATCACCTGCGCGATCGTGTTCGTGTCGATGCCGCGCACGAGCGCGCCCGCGGTGTTCGACGCCGATGAGCCCATCGCGTCGCCCGCCACGACCGGCGTCGCCGCTCCGCCCTTCGGCGCGACCGCGAGCCGGATGCCGTCGAGCTTGTCCTCCCAGTCGGGGAAGCCGCCGGGCTGCGTCACGTCGACGACGATGTGCGCGTTGTTGCCCAGGATCTTGCGCTTCAGGTCGGCGCCGAAGCCGCCCATGATGCTCGTCACGGAGCAGAGCGCGCACGAGCTCACGGCGACGCCCGCCATGCTGAGCACGCTGATCACCGTGAGGAATCCGCTCTTCGTGGCGCGCACGTGCCGCGCGCCCACGTACGAGCTGAAGCCGCGGCGCTCGAGGACGTCGAGGATCACCGGCAAGAGCGCCGCGAGCACCGCGAGCAGGAAGATCACGCCCGTGAAGAGCGCCGAGAAGCCGACGATCTCGTCTCGCAGCTTGAACGGCGCGAACCGCTCGCGCGGCGTCTTCTCCGCGAAGTACGAGAGCACGGTGAAGGCGAAGCCGAAGAGCGATCCGAAGAGCCAGCCGACGCCCCGCGCCGAGCCTGCTCGCAGGCGCTGGAAGCCGAGCACCGCGAGCCAAACCGCCGCGAGGACGGAGAGGATGCGCAGGACGAGGAAGGGAAGCGCTGCGATCAACTGCCGCTCGCCTCGGGCCGGAGGAGGGGGAACAGGATGACGTCGCGGATCGACGCGGCGCCCGTGAGCAGCATCGTGAGCCTGTCGACGCCCATGCCGAAGCCCGCGGTCGGGGGCATCCCGTATTCGAGCGCGCGCACGTAATCGGCGTCGTAGTCCATCGTCTCCTCGGCGCCCTTGGCCTTCTTCTCGACCTGCGCCCGGAAGCGCGCGTCCTGATCCTCGGGATCGTTCAGCTCGCTGAAGGCGTTGCAGAGCTCGCGACCATCGACGAAGAGCTCGAACCTGTCGACGAGCGATCCATTCCCGTCCTTCTTCCGCGCGAGCGGCGAGACCTCGAACGGGTAGTCGATGATGAACACGGGCAGGCTCTTCGCGCCGTCATCCGTGCGGTAATCCGCGGTGAGAAAGGGCTCGGCGAGGTACTCGTACGCGCAGAAGACGCGCTCGCCGTCCGAGTCGCACTTCTTCATGCCCGAGCGGAAGTTCGCCCAGTCGATCTCGCGCTTCTTCTCCTTGGCGGCCTTCGCCCAGGCCTTGATCGGCGCGTCATCGTCGGCGACCCGCGTCGCGACCTCCGGGGGCAGACCCGAGCGGGCGAGGGCGTTCTCGATGGCCTGCGCCATCGGGACCCGGACGAACCGCTCGAAGGACCAGGTGCGCGTCTTCGCCCAGGCCGCGTGATCCTCCGGCAGCGCCGCGGCGAGCGCCTCGTCGACGGCGCGCAGCATGGCCTCGGTCTGGTCCATGAGCGTCTCGTACGTGGCGTAGGCCTGGTAGTACTCGAGCATCGTGAACTCGGGGTTGTGCCGCGTGGAGAGCCCCTCGTTCCGGTAACAGCGCGCGATCTCGTAGACGCGCTCGAAGCCGCCCACGACGAGCCGCTTCAGATAGAGCTCCGGCGCGATGCGCATGAAGAGCTCCATGTCGAGCGTGTTGTGGTGCGTCTTGAAGGGCCGGGCCGCGGCGCCGCCGATGATCGTGTGCATCGTGGGCGTCTCGACCTCGAGGAACCCCTTGCCGTCGAAGAAGCGGCGCAGCGCCGAGATGAGGAACGTACGCGCCCGGAAGACCGTGGCGACCTCGCGGTTCGCCACGAGGTCGACGTAGCGCATGCGGTAACGCGCCTCGACGTCCTTGAAGCTCGTCTTCGTGGGCAGCGGGCGATAGGCCTTCGTGAGCAGGCGGAAGCTCGTCGCCTTGACGCTGAGCTCCCCCTTCTGCGTGGCCATCGCCGTGCCGGTCGCCTCGATGATGTCGCCGAGGTCGACCTCCTCGTGCAGGCGCGCGTAGGCCTCGCCGAGTACGGCCTCGTCGCAGTAGAGCTGCAGCTCGCCCGTGCGATCGCGGAGCCGCACGAACGAGACGCCGCCCATCTGGCGCAGGAAGAGGACCCGGCCCGCGATCCGCAACGGCTCGGGCGCGACCATCGAAGCGTCGTACCGGCCCGCGGCGTTCTTCGCGCCGTCGAACTGCGCCCGCGCAGACGCGAGATCCACGAGCGGCTCGCCCGACGTGACGTCGTTGGCGAAGGGGTTGTCCCCGCGCCCGCGGATCTTCGTCGCCTTCTCCTTGCGAACGGCGATGAGGGTCTCCTCGGCGTGCTGCGTCGCCGCTGCCGAGGAGGCTCCTTTTGCGGTCTTTTCCTGCTTGTCGTCGCTCACGCGTCGTCCTCTGCGACCACTTGGCCGCCCTTCTTCAGCGTGCCGCCCGCCGCGGCCATGAGGTACGCCTCGATGAACGAGTCGAGATCCCCGTCGAGCACCGCGTCCACGTTGCCCGTCTCGCTCGCGGTCCGCACGTCCTTCACGAGACGGTAGGGCGCGAGCACGTAGTTGCGGATCTGGCTGCCGAAGTTGATCGCGGTCTTCGAGGCCTGGTACGCGGCGTTCTCGGCGTCGCGCCGCGCGAGCTCGCGCTCGTAGAGCTTCGCCTTCAGCATCTTGAGCGCCATCGCCCGGTTCTGATGCTGGCTGCGCTCGGCGCGGCAGACGATGTTGATCGTCGGATCGGGAAGGTACCGGAGCCGGACGGCCGTCTCGACCTTGTTCACGTTCTGCCCGCCCTTGCCGCCGGCGCGCATCGTCGTGATCTCGATGTCCTTCTCGTTGACCTCGATCTGGATGTCGTCACCGACATCCGGCGTGATCTCGACCGCGGCGAACGCGGTTTGTCGCGTATGATCCGCGTTGAACGGGCTCATGCGCACGAGCCGATGCACGCCCGTCTCCGAGCGCAGATAGCCGTACGCGCCCGGGCCCGTGACGGTGAACGAGACGGCGTCGATGCCGGCCTCGTCGCCGTCCTGGTAGTCGATGATCTCCGTCTTGTAGCCGCGCCTCTCGCAGAAGCGCAGGTACATGCGGAGCAGCATCGAGGCCCAGTCCTTGGCGTCGGTGCCGCCGGCGCCCGGGTGAATGCTGACGATCGCGTTCGACTGATCCGCGGGCCCGCTCAGCATCCGTTCGAGCTCGACCTTGCGCAGGCGCGCGTCGAGATCGGCGACCTGCTTCTCGCAGTCGGCCATCGCGGCGTCGTCGTTCTCCGCGGCCGCGAGTTCCAGGTACTCAGCGGTGTCGTCGATCGAGCGGCCGAGCGTCTGCGCGACCTCGAGCTTCTGCTCGACGTCCGCGCGCTTGCGCAGCGTGGCCTGCGCCTTCGTTTGATCGTTCCAGAAACCAGGCTCGAGCGACTTTTGCGTCAGCTCGGCGAGCATGCGGGACAGCTTGGGGACGTCAAAGATGCCCCCTTAGCGCCGCATAGCGCCTTTTAAGGTCTTCGATTTTCTCGCGGGTCTCGGACAGCATGGGCGGCGGTTTATTCGATTTCCGCCGCCCACGCTAGGGGGGACGAGCTGATCACGTGGGATCGGGGCCGGGCGTCTTCTCGCCGTTCGCGGGCAGCTCCGGCTTCTTGATGTACTCCTGCGGAATCTCGCCCGTCAGCGATTTCAGGAAGGCCACGATGTCCGCGACGTCCGCCTCGGGCAGCTCCTTGCCGAGCTGGTGGTAGGCCATCGCCTGCACCGTCGTCTCCAGCCGATCGAAGGCGCCGTCGTGGAACCACGGGCCCGTCTGCGCCACGTTGCGCAGCGTCGGCACGCGGAAGACCATCTTGTCCTCTTCCTTCTTCGTGACCTCGTAGCGGCCGAGATCCTTCTGGTTCGGGTACGCCTTGATCAGGCCGAGCTTCTGGAAGGTCGAGCCGCCGAGCGCGCTGCCGCTGTGGCACGAGGTGCAGCCGCTCTGGATGAACTTCGTCAGGCCCGCGCGCTCCTGATCCGTGAGCGCCGTCTTGTCGCCGGCCATGTACTTGTCGAAGCGCGAGGGCGTCACGAGCTGCCGCTCGAACGCGCCGATCGCCTTCGCGAGGTTGTCGTACGAGATCGGCTCCTTGTCGTCCGGGAAGGCCTTCTTGAAGCCTTCCTCGTAGCCCGGGATCGACTCGAGCACCGCGACGACGCTCGCCTCGTCCTTCATGGCCATCTCGATCGGGTTCAGGATCGGGCCCTTGGCCTGGTCTTCGAGCGTGCCCGCGCGGCCGTCCCAGAACTGCGCGACGAACCCGCCGGCGTTGTACACGGTGGGCGCGTTGCGGCCGCCGAGCTGGCCTTTGTGGCCCTTCGAGACCTTCGTGCCGTCGACGCCGAACTTGTCGAGCATGTGGCACGAGTTGCACGAGAGGTCCTGGTTCTTCGAGAGCCGCGTGTCGTAGTAGAGCTGGCGGCCGAGAGAGACCTTCTCGGGCGTGATCGGGTTCGTGTCGGTCTCGCCGCTCTTCGCCTCGTACTTGGCGGGCAGCGTGCCGAAGTTGTTCTTCATGTCCGCGAGGTCGAGCTCCGCGACCTTCGCGGCCTCGGCCGAGGCGTTCGCCCCCTTCTTCTTCTGCTGGAACGGGAGCGGCGTGGCCTCACGCTCGCCGCAGCCGGCGCCTGCGAACGCCGCGGCGGAGATCAGGAGCAGTGGCAGGAACAGGCGGAAGCGCATCGGTGACGTGTCTCCTCGCAACACCGAGCCCGAGGTGCGTAAGTGGGGCTCTAGGCGCTTCTCTTAGGTGACAACGCCGGGCGGCGTCAACGATCGGCTGCCCAAAGGACGCGACGGAACCAAAGGTTCCCCAACGGCACGGTAGCCCCGATGCGCCGTCGGGCTCGTCTGCCGCAGCGCCCCCATCCCGATCGCAACGCGGCGGTTCGGTCGGGTAGGATGCGGGAGAACGGGGAGGAGGCGCCGTGGAAGGGTTTCGGAACACGTGGAGGGGCCGTGCATCGCGGTTCGGCGGGGCGTTGCTCCTCGCGTTCGCCGGCGTGCTCGCGTCCGCGGAGGGCAAGGCCGCTGACGATGCGGCCTACGAGAGGGAGCTCGCCGAGCAGATCCAGAAGCTCGATCCCGAAGCGGCAAAGCTGTTCGCAGAGGCAAACGCGGCCCGCGAGCGGAACGATCTCGCAGGCGCCGCGGAGCTCTACGAGAAGGTGCGCGCGCGCGTGCCGACGTTCTCGGCGGCGACGCGAAGGCTCTGCACGGTCAAGCTCCACCAAGGGGCGCGAGACGAGGCCGTCGCGCTCTGCCGCAAGGCGCTCGTGACCGAGGACGCGGCCGAGAACAAGGCCGCCCTGGCGCAGGCGCTCCTGCTCCGGCCGAAGGGCGCGCCCCCGAACACGTCGGAGCAGCGGGAAGCGTTCGAGCTCGCGAGCTCCGCCGCCGCGCGAAAACCCGACGACAAGTTCGCCCAGCTCCTGCTCTGCGAGTCCGCGCTCCAGTACGGCCGCTTCGATCAGCTCCGCACGTGCTCGCGCGCGCTCCAGCGCGTCGCGCCGGACTTCGCCCCGACGTACCTCTATGCGTCGATGGTCAGCGCGTCCGAGGGCCACCTGGACCAGGCGCTCGAAACCCTCGAACGCGCGAAGACGCTGGGGATCGACGAGCCCACGTACACATCGCTCAAGGCTCAGTACGAGGAGGCGATGCCACTCCACGAGCGGTACGGCATGACGATGCTCTACGGCGTCCTCGGGTGGCTCGCGGGCCTCGCCGTGCTGCTCGGGATCGGGGGGCTCTTGAGCAAGCTCACGCTGCGCGCGGCGACGGCCGTCCCGAAGGCGGCGGACGAGAACGCGACGGGCACGGACAAGTGGCTGCGGCGCGTCTACGGCGTCGTTCTCTGGGCCTGCTGCGCCTACTATTACGTCAGCCTGCCGATCGTGATGGCGATCGTGCTGATCGCCGGCGGCGGCATCATTTACGGCTTCCTCGCGCTCGGGCAGATCCCGATCAAGCTCGTGGCGATCGTCGCGATCTTCACGCTCGTGTCGCTGTGGGCGATGCTGAAGAGCATCTTCCTCCGGCGGAAGGACGGCGATCCGGGCGACAAGCTCGATCTCGCCGAACACCCGAAGCTCCGCGCCGTGCTGGAAGAGGTGGCCGGGCGCATCGGCACGAGGCCCGTCGACAACGTGTACATGACGCCGTCGACGGAGGTCGGCGTCTTCGAGCGTGGCGGCCTCTTGCGGCAGCTCACAGGCCGCACGGAGCGCTGTCTCGTGCTCGGCGCGGGCGTGATCGACGGCTTCCCGATCGGCGCGTTCAAGGCCGTCCTGGCGCACGAGTACGGGCATTTCCACAACGAGGACACAGCCGGCGGCGGCTTCGCGCTGGCCGTGCGGCGCAGCGTGCTCACGATGGCGCTCTCGCTCGCGCGGGGCGGAGCCGCGGCCTGGTACAACCCGGCGTGGCTCTTCGTGAGCGGCTTCTACAAGGTTTTCCTGCGGATCTCGCAGGGCGCCTCGCGCTTGCAGGAGGTGCTCGCGGACCGATGGGCCGCCTTCGCGTACGGCGCGGAGGCGTTCGCGCAAGGCCTCACGCACGTGATCGAGCGGTCGATCCGCTTCGACATGCACGCGCAGGCGGCGCTCTCCGAGGTGATCCAGGAGAAGCGCGCGCTCGCGAACCTCTACCGCTACCGCGTCCGTGGAGAGCCCCCGAAGGAGGCCGAGATCGAGAAGGCGCTCGACGAGGCGATCCACGCCGAGCCGTCGCCTTACGACAGCCACCCCTCGCCGAAGGACCGGTTCGCCTGGGTAAACGCGCTGCCGAAACGCGCCATCGAGGCCGCGCCGGACGACGCGCTGGAGGTCTGGGCGCTGTTCGGAGACCGCGCGAAGCTGGAAAAGCAGATGACGCGGAAGATCCGCGAGGCCGTGGCGATGGACCACGGCGTCGTGATCCCCGCGGGCAAACCCAAGGCGAAGGCGAAGAAGGACGCAGCGGAAGAGGAGACGGACGAGGCGGAGGAGCAGGCTCCGGAGGCGGCCGTTTGACCTCACCCCCCCCCTCTCCACGCGTGGAGAGGGAGGGAGGAGAACCTCACGCCATCTCGAGGAAGAGCCGATCCGGGTTCTCGAGGAACCCGATGATCTCGTAGGCGAACGCCGCCCCGATGTGGCCGTCGATGATGCGGTGGTCGAAGGACAAACTCACCAGCATCACGTCGCCGATCACGATCTGGCCGTCGCGCACCACCGGCTTCTGCTTCATCTGGTGGATGCCGAGGATCGCGACCTCGGGGAAGTTCAGGATCGGCGTCGCGAAGAGGCCGCCCTGCGCTCCGAGCGAGGTGATCGTGAACGTCGAGCCGCCGAGATCCTCCGCTCGGACCTTGCCGGCCTTCGTGTCGTCGCCGAGGCGCTGGATGTCCTTGGCGATGTCGAGGATGCTCTTCCGATCGGCGCGACGCACGACGGGCACCATGAGGCCCGCCTCGGTGGCGGACGCGATGCCGATGTCGTAGTAGCGGCGCTGCACGATCTCCTGCGTGGTCTCGTCGAAGGCGCTGTTCAGCGAGGGGTGCTTCTTCAGCGCGGCGACGACGGCCTTCACGAAGAACGGCAAGAACGTGAGTTTTACGTTTGCCTTGTCCGCCGCAGGCTTCAGGCGCGCGCGGAGCTCCTTCAGCGCCGTGACGTCGCACTCCTCGACGAACGTGAAGTGCGCCGCGGTGTGCTTCGAGCGAGCCATCTGGTCGAAGATCCGCTTGCGCACGCCGCGCAGCGGGGTCCGCTCCTCCAGCGATTCCTCGCCGGCCGGAGGCGGCGGGACACGCACGGGCGCGGGGGCCTTCGCCGTGATCGGCGCAGCCGCGGGATGCGGCTCGCCGGCCGCGATGGGCTTCGGCACGGGCGTCGTCGGGAGCGACTCCGGCACGTGCGAGGCCGCCGCCGTGTGCATCGCGAGAGGCGCCGTCGTGGGCGCCGCGCTCGCGCCGCGGACGTCGTCCTTCGTGACACGACCGCTCGCACCCGTCGGCGTGACGCGCCGAAGATCCACGCCGAGATCCCGCGCGAGCTTGCGCGTGGCCGGCGTGGCGAGAGGTTTGTCGTTGTAGTACGCCGCCACGGGCGCCGCCGTGATGCCGTTCGTCGTGTGCGAGGCGCCGAGCGGCATGAGATTCATGCCGGGCAGGTCCTCCTTGATGTCACCAACCGCGGTCGCGGCCGGTCCTTCGCTCTTCACGGCAGCCTTCGGCGTGCTCGCCGCCGTCGGCTCGGCCGCCACGGCGGGCGCGAGCGCGACCTGGGGCTTGTCGCCGTCGAGATCGAAGACGACGAGCACCGAGTGCACGGCGACGATCTGGCCCTCCTTGGCGCGCGTCTCCACGATCTTGCCGGACTTCGGCGCGGTGATCGTGACGGTCGCCTTGTCCGTCATCACCTCGACCATCGGCTGGTCTTCCTTGACGACGTCCCCGGGCGCGACGAGCCACTTGACGATCTCGCCTTCGGTGACGCCCTCGCCGATGTCGGGCAGCTTGAACTCGAAGCTTGCCATCTCAGTACCTCGCGGTCTCGATGATCGCCGGCAGGATGCGGTGGGAGAGCGGCAGGTACTCCATCTCGAGCGTGTACGGGAACGGCGTGTCGAACCCGGTCACGCGCTTCGGCGGCGCCTCGAGGTGGAGGAAGGCCTTCTCGTTGATGAGCGCGACGATCTCGCCGCCGAGCCCGCAGCTCTTCGGCGCCTCGTGCACCACGACCACGCGGCCCGTCTTCTTCACGGACGTGATGATCGTCTCGATGTCGAGCGGCCAGAGCGTGCGCAGGTCGATGATCTCGCAGTCGATGCCCTGCGCCGCAGCCTGGTTCGCCGCGTCGAGCGCCTCGTAGAGCATCGCGCCCCAGACGACGATCGTGACGTGCTGCCCCTTGCGCACGACGCTGGCCTTGCCGATCGGGACCGTGTGATCGCCCTCGGGGACCTCGCCCTTCGCCGCGCGGTAGATGCGCTTCGGCTCGAAGAAGAGGACCGGATCCGGGTCGCGGATCGACGCGAGGAGCAGGCCCTTCGCGTCCGCCGGGTTCGACGGACAAACCACCTTGAGGCCCGCGACGTGGATGAACTGCGCCTCGGGCGACTGCGAGTGGTAGTGGCCGCCGCGGATGCCGCCGCCGGTCGGCGTGCGGATCACGAGCTTGGCCGGATACTCGCCGCCCGAGCGATACCGGTACTTCGCCAGCTCGGAGACGATCTGGTCGTACGCGGGGAAGATGAAGTCGGAGAACTGGATCTCGGGGACGGGGACCAGGCCGTAGAGGGCCATGCCGATCGCCGTGCCGATGATGCCACCCTCGGACAGCGGGGTGTCGATCACGCGGTCGTCGCCGAACTCGTCGAAGAGCCCCTGCGTGACGCGGAAGACGCCGCCGACCTTCCCGACGTCCTCGCCGAGGACGACGACGCGGCTGTCGCGCCGCATCTCGTGGCGGAGGGCGTCGTTGATGGCCTGGACCATGTTCATCTGAGGCATCGTGCTATCTCTCCGTGACCTTCTCGAAAGGAGGCGGGTTTCCCCGAGGATCAGTGGCCATGCCCCTTGGCGCGGGGTCCACGCAGAAGCTCGTCCCGCTGCTCCTGGAGGTGCCAGGGCAGCTCGCCGAAGACGTCCTCGAACATCGACTCGAGCGCGGGCGGCGCCGTCTTCTCGGCGACCGCGATCGCAGCCTGGAGCTCGGCGTCGAGCTCGGTCTCGAGCTCCTTGTCCTGCGCGTCGGTCCAGCCCGTCGTGCGCTCGATGTACCGGCGCAGGCGCGGGATCGGATCGAGGCGACGCCAGGAATCGAGGCCGGCCTCGGGCCGGTACGCCTTGGGATCGTCGCTCGTCGAGTGGCCTTCGAGCCGGTAGGTCAGCGCCTCGATGATCGTCGGGCCTTCGCCCCGCGCGGCGCGTGCGACGGCGTCGCGTGTCACCTTGACGACGGCGAAGAGGTCGTTGCCGTCGCAACGAACGCCGGGGACGCCGTACGCGACGCCCTTCTGCGCGAACGTCTCGCTCGCGGTCTGGCGCTCGGTGGGCACGCTGATCGCCCAGCCGTTGTTGCGGCAGAAGAAGACCGTCGGCGCCTTGAAGACGCCCGCGAAGTTCATGCCGTTGTGGAACTCGTTCGAGCTCGTGGCGCCGTCGCCGAAGTACACGAGGACCGCCGCGTCCTCCTTGCGGATCTTCGCGGCCCAGGCGAACCCGACGGCCTGCGTGATCTGGGTGCCGATGGGCGAGCTGACCGAGCCGAACTTGCCGCTCTTCCACGTGTAGTGGTCCGGCATCTGGCGGCCCTTCACGGGGTCGTTCGTGTTGCCGAACATGTTGTCGACGTACCGCTGGAGCGGCATCCCGCGCCAGAGCGCCGCGGCGAACTCGCGGTAGCACGGGAAGATCCAGTCGTTCTGCCGCATGGCGAAGGCGCTGCCGAGGATGCTCGCCTCTTCGCCCTTGCAGCCGATGTGGAAGCCGATGCGCCCTTGCCGCTGGAGGCGAACGAGGCGCTCGTCGAGCAAGCGCGCGCGGACCATCGCGCGGTACAGGGTGAGCACCTCGTCGCTTCGAAGACCAGGATCGTTCGTTGGATCGAGGGTGCCGTCGTCGCGGAGAACACGCACGACGTCGGGCGCATGCGTGTCGAGCGGATGCCGCGCGACCGGGTGGGCGGAGCCTTCCATGCTGCCCCCCGAGGCAGTGGAGGCGAGGCTCGATGCGGGTTGGGTGGCAGTGCTCATGATGGCGCCCGGACCCTAGTCAAAGGGCGACAGAATGGCCAGGGGCCAAGCGCAGATCACGCCATTTTACAACACGCCGCGTCGTGAGCGTTGCATCTGCGAAAAGCCCGCAGAACGGCCGGCAATCATTGCGCGATTTCGTGCTGCACATGCAGCATGACGAGCACGCATGGGAAGAGGCGTGCGCGTCCACGCACAGTCCCCATGCGCCAAGCGTCAGACGGTCCCGAGGGACTCGCTGGCCTCGGCGATCGCAGCGTCGACCGCCGCCGAGCCGAGCGTGAAGCGCTGCGCAAGCCGCTCGAGCAAAGCGCGCTCACCGGCCCGCACGCCGCCCGACGCGCGCGCCATGATCGCCGCGATGCGCAGCACCTCGTGCTGGTGATCACGATGCGTGATCATCTGGGCGATGTGCGCGACGCGCTCCTCTTCACTCTCGCGCTGCTGCGTGGAGACGAGCTCGCCGAAGAGGGCCTCGATCTGCTCGGGCGAGACCTTGCCATCACAGCCGATGCCCACGATGACGCGCAGCACGGCGTCCTCGGTCGAGGTGAGCGGGCCGTCCGAGGCGGCCACGAGGTACGCGCTCTCGACCGTGCCCTCGAAGAGCGCAGCCGCCGCAGGATCGAAACCGGAAGGGGCCGTGGCCTCGTCCCCGAGGGGACGGCTCTGCGCGAGACGCGCGGCTTGCGCCAGGATCGAGTGCTGCACGCCGCGCGGGGCGTTCGGCCCGGGCCGTGCGATGCACTGCGTGACGCGATCGATGAACTTCTCGTCGGGGCTCATGCCGGGATCCCTTCTTCCCTCGACGCCCCTTTTCACACACTCCGGGCGAAACGCCAAGTGCGCTCGAAGGTCACCGCCGCACGAGCGACGCGGCAGGGACGAGGCCCGCAGACTCGGCCCGTGTCCCCAGCGGCACCTCGACACTCGAAGGAGCGCCGAGCTCGAGAGCGACGCGCCGAGCTTCCCGACGCGCGACGTCGAGCCGCGCATCGAGCTCGGCCTGCACGTCGCCGCCCTCGCCGCCCTTGCCCCGCAGGAGGCTGCGCAGGAAGACCTCGGCAGCGCGGTAGCTCGACCGGACGAGCGGGCCGGACGCGGCGTAGAGGAAGCCCATCGCGAGGGCTTCTTCCTCGTAGCGCGCGAACGTCTCCGGCGGGACGAACCGCAGGACCTCGTGATGCTTGGGCGTGGGCCGGAGGTACTGGCCGATCGTGACGACGTCGACGCCCACGCCGCGCAGATCCCGCAGGGTCTCGATGACCTCGTCGTCCGTCTCGCCGACGCCGACCATGATCGAGCTCTTCGTGAGTTGACCCTCGATCCCCTGCGCCCGCGCGCGCGCCTTGGCGCGCTCGAGCACGGCGAGGGACTGGTCGTAGCTCGAACGGACATCGCGCACGGTGCGCGTGAGGCGACGGATGGTCTCGACGTTGTGCGCGAAGACGTCGGGCCGGGCGTCGACGACGGTGTCGACGGCGGAGAGATGTCCGCTGAAATCGCCGACGAGCGTCTCGACGAGGATGTCGGGGCGGAGCGACTTCAAGCGCTGAACGGTGCGGCCGACGTGTTCGGCGCCGCCGTCGAGGAGGTCGTCGCGGTTGACCATGGTCATGACGACGTACTGGAGATCGAGCCGGGCGATCGCGCGCGCGACGTGCTCGGGCTCGCGGGTGTCGACGGCGCCGCGCGGGTTGCCGGTGGTGACGGCGCAGAAGCGGCAGCCGCGGGTGCAGACGTCGCCGAGGAGCATCACCGTCGCCGTGCCCTCACGCCAGCACTCACCGACGTTCGGGCAACGCGCCTCCTCGCAGACGGTGTGGAGGTCGAGCTCGCGGAAGGTCTGCTTGAGGTGATGGTACGTGTCGCCGCCAGGCGCGCGGACTTTCAACCAGGGAGGCTTGGGGGCGAAGCGGGAAGCGGCGGTCATGGTTTCCGTTCTGGAGCCGGCGGGAGGTGGGGGCAAGGGACGCGCGCGAGAGCGCGAGCGTGCAGTCATGCGGGGCTGCGTCGAACGCGGACGCGGCTCTTCGCAGCGCGCGGGGAGAGCGGAGCACGGGGAGCCTCGCCGAACACGTCGTCCAGGGTCTCTGCCGTGAGCAGCCGGACGCCCCAGCGGCTGAGCGTGGCCTCGTCGGCCTTGGCGATCCGCGCGCGAGCAGAAGCCGGCAGGGCGCCGAACCGCACGGTGAGCAGCCTCCGAAGCAGCCGCGCCTGCCCCTCCATGCGGCCCTCGACGCGGCCTTCGAGGCGCCCTTCCACACGGCCTTCCACGCGCCCCCGCTCTTCGATCTCGTCCAGCCAGGTCATGATCACCTCTCGCGCCTTCGACCCCGTCGCACTCTCCAGGATCTCTCCGACCTTCTCCGCGCTGATACGCTCGTGTGTGGCTGCAAGATACCGCAGCAACACGCCGAGTGCAGCAAAGCCGTCCCTTGCCAGAAGCACCTCGTCGAGCGCCTCGCCGATCCGCTCGATCTCCCGCTCGAACCGAGCATCGTCACCCGCCACGGACAGACACCAGAGGACGACCTGTCCGAGCGCCGTGAGCGCCTGCTCCACGAGATCCCCCGCGCGTCCACCGCCGAGGTCGATCAGCCGAAGCTCGAACCGCGGGACGAACGGCATGAGGACGGGACGAACCGCCTCGTCCATCACCACGAGATCCTGGAACGCGGTGGCCGCCGTCCAGCCCGCCTCGCTGTGATGGACGACGATGGGGATGATGGGCGGGAGCTCCTTCAGAGCCGGGTCGTCGCGGACGAGCTGCTCCCAGAGCCGAAACATGTAGACGCCCATGCGAAACACCATGAGCGGCTCGACGGCGCGCTGCTGCTCGACGAGGGCGTGGAAGTAGACGGTTTTCCCGCGGATGCGCGCGGAGAACACGAGATCGCCGTGGCGATGGCGGAGCGCGCGGTCGACGAAGCTGCCCTGTTCGAGGCGCAGGCTGCTCCAGTCGATCGCGGCCGAGAGCGCCTTCGGCAGCGCAGCGCGCAGCAAGCCGACGGCGTGCTCGCGCTGGGAAAACGCCCACTTGAAGAGCGCGTCGTGCGGCTGAGGAAGAGGAACCCGACGGCGCGGCTTGGGCATGGCCGGGACGTTTGTCCAGGGAGCCCGGGAAGAACAAGTTTTACGCGAGGGCTGTCATGGGGAAGGGGCCCGCGCTTTTCGGGAGACCGCGCGGCGCATTCATTGATCAAATGAACGCTGTTGCACTACAGGCGATTGAACTCATTGGGGACCTCCCAGCTGGCACGCGCGAATCCATCGTCATGCCCTACCTGCGAGTCCAATATGCCTGTTGGATCCTGGGGTGGGGATGGCTTGTGTGCGGAACTCCGTAGATCGCGAGTCGCTCGAGGGACCGGCATCCACGCACGCCGACGCTACCCACCCAACCGAAGCCTACTCCACTCCACACGTTCAGGTTATCGACGTACGTACCCCCTCCGTACCCGTCCCTCCCCGCCACGCCCCCGCCACGCTCCCCCACCGTCGCGCCTCCTCCCCCCAACGCCCCCGCCACGCTCCCCCACCGTCCCCCCTCCCCCGTCAGAACGCTGCTCCCACGGACAGCCACCGTGAATCTTTCCTCCCCCGCGGCGTTCTTCTCGCACCCCTGCACCAAGGAGGCACGTCGATGGGAAACCTCAAGGACATCTCCACCGCCCGGATGGTTCGTATCACCGAGGCATGGCTCGACCCCGCGCGTGATCGCCCCGCGATCGAAGCGCTCCCCTCGGGCACCACCCTCATCGGCAAGATCGAAGCCGCCCACGCGGGCCTGCTCTCCACCCAGAAGAAGGACCTCTCCACCTCGAAAGAGCTCTCCGCGCTCTCCGACAAACAAGCCGCCGCCGACAAGCGACACGACCGCAAGATCCGCGCGTCGTGGTTCGTGCTCACCGGCTTCGCCGAGGCCGCCGACGATCCCAAGGACGCCGAGGCCATCCTCGCGGCGCGCGACGAGCTCCTCCCGAGCGGCCTCAGCGCGACGAAGGAGAGTTATCACGACGAAGCCGGCGCCGTGGAGCTCACCGAGGCGCGTATCTCCGAAAAGACGCGTGCCCTCCTGAAGAGTTTGCCCGTGCCCGGCGGCAAGTTGTGGAACGTCGCCGAAGCCTGGTTCGAAGCAGGTCGCGAGCTCGGGCTCATGGAGGATCAGAAGGAAAAACTCACCGTCGCTGCCGGCGCCGCCGGCCCATCGAAGATGGACGCGCTCAAGGCGCGCAACTTCTGGATCAAGGTCGCGCGCCACGTCGAGACGACGCTCGAACTCGAGGGCGCGGACGAGGAGAGCGTGAGCACCATCCTGGGCCCCCTCCACGCAGCAGAGAAGGAGACCACGCGACGCGCGCCGTCAAGTGAGCTCTCTGGAAACGATGCGCCGGCGCAGCCAGCTGCGCCGGCGTAAAACCCCTACCCGCTCACCCCGCCCGCCTCCCCCGCCCGCGCAATCTCCCCCGCGGCAAACTCGCCCCGCTCCGTGAAGATCGCCGTGATCAGCTCGGCCGGCGTCACGTCGAACGCCGGATGCCGCGCGGGCACGCCTTCCGGCACGAGCACCGCGCCGCCCACCCGCACCACCTCGTCCCGGCTGCGCTCTTCCAGCGGGATGTGGTCGCCGTCCGGCGTCGCGAGGTCGACCGTGCTCCACGGCGCGGCCACGTAAAACGGGACGCCGTGATGCTTCGCCATGCAGGCGAGCCCGTACGTGCCGATCTTGTTCGCGATGTCCCCGTTCCGCGCGATGCGGTCCGCGCCCACCACGATCGCCGTGACCTCGCCGCGCCGCAGGAAATAACCCGCCATCGAGTCCGTGATCACCTCGACCGGGATGCCGTCCTGCGACAGCTCCCACGCCGTCAGCCGCGCGCCTTGCAGGTACGGCCGCGTCTCGTCCGCCAGCACCCGCACGCGCTTGCCCGACTCCGCCACCGCGCGGACCACGCCGAGCGCCGTGCCATACCCGCCCGTCGCCAGCGCGCCCGCGTTGCAGTGCGTGAGGATCGTCGCGCCGTCCGGGATCCGCGCCGCGCCGACCCGGCCCATCCGCCGGCACGCTTCGAGGTCCTCCACGTGGATGCGCCGCGCGAGCGCCGCGAGCTCCGCGACGCGCGTTTCGGCCGGGTCGTTCGCGTGCGCCTCCGCCGACACGAGCATGCGCGAGACCGCCCACGAGAGGTTCACCGCCGTCGGCCGCGCCGCCACCAGCATGCTCGCCGAGGCGCGCAGGCCGGCCACGTAGCGCTCGGCGACCGCCGGACGCAGCGCGCGCGCGGCGAGGACCATGCCGTACGCCGCCGCGATCCCGATCGCCGGCGCGCCGCGCACGACCATCGCGCGGATCGCCTCCGCGACCTCCTCGGCCGAGCGCAACGTCACGTAGACCTCGCGCGCCGGCAGATCCCGCTGGTCGAGCAGGAACACGCGATCGCAGCTCTCCGCGAGCTCGGCCGCCGAGTAGCCCGCGCCCGAGAGCGCCGGGGCTGGATACCAGGGCGGTGGCGCCACCGTGGTCATGAGTGCCCCCCCTGCCCGTTCTTGGGGCCCTCCGCGGCGCGGGCGAGCTCGAGCCGGCCTCGGATCTCTTCCGCCACCATGGCGAAATCCTCGGCGGCCTCGGCCTTCTTCCCCTCCAGGTAGGCCCGGAGGCCCTCGATGGCCGTGAGCGCGATGCTCGCGTTCACGCCCTTCTGCGAGAGGGCCTCGATCACGTCGCCGTTCTTCAGGAGATCCTCGAGATCGTCGAACACGCTCGCGATCTCCCGGCTCGGATCCACCCTGAAGGAGGAGCCCGCTCCGATCGTTCGGTCGTCGTCGTCGTCGCTCGAAGCCATGGCTTCACTTCTTCTTGTCGACGGTCTCGGTCGTCGTCGGGAGCGCCGAGAACGGGAAATGCGGCGGCTCATGGCCAGGCGCGCACTGGTACTTGGAGAAATCCGTGACGCCTTCGCTGCGCAAGAGCTCCTCGTCGATCCAGGCCTTGCCCGGGCGCGCCGAGGGCTCCTTCGTGATCAGCGCGAGCGTCGCGTCCGCGAGGATGTCGGACTTGCGCCAGAACTCCGGGCCGCCGAGGCCGAAGTTGATGGTCGCGTAGCTCTCGATCGCCGTCGCCGGCCAGAGCGCGTTCGCCGTGACGTTGTGCGCCTTCGCCTCCTCCGCGATCCCGAGCGCGATCATCGTCATGCCGAACTTCGAAACCGCGTAGGCCCCATGGTGCGCGATGCCGTTCACGTCCACCGGCGGCGACATCATCACGATGTGCCCCCACTTGCGCTCGATCATGTGCGGCAAGGCCGCGCGCGCGAGCGTGAACGAGGCGCGCACGTTGATGCCCATCACGAGGTCGAACTTCTTCACCGGCGTCCCGAGCACGTCCGCCCACCAGAGCGCGCCCGCGTTGTTCACGAGCACGTCGAGCCGGCCGAAATGCGCCGCGGCCTGCGCGACCGCCGCCTCGCACGCGTCCGCGTCACGCACGTCGAGCTTGATCGGCAGGGCACGGCGGCCGAGCGCCTCGACCTCCTTGGCCACGCTGTGGATCGTCCCCGGGAGCCGGGGATTCGCCTCGACCTCCGACTTCGCCGCGATGACGACGTCCGCGCCCTCCCGCGCACAAGCGAGCGCGACCGCCCGACCAATGCCCCGTGAGGCGCCCGTGATGAAGACAACCCTGTTCTCGAGCCGCATGGCGGGTTCCATACTGCACGCAGCCACCCTCCGCGACGGATTTCGTCGCCCGAAGGGAGCGCGCCGTCAGCGCCGCCCTTTGCTCCGCTTTCGCGTCCCTTGAACGATTCGAGCCGCGTCGCGGGCCGGTTTCTTGCTCGCCTCCAAGAGCCCCGCGATCCGCGCGGCCTCCGCGTTTTTCAGCCCTCCCCGGCGCAGCGCCGTGATGGCCTGCGATACGACCTCGCGCGTCTCCGGGCGCTTCGAGGCAGTCTTCGCTTCGACCCACGCGACGACCTCGGGGAAGCGCGCCGCGAACACCGCGACCTCGGTCGGCATCGCCTCGCGCAACGTGCGCAGGCCCTGCGATCGCTCCGCCGCGCGGGGCGATACGTCGGCGAGCGCGAACGCCTCGTCGAGCCGCGCGATCACCTCCTCCGGCCCGCGCAGCCGATCGAGGACCTCACGATCCGCGAGCGCTTCGAGCACCACGTGCGCGTGAAAGTAGCCGTCGGTCCACGTCGCGAGCTCGGGCAGCGTCTCCTCGCCCTTCGCGAGCAGCACCTCGCGCAGCGCGGAGACGATGCCCATGCGGACGAGGTGCCGCGGCTCGTCGGCGAGGTCGTGCAGCGTGCTCATGGCCCCGCGCGGATCGAGCCCGACGATGGCTCGCTGGGCGAGCGCGTGCGCCCCGACGATCACCGGATACTCGCCGGGAGATCCGAGCAGCGCGCGGACGAGCGCGTCCGCCTTGCCGCGACGCGACGCGATCGCGATGCCCACGGTGCGGGCGAAATCGAGGTTCGGGCGCGTGCCGGGCAGGTTCGAGTGTCGATCGAGCACGTCGATCAGGCCGCGCAGGGGTCCCCCCGCGAGGACCTGATCGAGGGCCGCGTCGAGCTTGCTGGGTTGTACTTCGGCCATTCTTCAGAATCCGATCGTGGCGCCCACCTCGGGCGTCAGCACGAACGTGACCACGGGCAACGTCACGTTCGCGCGCAGGCCGACGCTGATCGCGACCCGCTCGAGCGGCGCATACTGCAACCCGCCGCCGAGCGCGAGGAATCCCTGCCCCGCTTGCTTGTAGGCCTTGAGCGTCTGGACCCGCTGCTCGACGCGCGTGCCCTCGTACACCGGGTTGCCCGGCTTCGTGCAAGCGCTGTTCTGGTCGGCCGGGTTCTGCGCGCCGCAGGCCACGCCGTCCTCGAGCACCTGCACGCTGACAGGCGTGTCGATCTGCGCAAGCCCCGCCGCTGCGAAGACGAACGGGCGCGCGCCGAGGCCGGCGAACGGGGTCTTGCCGATGAAGTAGCTGCCGCGCAGCTCCGCGTGCACCGGCAAGAAGCTCGCGTCCTCGGCGCTCGACGTGCGGAACGCGAAGCCGATGCGGACGCCCGCCAGGATGTTGTCGAGGAACAACCGATCGTAGCCGGCCATGACGCGGATCGTGGAGAGCGCGAGGCCCGCGGACACGTCGTTCGCGACGCCCGGCGTGGGCGCGCCGAGGTAGCGGCTGCCGTCCTCGCGCACGCACACGAAGTGATCCCGCTCCTGCACGTCGACCGCGCAGACGTCCTTGCCCGAGAAAATCGAGATGTCCGGCCCGATCGTGAGCGAGACCCAGTTCTTCCGCGGGCCCGTGTCCTTCGGCTCCTCCTCGAAGGCGTCCGGCTTCTTCGCGCACTCGCCGGAGACGCACGAATACCCCGCGTTGCACTGGTTGTCGTCGAGGCACTGCTTCGGCCCCGACTCGACCTTCACGCAGAGCTCGGGCGGCGCGAAGCCGGGCCAGCTCGGCGGATCGCCCTCGATGCGCGCCTTGATCGCCGTGCTCAAAGGCTGCGCGCGCGAGCCCGCGCCCGTCACGATCGCGCCCTCCGCGTCGGTGACCGTGATGTAATAGTCGAGCTTGCCTTGCTTCGTGACGTCGGTGCACGGCACGTTGATGCCGAAGCCGAACTCGCCGACCTTCTTCATCACGAGCGTCTTCCAGTCGCTCGCGCCCGGGGCGAGGTAGGTGACCGTGACCTTCTTCGCGTCCTTTTGCAGCTCCGGCGCGAGCCGCACATAGAGCGGGAGCGGCGTGTCGACGCGCTGCTCGGTCGGCGCCGCGTGCGTCATGCCCTGCCCCGAAGGCGCGGGCTGTCCCCCCGCCGAAGGCCCGGGCGCGCCGTCGAGCTTGAGCTGCTTGCGCGCCTGCTCGTAGGCGTACTTCACCTCGCCCGAGCTCATGTCCTCGTCGGGCTTCGCCGCCTTGTCGAGGGTCAGCGCCTCGACGAACACCTCACGCGCGTCCTCGAGCTGCTTCTTGCCGCCCGCGAGCACGACGCCGAGCGCCACGAGGGCCCGCGCCTTCACGCTCGGCGTGCATTTGTCCGCGCCGCACGCATCGATCGCGGTCCGGAGTCGCTTTTCAGCCTGGTCGAACTTCGTCTCCAGGTAGTCGACATCCATCGCCTGCGTGATGGCCTTCTCGGCCTGCGCGTCCTTCGGCGCCGCCGCATGCGCGGGCAAGGCGCAAAAGAGCGGAGAGCCGAACGCGAGCGCAAGCAAAGCGCGGTGTACGAGACCCAAAGGACGCATCGGGCGAACTCTACCTTAACGGCGCGGGGAGCCGGAAGAACTCGGACCCCACTGCACCACAGGTTGTCCACAGGGCTGTGGAAAAGGTGAGGATGAAGGCTCGGACAGCCGGGTCGCTCGGGCGGATCTCCCGCGCGACTGCCGCGCCGGCCGTCGCCGTAGTAACAGGAGGGGCGTGGACGTTCTCGACAAGCGCGGGGGGATCCCGCTGGTCTCGCGCGCCGCCCGCGGCGATACGCTCCTCGGCTCGCACGACGCAGGCTCGCTCGCCGAGCGCCTCGTCGCCGCCGGCGGAGCGCCCTCGGCCGCGCGCTCGGCCGCCGCCCGGATCGTCCGGCACGCGTTCTTCCGCGACGTCGCGGAGGTGCCCTGGGGCCCCGCGGTCTTCGCAGGCCTCGGCATCGGCGCCTGGGCCCACGAGGCGCTCGCCGCGCTCGATCCCGCGCCCGCGCTCGCGCTGCACGAGCGCGCGCCGGCCGAGGACGGCACGATCCGGCTTCTCTTTCGCGCCCGGGACGGCGCCCTCGTCGAGTCCGTTCTCATCCCCGGCCCCGGTCGCACCACGCTCTGCATCTCGAGCCAGGTCGGCTGCGCGCGCGCCTGCGCCTTCTGCGAGACGGGGCGGCTCGGGCTCGAACGGCAGCTCGCCGCGGGCGAGATCATCGATCAGGTCCGGCTCGCCCGCGCGCTCTGGAACGAGGCCGGCGGCGCGCCACCGCTCTCGAACCTCGTGTTCATGGGCATGGGCGAGCCCTTCGACAACCTGCCCGAGGTGCTGCGCGCCCTGCGCCTGCTCACCGACGATCGCGCGTTCGCCTTCGCGCCCTCGCGCGTCACGGTGAGCACCGTCGGCGTCGCCGACAAACTACCCGCGTTCTTCGCGGGCAGCCGCGCCGAGCTCGCCGTGAGCCTCAACGCGCCGGACGACGAGCGCCGCCGCGCGATCATGCCCATCAACGCGCGCTTCCCGCTCGCGGCGCTGCGCGACGCGATCCTCGCCGCGCTCCCGCACGGCCGCCGCGTGCTCTTCGAGTACGTGCTCTTCGACCGATGGAACGACGCGCCCGAGGACGCCGATCTGCTCGCGGCCTACGTCCGCGGGATCCGCTGCCGCGTGAACGTGATCCCGTGCAACCCGGGCCCCGATCCGGCGCTCCGACCGCCCGCGCCCGAGCGGCTCGACGCCTTCGTCGCGCGGCTGTCGTCGCACGGCGTGACGACGCTCGTCCGCAGGCCCCGCGGTCGCGACGTGGGCGGCGCGTGTGGCCAGCTCGCGGGCGCGCGTCGCGCCGAGCGCGAACGAAGCGGCGTGACCGAAGGCGCCTGACGCGCGAAGCACCGGCACGGAGGAATCCTCATCACACGCCCCTGCGAGCGCGTTTTTTTCACTCGCGACGCCCGAGCAGCCGGCCTACAAGGGAAAGGGGCCGGCATATGTTCATGCCGGGCGGGCAGCGCTTCATGAGCACACCTTCGTCGCCTGACAGATCCGGCGAAGCCCTCAGCGACACGTCATCGATCGACGAGCTCGGCCACGTCGTCGACGTGACCCTCACGCGCGTCGTGAGCACGCCCGAGCCAGGCTTCTTGGTGGGCGACACCTACCGCGTCGAGCGAGAGCTCGGCCGCGGTGGCATGGGCGTCGTCTATCGCGCGCGCGATATCTGGCTCGATCGCACGGTCGCCCTGAAGCTCATCGCGCCGACGTGGGGCGACGCGCTCGCGGAGCAGAAGCTCCAGCAGGAAGCGAAGGCGCTCGCGACGCTGCGCGATCAGCACGTCGTGCAGGTGTACGCGTTCGGCCGCCACGGCAGCTCGTACTTCTTCGCGATGGAGTACGTCGAGGGCCGCTCGCTCCAAGCGATCCTCGACGACTACCGGGAGCGCCAGAGCCTCCTGCCGCAGCACCGCGCGCTCACCATCCTGAGCCGCATCGCCGACGGGCTCGACGCCGCGCACGCCCGGGGCATCGTCCATCGCGACGTCAAGCCCGGCAACATCGTCATCGAGGAGGACACCGGCAGGCCCGTGCTCATCGATTTCGGGATCGCGCAGCAGTCGTCGGATCCCGATCCCGAGACGATCGAGGGCACGCCGATCTACATGGCGCCCGAGCAAGCAGGGCTCGGCGCGGACGGGATCCCGGGAGGCCCGTGGAGCGACATTTACGCGCTCGGCTGCGTGGCGTTCGAGCTGCTCACGGGGCGCGCGCCGTACCTCGAGCGCGACGTCGTGCGGCTGCTCTACGCCCACCGCAGCGCGCCCGTGCCCCTCGCCTCGTCGGTGCGCCCCGAGCTCGCTCCCTTCGACGCCGTGCTCTCGCGCGTGCTCGCCAAGAACCCCGCCGATCGGTACCCGAGCTGCGTGACGTTCGCGCGCGACCTCGTCCGCGCCGGCTCGCCCAAGGCCGCCCCGACGCCGTCGAGCGAGCTTCCGCCGCCGAGCACCCGGATGCCCGGCGAGAACCCCGTGAGGCCGCTCCGCGTGCTCGCGGTCGACGACGATCCGGCCTTCGCCAAGTTCGCCGCCAAGGCCGCCGAGCTCGCCTTGAAGGGCCGCTCGGTGCGCATCCACGTCGCGCGCTCGGGCCAGGCCGCGCTCGACGCCGCGCGCGACGAGCCGCCCGATCTCGTGCTGCTCGACCTCGACATGCCCGACCTCGACGGCGTGGACACGCTCTCGCACCTGCGCGCCTTGCCCCGCGGCGACCACGCGCGCGTCGTCGTCCTCAGCGGCCGCGTCGGCCCGCAGGAGCGCTGGAAGTTCGCGGTCCTCGGCGTGCGCGAGTTCGTGGCGAAGCCGATCGATCTGCGCCGCCTCGTCGACACGATCGACGGCATCGTCGAGCGCGCCGGCTGGGGCGCCGCGCCTCCCCCGTGACTACGCCCCGAGCTCGGCGACCGCGCGATCACACGCCGCGCGGGCGCCCGCGAGCGCGCGCTCGATCTCGGGCCATGCTTGCTCCGCGGGGAGCCACTCGCCCTGGATGCCGAGCAACGCATCCTCGATGAGGCCGGCGGCGTCGCTGATCTCCTGAAACCGGTACGAACCCGCGGTCCCGCGCAGCGCGTGCGCCCTCGACACCGCGGCGCGCATCGCGTCTTTCCGGCTCTCCTGCTTCGCCGCGGACACGACGTCGGCGAGCTGCTGCAAGAGGTCCGGCAGCTCCGTCAGGTACTCCCTGCGTAACTCCAGGAGCGCCGCTCGGATCTCGTCGTCCTTCGTATGCGCCATCGGGTGCGTCGATGATAGGCGGAGCGCGCGGGGCAAGCCCCGAGATTTCGACGCGCTCGCGCTCGTTCCTCCGTCACGCGCCTTCGTGCAGCAGCTCGAACCAGAACGTGCTGCCTTGCCCGAGCTTCGACGCGACGCCGATCGTGCCGCCGTGCTGCTCGACGATCGCCTTCGAGATCGCGAGCCCGAGGCCCGTGCCGCCCATCTTGCGCCGGCGATCGCCGTCGAGCTGCTCGAACCGGTTGAAGAGCCGCGCGAGGTCCGCCTCCGCGATCCCGGGTCCACGGTCGCGCACCTCGAAGCGCACGCGTCCGGCCGACGTCGCCTCCACGCAGAGCTCGATCCGCTCCTCGGGCGGCGAGAATTTGAGGGCATTCGACATCAGGTTCGTGAGCACCTGAGCGATCCGGTCCTCATCCACCACGAGGCCCACCTCGCCTCGCACGTCCGCCCAGAGCTCGACCTTCGCCTCGGCTGCCACGGGCGCGAGGCTGTCGACGAGGCTCGACACCAGCCGCCGCACGTCGACGTGCTTCGGAGAGAGATCGAGCTTGCCCGCTTCGATCTTCTCCAGGTCGAGGATGTCGTTGATGATCCGCATGAGCCGATCGGTGTTGGTGCGGGCGATGGTCACGACCTCCATCGCCTCGGCGGGCAGCTCGCCGAGCACGCCGCCTTCGAGGAGCCCGAGCGCCCCGCGGATCGAGGTGAGCGGCGTCCGCAGCTCGTGCGAGACCGTCGAGACGAACTCGTCCTTGAGGCGCTCGATGGCCTTGCGTTGCTCGATGACCGCGTGGGCCTCGCGCGCCCGCGCCACGAGCTCGCCGTTGAGATTCGCCAGCCGCCCGTTCGCGCGGCGGAGATCGATCTGCGCGGCCACCTGGCGCGCGAGCGCCGAGAGCGCGCTTCGTTGCGCCTCGTCGAGCTGACGTGGGCCGTGATCGATGACGCAGAGCGTCCCGAGGTTGTGTCCGTCCGCGGTCGCGAGCGGCGCGCCCGCGTAAAACCGCACGTGCGGCCCGCCGGTCACGAGCGGGTTGTCGACGAACCTCTCGTCTTCGAATGCGTCCGGAACGAGGAAGAGCTCCTGGCCGAGGATCGCGTGCGCGCAGAAGGCCACCTCGCGCGGCGTCTCGCTCGCGTCGAGCCCGACCTTCGCCTTGAACCACTGGCGCTCGCGATCGACGAGCGAGACGAGCGCGATCGGCGTACGGCAGATCGAGGCCGCGAGGCGCGTGAGATCGTCAAACGCGGGTTCGGGGGGCGTGTCGAGGATCGCCGCGTCGCTGAGCGCCGCGAGCCGCTCGATCTCGTTGCTCGGGAGAGGTGCTGCTTTCATGAAGATGCTCCCCACCCCCTTGCACGCAGCGGGCCACGATCAAGGTCGCAGCGCCGCGTACGAAGCGAGGATATCGAGGATCTGTCCGGGGAGGGCCATCGGATCGAAGGGCTTCGGGATGACGCCCGCGGCCCCGAGCGCCCGGTACCGATCGACCTCGTGCTTCTGCACCTTCGCGGTCATGAAGATGATCGGGATCGCGGCCGTGGCTTCGCGCGCGCGGAGCTCGAGGAGCGTCTCCTGGCCGTCCATACCGGGCATCATGACGTCGAGCAGGATGACGTCGGGCGACTCACGCGCCGCGATGTCGAGCGCTTCGAGTCCCGAGGACGCGAGCACGACCTTCCATTTGCCGACGCCCTTCAAGCTCAGCTCACCAATTCGTCGGATGTGCGGCTCGTCGTCGACCAGCAGCACCTTCGAAACGGGCATGCGCGGATCCCCTCGAAAGAAACGAGGCCCGCACGCATACCGCGATGCGCGCGGGCCTTGTCGTGTCGATGCTTCGGCGGCGAACTACTTGGCGGCGGGTTCGGCCGCCTTCGGCGCCGGCTCCTTCAGATCGAAGGCCGGAGGCGTCTTCGGATCGCAGTCGGGCGGAGGCCCGAAGCCGTCGGCGTTGAACTTGTACTCGACGTCGCCGGAGCCCTCGGGATCCTGCTTGCTGATCGCCTCGATCTTGACCTCGTGGTCGCCCTTGCGCGCGGGCGTGCAGTACGAGAGCAGGTAGAAGCGCTTCATGTGCGACTCGATGCGCGCGGCCATCTTGTCGAAGGCTTCCTTGACCTTCGCCTGATCCGTCGCGAGCTCGGTCCCGTCGCGCCCGATCTCGTCGAGCTTCGCCTTGCCGATCTCGGCGCCGACGCCGATCGCGTAGATCTGGTAGTTCTCGTACTCGTCCTTGTCCATCTCGTCCTTCATCTGGTCGCGGGTCACGCGCGCGGCGCGATCCGTGCCGTCCGAGAAGACGACGAGCGAGCCGAACTTGAGCGGGCGCTTGTCCTTGTCGAGCTCCTTCTTGAGCGTCGCGAGACCATCGACGACGGCGCCGTGCAGGTTCGTCGACGGGTCCTTCGGCTTGTAGCTGCGCAGCCCTTCGAGGCCGCCCTCGACCGAGCCTTGCGCCTCGGTGAAGGGCACGACCGAGTGGATCTTCTCCGAGCCGTCGAACGCGTACACGCCGACCTTCTGCGTCTTGCCGACGCGCTCGGCGAAAGCCTTGGCGGCGTCGACGAGCGCGTCCGCCTGCCCGGACTCGGTCACGCTGCCGCTCATGTCCACGAGCAGCATCGTGTACATGACGGCCGCGACCTCCGGGTTCTGGATCATCTGCTTGCTCTCGAACGTCGAGACGAGCTCGCCGTCCTCGTAGATCTTGAAGTCTTCGGCCTTGAGGCCACCGACGGGCTTGTCCTTGCCCGCGTCGACCGTGAAGAAGACCCAGACGTTGTTGGGCTTCTTCTGCGCCGAGTTGATGAGCCGGACGTTCAAGCCACCCCCGCACGCGGCGACCAAGAGCGCCAGCAGCGAGAAGAGCGTCACCCAGGCGTAGGAAGTGGTACCCGCGCCGCGCGCGGCCTTGTTTCTGTCGTTCACGGATCGCATTAGGGCAGCACCTCCGCGGCCCTGTCAATTCGCGGTCGTCTGGACAGCTACGTGACCACGAACCCCACCCCGGCCCCCACGGGACGCAAGATCTGCACGTTCGCGCAGAAGGTGCCCCGGCGAGGGCGCCTCTCCGGGCAAGAAATCCGCGGGCTCCGCGGGGCAGGTCACGGGAGCGGGGGCCGCAGCCGGCGACGCTCCCCCAAAAACCTCCTGATCGTGAGGCGTTTCCGCTAACCTCACGACATGGCTCGTATCCTGGTCGTCGAGGACTCCTCTGCGTTCCGGGCGTTCATCCGCGCGGCGCTCGAGGATGCGCCGGGGCTCTTCGCCGCGAGCCCGGACGACGCGCTCGGCGAGGTGGAGATCGTCGAGGCTGCCAGCGGATTCGACGCGCTGCGCCTCCTGCCGCGCGGGCACTACGACCTCGTGATCACCGACATCAACATGCCGGACATCAACGGGCTCGAGCTCCTCCGGTTCATGCGCGACAGCGAGCGACACCGCAAGGTCGCCACGATCGTCATCTCGACGCAGTCCTCCGAGAAGGACCGGGCGCGCGGCCTCGCGCTCGGCGCCGACGCGTTCCTCGCGAAGCCCTTCACGGTGGAGGCGCTGCAGCGCGCCATCACGACGATCCTGCAAGCGCGCAGTTCCCTTCCGGCCGAGAGCAGCGAGGGATCGCGTTGACGAGCGAGAGCGAACGCGCGCGCGAGGAGTTCTTCTCCGAGGCGCAGGAGATCGTCGAAGGGCTCGGGCGGGATCTGCTCGCGCTCGACGAGGCGCAGAAGTCCGGCCACGTCGACCCGGATCTGATCAACGACGTCTTCCGCGCGGTGCACACGCTGAAGGGCCTGGCGGGCCTGTTCGGCGCGACGCGGATGTCGAGCCTCTCGCACAAGCTCGAGGAGCTGCTCGACGATCTGCGCCTCGGCAAGGTCGACGTCACGGCCCCCGTGCTCGACCTGCTCTTCGCCTCCGTGCAGCTCTACGGCAAGCTGCTCCAGGCCGAGAAAGAGGGCCGCGACCAGCCGATGCCGGAGCTCGAGAAGCTCCTCGCGCAGCTCGATCGTGGGGCGGGCGCGGGCGGCGCGACGGGCGGCGGCGGGCCGATCATCGACCCGAACCTGCTCGCGGTGCTCACCGAGTTCGAGGAGCACAAGCTCAAGACGAACATCGCGCAGGGCAACACGCTCTACCGGCTGCGCGTGCGCTTCCAGCTCGCGACGATCGATCAAGGGCTCGACGAGCTCAAGGCGACCGCGAAGCCGCACGGCGACATCATCACGTACCTGCCCGCCAGCGACGGCGACGACATCGACTCGATCACGCTGGAGATCCTGATGGGCTCGCGCGCCTCGGCGGCCACGCTGCACAGCGCGCTGAACCACCTCGGCGTGGAGGTCGAGCCGCTTCCGCGGCAGGGCGACGGGCCCGGGCCTGCGCCTGCGCCCCCGCCGGCCGTCTCCGCCGCCCAGGCGCATCACATCCCCACGCCCACGCCTTCGCCGCCGCCGGTCGCGCCGAGCCACGCGCCGAGCGCGATGCCGCCGATGGGCCACGTGCCGCTCGACATGACGGCGCCGCACCCCTTCCCGGCGCCGCGCCTCGACGCGGGCGCGAGCATCCCGCCGAAGGCGCAGGAGCTCGGCACGATCAAGAGCGTCGCGCAGACGGTGCGCGTCGACATCCAGAAGCTCGACGTCTTGATGAACATCGTCGGCGAGCTGTCGATCGTGCGCACGGAGCTCGAGCGCCTGCTCGAGAAGATGCGCGACGCGCACACGAACCGCGAGCTCCGGATCAACCTGCACCGGCTGCAGCGCGACTTCGAGCGCAACGTCATCAGCCTGCGCCGCGGGATCCTCGAGGTCCGCATGGTCCCGCTCGGCCAGGTCTTCGACAAGCTCGCGCGCGTGGCCCGGCAGATCAGCCGCGAGGCTGGCAAGCAGGTGAACCTCGTCATCACGGGCGCCGAGACCGAGGTCGACAAGCTCATCGTCGAGGAGCTCAGCGATCCGCTCATGCACATGATGCGGAACGCGATCGATCACGGCATCGAGGAGCGCGAGATGCGCGAGGCCGTGAACAAGCCCGCCGTCGGCACGATCGCGCTGAACGCGTTCCAGAAGGGCAACCACGTCGTCATCGAGATCGAGGACGACGGCAAGGGCATCGACACGGAGCGCCTCCTGGAGAAGGCGATCCGGATGGGCGTCGTGCAGGCGGACGAGGCGCGCACGATGAGCCGCCGCGAGGTCCTGAACCTCATCTTCGTGCCCGGCCTCTCGACGAAGAGCTCCGTCAGCGAGATCAGCGGCCGCGGCGTCGGCATGGACGTCGTCAAGACGAACATCTCGAAGCTCGGCGGCGTGATCGACGTGCAGAGCGAGCCTGGCATCGGCACGAAGTTCACGGTGACCCTGCCGATCACGCTGGCGATCATCAGCGCCCTCATCGTGAAGGTGAGCGACCAGCAGTTCGCCATCCCGCTGGCGAACGTGCAGGAGGCCGTCTGGCTCGACACCGAGGCGGTGCGCGTGATCGACGGCCGCGAGGCCGTGACCCTGCGCGGCAGCACGCTGCAGCTCTGCTACCTGGGTCGCCTCTTCGGCCTCGCCGACACGCCGGACTCGAGCGGCACCGGCCCCTTCGGCTCGGGGTTCGACGTGCCTCCGATGGGCCATGCCGGCGGCGTGCCGCCGCGCGGCTCGTTGCGCAGCGAGAGCATCCGCCAGGACTACGCGGCCGCGGCCTTCCCGTATCGCCCGGCGGGAAGCTCTTCGCCTTCCGCGCGGACCGCGCTCGCGCCGCGGCAGAAGCGCAGGTTCATCGTCGTCACCGCGGTCGGCACGCGCCGCCTCGGCCTCGTCGTCGACTCGCTCGTGGGCGAGCAGGACGTCGTCATCAAGGGCCTCGGCCCGAGCCTCAAGAACGTCGCGGGCTTCGCGGGCGCGACGCAGCTCGCGGACCAGCGGATCGCGCTCGTGCTCGACGCGCCCGCGCTCGTCGAGGAGATGTTCGCGCACGCGGATCGTGGCCGCATGCACGGAGGGACCCATGGCTTCTAACCTGGCCCGCCGCACGTCCTCCGCGGTGGTCCCCGCCGCGGGCGTCAAGCGCAAGAAGGCGCAGCGCGATCGCGGCCCGATCACCGAGTACCTCGCGTTCCGCCTCGCGGGCGACGTCTACGCCGCGCCCGTCTCGATCATCCGCGAGATCCTGAAGCTCCACCCGCTCACGCCCGTGCCGCGCGCGCCCTCGTCGATCATGGGCATCATCAGCGTGCGCGGGCAGCTCGTCACGGTGATCGACCTGCGCCGCCGCCTGCGCCTCGCCGAGGGGCCCGTCACGAGCAAGGCGCGCATCCTGCTCGTCGATCCGATGGGCCTGGAGCTGCTCGGCCTCTACGTCGACGAGGTCCTCCAGGTCTATCGCCTCGCCGACAGCGAGATCGAGCATACGGCCACGGCGCTCGGCGGCGAGGTCGCGAGCTACATCGCGGGCATCGCGCGGCCCGCACAGGCGCAGGCGCCCGCGCAGGAGGGGAAGGGGGTCGCGCTGAAGAGCGTCGGCGTCGTTCGCCAGAACGCGTCCGTGATCATCCTGCTCGATTTGAAGGTGGTGCTTTCGTCCTGACGGACCGCCGTTCGGGAGAGACGGACCCAGCAGATGCCCGACTATGGCCAGAGACACCGCGCCGATCCCCAGAAGAGCCTCGTCGGCTTCGTCGTGGGCGACGTGCACTACGCGATCGGGATCGGCCAGGTGCGCGAGATCGTGAACCCCTTGCCGGTCACGCCGCTCCCGCACACCCCGCCCGAGGTCTCGGGCGTGGCCGATCACCGCGGCGACGTCGTGCCCGTCCTCGATCTGCGCATCCGCTTCGGCTTGCCGCCCACCGAGCCGACCCGCTCGACGAAGTGGATCCTCGTCGACGCCGGTGTGCGCATGGTCGGCCTCGTCGTCGACGCCGTCTCCGAGGTCTTCGGCACCGGCGCCGACGAGATCCGCCCGACGCCTCCCGTCGGCGGAGGCCGTGATTTGCGAGGCATCTCGGGCGTCACGAACCACAACGGCTTGCTCGTCTTCGTGCTCGATACGAAGCGGTTCACGGAGATCGTCGACGACATCGCCGATGTCCTGCCGCCGCTGGACGACTTTTGAGGAGCGCGCCGTGACCCCCCCTTCGATCCCTTTCGTCTCGCCTGCGCTGATCGAAGCCGCCCTCGACGCCGCGGACGCCGAGGAGCGCCGCCAGGCCACCTCCCTCGCCGCGGAGCTGCCGCTCTACGACGCGCTCCCGCTCCTCGTCCGCGCGCTCGGCGACACCGACTGGCGCGTCCGCAAGGAGGCCACGTACGCCGCGCGCGCCTTCATCCCCGCGCCGAGCCTCATCGCGGCCATGGTCAAGACCTTCGAGCCCTGCGACAACGTGGGCCTGCGCAACGCCGCGATCGAGGTCCTCGCGAACTGCGGCAGCGCCGCGACCGCGCCCCTCGAAGCCTCGCTCGCGCGCCTCGACGCTGACGGCCGCAAGCTCGCCGTCCAGGCCCTCGGCTACACGCGCGACCCGCACGCCCTCGTCGTCCTCGAGCGCTCGCTGCGCGACCCCGACGAGAACGTCCGCCAGGGCGCCGTCGAGGCCATCGCGCAGCTCGGTCCGATCGCGCCCGTCGAGGTCCAGCGCCTCCTCTTCCGTTGCCTCGACAGCGCCGATCCTTTCGCCAGGCTCGCCGCGCTCGAAGGCCTCAACGCCCTCGGCGCCGTGATCCCCTGGGAGCGCCTCGCGCCGCTCCTCGAGCACCCTTCCCTGCGCTCCGCGGCCCTCTCGGCCGCCGCCGCTTCCGACAGCCCCGCGGCCGCGAAGGCGCTCGCCCGCATGCTCCACAAGGCGCGCGGCGGCACCTTCCTGCAGGCCATCACCGCGCTCGCGCGCCTCGCCGAAGGCCCGCTCCTGCCCGCCGTCACCGAGGCCCTCGCCGCCGAAGGCCCCGAGCTCGGCGAGCGCCTCGTGCGCGTCGCCACGGCCGAGGGCGCCGATTCGCCGCACCAGCGCGCCATGGCGCTCCTCCTCGCTGCGGTCGCGCGCGCGCCCGGCGTCGTCGACGCGGCGGCCGCCGCGCTCGCCGAGGAGACCTTCACGGAACAGGCCGAACGCGCCCTCTTCCTCCTCGGCCCCGCCGCGTTGCCCGGCCTCGTCGCGCGCATCGCGCCCGAACAAGGCGCGACGCCGCTCGTCGCCGACGTCCGCGCCGCCCTCATCGAGGTCGCCGCCGGCATCGCCCTCGCGCCCGGCGCGCCCGAGCGACCGACGGCGCTGCTCGAAGCCCTGCGCAAGGCCGCGTTCGACGACGAGCGCCGCGTCGCGACGAGCGCCCTCTTCGCCCTCTCGAAGCTCGGCGCCGAGGAAGACCTCACGCTCGCCGCGCGCCTCGTCGCCTCGCCGATCCGCCCGGTCGCTCATGCGGCCGAAGGCGCGCTCGCCTCGCTCGCGACCCGCCACGAGAAGGCCGCGCGTGCGCTCGGCGACAGCCTCGTCCACGGCCCCGGCGACGACGCCTTCGCCGCCGCGATCCTCCTCGGCGCCCTCGCGGCCACGCGCAGCAAATCGAGCCCGCCTCCGTCGCCCGGCGACCTCGGCTTCCTCGCGCGCGCCGCCGCGGCCGAGGACGTACGCACGCGCCGCGCCGCCATCGGCGCTGTCGCCGAGATCGGCGGCGACTCTGCGCTCGACGTCCTCTCGCTCGCGCTCGCCGACGAAGAACGCGAGGTCCAGCTCGCTGCGGCGCGCGCGCTCGGCTACCTCGGCGCGGCGGCGCGGCGACGCGAGACCTCGCCGGACGCGCACGAGACCCCGAGCCTCCGCACCATCCTCGACATCGCGGGCCGCTCCATGGATGCCGAGCTCGTCGCCACCGCGATCCGCGCGCTCGGCGAGGCCCTCTCCACGATCCCGCCCGAGGCCGCGGGGCGCGCTGCGGCCACGCTCATCGACGCCCTCGGGCCGCTCGCCCGCGAGGCCGAGGCCGTCGTCGCGATCGCCGCGGCCGAGGCCATCGGGCGCCTGCGCTGGGGCACGCTGGGTAGGCAGGCGGCCCTCGTCGCGGCGCTCGATCACCCTGATCCGGCTGTCGTCAAGGCGGCGCTGCTCAAGGTCGAGACGAGCGGCCCCGATGGCGAAGCGCTCCTCCGTTGCCTCGACCATCCCTCGCCCGACGTCCGGCTCCTCGCGGCCGAGACGATCGCGGCGAGCGACAACTCGACCTTGCGCGAGCGCCTGGCGCAGCGCGCGTCGCACGAGCTCGATCGGGACGTCCGCGACACCCTCGAGGGCGCGCTCTCGTCGATCCGTTGGCGGGGAGAAAGGGGTTTCTTCGGGTCGTGATGCGCTTCCCGGATGAGATCCGCCTCGCGCCGGACGAGTTCCGCCTCTTGCGGGATCTCATCAACCAGCATTGCGGCATCTCGCTGAGCCCCGAGCAGCGCCCGGTCATCGAGCGGCGCTTGCGCGAGCGCCTCAGCGTGCATGGCTTGCACTCGTTCGGCGAGTACTACCAGCTCCTCCGCTCGCCGGATCGGGGCCGTGCGGAGCTCGACGAAGCGCTGGATCTCGTCACGATCAACGAGACCTATTTCTACCGCGAAGACTACCAGCTCACGGCGCTGCGCACCGAGCTCTTCCCGATGCTCCGCCGCCCGCCGCTGAGCCGCGAGAGCCTCTCCATCTGGAGCGCGGGCTGCTCCACGGGCGAGGAGGTCTACTCCATCGCCATCACGGCCAGGGAGGCCGGTTTGTCCGGCCGCCGCGACGTCCGCATCTTCGGCAGCGACATCTCGCGCCGCTGCGTGGCCCACGCGCGCCGCGGCGTCTACGGATCCTCGTCGTTTCGCGCGATTCCCGTCGATCTCAAGCGGAAGTACTTCGTCGAGAAGCCCGACGGCATGCACGTGCAGGACGACCTCCGGGCGTGGTGCCATTTCGGACACCTGAACCTGCTCGATCCGGTCCGCGCCTCGGTCGTCGGCCGCGTCGACATCATTTTCTGCCGCAACGTTCTCATCTACTTCGACGACGTGTCGCGCCGCCGCGTGATCGACATGTTTTACGAGCGACTCCTGCCGGGCGGCTTCTTGCTCCTCGGCCACTCGGAGTCGCTCCTCAACGTCTCGACCGCGTTCGAGCTCGTGCATTTGCGCGACGACCTCGTCTATCGAAAGCCCATCACGGCCTCGCGGTTCGTCCCGGGGGGTTTGGACGGCGGAACGCTCGGATCGGGGAAGCCATGAGCACTTCGGCAAGGGATGCAGCAGAGGTGAAACGGTGGTGAAGGCCGGTCCGCTGCGGGTACTCGTCGTCGACGACTCCGCCTACAACCGAAGGAACATCGCCGACATCCTCACCGGCAGCGACGAGGTCGAGGTCGTCGGCAAGGCGGGCGACGGCGAGGAGGCGCTGCGCCTCGCGTTGAGCCTCAAGCCGGACGTCATCACGCTCGACCTCGAGATGCCGAAGATGGACGGTTTTACCTTCCTTCGCATCTTGATGGTCCGGCAGCCGACGCCCGTGATCGTGGTGTCGAGCTACAGCCACAAGGAGAACGTCTTCAAGGCCCTCGAGCTCGGCGCCGTCGACTTCGTCGCAAAGCCGACCCAGAGGCTCGCGCCCGACGCCTCTTTGCGCCGCGAGATCCTCCAGAAGGTCCTGCTCGTCCGCTACCTGCGCCCGCTCGCGGCCGTGAGCCAGCGGAACAGCGCCATCCCTCCGCTCCCGCGCTCCACGGCCACGCCGCCGGTCCTCTCCACGGCGCAGCCCGAGCAGCCGAGCACGCGCTCGACCACGAACATCGCGGCGCGCTTCATCGTCGGCATCGGCTCCTCGACGGGGGGTCCGACGGCGCTGCTCGAGATCCTGAGCCGCGTCCCCGAGAAGTTTGCCGGGGCGATCCTCATCGCCCAGCACATGCCGGAGAAGTTCACGCGCACCTTCGCCGAGCGCCTCGACAGGAAGAGCGCGATCCGCGTGACGGAGGCCGTCGACGGCGACATCGTCACCGCGCGCCGCGCCTTCATTTGCCCTGGCAAGAACTGCATGGAGGCGGTCGTCTCACAGGGCCCGAGTGGCCTCGGCTGGAACGAGATCCGCCTGCGCGTCGGCCCTCCATCGCAGCACGACCGCTACATCCCGAGCGCCGACCGCCTCCTTCGCAGCCTCGCGCCTGTCGGCTCGCGCGCGTACGGCGTCATCCTCACGGGCATGGGCGACGACGGCGTGGCCGGGGCCCGCGCGATCCGCGCCGGCGGCGGCACGATCATCGCGGAAAGCGAGGAGACCGCAGTCGTCTACGGCATGCCGCGCGCGGCGGTGAAGGCCGGCGTGGTGAACGAGGTCATGGGGCTGCCGCAGATCGTCGACTGGGTGGCGCAGTTGTCCTAGGTGGGGGGCTCCGGTCGTCCCTTCGGTCCTTCCTCTGCCCCCCACACCCCCGCGGGTCTCGCTCGTTGACGCGGCTTCCGCGCAGGCTTCCGCGCCGCGCGAAAGTTGACCCCGCGTCCCCACCGTGAGACACCGGCCCTCGGGTCATGCGCTTTCGAAAGGCCGCACGCGTGTTCGTCACGGCCGGCTGGCTCCTCGCCGGCGCGATCGTCTCTCCGCCGAGCCTCGCTCAGCCCAAGCCCGCGCCTGCCGGCGTGAAGCCCGCGGCCGCCAAGCCTGCCGCGGCCAAGCCTGCCGCCGCCAAGCCCAAGCCCCAGGCCCCCGGAAAGCCCGCGCAGAAGCCCGCGGCCAAGAAGCCCACCGGCAAAAAGCCCGCGACGCGCAAGCCCGGTGAGCCCGGCGAGCCCGACGAGAATGCCCGCCGCGCCATCGCTGGGCTGCCCCCGAGCCAGCATCGCTCCGTGGACGAATCCTCCGAGCTTCGCGCCCTCCGTGAGCTCGACCTCGCCCTCTTCTCCACGGCCCCGAATGCCGGCGCGCCTTGGCCCTCGGACGACCTGCCCACCCTCGATCGCGGCGGCCCTGTCCTCCTCGCCACCGGCGTTCCTCCTTCGGCGCCGCTCCCCGCGCTGCTCCAGCCTCCGCCGCCGGCCGACCTCTCCTTCATCAAAAAGCTCGACCTCCCCGACATCCCCGTTCGCTGGGATGCGCGCGTCCTCCGTTACCTCGAGTTTTACAAGAACAACCCTCGCGGCCGCTCCATGGTCGCCTCGTGGATCAAGCGGAGCGGACGTTATGGCGCGGCCATTCGCCGCGTCCTTCGTGAGCAGGGTTTGCCCGAGGACGTCGTCTGGCTCGCGCTCGTCGAGAGCGGATTCGACCCGACCATTCATTCGCCCGTCGGCGCCGCCGGCCTCTGGCAGTTCATGCCCGAGGGCGCCCGCATTTATGGCCTCACCGTCGACCGCTGGATTGACGAACGCCTCGACCCCGAGCGCTCCACCCTCGCCGCCGCGCGTTACCTCTCCGACCTCCACCGCCGCTTCGGCACCTGGGAGCTCGCCTTCGCCGCGTACAACATGGGGTACGGCGGCCTCCTCGCCTCCATTCGCAAATACAACACGAACGATTTCTGGGAGCTCAGCCGCCTCGAAGCGGGCCTCCCGCTCGAAACGGCGCTCTACGTCCCGAAGATCGTCTCCATGGCGATCGTCGCCAAGAATTGCGCCGTCTTCGGCTGCGACGGCGTCGAGCTCGACCCTGCGGTCACCTTCGACAAACTTTCGGTCGGCCCCGGCGTCGCGCTCCGCACCGTCGCTGCAGCGGCCGGCGTCGAGCTCGACGCCGTCGAGGACTTGAATCCCCAGCTCCCCGCCGCTCGCACGCCGCCGCTCGGCCCTGACGGCAAAGAGGGCGCCTCCTTCGTCGTCCGTGTCCCGCCTGGCACCGGCGCCCGCGCATCCAAGACCGTCGCCAAGCTCCTCGAGCGCGAGGACAAAACCGAGCGTCACGTCGTCCGCTGGGGCGAATCGATCGAGGACATCGCCGCCCTTCGCGGCACCACGAAGAGCACCTTGCTCTCCTTGAACGGCCTCCGCTCCGGCGAGCAGGTCCGCCCCGGCACCGTCCTCCTCGTCCCCCAGGACGGCCCTGACAAACCCACCGTCGCCAGCGTCTTCTCCGGCGCGCGCGGCGAAAAGCCCGTCATCGTCGTCCCCGCCGAGGCCTTCACCTACGCCGATCGCCGCCGCGTCTTTTATCGCGTCGTCTCGGGCGACACCGCCCGCGAGGTCGCCTCCGCGCTCTCCGTCTCCGCCGCCGAGCTCGCCCGCTGGAACACGCTCGAGCCCACGGCCTCCCTCCACGACGGCATGACGTTGCAGGTCTACGTCCCGCGCGATCGCGCCCTCACGAATGCGCTCGTCCTCGAGGAGCCCGAGGCCCGCGTCCTGCCTGTCGGCTCGACCGAGTTCTTCACCCATTTCGAGGCTCTGAAGGGCCGCAAGCGCCTCGAGGTCGCCGCCGCCGACGGCGACACCTGGCGCAGTTTGTCGAAGCGATACAATCTCAGTCTCGGCATGCTCGAGCGCATCAACCACCGCTCGCGCACGACCTCCCTTTCTCCGGGCGACAAGGTCGTCGTGTACGTCGCGCAGGCGAGCCCCCCGAAGGCCGCGCCGGCGCCTGCCAAGGAAGCCCCGGACGACAAGGCCGAGGCCGTCGCCGTCGCGCGCCCCGTCGAGGACAAACCCGCGCCGAGCGAGGACCTCGACGAGCCGAAGACGGACGGCAAGCCTGCGCCCGACGAGGGGCCGACGAAGCCTGCGACGTTCCGCAACGAGACATCTCCGCCCGCACCGGACAAGCCTGCATCCGACAAGCCTGCGCCCGACAAAACGGTGACGCCCAAGGCGCCTCGGGCCGCGGAGCTCCCCCCGCCTGCGCCCTGATTTTCTCGTAGCCAGCCGCCGGGCTCGCGCGCGATGATGGGGCCGATGCGCCGCGATTGCTCTCTGCTCCTCGCTTTGCTCCCGACCCTCGCCCTCGTCGGCTGCACGACGCCCGACGAGAACCCGCAGACCACGCCCCCGCTCCCGGGCCCGGCTGAATGGAACCGCGACGTCGATCCGCCGAGCGACGACGAGGCGGCCACGAAGCGCAGCTCGTGCGGGTACACGGCGGGCATGCTCCCGGCGGAGACGCAAGGGGCGTCGCGCCCCTACGGCGCCGAGATTCCCGTCGACCACATCGTGGTCGTCATGATGGAGAATCGCTCCTTCGACCATTACTTCCAGAAGCTGCCCGAGTACGGCCAGACCGACGTCGAGGTCGCGCCCGAGAACTTCACGAACCCCGACGAGACCGGCACCGCCGTCGCCCCGTTCCGCGACACCCAGCTCTGCTTCGTGGACACGAACCACGAATGGACGGGCACGCACGAGCAGATCAACGGCGGCAAGATGGACGGGTTTTTCAAGACGAACGACGGCTGGCACGAGCTGCCGAGCCCCGGCGCCCCCGAGGAGCTTTTGAGCGGCCGCCGCGGCCTCGGCTACTACACCCAGGACGACCTGCCGTTTTATTACTGGCTCGCGAACGAGTTCGCCATCGCGGACCACTACCATGCCTCGGTCCCTGGCCCCACGTGGCCGAACCGCATGTACCTCTACGCGGCGAGCTCCTTCGGGGCCGTCCACAACACGTTCGTCGCGCCGGACGAGGTGCTCTTCGATTACCTCGAAAAGCGGGAGGTCACCTGGCGCGTCTACGTCTCCACCACCCCTGGCTCCGCGATCTTCGTCGACAAGTACCTCCAGTACAGCAAGGACGAGCACGGCCATTACGTCCCGATCGAGACCTACTTCGAGGACCTCAAGAATGGCACCCTGCCCCAGGTCGCCTTCGTCGATCCGGGCATCGCGCGGGAAGGATATGCCCAGAACGACGAGCATCCGCCCGCGATCGCGATGCTCGGCGAGCAATTCACGGCCAACGTCATCGACGCCCTCGCGAAGAGCTCGGCCTGGGAGCGCTCCGCCCTCTTCCTCACGTACGACGAGCACGGCGGCCTCTACGACCACGTCCCGCCTCCGCCCGCCTGTCCGCCCGACGACATCGCGCCGGACCTCGAGGAGGGTGACACGGACGCGAAATTCGACCAGCTCGGTGTCCGCGTCCCGCTCATCGTCGTCTCGCCCTACGCGAAGAAGCATTTCGTCGGTCACCGGACCTACGACCACACCTCGATCGTCCGGTTCATCGAGGCCCGCTTCCAGATGCCGGCGCTCACGAATCGGGATGCGAACGCCGAGGCGCCGTGGGAAATGTTCGACTTCGAAAACCCCCCGCATGCCACGCCCCCGACGTTCGCGATGCCCACGGTCGACCAGGCCAAGATCGATGCCTGCCAGGTGCTCTACGAGCCCTGAACGCCTCTCCGCGCTCGTCCTCGCGGCCCTCGTCCTCGCGGGCTGCCCGGACGAGCCGGAGGCCCCCGCCCCCACGGAGGCGAGCGCGAAGCCCAGCGCGACCGCGGCCCCGCCCGAATCTCCGCCCTCCCCGCTCACGCGAATCGTCGACGAGCCCGCGCGCCGCGGCCTCGACGCCCTCGAAGCGCTCACGGCCGCGATGCCCGCGGGGCGGGGCGACGCCGATTCTCATTACCTCGACCTTCGCCGCGCCCTCGCCGCGGGCGCGCCGCTCTGGCGCAGGCCGGACACCCTCGGCGGCGAGGTCGTCTTCGGCCCCCTGCGCTCCCTCGACGAAGCCGGCGGCGCGCTCCTCCGCCTCGACGCCGCGCTCGTTCGCGGGGACGCCGCGGCCGCGCGTGTCGAAATGGCCGCCCTCGACCGCGCCTTGCGCCTCTTCCAGAATGAAGCGCGCCGCCTTCCGCCGGCGCCCGCTCCCGTTGCGCAAGCTCTCTCGCTCGCCGCGTACGACCTCGGCGCCCTCGCGCTCGAATCGATCCAGGGCGTCCCCGAGGGCTCCGCCGCCGTCCTCGCCGATCTCCGCGGCACCCTCGATTTCATCGAATCCGCCGCCGCGGCCCTCGCGACCCCTGCGGCCGCCCAGACCCCGGCCGCCCTCGCATCCGTGCAAGAGGCCACGCGGCCCCTCCGCGCGCGCCTCGACGCCGCCAGAACCGCAAACGACCTCGACGACCGCGCGAGCTTCGTCCTCGCCACGGGCCGCCTCGGCGTCGCCCTCCGCCGCCTCGCCGCTGCCGCCGGCCTCCCGGTGCGATTGCCCTACCGCGCCCGTTTCCCGGTCGCGAAGGGCGACGCGGACGAACCCATCTCGGCCTTCACCCTCCCCGCCGCGCGCAGCAGCCTGCGCGGCCCGAGCAGCGACGAAACCCCCTGGGCCGCGCTCGGCCGCAAGCTCTTCTTCGACAAACGTTTGTCCAAGAACAGCGCTCGCTCCTGCGCCACTTGCCACGTCCCCGAAAAAGCATTTTCCGACGGCCTCCCGCGCCCGCCCTCCCTCGATCCGGCCGTCACGCTGCGCCACACGCCGAGCTTACTTTATGGGCCGCTGCACGCCGCCCAGCTCTGGGACGGCCGCGCGCTCTCGCCCGAGCGCCAGGCCCTCGGCGTCATCCGCGCCCGCGCCGAAATGGGCCTCGAAACCGACGAGCTCGTCGCCGCGATCGAATCCGCCGCGGACCTCCGCGCCCTCTTCCAGGCGCTCCCCACGCCCGGCGTCACGCCCGAAAACGTCGGCCGCGCCCTCGCTGCCTTCGAATCCAACGTCTTCGTTCCCGGCGACGCCCCGATCGACGCGTTCGCCCGCGGCGACGAGGCTGCGCTCTCGCCCTTGCACCGCCGCGGCCTCGACGTCTTCGCCGGCAAAGGCCGCTGCGCCCGCTGCCACATTCCTCCTTTCTTCGGTGGCTCCCGCCCGGCCGATTTCGCCGTCCCCGTCTTCGCCGTCCTCGGCGTCCCCGACAAACCCAACGGCACAAACCTCGATCCGGACCGGGGCCGCGGCGCCGTCACCTCACGCCCCGCCGACGAGGGCGCATTCAAGACCCCGACCACCCGCGACGTCGCGCGCACCGCGCCTTATTTCCACAATGGCGCCTTCCGCACGCTCGAAGAGGTCGTCGACTTCTACGACAAGGGCGGCGGCAAGGGCCTCGGCCTCCCCGTCCCGAACCAGGACCCCGACGTGCGCCCACTCGGTTTGTCCGCCGACGACAAACGCGTACTGCTCGCCTTCCTGCGCGAGGCGCTCCTCGACAAGACGCCGCCCGAAAAACTCGTTCCCTCGCGCTGAACGCCACCGACGTCGGGCGCACCGCCCCGGCCGAAGATGGCCCGCGAGAGCCCTCGCTTCGCCCCTGACGGGACAAAGAGGCACCGTCCCGCGAGGCCATCCATTGTGCCCGCGCGTGGTCACGACGATGACCGGGGCTCCCGTGGAAATACGAAAAATTAATCATTGCTGGCGACGAGCCGCATGGTACTCAATCGGGACTTCCTTTCGACGTACGACCGCTGCGCGGCCACCGGCCGCCGGAGTCGCGTCATCGTCGGGCTCGCACCGTTCATGGGAACGGCTGCGGTGCGTTGATTGACCTTACGTCGTGGTGGGACATCGGGGGAATCCATCCTTATGACGACGCAATCCAATGGTATTTCCAGAGGGCGGAGACGCTCTCTTCGGCTTTTTCAGGGCACGCTGCTTTCGTCCGCGCTGCTCGGCCTCCTCTCCGGTTGCCTCGCAGAGTCGCCGCTGGAAGAAGAGGACGAGTTCGGCGTGGCTGCGCAAAAGTTGAGCGTCGGCGGATTCGTCGTCGTCTCGGGGGACGACGCGGACGACGGCGGGCATTGCCAGGGCAAGGCGTGCGGGGGCATTTACGTCGCGTTTCTGAAGCAAGCCGTCGAGCAGTCGAAATCGGCCGGCACGGGCATCCTGGCCATCGGCGTGAACGGAGGCTTCGCGCAGTCCGCTCTGATCAGCTGGAACAAGCCGGGCTTCGGCGGACCAGGCGCCGTCATCACGATCGTGACCGACCCTGCGCAGATCAAGACGGTCGATTTTTCGAATTATGCCGCGCTCTACATCCCTTCCGCCTCCGTGAATACGAGCGGCGGTATCAACAACCTCCAGATCGCCGCGCTCAACACGCGAAAGCCCGACATCGCGACGTTCGTGAACGCCCAGGGAGGGTCCCTCGTCGCGCTGACGCAGGCCGGCGTTTCGGGCGGCTGGGGCTTTTTGCCGGTGCCGCTCACCACGGCGAGTGCCTTCTTCGCCGACGCGGCCCCCACGCCGGCTCTCGTCGCGCTCGTCCCGGGCGTCACGAAAACGAACCTCAGCCACTGCTGCTTTCACAACGTCTTCATCGGGCCGGAGGGGTACTCCGGCCTCAGCGTCCTCGCCACGCACGACAGTGGTGGCATCCATCAGGGCAAACCCGTCATCCTCGGCGGACCCGGCACGCTCTTGACCGCCGAGGTATGCAATGACGACGACGACAACGACGGCGACGGGAACATCGACGGCGCGGACCAGGACTGCTGGGTCTGCGGGGACGGCGACGTGGATCCCTTCGAGGCGTGCGACGACGGCAACAAGATCGACGGCGACGGCTGCAGCGCCGCGTGCGCTCGAGAAAACGCGCCGCCCCTCGCGGCCTGCGAGAACGTCACGACCTGCAACGACGCAGGGCAATGCTCGGCCCAGGTCTCTGGCCTCGGCGCGAATTCATCTGATCCGGACGGCGATCCGCTCACCGTCACGCAATCCCCTGCCGGTCCCTATGCCGTGGGTACGAACAGCGTGCTCGTGGAAGTCTCCGACGGCCAGGAGATCGGTACCTGCCAGGCGACCGTGACCGTGAACGATTGCGAGCCTCCCAGCATCTCCTGTCCGGCTTCCGTCGCTGTCGAGTGCACGGGCAACCAGCAGGCGCTCGTCTCACCGCCCGCCATGATCGCTACGGACAACTGCGGCGCCAGCGTGGCCGCGCCCGCACCCGCGAGCTTATCGCTCGGCGTCCATGCGCTCTCGTATACGGCGACGGACGTGGCAGGCAATACGGCGACGTGTACCACGGCGGTGACGGTGGTCGACACGACGACGCCGCTCCTCACGTGCCCTGACGCGATCGTCACCGAATGCACGGGCAATGGCGCCGCCGACGTCGTCCCCGGGGCCGCACAAGCGAGCGATGTCTGCTCCGACATGACGATCAACGGTCCGTCCGCGGGCTCGTATCCGCTCGGCACGACCGTCGCCACCTACACGGCCACGGATACCTCCGGCAACGCCTCGAGTTGCACCTCGACGATCCAGGTGGTCGACAGCACGCCGCCGCTCGTCACCACGAACGGGCTTTCGATCTCCGGGCCGCTGAATCACAAGTTCACCACCGTGCACCTGAGCGATTGCGGAATCACGGTGACCGACACGTGCGGAGGCGTGCTCGCCCCGTCCGTCGCATCGGCCACGATCACGTGTGTCACCTCGGACGAAGCTCCGAATGTGCTGGGGAACGGCAACGCGACGCCGGACATCGTCATCGTCGATGAAGACACCGTCTCGCTGCGCGTGGAGCGAAAGGGCCTGAGTGATGGTCGGGTGTACGAAATCCACTTCCGGGTGACCGATGCGTCGGGCAACGTCTCGTACGGCGTCTGCCCGGTCGGCATACCGCCCAACATGGGCGGGCCCGCCGTGGACAGCGGCGACGCGTACCAGGTCTGTCGCCCTTGAATCGCCCCGTCCTTGCGCCGATCCAGGGTCACCCCCTCGCCGGCAACTCGAAAAAGAACAGCGCCCCGCCCGCCTCCCCGTTCTCGTATCCGAGGCGGCCGCCGTGCATCACCACGATCGTCTTGGCGATGTAGAGCCCGAGCCCCGTCCCGCCGACGCTGCGCGTGCTCGACGCGTCCGCCTGCGAAAAACGCCGAAAAATCTTGTCCCGGAACGCCTCCGGCACCCCGGGCCCCCGATCCGCGACCTCCACGCGGAACCCCTCCGCGCTCGATCGCGCATGCACCCGCACGACCTCTCCAGCCGGCGAATGCTTGATCGCATTCGACAGGAAATTCAGGACCACCTGCTGAATCCGTTGCGGATCGACGAACACCGGCATCCCCTCCGGCACGTCCGCCTCCACCCCGACCTCCTTCGCCTGGGCCACCGGCGCATGCAGCTCGATCGCGCCCCGCACCACGTCCGCGAGATCCACGTCCGCGAGCTTCAGCGAAATGCCCCCCGCCGCGAGCTTTCGCACGTCGAGCAGATCGTCCACGAGCCGCCCGAGCCGCTGCACGTTCTCCGACGCCATTTGCAAGAGCTCCGCCTGGAGCTCGGGATCCTTTCCCGCCACGCCGCCCACGACGAGCCCGATCGCACCCCGGATCGCCGTCAGCGGCGTACGCAATTCGTGGCTCACCACGCTCACGAGCTCGTCCTTCGCGCGCTCCGCCTCGATACGCGCCGTCATGTCGTGCGCGCTCACGAGAATGCCGGGTTTGCCCGTCACCGGATCGGGAATCGGCCGCGCGGCGACCGAGAACCACCGCGGCCCCTCCGTCGTCACGACCTCCACGTCCTCGAAGAACGGCGCGCCGCCCGCGACCTGCGCGAGCACGCGCGCCCCCTCCTCTTTCTCGGCGAAGATCCCCTCGAACGAGAATGCATGGCCGAACCGCTCGCGCGCCAGCGTATTCGCTTGCAGGAGCGAACCGTCGAGCGCGTGCGTCGTCACCACGAGCGGCGCGTATCGGACCGCCTCCGCGGCGCGCACCACCTCGGGATCGGCCCCGTCTCGAATCGGCGCCGCCTCGACGAGCAGGCCCCCGCGCCCGTCGGGCAGCGGGAATGCCTTGAAGCTCATGTGCACGCGGACCGCCTCTCCCTTCGGATAGATCGTCCGCTCCGACCCGACGCGCTCGCCGGCCGCCACGCGATCGCGGAGCTGCTGCAGCGTCGCGCGAATCGTCGGTGACGGCGCGAGGTCGCGGTTGACGAGCTCGCGCACGTCCTCGGCGCGCCAGAGCGACACGGCCGCGCGGTTCGCCCACACGATGCGCACCGCGTCCGGGTCCGTGATCCAGACCGGCTGGTCGAGCAGATTCAGGATTTCGAGGCGGCTATCCGCGAGGGGCGAGAAACGCATGGGCGGCTCCCGCGGGCGATCCCCTCCGCGAAAAAGCGAGGGGCCAGCGCGAGGCAAAGCTCCATCTTAGTCGCGGACGCGGCCGGGGTGGGGTAAAAACGACGGCGCGTGGGTGTCGATGGACACGTTCATCGGGGACACCCACACAGGCGGTGACCGAAGCGACGTGGGGCGAGGACCCCGGAGAGCACGATGGACAAACGACGAGATCCGAAGGCACAAGAACGCGCGCCCGAGCAAGCGGAGCCTTCGCCGATCGACGAAGAGGAGCTCGACGAGGGCGAGGAAGGCGAGGAGGACGAAGAGCTCGCGCCCACGGTCGTCCTCGGTCGATTCGGGGATCTGCGCGGCTTCGCCGACGCCGCGCTCGTCAAGAAGTACGCCGAGCGGCCCATCTGGTTTTTGATCGAGGACGACGCGGACCTCATGGAGCTCTTCGTCCGGCACCCCGAGAAGCCCGCCCCGCGAGCCGCGGCGGAGGCGCTCCTCGGCGTCCTGCGCTCGTTCGCCGCGGCCGAAAGCGAGGCGCTCCAGGGCGTGCTCGGCCCGACGGATCAGATCGGGTTCGGGTATCACGAGAACGCCTCGTTCGACGACGTCGTCTCGTCGTTCGAGGACGACGGCTTCGAGGTCGCGTTTGCCCTGTACGAAGGGAAGGTCGTGCCGGAGGACGAGGACGACGAATGAGGGTCACGCTGTCCAGGTGATCCGGACCGTGAGGGCCTTTTGCGGCGTCCCGTCGCGCTCGCCGTCCGGCAGGGGCGAAGACCACACATACCGCACGTCCCGCGCGCCCGCGGCGCCGAGCGCGCCCTCGATGAAACCCTCGTTGCACCACAGGTAAAACCCGAGCATGGGCGCGGCCATGCCGGAGAACCGCCCCTCCGCGAGCCCCTCGGTCGCGATGGTCATCTCCGCGCGACAATTCTCGAAATAACGCTCGAAGATCCGCGGCAGCCGGAGGGCCATGTCCGCGGCCGACGAGCTCCGCATCTGCGCGCGGTACAGCCCCATCACGTTGTTCTCGCCCGCGTGGCGCGCGCGCCCCCGGACGAATTTGTCGAAGGGTGTCCCCTCGACCTTCGCCAGCGCGCGAAGGAAATGGATGGCCGGCACGAGGTCGTAGCTCGACGTCGCGAGGAAAATCGTATTGTCGAGGAACGCCTCGACCTCGGGGTGTGCCATCGCGGCGTACACGGCCGGCAGCCCTCCCGGCGTGCGTTTGGTCGCGTACTCGAAATTCCCCATGTACAAGACGCCGCGGACGCGAAATGGCCCTTCCCCGATTCGATGCCGAAGCGACGACGGATCGCAGGCCCACGTCTCCTTGTACATGGCGGCGGAGTCTATCGACCCGGGCATGACCCCGCAAGCGCGCCCCCTCACCGTGCGACGCGCTCGACGAAAGGATCCGTGGTGACGGACGTGAGCGGGCCCGCGCGCTGAAATCGATCGACCCCCAAGCCCGCCGCCGCCCGCGCGTCCAACGATGCCGCGATGCCCCGTTTCGCCCGCCTCGCGAGCGCTCCCGCGGCGCTCTCCCTGCTTTTTGTCCTCGGGTGCGGCGCCCGGGCGGCCTTCCCGCGCGCAGGCGAGGCCGCCGCGCGTGGCCCCGCAATCGCCCCGCCAGACGCGCCCGCGCCCGAGCCCGCGAATCGCGGCGGCGAGACGTCCCTCGTCCTCCTCGAGCCCCACCAGGGCGATACCCCCTTTTCCGCGTTCCGCCTCGTCAACAAGAACCCCGATCCCATCCGCGGCGCGCGCCATTGGCCCGGCCTCTTCGGCACGATCGAGCGCCTCGGCCTCGACGACGTCTATCGCGCTTTTCCGCCTCCCCAGGGGTATTGCCTCACCGTCTCCGCTCAGCCCGAGCTCGCTCCCTCCGCGGCGACGATCGTCTCCGAGCTCCCCCTGATGGGCGGCGAACGCATCCTCCCGCCCGGTCGCTATCGGTTCGTCGTGCCACACCTGCGCGACACGCACCCGGACCAGCTCTTCGCGGCCACCCTCGCCTTCGAGGTGCGCGGCCTCGATCCCACCGAGAGCGACGAGCTCGTGCACCTGCTCGACCGGGACGACGTCCGCGCCTGCCCTCTCGTCGCCTCGTATTTGCTCGACACCATCGAGCGCTCGGCCGCGCCCGAGGCCCTCCCGCGCCTCGAATCGGTCCACGCCGAGACCCTCGACGAGCGCGCGCGCATTTATGCCGTCCTCGCCCATTTCCCCGAGCACGTCCCGCGCCTCGCGCGAATTGCCGCGGGCACGTCGCTCGGCTCCCTCGCCGCGGCCGTCATCCTCCTCGAAGAGGGGGCCCGCGGCGCCGCGCTCGCCGCCGCCGTCACGCGCATTGCGCTCGCCCTCGCCGCCCCCGACGAGCCCCCGAGCCGCGCCGTCCAGGCCCTCGCGCGCGAGGCCGACGAATGGCCTCCCGAAATCGCCCCGCGCCTCGTCGCGCGCCTGCTCGCCACGCGCTCGCCCGAGCTTCGCCTCTCGCTCGCGACGGCCCTCTCCACCGCCGGCAAGGACGTCCTCGGAAAGGAAGCGCGCCCGGCCGTCAAAGCCATGCGCGCGGCGGCCCGTTCGAGCGCGGACGCGCGCATTCGCGACGCCTTGCTCGACATGGCTGCCGCCCTCGCCGAGGAGCTCGGCGACGAGCCCCCGCGCGATCGCCCCGGCCTCGCGCTCGAAGCTAGCCCTGAGCTCGGCGGCGCGGCGGACGACCCTTGCCGCGTCCTCTTCGAATCGCTCCGCCCTCATCCCCTCCTGCGCCATACCCCTGCGGCGTGGCCTCACGGCGAACGCGAGCCATTGCGCACGACGTTCGGTGCGTCGGGCGTGGAGCTTTACCGCCCTGCCAAAGACGAATAACCTCGGGAACCTCGGGCCTCGTCGCCTGTCGATCCCGGCCTCCTCATGCGTTTGCGCCGCCCCTCGCCCGCCGCCGCCGTGCTCGCCGCCCTCGCCGCCGCCTCGGCGGCCTGTTTTCCCGGCGCGCGCCCGCCGAGACCTCCCGCGGCGCCCGTCCGGGGCGAGCTCGCCCCGCGCGTGGCGCTCGCCCCGCGCGCTCCGGAGACCGGCCCACTCCGCGTCGTCTTCGCGGGCCCGAGCGGCGAGACCAGCGCGAGCCCCGAGGTCACGCTCGTCTTCAGCAAACCCATGCGCGCGCTCGGCGCGGATCCCCGCTCGCCCGAGGCCCCAGTCCGGATCACCCCCGCCGTGGCCGGCGCGTTCTCATGGGTCGGGACGAGCGCGCTCCAGTTCATCCCGGAAAAACCATTTCCTTCCGCGACGCCTTTCCGCGTCGAGATCCCGGCGGGCACCCGCGCAGTCGACGGCAGCGCGCTCGAAGCGCCGTTCGTCCTCTCCTTTTCGACCCCGCGGCCTGCCGTCTCGGGCAGCGAGCCCGCGCAGGGCACGACCGGCATTCGCCCGGACGCGTCGATCACGCTCTTCTTCACGCAGCGCGTGAAGGCCGCGGAGATCTCGCGCGCCGTCACGATCGACGCAGGCCGTGGCCCCGTCCCTTATTCGATCGTCGAAATCACCGAGGATCGCGCCGTCCTCGCCCCGCGCGCCCCGCTCCCGCGCGACGCGAACGTCCTCGTGCGCATCGACGCCTCGCTCCGCGGCGCGGAGGGCGAGCTCCCGGCGGGCAAGACCGAGGAAATCCGATTTCGCACCCTCGGCCCCGCGGGGCTCGCGTCCGCGGAATGCCATCCGCACCCCGTCGAAAAAGACCGCTGCGACCCGACGGAGAGAACGATCACGCTCCGGTTCGCGACGCCCGTCTCGGACGAGGTCCTCGAGCGCGCCATCGTGATCGACCCCCGCCCGCAATCGCTGAACGTGTACGGCGCCTACGAGGACGGCGAATCGAGCCACGAGGTGAGCATCAACGGGGACTTCGAGCCCGGAAAAACCTATCGCGTGGAGGTTCGCGCCCGCGCCGCCGGCCGCGCCTTCCAGGACATCCACGGCCAGCGCCTCCCGGCGGACGTGAAACGCGAGTTTCGTTTCGGCGACCTGCCCGCCGACGTCGTCATCGGCGCGCGAGGCACGTACTGGGCCCCGGAGAAGCGCATCCTGCCGATTGGCGTGACGAACACCGAAGACGCGACGGTCTCGCTGATTCCGCTCGACCAGAACCAGATCCTCGCGCGGCTCGCGGGCCCCCCGATCCCCCTCACTTCGACATCGTTGAGCTTCACGCCACCCACGGGCAAACGCAATGAGGATCGTTGGTCGAGCTTCGTCGTCCAGGACCACCTGCCCCCCGGCGTCACGAGCGGCCCCGTGCTCGCCCGCGCCACGTATCGCGGCGCGCCCGGACAACCGCTGCAGACCGTCGAACACGACATGCAATTGACCGACCTCGGCCCGCTGACGAAGATCGCCCAGGACGAGGCGCTCGTCTGGCTCACGCGCCTCTCGAAGACGGCGCCCGTCAAAGGCGCGCGGGTCGAGGTCCACCACATTCCCCCCGGCGGCCGCCCCTCGCTCCTCGGCGCGGCCGAGGCGGACGACAAGGGACTCGCGTCCATCCCCTTGCGAATCCCCCCGCGAAAGCCGGGCGAGCCCAAAGCCAAGCTCGCCGTCGTGGCGCGGAGCGGCGACGATTGGATGTACCAGTCGCTCTCCACACCCGACACGCCCGAGCCCGTCGGCCGCCTCTTCTCCGCCCGCGGAATCTATCGGCCCGGCGAACGTGTGGAATTCAAAGGAGTCCTCCGCGTGCCTGTCCCGGCGGGGCTCGACACGCCGCGCGGCCGCGAGGTCACGTTCCGGATCCTCGACCCCGAGCGCCGCCCGATCAGCACCACGCGCCACGTGCTCTCGCGCTTCGGCACCTTCTCCACCGTCTGGCCCCTCGCCGAGGACGCCCCGCTCGGGTATTACCGCGCCGAGGCCGAGCTCGACGGGGAGCGTATTCGCTGGATGTTCACCGTCGACCATTACCGTCCCGTCGAGAGCAAGGCCGAGGTGCGCCTCGACAAACACGTCTACGAGCCCGGCGAGCGGATGACCTGCACCGCGCGGGGCGAGATGCTCTACGGCGCCCCGATGGCGGGCGGCCGCGCCTCGATCGTCGTGACCCGTGGGGCGCGCGATCCGTTCGTCCAGGACCTCACCGATTACGTGCTCACCGAGCACGACGTGCGGGCGCCCTCGGCGCAGATCGCCCAGGGCGCGGGCAAGCTCGACGGACAAGGCTCCTTCTCGCTCGGTGTCCCGATCGTATTACCCGGCCAAACCGCGGTCGAGTCGGTCACCTGCAAGGTCGAGATCATGGATCTCAACCGGCAGACGCGCTCCACGGAGGAGAGCGCCGTCGTGTATCCGGCCAGCGTGCTCGTCGCGCTCTCCGAGGCGGAGAATTACTGGGTCAATCCCGGCGACAAACTCAAACCGAACGTCCTCGTCGTGACGCCGGCCGGAGAGCGGCGGTCGTCCCCGGTGCACATCGAATTCTCGCGCCGCGTCCGCCGCGGGAACAACACCGTCGAGGACCACGCGCTCGGCGCCTGTGACGTCACGAGCGGCCCCGCGCCCGTCGGCTGTGAATTCACGATTCCCCCGCAAAGCGCCGCGACCGACGACGACGAGATCGAGGTCATCGTCCGCGCGACGACGAAGGACGAGAAGGGCCGCCGCGCCGCGGCCTCGTATGCCGTCCGCGTCGAGGTCCCGGCCAAACCCGCGAGCCCACCCGCCGCCGCGCCGCCGCCGCCTCCGCCGCCTCCGCCGCCTCCGCCGCCCCCTCCGGAGCTCGCCCTGCGCCTCCAGCACACCACGTATCAGGTCGGACAAACCGCACGTGTCCTCCTCGATTCTCCGCATTCGAAGCCGACCGAGGCCCTCGTCACGGTCGAGCGCGAGGGCTTGCTCTTCCGGCGCGTCGTGCCGCTCGCGCCCGCGGGCACGCAGACGACCGTCGACATCCCCATCACGTTCTCCATGATGCCCAATGCGCAGATCACGGTCACCACGCTCACGGGCACCCGAACGGACTCACAATCCGCCATGATCGAGGTCAGCCCCAAGGCCCGCAAGCTCGACGTCGACGTGCGCCCGAGCAAGCTCCAGGCAGCGCCCGGCGAGACGCTCGACGTCGAGGTCGTCGCCAAGGACGCCGAGGGCAAACCCGTGCGGGCCGAGGTCACCTTGTGGGCCGCGGACGAAGGCTCGCTGATGCTCACGTATTACATCACGCCGGAGCCATTCGAGGCGATCTATTCGCCACGGTATCCGACCACCGTGACGAGGGACGTCCGCGAGGACCTCCTCCGCACGTTCTCGGGAGGCCACCGCGCCAAACCGCCCATGGTCCGCATGGGCGCGACCAGCATCAGCCCCCGCCGCGGCGATTTCCGACAAACCGTGGCCTTCCTGCCCGACCTCGTCACGGACGCGACGGGCCGCGTGAAGCGCCGCATCACCTTGCCCGACGGCCTCACGGCCTATCGATTCATGGCCGTGGCCGTCGCGGAGGACGATCGTACGGGCTCGGACGATGCCACGGTCACCACGTCGAAACCGCTCATGGTCCGCCCGAGCATTCCGCTCGCCTTGCGCGCGGGGGACCAATTCGAGGCGTCCGTGATTGTCTCCGCGCTCGACATCCCCGGCGGAAACGCAGTCGTGACCGCGAGCGAGGAGGGCCTCACGGTCGCGGGCCCGATGCGCCGCGAGGTCACGGTCGATCCCGAGCACCCCGCGCTCGTGCGTTTTCCTTTCCGCGCCGACCGCACCGGCAAAGCCCGCCTCTCGTTCGAGGCCGAATTGCCGGACGCGTCCGACGGCGTCGACCTCGATGCCCGGATTGCGGTGCCCACGACGCTCGAAACCGCGACCCTCACGGGCGAGACGTCCTCGGCCATCGCCGAGCGCCTCGGGAGCCTCGCGGGCCTGAGGCCCGACACCGGCGGCCTCACGATATCGCTCGCCTCGACCCCGCTCTCGGGCCTCGCCGCAGGCATCGAGCAGCTCGTCGAATACCCGTACGGATGCACGGAGCAAACGGTGAGCCGCATGGTCCCGCTCCTCGCGCTCCGCGACCTCGCCGACTCCCTCGGCGTGCCGCTCGTACCCGGAAAAACCGGTCCTCAAAAAGGAAGCGACGTCGACGCCGCGCTGAAAGAATCGGTGGATCGGCTGCTCACGCACCAGCAAAAGGATGGGAGCTTCGGCCTCTGGCCCAGCTCGTCCTCGGGAGATCCCTACATCACGGCGTATGCGCTCTGGGGCCTCGACGAGGCCCGCCGTCGCGGCCTTTCCGTTCCCGAAGCCGCCCTCGATCGCGCGGCCCGCTCCCTCGCGTCGAGCCTCGCGGCCCCCTTCCCCGCGGCGGACCCTTCCGCGCTCGAACGAGCCGCCTTCGCGCTCGACGTGCTCGCCATGGCCCGCCGCCCCGACGAAGGCCGGATGCGCGCGCTCTTCGGCGAACGCGCGCGAATGCCTCTGTTCGCGCGCGCCGTCCTGCTCCACGCCTTCGTCGTCTCCGGCCGCGCCGATGCGGACGAGCCCCGCGAGCTCTTGCGCGACCTCGAAACGAACATTCGTCTCGACGGCCCCGCGGCGCACCTGGCGAGCGCGCCCGAACCCAATGCCTTCGCGCACGACTTCGACTCCGGCGTGCGCACCGACGCCGCGGCGCTGCGCGCGATCGTCGCGACGAACCCCACGCACCCCCTCGCGACCCGCCTTTCGCGTGGCCTCATCGACGCGCGCGCCGGCGGCGCCTACCGCACGACCCACGAGGCCGCCTGGGCGTTGCTCGCGCTCGACGCGTACCGCAAGGCGAACCCGGCGCCCCTCGATCCCGTGGAGGCGCGGGTTTTCCTCGGCGATACATTGCTCGCGGACGCCCCCCTCGGCGGCGCGTCCGGAAAGCTCCGCCGCACGACGAACGTGTCCATGCCCGAGCTCTTCCGCGGCCGCGGCGCGCCGCTCACGTTCGAGGCCGTGGGCGGGGGCCGCCTCCATTACGAGGCCATCCTCCGCTATGCCCGCGAGGAAATGCCACGCGAGCCGCTCGACGCCGGGTTCTACGTGACGAAGATTTTCCGCCCCGTCGCGGACCTCGGCGGCCCCGTCCTCGCCGCCAGCGCCGAGGCCGAGCCCCGCTTCGATCCCGGGCAGGTCGTGCTTTGCGAGATCGAGGTCGTCACCCGCGAGGAGCGCCGGTTCGTCGTCCTCGAAGACCCGATCCCCGGCGGCCTCGAACCCTTGCGGTTTGCCCACGACGTCGGCGGCCGCTGGCTCGCGAACATGGAGGCGACGCCAGCCGAGCGGCGTGAAATGCGCGACGACCGCGTCATTTATTTCATCGACACCGTGCCCGCCGGCATCCGGAAATTCCGATATCTCGCCCGCGCGGCCCACGTCGGCCGGTTCGCGGCGCCGCCGACGCACATCGAGCAGATGTACGCGCCGGAGACGTATGGTCGCACGGGTGGTACGTACGTGCGGGTGGGAGCGAAATGAGCGTCCTCAGCTGAACGCGTGGATCCATTGCACGGCGTCGGCGCGGGTCTCGAACATTGCGAAATGCTCGCCGCGGTTCTCCTCGGTGACCATCTCGCCGAAGCGGCTGCTGTACTCGACGCTCCCCGGCGGGCATACCACGGCGAGCCGGATCCGATAGTTCCTCAGCTTTTGCAGAATGTCCCCGGCCACGCGCGAGCTCAGGTCGAAGAAGGCCGCCGGCAGGTTCGCTGCGTACAGGAGGGCGCATCCTGCCTGGCTCCCGAAGCAGGCCTCGATCACGAGATCGACGTCCCGCGCGCTCGTCAGGAACGCCTGCTCCGGCTGGCCTTCCACGACCGTCACGCCACCCTCGTCCACGATGCTCGGCTCCATGGCCGCGCATCTAAGCCGAGGGGCTCGTGGCTTGTCAATCGCGCCGCGATGACGCTACCGGCAAACGGCCTCCGCCGAGAACGACCTGTCCCATCTCCTCGGCACGTCGCACGACCTGGCATACACGCAGCACTCGCCCGTCTCCGGGTTTTTCGCATACGTGAGCGCCTCCACGCAATTCCCGACGACCTCTCGCACCCGCTCCATCGGGCAAGCGCTGTTCACCACGCGAACGCTCTCCGAGGAGAGATGGCCTTTCGACGGGAGATCGCCTTTCGTCGGCAGCGGATGCTCGATCCCCTTGCCCTCGATATTGCTGCCCTCGGACAATGCGTCGCCCGTCACGTGGCCCGCGTCGCCCTCGACCGGCACAAACTCCTCATCGCCGGCCAGCGAGACGCCCTTGCCCTCACCTTTCGAGGGCGCCTGGAAATTCCCTCCCTTCTCGACGCCCGACACGTCCTCCCGCCCGAGCGCGAGGTCCTCGTCTCCGCCCCCGAGCGAGCAAGCGGCGAGCAGGAGGCCGAAAAGAGGCAGCACCGCGGCGCGCGCGATCGTGAATGAACGCATGGGCATTCCCTCCATCCTGGACGTTCTCCGGCTGCCCATGACGGCAGCCTCCGCCTGGGACTGCAAAGGGAGGACCACGCTGATGTGCTGAGAAACCCGTGCGCGGCCGCCTGCCTGGACAAACCGTCCGCGTGCATTTCCCGAAAGCCCGCGCTCCACCGCCCGGACGCGCGCACCTGTCGCGCCGCTCAGACGAGCTCGTGCAACGCGAACGTCACCGCGCCATTCTCTAGTTTGTCCCCACGGAATCCGTGGCCCCGACTACAAAATCGGGACCATCGCTTGCGGTTTTCCGTCCGACCGACCACGCTTTTATATGAAAAATCGATAGCTAGCAAGCGTTTTCGGCATGCTCTATCCCTGTTCGCCGGAAAGAGAGGCCTTCGAGCATGAGCGTACACGAGAGCAAAATGCACCTCCGCGGCGACATGGAGATGCACGTCGACATCCACGGCGAGGGCGAACCGCTCGTCCTCCTGCACGGCTTTCTCGGCTGCGGCCGCGATTTTCGTCATCTCGGCGAAACCCTCCACGAAGGGTTCCGCGCCATCGTCCCCGATCTACCCGGTCACGGCCTTTCGGGAAACCCCCGCGGCGCCTTCGTGTTCCGGGAGGTCGCCCGCGACATGTTCACGCTCCTCGACGAGCTCGGCATCGATCGATTCCGCGCCATCGGCTTCAGCGGCGGCGGCAACGTTCTCTTGCACATGGCGACCCAGCAGCCGGGCCGCGTCGAGGCCATGGTGATCGCCGCGGCGACGCCGTACTTTCCGGAGCAGGCGCGCGCCGTCATGCGGCAGCTCACCGCGGAAAGCAGGTCCGAGGAAGAATGGCGCGAGATGCGCGAGCGGCACGTGCGCGGCGACGAACAAATCGGAGCGCTCTGGGCGCAGGGCCGCGCGTTCGCCGATCGTTACGATGACATGAATTTCACGCCACCGTACCTCGCGACGATCAGGGCGCGCACGCTGATCGTCTACGGCGACCGCGATCATCTTTATCCCGTCGAGCTCGCCCTCGAAATGTACCGAGCGATCCCCGATGCAAGGCTCTGGGTCGTTCCGGGCGGCGGTCACGGCGCTGCCTTCGAGGAGCGAGAGCAGTTCGTCCGCGTGGCGAGGAGCTTTCTGAAGGCGCAATAGCCGCTCAGGAACGACCCGTGTCCTGCCGGGAGCGCAGTTGCTTCGGGGCCATCGCCACGACCGCCTCCGCGACCTCGTGGACCCCGGTCACGTCGGGTCGAACGCTCTTGAAAATGCCCGTGACGAGATCGCGAGAATCGAGCGCGTCGTCGACGACCAGGACGTGCACGTCGTCGCGCCGCGGCGCAGAGGATTCTCGTACGGCGCGGACCTCGGAGGCTTTTTCGACACGCAAGGGGAGCTCGACCGTGAACGTCGCGCCGAGCCCCTTTCCCAGGCTCTCCGCGACCACGGCGCCGCCGTGGGCCTCCACGAGATAACGCACGATCGAGAGGCCGAGGCCGAGCCCGCCGTGGCTGCGGGTCGACGAGCTGTCGCCTTGTCGGAATCGCTCGAAGACGTGCGGCAGGGTCGCAGGCGAAATGCCCACGCCGTCGTCCTTCACCCAGAGGATCGCCTTGTCGCCGCGCCGGCAGCCGATCTCCACGGTGCCCCCCGGCGGCGTGAATTTGAGCGCATTGCCGAGCAGGTTCTCGATGACCTGCCGCAGCCGGACGTCGTCGCCGAAGACAGGGAGCGGGCCGCTCGTCTCGAATGCGGCTTCGAGCCGGATCCCCTTCGCCTCCGCGATCGGGCGCATCGCCCGGACGGCCTGCGTGAGCGGATGCACGAGGTCGAGGTCCACGGAGTCGAGCTTCAGCGTGCCCGCGATCATGCTCGTCATGTCCATCAGATCCTCGATCAGGCGCGCCTGCGCCTGCGCATTGCGCTCGATGGTCTCGAGCGCCTTGCCGCGGCTCGCCTCCGGCACCGAGTCCCGCCGCAGAATGCCGGTCCAGCCGAGGATCGCCGTGAGGGGCGTGCGGAGCTCGTGCGAGATCACGGCCAAAAACTCGTCCTTCAGCCGGCTCGCCTCCTGCACCGCCCGATAAAGCCGCGCACGGTCGATCGCCATTCCCGCGCGCCGCGCGAGCTCCTCCGCGAGGGCGCGCTCCGGCTCCGCCACGAATCGCCCGGGCGCGGCGCCGAGCAGCGTCATGTGGCCGAGCGCGTGCCCCTGGATCACGAGGGGCACGACGAGCAGCGAATGAATGCCGCGCCCCTCGAGCTCACGGCGCGAGCCGAGGTCGAGGTCGCCAAAGCCGAGCGCGCGCCCCGGCGGCGCGAAGCCGAGCAAGGCCTCGGCGAACGCGGCCCCTCGCCCGAGCGCCGCGAGGCAATACCGCTCGCCGGCCTCCTCCACGTGAATGGTGCACCCCTCGGCGAACGACGGCACGAGCAAGCGCGCCATGGCCGCGAGCGTGCTCTCGTACTCCATCGACGAGCCGAGAATGCCGCTCACCTCGGCGAGGAGCCGCTGCGCCTCCTCGGCCTTCCTCCGCGCCGTGACGTCGCGCGAAATGCCCACGAGGCCGACGAGCCGCCCCTCCTCGTCGTACCAGGGCCCCTTCGTCGATTGCCAGAACCGCGTCGTGCCATGGCTCGTGGTCGAGCGGCACTCGTATGTCGTCGTGCGCCGGCTCGAGAGGACCTCCCGATCGCGCCGGGCGATCTCGTCGGCGTCGTCCTGCGCGAAGAGCGTCTCGTCGTCCTTGCCCACGACGTCCTCGGGCACGAGGCCGAAGACCCCCGCGCCCGCGGAGTTGATCATCACGTACCGGAGGTTCAGATCCTTGACATAGACGCAATCGTGCGTCCCCTCCGTGACGGCGCGGAGCAGCTCACGGCTCAGCCGCAGCGCCGAGAGCTCCGCCTCCTCGGCGAGGACCCGCGCGAGCGCCGGGGCGCAATGCTTTGCGAGCCTGGACAAACGTGATTTCGCGGCGGCCTCGCGGCGCAGCCCCTCGAAAGCGACGACGCCGAGCACTCTGTCTCCGACGGCGAGCCGCGCGGCCCACGCCTCGCGCCCCGCAATCCGCACCCGCGTCGGCCCCGGCACGGAGAGCGCCGCGGCGAGCCCCCGCGGGGCTGGATCATTCGTGCCGGGGACGGAAAGCTCGTCGGCCACGAGCACGGCGAGCAAACCCTGGGTGGCGCCGAGGGCCCGCGCCCCGTCGCCCGCGACCGCGGCCGCGACCTCCTTCGATCGCCGGCACGCGTGCAGCGCAAACACGAAGGGCGCGAGGACTGCGTCAGCCCCCGGATTCCAGCGTTTGTCGCGACCGCGTGAATTCCTGGGTGAAGGCAACGACAGATGTTGTCAGAAGACGGAATTCCCTTCGAGCGGTTCGAACCCTGATTGTCGAATCCGGCGTCGCCTGATGAATGCGTCCTTCAAGGAGGACGGCCGACGCCCGATGTGTCCCCGCCGTTCGCGCTCACGACACGCGAGACATGCCGGCGAGGAGCGCTCCGAACGACGCTTCGAGCTCGCCGTAGAAATCGACGCGCAGCGGGGCCATCTTCGGCGCCGCGAGCACCTTTTTCATGGAGCCGACCGGATGCCCCATGGGCCATAGCCCCGACACGAGCGCGCCGAGCCGCAGGATCGCCCGCGTCCCGCCCCCCTCGGGCAAACCCGGGAGCGCAGCCTCGAACGCCGCCCCCGCGACGACGATATGCTCGAGCATCCACCGCTTCGACGCGCGCGCCGCCTCGAAGGAGAGGTTTTGCTCGATGTCGCACGAATTGCTCGCCAAAAGCCGCAGCATGGGCTCCCGCGGCGCGAGCGTGCGCACGACGAGCGCGGACACGTCGTACGGCGAGGTATCGCGCGCGATGCCCCGGAGCAATGGCATGATCTCTTCGAACCAGGCGCCGAGCGCCTGGAGGAAGAGCGCCAGGAAGACCTCCTCCTTCGTCGCGAAATACCGATACACGCTGCCCTTGGCGAGCCCGGCGTGCTCGGCGACCTCGCCGATGGAGATGTCGTCGATCGACCGCTCCCGAAAGAGCTCCGCGGCGGCTCCGAGGATCGCCTCCCGCCGCTGCTCCTTTTGCTCGGCGCTGTGCGCCCTCTGCCATCCCTCGCTCGCCTGGGGCTTGCTCGTGCTGCGCATGTCGACCACCCGGTAATGGACCCGCGGTCCTAAGCGACCGTAGATCCTCCGTCAAGCGTGGAGGAGACCGAGGGGCCTTCCTCCACGTGCTAGCCTCGACGCATGTCCTCGTCGTTCGTGCTCGTCGTGCTCGAAGAGGCTCCGCGGGACCTCGGGCCCGTCGTGCCGCTCCGCGAGGGCGCCCAGGTCTTCGGGCGCACGGAAGGCGCCGATATCCGCCTCGCTTGGGACACCGTCTCGCGAAGGCACGCGCGGATCACCGTCGAGGAAGGGCGCGTGACGATCGAGGACGTCGCGAGCACCTCGGGCACGTTCGTGAACGACGAGCTCGTGCGCGGGGTCGTCGAGATTTCGCCGGGCACGCGGATCCGGATCGGTCGGATCGTCTTCGAGCTCGCGCGCGCCGAGGAGGCCGCCGCGCGAGGCCTCGTGCCCTCGGATCCGTGATTCACGAATGGTTCGATTTGGACAAACCCCGCGTCAGGCCTTCTTCGGGCCGGTCACCGGGACGAACGAGCCGTGCTGCACGCGATCGGCCCCGGGCTTCGGGAGCGCGCCGGGAAGCACGGTGATCTTGGCCTCGCCCACGATTTGACCGCGCGACGCGACCCACTCGTTGCGCTCCTCGATCCACGCCATGCACGCCGCGCGCACCTCGTCCGAGATGCCGCGCGGGTCGTCCGGATCGGCGAGCTGAAGGCCCGTGTCGTAGCGAAAGCGGACCTCCATCGTGCGGTTCGGATCGAGCGACTTTTGCGCCTCGCGATGCGCCGCGCGCGCCGCCTCGTTCTCCTTCTCGCGCGCGAGCGCCTGCGTCTCGGCGACCTTCTCGCGCGCTTCTTCGAGGGCCTTCTCGGCCGCTTTCTCCTCGGCGTCGAGCGGACGCATCGCGGCCTTCAGGCGGTCGTTTTGCTCGCGCGAGAGGCCCTCGAAGACCACGCCGAGCACGTCGGTGAAGCGGGGGCGCTCGCGGAGCCACGCCGCCGTCGCCTCCTCGTCCGGAAACTCCTGGAAAGACGTTTCGCCGGTCTTCAGGTTTTCGAGCTTGAGCATGATCTTCATGGCCGGCATCATCGCCGGGCTCGAAGCGCAAGGCAAGGGCATGCACCTTGCTGTCCGCGGGCCGAGGAGACCCTCGGATGCTTGCAGGAAAATGCGCGTTTATCGGGATCGCCCTTTCGATGGTCTCGCTCCCGTCCTGCCGCTCGGCTCCCCGGGAATACGAGGAACGGCTGTCGATGAGGCCGGCACGAGCGCTCTGCGGCCCGGGGCTCGTGCGGCGGGGCGACACGTGCGAGGAGCCTCTGTGGGCGGAGATCGCGCCTCTGCCCGGCAGCGCGTTTCGCATGCGTGATGTCACGGACGTGGACGGCGACGAGGCGTGGATCGTCGGCCGAGGCGGGCTCGTATTGCACAGCGGCGACGGCGGTGAGAGCTTCGAGCGCGTCGACATCGGCACGAGCGAGGACCTCGCCTACGTGTGGGCGGACGAGCACGCGATCGTCGCGACGGGGGCGCGGCGCGCCTGGGTTTCCCTCGACGAAGGCAGGAGTTTCGATGCTTCGCCCGAGGCGCCCGAAGAGCTCACGCGGTGCGTCCTTTTTTTCGGTCGCGTGGTCTGCGGCTCCGCGCAAGGCGGCCTCTACCATTGGACGAGCGGCGAGGCGTCCTTCGTTTCCGTGCCCTTCGGCGGACGCACGGTGGTCGAGGTGGGCCCGGGGTATCTCGTGGCCGCGACCGAGATCGGATCGACGACGCGGATCCGGGCCACGCAGGAGCCGGACCTGCACGCGTTTTACGGGGACACGCAGATCCCGCTCGCCTACCCCGGCTCGGTCGACTCGTTATGGGTATCGCGGCACGAGCTCCTCGCGTGCGTGATGGCCGATCAAGCTCCGAGCCCGGTCGATCTGACGCTGCATTGCTCGACGAACCGGGGTCATACGTTCCAGGCGCGGGGATCGTACGCGCCCGAATGCGCGCGGGGCCAGCGGATCGCCGGCACGCCCGACGCGCTCCACGTGATGACGTATTGCAACACCGTCGACATGCCCACCACGTTCGAGGTCTGGTCCTCGGACGACTTCGGGCAGACGTTCCTGCGCGGCACGTGGGGCGCCGAATTCGAGAGCTCGTGGCGCGGCGCGAACCGCATCAGCTTCGGGACCTCGAACCACGGGCTCTTGCTCACGCACCGGCTGCGCCGCTCGACCGACGGCGGGCGGAGCTCGGCGCCGCTCGAAGAAAACGCGATGTCCGCGGACTGGCCCTGCGGCCTCGACGAAAACAAGGCGATCTTCTTCCCGACGAAGACGCGTGGATACGTGATCGCGATGCAGAACACGACCGCGGTCTTCAAGTTCCGGCTGTATCGCACGGACGACGCGTTCCATTTCGACGAGGGGACGGACCTGCCGGCGTTCACGGACGACTCGTCCCGCCCGCCTTCCCTTTCGGCGCACGAGGATCTGCTCTGGCTCGCGTTCCCGAGCGAATACGTGCAGCAAACCTTCCTGCGCAGCGAGGACGGCGGGAGGACCTTCCTCCACGACGGTTTTCCCGCGCAGGGGCAGCCGCTCGCGGCCGCCCTGCTCGGGCCGGGCGGCGTCGGGTTCGTCGCGACCGCGCGCGGCGCCGTGAATGCGCGCCCGCTCTACCGGTCGAAGGACGGCGGCGCGACGTTCAGCGAGATCTCGATCCCGGACGGGGTCTACATCCGCGACATGCGCGTCCTCGATACGGGGCGGCTCGTCGCCGTCGGCGAGAATGGGCTCATTTTCACGAGCGACGACGCGGGGAAGACCATCGTCGTACGTCGCGGGGGTTTGCCCGGGGCTGGAGCATTGCCCGAGGAGGAAAAACTCGTGTCGGTCGATTTCGCGCCCGGCACCCGCGTGGGGTGGGCCGGCGGCGTGACGAGCACGGGAGAGCCGCTCCTGCTCCGCACCGAGGACGGGGGCGAGACCTGGGTCCCGCAATCCCTCGGCCATACGTCGGCCCTGGGCATCGTGCAGGTCGCGGCCGCGACGCCGTCCCACGCGAGCGTCGTCGTCGACGTGCAAGGCGGCGCGCGTTCGCTCTTCATGACGCAGGACGGTGGGCAATCGTGGCCCTTGCGGGAGACGCCCGGCGGCGACCCGCTGCGCATGGTCGCGCGGCTCCCCGACGGGGAGACGACATTCGCGCTCGGGGCGTACGGCGTCTATCGCAGCCGCACGCCCTGAGCCGCGCGTTTCATTCCGACGCGAGCCTCTTCCGCAAGAACGCGCGGACCTTGTCCCACGCGTCCGCCGCGCTCTTCTCGTCGTACCGCGGCTGCGAGGGGTTCGCGAAGGCGTGCTGCGCGTCGTAGCGGTAAATCGTGTGCGGGACGCCGGCCTGCGTGAGGGCCGCGTCGAACGCGTTCACGGTCTCGGGCGGGATCGCCTGGTCCTTGTTGCCGAAAAGGCCGAGGATCTCGGCCTTGATCGGCTTCAATTCGGCCGGTTCCGTGACGAGGTGGCCATAATAGATCACGGACGCGTCGAGGTCGGGCTCGTGCATGGCGAGCTGGAGCGACCAGGCGCCGCCAAAACACCAGCCGATCACGCCCGTGCGTTTCGCCTGGATGCGCGGGTCCTTCTCCAGGAAATCGTGTGCCGCGACGAGCGTGGCCATCGCCTTCTTGTTGTCGACGGCCTTCATCATGGCCATCGCCTCGTCGGGGGTCTTCGCGGTCTTGCCGCCATAAAGATCGACGGCGAGCGCGGCATATCCGTCCTCGGCGAGCCGGTCGGTCCAGTGCTGGATGTGCTCGTTCAGGCCCCACCATTCATGGATGACGATGAGCCCCGGCAAGGGCGCGGTTTTTCCTTTGGGCAGGCTGAGGTAAGCGCTCGTGCCGTCGATCGTGACGCGCTCGCCGCGCGGCGCCGGGGCCTTGTCGCCCGTGAGCTGGTGCAGCGCCTTGAAGCTCTCCTCGGAGAGCGTGCCCATCATGCCTTCGGCGGGCGAGGTCGTTTGCCCCGTAGCGGGCGTCGTGTTCGCCGGCGTCGGGCTACCGGCGTCGGGCGAAGGCGCGCCGCCGCAGCCGACGGCGACGAACACGGAGAGGCCCGCGGCGAGGGCGCGAGCCGAGCGGAGGAGACCTTCGAGCTTTCCGAACCTCATGGCGCGCACTTTACACCGAGGCGCCGCTTTGGGAACGCCCTTCGGCAGTCCGCGCAAGGCCGCCGTCCGGGGCGAAGACAAGGCGGGGCGAGCTCGCCTAGCACTACTCTGCCATCCTCACCGACCGTGCCCGCGCTCTGACGCGCGACGAGCTTGATCTACGGGCCTTCGCGGACCGCCGTGACCAAGAATTTGGCCCAGCGGTTCCGTGTGCGCTGGTTTGTCCGCGTGACCGCCGTCAAACCTCCGTTCAAGAGTGACGAACTGGCCGAGGAGCACTGGGAGCGCGAGTTCGAGCGCTGGGTTGCGCCGTTCTTGCACGAGTTTGGCTACCCGTCTCAGCAGAAGTGGGCGCCGATCTACATGCGTGGGCTCCTCGGGCCTGGGGACCGCAAGAGCATCGAACCGATGGCCACGCGCGTTTGCCCGGGTGAAACGCAGCAGCTTCACCACTTCGTCTCGACCTCTCGCTGGGACACGGCCGGGCACGAGCGTGTGCTCCTCGAAAAGGCGGGAGCGCTCGTAGGCGGCAAGGATGCCCACCTCGTCATCGACGACACGGCGATCCCGAAGAAGGGAACGCACTCGGTTGGCGTCGCGCATCAATACTGCGGGCAGCTCGGCAAGAACGCCAATTGCCAGGCTCTCGTCTCCATCACGCTCGCGCGAGACGAGGTGCCCGTCCCCGTGGCGCTCCGGCTTTACCTCCCGAAAGAGTGGGCGCACGATCCAGCGCGTCGGCGACGCGCGAAGGTGCCCGAAGACGTGGTATTCCGGCCGAAATGGCAGATCGCCCTGGACGAGGTCGAGCGTATCATGCGCAGCGGCGTCGAGTTCGGCGATGTCCTGGCGGACGCGGGGTACGGCGCGTGTGCCGCGTTTCGGCGCAGGCTTTCAGAAATGAAGCTCAAGTGGGCGGTTGGCGTGAACTCGAACCAGCTCGTCTATCCGAGGTCCGTACGTGTAGCCGCGCCTGAAAGAACACAGCCAGGCGGGCGACCGCCGAAGCGCGGGAAGGTGTCGGCTGCCCCGAGGAAGGCGCATGAGGTGTTCTCTACGCGCGGAAAGAACAGCTTCGAGGAAGTGAGCTGGCGTGACGGAACGAAAGGCCCGCTTGCCGCGTCCTTCGCGGCAATCCGGGTGCGCATGGCTGACGGACCGAAGGTCATCGGACACAATCACGGGCCTGGCGAAGAGGCTTGGCTCATCTGCGAAAAGCGCGCGAGCGGCGAGCGAAAGTATTACCTCTCGAACTACCCGCCCGACACCGACCTCGGAACGCTCGCCTCGGTGGTCAAGGCGCGATGGGTTTGCGAGCAAGCGCATCAGCAGATGAAAGAGGAGCTCGGGCTCGACCACGTCGAGTGCCGCTCCTGGCACGCGCTGCACCATCACGCGCTCCTGACGATGATGGCCTTCGCCTTCCTCCAGCACCTGCGTAACGCCGAAAAAAAACGACCGGGCGCAGCGGCCCGCCGCCTGAACCGTCACTACCGGAGATCCGGCGGCGATTGATTCAAAGGCTCGCTGCGCCCCAAAGATGCGCGCGGTGCGGTGCGACGGTGCGGGCGCTCGTGCCGATATGAACGTGTGAGTGGAGATGGCAGAGTAGTGCTAGAATGCCTTGATGCGATACCGATCTCTTGTGCTTCTCGTCCCCGTCGCCCTCGCCGCCTGCGGTTCGGACGGCGATCCCTCGAAACCCACGGCGGGCGCGCCCGCGTCGATCGTCGTCGAGCTCGCGCGGCAGGACGGGCCCGCGCCGTATCCCGTCGAGGTCACCGCGCGCGTGACGTCGAGCGACGGAAAACCCGTGCCCGGTCTCTCGGTGGAAATCACGGCCGAGGGCGGGACGCCCGGCGCCGTCTCCGAGGTCGCGGCGGGCGCATATCGGGCCACCGTAAAACCCACGCTCGCCGCGGGCGACGCCGGCGAAGTGGTGGTGCGGGCGAAGGTCGCGGATCTGTCGGCCGAGGCGACGGCCGTGGTGCTGCCCGTCGTGGGCGCGGCGTGGGGGCAGCCGGAGCGCGTGCCCGGGCTCGTCAATACCGCGGGCACGGAGGACTCGGCCGAGGTGAGCCCGGACGGCGAATGGCTCATCGTGAGCTCGTATTCACCGGCCGACCTGCTCTGTTGCATTGCGGGCAAGGATCTGCCCGGCTGCACGGGCGAGGCCGCGAGCCCCATGTCACCCGAATGCAATGCGACGCACGGCCCGTACGCCGCCCCCGAGCGGCCCGACATGCCCGGCGCAGGACGGATCGTCTCGCCGACCGAGATCGACCACACGATTCCCCAGCTCGGCGTGACGCAGGAGCTCTTCGCATTGCCGCCCGTGGCCGCGTACGGGTTCCGCAGGCAGCCGGACGGCTCGTTCGCCGAGCCGTTCGTCCTCGCGATCGACATGAACGGCTACACGTATTCGCCGTTCGGCTTCACGTACCTCGGCGCGCCGAAGGACGGCGCGGCGTCCGTGCTCTTCGCGTTTGATCCGCTGCACGGCGCGGACACGGCGCCCGATCTGTATCACGCCGACATCACGCTCGGCGCGCCCGTGAGCCTCGGAAAATATTCATTCATGAACAACTTTCTCATCGCCGACCCCTTCCCCGCGACGCAGCTCCCGCTCGTGCCGCTCGAGCAATTCCAATCGAATCCCTCGTTTGGCCACGGCTACGTCTGGTTCGACACCGAGGGGCCGGTCGCGAAGGACCTCTTCGTCGCCAAACCCTCGGACGCGCTGCCCGGCGCGACGTTCTCAGAGACGGTCGTCGCCGCGATCAGCAAGCCCGACGTCGACGAGTTCCAGCCGTTCGTCGACGAGGCCGCGTCGAAGCTCTATTTCTCGCGCGGCTTTCGCGACATCTCGACGAGCGCGTATTCGGGCGGGGATCCCGCGCTGCCCGCGTCGTTCGGGGATCCGGTGGTCGAGATCGGCCTCGACACGCCGCCCGAGGGGCCGGGCGACATCGTGGGGCTCGGCGAGCCGAGCGTGGCGCGGACGGAAGGTGGCGAGGAGTGGCTTTACTTCGTGTACTACGTCCGGAGGGAAGGCCACTACGACGGATCGGTCGGGCGGGTGAAGAAGCGTTAGTCGCAACCGGGAGGCGCGGACAGTGGGAGCAGCGAGAAGAACGTGTTGAACGTGTTGTCTTCGAAGCAGTTGCCATTCGTGTCCGGCAGGCTGAGCAGCGTCAGGTCGCTCGCGACGAAAAAGAGGGGGTTCTCGGCTGGCGATCCGGGATCCAGGCCGTTGCCTGTCGCCGTGTTGCCTGCCACCTCGTTGTCGCGGGCGCGCTGGTCCTGCTGGAATGGCAGGGGCAGCGCCTGGCAGTCGAAGCCGGGAATGACGCTGGCCACCACACAGTAGTCCGTGATGGCGATACCCGAGAGCCTGTTGCCCGAGACGTGGTTGCCGGAGATCTCCGACTCGTCCACGCCGACATAGAGAACGCCCACCCCGGGCGGGAAGACCGCGAGGGGATTTCCCGGCCCCGCCGTGTTCGCCCTGTTGTTGTCGTACACGTGGTTGTCCTGAACGTTGATTCGCTTGGCGCCTGCCCGGATGTCGAAGATCTCCGGCAGCAGCAGGGCGGCGATGCCGACGGTGTTGTTCCTGGCCACGTTGAATGTCAGATCGATATCGTCGCTGTTCGACACTTCGATGCCGTTCGTGTTGTTTTCGACCAGGTTGTGCGTGACCCGGACGTCGTCGGAGGTCTCGACCCAGATGCCGCTATCGTTCGCGCCCGTGGCCTTGCTCAGCGCAATGAGCCCGTTGCGCGAGAGCGTCGGGAAGATCCCGTAGTTCTTGTTGTTGTCCGAGTGGACGTTCACGATCCGGAAGCCGTCGACGCGCTCCGTGAACAGGCCGTTGTTGATGAAATTGCGGATGGTGATGCCGCGGATCTCGATGTCGTACAGGACGGGATCGATGCTGTCCATGCCGCTATCGACGCCGGGCAGCCGCTCGAACGGCGGTGCCATGCTCTCGTGGCAACTCATGCAATCGCTGCGGTCGCTGGGCACGACGACGATTCCATTGCGCTGGTTGCCGGCGTTCTCGAGGACGACACGCCTCGTCGGCGTGTTCAGTGCGATGAGCGAGATGCCGCTCTTGTTGATGATCAGGCCGTTGGTCGGGTGGGCGGTCTCCCGGTACACGCCCGGCAGGATGAAGATCGTGGCCCCTTCGGCCGCCTGGTCGATGGCTTGCTGGATCGATTGGCCTGGCCAGACGATGAGGCTCTGATGGTTCGGCTGGCCGAGGGGCAGTCGTCCCTGCTCCGTCGGCAGTCGCCCCATGCCGCTCGGGTCGTCGACATTCGCATGGCAGAGCTTAGAGCCGGCGTTTTCGGCCGACACGGAGGCGTGAGCCGGCGCAGGCACGAGGCCGGCGGCCGTTCCCCCCAATGCGGTACACAACACGCCGACGAGCAAGTCGCGATTGCAGTTCATGGTACTCTCCCCCTTTACGATCCTGCGGCACGTGTTGGCCCGTGCTGCGTCCACGACAAATGAGCGCGGATTTTTCTTTCTTCTCGCGCCATCTACCATCTTTTCCGCTCGCCAGCCAATCGGGGTGCTACCCTCGACCTCCGATTGCGGACGATACGTCGTCCCCCAGGGGAGAGGACCGCATGAAGAAAGGTGTGCTTCATCTCGCGCTGTCACTTGCGCTGATCGGGAGCAGCGCGCTCACCGCATCGACCGCCCGGGCAGCCGTACCAGGTGAATGCTTCGATGGCCCGGTACTTTCGGGCGCCCGTACGTTGTATTGCATCCCGGCCGAGGGGTGGAACGGCGAGGTCGTAGCGTATGCTCATGGGTACGTCCCGCCGATGGCACCCCTCGATTATCATGGTCTGGTGATGCCGGACGGCACGCTTCTGCCCGATCTCGTGCAATCGCTGGGTTATGCGTTCGCCACGACGAGCTACCGCCGCAACGGCCTCGCGGTCCTCGAGGGCGTGGAGGATATCCGGAACCTCATCGACGCGTTCCCGGCGGCGTTCGACCACGCCTATGTGACCGGTCCGTCGGAAGGGGGACTCATCACCGCGATCCTGGCGGAAGACGAACTCGGGACGCAGCGGTTCGACGGCGCCCTGTCACTTTGCGGGCCGATTGGCAGCTTCCGGCAGCAGCTCAACCACTGGGGCGACTTCCGGGTGCTCTTCGATTTTTTCTTCCCGGGCGTCCTGCCCCCGAGCCCGATCTCGATCCCGCCGACGGTCATCGCTCAATGGGAGACCACGTACGAACCGGGTATCGCCGCCCTGCTGTCCGCGCGGCCCCTCGCCACCGCCCAGCTCTTCAGCACCTCCAAGGCCCCGATCGACATCGCCAATCCCGCGACGGCCGCGAACACGACCCTGGGCCTCCTGTGGTACAACGTGTTCGCCACGAACGACGGCATCGCGCAGCTCGGCGGCAACCCGTTCGACAACAAATCGCGCTTCTATCACGGATCCTTCAACGATCTTGCGCTCAACGCGAAGGTCCAGCGTTTCTCGGCCAGCCCGATCGCGCTCGCGAACGTCACGCACTACGAGACCTCCGGCATCCCGACGATTCCCCTCGTCACCATGCACACCCTCGGGGACGAGATCATCCCTTCCTGGCACCAGAGCCTTTACCAGGTCAAGCAGCTCTCGAACGGCGAGTTCGGCACGATCCAGATCCCCATCCCCCGGTACGGGCATTGCAACTTCACCACGGCCGAGGTGCTCGTGGCATTCAACTTGATGGTGTTGCAGGCCACGGGCGAGACACTCTCCCAGGTGCCTGCCGCGTACGACGTGGCCTCGACGCGCTCGGAGATCGAGCGGGCGGCGGCGGAGTTCGCCGCGCGCGACGTCGAGCAATGACGGTCATCCGGGTCCTGGAGCCGCCTCTCCCGAAGGGGTCGACACGTGGCGGGCCACGGCCGCGACCGCTCGTGCTCTGGAACAGGGGGGAGGGATTTTTTTGATCCCGGGAACATCCACACGCAACCAGGGTCCGACTGCTCCGCCCCGCTGGATCCGCGGCGGGGCGCGTACGACCCACGAACGACCCTGACAAACGGAGGTTTCCCATGGGAGAGGCATTCAGGCTCGGCGGCTTCGGCATGTATCCGACGCTCGTCTTCGGCATCGTTTTCTTCGGCGCGGCCATCGGTTATGCCCGAAACCCCGGCCAAGGGCGGCTCCTCCTCCCCGCCGTGCTCGCCTTCCTCACCATGACAGCGGGTTTCCTCGGCTTCTTCACGGGAATCATCACGACGCTGACGTACGCCGCCGAGCAGCCGAACCTGGCCCCGCTCGTGGCGATGGGGACGGCGGAGTCGCTGTACAACGTCTGTCTCGCGCTGGCGATCAACGTGATCGGCGGGATCGTGGTCGCGGTGGGCGCCTACCGGCGCGGCCGCAAGCAGCCCGAGCTCGCGGAGGCGGGCGCTCCGGTCGCGTCGAACGGCTGACGCCCCTTCCCCTTCAAGGAGACTTCGCGTCCCGCGCGGCCTGCTCCTCCGGGGCGCAGGCCGCCGCGAGGCAAGCCACGCAATCGGCGGCATTTTCCCCCTCGCACCGAGACGCGCAATCCCCGGCGCGCTTCACCTGATGGCAACGCACGACCGCCGAGACCTCGGTCGCGACGCTCGCGCAGGCGCTGTTCACGCAATCGTAATACCCGTAGCCCACGCGCTTTTCGCGCCTCATCGCGTCCGCGAGGCAATCGACCGTCTCCGCGCCGGTGGCCTTGCCGCTGCCGACCCACGTCGCCGCGGACGCGCCGCTCGCGTCCTCGCAGCGCTCGAAGCGCTCGTCCTTGGGGAAATAGGGGCCAATGAGCTGACACATCTCGTCGGACGACGAGAGGCCATACGCGACGGGCCGCGCCTCGCCGCTCCGATAATTGCAGCGGACCTCGACGGTGCTCCCCCGAGGGAAGAGGAGAGGCGGGTCGAGCTCGCGTACGGGCGGCTCCTGCCAGGACGTGGTCGAATAGATGGATGTGGGCGCGCCGCTCGGCCCGAAGAGCGAGGCCTCGAAGGAGACGCCGCGCGCGTGCATGTGCGATTGCAAGCTCACCACGTGGAAGTCGGCGGGCACCGGGCAACGCATACGCGCCGCGGCCTCGCCGAAGGGCGGCACGCGCAGGACATGGTTGTCCATGTACAGGAGGCCGGCCTCGATCCGAAGGTCCTCACGGGGCATGGTGTAGACGTTGATGCGGGCGTCGACCTCGAGCGGGCTCGTGGTGGTGTTGAGGTAATGGGTGCTCATGACGAGCACGACGGACGGCTCCACGACGACGCCGATGCCCTCGGGCAATCGATGGAGCATCCCCACGCTGCCGAAGCTCTCGGATCCGCCGAGCACGGCGTCGACGTTCCAGCGCGCGGTGGCGCCCTGCGAGCAATCGTGCTCCGTGAGGGCGTCGACGGCGATCCCCTGCTCGTCGTGGGACGGAATCTCCCGATACGGGGTCCGGTACAGCAGGACGTGATGTCCGCCCCGACCGAACGCGACGTCCTGCCCCTGGATCACGAGCCCCTCGGGAGGCACCTGGAAGAGGCGACAACCATACGATTCGGAACCCGGGGCGACGGTGGACGTCATGCGGTATTGGAGGCCCAAGCCGTCCGCAGGCGGGTCGAGAAGGGATTTTTCCGCAGACTGGGTGGGAGGCTCGTCGGGCGCGCATGCCGCCGCGACGAGCGCCGTGATGAGGACGATGAACTTGTTGGATTTCAATCTATTTCCCCCGTGGATCATGGGCCGTCCCTTCGCAGAAATGCCCGTTCCAGCAGGGGATTTGCACGTGACGTGCCCGGCGTTCGGCCCGGTCGTCCGCCACGAACGATAACGATGATGGCTATTTCGTGACCGGCGCGGGCGCAGGCGCGGGCGCGGATTTCGCGGGCGCGGGCTTCGCGGGCGGCGCCGGGGGTTTCCTGGAGTATCCGAGGCCGAGCGTGAGCATCATGCCGTTACGTATCTGCCACTGGTCGGTGAGCTGGGGCTGGCGCACGAGCTTGAGCTCGTAATCGAGCGTCGCCCACTCGACGACCTTGAAGGAAATGGCCGCGCCGATGTCCAGGTTCGTGAGCTGTATCGGGTTCTTCTTCGCTTCTCCGGCCGCGGGCATGTCGTTGTTCCACGCCGGGATGAGCGCACCGACACCGACCTTGTAAGAAATCTTTTTGTCCTGAAAAGATCCCCACATCTCGAGCGAGCCCTCGACGCCGAGCTGAAGGACGTCACGGAGCTCCTGCACCTCGACGCGATCGGCCGTCGCCGCGTCGTCCTTCAAGATGAGCTGTCCTTCGGCGAAGGTCTGCAATCCGCCGAGACCGACGCGGGTCTCCAGGTTGAATCGATCCCCGGAGAAAGGACGCGCGAACGGGCCGATGGTCTCTTTCAGCGTGAGGGGGCGAAACGGGTCGGTGAGCGTGAGGCGGCGCGAGGTGACGGTCTCGGTCGCGCCGGCGACGCGAGCGATGGTGTACGTGGTGTCGGCGGGGCGAACGTCGAAACCACGAAAGAGCGGCGTGCCGAGCGTGAACCGCGCGAAGGGGCCGAACCAGGGGCGCACGAAATACAGGTAGGTGCTCTCGATCGTGAATGCGTCGGCGCTCTTGACGGGCTCTTCGAGGGCCGGGGTCTTCGTGAGCGCCTCGTTGATGCCGAGGACCGTGCGCCATTCGTGGCCCCCCCGCCGGTACGTCGCGACGCCGTCGAACTTGAGGCCCACCGTGAGCGTGGAGCCATTCGGCGTGACGCCGACGACGTCGCGGGTATCCACGAGCGAGAACGTGGCGCCATTTTTCATGGTGATCTCGAGCCCGCCCTGCTTGGGCGGCTCGGCGATCGTGACGTCGACGTATTGCTTGGCGGCGGCGTCTTGCGCGCGGGATGCCGCAGGCGCGGAGAGGAGGGCGGCCAACATCGAAGCCGAAAGGAGCGTTCGTCGAGACATGATTCCCCGGAGTATGGAAGATGGACGTTCGTCCGCGAATTCGTGGCGCGTGTGCAAGCCACGTGCCATACCACGGATACGGCAAATTGCCCGAGGAATTTGCGCGTACGTGTCGTGCGGCCCCCTAGAGCGATGTCTCGACGCCGCGCAGGGTGATGCCTTCGGTCCTCACCCCGCGGGTCAGAGCCCGATGTTCATCACGGGGAAGAAGGGGAGGCCGCCCTGCTTGGAGAGATTGACGAGGCCGATCTGGACGCCGCGGAGGCGCTCGGTGTGGTTGACGAGGCCGATCTGGACCCCACGGACATGCTTGGAGCGATTGTAAAGGCCCACTGTCGCGCCGGTCAGGCGCTCGGAATAATTGGCGACGCCGATCTGCATGCCCGTGACCTCCTCGGCGCTGTCGAAGAACCCGGCCTGCAATCCGTGAATGTGGTCCTTCACGAGGTTGACCATGCCGAGCTGCGCGCCGATCTGATCGTCGCCGGTCATGTTGACGACGCCGATCTGCGAGACGCCGTAAAACTCCTCCCGGACGCCATTGAAGGTGCCAATCTGGAAGACGCCCCGGAAGTCGTCGTCGACGAAGTTGAAGAGGCCGCCGAGCTGGAGAACACCGGAGAATTCATCGTCGACGTAATTGAAAAGCGCGCTCGTCTGGAAGACGCCCTGAAACGTCTCATCGACGTACGCCCCGAGGCCGAACTGGCCAAGGCCGTGGAAGCCGTCGTCGAGGAGGATGTTTGCGACGCCGGCCTGGAACACACCGTAAAACTCGTCGGCGACGATGTTGACGGCGCCGATCTGGCCGATGCCGTAAAACTCCTCATCGACGCCGTTGAGGAGGCCGATCTGGAGGGCGCCATAAAAACGCTCCTCGGCGAGGTTCACGAGGCCGAGCTGGGTGACGCCTCGAAAATCGCCGTCCTCGACCGCATTGAATGCGGCGATCTGGGCGACGCCCGAGAAATTGCCGTGGTCGATCTTGTTGTACGCGCCGAGCTGGAGCGCGCCGACGAACCCGCCGCCGCCGCGCGGGCCGCCCCCGTAGTCGTCGTTCCAGTCGAGGCCCGCGCCGATGATGTTGTACGCGCCGAGCTGCAAGCCGCCGATGAACGCGTCGGTGCCGTTGCGCCCGCCGATCTGCGCGAGGCCGAGGAAGCGGTGCGTGTCGTTGCGGACGAAGGCATACTGCGCGACGCCCACGAAAAGATCGGTGACGACGTTGCGGTAAAGCGCGATCTGCGCGCCGCCGTAGAGCTCCTTCACGAGGTTTCTGCCGAGCGTGAGCTCGACGCCGCCGCGGAAGGTGCGCTCGACGTTGGTGTGCAAAAGGCCAACCTGCGCGAGGCCCGTGAAGTGCTGGGCCTCGGCGCCGAAGAGGCCCACCTGCGCGCCGCCGTAAAACTCCTTCGCCGACGGCGTGACGATGCCGAGCTGCGCGATGCCCGCGAAGAGGTCGGCCTCGGGGAAGACGCCCGGTTGCAGGAAATACCAGCGGCTCGGCTTCGGCGGCAGAGGCGGCGGGACGTACGGCGGCGGGACGTACGGAGGCGGCGGAGGCGGCGGCGGCGGGAGGTCCGTGGGGACCTCGAGGGGCGGCGGCTGCTCCAAGGGGGCATCGATCGGAGGCGGCGGCGGGGCCTCCTCGGGCGCATCGACGGCAGCTTCCTGCGCCCGCGCGAGGGGCGCGCTCGCGAAGCAGGAGCCCAGCCCGACGAGGAGAGCCACGAGCCCCCTGCGCCTCGGATTGCAGATTCTCATGTCGTCCAGCATGAACGCGGTGCCCCGAGGGAGCTTACAGGAAGGTTCCCCAGGAAAACCAGCGCGGCGCGCGGCTACCTGCGGAACGCGCTCGGCTCGACCTCGTACTTGAGCATTTCGCCGAGCAGGTCGTCCTCCGTCGCGACGACGCGGAAGCCGAGCTTCTCGAGGATGCGGCGCGAGGCGAGGTGCCACGTGAACGTCGAGGCCCGCACGGCGCGCACGCGCGGCTCGGCGAGCGCCCACGCGACGGACGCGCTCACGGCCTCGAAGCCGAAGCCCTGCCGCTGCGATTCCTCCTCGATGCCGTACGCGACCTCGACGAGGCCCTCCGTGTCAGGTCCCCCATGAAAAACCACGCTGCCGATGACCCGCGGGGACGGCTCGCGCGAGAGGGCCACACGATCCCCCCAGAGCCGGTGGTACGGATCGGCGCGCACGGCGTCGAGCCGCGCGAGGAACGCACGCTCGACGAGCGCGCGGCCCGGCCACGCCGTGGGCATCTTCGCGCCGAGGAGCGCCTCGGTATCGGCGCGGCGCCCATCGAGCACGGCCTCGACGACCTCCACCGTCATGGGGATCATCTCGAGGCGCTCGGTGATGATCTTGGGGCACGACACCCCTCGAATTTCTCAAAGCTTCGGCGCTCTCGCAAGCGTCAACGGCCGACGCGCTGCGGCGAGGCGCTTGACAGCGGGCGCGCCCGGGTATGAAACCAATGGGCGCGCATGGTCCAGAGGATCAAGCCCCTGCCCGCCGGAACGCTGGTCGCACGGCGGTTCGTGATCGGCTCGCTCGCCGGGCGCGGCGGCATGGGCGAAGTCTACCGCGCCCGCGATCAGGAGACCGGCGAAGAGGTCGCGCTGAAGCTCTTGCATACGGACGCGACGTCGCTCGATACGGAGCGCTTCGCCCGGGAAGCACGAATTCTGTCCGAGATCCGCCATGCGCGTGTCGTGTCGTACGTGGCACACGGTCAGAGCGAGGACGGCGCGCATTTCCTGGCGATGCAATGGCTGGAAGGCGAGGACCTCGCAAAACGGCTGGCGCGCGGTCCGCTGTCGACGCGCGAGGCGCTGCTCTTGCTCCGGCGCATCACGGAAGGGCTCGCCGCGCTGCACGCGCGCCGCGTCGTGCACCGGGACCTCAAACCCTCGAACGTGCTCCTGCGCGGAGGAGACATCGACCAGGCGACGATCGTGGACCTCGGGATCGCACGATCGATGGGGCCGTCGACGGGCATCACCGCGACGGGTCGCTCGATCGGGACACCCGAATACATGTCGCCCGAGCAGGTGGGCAGCGAGGGGCCGATTGGCCCCGCCTCGGACATGTTCTCGCTCGGCTGCATCCTGTTCGAGTGCCTGGCCGGTCGGCCGCCGTTCGTCGCGACAGACCCCGTGCTCGTGATGTCGAAGATCCTGAGCGAGGAGCCGCCCGACCTCCGGCCGCTGCGGCCAGGCGTGCCGCCGGCCGTCGCGGCGCTCGTGCGAAACCTGCTGCAGAAGGATCCGGACAAACGCCCGGCGAGCGTGTCGGACCTGCTCGACGAGCTGCCGGCGCTGTTCGAGCTCGGCGCGCGCAAGGGCGCGTTCTCGCCGGCGGTCGCGCGGGATCTGCAGGAGCTCTTCAGCGTGCTCGTGCTCGCTCCGCCCGCGGAGGCGCCGCGCGAGGAGCTCGCGCGGATCCTGCTGCGAAACGGGGCGTTCTCGCAGGGGCCGTCTGCGGAGGGGTGGCTCGTGGCAGCGTTCGCGCGGTTCGGCGGGGACGCGACGGATCAGGCGGCGGCGGCGGCGCGCGCGGCGCTCGCGCTGAAGGCGGCCTCTCCGGAGGCGACGATCGCGCTCGCGACGGGGCCCGGGTTCGTGTCGGGCGAGCAGCCGATCGGGGAAGCCGTGGATCGCGCGGTGGAGGCGCTCCGCGAGGAGGACGCGCCGCGCGGCGTGGTGATGGTCGACGCGGTCACGGCGGGGCTCGTCGGAGCTCGCTTCGAGACGACACGCGAGGGCGGGCGGATCCTGCTCACGGGCGGCGGGACGCGGCGGGACGAGGCGCGGCCGCTGCTCGGAAAAACCTTGCCGTTCATGGGGCGCAAGCGCGAGCTCGACCTGCTCTTGCGGGCGTTCGAGGCGACGCGGGAGGAGCCGCTGTCACGGGCGGTCGTGGTGGTCGCGCCGGCCGGCATGGGCAAGTCGCGGCTCCTGCGGGAGCTACGCGCGCGGATCGAGGCGCGCGCGGAGGACGTGCTTTTCCTCGTCGGTCGGAGCGAGCCGCTCGAGACGACGGCGTACGCGTTGCTTGCGGACGCGCTGCGCGGGCGCGGGCCGCGGGAGCTCACGACGACGAGCCAGCGGCAAGCGGCGGCGGGCTTCGTGGACGGGCGGGTCGCACGGGCGCAGATCGAGCAGACGTTCCTCGCGTACCTGCGCGCCGCGTGCGCCGCGCGGCCGCTGGTGCTGGCGCTCGAGGACGTGCACCACGCGGACGCGCGGAGCGTGCGTCTCGTGGAGCGCGCGCTCGTGGAGCTGTCGGATCTGCCGCTCTTCGTGCTGGCGCTGGCGCGGCCGGACGTGGAGGACGTCTACCCGCGGCTCTGGGGCGATCGGGCGGAGCGGATGGTGCTGTCGCCGCTGGTTCGTCGCGACGCGGAGGAGCTCGCGCGCGCCGCGCTCGGGCCGGAGGAGAGCGACGCGGTGGTGGAGCGGATCGCCACACGCTCCGCGGGCAATCCGTTCTTCGTGGAGGAGCTCGCGCGCGCGGCGCGGGACGAGGGCGAGGGGGAGCGGCCGGCGACGCTCGTGGCGATGCTGCAAGCGCGGCTCGGGCGGCTCGGTCCGGAGGCGCGGCGGACGCTGGTCGCGGCGAGCATCTTCGGGACGCGGTTCTGGCGCGGAGGCGTGCTCGCGCTGATGGATCGGGAGGGACAAGGGGCCGTCGTGGATCAGGCGCTCGCGGCGCTTTTGCGCGCGGAGCTTCTGGAGAAGCAACGAACGAGCAGGCTCACGGGAGACGTGGAGTACGCGTTCCGGCACGTGCTCGTGCGCGAGGCGGCGTACGGGCTGCTGCGGGAGGAGGAGCTCGCGCTCGGGCATGCGCGGGCGGCGGCGTTCCTGGAGGCCGCGGGCGAACACGAGGCGCAGGTGCTCGCCGAGCACTGGCAACGCGGCGGCGACGCGGCGCGCGCGCGGGTGCTGCATGTGCGCGCGGCGCGCGAAGCGTTCGAACGGAACGACCTCGCAGGGACCCGGGCGCACGCCGCGAAGGCCGAGGAGCTCGGCGCCGAGGGGGCCGAGCTCGGTCTCGTGCGCGGCATGGCGTGCTGCATTCTGTACTGGAACACGGCCTGGGCCGAGGCGTGCCTGATGGGCATCGAGGCGCTGCCGCTCTTGCCGAAGGGCTCGACGTGGCACTGCCGGGTGCTCGGGCTCGTCTGCACGCTGACGGGGCTCGGGATGAACGCCGAGGCGTTCCCGGGCTACCTCGACGAGCTGCTCGCGCTGACGCCGGAGCTGGAAGCGCAAGGGGCCTACGCGGAGTGCCTCGGGCGGCTGCTCTGCCTGCTCGCGATGCGGCTCGATCGGGGCGAGTCGCACAAGGCGCTCGATCGGATGCGCGAGACGCTGGAACGGGCAGGCGCGGTGGATCCGAGCGCGCACGGGTGGGCGAGGCTCGCGGCCTACGAGTACGGTCGGACCACGACGAACGAGCCGCTCGCGCTGCTCGAGATCATCGAAGACGCGACGCTCGCGTTCGAGGAAGCGGGCGACGCGCGGATGCGAGCGCTCTGCGTGGCGCGTGTCGGCGAGGCGCTCGCGTCGCTCGGGGCCGCAGGCGAGGCCGAGGCGCGCTTCGCGGAGGCGGAGGCGCAGGCGACGGCGGTGGATGACGCGCTCACGAAGTGCGGGGTGCGGCTCCTCCACGCGGCGTTCCTGGCCGAGCAACCCTCGGCGGAGGCGCGCGAGGAGGCGCGCGCGCTCGCCGGGACGCTCGCCGCGGAGCCGGGGATCGGGCCGTTCGACGCGGGGATCGCGTGGGGGATCGCGGCGCGGGTGTCGCTCGCGGAGGGGGACGCGGCAGGGGCGCTCGGCGAGGTGGATCGGGGGCTCGGGCTCGTCGATCGCATGGGCCTGCGTCGGCTCTCGCTCACGGCGACGCGGATCCGCGCGCTGTCGCGGCTCGGACGGGTGGCGGAGGCGGCTTCGCTCTCGCGCGCGGCCCTCGGGGAGATGCGGGCCGCCGGGGGCCTCGGCGCGGGCGAGGTGGATTTGCGGATGGCGGCGGCCGAGGCGCTGCGCGCGGCGGGCGACATCGACGCTTTCGAGGGGGAGCTGCGCGCAGCGCTGCGGCTGCTCGGGCGCGAGCTCGCGGACGTGCGGGATCCGGAGGGACAAACCCGGCTCCTGCGCGACGTGCCAGCGAACGCGGAGGCTGCCCGTCTGGCGCAGGAGCACTTCGGCGAGAGCGCCGTGCTCACGCTCGTGGCGAGCTAGCGGGCGAGATCGCGCAGGCGGCGTATCCAAGGACGACGGGCCCGTCGCGCGTGGCCGTGGGCGTGGGCGTCCAGCCCCGCGCGAGGCGCGCTTCGAGCATCTCCGCCGCGGTCGGCTTGTGATCCCAGACGGCGACCGCCGTCAAACCGCCCAGTCAGGTCGTGTCGTAGACGAGAACCACGCCGGCCGGATGTTCGAGGACGACGTCGTGGTTGTATTCGTCCTGCACGACCACGTCCGCGACGAGCCGCGGCGGCGTGAGCGCGAGGCCCCAGCGGACCACGTCTTCGAGGGTGCGTTGCGAAGAGACGAGCGCCTCGATCACGCGCCGCGCGCCCGATTCCACGTCCGTCCGCCATTCGATGTCCATGGCCACGGGATCGTGACGTGTCCGGGCGCGCGCCGCAAGGATCGCCCCTACTGCGTGTTGGTGTTCCGGATGCCGCCGCTGCCACCCTCCCCGCCGCCGCCGCTGCCGCCGCCGCCCGCCAATCGACGGCCGATGACCGGGCCGTCGTCGGCGGGCGCGCCGGACCTGCGGAGCGTCGGCCGGATGATCGGGAGGAAGCCCTGCGTCGCCTGGAGGACGATGGCGTCTCCCGCCGGCCCATAGTTCTCGATGCGGACGTCCTGGCCGTTCAGGATCATGCCGAGCGTCGAGAAGAGGGCGGGCCCGGAGTCGAAATCGTCCCGACCATTGCCGGGGACTTCCTTGAGATCGAGCTCGTGGATCGTCCGCGTGGCGCCCGTGTTCAGGTGCTCCTGATTGAAGCTCGGGCAGGGCGCTGCGACGCAGACGACGCCGTTGTGCATGACACGATGGAACTCGCCCCGGAGCTCGGCCGGTTCGAGGGCGACCCAGGCAAACCGGAGCGAGAGCGAGCCGAGGCCGCTCTGACCCGAGAAGAGATCCCCGAAGAGAATGGCGCGCGTCGATTCTCGCTGCACCCCGATGGCCTCGCGGATCGTGCCCTCGACGCCCGCGAGCTGGAGGATGCTGGAGAACTGGATATCGGCGACGTAACACTCTTCGGCGGTGGTGCCGTCGACGCAGACCGTCTTTTCCTGGTTGACGGCGGAGATGAAGAACCCCCCGCACTGGGGAGATGCGCAGCGGCGAAGATCGCGCCGGGCGACGTAATACGTCGCGAAGGAGATATCGGCTTCGTGCGTCGCCGTGGTTTCCGGCGCCGCGGCGTCGTCGGAGCCGAGACAACCTGCAAAGATCGGCATCATGACGAGCGACGCAGCAGCAAGGGTGCGGTGGGGTGACACGGATACCTCCTCCATCCGCTCCCCAGCAAGCCGGGTGCCGCCGTAGGGTCGCCAGAAAACCGGTCGGGCTAGTATTTCTGGAGAAATGCCCGGAGGCTCGGTTCGAGCTTCTGTCTTTGGGCCACGCAAAGGGAGATCGACTCGAGCGACTGCGCGAGGGATCGCGGCGCGCCGACGATCTCGGGGGCGCGGGCCTCGAAGACGCGCGCGACGGCGGCGCGGCTCGCCTCGTCGCAGGCGCCCTGGAAGAAGAGGGGGAGGAAACCTTGCGCCTCGCTCGGCATACGCGAAGCGAGGGCGCTCCAGTTCTTTTCGACGTAGCCGAGGGATCGATCGAGCATTCGCTCGTCCTGGCCGAGGAGCGACACGGCCTCGCGCGGATCGAAGCCGCCGTCGAGCGCGAGCGCGAGAGATTCGTCGACGAGGGCGCGATCCCGGAAGCTCGTGAGCGCCTCGAGGAAGGCGCTGCGGCGGCGCTCGTCGCGCTCGTTCCTGGCCGCCTCGCGCAATCGATCGAAGAGCGCCCGATCGCCGCCGTGCCGCGCCGCGAGGGCGAGCGCGGGGGCGGCGATGTCGAGCGGCGCGGCGCTCGGGTCGGCGAGGAAACGCGAGGCGAGGGCGCGGAGCTCGGCGAGCAGGGCCGGATCCTCGCCGCGATCGGCGACGAGCGCGACGAGGACGGGGCGGAGGAACGTGGTGTCGTCGTCCTCGCCGGGCTTCGGGAGGACGCCGAGCGCCCGGGCGCGCTTGCCGAAGGTGCGGGTGACGAAATTCGCGAAGCGCGGGCGGAGGTCGGCAGGGACGTGCACGTCGCGGACGCGGGCGACGAGCGCGGCCGCGCCACGTTCGAGGAGAGGCTCGGGCTCGGCGACGACGCTCGGGACGAGGGAGAGGACATCGGCAGAGCCGAGGGCGCCGCTCTCGACGAGGGCCGAGGCGTCGTCGAGGAGCGCGAGGCGCTCGGGCAAACCGAGGAATTTGCCCGGCTTGCCGAGGAGCCGCGCGAGGGCCTCCTTTCCGAGGTCGACGCGGTAATAACCGACGCCGGCGTCCTTCAAAGCGAACGCCGTGGGGCACGATTTCGCCTTTTCGAGCGGGAGCTCGGCCGTCTTCGTGGTGAGGAGCGTGCAAGCGCGCGCCTCGGGGCCGGCTCCGTACCGGAGACAAACCGGGATTTGCCAGGTCGATTCGGCGGCGCCCGCCGATCCGGCCGGGAGCCAGCGCGATTGCGAGAGTTTTACGTGAGGGGGTTTGCCCTTCTCACAGGAGAGCTCGGCCTTGACGAGCGGGACGCCGGGCTGGTCGAGGAACGTGGCGAACGCGGGGCCGATCTCGGGGCCGGTCTCGGCGGAAAGCGCGCGCAGGAAATCGGCCGCTTTTGCATTGCCGTGGGCGTGCTCGTCGAGGTAACGGCGGACGCCGCGCTGGAACTTCTCGGGGCCGACGTAGGCCTCGAACATGCGGAGGACGGCCGCGCCTTTCTGGTAGGTGATGCCGTCGAAGGCATTGGCGATGTCGTCCTGGGTGCGAATCTCCTGGCGGATTTTGCGCGCGCTGAGCAGGCCGTCCTCGCCCATGGCATAGGAGGCCGAGGCGACGCGGCGCGTGTCTTCGCGGAAGGACGGGGAGAAGCGCTCGACGATCTTGCTGCCCATCCAGGTGGCGAAGGACTCGTTGAGCCAGAGGTCCTCCCAGTAGTCCAGCGTGACGAGGTTGCCGAACCATTGATGGGCGAGCTCGTGGGCCATGGTCGCGGTGAAGCCGCGCCGGAACATCGGCGTCTCGTCGGCCGGCGCCGCGAGCGAGCCGCGGGCGCCGTACGTGATGAGCCCGGGGTTTTCCATGGCGCCGAACGAGGCGAGGCGCGGGATGGCGACGACGTCGAGTTTTTCGTATGGATAAGCCGACCCGAGGTATTCTTCGAGCATGCCGAGCAGGGGCGGCGTGGTCTTCGCCGCGAACGAGGCTTTGCCGGCGGCGCCGCGAGGGACGGCCATGCGGACCGGAATCTTGTTTTTCCCGGCCAAACCCGCGTCGACGAGGTCGAAGGGCCCGACCGCGAACGCGACGAGATAACTCGGCAAGGGCTGTGTGGGCGCGAAGCGGACGAGCTTCATGCCGCCCGGCTCCTTGGTCTCGCCGAGGGCGGGCGTATTCGAGAGGGCGACGTCGGCCTCGCGCACGCGGAGCGAGATTTGCCAGGGCACCTTCACGCCGGGGTCGTCGATGCAAGGAAAGACCTGGCGCGCGGCGGTAGCCTCGAAATCGGAGAAGATGTACGAGGCGCCGTCGGCCTCCTCGCGGAAGGCGCCGTGATCGTCGACGGTCGATATCGCGCCGCGGTATTTCACGATGAGGCGCGCCGAGCCGGCCGGCGCAGGGGTGTCGAGCGCGAATCCGACGAGGTCGCCTTCCGTGGGCACGACGCGGAGCGGGAGGTGCTTCGCCGCGGCCTCGATGCGAGCCTCCTCGACGGTGAGGTGCTCGGCGTGGAGCCAGAGGACACGCGTGGGCTCGGCGAGGCGGAGGTCGATGGTGATTTCGCCGCGGAGGACGTCGTCGCCGGGGACGAGGGTGAGCGTCGCGGCATAACGAAGCGGATGCACGGCGCGCGGGAGGCGCAGGCCCGAAGGAGGCGCGGGGAGGTCGGGCGCGGGCGCAGCGGCCTGGGGTTTGGCGGAGGCCGCGGGTGCAGGCGGGGGCGCAGGCGGCGCGGCGGCGCAAGCGGCGGTGGTGGCGAGGAGCGCGAGGAGCGAGCGAGGGGTTTTCATCATTCGGCTCGGAGGGCGGGAGGAAGGCGCGCGCATCGTGGCACGAGGCGCGACGCGGATCACGGTGGTTCGTCGCCGGCGGCGGCCGCCATCCCCTCGCCCTGGCGCCGTCAGGTCGGACAGGGCATTTTCATGCACGAACGCGGGGCTTTTTCCTGGCACGTCGTTCGCCCTGGGGTAGGGCATGCAGCCCGTCGAACAGAGCATTCGTGGTATACCCGGCCCATGCAAAAACGACGGGTGTTCTCGGGCGCAGAGTGGGAAGCGCGCGTGGGGTATTGCCGCGCCGTGGCGGTCGGGCCGCACGTGTACGTCGGCGGGACGGCGCCCGTCGCGGTGGACGGAGGGACGCACGCAAAGGATGACGCGTATGCCCAGGCGATCCGCTGCTTCGAAATCATCGAGGCGGCCCTGCGAGAGCTCGGCGGTTCCCTCGCGGACGTGGTGCGCACGCGGATGTACGTGACCGACATCGAGCGCTGGTCCGAGATCGGGCGCGCGCACAAGGAGAAGGTCGGGCCGCACGCGCCCGCCGCGACGATGGTGGAGGTGCGGCGGCTCATCGCGCCGGACATGCTCGTGGAGATCGAGGTCGACGCTTACGTCGAGGGCGCAGGCTGAGCCGGGCGCGCGCGCCCGCGGCTCATTGCTCGAGCACGAGGACCGATTTGTCGTAATAGGACGCGACGACCGCGCGGGAGCTGTCGCGCGTGACGTCCACCGCGCAGACGCCCGCGCCCGTGGGAATCGTGGCGACGATGCGGAGCGGATCGCCGGCAATGACGGCCACGCCGCTGCCCTTCGGCGGCCGCTCCATGCCGCCGAGCGCGACGAAGAGCGTGCGGCCGTCCGGCGAGGCCGCGCCCGCGCAAGGCGAGCCGTCGAGCATGAGCGTGCTCGTGACCTTCATCGTGGCGAGGTCGACGACCGTCACCGTGCGCGCCTTGCTGTCGAGCGTGACGCCGAGGCGATCGTCGTTCAGGAGGAACCCCTGCTCCGGGCCCAGGCCCACGGCCGTCGACTTGACCTGCGTGGTCGCGGCGATGTCGAGGAGCACGGCCCTGTTCGAGACGCGGTCCGGGAAGAAGAGCGAGCCGCCGTCCCGAGAGATCGCGCCAGCGCGCGGCTCGCGGCCGACGAAGACGCTGCGACGCGTGGCGCCGAAGGGCTCCTCGCTCGGATCGAAGAGGTCGATCCACGCGCCCGCGGCGCGGCCGCCGTGCGAGAGCGCGCCCATCGCCGCGAGGTACGGGCGGTTCTCGGCGCGGACGAGGAAGAGCTGGCCCGTCGCGTGCGGCAAGGTGATGTCCGCGAGGCGCACGCCCGTCGGCAAGTCGAAGCGCGCGACGCGCTTGCCGTCGATGGTCGAGGCCACGACGCTGCGGCCGTCCGGCATCGGCACGATCTCACCGGGGCTCCGGCCGACGTCGAGCAGCACCGGATCACGATCCCAGGCCGACGTGTCCATCACCGGGATCCGCGCCGCGTCCTCGTGCCGGAGGACCGCGACGTACCGGTCGAACAGCATCCGGATCTCGTCGCCCTGCGCCGGCATCGACGCCTTGTGCACGAGCTCGCCCGTCTTCAGCTTGTACTCGCGCAGCGTGGCGTCGTCGGCGCTGACGTAGACGCTCGTGCCCTTCGGATGGAAGACGACGTCGAGCGGGTGGGCGTCGCCGAGGCGGATCTCGCGGGTCTTCCAGCGCTTCTGCGGGTCGGCCGGCGTGGGCTCGGGCTCGGCCTCGATCTCGGGGCCGATCGAGCCAGGACGCGGCGCGCCCGCGGCGCTGCTCGATCCCGCAGGGTCGAGGTTCGTCAGCGGAGGCGCCTCGCCGACGGGGGACTCGCGTCCGCCGACGACGACGGCGAAGAGCGTCCCGGCGAGCGCGATGCCGCCGAGGATCACGCGCGGCACGCGCGGCTGCGCTTCCGGGACGAGCCACGCCTTGCACGCGCGGCACTTGCGCGCGCCGAAGACGATCGGCGCTTTGCACGCAGGGCACGGGACGCGCTGCTGGCTCATCGCACCACCCACGCGACCTTGGCCCAATCCGAGAAGACGAGCGCCATGCGGCCGTCCGGCGTCAGCCGCACGCGCTTGGGCTCGCCCGAGAGCGGAAGGAGCTTCACCGCGTAGGACTCGAGATCCACGAGCGCGAGCGAGCCCGCGCCATCACCCGTGAGCGTCACGAGCGCCTGCTCGCCGTCGGGCGTGACCACGAGGTCGGTCGCCCGCCCGTTGAACGGGATGTGCCGCGCGAGCTCGCCCTTCGCGAGGTCGAAGACCTCGAGCGCGCGCCCCTCGTGGCAACGCACGAGCGCGCGACGGCCGCGGCGCACGAGCTCGATTTGCTCGGGCTCGTCGCAGGTCTGGATTCGCTCGCGGCGCCGCACCGCGCCCGACGGCAGCCATTCGAGCGGCACGAGCGCGTCCTCGGCGCGGAGGACGACGTAACTCGCGCTGCCGTCCGGGGTCATGAGCACGCTGACGGGGTTGCCGAGCAACGACGTGCGCACGCGGTCCTGCTGCGACGCGAGCCGGCTCGGATCGAACGCGTACACGGCGCCGCCCGCAGGATCTCGCAGGCCCGGCAGCGGGACCTGGCCCGTCGTGCCGAGCGCGCGCGTGCCCGTGTCGTCGACGCCCATCGGCCCGACCGGATCGTCGCCGAAATGGATGCGGTCGATCTCCGCGTGGTACTCCGTCGCCACGATCGCGACCGCGTGCGCCGAGGGGAGCGACACGAGCGCGCGCCGGCCGTTCGCCCCGACCGACACCTGCCCGACCATCGCGCCGAGATCGATCGTCTTCTGCAGGCCCGTCGTGGCCGCGTCGACGACGTAGAGCCGCTGCGGCGAGGTCGCGTAGAGGTGCTCGCCGACGCGGTAGAGGCCCTTGATCTGCGGCGCGTCGCTGACCAGCGTGACGAGCGCGCCGGTGCGCGCGTCGTGGACCTCGATGCCGTTGAGCAGCGCGAGCGCGAAGCGATCCGCGTCGAGCGGCAAGGCGTCGGAGACGTCCTTCGGCAGCGCGAACGGGCCGGTCACGAGGGGCTGTTCGCCGAGGTGTCCGACATCGTTCGGCTTTTGCCAGACGCACTGGCCGACCTGGCAAGCCTCGCCGTGCCAGCAGGGCGAGGTGCAGGTCGGCGTGACGGCGCTCGGCGAGCGCGAGGCGGCGCGCGGCGGGAGGAACCGGCCCGGGGCGAGGCTGCGGAGGGCGATGCCGGTCGCGAGCACGGAGACCATCGCGAGGCCCGTGACGAGCGGACGCCAGTGGAGCGACAGCCAGCTCGGCGCCTTGACCGTCGCCGCGCCCGTGCGAAGGCTCTTGCTGCCCGCGAGGGGCTCGTCGCACTCGGGGCAGAGATCGACCCCGGGCGGCACGGACTCCAGGCACGTCGGGCACCGCAGCCGCTTCTTGCCGGCGTCGCGGACGGAGACCGGCGCGCTGGTCTTGGCGGGTGTCAGGGGAGGCGGTACGGCGTCGTGCACGTTCGGCCGGTGAATACCCCGAGCGCGTCCCGGCGTCGAGTGGTGCAAAGCCGATCCGCCCCTGGCGGTGTAGTATCCGCGCGTGACTCTCCAAACGATCTCTCCGCTCCTGGTCTTGACGATGCTCTTCGTGAGCGCGTGTGGCGGGAGCCAGCACGTGGACGGCGGCGGCGCCCTCGAGATCCAGAGGCCGAAAGAAATGGGCGATCTCGTGCCGCGGGAACGCGAGACCGTCGAACGTCTGCTCGACGAGCTCATCGCGCCGTGCCCCGACCAGGCCGTGCCGCTCTCCACCTGCCTCGACGAGAAGCGATCGTGCAAGGCCTGCGAGCCCGCCGCGCGTTTCGTCACGGAGCGCGTGAAGGCAGGCCTCGGCCGCGCCGAGGCCACACGCGCCTACGAGATCCGTTTCGGGAGCAAGGTGACCACGGTCGACGTCGCCGGCTCGCCGACGAAGGGCTCGGCGACCGCGCCCGTCACCCTCATGGTCTGGTCGGACTTCGAGTGCCCCGCGTGCCGGAGGATCGTGCCGATGGTCGAGCATGTCGCCGCGGAGCACGCGGACGACGTGCGCCTCGTGCACAAGTTCTACCCGCTGCCGAGGCACGCCCACGCGGAGGTCGCGGCCCGCGCCGCGTACGCCGCGCAAAAGCAGGGGCGCTACTGGGAGATGGAGCACGCGCTCTTCGAGAACCAGGACAAACTCGGCGACGCTGCGATCGGCGCGATCGCCGAGGAGCTCGGGCTCGACATGGGCAAGCTGCGCGCGGACATGCAGTCCGAGGCGGCGACGAAGACGATCGAGCGCGACAAGGCCGACGCGGATCGAGCGGGCCTGATGGGCACGCCGTTCATCATGATCAACGGGCGCGAGTTCGACCTCGGCCTCTTCAAGCCCGAGCCCGACCTCGACGCGTGGGTGACGATGGAGATCGAGCTCGCCCGCGGGCGCTAGCGGTTCATGCCCGCGACGATGATCGCGGCGATCCACACGAGCAGCGCGGAGCCGGCGAGGATCAAGGTCGCGAGGTCGTCGCGCCAGCGCACGCGCAGCGGCACGAGATCCTTCTCGGGCAGCGTGACCGTCTTGACGAGCGCGTGGATCGGCAGCCCGCCCGGCCGCATGCCCTGAGGCATCGACGCCGGGTAGAGGCCCATGCTCTGAAAGCGCGCGACGCCCGCGCGTTGCCGATCGCCGACGCCGGGCACCGCGCTGCCGATGGCCATCGCGCGGAACCACGGCACGCGCTCGTAGGCGTTCGGCATCGCGAGCACGCCGAAGACGATGCGCAACCGGTCGAGCAGCTCGCGCACCTCCACGAGGTGCTGGTAGGCGCGGATGCGCGTCTCGACGTGCTCCTCGCCCGAGAGCTTGGCGAAGCAGAACATCTCGAAGCGCGCGGCGAGCCCGTCGATCTCCTCGCGGATCTTCGGCAGCGCGTCCTGCGGCGCGACCTCCTGGTGCAGCGTGAAGCCCCACGGGTCCTCGCGCTTGCGCTCGGCCGTCCACTGGAACACGTCGGCGAAGCCCCAGACCGTGTCGAAGCGCGTGAGGATCACGTACGTGGGCACGTCGCCGCCGATGTGCCTACCGATCTCCACGAGCACGTCGCGGTAGTTCTTCGCGTACGCCTGCACGCCGGCCTCGTCGAGATCGGCGAAGGCCGCGACGTTGAGGACGAGGATCAGCGCGTCGAGCGGCTCGCGCGGCCGCTTGCGCAGGAGCTCCTCGCAGAGCGCCTGGAGCAACGCCGGATCGCGCCGCGGTCCCATCACGTGGCCTTCGGGCTCGATGAACGCGCACTCCTCGGCCATCCAGTACGTGCAAAACGGCGTCGAGGACGCGGGCGGCAGCGGTCCATCACCGCCGGACCACGTGAGGAACTGCGAGCGGATCGCGGTCGTTCGCCCCATCCCCGGATCCCCGACGACGAGGTAGATCGGCACCTGGTAGGGCGGCTTCTTGCCCGGGTGCTTCTGCGCGATCGTCGCGAGCAGCGCGTCGATCTCCTGGGTGAACGGGCCGATCACGTTCGCCATCACTTGCCCCCGACGGCGTTGACGATGATCAGGGCGAGGCCCACGACCACGAAGAAGATCCCGATCCCGCGGCCCATCCACAGCGATTTCCACCACGGCGTCTGGTGGTCGATCGGGCGCACCGTCTCCTCGCGCACGGGCCGCAGCGCGCCCGCGTGCCAGTCGCGATCCGCGTCCACGCCGAGGATCCGCGCGACGTCGATGCGCGTCTGCGTCGCGCCGTACTGCACCTGGCCGGGCAAACCGAACCTGCCGAGGAAGCCGAGGCCGAGCACCACGTAGTACGTCGCGAGCACGCTCTTCGGGCCTTCCTTCACGCGCTCGAGGCGCTGGTAGAACTCGACGCCCGCGTTCGTCGTGTACCAGCGTGTGGACTGCAGCGAGTATTGCGACCAGAGCGGACGCAGGTCCGGCAGGCTCATCGCGATCTCGTCGATGATCGCGGCGATGGCGAACTGGCCATCGTCGGCCGAGACGACGGGCAGCTCGTCGGTCGCCTTCGAGCTCTTCAGCTCGTTCATCAAGGAGTTCGCCTGCTGGAGCAGGTGCTCTGCGGGCGGGCGCCTCGGGGACTGGCGCACCGCGCAGATCCAGAGGAGCAGCTCCTCGCCATACACGCCGATCGAACGTTCCACGCAGCCGGGGAGCATAACGCGAGTCGCGCCTCGGGGAGGAAGACTTCTGTGGCGATCGGCCCCTGTTCGCCAGCGCGCTTACCACGCTATGCTGCCGGCCCTCTGCCGAAGGAGCGTTCGCATGTCCGAGATTCAGAGCGTGATGGCCCGTGAGATCCTCGATTCCCGTGGCAACCCCACCGTGGAGGTCGAGGTCAGGACGACCAGCGGCCTGGGGCGCGCCGCGGTCCCGAGTGGGGCCTCCACGGGGGCGTACGAGGCCGTCGAGCTACGCGACGGCGACAAGAAGCGGTACGTGGGCAAGGGCGTCTCGAAGGCGGTTCGCAACGTCGAGACCGTCCTCGGCCCCGCAGTCGTGGGCATGGATGCCCTCGATCAGTCCGCGGTCGACAAGGTCCTCATCGAGGCCGACGGCTCGCCGAACAAGGGCAAGCTCGGCGCGAACGCCATCCTCGGCGTCTCGATGGCCGTGGCGCGCGCCGCCGCCGACACCGTGGATCTGCCGCTCTGGCGGTACCTCGGCGGCGCCTCCGCGCGTGTCCTGCCGACGCCGCTCATGAACATCCTGAACGGCGGCGTGCACGCCGACAACGGGCTCGAAGTGCAGGAGTTCATGGTCGTGCCGTTCGGCGCGCCGTCGTTCGACGAGGCGCTGCGCATGGGCGTCGAGATCTTCCACACGCTGAAGGGGATCCTGAAGAAGGGCGGGCACGTGACGGCCGTCGGCGACGAGGGCGGATTCGCGCCGCGCCTCGCGACGAACGAGTCGGCGCTGCAGGAGGTCATGCGCGCGATCGAGGCCGCCGGCTACAAGCCCGGCGAGGACATCGGCCTCGCGCTCGACGCGGCGATGAGCGAGTTCTTCGACGCCGACAAGGGCGTCTACACGTTCGACAAGGGGCCGAAGACGCCCGAGGAGCTCGTCGCGATCTACGAGGATCTCTCGAAGCGCTACCCGATCGTCTCGATCGAGGACGGCTGCGCGGAGAACGACGACAAGGGCTGGAAGCTCATCTCCGAGCGGCTCGGCAAGAAGGTGCAGCTCGTCGGCGACGACCTCTTCGTCACGAACCCCGAGCGCCTCGCGCGCGGCATGTCCGAGGGGATCGCGAACGCCATCCTGATCAAGCTGAACCAGATCGGCACGGTCACCGAGACGCTCGACTGCATCCGCACGGCCGGCGAGGGCGGCTATCGGTCGATCATCTCGCACCGCTCCGGCGAGACGGAGGACACGTTCATCGCCGATCTCGCGGTCGCCACGAACGCGGGGCAGATCAAGACGGGCTCGGCTTCTCGCTCGGATCGCGTGGCGAAGTACAACCAGCTGCTCCGCATCGGCTTCGAGCTCGGCGAAGGGCAGCTCTTCGCCGGTCGCAAGCCGTTCAAGCGCTGAAGCTCGCTCCGAAGCGCACAAAACAGAAGCGCCCCGAAGCCTTCGCTCCGGGGCGCTTTCTTTTGGGCCGGCTCGCGCCGGGCCCTCACGTCTTACCAGCGATCGCCGCGATCCCGACCGCCGCGATCCCGGCCGCCGCCGCCGCCACGACCGCCGCGCCGGTCGCCGCCACGACCGCCGCCGCCACCGCCGCGACCGCCGCCGCCACCACCGCCGCCGCCGTAGCCG